>NZ_JAHQZS010000002.1 GCF_019061145.1 Anianabacter salinae | reverse complement strand
CCGCCTTGCGCCGCCTGCGGCGTCCGGCCTGAGGTATTGCGCCGCCTGCGGCGTCCGGCCTGAGGTATTGCGCCGCCTGCGGCGTCCGGCCTGAGGTATTGCGCCGCCTGCGGCGTCCCGCCTGAGGTTTTGCGCCGCCTGCGGCGTCGCGGGGGGGCAGGGGGCTCTGCCCCCTCTGCGCCTGCGGCGCATTCACCCCCGGAGGTATTTGAAGACCAAAGATGCCGGGGGCGGGACGATCAGGAGGGCGTGCGCTGAAACAGCGCGGCGAGCGCTCTCCATTGTCCGAGCAGCAGGCCGGCGAGGATCAGCGCCAGCGCGACGAAGAAGTGGCCGGGCAGGTCTTCGCCGAGGATGAGCGCGCCGAAGGCCATCGACCAGCAGGGCACCTGGTAGTTGGTCAGCGTCATGAACGCGGAGCCTGCGCTGCGGATCACCACCGTGCGCAGGAGCGAGGCCAGCGCGGTCGGCACCAGCCCAAGGAACAGGATCGCGCCGCCTAAGGCAGGGCCCTGCCAGACGGGCGGCCCCTCGATCAGCAGCATCGCGGGAACCAGCACCACCGCGCCGATGGCGAGGCCAAGCCCCGACAGCACCAGCGGATCGACCGGCGGGCAGCGGCGCGTCAGGACGCTGGCGACGGCATAAGAGAAGGCGGCGGCGAGGCAGGCAAGGCGTGCGGCGCCCAGGGTTCCGTCCTCGCCTGTGGTGAGGGCGGCGGGACCGAGCAGCACAAGCGCCCCGATGAAGCCGAGTGCGAAGCCTGCGGTCCGCTTCCAGCGCATCCTTTCGTCCGCGAAGAAATGCGCAAGCGGCAGCACGAAGAGTGGCAGCGCCGCCATCGACAGCCCGGCAAAGGCCGAGGGGACGTATTGCTGGCCCCAGCCGAGAAGAAAGAATGGCAGCGCGGAGTTCAGAAGGCCGATGGGGACCATGTAGGCCCAGAGCGCGGCATTGGCGAGGGGCGGCAAGCGGCGGCCCGTCACCAGCGCCAGACCCAGAAGCGCGGCGGCCCCGAGGGTCGTGCGCGCGCAGGCCACGGTGACGGGGCCATAGCCGCGCAGTGCGATCGACACGACCATGAACGTGCCGCCCCAGATGATGCCGAGGGCGAAGATCGACAGCCAGTTGGCAGGTGTGGGGCGTATCATGTGCCTCCGGTGGTCCTGGGGCCGGTCACGCCGGGGTGATGCGATGAAACTGCCGCGCGCGCGGGACGTTGGACCGGAAAGCACCCCTTGTCAGGAGGCACCATGTCCGCAGAGATCATCATCCTGTTTCTGGCATTGTTCACGCTGGGTGCGGTGCTTGTGCTGGCGCTGTCCAGCAAGCGCAAGACCGAAGCACGCCGGCACGATCCTGATGCCGAGAAATCGACATTGGCGCAAGACGCGCCGAACCGCCACTAGGGCGGCCATCCGGCCCGGGGGCATTGCGCCTCCGGGCCGGTCCAAGGCTCAGTTCCTTGCTTTGTCGACCATGCGGCCGGCCGAGATCCACGGCATCATGCCGCGCAGCTTTTCCCCGACCTGTTCGATCTGGTGCTCGTCGTTGAGGCGGCGTGTGGCCTTGAACATCGGCTGGCCGACGGCGTTCTCCTGCATGAAATCACGCACGAACTTGCCGGTCTGGATGTCGGTCAGGACCTCTTTCATTCGCGCCTTGGTCTCGGCGTAGGGCAGGATGCGCGGGCCCGAGACGTATTCGCCGTACTCGGCCGTGTTCGAGATCGAGTAGTTCATGTTCGCGATGCCGCCCTCGTAGATCAGGTCGACGATCAGCTTCACCTCGTGCAAGCACTCGAAGTAGGCCATTTCGGGCTCGTAACCGGCCTCGACCAGCGTCTCGAAGCCCATGCGGATCAGTTCCACAAGGCCGCCGCAGAGGACTGCCTGTTCGCCGAACAGATCGGTTTCGCATTCCTGGCGGAAGTTGGTCTCGATGATGCCCGAGCGCCCGCCGCCGATGGCCGAGCAATAGGACAGGCCGATTTCCATCGCCTTGCCGCTTGCGTCGTTGTGGACCGCCACAAGGCAGGGCACGCCGCCGCCCTTGACGTATTCGCCGCGCACGGTGTGGCCGGGGCCCTTGGGCGCCATCATGATGACGTCGACGCCGGGCTTCGGCTCGATCAGGCCGAAGTGGACGTTGAGACCGTGCGCGAATGCGATGGCCGCGCCTTCGCGCAGGTTGTCGTGGACATACTTGCGGTAGGTCTCGGCCTGCAATTCGTCGGGCATGGTGAACATGATGAGGTCGCACCAGGCGGCCGCTTCGGCGATGCCCATGACCTTGAGGCCTTCGCCTTCGGCCTTCTTGGCCGAGGGCGAGCCTTCGCGCAGGGCGACGACGAGGTTCTTGGCGCCGCTGTCGCGCAGGTTCAGCGCGTGGGCGTGGCCCTGGCTGCCGTAACCGAGGATGGCGACCTTCTTGTCCTTGATGAGATTGATGTCGCAGTCGCGATCGTAATAGACGCGCATGGCGTTGTCCCTTTTCGTTGGCTTTCTCTGGCGGGCACCATACTGGCTAGCGTGCCATGTGCGTTTCATTGTTTGCCAAATCGGGATCATTCTGCGAAATATCATTCTTAAGTACTCCGAATAGCGTGCAATTCATGCTCGATGACACCGACAGGCGCATTCTTCGCCAGTTGCAGGCGGACCCCGACGTGCCCAATGCCGTTCTGGCAGAGCGCGCGGGTGTCACCACCGGCACGCTATGGCGGCGGCTGGAGAGGTTGCGCGAGGCGGGTGTCTATCGTGGCGTGCGCGCCCGGATCGACTGGGCGGCGCTTGGCTACGCGGTCGAAGTCAGTTTGCGCTTTACCCTCGACAAGACCGCGCGCGGGGCGTTCGACGATTTCCTCGCCGCCGCGCGTGAGGTGCCCGAGGTGACGGAAATCCAGACGTTCCTTGGCAAGGTTGACGTGCGCCTGTCGGTGATCGCCCGCGACATGCGGCATTATCAGGACATCTACCGCAGCCGCATCCTGACCCTGCCGCATATCGCCGACATCGAGGCGCTGATGCATGTCGCCACCATCAAATCCGCCGACACGGTGCCGCTGTGACCGATCTGGACGACATCGACCGGCGGCTGGTCGCGGCGCTGGCCGAGGATGCGGCGCAATCGGCGGGGGCGCTGGGGCGCCGGTTCGGGCTGTCGCAACCGGCGGCGTGGCGGCGGATCCGGCGGCTGGAGGAGGCGGGTGTTCTGACCGGGCGGCGCGTCGATCTCGATCTTGAAAAGCTGGGCTTTGGCGTCACCGTGTTCCTTGGCGTCAAGCTGGCCACCAAGGGGCGCGTGAGCCTTGAGGATTTCGAGCGCGCGGTGACAGCGATCCCCGAGGTGCAGACGGTGCAGCACGTCCTTGGCCTGTATGACTACCGCCTGCGCGTTGTCGCGCGCGATCTGACCGATTTCGAGAGGGTGCTGCGGCGGCGGATCATGACGCTGCCGGGGGTCGGGGATTTCGAGGCCAACGTGCTGTTGTCCGAGGAACGCCGCCCCGGCCCGCTGGGGTGACATTATACCGAGATAGGCTTTGCCACGCGCCGCCTGCGCCCTTAATCAAACGCAAACGCTGACAGGGAGAGACATCATGGCCGCACTGCTTGAGACCATCGACCCGGACGGGCTTCTGGAATACTCGGTGGTCTTCACCGACCGTTCGCTCAATCACATGAGCGGGGCGTTCCAGGGCGTGATGCGCGACATCTCGAGCATCCTGAAAGAGGTCTACGCGGCCGATGCGGTTGCGGTCGTTCCGGGCGGCGGCACCTATGCGATGGAGGCGGTCGCGCGCCAGCTTGTTCCCGGCAAGACCGCCATGGTGATCCGCAACGGCTGGTTTTCCTATCGCTGGACGCAGATCTTCGAGGCGGGCGGTTTGCCCGGCGAGGAACATGTCCTGAAGGCCCGGCGCAGCGGCAACGCGGTCACGTCGCCTTTTGCGCCCGCGCCGATCGAGGAAGTCACCGCGAGGATCGCCGAGCTGCGGCCCGACGTGGTGTTCGCCCCGCATGTGGAAACCTCTGCAGGGATGATCCTGCCCGACGACTACCTGCGCGCCGTGGCGGATGCGGTGCATGACGCGGGCGGGCTGTTCGTTCTCGATTGCATCGCGTCGGGCTGCGTCTGGGTCGACATGAAGGCCACCGGCGTCGACGTGCTGATCTCGGCGCCGCAAAAGGGCTGGTCAGCGCAACCCTCCGCCGGTCTGGTGATGCTGTCCGAGCGTGGTCTGGCCGCCGTGAAGGCCAGCACATCCAACAGCTTCGCCGTCGATCTTGGGAAATGGCTGTCGATCATGGAGGCGTATGAAAGCGGCGGTCACGCCTATCATGCCACGATGCCGACGGACGCCTTGCGCGCCTTCCGCGACACAATGCTGGAGACGCAGGAATATGGCTTTGACCGCCTGAAAGATGCGCAATGGGAGCAAGGCACCCGCATCCGCGCTGCGCTTACGGACAAGGGGTTCCAGTCTGTCGCAGCCGAAGGGTTCCAGGCGCCGGGCGTGGTGGTCAGCTACACCGACGATCCCGAGATCCAGACGGGGCGCAAGTTCATGGCCCAAGGCATGCAGATCGCGGCGGGCGTGCCGCTGATGTGCGACGAGGGGCCGGACTACCGGTCGTTCCGCATAGGCCTGTTCGGCCTCGACAAGCTGTATGACGTGGATGCCAGCGTGGCGCGGTTCCAGAAGGCGCTGGACGCGGTCGCCTAGCTGCCCAGACCGGCGCGCATCACCGCGCGCCGCACCGGCGCGACGTCGTGCACGCCGCGCAGGCCCAGCGCGCGCAGCGCCTGGATCGGCGCCTCGCCCGACCGGCAGATGCGGTTGAAGGCGTCGATCACGCGGGCGCGCACGACGATGTCGCGCCTGCGTTCGCGCGCGTAAGACGCCAGCACCGACGCGCTGCCGGGATCGCCCCGGTGCGCTTCGGCCAGCGCCAGCAGCGCGGCGACATCATGCAGCGACGTGTTGAGACCCTGCGCGCCGATCGGCGGCAGGACATGCGCCGCCTCAGCGACAAGCGCGACACGCTCGGCCACCAGCGCATCTGCCACTTGCGTGACGACCGGCCAGACGCGGACCTCGGACGCGGGTGTGAGCGCGCCGAACAGGTGGCAGGATCGCAGGCTGGCCTCTTTGCCAAGCGCGCCGGGCGCCATCGCGGCCAGGGCCACCGCACGCGGCCCGTCGTTCATCCAGACCACCGCAGAACAGGGAACGCCGCCCAGATCGGGCAGGGGAACCAGCGTGAAGGCCCCGCCCTGATTGTAGATTTCGGTCGAGACGTTGCCATGCGGCACCGGATGCGTGACCGTGAAGGCAAGCGCCTTTTGCCCATAACGGGTGACGGAGGCCCCGATGCCCGCTGCCTGCCGCACGGGCGATGCGCGCCCGTCCGCGCCGATGACCAGCCGGGCCTGCACGCGCGTACCGTCCGAGAGCCGCACCAGCGCGCCCGATGTGCGCTGCAGCATCCCGGCAAAGCCGACGCCGTGGGACAGCGTGACGTTGGGTTGCCCGGCCAGAAAGCCCAGCACCTCGCGCCGGGTGAGCCAGTTCATCAGGTTCCAGCCGAACGGCGTCTCGCCCAGATCGCCCGACCGGAACGCCCGGCGCTCGACCACTTCGGGCGGCCAGCCGTGGGTATCGACCGCCTCCAGCACCTCGAGCGGGGTCGCATGGGGGCCGAGCACGTCCCACAGGCCGATCCTCTCGAACAAGTCGCGTGCCGGGCGCAGGAACGCGGTCGAGCGCAGATCAGAGCCGTCTGCCTCCGCGTCGGTCACGGGGGGCGCGGGATCGACAAGGCGCACGGTGAACCCGGCGTGGCCGAACACCGCCGCGGTGATTAGCCCGGCCAATCCGCCGCCCGAGATCAGGATGTCCGTGTCTTCCGCCATGCCCGTCAGTCTAGCGCGGGCGTCGCGGTCGGGGAGGGGGCGATCAGCACCTGCGACAGAAAGCCCGTCAGATCGACCGTGTGATGGTGGATGTGGTCCGCGGGCGCGGCCAAGGGGGCAACGTGCACCGTCCGCATTCCCATCGCGTGCGGTGCGGCGAGGTTGCGGGGGTCGTCTTCGAACATCGCCGCCACCGTGCTGTCGATGCCCGCCGCCGCGAACACCGTCTCGAAGGCGCCCCGCTCGGGCTTGGGACGGAACCCGGCATGTTCGACCCCGTAGACACCGTCGAACAGCCCCGCCAGCCCGCGCGCCGCAAGCACCTGCTGCGCATAAGGGGCAGAGCCGTTGGTATAGACGATCCGCTTGCCGGGCAGGTCCGCGATCCGGGCGGCAAGGTCCGGCGCGGGGGACAGGACGGTAAAGTCGATCTCGTGCACCTCGGTCAGATAGCCCTCGGGATCGATGCCGTGCAGGTCCATCAGGCCCGCAAGCGTGGTCCCGAACCGGCGCCAGTAGTCGGTGCGCAAGCGGTTCGCCTCGGCCTCGTCCACCCCAAGTTCGCGCATGACCCAGGCGGTCATCCGCACCTCGATCTGGTCGAACAGCCGCATCTCGGGGGGATAGAGCGTATTGTCGAGGTCGAAGACCCAGTGTCGGACATGCGTGAAGCGATCGGCAACCATGACGCGGACGCTAGACCGTCGCGCGCTGCGCCGCAACGTCCGGTGCTTGATTCGCACCGCCGCCGCCGCCTACTCTGCCGGGGTGGAACGAGGATGAGCGATGTCAGAGTTGAAGACCCCCCAGAAGGACGCGTACAGGCTGATCCTCGAAGCGATCGACAGCGGGGTCTACCGGCCCGGTGACCGGCTGGTGGAAAGCGAGCTTGCCGATCGTTTCGGCGTGTCGCGCACCCCGATCCGCGAGGCGCTGCAACGACTTGAGACGCAGTCGATGCTGACCCGTGACGGGCGGTCACTGATCGTCGCGTCGCTCGATCACAACCAGATGGCAGAACTCTACGTCGTGCGCACCGAGCTTGAGGGGCTGGCGGCGCGCCTTGCCGCCCGCCACGCCGCGCCCGAGGAAATCCGCGTGCTGCGCGACATGGTCGAAGCGGACCGGCGGCTGGTCAACGATCCGGCCGCGCTGGCCCATGCCAACCGGCGCTTTCACAAGCAGATCCACCTGGCCTCGCACAACCGCTATCTGGTGCAGCAGCTTGACCTCGTGCACCGGTCGATGGCGCTTCTGGCGACGACATCGCTTGCGGCCGAAGGGCGAGGCGCGACGGCGCTTGACGAACACGACACCATCGTCGCCGCGCTGGAACGGCGCGACGGCGAGGCCGCCTACACGGCGCTGCGCGATCACATCTCCAAGGCGTTCGAGACCCGGCTCAAGCTGGATGCGCAGGCCATCGAGGCGGCGGAATAGCCTTCAGAACCGGCCATGCGCGGTCTTGTCCCAGTAGAACGGGCGCACCACCAGTTCCGCCAGCGCCTTGGCCAGCGCCACCGTCGCCAGCGGATAATAGAGGTGCAGAAGCGGAACGTAGGGGATCAGGAAACGATGGCCGGTGCCGCGCAGCGCCGCCACGCTGACCACCACGGTGATCGCCTCGCTTGCCACGAAAGACGCCGCCAGCGTCCAGCCGATCCAGCCGTCCAGCATGCCCGCCATCGGATGCGGCAGGCCCAGCGGCAGCAGCCAGAACGACCACAGGAACGGCGCCAGCGCGAACTGCCCCAGCGTGCCCAGCAGCAGGACCTGGATCGCGGCGTAGCGCAATAGCCCGACCTGTCGGATCGTCGCCAGCGGTGCGCGGCTGTGCACCGCCCAGGTCATCGCGTACCCCTTGAGCCAGCGCGACCTCTGCCGCACCCAGGGCCAAATGGCGGCGTTCGCCTCTTCCAGCGTGACGGTCGGCACGATCTCGGTGCGATAGCCGTAGCGCGCGAGGCGCACGCCAAGGTCGGCATCTTCGGTCACGTTGTGGGCGTCCCAGCCGCCGACCTCTTCCAGCACCTCGCGGCGAAAGAACAGCGTCGTTCCGCCCAGCGGCACGATCAGTCCCATCCGCGTCAGGCCCGGCAGGATCACCCGGAACCACGCGGCGTATTCGATGGTAAAACAACGCGATAGCCAGTTGCGCCGCGGGTTGTAGAAATCGAGCACGCCCTGAAGGCATCCCACGTCGCGCGGCGCCGAGGCGAAGCGCTGCGCGATCCGGCGCAGCTGGTCCGGGGCGGGCGCATCCTCGGCATCATAGACGCCGATGATGTCGCCAAGCGCAAAGTCGAGCGCGTAGTTCAGCGCACGCGGCTTGGTCTTGAGTGGTGCATCGGGGACAAGGATGATGCGCGCCGAGGGGGGCAGGCTGGTGCGATCCAGGGCGGCCCGTGTCACGCTGTCGTTCTCCTCGATCACGAGGCAGATATCGAGCCGGTCCCTTGGATAGTCGAGCCGCGAGAGGTGTTGCGTCAGATGCTCCGCGATCTCGGCTTCGCGAAACAGCGGCACCAGCAGGGAAATCCGCGGCAGGTGCAGGAACTGCACCGGCAGCGTCTGCACAGGCAAGCGGCGCAGCGAGGCCAGCGCCGCGCCCGCGCGCAAGACGGACAACAGCAGCAGCAAGATCACAGCGATTGCGGTGAGCGCGACGAACATGCCCCCCGGATAGGCCGCCGCGCAGATCGTCAGCGCCGCAGCCCCGCCGCCAAGACAAAGCCGGGACGCGGGGGTGCGCATCAGCGTTCGGCAGCTTTCACTGTCGCGCACCCGCGTCTGCGCACGGTGAAGCAGCGCGCCGCGCTGGGTGTCGACAAGGGCGGTCTGCACCGTCTGCGGCGACACCTCCACAAGGCAGAATGCGCCCAAGCGATCCTTTACGGCCGCGCGCAGCGCGTCCGGCAGCGCGGGCCGACCCGAGGCGACAAGGACGGCGCCGCCAAGAGACCGCAAGGGGGCAAGCCCCTCGCGCAGGCAGACATCAAAGCCGAGGCGGGCGACAAGGACGGGATCGGGAACGATCCGTTCCTCTGCCGCTTGGTCGAAAAGCTCGAAGGCCTGAAGTGACCCGTCCGGCATGATGCGTGCCCCAAGGTGTCGTCCCCGGGGGTTACTGTTGGCCAGGCAAGGTTAATGCAGGGTTAAGCCGCGCTGGTCTGCCGCGCCCGGATCGCCGCCGCAAAACGCTCGAACAGGTAATAGCTGTCCTGCGGGCCGGGGCTGGCCTCGGGGTGGTATTGCACCGAGAACACCGGGCGGTCCTTCATCCGGATGCCGCAGTTCGATCCGTCGAACAGCGAGACATGCGTCTCGACGACATTGCCGGGCAGGGTCTGGCTGTCGACGGTGAAGCCGTGGTTCATCGACGTGATCTCGACCTTGCCGGTTTCGAGGTCCTTCACCGGATGATTGGCGCCGTGGTGGCCGTGGTTCATCTTGACTGTCCGCGCCCCCAGCGCGAGCGCAAGCATCTGGTGGCCAAGGCAGATGCCGAAGACCGGCATGTCCGAGCGGTCCATCACCTCGCGGATCATCGGCACGGCATAGGCGCCGGTCGCCGCAGGATCGCCGGGGCCGTTCGACAGGAACAGGCCATCGGGGTTCAGCGCCAGCACATCCTCGGACGTGGCGCTTGCAGGAAGAACGGTGACATCGCATCCCGCCGACGCAAGACAGCGCAGGATGTTGCGCTTGGCGCCGTAGTCGATGGCGACGACCTTGGGGCCCGCGCCCTCGCGCCGGGTGTAGCCGTCGGGCCAGGCCCAGCGCATCTCGTCCCAGCGGTAGGACTGAACGCAGGTCACGTCCTTGGCAAGATCGACGCCGACCAGCCCCGGGAAGGCCCGTGCCTTGGCCACCAGCGCCTCGATGTCGAAGTTGCCGTTCGGATCATGGGCCAGCGCCACATGCGGTGCGCCCTGGTGGCGGATCGCGCGGGTCAGCCGCCGGGTGTCGATGCCGCCGATGCCGATGCGCCCGCGTTTCGCCAGCCAGTCCTGCAGCCGCTCGGCGGCGCGCCAGGACGACGGCTCGGTCGGGTCCCATTTCACCACCATGCCGGCGGCGACCGGGTCCGCCGTCTCGTCATCCTCGGGGTTCACGCCGACATTGCCGACATGCGGGAAGGTGAAGGTGACGATCTGCCCGGCGTAGGACGGATCGGTCATGATCTCTTGGTAGCCGGTCATCGCGGTGTTGAAGCACAGCTCTGCCTGCGCCTCGCCCACGGCGCCAAATCCCTTGCCGAAGAACAGGGTGCCGTCGGCCAGGGCAAGGCAGGCGGTCGGCGTCGTCGAGGTTTGACGGGCAGGCATGGTCTTCTCCGCTGGCAGGTGCCCGCGTTACCTATGGGGCACGGCTGGTGCGGTCAAGACGATGCTGCCGGGGCAGGGTGCCGCCGGGCATTGAAACGCCTGTCCCAAGCGTCTATCTAGCGCGCTTGTTCCCGCCGATGGTAGACGGACACCTTTCATGGATATGAGACCCCGGATTTCCACCGCCTTGAAAGAGGCGATGAAGTCAAAGGACGCAGCGCGGTTGTCGACGCTGCGCCTGATCAACGCTGCGATCAAGGATCGTGACATCGCCCTGCGCGGCGAGGGCGACGATGGCGGCGTGACCGACGCCGACGTGCTGTCGATCCTGTCGAAGATGGTCAAGCAGCGCCAGGAAAGCGCGCGCGCCTACGAAGAAGGCGGGCGGCTGGACCTTGCAGAGCGGGAGCGGGCCGAGATCACGGTGATCGAGGATTTCTTGCCGCGCCAGATGTCCGACGCCGAAACCGCCAAGGCAGTCGATGATGCCGTGACCGAGACAGGAGCCGAGTCGATCCGCGACATCGGCCGGGTCATGGGCGTGCTCAAGGGCAAGTACACCGGCCAGATGGATTTCGGCAAGGTCGGCCCGATGGTGAAAGAGCGCCTCGCGGGCTGATCGGCGGGTCGGGCGGGCGCCCTGTGCGTCAGCCCGAATAGCCTGCCGCCCGTGCAAGGGCGCGCTCGATCTCGTCCCTCAGCCCCGTGCGTTCCTCGGGGCTGAGGAACGCACCGATTTCGACCACGCGGCCCGAGCCCTTGAGCGTCAGGTATTGCTCGACCGGGCCGCCCTTTTCATGCAACTCCACGCTGACCCAATAGGGGTTGCCGTCCCAGCTTTGGGATGGCCCGCGCGGGTTCTCGCGCGTCAGCACGACCTTGCCCGGCCACAGCGACAATTCTTCTGTGAGTGCACCGTCGCGGTAGCTGCGCCGCAGCGCATACCAAAGCAGCCAGAGCACCCCGAGAACGAAGGGCAGCAGCCCCCACATCACCGGCGTGCCGAGCACCGATATGAGCGGCAACATCAACAGCCCGAAGGTAATCAGGATGACCCCAGCAAAGCCGCGCTGCGGCAGAGACCGATGCGGCCAAAGCCGCAATTCGGCCAGCTTGTCCTTGGGGGCGGGATCGGTCCAGGCGTAGGGCATGGCATCGTTCTATCGCGCTGGCCCGACAAGGGAAGGGATCCCTGCTGGGCAAACTGCCGCGCCCGGATCAAGGCTTCACGAGAAACGCCTTGGCAAGAACCGTGCCGAGGGCGGGATATGCCCAACCTCCGAAGCAAAGGCATCGAAAGTGTGGCGGATATGAGTGGGGAATGTCTGACGTGCGGACGGAGCCGTTGTATGGGTTGCTCCGCCTACCGCCTCGCAGTCATTGGTAAGACTAAGCCCCATTCCGTCTCTTGAAGCGGTCCTGACGGCTTGAAACCCAGCTTCTTGTATACTGCCACCGCTCTCGCATTGTCCGGGTGCGGATCGGTCGCAATGATAGGCGCCCCCTCATCGAAGAGCGCCTGCATTCTCGTCCCAATAAACGCCGATCCGTGCCCAACACCGACCATGTCGGGCTCACCGATAAACTGATCAATGCCCCGCGTCCCTTGGGGAAGATGGGCAAAATGGTGGTCTCCCCAGCCGTGGACCGTGTAGTCTTGCATGAACGCGAACGGCCGCCTGCCGAACGAAACGATCCAAGGAGCCACCCGAGGATCAGCCAGATCCGCTTCGGTATACGGCTCATCTGCGCCCCACCATTCCCGAACATGCGGATTCAACTGCCACACCCTAAGCAAGGCGAGATCATCCACGTTAGCTCTGCGGAAGCGATAGTTTCGGGTCGCGGTCATTCGATCACTCTACCAGACCGTTCGACAGTTGGTATAGGCACAGAGCAGACCTACCAACAACGCCAATCGCCTGTTCGGAAAGCGCTCTGCAGAGACCAAAAAGGCCCCGGCGTGAACCGGGGCCTTTTTCGATGTTCGGACATGACCTCTGCGACTAGTGCGCGTGGCTCTTGTCCCACTCGCTCTGCTTCGGCAGCGTCTCGAACGTGTGTTCGGGCGGCGGCGAGGGCAGGGTCCATTCCAGCGTGTCCGCGTACTCGTTCCACGGGTTCGGACGGGTCTCGCGGCGGCCGGCAAACACCGACCACACGATCACGACGATGAAGAACACGAAGCTCGCGAAGGACAGGAACGCGCCCCAGCTCGACACCTGGTTCCACAGCGCGAAGGCGTCGGGATAGTCGATGTAGCGGCGCGGCATGCCCTGACGGCCCAGAAAGTGCTGCGGGAAGAACGTCAGGTTCGCGCCGATGAACATCGCCCAGAAGTGCAGCTTGCCTGCCCATTCGGGATACATCCGCCCGGTCATCTTGGGGAAGTAGAAGTAAATCCCCGCAAAGATCGCGAACACGGCCCCAAGGCTCATCACGTAGTGGAAGTGCGCCACGACGTAGTAGGTGTCGTGATAGGCCCGGTCGATGCCTGCCTGGCTCAGGACGATGCCGGTTACGCCGCCCACGGTGAACAGGAACAGGAAGCCGAACGCCCAGAGCATCGGCGTCTTGAACTCGATCGAGCCGCCCCACATCGTCGCGATCCACGAGAACACCTTGATGCCCGTGGGCACCGCGATGACCATCGTGGCCAGCATGAAGTAGCTCTGCTGGGTCAGCGACATGCCCACCGTGTACATGTGGTGCGCCCACACGACGAAGCCCAGCACGCCGATTGCGATCAGCGCCCAGACCATCGGCAGGTAGCCGAAGATCGGCTTGCGCGCGAAGGTCGAGATGACGTGGCTGATGATGCCGAAGCCGGGCAGAATGATGATGTAGACCTCGGGGTGCCCGAAGAACCACAGGATGTGCTGGTAAAGGATCGGATCACCGCCGCCCGCAGGCTGGAAGAAGGTGGTGCCGAAGTTCCGGTCGGTCAGCAGCATCGTGATCGCCCCTGCGAGAACCGGCAGGGCCAGAAGGATCAGCCACGCGGTCACGAAGATCGACCACGAGAACAGCGGCACCTTGAACAGGGTCATCCCCGGCGCGCGCATGTTGAGGAAGGTCGTGATCATGTTGATCGCGCCCAGGATCGACGAGGCGCCCGAGACGTGGACCGCGAAGATCGCAAGGTCCATCGACCAGCCTGCTTCCGACGTGGACAGCGGCGGATACAGCACCCAGCCGACGCCAGATCCAAGCTGCCCGTTGCCGCCGGGCGACAGGACCGACGCGACGGCCAGCGACGTGCCCGCGACATACAGCCAGTAGGACAGGTTGTTGAGACGCGGGAACGCCATGTCCGGCGCGCCAAGCTGCAGCGGCATGAAATAGTTGCCGAAGCCGCCGAACAGCGCGGGGATCACCACGAAGAACATCATCAGGATGCCGTGGGCGGTGATCATCACGTTCCACAGATGGCCGTTCGGGGTCGAGCATTCGGCCGC
Source organism: Anianabacter salinae (assembly GCF_019061145.1). Lineage (GTDB taxonomy): Bacteria > Pseudomonadota > Alphaproteobacteria > Rhodobacterales > Rhodobacteraceae > Anianibacter > Anianibacter salinarum. Next base: position 870,522 of record NZ_JAHQZS010000002.1, on the reverse strand, counting down.
GCCGATGCCCGAGAAGAACCGCGCGCCCTCGGCTGCCGGATCGCACATGAACTGCACGCCCGGTTCCATCAGCTCCATCCGCATGTAGACGGTCATCGCCACCGAGATGAAGCCCACCACCGCTGCGGTGATGAGATACAGGATCCCGATGTCCTTGTGGTTCGTGGACATGAACCACCGGGTAAAGAAGCCCCGGTTGTCTTGGTGTTCATGGCCATGGATGGCGGCGTCTGCCATGCCGTGCCTCCTCGTGCGTTGTGTCTTTCGACGTATTCCCTATCGGTGATGCGAGTCGCACCTCCGGGCCTGCGGCAGGAATACCCACCTATGCGCGCGCGGGCAATGCACCGGTTTGACGCAGATCAAGGCAGGGTGTCGCAGGGGGCGGAGCCCGCCGCCCCCTATTTCGTCAGGATCAGCTTGTCCGTGCGGGTGATGCGCAGGGTGTAGGTCTTGCCGTCAAGGATGATCCTTGCCTGTGCGCCGGGGCCGACAAGGTCGCGCGCGTCATAGCTGGGAGGGGTCTGCCCGTCGTCTGTCCGCGCCGGTTGGCCGCGTCCGAAGCTGTCGGGATCATTTGCCATGTTCATGTTCTTGTCATCTGCCTTGCGCGCCGCGCGGGCGCCTGACTTCGGGGAAGTATGGGGCGGCGTCCGGGCTTCCGGCAGGTGGCTTGGACCGTCAATGCTATAGCTGACAAAATAACTCGGGAATGTAAAGAGGGCCGCCTGTAGCGCCTTCATCGTCCAGCGATCTGCACCGAATAGCGGGTCTGCGCGCCGGGGGGCGGCGCGGGGAAGGGTGCGGCGCTGTGCACGACGCGCAGGGCTGCGCGGTCGAGCACAGCGGACCCCGAACTGCGAGTGATGCCAGCCGAGGCCAGCCCGCCGCCCGGTGCGATGCTGAAGGACACCAGCGCCTGTCCCCGGAAATTCCCGCTTGGCTGCGGCACCCTCTGGATGCGGCGCATGATCTCGCCGCGGTAGTTGCTGGCCGCCGCGTTGCCCGTCGTTTGCGCGCGTCCCGCCGCGCCGCTGGAGGCGGCGACGGCATTCTCTTGCCCGCGTGCCTCGCCCCGCCGCGCCGTGATCTCGGCGTTTCCGGCGGTGGATGCGGCGGAAGGCGGCGGCGCGGGGGAGCGCGGTTGTGACGGGTCAGCATGTGCGGCCTCAAAGGCGGCAGTCCGGGCGCGGGGGCGGGGAGAGCGTGCGACGGCATCCGACGTAACCTCGCTGCGCAGGGACGGTGCGGCGGCCTCTGGCGTGAGGCGCGAGGGGTGGACCGGAGGAGTTTCCGCCGCAGGCGGCGCGGCACTGGCCGTCGGAGACAGAGCCGCCAAGGCGGCAGGGTCCGGGACAACGGCATCGGTCGCGGACGGCGCAGACGTTGGGGCGCGGGCCTGCTGCGGAACCGGTGCCGCGCGCTCGGGCTGCACTGGGGGCTGCACGGGGGCGGCGCCCGGTGCATCAGTCATGGTGATCTCGGGCCTGTCCGCCGGGGCGGCGGCCTCTTGCGCCGTTGTCTCGACCGGACGCTCCGGGGCGACACGGCCGCTGACCTGCGCAGACGGCGTGGCCCCCGCGACCAGGTCGGCGAACCCGGACCCAAGTGCCACGTCCGCGCCCCCGCTGCGGCCCTCGATCTCGGGCGCCTCGGCGCTTCGGGTCGCGCCAAGCGCCAGCGCATGGACCGCCACGGCCGCCAGCACCGCGGCAGTTGCCATCAGGCGGGACGAGGCGATCATGGCAAGGCCCTTTCGGTGACGATGACGATGCGGCCCGCCCCGGCGGCGCGCAATTGGGCGCCCACGGCCACCAGCCGCTGCGCAGGCGCGGCGCGGTCGGGCACGATGCGCAGGGTGTCGCGGTCTTCCTCGGGCAAGGACGCGGCGAACGCGGCGGCAGAGGCAATCGGTGCCCCGCGATAGGCAAGGCTGCCGTCCGCGTGCAGGACCAGCGCATCCGGGGGCGGCGCGGCGTCCCACTCGGCGGTGTTCACCAGCCGCAGCGCGCCGTCGAGCGGCGGCGCCAGTGTTCCGGCCACCAGAAAGAAGATCAGCATCAGGAACACGATGTTGATCAGCGCGATGGTCGGCTCGCGGTCGCTGCGGGGGCGGGCGCGCCTCATGATCCGCCCAGCACGACGACGCGCAGGGCGGGAACCCCGGCCACCGCGACCAGCGCATCGGTCAGCCGCTGCGCGGTGACATCGCCCGAGGGCGAGACCAGAAGCGTGCGTTCTTCGCCCTTGGCGCCAAGGCGGCCCGCAAGGGCATCCAGCGTGACCGCCGCGCCGTTGAGCGATGCCGCCTCGGACGACAGCTTGAGGAACAGGGGCGGTGCCCCGGCACCCGCTTTCGCGCTGCCCGCCCCGGCCAGATCGACCTCGCCGAAGCGCGAGAAGGTCGAGGACAGCATGAAGAACAGCAGCAGCAGGACGATCACGTCGATCAGCGGCGTGAGCGACAGCCTGCGGCGGCGGGGCGGTCTAAGCAGGGACAAACGCGGTCTCCATCGTCTGTTCGTTGCGCAGCGGGCGTCCGACCGGCGCCAGCACCGCCGACAGCGAGGCAAGCGCCAGCACCCTCTCTCGGTCCATCCGCGCCTGCATCCACGACAGGACGGCGGACGTGGGCATCGCCACGACTAGCCCGACTGCAGTTGTCAGCAGCGCCACCCAGATCCCGCCCGCAAGGATCGACGGATCGACCTGCGATCCGGCGTCCTGCAACGCCTGAAAGGCCGAGATCATGCCCAGAACTGTGCCGAACAGTCCCAGCAGCGGCGACAGTTGCGCGACCATGTCGAGGAACGGAAAGCCGCGTTCCAGCCGTTCGAACCGCGCTTCCGCCTCGGCCTCGAGTCGCGCGCGGTCGACGGTGCCCTGCATGGCCATGTCAATGACCGGCGCAAGGTAGCTGAGCGAGCGGCCGAGCGCGTCCCGCGCGCCCGCCCTGTCGCCAGCGTCCCATGCGGTGACGGCCTTGGCCAGTTCCATGTGACGGCCCACCCCGGCGGCGCGGAACTGCCACAGCTTGTAGAGGATCAGCGCCAGCGTCACGACCGAGATGGCGATCAGCAGCAGAACGACGGGACCGCCCAGATTGGCGATATCGCGCAGGGCGGTGACAAGGTGCATCATCATCCCATCACCTCGATGTCGGTGCGGCTGCGAAGCTCAATCCCGGCGGTGCAGGCGTCTTCGCCCAGATCGGCAGACACGCATTCCTCGGCGCCATTTATCAGCAGGGCCGACAGCGCATTGCAGGTGGTCCCGGCGACGGCGAACTGGCGCACGCGCGGACGCGCCGAGGGCAGCGCGCCGAAGTCGAACAGCGTCAGCCGCTCGACCTGTCCGCTGGCATCGAACAGCACCGTCTCCAGCACCGCGCTGCCGATGTCCGCAGGATGACCGTTGATCGCGACGAAGCTGAGAACGCAGCCGCCCGCATCGGTGGCCGCGCTGTTCAACTCGATCGACAGGTGCGCGCCGATCTCGGTGTCGGCCTCCTGCGCAAGCGCGGTGCCGGGCAGGGCGGCGAGAACCATCGTCAGGGCTGCAAGGATCGGTCTGGGTGTCATTATGGGGCGCCTCTTGGGGATGGGGCTTTGAAGGATGGCGGGCCGGGTCATTCGGCGGCCTCGGGGATGCTGCCTGCGCCTGCGGCGGCGTGGGGCAACAGGAACGGCACGCCCTTGTCGGGCCGGGTGTTCACGCGCAACCGGCAGCCATAGGCGTGCGACAGGACCGCGTCGGTCATCACCTCGGACGGCGATCCAAAGGCCAGCATCCGGCCTTCGGACAGCACGGCGATCTTTTCGGCGAAGAGCGCGGTCAGGTTCAGGTCGTGCATCACGGCCACCACCCCGCCGCCCGCCGCCGCGTAGTCGCGGGCGATGGACATCACCTCGATCTGGTGGCCGATGTCGAGGCTCGACACCGGCTCGTCGAGGAACAGCCAGCAGGGCGCTCCGTGGGCACGCGGGTGCCAGACCTGCGCCAGAACGCGCGCCAGTTGGGCGCGCTGCTGCTCGCCGCCGGACAGCTCCTGAAAGAAGCGGTGGGCGTGTTCTGCGAGACCGACACGCGCCAGCGCGGCAGCGGCGATGTCCTCGCGCCCGCCAGAGGTGCCACTGCGCAGGCCCATGCGGACGACCTCGATCACGGTGAAGGGGAACGCCAGCGCCGAGGCCTGCGGCAGCACGGCGCGGATCGCCGCAAGCTCCCACGGGCGGGCGGTGGCGGTGTCGCGCCCGTTCAGGCTGACCGTGCCGGAATGCGGCACGTCGGCGGTCAGAGCGCGCAGCAGCGTGGTCTTGCCCGATCCGTTCGGCCCGACGATGGCGGTGATCCGCCCCGGACGCGCGACAAGGTCGATCCCGTCCAGCACCCGGCGCCCGCCCAGCGAGACGGTGATATTGCGTGCCTCCAGCATGTCAGAGATCCACTAAACCGCGGCGGCGCAACAGGATCCACAGGAACACCGGCGCGCCCATCACCGCCGTCACGATGCCGATGGGCAGTTCCGCAGGCGCGATGATCGTGCGGCTGACGATGTCGGCGAGGATCAGCAGCGTTGCCCCCAGCAGCGCGGCGTTGGGCAGAAGCGCGCGGTGATCGGGACCGGTGCCAAGGCGCAGTAGGTGCGGCACGACGATGCCGATAAAGCCGATGCCGCCCGACACCGCCACCGCCGCGCCGGTCGCGCCCGCGACTGCAAGGATCGCGGCGGATTTCAGGCGCTGCACAGGGATGCCGATATGCGCCGCCGTCGCCTCGCCCAGCGCCAACCCGTTCAGCCCGCGCCCCATGAACAGGCTTGCGGCCAGGGCGGCGGCGATCAGCGGCAGGGCGGCGGCGACCTTGGCCCAGCTTGCCCCTGCGAGCGAGCCGAGGCCCCAGAAGGTCAGATCGCGCAATTGCTGGTCGTCGGCCATGTAGACAAGGATGCCCGACACCGCCCCCGCGAGCGCGCCCAGCGCGATCCCTGCCAGCAGCATCGTGGCGACCGAGGTGCGCCCATGGCGGGTGGACACGCGGTAGAGCACCAGCGTCGACCCCCAGCCGCCGAAGAAAGCGCCAAGCGGGACAAGATGATTTCCGACGCTGTCGATGATCGCGGCGGGCAGCATCGCGCCCAGAACGATCATCGTGATCGCGCCCAGCCCCGCGCCCGCGCCGACGCCGACAAGGCCGGGATCGGCCAGCGGATTGCGGAACAACCCCTGCATCACTGCACCCGACACCGCCAGCGCGCCGCCGACCGCGATGCCCATGGCAAGGCGCGGCAGGCGGATGTCGACCAGCACGACCCGTTCAAGCTGGCTCAGCGGTTCGGCGCGCAGCAGCTTGCCCGCGACGTCCCAGAGCGAGACGTCCGTTGCCCCGACGCCAAGGCTGGCAAGGCTCGCCGCCGCCAGCACGAGGCCGAGGACAAGGTGCATCCTGCGCGCCCCGTGCAGCCGGTCGCGGGGCGCGGCGGGCGCGCTGCCGCCTGCAAAGTCCATCACCGCCATCGGTTCAGCCCCCGTAGAGATGCGCGCTGAGATCGCTGACCGCCTGCGCGGTGCGCGGCCCGAACCCCAGAAGATACAGCCCGTCCATCCGGATGACCGAGCGGGTTTCGGCGGCGGGCGTCGTCACAAGGGCGGGCATGGCGAACAACTCGTCATCCGCCGCGCCGTGATCGCCGCCCCGGTCCATCATCAGGATCACGTCCGGTGCGGCCTGGCTGACGGCTTCGTCGGTCAGGGGCTTGTAGCCCTCGAACTCGGTGATTGCGTTCTGCCCGCCCGCAAGCCCGATGATCGCGGCGGCTGCGGTGCCGGTGCCCGACGCCATGATCCGCCCGCCTTGGGTCGAGAGGATGAACAGGACGCGCTTCGGCGCCCCGTCATGGGCGGCTGCCTTGGCGGCGGCGGCCTTCAGATCGGCCTCGACGGTGGCGGCAAGCGCCTCGGCGCGGTCCCTGGCCCCAAGTGCGGCGCCGACGGCGCGGATCTTCTGCGCCACGCCTTCCGCCGTAGGGTCCTCGGGCACCGTCACCCAGTCGATTGCGGCGGCGTGCAGCACGTCCAGCGCCTCGGGCGGACCTGCGCCTTCTTCCGAGATGATGAGGTCGGGGTTCACCGACAGCACGCCCTCTGGCGACAGCGCACGGATATAGCCGACATCGGGCAGGGCGACCGCCTCGGGCGGAAAGCTTGACGTGGTGTCGCGGGCGACAAGCCGGTCGCCCTGTCCCAACGCATAAACGATTTCCGTCACAGACCCGCCGATGGACAGCACGCGCAGGTCATCCTCGACGGCCTCGGCATCGCGCGCGCCTCCGGGAAGGACGGCAAGGGCAAGGCCAAAGGCAAGGACGGACACGCTGGCGGCCAGCGATTTCAGCGGCAGCAAGAACAGACGGGGCATCAGACGGCCTCCGTTTCGGCAGTTTGCAGGGTCTCGACGATGGCGCGCCACGCAGGCCGCGAATCCCGCCCCTCCTTGCCGACGCCGAACACCTGGAAGGTCAGGCCGCCGTCTGCGTCGAACGCTTCGACCGACACGGCGGGGCCGCGCTGGGTGGGTTTCTCGACCGCCCAGACCTCGGCCACATGATCGAGCCGCAGATGCAGGTTGAAGCGCGGGTCCATGACGTTCTGCCACGGCCCCATGGATTTCAGCGTCTCGATGGGCCCGGTGTGGATCTGGATGCAGCCGAGGTTGCCGACAAAGATCATCACCTCGATCCCGGCCTCCCTCACAGCCTGCAGCATCGCGTCCGCCGCCGTGGGGGCAAGCGGGCGCACATGCGGCGCGCCGGCGATGCGGTAGGCGCCGAGGCGGTTCATTTTCAGCTTTGAGACAAGCCGCAGGAACTGGTGCGTGTCGGTCATCCGCGTCCATTCCTTGCGCAGGATGTCCAGCTTCGAGGCGTCGGACCTTGGCGCCTCGACCGGCTTGCGCGGTGCGACCTCCAGCGTCTGGGACTGGTCGTCGATCGCCAGCCCGTCGCGGATCGCCGCGAAGGCCGCGATGTCGGAACCTTCCCGCAGGTGCACCTTGTGGACGGCATCCCCGGCGGCGTCGAACACCTGCAGGCTGCGGCGCACCCCGGCATCCGAGTCGCGCTCGACCAGAAAGGCGTGCTGCCAGTGCGACGGGAAAATCCGCAGGTCGATGTCCTCGGTCAGCACCATCGCGGCGTGATCGCCTGAATGGTAATTGGCATAACGCCCGACCTTTTCGTGCACGCAGGACGCCGTGCGGGTCAGCGCCATCACCTCGCCCAGGGTCTCGATGGCAGGCATCAGCACATCGGGATGCGCGGCGATGCGGGTGACATCGGTGCCGGTGAAGGCCGCCAGAAGCTGCGCCTCGGACACTCCGATCTTCTCGGCAAGGTCGCGGTCGCGGAGTTTCGGAAAGTCGGTGCGCGCCCCGCGGATGTCCGCGGGAGCAAGCGATTGGGTCGTCGCCATAAGGTCAATCCTGTCGTTTGATTCAGGCCGGCTGGCTGACGCGGCAGGGCGCGTTTGGCTGACGAGCTCGGGTCTCGATGTATTCTTGACTTTTTTAATCAGGATTCGATAGGGGTGCAAGTGCTCCGCTGAAATCGAGCGGAAAAATCACGGAAATTCACCCAGCCAGCCCGAGCGAGCAGAGGTGACGGACACTCCTCGAAGGGTATGACATGCAAAGATTCTCCAGTCGCGCCGCCTTGTGCGGCGGCACCGCCGTGACGGCAGTTCTTCTTGCTGTCCCGGCACTGTCGCAAGACGCCGGCGACGGCTTTCTCGGAACCGTGGTGATCGGCCAAAGCAAGCGGGACGTGCAGACGCAGACCGCAACGCCGGTCACGGAAATCGACCAGCGCGAGATCGACGACCGGCAGGGCAGCACCATCGCCGAGTTGGTCGATTCGGTGCCGGGCGTGAACCTGGTGAACGGCTCGACTCCGCAAGGGTCGGGCATCAACATCCGCGGCTTCGGCGCCAACTCCACCTTCGGCACCGACCAGAAGGTCGCGGTGCAGGTCGACGGCGCGTCGGTCGGGTCGGAAGAACTCTACCGGATCGGCACGCAACTGTTCACCGATCCCACGCTTTACCGCGAGATCGAGGTGATCCGCGGCACCGTCGGCAGTTTCGAATACGGCTCGGGGATCATCGGCGGCGTGGTGCGGCTGGAAACCATCGACGCCTCGGACCTGACAGGGGGCGTGCCGGGTTTCGCGGTTCGCCCGACGCTGGGCTATTCCTCGAACGGGGCGGGCTTTGTCGGTGGTGCGACGCTGGCCTGGCAACCGACCCAGCGGATGGAGTTCCTCGCCAACTACACCTACCGCAGCCAGTCCAACCAGACCGACGGCACCGGCGCCGTGATCGGCAACAGCGCGTTCCAACTGCCGTCCTACCTGCTGAAAGCGCGCTACAGCTTTGGCACCAACGCCGAGCACGCGGTAGGCTTCAGCTACACCAGCACCACCGCCAGCGACCGCGACGTGCCCTATGACACCTTCCTGACCACCGACGCGACCTTTGGCAACGTCGACCGCTTCACCAAGTCGGACACCGCCGCGCTGACCTATGAATTCACGCCCGTCGGCAACCCGCTGGTCGACCTGGAGGTGAACCTGTCCTTCGCCAACCAGGAGATCGAGCAGCATTACATCCCCGGCAGTTCGTCCTGCGAAGGTGGCCCGCCATTCCCCTGCGGCTTTCCGTTCCCGGCGGGCGGCTTCGCCGTCGTGAATGCCGACCAGCGGTTCCAGACCACCAAGCTGACGTTCAAGAACACCGCGCGCTTCGCCACCGGCGGGGTCGAGCATTCCTTGCGCGCCGGGATCGAGTTGATCCACCGTGACCGGCTGGATGCGAACTCTGCGCCCGGCGGTTACGACAACCGCTTTGCCGTCTTCGCCATCGACGAGATGCAGATCACGCCGTCGCTCACCCTGACCCCGGCGCTGCGCTACGAGACCTCGACCGTCGTTGGTTCCACCGCGCCGAACAACGGCACCTTCACCAATGACGCGCTGATGGGCGGGCTGTCGGCGCGCTATGCCTTCGGCAACGGCTTTGCGGTGTTCGGCAGCTACGCCTATACCGAGGGGCTGCCGATCATCGACGATCTGAACAGCGCCGCGCTGATGCAGCAGAGCGAGAAGGCCGAGACCTACGAGATTGGCGCGTCCTTTGCCCGGGACAGCCTGTTCACCGGCGGTGACCGCTTTGCGATCAAGGCGAACCTCTACCACGCGACGCTTTGGGACATCACGTCCTACACCGTCGCGGGATCGACCACGCAGCGCCCGAACAGCGTGCAGACCAAGGGCGTCGAGTTGGAAGCGTCCTATGCGCTGGAGACCGGCTACTACGCGGACCTGAACGCCAACATCGCGTCGGGGGCCGAGTTCCAGCCGTCGGGCACGATCGTCGACTGGCGCGGGGTTCCGGCGAACAACGTGCAGCTCACGCTTGGCCGCCGCTTTGGCGAGACGCTCGACCTGAGCTGGGAGGTGGACGCCGCCTTTGCCAAGGTCACGAACGGAGCATCGGCGCCGGGCTACGGCATCCACAACCTGCGCGCCACATGGACACCGCAGAACGGCGTCCTTGCCGGGACCGAGATGCGGTTCGGGGTCGAGAACGTGTTTGACACCGCCTACACGCCCTACCTGTCGACGCGTCCCGCGTTGGGGCGGAACTTCAAGGTGACGTTGGCGCGGACCTTCTGACCCTTCGCAGATCGGGGCCCCTGGGTGTCAGGGGCCCCACACCACGGATGTCTGGTGCCGTTCGATCAAGGCGCGCAGCACGTCGAATTGCCGGACGATGTGCTTGGCCAGCTTGGCGGCACTGGGCAGGTCGGTGTCGCCCGCGACGCGCAGGATGCCCAGCGACCGGGGCGGCTGCGGGATCTCGACCGGCAACACGGTGATCTGGCGATCCTTGCGGTGCGCAAAGACCACCGAGTGCGGCAGAATCGTCAATGCGTCGGTTTCCTCGAGATAGTTGAACACCGACAGCAGCGATCCGCCGGAATAGCGGATGCCGATTTCCGGCAACCCGATCGACAGAAGGATCGCGTGCAGGTCTGCCAGCAGCGGCGAGCCGGGCAGGGGCGCGATCCAGGGGAAATCCACCAGATCGTTGGTCCCCAGCCGCGTGCGCCGCAACAAGGGGTGCCCGGTGCGGCAAGCGACGATGTTGCGCGCCTTGAGGATCGGCGTGAACTGCAATCCCCGCGCCGCTTCGACCAGCCCAAGCGGGCAGATCGCAAGATCAAGTTGGTTCGACGCGATGCCCTTCTCGAGATCCTCGAGGTTGCCATAGCCCTGTTCCACCCGCACGTCCGGTTCAAGCATCTGGAACTCGCCGATCATCCGGCTGATGAAGGCGTCCATGAAGAACGGCACGCCCGCGATCCGCACCGTGCCGACAGAGCCAGAGCGAAAGCCCGTCACCGTCTCGGACGCCCTGCGCGAGGCTTCCATGATGACGCGGCCGTGGCGGGCAAGCTGCGCGCCGATGATCGTCGGCTCCAGCGGGCGTCGTCCGGACTTGAACAGCGGCTCTCCCACGCGCTTTTCAAGCGCCGACAGCGTGCGCGAAACGGCAGGTTGCGACAGGCCAAGGCGCACGGCGGCGGGAGTCACGCCGCCCGCATCCACGACCGCCGCAAGCTGAATAAGGTGCTTTTCGTCGAGTTTCATACCAAAATGTTATGCTATAGCGGAAAGAAATAATATCCTAATCGGTTCACCGGCCTATTCTATCTGCAGAGGGGGAAGGTCATGGGCCGCCCGGCTGCCGCCGGGTGCCGTCTGTCCCCCGCGATATGGCGATCAAGGGGAGGACGACAGCATGGACCAGGTCAAGGGCTACCACCACCTCACGATGAGCACCGACGGTGCGCAGGAGGATTTCGATTTCTTCACCGGAACGCTTGGCCTTTATTCCGTCAAGCGCACGGTGCTGTTCGACGGCACGATCCCGGTCTACCATCTGTATTACGGATCGCAGAACGGCGACGAGTCGACGATCATCACCACCTTCCCTTTCCGCAAGCCGGGCGTCTACGGGCGGCGCGGCACCAACCAGTCCAAGATCGTGCAACAGGCGATCCCGGTTGGCGCGTCCGAGTTCTGGGTGAACCGGCTGGGCGAGCATGGCATCGAAGCGAAGACTTCGAACCGCTTCGGCATCGACCGCGTCGATTTCCGCCATCCCTGCGGCATCGAATTGCAGCTTGTCGAGAACCCCGGTGACGGGCGCGCGCCCATCGTCAACGAAGACGCCGGGATTGGCGCCGAGCATGCGATCAAGGGCATCTACGGCGGCGTCGTGGCCGTCACCGACCGCACCGCGATGGACGATTTCCTGACCATCGCGCTGCCGCTCAAGAAGATGGCCGACGATGACAACGGCATGGCCTATCAGGTGCCGAACGCGAACGGGCCGACCAGCGTTGTCGAGGTGGTCGAGATCAAGGACGAGGCGCAAGGCACCTGGACACTGTCGGGCGGCACGATCCACCATTTCGCGCTGAACACCGGCGACGAGGAGAACCAGATGAACCTGCGCGCCCATATCGAGGGGCTGGGGTTCACTGACATCTCGGAACAGAAGGACCGGATGTATTTCAAGTCCTGCTATGTGCGCAGCCCCGGCGGCGCGCTGTTCGAACTGGCCTGGACCGTGCCAGAGGGCTGGGCGCGCGACGAGCCTGCCGATGCCATCGGTCAGACGCTGGTGTTCCCGCCGTGGTTCCAGGATCGCAAGGACGAGCTGATCGAGGGTCTGGAACCGGCCAGCTTTCAGGATGCCTGAGACAGCCACCCGTATGGTCTGGGCGGGGGCCGCAGCGGATGCGGCCCGCGCGGTCGCGGTCGTGCTGCATGGCCGGGGCCAGACGCCCAAGGACATGACCGGCGCGATCTGCGACCGGCTGGCCACCAGGGGCGTGCGCTTTGTCCTGCCGTCACCGGGCGGCGCGGGCTGGTATGACGCCAAGGCGGTAGAGCCGATGACCGACCGCACCGAGACGCAGCTTCGCGCGGCGCTGTCGATCGTGGCAGAGGCCGAGGCGGCGGCGCGCGCGGCGTGCCCGGGCGTCCCGCTGGTGCTGATCGGCTTCTCGCAGGGTGCCTGCCTCGTGATCGAGCACCTGATGCGCGGCGGGCAGGCCGATGCCGCCGCCATGCTGACCGGCTGCCGTGTCGGCGCAGGGACCGACGGCCTGCCAAGGGCCGATCTGCCGGGCATCCCCGTCTATTGCTCGAACGGCGACGATGATCCGTGGATTCCCACATGGGCCTTTCTGTCGGCGATATCCGATCTGACGGGCGCGGGCGCGCGGCTGCGCTGCGACGTGTTCCCGGGCCGGGCGCATGAGGTCTCGGCGCCCGAGATCGCGGCGCTCGACGGGTTGCTGGCAGACGTGGCGGCGGGGCAGACGGCCTTCGGCGGCGCGGCATGACGCAATATCTGCCGACATTCACCTTCCCCGGGATCACGCCGCGTGTCGTGTTCGGCCCGGGAACGCTGGCGCAGACCGGCGAAGAGGTCGCGCGCCTTGGGGCATCGCGCGCGCTGGTCCTGACCACCCCGCCGCAGGCCGAGGATGGCGCTGCGCTGGCGGCACGGCTTGGCGATGTCGCGGCGGGCACCTTTTCCGAGGCGGCGATGCACACGCCCGTCGATGTGACTGCGCGTGCGCTTGCCGCCTTTGACGCGGCGGGGGCCGATTGCGTCGTGTCGCTGGGCGGCGGATCGACCGTCGGGCTTGGCAAGGCGATCGCCACGCGCCGGGGCATCCCGCATGTCGCTGTGCCGACGACCTATGCCGGGTCCGAGATGACCGACATTCTGGGCGAGACCGAGAACGGCGAGAAGACGACGCGCCGCGATCCGTCGATCCGCCCGCAGACGGTGATCTATGACGTGGAGCTGACGCTGGGCCTGCCGGTCGAGATGTCGGTGAAATCGGCGCTGAACGCCGCCGCACATGCGGTCGAGGCGCTCTATGCACCCGATGCCAACCCGATCACCAGCCTGATGTCCGTCGAGGCGCTCAAGGTCATCCGCGATGCCCTGCCGGTGCTGGTGGACGCGCCCCGCGACGTGGACGCCCGCGCGCGCCTGCAATACGGCGCCTGGCTGTGCTCGACCGCGCTGGGCTATGTGGCGATGTCGCTGCATCACAAGCTGGCGCATGTGATCGGCGGCTCGTTCGACATGCCGCACGCCGACACCCACGCGATCCTTTTGCCGCACACGGCGGGTTTCAACGCCGCCGGAACCGACCTGTTGCAGCCGGTCGCCGATCTGTTCGGCGGCTCGGTCGGCGGGGGGCTGTGGGATCTGGCCAAGCGCAGCGGTGCGCCGCTGCGGCTGGCGGATCTTGGGCTGTCCGAGGCCGATCTGGACCGTGCCGCGCAGATCGCGCTGAAGAACAAGTATCAAAACCCCCGCAGTTTCGACGAGGGCGATATAAGGAACCTGTTGCAGGCCGCGTGGGAGGGAACGCGGCCCGCAACCTGAACACACGCATCACTTGGGAGGAACGACCATGCTGACCAGAAGACGCCTGCTGAAATCCGCCGCCGCCACCGGTCTTGTCACCGGCGCGAGCGGTCTTGCCGCACCGGCCATCGCGCAGAACACCACTGTCCGCATCGGCTATGTCAGCCCGCAGACCGGCCCGCTTGCCGGGTTCGCCGAGGCTGACAGCTTCACCATCGACGCCTTCAACCGGATCGCCGCGGCCGAGGGGCTGAACATCGAGGTGATCGTCAAGGACAGCCAGTCGAACCCCAACCGTGCCGCCGACGTGGCGCAGGAACTCATCATCGACGACGGCATCCACCTGATGCTGGTCGCCTCGACGCCCGAGACGACGAACCCGGTGTCCACCGTGGCCGAAGCCGAGGGTATTCCGACGATCTCGACCATGGCGCCGTGGCAGCCGTGGTTCATCGGCCAGCAGGGCAATCCGGGCGATCCGTCGGGCTGGCGGCCATTCGACTATGCGTTCCACTATTTCTGGGGTCTGGAAGACGTCATCGCCGTCTTCACCAACATGTGGAACCAGCTGGACACCAACAAGGTCGTCGCGGGGCTGTTCCCGAATGATGCGGATGGCAACGCCTGGGGCGATCCCAACGTTGGCGTCGCCCCCGGTTTCGCGGCCGCCGGCTACCAGACCGTCGATCCGGGGCGCTACCAGAACCTGACCGACGATTTCTCGGCCCAGATCAACGCGTTCAAGCAGGCCAACGCCGACATCGTCACCGGCGTGGTGATCCCGCCCGATTTCACCACCTTCCGCAACCAGGCCAGCCAGCAGGGCTTCAACCCCAAGGCCATCACGGTCGCCAAGGCGATCCTGTTCCCGCAGTCGGTGGAAACGCTGGGCGAGGCGGGTCACAACCTGTCGTCCGAGGTCTGGTGGTCGGCGAACCATCCCTTCACGTCGTCGCTGACCGGGCAGGGCTCGGGGGAGCTTGCCGCCGCCTTCACCGAGGCGACGGGCCGTCCCTGGACGCAGCCCATCGGCTTTATCCATTCGCTGTTCGAGATGGCGGCGGATGTCATCAAGCGCGCGGACGATCCGACCGACCCCGATCTGGTGGCCGAGACCATCGCCGCCACCGATCTGGAAACCATCGTCGGACGGATCGCGTGGAACGGCGAGGGCCTGCCGCCCTTCGCGGCGCAGAACGTGTGCAAGACGCCGCTGGTCGGCGGCCAGTGGCGGCGCAAGGACGACGGCACCTTCGATCTGGTCGTCGTCGACAACCAGACTGCGCCCGACATCCCGACCCAGGGCGAGATGCAGCCGCTGTCCTGATCCGAACCGAACCCGGGGCGTCCGTCCGTTGCGGCGGGCGCCCTCTGCCTGAAAGGCGCCCATGTCCGCGATCCTGTCGCTTCACGATGTCAGCAAGAGCTTTGGTGCGTTGACCGTCACGGACAGCGTGACCTTCGACGTGCCAGAGGGGCAGGCGCTGGGCATCATCGGGCCGAACGGCGCGGGCAAGTCGACGCTGTTCAACCTCATCACCGGCAACCTTGCCGCCGACGCAGGAAGGATCGAATACCTGGGGCGCGACGTGACGCGCACGCCGCCGATGCAGCGTTGCCTGTCGGGGATCGGTCGTTCGTTCCAGATCCCGCAGCCCTTCGACCGCTTGACGGTGTTCGAGAACCTGCTGGTCGCCGCAACCCACGGGCGCGGGTTGCCGGAACGTGCGGTCGAAGAGGATTGCGCGGCCATTCTGGAGCGCACCGAGTTGATCGCCGCCGCCAACCGCCCCGCCGGAACCCTGTCGCTGCTGCAACGCAAGCGGCTGGAACTGGCCCGCGCGATGGCGACGCGGCCCAAGCTGCTGCTCTTGGACGAGATCGCGGGCGGGCTGACCGAAGGCGAATGCGTCGCGCTGGTGGACACGATCCGCGCGATCCACCGCGAGGGCGTCACGATCATCTGGATCGAGCACGTCATTCACGCCCTCACGCGCGTGGTCGAGCGTCTGCTGGTGCTCGATTTCGGCAAGGTCATCGGCATCGGCGAGCCGGACGCGATCATGGCCTCGAAGGAGGTCCGCGAAATCTACCTGGGGATCGAGATCTGATGGCGCTGTTGCAGACCCGTGGCCTGACCGCGCGCTACGGCGACTTCCAGGCGCTGTTCGGCGTCGATATGGAGCTTGCCGAAGGCGAGACCGTCGCCGTTATCGGCGCCAACGGTGCGGGCAAGACGACGCTGATGCGGTCCATCTCGGGGCTGCTGCGGCAGGCACCCGAGATGGTGCACTACGATGGCCGCCAGATCGGCGCGATGGCTGCGGACGACATCATGGAGGCGGGCATCGCCATGGTGCCCGAGGGGCGCAAGCTGTTCCCGTCGCTGTCGGTCGAGGAAAACCTTCTGATGGGCTGCCATCGGCGCAAGGTGAAGGGGCCGTGGTCGCTGGACAGCGTCTATGCCCTGTTCCCGATCCTGAAGGAACGGCGCCACGCACCCGGCACGGCTTTGTCGGGCGGGCAGCAGCAGATGGTGTCCATCGGGCGCGCGCTGATGTCGAACCCGCGCGTCCTTTTGTGCGACGAGATCAGCCTTGGGCTGGCGCCGGTGGTGATCCGCGACGTCTATGCCGCCTTTCCGCAGATCCGCGCCTCGGGCGCCAGCGTCATCGTGGTGGAACAGGACATCGGGCAGGCGATGAAGATCGCGGACCGGGTGTATTGCATGATGGAGGGCCGCGTGACCCTGTCCGGCCGCCCGGGCGACCTGAGCCGCGAAGCGATCCACGACGCCTATTTCGGAGCGAACGCATGATCTGGGTCGATACCGTGCTACAGGGGGTTCTTCTGGGCGGGCTGTACGCGCTGTTCGCGCTTGGCCTCAGCCTAGTGTTCGGGATCATGCGGCTGGTGAACCTGGCGCATGGCGACCTGATCGTTCTGGCAGCCTACCTGATCCTCGTGCTGACGACGCTTCTGGATCTTGGCCCGTTCATGGCTGCGCTGGTGGCGCTGCCGGTGATGTTCGCGGTCGGCTGGACCTTGCAGAGACTGGTACTCAACCGGGTGCTGGGCACCGACATCCTGCCGCCTCTGCTGGTCACGTTCGGGCTGTCGGTGGTGCTGCAGAACGCGCTGCAAGAGGGGTTCTCGGCCGACAGCCGCCGCATTCCGGCGGGCTGGCTGGAAACCGCGTCGGTGCCCATCGGGCCGATCTCGCTGGGGGTGATGCCGCTTTTGACCTTCGCCTCGGCGATCCTTGTGACGCTGGCGCTGCAATGGCTGTTCTACCGCACCGCGCTTGGCCGCGCCTTCCGCGCCACCTCGGACGATCCGGCCACGGCGAGCCTGATGGGGGTCAAGCCCGACGCGATCTTCGCCAAGGCGACGGGCATCGCGATGATCGTCGTAACCATAGCGGCGCTTTACCTCGGAACGCGCGCCAACTTCGATCCGACCACCGGCCCCGCACGCCTGATCTACGCCTTCGAGGCGGTCATTATCGGCGGGCTGGGGTCGCTTTGGGGGACGCTGGCGGGGGGCATCATCATAGGGGTGGCGCAGACCGTGGGTGCGCAGATCAATCCCGAATGGCAGATCCTCGCGGGACATATCGCGTTCCTCGCGGTGCTGCTGATCCGCCCGCGCGGGCTGTTTCCAAGGGCGTTCGACTGATGGCCGGGGCAAGCTACACCGTCACCACCCGCACCCGCGCCTCGCAGATCGCGGCCCTTGTTGCGGCGATCCTTCTGATCGTCGCCATCGCGCTGCCGACCTTCGCGTCGCGGTCGCTGATCCAGGATATGTTCTTCATCCTGACGA
Organism: Anianabacter salinae; assembly: GCF_019061145.1. GTDB lineage: Bacteria > Pseudomonadota > Alphaproteobacteria > Rhodobacterales > Rhodobacteraceae > Anianibacter > Anianibacter salinarum. The sequence continues at coordinate 853,180 of NZ_JAHQZS010000002.1, read as the reverse complement.
TGCTGACGCTGGCGCAGTTCTGGAACCTGCTGGCGGGATACGGCGGGCTGGTCAGCGTCGGGCAACAGGCCTTCGTGGGCTTCGGGGCCTACATGCTGTTCGGCAGCGCGATCCTATGGGGCGTGGACCCGGTGGCGGGGCTTTTGCTGGCAGGGGTGTTCGCGCTGGTGCTGGCGGTGCCGACGGCGTTCTTCGCGTTCCGCCTGCAGGGGCCGTATTTCGCCATCGGCACCTGGGTCGTGGCCGAGGTCGTCCGGCTATCCGTTGCGCAATGGAAAGCGGTCGGCGGCGGCACCGGCACGTCGCTGCCGCGTGACGCGCGCGATTTGATGTGGGGCGTGCAATGGATCGAGCGCACACTGGACCTGCGCGCCTCGGCGGCGCGGGACGTTCTGGCCTACTGGCTTGCGCTGGCGCTGGCCGTCGCCACCATCGGCGGTATCTACTGGTTCCTGCGCACCAAGCGCGGTCTGGCGCTGGCGGCGTTGCGCGACAACGTGCAGGCGGCGCGGTCGGTCGGCGTCGATTCCGACCGGATGCGCTGGATCGTGTTCCTGGTCGCGGCCTTCGGGACCGGCATCGCGGGCGGACTGATCTTTCTGCAGAACGGACGGATCAGCCCGGACAGCGCCTTCTCGGTCATCGACTGGACGGCCTTCGTCATCTTCATCGTGGTGATCGGCGGCATCGGCACGATCGAGGGGCCGATCATCGGCGTGCTCGTGTTCTTTGCCCTGCAAACGCTGCTGGCCGATTTCGGTTCGTGGTATCTGATGGTGCTGGGCGGCCTTGGCATCGCTGTGATGCTGTTCGCGCCGGGCGGGCTGTGGGGGCTTGTCTCGGACAAGACGGGGCTCAGACTTTTTCCTATCCAGCGGCGGCTGGAACGGCGCGGCGACGGATCGCCGGACGAGATCGAATAGGGGAGACCACCACATGGCAGAGATCGAAACGGACGTTCTCATCATCGGAACCGGCCCGGCGGGCAGCGCGACGGCAGCGCTCTTGTCGAGCTACGGCATCGAGAACGTCGCGATCAACCGCTACCGCTGGCTGGCGAACACGCCGCGCGCGCACATCACCAACCAGCGCACGATGGAAGTGCTGCGCGACCTTGGCCGCGATGTCGAGAACGAGGCCTATCTCTTCGCCACCGAGGGCGATCTGATGGGCAACAACGTGTTCTGCGAAAGCCTTGCGGGCGAGGAACTGGGCCGGATGCTGTCCTGGGGCAACAACCCCGAGAGCCGGGCCGAGCACTTGCGTTCGTCGCCCTGCCAGATGAACGACCTGCCGCAGACCTTCATGGAACCGCTGTTGTTCAAGACCGCCTGTTCGCGCGGAACCCAGGCGCGGATGCAGACCGAATACTTGTCCCATGTCGAGGATGCAGACGGCGTGACCGCCACTTGCCGCGACCGGCTGACGGGACGTGAATTTGAAATCCGCTCGAAATACCTTGTCGGGGCGGATGGCGGCAATTCGCGGGTGGCGGAGACCTGCGGGCTGCCGTTCGAGGGGCAGATGGGCGTCGGCGGGTCGATGAACATCCTGTTCCGAGCCGATCTGTCGCGCTTTGTCGCGCACCGTCCCAGCGTGCTCTACTGGGTGATGCAGCCCGGCGCGAACGTCGGCGGCATCGGCATGGGTCTGGTGCGGATGGTGCGGCCCTGGAACGAGTGGCTGATCGTCTGGGGCTACGACATCAACGAGCCCGCGCCCGAAGTCGACGAGGCGCTGGCAACCGAGGTCGCGCGCCAGTTGGTCGGCGACCCGGACCTAGAGATCGAGCTTCTGTCGGCCAGCACTTGGACGGTGAACAACATGTTCGCCACCCACATGCAGACCGACCGCGTGTTCATCATGGGCGATGCCGCGCACCGCCATCCGCCGTCGAACGGCCTTGGCTCGAACACCTCGATACAGGACGCCTACAACCTGTCGTGGAAGTTGGCGCATGTGCTGAAGGGCGCGGCGGGGCCTGCGCTGCTGGACAGCTACTCGGTCGAACGCGCGCCTATCGCCCGGCAGATCGTCACCCGCGCCAACCAGTCCATCGGCGAATTCGGCCCCATCTTCGAGGCGCTGGGCCTTACGGGTAGCACCGATCCCGAGGTGATGCAGCAGAACATGGAAAAGCGCGGCGAGACCGGCGCCGCCGCCGAGGCGCAGCGCGAGGCGTTGCGGCAGGCCATTGCCTTCAAGAAATACGAATTCGACTGCCACGGCGTCGAGATGAACCAACGCTATGACAGCGCCGCCGTGGTCCCCGATGGCCAGCCCGACCCTGGCTTCGCGAAGGACGCCGAACTGCACTATCAGCCGACCACATGGCCCGGCGCACGTCTGCCGCACGCCTGGCTGTTCCGCCGCGACGGCGAAAAGGTCTCGACGCTCGATCTGTGCGGCAAGGGGCGCTGGACGATCCTAACGGGCATCGGCGGCGAGGCCTGGGCCGAGGCCGCGCAGGCGGTCGGCGCCGAGACGGGCGTGACCATCGACGTCCACGTCATCGGCCCGCGCAGAGAGATCGAGGATCATCTGGGCGACTGGGCGCGCCTGCGCGAGGTGTCCGACACCGGCGCCGTGATGACGCGGCCCGACCAGCACGTCTGCTACCGCGCCGCGAAGGTGGTGGACGATCCCGCCGCCGAGCTGCGCCGCGTTCTGGACGCCATCCTGCAACCAAGCGGCGCGGGCACCGCCCACGTCGCCGCCGAATGAGGAGCATCCGATGACCGATGCCGCAGAACAGGGCTACTTCACCGAGGAAAACTCGGCCGAGGCCGTCATCTCGCGCAACTCCGGGGCCGAGGATCCACGCCTGAAAGAAGTGATGGAGGTGATCGTCCGCCATCTGCACGCCGCGGTGAAAGAGATCGAGCCGACACAAGAGGAATGGATGAAGGCGATCATGTTCCTCACCGGCACCGGGCAGATGTGCAGCGAGTGGCGGCAGGAATACATCCTGTTGTCGGACATCACCGGCGTGTCGATGCTGGTGGACGCGATCAACAACCGAAAGCCTACGGGTGCGACGGAATCCACCGTGCTTGGCCCGTTCCATATCGAGGACGCGCCTGAACGGGCACTTGGCGACGACATCTGCCTTGACCAGAAGGGCGAGCCGATGCTGGTCAGGGGCCGCATCCTCGACATCGCGGGCAACCCGATCCCCGGCGCCAAGATCGACGTCTGGCAGGCCAATGACGAAGGCTTCTACGATGTCCAGCAAAAGGGCCTGCAGCCCGATTTCAACCTGCGCGGCGTGTTCCGCGCGAACGAGGCGGGAGAATACTGGTTCAGGGGCGTGAAGCCCCGGTTCTACCCGATCCCCGACGATGGTCCGGTTGGCAAGCTGCTGGGTGCGCTTGGGCGGCATCCGTTCCGTCCCGCGCATCTGCATTACATCATCGAGGCGAGCGGTTTCGAGACGCTGGTCACCCACGTCTTCGACCCGGATGACCCCTACATCCACTCGGACGCGGTGTTCGGCGTGAAGGAAAGCCTGATGGCGCGGTTCGAGCCGGTGGACGATCCCGCGCGGATAAAGGAGGCCGGGTTCGATGGTCCGTTCTTCGAGGTCCGGCAGGATTTCGTTCTGGCGGCGCAATAGGCAGGGCCGAAGCGATCAATCGTCCCGAAGATCCTCCGCCAGCATCTCGATGAACCGCTCGGCGCTGGGCGCAAGGGTGTGGCGGCGGCGCTTGACCACGCCAGCGGGCCGCGTGACGACCGGATCGAGCAAGGGAAGCGTCACGATCCCCGGTGCAGGCTGCGCCCGCGCCAGCCGCCCCGGCAACAGCGCAAGGCCGATGCCGCAGGCCGACATCCATGCAGCGCTGCCAAGGAAGCCGACTTCGGCGACGATGCGCGGGCGGATACCCAGCATGGCAAGCGTCTGCTCGACCAGGCCGCGCACGCCGTAGTCGCGGCGCGACAGGATCAGCGGCTCGTCCTGCAATTCGCGCCACGGGATGCCATCGCGCTCTGCAAAGCGGTGGTCGGTGGCGCAGATGATGCACAACGGGTCCGCGATCAGGCTGTGCCATTCCAGCGCCGACGTGTCTTCGGGCTCTGTCCCGATGCCGAAATCGGCGCGTTGTTCGAGGATGTTGGAATAGAACTGGTCGGGCGCGCAATCATCAAGGATCAGGTTCACCGCCGGATAGGCGGCGCGGAACCGTCGCACGGTGTCGGGCAACAGGGTCAAGCCGGTGGCGGGTGTCGCCGTCAGCCGGATCTGCCCCCGCTCCAGGTCGCGCAGCCCGCGAATGGTTTCCTCCAGCGTCGACAGATCGCCAAGAATGCGCTCGACCAGCCCGATCACGCTTTCCCCGGCCGCAGAGGGCGAAAGCGAACGCGTCGTGCGGTCGAACAGCGTCGTGCCGAGCGTGGTTTCAGCCTGCCGGATCAATACGCTGACCGCAGATTGCGTGATGTTCAGCGCATCGGCTGCCGCCGACACCTGCCCGGTGCGGTACACCTGCTGGATCGCGCGAAGCTGTTTGAGGGTCAGGCTGGAGACATGCATCGCATTCATTCATTAACTGCATGGGTCTTTTATAAAAATTCAATTTTGTTATCAAGCGTCTCGGACTAACCTTTTCCAAGGCGCTGCCGCGCGGAGGAGGCGCGGGCAACGTACAGGGAGGACCACATGCTTTCACGGATCAAGGAATTCACCGCCGTCGCAGCCATTGTCGCGGCATCGGGCTTTGTCGCGGGCGATGCGTCAGCACAGGGCCGCATCACCATCGGGACGAACCCGCAAGGCTCGCTCTACTATACCATCGGCGGCGGCATCGCAGCCGCGCTTCAGGACGCGCTCGAGCGTCCGGTGACGGTGCAGCCGTTCACCGGCTCGTCCGTCTATTTGCCGCTGATCTCGGCGGGTGAAGTCACCGTCGGCCTGAACTCGGCCATCGACGCCGGGGGCTGGTACACCGGCGCGGAAACCGGAACCGAGTTGTCGAACCTGAGGGTTCTGGCGCGGCTCTGGCCGCTGCGGCAGGCGTATATCGTGCGCGCCGAGTCCGGCATGACGGAAATCAAGGACCTGGCGGGCAAGAAGACCATCGTCGACATGACCGCGCTGACCGGCGTGACGCGGGTGAACCGCGCGACGCTGATGGCAGGCGGACTTGCCATCGAGGATGTCGACGCGACCGAGGTGTCGGGCCTTGCACCCGGTCTTGATGCGCTGGTCGAGGGCGGCGTCGATGCGACCGCTGCGGCAATCGGCATTCCGTTGACCCAGCAGGCGAACGCGACAATCCCGGGCGGCATCCGTTATCTCAGCCTGACCGGCGAGAACGCGACCAAGGAATACTTCGACGAGGTGCTGCCGGGGGTCTACCCGCTGACCGTGCAGCCGACCCCGGCGATGCCCGAGATCACCGAGCCGGTGGTCGTGTCGGCCTATGACATCTTTCTGACCACGAGCGCCGAGATGTCCGACGAAGAGGCGACGACGATCCTGACCGCGCTCTACGACGCGTTCCCGCAACTGCGCGAGGATTACCCCCCGCTGCGGGGCGGCGCGCAGGATGCCATGGCGTTCTCGAGCAATACCGTGCCCTACCACCCCGCAGCCGCCGCCTTCTTCAAGGACAAGGGCCTGTGGACCGAGGACAACGACGCGACCGAAGCGTCGTTCTCGGAGTAGAGCCGACCCGACGATCCTGGCCGGTCCGGCATGGACCGGCCAGACCATCGACCCGCCCTGATCCCCATTCGTCCAAGGCCCGGCCCCCCGCAAGGGTCCGACCCCTTGGTGCATCCCACTGACGGAGCATGTCCATGCGTGCCGCAGCCGCCCTTACCGCCGCGAGCCTTCCGCTTCTGGGCATCCTGTGGATCTTTGATGTCCCCAGCCGCCTTGGGCAGATCTACCTGACCGAACAGTATCTTGGCATCATCCTTGGCCTGACCGTGCTTGCGGGGTTGTTCCTCAAGCCGCAGGCTGGGGTGCCGCGCGTGCTGGACATCGCGCTGGGGCTCGCGTCGCTGGCGGGATGGTGGTGGCTGGCGGTCAACTTCCAGGACTGGATGCTGGACCCGGTCAATCGCGGACCCGAGAAATGGGTGCCCGCCATCGCCGGGCTTCTGGGGCTGTTCGAGGCGACGCGCCGCCATTGCGGCCTCGTGCTCGCCCTCTTGGGCATCGGCTTCATGGTGTACGGGTTCATCGGCCATTTCGCGCCCGGCATCTTCGAGGCCGCGTACCTGTCGCCGCCGCGCTACCTTCTCTACATCTACAACGATTCCAACGGTGTGCCGGGTCTGGTGCTGGGCGTCGGCGCGACCCAGATCCTGGGCTTCATCGTCTTCGGCGCGGTTCTGACAGCGGTGGGCGGGTCGGCGGCAATGACCGATCTTGCCATGTCGATGATGGGGCATCGCCGGGGCGGTCCGGCCAAGGTCGCGATCCTGGCCTCATCGCTGTTCGGCACGCTGTCGGGATCCACAGTGGCGAACGTCATGTCCACCGGCGTCGTCACCATTCCGATGATGAAGAAAAGCGGCTGGCCCGCACGTCACGCCGCCGCCATCGAGGCCGTCGCGTCGAACGGCGGGCAGATCGCCCCGCCGGTGATGGGCGCGACCGCCTTCATCATCGCCGAGTTCCTTCAGATCTCCTATACCGAGGTCGTCATCGCGGCGCTGCTTCCGGCGGCCTTCTACTACATCCTTCTGTATCGGCAGGTGGATTCCTACGCCGCCGCCAACGGTCTTGACGGAGAGCCGCGCGAGAACCTGCCAAAGATCGGCGCCGCGCTGAAGGGCAGCTGGCCCCTGCTGCTGCCCTTGGGTGTGCTGATGTATTTCCTGTTCTGGCTGGGGTATTCGCCGGGCAAGTCCGCGCTCTATGCCTCGGGCGCGGCGCTGGCGCTGCACCTTGTCACCGCAAACCGCCGGGGCGAGCCGCTGTCGCGCCTTCCCGCCGTGTTGGTGCAGGCGGGCGAGACGCTGGTGCCGATCCTTCTGGTCTGCGCGGTCGCGGGCATCATCATCGGCACGATCAACGTCACCGGGCTTGGCTTTGCGCTGACCATCGCGCTTGGCAAGATCGCGGAACTGGGCGGCGTGCTGCCGCTGCTGGCGACCACGGCAGTCATCGCGATCACGCTGGGCGTCGGGATGCCAACGTCGGGCGTGTATGTCGTGGTCGCCGTGCTGCTGGCGCCTGCGCTGGTGCGTCAGGGGATCAACATCACATCGGCGCACCTGTTCATCCTGTATTTCGGCCTTCTGTCGATGCTGACGCCGCCTGTCGCCATCGCCAGTTATGCCGCCGCGTCCATCGCGAAAAGCGACATGTGGCAGACCGGCGTGACCGGCGTGCGGCTGGCCTTTGTCGCGTACCTTCTGCCCTTCGTCTTTGCCTTCAACCCGGCGCTGGTGATGGATGGCTCGTGGCTGGCGATCGCGGTGTCCTGCGCCACCGTATACGCGGGCGGCTACGTCCTTGCCGAAGTGCTGGCGCGCAAGAAGGCCTATGGCGGCGGCGCCGCGCGCATCGCTGCGGCGGCAGGAGGGCTGGTCCTGTTCGGCTTCACCGCCGCCGTTCCGCCCGAGCAGCCTCTCGCCATCGCGGCAGCGGTGCTGTCGGTGGTCCTTGTCGTGATCCTCATGCGGCGCGGTGCGCCCGCGTCCCCCAAACCCCAAGACACCCTTGAAAACGGAGCACCCGATGCCAGAGCATAACCCAAACCCGCCGTACAAGCGCATCGCCACCGAAGAGGCATGGCTGCCGCAGGAGATCCTTGATCTCTACCGGGCCGAGATCCGCGACAAGACGATCAACGAGCCGGGCTTCCAGTCGCTCTGGGGCTTTTTCGGTGCGGACAACGACATCGCCCGAGCGCACAATCGCCGCATCGTCGATCTGGGCGAGGAGCGTCTGGCCGACATGGACCGCGCGGGCATCGACATTGCCGTCCTGTCGCTGTCCTCGCCGGGGGTGCAGCTGTTCGATCCCGCGACCGCGACCAGCCTGTCGATCCGCGCCAACGACGAGTTGGCCGAAGGGATCGCCAAGCATCCCGACCGCTATGTCGGGCTGGCAGCGTTCTCGCCGCTGGACCCCGAAGGCGGCGCGAAGGAGCTGGAGCGCGGCGTGACCAAGCTGGGCCTGCGCGGCGGTATCCTGAACTCGCACACCCTTGGCACCTACATGGACGACGAGAAATACTGGGCGGTGTTCGAGGCCGCCGAGGCGCTTGGCGTGCCGATCTACCTGCACCCCAACACGCCGTCGCCGCAGATGCTGGAGCCGTTCCTGTCGCGCGGTCTGGATGCCGCCGTCTACGGCTTTTCCTGCGAGACCGGCCTGCACGCCCTGCGCCTGCTGGTCTCGGGCCTGTTCGACCGCTTTCCCAAACTGCAGATCGTGCTGGGCCACACCGGCGAGGCGCTGCCATTCTGGCTGTACCGGATCGACTTCATGCACACGCGCATCTCGGGCGCGAACCGCTATCCGGGGGTCAAGCCGCTCAAGCGCAAGGCGTCAGATTACCTGCGCGAGAACTTCTACTACACCTCGTCGGGTGTCGGTGATCCCAAGCCGATCATGTACGTGCAGGACGTCATCGGCGCCGACCGGATGATGTACGCGATGGACTATCCCTGGCAGTACATCCCCGAGGAAACCGCGTTTCTCGACGCCATGCCGGTCTCGCCCGAGGTGCTGAAAGCCTTCTACGAGGACAACGCGCGCAAGGTGTTCCAGATCACATGAGCGATCTGAAGGCAGACGTCATCATCGTCGGCGCCGGTCCCGTGGGGCTGACGCTGGCGATGGAACTCGACCGCTGGGGCGTGTCGTCGCTGATCGTCGAGATGCGCGCCGCCGGTGAGCCGCCGAACGTGAAGTGCAACCATGTCTCGGCGCGCTCGATGGAGATATTTCGGGGGCTCGGTATCGCGGACCGCATCCGCGATACCGGTCTGCCGGACGACTACCCGCATGGCGTCAGCTACCGCACCACGATCACCGGGCGCGAGATCACCCATATCCCGATCCCGTCGCGCAATGGCCGACTGCGCGGCGAGCCCGGTCCCGACACCGACTGGCCCACGCCGGAGCCGCCGCACCGGATCAACCAGATCTTCCTTGAACCGGTGCTGTTCGCCGCCGCGCTTGAACGCCCCGGCATCACCATCGTGAACGAAGCGAAGGTGACAGGCTTCACCGACACGGGCGGCGGCGTGCGCGCCGACATCGCGCTGAACGACGGGCGCACGGTGCAGGCCACGGGCCGTTATCTCGTCGGCTGCGACGGCGGACGCTCCGAGGTGCGCAAGGCCATCGGCGCGGTGCTGCAGGGCGACGCGGTGGTGCAGCGGGTGCAATCGACCTACATCCGCGCGACGGGCCTGATCGATCGGATGCAGGTGCCGCCCGCCTGGGGCATGTTCGCCTACAATCCGGTGCGCACCGGCATCGTGTATTCCATCGACGGGCGCGAGACCTGGCTGGTGCACAACTACCTGCGAGACGACGAGGCGGATTTCGACAGCGTCGATCGCGATTGGGCGATCCGCCGGATTCTCGGGGTCGGCCCCGATTTCAAGTACGAGGCGCTGTCGCGCGAGGACTGGTTCGGGCGCCGTCTTGTCGCCGACAGGCTGCGGTGCGGCAACGTGTTCATCTGCGGTGACGCCGCCCATCTGTGGGTGCCCTACGCGGGGTATGGCATGAACGCCGGGATCGCCGACGCGCACAACATGGCGTGGCTGATGGGCGCGGTCCTTGGCGGCTGGGCGCCCGAGAGCGCGCTGGACGCGCACGAGGCGGAACGCCTGCCGATCACCGAACAGGTGTCGCATTTCGCGATGAACCACGCGCACGAGATGGCGAAGAACCGCAAGGCCGTTCCGACTGAGATCGACGACGACACGCCCGAGGGCGAGGCCGCGCGCGCACGGATGGGGCAGGTGCTGTATGACCTCAACGTCCAGCAATACTGCTGCGCGGGCCTGAACTTTGGCTACTACTACGAAAACTCGCCGCTGATCGCCGCCGATGGCACGCCGCCGCCCTATGGCATGGGCAGTTTCACCGCCTCGACCGTGCCCGGCGCACGGTTGCCGAATGTCGAGATGCCGGATGGCCGCTGGCTGCACGACCTGCAGGGCACTGGATTCTTGCTGGTCCGAACCGATCCGTCCGTCGCCGCCGAGCCGCTGCTGGAAGCCGCGCGCAAGGCCGGTGTCCCGATGCGGCTGATCGATCTGCCGGGCGCCCCGCCGCCCTATGCCGAGGCGCTGGTGCTGTCGCGGCCCGACAACCACATCGCGTGGCGGGGCAAGGCGTTGCCGCCTGATCCGGGCGCCCTGGTCGATCTGGTGCGCGGCGCCCGCGTGCGCGAGGTGGCAGCATGATCGTCGATGTCCACACGCACATGGTGTCAGAGGCCTATCTGGACCTTCTGCGCCAGCGCGGTGCGCCGAAATACACCTTTCGCGGCCTGCCGCGCGGGGGCGAGGTGATCGACAAGGACGGCGTGCCGTTCTTCACCCTTTTGCCGCCGATGTGGGATTTCGACCGGCGCATCCGGGACATGGACGCAGCGGGCGTGGACATGGCGGTGATCTCTCTGACCTCACCCAACGCGATGCTGGGCGACGCAGAGGCGAATGCGCAGGCGGCGCGGATGATGAACGACGCCTTCGCCGAGGCGCGCACCGCCCATCCCGACCGGCTGCGCTGGTTCGCGTCGCTGCCGTGGCAGGACGCCGAGGCAGCGGTGGCCGAGGTCGCACGCGCGGCGGCGCTTGGCGCGTCAGGCGTCATCGTGATCGCCACCATCGACGGCGTGCCTCTGACGGATGCGCGCTTTGCGCCGATCTGGCAGGCCATCGATGCCGCCCGGTTGCCGGTGTTCCTGCACCCCTCCGTTCCGCCGGGCGAGCGCGACCTGGGGCTGGCCGAATACAACCTGTCTCCGCCCGTCGGGTTCGTGTTCGACACGACGCTGGCGATCTCGAGGATGCTTTATGACGGGTTCTTCGACCGCTACCCGAACATTCGTATGATCCTGGCGCATGGCGGCGGCACCTTGCCGTTTCTCATCGGGCGGCTGGACACCTGCCACGCGCAGATCCCGGCCTGCGCCACGGGCACCGACAAACCACCCTCGGCGTATCTGGACCGCCTGTATCTCGACAGCGTGGTCTTCACCGACGGCGCTCTGCGGCTGTGCATCGAGACCGTGGGCGAGGGCAACATGCTGTTCGGCTCGGACTATCCGCACAACATCGGCGACATGGCGGGATGCCTTGCCCGGCTGGAGGCGTCGGGCGTTGACCACCGCGGCACCGCAGGCGCGCTGTTCGGGCTGTAGCGGCCCCTACAGCACCACGCCGATCAGGATGCGGGTCGCCACCACGGCGAGAAGTGCGAGGATCAGCTTGTCGAATACGGCGGGCGGAATGCGCCTTGCCAGCGCCTCGCCCAGCGGCATGGCGGCAAGGATCAGCCCCAATGCGATGGCGCTGCGGCCAAGGCCCTCGGGGCTGAGCAATCCGTAGCTTCCCAGAGCGACGAGCTGCGCGAAGGTCATGACCGTGAAGAACAGCGAGATCGTCCCGATAAACGCGTCGCGGGGCAGGCGCACCGCGTTCAGGAAGGTTACCGAGATCGGCGCGCTGACCCCTGTCGCGCCCTGCAGGATGCCGCCCGCAAGGCCGACCGGCAGCACGATCCGGCGTGCAAGGGGCATCGGCAGCGCCCAGCCCGGTTTGGCGATGCGGAAGGCGATGTAGAGAAACACCACGACCGACACCATCAGCAGCAGCACCTCGGGCGGCGCATTGGCCAGCAGCACCGTGCCAAGAACAGCGCCCGCCAGCCCGCCGGCCGCGAACAGCGCGCCAAAGCCGCCGCGCGGCAGGTACGCGCGGTAACGCCAGCCCTGCACCACGTTCGACAGAAGGTTCGGCAGCATCATCGTGATGATCGCCGTCTCGACGTCGAAGAACAGCGCGATCACCGGTACGGCGACCACCGGCGCTCCGGCGCCGGTCGCACCCTTCAGGACGCCCCCCAGAACGAGGGCAAGCGCCGACAGGGCCAGCGCGGCGGGGGGCATCGTCATCAGCATCAATGGCTGTCCGACACCGCCACCCGCACATCGAGAAGCGCCGCGCGCGCCTCAAAGCGGATCGCGTCAAGCGCGCGGGTGAGGGCGTCGGGCAGGTCCTCGGCCCGTTCGACGCGTTCGGCAAAGGCGCGGCTGGACGCGGCGATGCCCGCGAAATCGGGCACCGGCGACAGCGAGGTCAGCGGCATCTCGTTGGCGCGCACGGCGGCCCCGCCCGGATAGGCCCCCACGACGGACCGGCGCACGGCGTTCCACATGGCGTTGTTCTTGACCAGGATGAGGATCGGCAGGCCGAGCGCCTCGGCGATCTGGTGGCAGGCCACGGGGTTGGCGAAGATGTAGGACCCGTCGCCCACAGCCGCGACGGTCAGCTTGCCGGGCCGCGCCATCTGCGCGCCAAGGGCGGCGGGCAGCGCCCAGCCAAGCCCGCCGGAATGCGGATTGGAGAACAGCCGGTTCGGTCCCTTGAGCCGCATCGCTGCGGGCACAAGGCCAAGCTCGCTGAACACCACCGTGTCATCGTCCATGATCTCGGACAGGCAATGGCTCAGCCATTCGGCGCCCATCGGGTCGCTGGCCTGTGCCGCCTCCAGCATCGTGGCGCGGCGGGCGGAGCGTGCCTTGGCGCGGTCGTCCAGAGCGTTGCGGCGGGCGGTCAGCGCCGCATCGTCGGTGGTCATCGCCGCGTCCAGCGCCGTGATCGTCGCCGCCGGGTCGCCGGTGATCGACAGGTCCGACCGGTAGCCGCGCATCGGCATCCGGGCAAAGGACGGGTCCGCGCCGATATGGATGATCCGGGCACCTTCGGGCGGGGCGTGGGCGGCCTCGATCCACGGCACACCAGAGTCGACGACCACGATGGCGTCGGCGTCTTTCGACAGCATCGGCGCATAGCCAAGCGCGGCGGGATCGTCATGGGCCAGCAGGTTGCGCACCACGAAGGGCTCGACCGTGCCGATGCCGTGGTTCCGCCCCAGCATGGACAGGGCGGCGGCCAGACGCCCCTCGGTGTCGCCGCGCTGGCAGATGATGAGCGGACGCTTTGCCGAAGCCAGGATCGCGGCGGCCTCGGCCACGGCATCCGGGTCGGGCATGGCAGGGCGGGCAGGGGCGCGCGGGGTGATGTCGGCGGGTGCCTCGGGCGTAATCCGGTCCGACAGCGGCTCTCGCGGCAGCGACAGGTAGACCGGCCCGCGCGGCTCGGACATGGCCAGCGACACCGCACGCGACACCATCGCGCTGCCCTGTTCGGGATAGCGCATCTCATAGTCGAATTTCACCGCCTCGCGGACCATCGCCGACTGGTCGTACATCTCTTGCCCATACTGGATCGGCGAGGCGCGGCTGCCGGTGCGCCCCGTTTCGGTCAGCGGTGTGCGGCCCGACATCATCACCAAGGGCACATTGTCCGAGGCGGCGTTGATGACCCCCATCACCGCGTTTGCAAGGCCGACGTTCACATGCACCATGACCGCCTGCGGCTTGCCGGTGACAAGGTAATAGCCATGCGCCATGGCGACGGCGGCGGTCTCGTGCGGGATCGTCACCGGGGTAGGGATGTCGCCTGCATCAAGGCTTGCGAGCGCCTCGATCACCGGCGGAAAATCCGTCCCCGCGTTGGCGAACAGATAGTCGATGCCGCTGGCCTTCAGCGCGCACAGCAGCGCCTCTGCCCCGGTTTCGGGCGTCGGTGTCGCCGCGTCGGTCATGCTGTCCTCCCTCGGCCCGGCCGGGCCTGACCTGTCTAAAATGTTCTTGTCATATCTCTTAGGCAACCCCAAACTGAACGCGAATCTCACAAAATGAGATTTGGGACCGCTTCCGGGAGGGGAGCGGCCAGTCATGGGAGGAAAGACAATGCGGAAATTGATCGCGTCCGCAGCGATGGCGGCTGGCCTTGTGGCCGGAGCCGGTGCTGCGCTGGCCCAGAACGTCGGCATCGCCACGTCGAACCCGGGCTCTCTGTTCCACAACATCGGCACGGCCGTGGCGAATGCCGCCAATGCGGGCGGGCTGAACACCACGATCCAGCCGGCGACCAGCCCGAACCAGTTCATCCCGTTCGTGAACGCAGGCGGGATCGAGTTCGGCGTCGCCAACCTGCAAGAGGTCAACTACGCCATCACCGGCGAGGAATGGTGGAACGGCGTCACCAACGAGAACCTGCGCATCGTCGCGCACCTGCAGCCGCTGGTCGAAGCGATCTTCGTGCGCGCAGACAGCGACATCATGACGGTGGCCGATCTCAAGGGCCTGCCGATGACGGACGGCTACACCGCGCAGAATACCATCCTGCCGCAGTTGTCGGCGATCTACGCCACGGCGGGCATGACCCGCGACGACGTCGAACAGATTTCGGTCGCCTCGGTGGTCGCGGGCGCGGATGCGTTCATGGCGGGCGATACGGTCGGCTTCATCTTTGCCCATGGCGCGGGCAAGGTGCGCGAGGCGGATGCCGCCGTGGGGGGCCTGCGCGCGCTGACCGTCGATGCCTCTGACGACGCCGCCCTTGCCGCCGCGCGCGAGCATTGGCCGACCGCGTTCTTCACCGAGCTGAAGGCGGGCGCGATGCCCGGCGTTCTTGAGGATGGCACCTACATCGCCTTTCCGCAGGTCGTGTTCACCCACGCGAATGTCCCCGATGACGTGGTCTACCAGATGGCCAAGGCGATGGCCGAGCAGGCCGGTGTGATGGGCGAGACCTTTCCGCCGATGCGCGCCTTTCGCACGGACGAGATGCGCGGCGACAACGGGATCTCGGAATTCCACCCGGGCGCCTTGCGCTACTTCGAAGAAGCCGGGCTGAACTGAGGCGACCCTGATGGCGAGCATGGACACAAGGAAGGCCGGAAACGGCCTTTCGCCCCGGATCTGGCGGCCCGTTTCCGACGTTCTGGCGGCGCTGATGACGCTTACGGCGATCTGCTGGGCGTTGTCGGTCAACCGCTACTTCGGGCTGGGGTTCTACCCGCAGCAGTTCTTCGCGATGATGCTGGTTTTTGTCCTGCCCGTCGCCTACCTGACGCTGCCCGCCCGTCCGGGGACCGAGCGCACGGTCGTGCCGTTCCACGACGTCGTGCTTGCGGTCCTGTCCATGGTCGCCTTCGGCTTCATCGCCGTCCGCTATCCCGATCTTGTGCTGATGATCTTTTCCCGGCCGCTGGAGGTCTGGCTGCCGGGCCTGATCGCCATCGTCCTGACACTCGAGGCGCTGCGGCGTGCGACGGGCTGGGCGCTGGTCATCATCATCTCGGTGTTCATCCTCTACGCGCTGTTCGGCGATGTGTTTCCGGGCCGATTGCAGGGCAGGCCGCAGAACTGGCAGCTTTTGTCGGGCTACATGGCGTTTGATTCCAACGGCATCCTCGGCCTGCCGATGTCGGTCGCGTCCACCGTGGTCGTCGCCTTCATCCTGTTCGGCGTGCTTCTGAACCTCACCGGCGGATCGCATTTCTTCACTGATGCCGCGATGATCGGCATGGGGCGCTACCGGGGCGGGTCGATGAAGATCGCGGTCCTTGCCTCGGGCCTGTTCGGGTCGATCAGCGGATCGGCGGTGGCCAACGTGGTCGGCACCGGCGTCGTGACCATCCCGATGATAAAGCGCGACGGCTATCCGGCGCACAAGGCGGGCGCGATCGAGGCTGTGGCCTCGACAGGAGGGCAGCTGATGCCGCCCGTCATGGGCGCCTCGGCGTTCCTGATGGCCGAATTCCTGGCCGTGCCCTATTCGTCCATCGTGCTGGCCGCGCTGCTGCCTGCGCTGCTGTATTATGTCGCGCTGTTCATCCAGGCGGATCTGGAAGCCGCCAAGATGGGCATTCGCGCGATCCCGAAAGACCAGATCCCGCCGCGCCGGACCGTCGCCGTCGGCGCGCATTTCGTCCTCGCCTTCGCCGTGCTGATCTATCTTCTGTTCTGGAAAAGCTATCAGCCCGAACGCGCGGCGCTCTGGTCGGCGGTGGTGCTGATCGGCACGTCGTTCCTGATCGGCTACAAGGGCACGCGCCCCAGCCTGCGGACCATCCTGTCCTCTCTCGCGCAGACGGGGCACGGCGTGGTGGAAATCCTGCTGATCTCGGCGGCCTCGGGCATCGTGATCGGCGTTCTGAACGTCACCGGGCTCAGCTTCAACCTGACCTATGCGCTGGTGCAGGTTGGCGGCGGCAGTGCCATCGTCCTGCTGGCCCTGTCGGCCATCGTCTGCATCATCCTTGGCATGGGCCTGCCGACGCTGGGGGTCTACGTGCTGCTGGCCGCGCTGGTCGCGCCTGCGCTGATCCAGGTCGGGATCGAGCCCATCGCAGCACATCTCTACGTCCTTTATTTCGGCATGATGTCGATGATAACGCCGCCCATCGCGCTGGCGGCCTTCGCGGCGGCGTCCATCGCCAAGGCGCCCGCGATGGCGACCGGCTGGGCGGCGATGCGGTTCGGCTGGTCCGCCTATGTGATCCCCGTGCTGTTCGTGTTCTCGCCGACGCTGATCCTGATCGGCGCACCGTTCGAGATCGCGCTGGCCATCGTGACGGCCATCATCGGCGTGTGGCTCGTGTCGGCGGCGCTGGCGGGCTATTTCTCGCAGCGGCTGTCGCCGGTGAAGCGGGGGCTGTTCGCGCTGTTCGGCCTGTTGGCGCTGGTGCCCGCCGGAATGTTCGAGGGCGCGGTCTATTCCGATGTGATCGGCGTGCTGGGCGGCGTGGCACTCATGGTGCTGGAAATCCGCCGTCCGCGCCGGACAGGCGAGGTGCAGGCATGAGCACCGGTGTCGGCAGCGCAGAGCGTATCCTTGGCATTCTCGATCTGTTCAGCGAGGACCGGCTGGAGTGGACAGCGGACGAGATGATGGCCGAGCTTGGCTACACCCGCCCCACCGTCTACCGCTACATCAAGGCGCTCAAGGATGCCGGATTTCTCGCCCAGGTCGGCCCGCATGGCCTGACGCTGGGGCCGCGCGTGGTGGAGCTTGATTTCCTGATGCGCAAGTCCGATGCGCTCTTGTGCGCGGGCGGCCCGATCCTGCGCGATCTGTCGGCGCTGCATCCCTCGACCGTGCTTCTGGTGCGCTGGTACGGCAACAAGCTTTTGTGCGTTGCGTCCGAAGTGTCCGCGCCCGAGCCGAAATCAAGCTATCCGCGCGGTCGGCCCATGCCGCTTGCACGCGGTGCGATCAGCCGCGCGATCCTGGCCCATCTGCCGCGCCGCCAGATGCTCGCCAAGATCGAGGAAAACCTGGACGATCTGCGCGCGCTTGGTCTGGGCGACACCGTCGAGGACATTGCCGAAACGCTCCGCCGCTTGCGCAAGGGCGGTGCGCTGATCGCGCGGGGAGAGGTGACAGACGGCGTGGTGGGCATCGCGGCGCCGGTGTTCGACGCCACCCGCGCGCCGGTCGCCGCGCTGTGCATGACCATCGACCGCGACACGCTGGACGACGCGCAGCTTGCAGATCTGTCCGGCGCGATCTGGCGGGCAGGCGAGACGCTGAGCGCGGTGCTGACGGACATGCGGATCGAGGACGTCGTCCTTGGCGATCTATGAACACGACACGAGGCAGGACCTGACATGAAAAAGATCGATGTTTTCAACCACATCTGGCCGAAACCCTTCCACGACGCGCTGATCGCGCATGTCGGCGAGACGACGGACATCACCCGCCGGTCGGAAGCGGTGCCGATGATGACCAATCTCGACCGCCGGTTCGAGGTGATGGACCTGTTCGGCGAGGACTATTGCCAGATCCTGTCGCTCGCCTCGCCGCCGTTCGAGAAATATGCCGATCCCGCCAAGTCGCTCGATCTCGCGCGGATCGCGTCTGATGGCATGGCCGAGTTGTGCGGCAAATATCCCGATCGCTTTCCCGGTTTCATCGGGACGGCGGTGCTGAACAACCCCGCGGAAATGGTCGAGGACGCGCGCCGCAACATCGAGGACCTGGGCGCCTGCGGCATGCAGATCTTCACCAACGTCGCCGGCAAGCCGCTGGACCTGCCCGAGTTCGAGCCGTTCTTCGAGTACATGGCCGCAAGCGGCAAGGCGGTCTGGATGCACCCCGCGCGCGGTGCGAACTTTCCCGACTACCTGACCGAGAACCAGTCGGAATACGAGATCTGGTGGACCTTCGGCTGGCCCTACGAGACCTCTGCCGCGATGGCGCGGATGGTGTTTTCGGGCCTGTTCGACCGCCACCCCGGCCTCAAGGTCATCACCCATCACGCGGGCGGCATGATCCCCTATTTCGAGGGTCGCGTCGGCCCCGGCTGGGACCAGATGGGCGCGCGCACGACGGACAAGGACCTTGCCGCCGTGCGCAAGGGGCTGAAGAAGCCGCATCTGGAGTACTTCAAGGATTTCTACGCCGACACCGCGACCTTCGGGTCCGAGCGCGCCATAGCCCATGCCATCGACTTCTTCGGTGAGGATCATGTCGTCTTTGCCTCGGACGCGCCGTTCGATCCCGAAGCCGGGCCGATGTACATCCGCGAGACGATCCGCATTCTTGACGAGATGGACATCTCCGAGACAACGCGCCGCAAGGTCTATCAGGACAACGCAGCCAGGTTGCTGGGTCTGTCGCTTTAGGTCTGTTCAGGAAGGAAACGGTGCGCATGTCCGACCATGACGTCATCATCGCGGGCGGTGGCCCGGTGGGCATGGGGCTGGCGATCGAACTGGGCCAGCGCGGTATTCGCGTGCTGGTCATCGAACGGTATCCCGACCCGCAGCCGATCCCCAAGGGCCAGAACCTGACCCAGCGCACCACCGAGACGCTGCATTTCTGGGGCTGCGAGAAGGACCTGCGCGCCGCGCGTTCGATCCCCGCAGACGTGGGGATTGGTGGGCTGACCGTCTACAAGCACCTGCTGTCGGACTACCACTACGACTGGCTCAACCGCGCCAGCGTGAACGACTACTACCTCACGACGAACGAACGCCTGCCGCAATACGCCACCGAGGCGGTGCTGCGCGCCCGCGCCGAAAAGATCGACGCAATCGATATCCGCTATGGCTGGAGCGTCGAGCGGGTCGCCGACAAGGGCGACCATGTCGAGGTGCACACGGCCGAGCACAGGGGCGAGGCGCGCGAGGTACTGACGGCGAAGTATGTCGTGGGCTGCGACGGCAGCAAGTCGGCGGTGCGCGAAACGGGCGGCATCCCGCAGGCGCGGTCGGACCATGACAAGCTGATGGTGCTGTTGGTGTTCAACTCGATGGAGTTGCACGAGCTGCTCAATCGCTATCCCGGCAAGGCCTTCTACAACGTCCTGCACCCCGAGATGGAAGGCTATTGGCGGTTCTTCGGGCGGGTCGATGTCGGCAGCTTCTTCTTCCACGCGCCGGTGCCCGCCGGGACCACCGAGAACGACGATTTCACCGCGATGTTGCACGAGGTCGTCGGCCAGCCGTTCGATCTGGACATCACCTATGTCGGTTTCTGGGACCTGCGCGTGTCCATTGCCGAACGCTACCGCGCGGGGCGGGTGTTCGTGGCAGGGGACGCGGCGCACAGCCATCCGCCCTATGGCGGCTACGGGATCAACACCGGCTTCGAGGATGCGCGCAATCTGGGATGGAAGCTGGCGGCGGTGCTGAAGGGGTGGGGCAGCGATGCGCTGCTGGACAGCTACGACGCCGAGCGGCGGCCTGTCTTCCAGTCCACCGCGCGCGATTTCATCGAGCACTTCATCGACGACGACAACCGGTTCCTTCAGGCCCATGATCCCTCCCGCGACAAGGCGGCGTTCGAGGCGGCATGGTATGCGCGCAACGTGGGCGCCGCCGAGGTGGCGAAGTTCGAGCCGAACTACGAGGGCTCGCCCATCGTGGCGGGGAGTGGCACCCCCAGCGCGCGCGGCGATCACCGGTTCGAGGCGCGGGCGGGACACCACCTGGCCCCTCAGACCCTGTCGGACGGCGCGAATGTCTTTGACCGTCTGGGCCCCGGCTTCACGCTTCTGTCGCTTGGCGGTGCCGATCCGGGCGATGCCGCCTCTGCCGCTGCGGCGCGGGCAGGCATTCCGCTTGCTGTGGTCCGCGATACCGCCAAGACAGCATATGGCGCACCGTTCGTGCTGGTTCGGCCCGATCACTACGTTGCCTGGACCGGAACGCGCGCGGCCGATGCGGCCGAGGCGCTTTTGCTGGCAGCGGGCCATGCCCCGAACGAGATGCGCAAGCGCGCCTAAGGCGTCAGCAGGTAGGCCGCCGCGTTCATGATCTTGCCCCAGGGCACCTTGTCTCCCGCCTCGGCGCGGGCGAGATCATGGCGCAGGCGGTCGATGTCCAAGTCACGGGCGCGGGCCTGGTCGATGCGACCCGAGTCGATGTGCCCCGCGATCAGGCGCGACCGCGCCGTGACCAGATCGCCGTGCCGGTCAAGGCGCGACACCTCGACCTTGGCGGGATGGTCCAGCACCTCGGGCGGGACGGTGCCCTTGATGAGATCGCGCATCAACTGGCGCGGCGTTCCGCCCGCGCGGTACAGCCTGTCCGGCACGCCCATCGCGAAGTCGAGAAGGCGGGGATCGCACAGGGGATAGCTGTATTGCAGCCCGGCTGCTGCGCCCGCGACGCACCATGTCGTCATCCGCCGGGGCAGGAAGCCGTTGGTGAGATTGTCGATCACAACTTGCCGGGTCGTGCGGCGCCCCAGCGCGTCCTTCAAGGTGGCGAGGCGTGTCTGTCGCGGCGGCGCGGGCCGGAAATACGGGTTGGTTACGGGTTGCCCGCGCAGCCAGTGGCGCAAGACGTGAGAGGCGCCCCGGCGCAGCGCCGAGGGCGGCGGCGAGGCCCGGCCCGAGAACGACAGGGCCTGATCGCCGCCCCAGCCTGAGAAGATCGTCGCGATGTCTTTGCCGCGTGCCGCATCCAGCACCGGCCGTTCGGCCTCGTAGTCGAGGCAGAGCGGAAAGCGCGCCGGATCGACGGCAAGGAACGCCTCGAAGGACGCCGGGCCGCCCGGGCAGAACGTCAGGTCCAGCCCGGTCGCGCGGCGCACCGCGTCGATCTTGAGAGTGTCGGGATGCAGCGCCGCCTCGGTCCCCGGATCGGCGTGCCAGGCGAAGGCGGGCGGCGGGGGCAGGCCGCGCGCGCGGCAATCCTGCGCCAGAAGACCGGCGACCACCGAGGAATCGTAGCCGCCCGACAGGTGCACTCCGAAGGGTCCGGGCGACGCCATCCGGTCGCGCATGCTGTCCGCCAGCAGCGCGCGGCCCATCTCGATGCAGGTGCCGTCCGAGCCGAGTGTGATCTGCGGCGCATCCCTGGGGTCCCAGTAGCGCGAGACGGTGATCGTCTCGCCCCGCACGGTGGCGCAATGGGCGGCGGGCACGCGGCGGATGCCCGCGACCAGCGTGCGATGCTCGCCGTGCTCCATCGATCCTGTCAGGTAGTCCGCCAGCGCAAGCTGGTCGATGCGCTCGGGGTCCGGGCACCAGGCCCGAAGGCTCTCGATGTCGCTGGCCGCCGCGATGCCCTTGCCGGTGTCGGTGTAGAACACGCAGCGCGTGCCCGCCTGATCCGTGCCAAGGGTCAGAGATCCGCGCGCGCTGTCCCAGTGGACAAAGGCGAACTCGCCGCACAGGGTGCGCGGCACGCCCCGTGCCGGGTCGAAATGGCGGCACAGGCGCTTCGCCGCCGTTCCGGGGCCGGGCCAAAGGCCGCCGTCGAAGAACCGGCCCAGCACGACGCCTGCCACAACGTCCTCGCCGCGCGGCAGGTGCGCCGCCGAGACATGCCCGCGCGCGGCCATCTTCGCGCCCAGCCATACCGCAAGGCCCGGCGCTGACAGGTCGGGCGCCGCGCCGCCGCGCGCCGCCGCGTCCAGCGCAAGGGCGCCGGTCAGCACCAAAAAGGCGGGCGGGCCGTCGATCGGGTCGAATCGCATGGCGGCACGTCCTGTGGTTGCGGCGTCGGTGCCGATGTCGCCGGTTGCTGTGTCTCGCGCAAGAGGCAGGAACCGGCGGCCACTTTGCGACGTTCCCCCAGCAGCCACGTCCGCGCGAACGGAATTCCGCCTCATGCATCATCGCCCCGCAGGGCTGGACGGCAGAGACCTGCCCGTTTCGTGTCACAAAAGTGATTGTGTTGGCTTGTGCCTTCCCCCGCATGATCTGGTAGGGAGGCGCAGAGGGCAATGATGTTCAAACTGACCACGCACCACCTGTCATACCTGTTTGCCGGGGTCATGGCCGTGACCGTCGCCGTGCCGTCGGTGGCGGCCGACCGGGTGACGTTTGTCGTGCCCTCTGCCGTGCCGGACCTGCGTGAAGCGCTTGGCGCAACATCGAGCGTCGCGGCGCTGATCCGCGACACGCCGGACGCCAGCGGAGACGAAATTCTGGGCGCCGCGTTGTCGGACTATGCCGCCCTGACCCGGGTTCTTTATGCCGAAGGGCGCTATGGCGGCACGGTCAACATCCTGATCGACGGGCGTGAGGCTGCGGATATCCCGCTGCTCGACACGCCTGCCTCCATCCAGCGGGTGCGGATCGTCGTCGATCCCGGCCCTCTCTACCGTTTTGGCGACGTGCGGATCGGGCCGATCCACCCTGGCACCACCAAAGCCGTGCCGCAGGGCGGCGCGCCTGCGCGCGCGACCGATGTGCGCGACGGCCTCGACGCGGTCGTGACAGGGTGGCGCACGGTCGGTCACGCCTATGCCGCGCCCGCCGGACAGGACATCGTGGCCGACCATGCCAGCGATACGCTCGACGTGGCGGTGGGCATCGATCCGGGGCCGCGCATCACCTTTGGCCGCTACCGGATCGCCACGCCGTCGATGGTGCGCGAAAGCGCCATCCGCCGCATCGCGGGCAATCCCGAAGGGCTGACCTATTCGCCCGAGATCATTGCCGAGGCAGAGCGCCGTTTGCGCCGCACCGGCGCCTTTGCCTCTGTCACGATCACCGAGCCGGATGCACCTCCCCAGGATGCCGTCATGGATCCGGTGCTGCGGCTGGTCGACGAGAAACCGCGCCGCTTCGGCTTTGGGGCAGAGGTCGCTTCTGCCGAGGGGGTCACGGTGTCGGCGTTCTGGCTGCACCGCAACCTGTTCGGCGGGGCAGAGCGGTTCCGCGCCGAGGCCGAGGTCGGCGATCTTGGCGGCGCACGCAGCGGTGTCGACTACAGCCTGACCACGCGGCTGGACATTCCGGCGATCTATGGCACCGACACCGGCGGTTTCGTGATGGCCGAGGCCGAGCGCCGCAATGAGCCGACCTTCTCGACCGACCGGGTCGAGCTTGGCTTCGGTGTGAACCGGCGCCTGTCGGACCGGCTGACGTCCGAGGTGGCGCTGACCTACCTGTGGTCGCAGGCGACCACACCCTCTGGCACGCAGACCTTCAACCTGGTGAACCTGCCCGCGACGATCACCTATGACAGCCGCGACGATGCGCTTGATCCCACGAGCGGCTTTTATGCGCAGGCGGAAGTGACACCGTTCCTCGGGCTGGGCGCGTCCGCCAGCGGGGTGCGCGCCTATGGCGATGCGCGGGCTTACCGGGCGCTGGGCGGCAGCACGGTGGTGGCGGGGCGGTTGCAGTTCGGCACAGTCTATGGCCCTGCGCCGCAGGCGACCTATCCCGACTACCTGTTCTATTCGGGCGGCGGCGGCACCGTGCGTGGCCAGCCCTACCAGTCGCTGTTCGCCACCTATGCCAATGGCCAGACCGGGGGCGGGCAAAGTTTCGCGGCGGCGTCGCTGGAAGTGCGCCAGTCGGTGACGGACAACTTCCAGGCCGTCGGCTTTGTCGATTACGGGTTCCTCACCGCCTCCAGCGGGTTCTCGGGCGCGTCGGGTAGTCACGCGGGCGCGGGGCTGGGCATCCGGTACACCACGCCCGTGGGGCCGATCCGGTTCGACGTGGCGACGCCGATCTCGGGCAACACGGGGCAGGGGCTTCAGTTCTACATCGGCATCGGGCAGGCGTTCTGATGCGGTGGTGCGCGGCTCTTGCCGTTGCCGGTGTGCTGGCGACCGGCCCGTCCTTTGCGCAGGATGACGGCGACGACGGCGGGCGCGGGCTGCTTGAGGGCTTCCTCGAGGATGCACTGTCGAGCGCCGGGCGCGATGTGAACATCATCGGGTTCCGCGGTGCGCTGAGTTCGCGCGCGACGGTCGAGCGGCTGACGATCTCGGACGGCGAGGGCATCTGGCTGACCGTCGAGAACGCGGTGCTGGACTGGAACCGCTCGGCAGTGCTGGCGGGCCGGATCGAGGTGCGCGAGTTGACCGCCGACCGGATCGAGGTGCTGCGCCCGCCGGTGACGGAAGCCGCCGTGCCGTCCGCTGCTGCGCCCGGCTTTTCCCTGCCCGAACTGCCCGTGTCCGTGGATATCGACCAGCTTTCCATTCCGAGGATCGAGCTGGGGGAGGCGTTCCTTGGCGAGCCGGTTGCACTGGCCGTCGAGGGATCGGCGCAGCTTGCCGGGGGCGAGGGCGAGGCCGCGCTGTCCATCGACCGCATCGGGGACGCCGAAGGCCGGTTCGTCCTGGATGCCAGCTATGCCAACGAGACCGGGCGGCTGGCGCTTGATCTGTCGCTGGAGGAGGGCGCAGGCGGCATCGCCGCGCGGCTGTTGCAGATCCCCGGCGCGCCGCCGCTGTCGCTGACCATCGAGGGCGACGATCCGGTCAGCGATTTCACCGCCGAGATCATGCTGGCGACCGAAGGCACGCCGCGCGTGACCGGAACCGTGACGCGCGACGCGGCGGGCGAGGGCGCGGCGGAAACCTCGGTCGACATTCGCGGTGATCTGCGGCCCCTGACCGCCCCGCAATACCACGAGTTTCTTGGCGAAGCGGTGGCCCTGTCGGCCATCGTGACGCAAGGCAGCGACGGCAGCACCGGCCTGCGCCAACTGCAGCTGGAGACCGGCGCGACCCGGCTGACAGGGCAGCTTGAGCTTGCACCTGACGGCTGGCCGAGCCTTGTCGACATCAGCGGGCGGATCGAGACGGATGGCCGCGTGACCCTGCCGGTGGCGGGCGGCGATACCGAACTCGGCGAGGCCGACCTGTCGATCAGCTATGACGCGGCGCGGGGCGACCGATGGGCGGCACGGATCGCGGCGCGGCGGCTGATGCGCCCCGAGTTTTCCGCCGAGCGGCTTTCCATCGTTGGGCTGGGCACGATCGAGCGCAGCGGTGATGCGGTGTCCGCGCTGCGCGGCACCGTGCGGCTGGACGGAACCGGCCTTGATGCGGCGGTCCCTGCGCTTGCGCGGGCGCTTGGGGATGCGTTGGGCGGCTCGGCCCGTGTTCAGTGGTCGGATGCAGCGCCGCTGCGGCTTCAGGACATTGACATCAGCGGCTCCGACTACCGCCTGCAAGGCGATCTGCGACTGACCGGCGAGAACGAGGATGCGCCGTTTGCCTCGGCTCTCGATCTGCAGCTGTCCGCCGATGATCTGTCGCGGTTCTCGGGGTTGGCGGGGCGCGAGATTGGCGGCGGCGCGAACCTTGGCCTTGACGGGACCGTGTCGCCGCTGGCGGGCGGGTTCGATCTGGGCATCCAGGGAATGACCCGCGATCTGACGTTGGCGATCCCCGAGCTTGATGGACTGATCGGCGGCGAAACCGAGATCGAGGTGAACGTCGCGCGCGACGAGACCGGGCTGCGGTTTGATACGCTGTCGCTGGACGGACGCGGCGTGACGATCCGCGGTGACGGCGCCTTTGGCACCGACAGCGGGCAGGCCGACCTGACGCTGATCCTGCCCGACCTGTCGCGCATCCGCCCCGAGCTTTCGGGGCAAGCGCAGCTGCGCACCGATCTGGCGCTGGACGACGGGCGCATCGCGGCGCAGATCACCGGATCGGGGCCGGGCGCGCTGGCGCTGGACCTCGAGGCGGCGGCGCCATTCGACTACGACACCGGGCTTGGCGTCGTGGACGCAAAGGGGCAGTTTTCGGCAGAGGACCTGTCGGCCTACGCAGAGCTGGCCGGGCAAGACCTTGCGGGCCGCGTGTCGCTGGAGGCGAGCGCGAAGTTCAACCCGGACACCGGCGCGCTTGCACTGGCGGCGCAGGGGTCGGGCCGCGACCTTGGCGTCGGCATCGACGTGGCCGACCGTATCCTTGCGGGCCGCGCCGACCTGAACCTGACCGTCGAGCGTGCCCCTGATGGAACGCTGCGCATCGAAGACAGCCGCATCCAGACCCCGCAACTGACCGCCACCGTCTCGGGCGAGGTGGCAGCGGACACCGCGCTGGTGCGCTTCGACACGCGGCTGGCAAACCTTGGACTGGTCGCGCCCGGGTTCAACGGCCCCTTGTCGGTGGACGGCACCGTGACCCGCGCCACGAACGGCAGCTTCGAGGTTTCCGCTCAGGGCACCGGCCCCGGCGGCGTCACCGCGACCGTCGGCGGCACGTTGGCGCCAGATTTCGGCACTGCGGACCTGAACCTCCGGGGCACCGCGCCTCTGGCGCTGGCCAACACCTTCATCGCGCCGCGCCTGCTGAGCGGGACGGCGCGGTTCGATCTGGGGCTGAATGGCCCACTTGCCGTGAATTTCCTGTCAGGGCGGATCACCAGCAACGGCGCCGGTCTGGTGCTGCCGTCGCTGGGGCTGTCGCTGACCGGCATCGGCGCCGACGTGTCGCTGGGGCGCGGGCGTGCCAACCTCGATATCACCGGCGGGCTGTCGACCGGCGGCACGCTGCGCCTGACGGGCCCTGTCACGCTGAGCGGCGGCTATAGTGCCGATCTGTCGCTTGCGCTGAACCAGCTGGTCCTGACCGAGCCGGGTCTTTACGAGACGACCGCCGATGGCAGCTTGTCGATCGACGGGCCGCTGACGGGCGGGGCGGCGATCAGCGGTCAGATCAACCTTGGCCAGACCGAACTGCGCGTGCCCAGCGGCGGCGGGCCGGATGTCGCGGGGCTGGACATCCGCCATGTCAATGAACCTGCGGATGTGCGTGCCTCGCGCCGCCGCGCCGGGCTGATCGTCAGCGACATGGCCGGCAATGGCGGCAACGGGGCAGGGGCGGCCTATCCTGTCGACATCCGCATCTACGCGCCGAACCGGATATTCTTGCGCGGGCGCGGTCTTGACGCGGAACTTGGCGGATCGCTGCGGCTGCGCGGGACCACGGCGGACGTCATCACCGAGGGTGAATTCTCGCTCGTGCGCGGTCGGCTGGACATCCTGGGCCGCCGCCTTCTGCTGACGCAGGCGCTGGTGCGGCTGCAGGGGGATTTCGATCCTTTCGTGCGCATCGCCGCCGAATCCCGAACCGAGGACGTCCTGGTGCGCTTTGTCATCGAGGGGCCTGCGTCGTCGCCGGACCTCGCGATCACCTCGCAGCCCGACCTGCCGCAGGAGACCGCGCTGTCGCTGTTCCTGTTCGGTCGCAACCCCGAGGAAATCTCGGCGGTGCAGGCGCTTCAACTGGCGGCGGCGATTCGGACGTTGGCGGGCAGCGGCGGCGAGGGCCTTATCGGCAACCTGCGCGAGGCGCTTGGGGTCGACGATCTGGACATCGCGCAGGGCGAGGACGGCACCGTGGGTCTGCGCGCGGGGCGCTACCTGTCCGAGAACATCTATTCGGATGTGACGGTGGATGCCGAAGGCCGCAGCCGGATCAACCTGAACCTCGAAGTGTCGCCCAGCGTCACCGCGCGCGGCACCGCCGGTTCGGACGGCAGCACCGGCCTCGGGATCTTCTTCGAGCGCGATTATTGACCTGCGCGGCGATCAAAGCGGCAATTCGGGAAAACCACTTCGACCGCCGCTCAGGCGGATGGCCGTCGTTTTTCCCGCACATCCCGCCGTATTCGACCCGTTTGTCCGGCTTTCGCTGGAATAGCCTTCGACATGGTTGCACTCTATCCCAAGTTTTGTTTGGGTAGAGAAGAAGTTCAGACAGGCCACCAAAGGCCTGCGGTAAAACAGGGAGCCACGCGTGGCATCTAGCGAAAACGGCGGCGCGTTCGTCGCGTTTGATCGCGTTCAGAAGTCGTATGACGGCGAGACTCTCGTCGTCAAAGACCTGAACCTCTCGATTTCAAAGGGCGAGTTCCTGACGATGCTCGGGCCGTCCGGGTCGGGCAAGACGACCTGCCTGATGATGTTGGCCGGGTTCGAGACCGCGACCCACGGCGACATCCTTCTGGATGGCAAGCCGATCAACAACATCCCGCCCCACAAGCGCGGGATCGGCATGGTGTTCCAGAACTACGCCCTGTTCCCGCACATGACGGTGGCCGAAAACCTCGCCTTCCCACTGGAAGTGCGCAAGATCGGCAAGTCCGAGCGGGAGAAGAAGGTCAAGCGCGCGCTCGACATGGTCCAGATGGGCGATTTCGGCGGCCGCCGCCCGGCGCAGCTTTCGGGCGGTCAGCAGCAGCGCATCGCCCTGTCGCGCGCTCTGGTGTTCGAACCCGAGCTGGTGCTGATGGACGAGCCGCTGGGCGCGCTCGACAAGCAACTGCGCGAGCACATGCAGTTCGAGATCACCAACCTGGCGCACCAGTTGGGCATCACCACGGTCTATGTCACGCACGACCAGACCGAAGCGCTGACAATGTCCGACCGCGTGGCGGTGTTCGACGATGGCCGCATCCAGCAGCTCGACGCGCCGGACACACTGTACGAGCAGCCAAAGAACAGCTTCGTCGCGCAGTTCATCGGCGAGAACAACACGCTGCACGGCAAGGTCGAAGAGATGAAGGGCGACACCGCGATGGTCCGCCTCGACAACGGCGAGGTCATCGAGACCGTGCCGGTCAACGTCAAGAACGTCGGCGATCGCACCCTGATCTCGATCCGGCCCGAACGTGTCGAGATCGACAAGGGGCGACTTTCGCCCGACGCGCACACGCTCAAGGCCGAAGTCATGGAGTTCATCTACATGGGTGACATCTATCGCACGCGCCTCAAGGTGGCGGGACGCGACGATTTCATCATCAAGACACGCAACGCCCCCGATCAGCGCCGGCTGAAGCCGGGCGAGATGATCGACATCGGGTGGCGTCCGCAGGATTGCCGGGCCCTAGACGCATAAGAACAAAGCAATATCCCCGCGCCAAGGGTCGGCCCGGACCCGCGGGGAGGAACGTATCGGGACCATAACGGAGAGGAATATCATGAGACTGAAGACACTCCTTCTAGCCAGCAGCGGTATCATTGCCGCAGGCATGGCACACTCCGCGGCGCACGGGGAAATGGCCGATTCCATGACGCTCGTGTCCTGGGGCGGCGCCTATCAGAACTCGCAGCAGATGGCCTATGTCGTCCCCTACCTCGAGATGAATCCTGACGTCAGTGTGACCTGGGACGAGTCCTCGAACGAGGCCGTCGCCAAGCTGCGTGCGATGAACGAAGCGGGCAACGTCACCTGGGATCTCGTCGACGTGGTGGCATCGGATGCCATCCGCCTGTGCGACGAAGGCCTGGCGATGGAAATCGACCACGACGAGATGCTGGCGCCCGCGCCGGACGGCACCCCGGCGTCGGAAGACTTCGGCGACCTGATCGTGTCGGATTGCTACATCCCGCAGATCGTCTACTCGACCACCGTGGGCTATCGCACGAACGTCGAGGCGTGGAACGGCAACACGCCGACCGACATCTGCGCGTTGTTCGACACCGAGACCTTCCCGGGCCAGCGCGCGCTTGAGAAGCGCCCGATCAACAACATGGAATGGGCGCTGCTGTGTGACGGCGTCGCCAAGGAAGACGTCTACGACGTGCTCGAGACTTCGGAAGGCCAGGATCGTGCCCTTGCCAAGCTCGACACCATCAAGGACGACACCGTCTGGTGGTCGGCAGGCGCCGACACGCCCCAGCTTCTTGCCGACGGCGAGATCGTGATGGGCTCCACCTACAACGGCCGCCTGTTCTCGCTCATCGTCGAGCAGGACCAGCCGGTCGAGATGCTCTGGGACGCGCAGGTGTTCGACCTTGACGGCTGGATCATTCCCGCCGGCCTGCCCGAGGATCGTCTGGCCCGCGTGATGGACTTCGTCCGTTTCGCGACCGACACCCAGCGCCTTGCGGACCAGTCCAAGTACATCTCGTACGGTCCGGCCCGTGCTTCGTCGGCCCCGATGGTCGGCCAGCACGCCGAGCTTGGCATCGAGATGGCGCCGCACATGCCGACCGATCCGGCGAACGCGACGAACACCTTCCTCTACAACTACGAGTGGTGGGCGGACTATCGCGACGATCTGGACGCCAAGTTCCAGGCATGGCTCGCACAATAAGTCTTTCGGCGCGCGCCTGACGCGCGCCGTTTGATCCGGCCCGGGCGGGATGCCGCCTGGGCCTTTCCGCAAAATCTGGAGCGATCCCCGATGCCCAAGGGCTATGTAATCGGACATATCACGGTGAACGATCCCGAGGCGTACAAGGAGTACGTCGAAAAGGACACGCCGATCCTTGAGGCGCTGGGGGGGCGCTTTGTCGTGCGCGGTGGACAATCGGAAACGCCCGAAGGCCGCGCCGAGAACCGCCACGTCGTCATAGAATTCGAAAGTTACGAGCAGGCGCTGAAGGCCTATCACGATCCCGCCTACCAGGAGGTCGCAGATATCCGGCGCCGCACCGCCACCAGCACGATCATCGTCGTCGAGGGAACCTGAGCCATGACCAGCAGCGCCACCGATCCCGACGCCTTCACCGGGGCGACACCCGACAATGCGCTGCGCGATGCCGACCGCGCCGAAGGCCCGATGCTGGCCGCAGACGGCACGCCCCTGAAGAAATCGCTGATGCGCGCCCTTCGGCGCGAGAAGATGCGCGCGCTGATGCTGATCGCGCCGCTGCTGATCTTCATCCTCGTCAGCTTTATCGCGCCGATCATCGACATGCTGTTCCGGTCGGTCGAGAACCAGATCGTGTCGGAAACGCTGCCGCGCACCGTCATCGCCCTGGACGACTGGGATTACGAATCCGGCGAGTTGCCGGACGAAGCGGTCTACCGCGCGCTTGCCTATGATCTTGTCGCCGCCGAAGCCGAAAAGCGGCACACCCGCCTTGGCTCGCGCCTGAATTACGAGACCACCGGCATCTCGTCCCTGTTCCGTCGTTCTGGCCGCGACATCGACGATGTAGGCGAGGTTTATGCCGACCAGTTCATCGCCCTGAACGAAGCCTGGGAAGAGCCCGCATTCTGGGTCGGCCTGATGGCGTCCGAGACCTGGATCGAGGATCAGGCGGAATGGGCCGCCCGCGCTGCCGATGAAGAAAATTTCGACCGGGCCGAGCCGCGGTTCCGTCTGCGCGACGGCGTCGCCGAGGTTCTGCCGCAGACAGCCAGCGCCTATTCCGAATTCGCCCGGATCACCCAGGTCGAGGACGAGGACAGCCCGACCGAGGAAGAGCCGTGGTTTCCGGTCTACATGGCACTTTATCATGACCTGATCGACAACCCGGACGCGGCAGGCGCCTACGGCGGCCAGATGGCCGAGGTGCTGGGCGCCGCGGCAGAGGCCGCGCCCGGCTTCGAGTCGCAGGACATCCGCCAGACATTCCTCGACATCGAGGAGGGTTGGGGCGACCTTGAGGTCTGGGGCACCATCGAGGCCTTCTCGAACCCCTACACCGCCGGGTATTTCCTTGCGTCCGTCGACCTGCAACTGACGCCTGCCGGGATCGAGGCCAAGCCGGACAACGAGAGCATCTATATCCTCTTGTTCGAGCGCACCCTGTTCATGTCGCTGGTCATCATGGGCTCGTGCATCCTTCTGGGCTATCCTATTGCCTACCTTCTCTCGACGCTGCCGCTGCGGGTCTCGAACGTGCTGCTGATCCTTGTGCTGCTGCCGTTCTGGACCTCGCTTCTGGTGCGGACGTCGGCGTGGAAGGTGCTGCTGCAACAACAGGGCGTCATCAACGACATTCTCGTCTGGCTGGGCCTGGTCGCCGACAACGAGCGCCTCGTGATGATCAACAACCAGTTCGGCACCATCGTGGCGATGACGCACATCCTGCTGCCGTTCATGATCCTGCCGCTCTATTCGGTGATGAAGACGATCCCGCCGACCTATGTGCGTGCCGCCAAGTCGCTGGGTGCGACCAACTGGACAGCATTCTGGCGGGTGTATTTCCCGCAGTCGGTGCCGGGCATCGGCGCGGGGTCGATCCTCGTGTTCATTCTTGCGATTGGTTACTACATCACGCCCGAACTGGTGGGCGGCACGACGGGCACGTTCATCTCGAACCGGATCGCCTATCACATCTCGTCGTCGCTCAACTGGGGGCTTGCCGCCGCGCTGGGGACGATCCTGCTGGTGGTCGTGCTGGTCCTGTATTGGGTCTACGACAAGATCGTCGGCATCGACAACGTGAGCCTGGGGTAAGCCATCATGTCCGAACTGACCGTAGACACACCGCGCCCGTCCCTGACCGGGTTCACCTTGCCGCTGACCACCGCATTCGGCGCCTTCTTCGGCCTGATCGCCGGGTCGGCCAGCGGATCGGTCCTGATCGGGCTTGTGGCAGGGGCCGTGATCGCCGCGGCGCTGGCGTTTGGCCTTTGCACGCTGCACGGTAACAAGACCATCCGGCGCGGCCACGGCAAATGGATCGGCGCAGCTGTCTTCGGCGTGCTTGGCCTGATCGTCGGGGGCGTGTCCGGCCTTCTGGCGGGGGCCCTCATCGGGATCGCGGTCGGCTGGTTCGCGCTGTGGCTTCACACCGGAGCCTACCGCGACAACGTGCCGATCTACGCGACCGGACCGCAGGTGCTTTGGCACAACACCTTCCTGTTCATCTGCGGCGCGGTGTTCTTCTTCCTGATCGCGCCGATCCTGACGATCATCCCGCTGTCATTCAACGCCGAGAACTTCTTTACCTTCACGCCCGAGATGATCGCTCTCGATCCCGAGGGGTATTCGCTCAAGCATTACAACGACTTCTTCACCAACCCCGACTGGCAGCAGGCGCTGTGGAACTCGGTCAAGATTGCACCCGCCGCGACGTTCATCGCGGTGTCGCTTGGCACGCTCGCTGCGATCGGCCTGAGCCAGAGCCACGTTCCGTTTCGCCGCGCGATCATGGCGATCATGATCTCACCAATGATCGTGCCGCTTATCATCTCGGCGGCGGGCATGTATTTCTTCTATTCGCGCATCGGGCTGCAGGGCACCTATGTCGGCGTCGTTCTGGCCCACGCCGCGCTTGGCATTCCCTTCGTCATCATTACCGTCACCGCGACGCTGGTGGGCTTTGACCGCTCGCTGACCCGCGCGGCGGCGAACATGGGGGCCAACCCCGTGACAACCTTCTTCAAGGTGCAGATGCCCTTGATCCTGCCGGGGGTGATCTCGGGCGGGCTGTTCGCCTTCATCACGTCGTTCGACGAGGTGGTCGTGGTGATCTTCGTGGGCTCGGCCAACCAGCAGACGCTGCCTTGGCAGATGTTCACCGGCTTGCGTGAACAGATATCGCCGACGATCCTTGCGGTTGCGACGATCCTGGTCTGCCTGTCCATCGCGCTGCTGACGACGATCGAGCTGCTGCGCCGCCGGTCTGAAAAGATGCGTGGGCTGTCGCCGGGCTGATCGCGGCCCATCCGTTTCCGGAATTCCGACAATGCGCCGCAATTTAGCCCTTTATGATGCCTAGCCTCTACCCCAACACCGCGTTCGACGGGTTGGGGCATGGCAGACTACGACATATGGGTTCTGGGCGAAGCCAACGTCACGATCAGTGGCGGCGGGCAGCTTGACGGCGTCTCGCAGGGCAGCGGTGTGCACCTTGCCGGGCGCACGATCACGCTGAACAACCGTGACTGGGCGCCGGTCGCAGTCACCGACAACGACACCAGCTTTCAGGACAGCGACAGCTCTCAGCGGCTGAACGGTGCGCAGACGATCAACGGTGTGCTCTATGCGAACGGCACCGTGGTCGAGGCGGAGTATTCATTCACGGTCTCGGACGGAACGACCAGCTACACGCTGATCGGATTCAACGTGAACAATGGCAGCCCGGCCTACGGAACCATCGAAGGCGTGGCTTTTGTCGGGCCGCCCGGAAGCTGGCCGCCGACCGGCGTTCCGCTGACGATCACCGCGACACAGGAAGGCCCAAACATCCCGGCGGCGAACTATGTCACGCCGATCTGCTTTGCAGCGGGAACCCTGGTCGAGACGCCGCATGGCCCGCGCCGGGTCGAGCGGTTGTGCCCGTGCGACATGGTCACGATCCACGGCGGGGGCGCGGCGCCGCTGCGCTGGGTCGGGCGCGGACGTCACCGCCCCGCACCGGGAGAGGGGCCAGTCCGGTTCCGCGCGGGCGCACTTGGCAATCCGCGCGATCTGGTGGTCTCGCCGCAACACCGCATCTACGTCGAGGACTGGCGCGCGGAGCTTCTGTTCGGAACAGAGGCCGTGCTGATCGCGGCCAAGGATTTCGTGAACGGAGTCGATGTCGTTCAGGACGAGGTCGATATCGTGACCTACGTGCATCTGCTGTTCGACAGTCATCAGATCGTGCTGTCCGAAGGCGTGCCGACGGAAAGCCTGTATCCCGGCCCTTTCGCCATCGACGCCATGACCGAGGATGCACGGCGCGAGGTGCTGGAAATCTTCCCCGGCATCGTCGATCACCTTGGCTTCGGGCCGGTCGCCGCGCCGCGTCTCAAGGCGCACGAGGCGCGGGTGCTGCTTGCGGCGTGACCCGCCTGCCTAGCCCAGCACCGCCAGCCACAGCCAGATCGTGATGACCGAGCTTGCCGTCGCGATCAACACCGCCGAGGCTGCAACACGTTTGGCCACGCCGTAGAGGTTGGCGAAGATATAGGTGTTCACCCCCGGCGCCATCGAAGCCGTCAGCACCGCAGAGCGCATCTGCCCCTGGTCGAGGCCTGTCATCCCGCCCATCCCCAGAACCACGAGCGGATGTAGCACCAGCGATACCGCGCAGACATATGCTACCGTGCGCAGGTCGCCTTCAGGGCGATAGCGATAAAGCACACCGCCAAGGCCGAACAGCGCGGCGGGCAGGGCGGCGCTGCGCATCATTTCAAGCGCGCCGGTCAGAACACCCGGTACAGGCGCGCCGGTCAGGTTGACGGCAAAGCCCAGTGCGATGCCGATCACCAGCGCGTTGTTGAACACGGCGCGTCCGATGGCCTTCACGGTTGCCGCAGCGCCCTTGCCGCGCGCGCGGATCGTCTCCATCACCGACAGGCCGAGGATGTAGCAGAACGGCGCGTGCACCGCGATAATGGCGTAGTTCGGGCCAAGCGCGTCGGCGCCGTAGGCCCGTTCGGTGATCGGCAGGCCCAGCAGGACCGAGTTCGAGAACAGGCAAGAAAACCCGATGGCGACGCTGTCCTCCCACGGGCGTTTGAACAGCAGCCGCGCCCCGAACAGGCCCGCCAGAAAGCCTGCGGTTGCTCCGGTGTAGAAGCTGCCCAGAAGCGCTGGGTCGAAGTCTGCGCCCAAGTCGAGCGTCGAGATCGCGAGGAACAGCAGGCAAGGGATGGCGAAGTTCTGGGTGAACTTCATCAGCGCGTCGACCGCGTCGTCCGAGAACAGCCCCCGCCACCGCGCGGCATAGCCAAATCCCATCACCAGAAAGACCGGCAGGATGACTTCGATCAGCGCCTGCATGACCGCCCCGGTATCGTGTCGCGGGCGCCCGGCCGCGTTTCAGACCTCATATCGGAGGACCATGCCGTCAAAGGCCGGGGTGATGTGGTCCGGCGTCTCGGCGTCGAGCGTGGCGTAGTCCAGATCGATGTGCATGTTGGTCAGCACCGCGCGGGCGGGCTTGACCCGGTCGATGGCGGCAAGCGACGTGGCAAGGTGGAAATGCGTCGGGTGCGGCGTGCGGCGCAGGCAGTCGATGACCCAGCAGTCAAGGTCCGACAGGATGTCATAGACGCTGTCGTCGCGGATCTCGGCCACGTCGGGCAGGTAGGCCAGCGGCCCCATGCGAAAGCCAAGCGCCTCGATCGAGCCGTGGTTGACCTCGAACGGGATGAACGGGATCGCCCCGCCGGGGCCGTCGATGTCGAACGGGCCGTGGATCGTGTGCATGTCGAGGATCGGCGGATACGGGCTGTCGCCGGGTTGCACAAAGGCATAGCCGAACCGCGAGAACAGGGCATCCTGCGTGTCGCCATCGGCCCAGACGGGCAGACGGCGCCGGGTGTTGAAGACGATCATGCGCAGATCGTCGATGCCGTGGACATGGTCGGCGTGGCTGTGGGTGTAGACCACCGCATCCAGCGTGCCGATGCCCGCATCCAGAAGCTGCGCGCGCAGGTCGGGCGAGGTGTCGATCAGGACGCGCGTCGTTCCCTCTGCAGTCTCGCGTTCGACCAGCATGGAGCAGCGGCGGCGCGTGTTGCGCGGGTTCGACGGATCGCAGTCGCCCCAATGCCCGCCCAAGCGCGGCACGCCGCCCGAGGACCCGCATCCAAGGATGGTGAACCGCAGCTCTGCCATCATGCGGCCTTGCGCCACTGGGCGGCCTTCCAGAACAGCCGGTCAAAGTTCGCTTCGGTCTGCGCGGCGAAATCGGCATAGTCCATGCCCATCGCCTCGGCGACGGCGCGGGCGGTGTGGGCGGAATAGGCAGGCTCGTTGCGCTTGCCACGGTGGGGGGGCGGCGCAAGGTAGGGGCTGTCGGTCTCGACCAGAAGCCGGTCGCGCGGGGCGGCGGCGAAGATGTCGCGCAGCGCCTGCGACTTGGGAAAGGCCGCGATGCCCGAGACCGAGAGGTAGAACCCCAGGTCCAGCGCGGCCTGCGCCAGCCCGGCGCCCGAGGAAAAGCAGTGCATCACGCAAGGGTAGGCGCCCGCGCGGTGTTCCTCGGTCAGGATGCGGGCCATGTCGTCATCGGCGTCGCGGGCATGGATGATGAGCGGCAGGCCAGTCTGCCGCGCCGCCTCGATGTGGATGCGCAGTGAGGTTTGCTGAATTTCGGCGCTTTCGGCGGTGTAGTGGTAATCGAGGCCCGTCTCGCCGATGCCGACGAATTTGGGGTGCGCGGCCAGCGCGGTCAGGTCCTCGACCGTGACCAGCGGCTCGGCGGCGGCGCTCATCGGGTGGGTGCCTGCGGCATAGAAGACGGGGTCATGCGCCTCGGCGATGGCGCGCACTTGCGGTTCTTGCCGCAGCCGCGTGCAGATCGTCACCATGCGCGCGACGCCAGCGTCCTGCGCGCGCGCGATGATCGCCTCGCGCTCGCCATCGAAGTCGGGAAAGTCCAGGTGACAGTGGCTGTCGGTGATCGCGGGGGTCGGTGTCATCGAACCTTTCAGGCGGCCAGACGACCGCCCATGTCGTTGATCTTGAGGAGGGTATCGAGGATGAGCGCGGAGGCGTCAAGGTTGACCGCCCGCCCGTGGCGCAGCCGCGCGCCGATGTCGTGGTGCAACTCCGCCCAGCCGCGCGCGGCACGGTCATGCGGGGACAGCCGGGCCAGCAGCGCCGCCTCGCCGGGGGCGGCCTCGATCAGCGGCGGTCCGGTGATCCCTGCGCGCGCCAGCCGCGACAACAGCGTGTCGATCAGCCCGATGGTGAGGACGAAACGGTCGTCGGCGCCGCGTCCGGCAACGCCATCGGCCAGCTTCAGGATCTGCGCGCGGTCGGACCGGGGTGCCCCGGCATAGGCGGCGACAAGCTGGGCATAGATCGCCAGGCCGCCAAGGTTGGCCAGGCGCAGCGCATCGCCCACCGATCCGCCAGACAGCTCTGCCAGCGCCGGGGCGTCCGGGCCGGGATCATGCCCCGCCTGCGCCAGCGCCTCGGCCATCGCAGCAGGGTCCAGCGGCGCGCAGCGCAGCACGCGGCAACGCGAGCGGATGGTCGGCAGCAGGCCAGAGGGGCGATGGCTTATCAGCAGAAGCACCGTGCGCGGCGGCGGTTCCTCCAGCAGCTTGAGCAGCGCGTTCGCGGCGTTCGGGTTCATCTCGTCGGCGTCGTCGACGATCACGACGCGCCGCCCGCCGTCCGTCGCGGACAGGGTGAAGAAGGATTTGAGGCGCCGCACGTCGCCCACGACGATCTCGGTGCGCAGGCGGTCGCCCTTGTCGTTCGGCCCGCGCCGCAACAGGAACAGGCGCGGCTCTGACAATGCGAGGGTCTGGCGGTAGACGGCGCTGTCCTCTGGGATCCCCAGCGAGGTCGGGGCAGGGGGCGCGTCGCCGAACAGCCCGCCGCCCGCATCGACAGGTTCCGACAACAGGAACCGCGCGATCCGCCAGGCCAGCGTCGCCTTGCCCACGCCGCGCGGCCCGGTCAAGAGCCAGCCGTGGTGCATCCGCCCGCCATTGTAGGCGCCGAGAAAGTCACGCTCTGCCGCGTCCTGCCCGATCAGGCGAGCGGTTTCACGCGGGTGCGGCGCGCCGGGGGCGCGGTCGGGTTCTGGAAGGACGTCGTCGGTCATCGCGGCGCAGTGTCGTCCACCACGGCCAGAACGTCACGCGCGATTTCCTCGGCGCTGCGGCCGGCATCGACGACACGGCAGCGATCGGGAAAGTCGCGGGCGAGGCCCAGGAACCCGGCGCGCACCGTGCGTTGCAGGTCGAGCCCCATGGATTCAAAGCGCGCCTCGTCGGTGCCGCGTGCAAGGCCCCGGCGCAGCGCGGTTTCGGGGTCCATGTCGAGGATCAGGGTCAGGTCCGGTTCCCGCCCGATCACCGCGTCGTGGATGCGGTCGACCAGCGCGCGCAGATCGCCGCGCGTGGCGCCCTGGTAGATGCGCGTGGAGTCGGCAAAGCGGTCGCAGATCACCGTTTCGCCCCGGTCCAGCGCGGGACGGATGGTCTTTTCCAGATGATCGCGGCGCGCGGCGGTGAACAGCAGGATCTCGGTCTCGGGCGACCAACGGCCCGCGTCTCCGGTCAGGACGAGGCGGCGGATTTCCTCGGCGCCGGGGGCGCCGCCCGGCTCGCGGGTCTGGACCACGGCCGATCCGCGTGCGCGCAGGGCATCCGCAAGGCGTTGGACCTGCGTGGATTTCCCCGACCCGTCGATGCCTTCGAAGGTGATGAAGCGGCCCCGTTCGGGGGCAGGTGAGCCGCCGCTCAAAGCGGCGCGGCCTCGGCGGAGATGTAACGCGACATCAGCACCTCGGCGGCGGTGCGCAGGCGCGGCAGGAACCCGCCGCGCGCAACCGGACGATCTGCGACCAGCGGCACCCGCACTTCGGGCATGCCTTCCAGCCGGATCGTCAGATCGGCGATTTCCTGACCCTCGGCAATCGGCGCCTCGATCGGGCCGCGATAGGTCACTTCCGCCTCGATGCCGTCGCGCTCGTTCGCAGGGACAAGCATGGTCACGCCGCCCGCAGGGACAAGCCCCACCGTGGCCCGCGCGCCCATCCAGACATCTGCGGTCGCAATCACGGTGCCTTCTTCGACCACGGTGCGCTGCACGAACTGGCGGAACGCCCAGGAGACGATGCGCTCGGATTCCTCGGCGCGCTGTGCCTCGGACTCCATGCCGGACAGGACGAACACGATGCGGCGGTCTCCCTGCACGGCGGACCCGACAAGACCGTAGCCCGCTTCCGTGGTGTGCCCGGTCTTGAGCCCGTCCGCGCCGATGCCCAGCTTCAGCAGCGGGTTGCGGTTGAACCGGTTT
This sequence comes from Anianabacter salinae, assembly GCF_019061145.1. Classification (GTDB taxonomy): domain Bacteria; phylum Pseudomonadota; class Alphaproteobacteria; order Rhodobacterales; family Rhodobacteraceae; genus Anianibacter; species Anianibacter salinarum. Next base: position 813,513 of record NZ_JAHQZS010000002.1, on the reverse strand, counting down.
TGCGGCGCGCGGCCGTCGTATTCAAACTCGGTGAGCTTGAAATAACCGTAATACTCGGGAAACTCGGTGATGAGCCGTGTCGCCAGCTTGCCCAGATCACGCATCGACATGCGCTGGTTCGGATGCGGCCACCCCGATGCATTGGCGAAGGTCGAGGATGTCAGTCCAAGATCCGCCGCACGGTCGTTCATCAGCCGCGCGAAGGCCTCTTCCGTCCCGGCCAGACCTTCGGCCACGACAACGCAAGCGTCGTTGCCGGACATCACGACGATGCCCTTGATCAATTGCTCGACGGTGGGACGGTCGGTCTCGTTGAGGAACATGGTCGAGCCGCCCATGTCCTTGGCGCGCGTCGATACCCTGAATTCCGTATCGAGCGTGACACGTCCGTCGCGCAGCGCCTCGAACAGCATGTTCAGCGTCATCAGCTTCGACATCGACGCGGGCGGCAAGGCGGCATCGGCGTTCTTGGCCAGAAGCACCGTGTCGGTGGTCACGTCATAGAGAAACGCCGATCCGGCCCGCGTGTCGAACGCGGCCCGTGCCGGAAATGCGGCGGCAAGGGCCATGAGGAGGATGGAGAGAAGAATCGTGATCCGTGTCATGGCCCTTGTGCTACCCTGTCTTGCGGGGTCAGTTCGACACGAAATACGCGTCCTCGAACCCCATCGCCTTCACGTTGCCGAGAAGCGCCGCTCGTTCGCTTTCAGACGCCGCCGGACCGACCGTCACCCGCCAGTATTTCTTGCCGTTCGAGCTGTCGGGAATGACATTGGCCGTCATTCCCTTGGCGCGCAGGTTTCCGCCGGTGCGGGTGGCGTTGTCCTCGATGCTGAACAGGCCGATCTGGATGAACGGCTTGGACAGGCTCGACGGAGCGCGCGTCGCCGCCGCCAAGGTCGGTGCGGGCGCGGCGCCGGTGGCAACCGCCGGTGCAGGGCGCGGCGCAGGGCTTCCCGCCGCCGCAAGCGCTTCTGCCGCAAGTGCGCGGCTTTCCGCATCATTGATCCCCGTGCCGGTGTCCGGCGCATCCAGCGATGCAGTCTCGACCGCAGGCGCGGCAGGCAGAGCGCCCGATGCGGCAACCTCGCCGCCCACGGGCACTTCTTCACGGCGCAGCGCGGTGACGTTCAACTCGGTTGGCGATCCGGCCAGCATGCCGATCGCGGCGGCGGCGTCCGAGGACACCTGGAAGTCCGGGCCGGGCGTCGCCCGTTCCTTGCGGAACAGCGCGCCGATCACGAATTTCCCGTTCGCCTCGTTGCGGATGATCACGCGCTCCGGCTCGCCGACATCGGGATGCGCGACCCAGACCCCGCCCAGCGACGGGCGCCCGTCCCACAGCCCGCCGGTGGTCTTCTGAAACACATCGGGTGCCTCGACGTCGCGGTCGACCAGCGTCACCGAGGTCGGAGACGACGCCGCCCGCGTGCCGGTGTCCTTCGATCCGGAGAAGGGGAACGTCGCGCCGTCGCTGCAGCCCGCCAGTGCCGTCAATGCGACGAAGGAAAGGACATACCGCCCCTTGGGAAAACTTGCCATACCATGCCCCTTGTGCCGCGGCTTCGCCGCTTGTTCTCATGCTCGATCAGGTCGGGCTGTTCCGCCCTTTGAGGCATCATACAGTTTTCAGCGAATCTTGGGAAGTCCCGAGGCACAGGTTGGCGGATTTCTGGTCCCGGCATGCCGCACCTTCCAGAATCGGCACGAGGCCCATATTGCTTCACGAACCCGGAGGAGTGGCAGAGTGGTCGATTGCAACGGTCTTGAAAACCGTCGGACGTGAAAGCGTCCCGTGGGTTCGAATCCCACCTCCTCCGCCACTTGCGCGAGGCCGAGATCGGCACCGACCGCCTGTTCGGGCGCAATCAATCCCTGTGGTTTTCCGGCGAGATCAGCGAGACCGACCATCTCTTGAGCATCGGCTACGAGGCGCCCGAGTTGATCGGCCAGAACCCCGTCTTCGGTATCAGGGCGTATCGCCACCAGATCAACAAAGGCGCTGTCCTGAATTTCGATACGGTCAGCTGCGGCGCCGTGCCGTATCTGCGCTGGACGCTGGGCGGCGGCACCGAGGTCATGGCGGGCGTGGCCTATTCCCACGACACGATATCCAACCTGCCTGCGGGTGGGTCGGCGATCCTGCGTCCAGATGCAGGCGACCGCGACCGCCTTGCGCTGCGCCTTGGGATCTCGCGCGGCTTTGCGATGCCGCAAGCGTCCTGGGGTGTGACCGGACAGGCGGAATTGACGCAAGACATCGCGGTGACCTCGCGGGACACCAGTTTCCTCGTGTCGCAGGGCAGCCTGTCGATGCAGGCCACACATCCCGGGGGCGCGGTGCGTGTCTCTGGCGCGTTGACCGGCGGAACGGTCCAGATGCTGCGCGGAAATTCCAACGTCGGTGACCGGTTCTTTCTGGGCCAGAGCCTTGTGCGCGGATTTGCGTTCGGCGGGATTGGCCCGGTGGACCAGAGCGTTGCCGGCAGTCCCGCTCTGGGCGGGAACAGCTATGTCGGGGCCCAGTTCGATTTCCGTTTCCCCGGGGCAATCCCCGGGGCCGCAAAGTTCACGCCGGGCCTGTTCGCCGATGCAGGCTCGGTCTTTGGGCTGAACACCATCGCGGGCGATCCTGCCGGGCTGAACGCCGTCGACGACGGCTTGCACCTTCGCGCCTCCATCGGGTTGTCGTTGTCCTATGACACCGGCTTTGGCGAGATCTCTGCCTATGTCGGCCAGGCGGTTCTGAAGCAGACAAATGACCGGACCGAACAGATCCAGGTCAGCTTTGGCGCGAAGTTCTAGTCAGGCCGCAAGACAACTCTGGTCGCAGGGCCCAAAGGGCTGACATCAGCTTCGCATCAGTTCCTTGATCCCGCCGATGAACGCCTCGTCGCCCTTGGCCTTTCGGTCTTCGAGCAAAGCCTCGGCATCTGGCCCGGCGCGAAAGCGCAGGCGGTCCCCGGTGTCGTTGACGGCGTGCCAGATGACATCCGCGACGACCTCGGGGGCCGACGGGTTCGCGGCCAGCTTGCCGAACAGCCGACCCATCGCCTCAGTCGTCTGGGCGTAGTCGGCAAGGCTCTCGTCCATCGCGAAATCGAAGGACCGACCGCCGAAGTCTGTCCGGATCATGCCAGGCTGGACGATCCGAACGCGAATGCCCAGCGGCTCCAGCTCGTAGTGCAGCGCCTCTGACAGGCCTTCGACGGCGAACTTGGTGCCGTGGTAGAGCGTCCCGAGCGGAAAGGTGATCTGCCCGCCGATGGAGGAGATGTTGACGATGGTGCCGTCGCGGTTCGCCCGCATGTGCGGCAGCACCGCCTTCGTCACGTCCAGAAGGCCGATCACGTTGGTGTCGAACTGGCGGCGGATGCGCTCGGTCGAAAAGGCCTCGAGCGGGCCATAGGCGCCGTAACCGGCATTGTTGAGCAGCGCGTCGATCCGGCCGAAGCGGGACAGGCCGTCAGCCACAGCGGCGGCGATGGAGCCCGCGTCGGTCACGTCCAGCCGGGCGACAAGGACGTTGTCCAGCGCGGCAAGGTCAGCACTTGCGGCAGGGTCGCGCATGGTTGCAATGACGTTCCAGCCCTCGGACTGGAACCGCATTGCCGTGGCCTTGCCGATGCCAGAGGAGGCACCGGTGATCAGGATCGTCTTCATGGATGCCCCCCTCAGGCGTTCAGGTCGAGCATCTGTTCGATGCCGAAATTCGTGAAAACGGCGCGCGTCACATCGTGCAGCGCGTCATTGTAGCGCTCGATCTGGGGACCGACGCCGGTGTGGTCCACAACCGTGCGAAAGGGTTTCTGCCCGAATGGCATATCCAGCAGGGCCACCACCGCCTCGGCGATCCGGTCGGGCCGCTGATCGGGCGTTGCGTCCAGCATCTGGGCAAGGCCGGCCGCCGACATTGCGGGCACCTGCGCGAAATCGCCGTACCCGGCCTCGCGGTCAGGATCATTCGGCGCGACCATCCCGTCGAAGAATGCCGTCGGCATCGCGCCCGGCTCGATGAGGCAGGATTCGATGCCGAAGCCCGAAAGCTCCGTCCGGTAGCATTCCACGATGGCTTCCAGCGCCCATTTCGATGCCGAATAGGTGCCGTAGAACGGCGTAGCGATGCGGCCGATCAGGCTGGAGGTATAGAGGACCGTGCCGCTCCCTTGCGCGCGCATGTGGGGCAGGGCGGCGCGCATCACCCGTTGCACGCCGGTGACGTTCACGTCAAAGACGCGGGTCATGTCCTCGGGCGACATCAGTTCCTGGATGCCGTAGGATCCGATGCCCGCATTGTTGAACAGCACGTCCAGGCCGCCGAGTGCAGCGATGGCCTCTGACACGCCACCCTCGGTGCTGGCCGTGTCCGTCACGTCCATCTCGACGATCCGCGCGCCGCTGGCCTCAAGCTCGGCCACCGTGTCGGCGTTCCGCCCTGCGCGGCTGCGTACGCTGCCCGCCACCGCGTGCCCGCGATCCAGCAACGACAGCGCCGTGGGCTTGCCGAAGCCGCCCGCGATGCCTGTGATAAACACCTTCGCCATGGTCGTCCTCCTCGTATGTTTGTCAGACCGACCTTAATGCGGCGGGGGCGTCCATTCTTTCCCGATTGACCGGATTTCTTGCCTGATCCTCCGATCCTTGAAATTTTCGCACAAGACGGTGAGGCTCCCGTGCTAGACCAGAGCAAGGAGGAACGCATGACACACCCAGCCCTTCTGGATCATGTATCGGCCTTGCTCGACCGGGAAGGACGCGCGCAGGGCGCGCTTGCGCACGCCCCAAGCGGCTTGCATTTCTTGCGGTTCACGGCTCCGACCGGGCAGGATGCGACGGTCTACCGCCCGCTTCTGTGCCTTGTCCTGCAAGGCGCCAAGGAGGTCGGCACAAGCAGCAAGACCCTGCGTGTCGCCGATGGACAATCGCTGGTGGTCAGCCATGCCTTGCCAGTCGTTTCGCGCATCACCGAGGCCGCGCCGGACCGTCCCTACGTCGCGCTCGTCTTCCCGATTGACCTCGACCTTTTGCGCGGGATGGCCGCAGACGTGGCGCCCGCCCGTGCCGCCAGCCCGCATGACCCTTTCTCGATTTCGCTCTGCCAGACCGACCTCGAGATGGAAGGCGCGCTCTTGCGTTACCTTCGGCAATGCGATCACGAAGAAGCGCGGCGCCTGCTGGCCCCGATCACGGCGCGCGAGGTCCACGCCCGGCTTTTGCTTGGGCCCCATGCCGAGCCGCTTCGCAAACTCCTTTGGCACGAGACGACGGCCAGCCGCATTTTCCAGGCCACGCGCGAAATTCAGTCGGACCTTGCCCGCCCGCTCGTCGTTGGCCATCTTGCGGACCGCGCGGGCATGAGCAGTTCGGCCTTCTTCGAGCACTTCAAGTCCGTTACGGGCACGTCGCCGCTGCAATACCAGAAGGACCTGCGCCTGCTGCGCGCCCGCGAGGCGCTGCGCAGCACGAATGAAAAGGTCTCCGAGATCGCATTCGGGGTCGGATACGAAAGCTCGGCCCAGTTCTCACGGGAATACGCCCGCAAGTTCGGCGTGCCGCCACGGCAGGACCGCTTGGTCCAGGCGGCAGAGTAGCTTTCCGTCATCCGTGATCCGAATGCCAGGGATTTCGTTCGTGAATTTCGGGCGCCCGCAAAGCAGGGTGCGCCAGCACGGTATCATTTCGCCCAGGGGAACATGGGGTTGGCCTATGTCTCGCGGGACGCCGGGCAGGTCGTGGACCTGCGCAGCTTGCGCCACGCGTCGCGATCCCGCGTGGTGCAAGACACCGATTTCAACCGGCGACAACGTGTTTGGCTCTACGCCTGCTTCCGGTTTCTGAAGCAGACACGGGGCAGTGTCACACGATCACCTTCGTGTCCCTTTCCAGAAAGCGGCGCCAGCTGCCGAGGGCGCTGATGTCTTCGGCATGACGCTTGCCGCTTGCTTCGCAAAGAAAGCCCTTCACCTGTGATCCGTCCTCGATCTCGATGGTGCCGATCCCGAGCGGCGCAGGAATACCGGCGATAAAGTCGCCCACGGCGTCTTTCGGGATGGCCCAGACCTCCAGCGCGATGGAGGTGCCTTGTCCGTCGTCGCACCGGCAAAGGCCGGGACGGGCGGGAGGACCGCCAGGCAAGGCATAGAGGGCATAGCTGGGCGCCGTCTGGGTGGCTTTCAGGAACCGCGCCCCGCGCGATGTCAGTTCATGGTTAAGCGGCAGGCCCGACATATGCGCGCCGCAGACAGCTATGGTCATTTCGCTTGCGGATACGGACCCGGATACGGGGGCGCGCCCCGTCTTTTGCAAGCCTGGCGTCTTGATCCCCGTCGCGCCAAGCATGGGCCGACGAGCCTGCGTCAGGCGCTGCCCTTGCGCGGCGAGCGTGCCATCTTCCCCTGCGGGCGCGATCAGTGTCACGCTTCCGGGTCGCCCGTCGCTGCGGGGGCCGGTCGGGACTGCCAATGCACAGAGGTCCAGCAGGTTGACGAAGTTCGTGTAGGTTCCAAGGTTGGAGTTGGGCGTGACAGGGTCGGCCTTCAGGTCGTCGCAGGTCGCAAAGGTCGGGATCGTCGGGACGCACAGCATGTCCGAGGCGTCGAGGATCGGGGCGCAGGCGCGGCGCAACTCCGCAAGCCGGTAGAAGCCGTTGAAGGCATCAACCGCGCTCAACCCTTCGGCCTTGGCGATGATGGCGCGGGTCACAGGGTGCACGGCCTCTGGCCGGGTGGTCATCATGTCTTCGATGGCGGCATAGCGCTCGGCGATCCACGCGCCGTCATAGAGCATCCGAGCAACGTCGTAGAACGGCGTGAAATCGACCCGTTCGATCAAAGCTCCGCCCTCGGCCAGCGTCCTAAGGGAGGCCTCGAAATCTGCCGCCTGCATGTCGTCGCCAAAGAAGATCAGGCTGGCAGCATCCGGCGCGGTGATGCGCGGCGCGGATGCGGGGGCCGGCATCGGGGCCGTCGGCATAGGCCGCGAATAGGCATCTGCGGGATCGAAACCGGCGGCGGCGCGAAACACATCGTACGCATCGGCGACGGTCAGCGCGAAGATCGAAATCGTGTCGAGGGTCCGGCAGGCAGGCACGACACCGCTGGCCGACAACGCGCCGAGGCTTGGCTTCAGCCCGACGATCCCGTTCAGCGCGGCAGGCACGCGGCCCGACCCCGCCGTGTCGGTGCCAAGCGCAAAGGGCACGATCCCATGGGCGACGACGACGGCCGACCCCGAGGACGATCCGCCCGGCACGATCTGTGCATCGAGCGCATTGCGCGGCACGCCGTAGGGGGACCGCACGCCGACAAGACCGGTGGCGAATTGGTCAAGGTTGGTCTTGCCGATGGGAATGGCCCCTGCCGCGCGCAGGCGGGCGACGACGAAAGCGTCCCTGTCCGCGTCGTAGGCATAGTCCGGGCAGGCGGCGGTCGTGGGCATACCGGCCACGTCGATGTTGTCCTTCACGGCAAAGGGCACCCCCCAAAGCGGGCGGTCCGGGTCGTAGGCCCCCAGGGCGGCGGCCTCGGCTGCAAGGTCTTCGGCACTGGCCAGGTGAATGAAGATCGCCGGGTCGTCCACGGAGTCCAGTCGGGCAAGGGTCTCTGCCATGACGTCTGCGGGCGTCACGCCTGCAGCATAGGCGGCGCGCAGGGCGTCGAGGGTGAAGGGCAGGTCGGAAAGCGGCGTGGTCATGGGCGTTGTCTCTTATTCGGCTGCGGATTTCGCAGCAGTTTTGGCCGTGCCCGTTCTCGTGGTCGGAGGTTTGGGTGCGGCGGCCAGCAGGGTTCGGGTATAGGGATGGCTTGGGGTATCCATGACTTGCGCGGCGGGCCCTTGTTCGACGATTTCGCCGCCCTGCATGACGACGACGTGGTCGCACAGCAGGCGCACCACGTTCAGATCGTGGCTGACAAAAAGGTAGGTCATCCCCAGCCGCGCGCGCAAGTCCGCGAGCAGGTTCAGCACGACCGCCTGGATGGAGACATCGAGCGCCGCCGTCGGCTCGTCCAGGATCAGGAACTTCGGATCAAGCGCGATGGCGCGCGCAATGCCGACGCGCGCCTTCTGACCGCCCGAAAGCTGGTGCGGAAAGCGGTCCAGCAAGGGCAGGGGCAAGCCGCACAGCGTCGCCAGTTCCTCGATCCGGGCCGACAGGGCCGGGCCGCGCAGGTCGCTCATCCGCAGGATCGGGTCGGCGATGGTCTGGCGGGCGGAATGGCGCGGGTTCAGGCTGTCGGTGGCGTCCTGGAACACCATCTGGATCTGGCTGCGCCGCTTGTCGCGCACGAAGCGGTCTGCGGTTATGTCGGCAATGTCGTGCCCCTCGAACAGGATGTCGCCCGATGTCCGGTCAAGCAGGCGCACCAGCATCGACGATGTCGTGGACTTGCCGCAGCCGCTTTCGCCGACCAGCCCGACGCTTTGTCCTTCGCGGATGGTGAACGAGATGCCCTTGACCGCGTGGACCGGGCCGGACTTCCCCGGATAGGTCTTGACCAGATCGCGCACCTGCACCAGCGCCCGGTCGCCCGGCGCGTGATCGGGCAGAGGCGTGCGCGCCTCGATCGGCAGCAGGTCACGCAGGCCTGCACCGGGGCGCGGCGTGGCATCGACCAGCTTCTGGGTATAGGGGTGCTGCGGATCGGCGAACAGTTGGGCGGCTGGGCCGGTTTCGACGATCTGCCCATCCTTCATCACGGCCAGACGGTCGCAGTACTCGGCGGCCAGCCCAAGGTCATGGGTGATAAGGATCGACGACATGCCGCGTTCGCGGGTGAGGTCGCGCACAAGGTCCATCACCGCCTTTTGCGTTGTGATGTCGAGACCCGTCGTCGGCTCGTCCGCGATCAGCAGACGCGGCCCGCAGGCAAGGGCAATGGCAAAGACGATGCGCTGGCACATGCCCCCCGACAATTCGAACGGATAGGCGTCATAGCGCGCCTCGGCGTCGCGGATGCGCACGGCCTCCAGCGCCTCGATGGCCTTGGCGCGCGCATTGGCGCGGGTGGCGCGTCCATGACGGCGCAGCACGTCCTCAAGCTGGTGGCCAACCTTGCGGATGGGGTTCAGCGCGGCGCGCGGGTTCTGGAAGATCATGCTGATCTCGCGGCCCCGAATGCCCTGCATGTCCCGCTCGGCCGCCTGCGCCAGGTCACGCCCCTCGAACACCGCGCTGCCCGCCTTGATGCGCCCGCCCGCATCCAGAATGCGCATCAGCGCGTAGGAGGTGACGGATTTGCCGGACCCGCTTTCGCCCACGATGCCCAGCGTCTCGCCTTCCGCCAGGTCCAGAGAGATGCCGCGCACCGCCTGCACTTCGCCGCGCCGTGTGCGGAAGGACACGGCGAAATCCTTGATGGCCAGCATGGCTCAGGTCCTTCTGCGGGGATCGACGATGTCGCGCAGACCGTCGCCCATCAGGTTGAAGGTGAAGACCGCCAGCATCAGCCACAGCCCCGGGAACAGCGCGACCCACCAATGGCCCGAGATGATGTAATTGGCCCCTTCGGCGACCATGATCCCCCATTCGGGCGTCGGCGGGCGCACCCCGAGGCCGATGAAGGACAGCCCGGCGGCATTCAGGATCGCCCAGCCCATGTTGAGAGACACCTGCACCATCATCGGCGGCAGCGCGTTGGGGAAGATGTGGAAGGCCAACGTGCGGAAATGCGAGTTGCCCGACAGGCGCGCGGCCAGCGCAAAGCCTGCCTCGCGGCGGATGTTCACCTCGGCCCGCACGAGGCGGGCATAGAACGGGATGTTGATAAGCGCCGTGGCGTAGATGATGTTCTCGATCGTGTTGCCAAGCGCCGCGACGATCCCCATGGCCAGCACGAACAGCGGAAACGCCATGATCGTGTCGAGCACCCGGTTCAATCCTGCGTCGATCCAGCCGCCCCAGTAGCCCGCGACGGCCCCCAGCACCGAGCCGATCACGAAGGAGATCGCGACGGCGAGGACCGAGATCGTCAGGTCCAGCCGTGTCGCCACCACCACACGGGAAAACACGTCGCGCCCCAGGCTGTCGGTGCCGAACCAGTGCGACCAGTTCGGCGGTTGCAGCGCCATCGCGGCATTGGTGGCCAGCGGGTCGTGCGGCACCAGCAGCGCGCCAAACAACGCCTGCAGCAGGAAAAAGGCGAACATGCCGAAGGACAGCATCGTCACCGGGTTCTCGCGCAGCACATGCAGCAGATGCGCCAAGGCGCCATCGGGCTTGCGGCCCGGTATCTCGGTAGCTTCGGTCATTTGGTGTCAAACCCGATGCGCGGATCGATCAGCGCGTAGCTGAGGTCGATGATGAGGTTGAGCGTGACGAAGAGGAACGCCATGGCCAGCACGAAGCCCTGCACCGCGGCATAATCCGACGCGACCAGCGCCTCGACCGCGTAGGATCCGATGCCGGGCCAGGCAAAGACCTTTTCCACCAGCACGTTGGCGCCCAGCACGAACGAGAACACCATGCCAAGCGTCGTGACGACAGGCAGCAGCGCATTGCGCAAGCCGTAGCCGAACAGGACCTTGCCCCGCGACAATCCGGCGGCGCGTGCGGTGCGGATGTAGTCGGCGGACAAGGCCTGCAACATCGCCGCACGGGTCATCCGCGCGATGGGGGCCAGCGTGAACAGAGCCAAGGTGATCGTCGGCAGGGCGAGTTGGCGCAAGGTCGCGGCAAAGGTTTCAAGATCGCCCGCGATCAGGCTGTCGATCAGGTAGAAGCCGGTCACGCGCGGCGGCTCGAAATAGATGAAATCCAGTCGTCCCAGCGGCGACGGCGCCCATCCCAGCAGGTAGTAGAAGATGTAGACCAGCAGGATGCCGGTGAAGAAGGTAGGCAAGGATACCCCCGCCGTGACCAGCACCCGGCACAGGTGGTCGACCCACGACCCCTGCCGCACCGCCGCCAGAACGCCAAGGGGAATGGCGATCACGCAGGACAGCACCAGCGCCGACAGCGTGAGTTCAAGAGACGCGGGCAAGCGCGCCGCCAGATCGGTCAGCACCGGTTGCCCCGTGCTGATCGAGCGGCCCAGATCGCCCTGTGCCAGATCGCCGACATACAGGAAGAACTGCGTCACCAGCGGCTTGTCGAGGCCAAGCGCCTCGCGCACCTGCTGGATCGACTGCTCGTCCGCCATGGCCCCGGCGAAATAGACCGCCGGATCGCCGGGCAGCGCGCGGGTCAGGACAAAGCTGATGACGATGACCCCGAGGATCACCGGCACGGTCTGTGCCAGCCGCATCCCGATCGCGCGCGTCCGCCCGGCCATGCCTTAAGCCCCCGTCATGCGGCGCGGGTCGAGCTGGCGATGGAACCAGAACTCGTAGCCCGACGCCCCGTTCACCGCGACGTTCAACGCGGGTTGGTACAGCGGAATGCGCGGCAGCTCGTCGATGACGATCTCGAACATCCGTTTGACCAGCGGTGCCCATTCCGGATCGTCCATCGACATGTGCAGCGTCTGTTCGGTCAGCGCGTGCACCTCTTCGTTGGCGTAGTTGGACGAGTTGAACAGCCGGTCCTTCTGATACGCCCAGAAGAAGTAGTAATCGGGCGTGTTCAGCCAGCCGCCGAAGTTTTCCAGATGGAAATCAAGCGACTTGTCGACCAGCGCCACGGTGCGCCAGTTGGCACCGGGGATGCGTTCGACCGTGGTGGTGATCCCAAGCTGGCCAAGGCTTTCCTGGATCAGCAGAGCTGTTGGTTCCATCCAGCTTGCAAGGTCAAGGCTGATCGACATCGGCACTTCGAAACCGCTGGCGAAGGCGGATTTCTCAAGATGCTCGCGCGCCTTGTCCATGTCGGTTGCATAGGGGAAGGGACGCGGCCACGCGGTGTCGGTGATGTCGGGCGAGCCGCCCCACATCGGCGCCCCGCGCCCGTAGGCGGCGGATTGAAAGATCGCCTCGTAGGGGATCGCATGGGCGATGGCCTTGCGCACCTCGGGGTCCTGGAACGGCTCGAACCGGGTGTTGAGGCAGGCGCAGTGAATGCAGTTCTCGATCGGGGTCGAGAAGACATCGACGGTGCCGACCAGCTCTGACGCATCGCGGTCGGGGATGTCGAAGGACACCTGCACGTCGCCCCGTTCGATCAGCGCGCGGCGGGTCGAATTGTTCGGAACCTCGCGCATGATGACGCGCCGGACCTCGGGCAGCGGCCCGCCGACCCAGGCATCGTTGCGGTCATAGACGATCTGCTGGCCCTGATCCCAGCGCGTGACGGTGTAGGCGCCCGATCCGGCGGTGGTGGTGTGCAGGTATTCCGTCGCCCAAGGGTCCGCCTCGGTCGCGTTGGCGATCGCCACGGCTGAGTTGATGATGAAGGGCACCGGTACGGCGAGGTTGGGCAGCGACAGCTTCGACGGGTAATCGAGGCGCAGAACGAAGGTGCGATCGTCCACCGCCTCGAACTGGTCGGGGCGAAAGAACCCGCCCGCGCGCATCTGTGTGGACGGGAACCCGCCGACCGAAACCGCCCGATCGAACGACCATTTCACATCCGCCGCCGTGACAGGGCTGCCGTCGGTGAACGTGGCGCTGGGCTTGAGCGTGAAGGTGAAGACAAGGCCGTCGTCGGAAATCGTCCAGCTTTCAGCCAGCTCCGGGACGATGGTGTCGTAGTCATACGACATCTCGCCGGTTGGCAACTGGCGCGATCCAAAGCCGACAAGCCGGTCATAGCAGTTGATCGCAACCTGATAGCTGGCGCGGTTGGTGCCCGTCCGGTGCAGGTCGAGGCTGTTGATCGTCTGGCCCGAGGCCACGACCATCGTTTCCAGCCCTTGTGCATCGGCGCGTGTCGCCCAGGCGAAGGGCGTCATCGCGGCACCGCCCGCAGCGGCGGTCAGTTTCAGGAAATTTCTTCGATTGGTGTGCATCGGTGGCAGCCCCCTTGGCGTCTGTCTTTGGTTCTGCCTTGCAGCATGGCAGGTTACGAACAGTTCGAAAAATGCTATGATTTCACCAATCCGGTGCATTTCATGCACCGCAATCGGAGCGCCCTGATGCAGCACCTCGACACATTCCGCCTGATAGAGGCGATTGCCCGCGCCGGATCGATCCGCAAGGCGGCCGAGGATTCCAACATCACCGCGTCCGCGCTCAACCGCCGTCTGGGACGGTTCGAGCGCGAATTCGGGTCGCAAATCTTCGAGCGGCTGCCGCGCGGTGTGCGTCTGAACCCGGCGGGAGAGCTGGTATTGCAGCACTACCGCGCACAACGCTCCGACCTTGCGCGTGTGAAAAGCCAGGTTGCAGACCTTTCGGGGGTGCGCCGTGGCCATGTCACCATCGCATGTTCCCAGGCGCTTTTGCCGTTTTTCCTGCCGCAGCAGATCGCGGCCTATCGGAATGCGCATCCGGGCGTGACGTTTGCCGTCAACGTGCGCGACCGCGAACAGGCCGAAGCAGAGCTGGTCAGTTTTCGCAGCGACCTGGCGCTGGTGTTCGAACCGCGCGTCCTTGTGGATTTCGAGGTGCTGCACGCCATCCCGCAACCGGTCTGCGCATTGTTTGCGCGGGACCATCCGCTTGCCGGGCAATCGGAGTTGCGGTTGCGCGACTGCCTCGATCATCCGCACATCGCGCCCGCACAGAAGTACGGCGTGCGCGGCCTTCTCGACATGGCGGCCAAGCGGGTCGGTCGGACAGTCACGCCCGTGGTCGAGACGGAATCCTTCGAGCTGATCCGCTACTACGTGATGCAGGAACGTGCGGTCGGCTTCCAGATCCCGATCGGTCTTTCGACTGAACAGGATACCGGGATGGTGTTCAGGCCGATTTCGCAGCGGGACATGCCGCCGGGAAACCTGCTTCTTGGACAGATGCGCGGGCGAGTGCTGTCCGTTGCCACGTCACGCTTTTCCGATCAGGTCGCGCTTGCACTTGCGAACATGTCGGATGCCTGACGCTGCAACTTGTCGTTCCCATTTGCAATTCGATTCTGCCATATTCAGGCAAGCTTTGTTGCGAAACGGGGAACGCCAGAATGAACATCGAGGATCTGCAGACCTTTGTTGCCGTGGCTGATGCCGGGGGTGTTTCGGCTGCTGCGCGCCGCCTGGGCGTGTCCAAGTCGATCGTCAGTCGACGTCTCGTCCGGATCGAAGCGGAACTTGGCACGCAACTTCTTGCACGGACGACCCGGGGCGCCGCGCTCACCGAGGCGGGCACGACGTTCCGGGATCATGCCGCGCGGGCCAGCGCCGAGATCGACACGGCGCGGGAAGCGATCCTTCCGACTGGTGGTTTGCGTGGCCGCCTGCGGGTCGCGGTCCCGCTTACTTTTGGGCCGACCCGCTTTTCGCCCGCACTCGCCGAGATGGCGCGTCGCCACCCGCTGCTCCACATCCATACGTCCTACAGCGATCGCTTCGTCGATCTCATCACAGAGGGCTTCGATTGTGCGATCCGGGTAGGGGCCCTTCCGGATTCCAACCTTGTCGCCAGGCGCATCGGCGATGTCCACGGATCGCTCGTCGCAAGCCCGGAATACATCAAGGCGCACGGCTCACCCCGGACGCCCGATGAGCTTGTCACCCATGAGGCGCTCATGCAGGGAACCGAAGCCTGGCAATTTCTGGACGGCGACAGGATCGTCACGGTTCAACCGCAAGGCAGGTTCAAGGCCGACAGCGGTGCAGCGCTTGCTGCGGCCTCTGCGGCGGGCCTCGGCATTGCCCGGCTTCCCGATTGCATCCTGCATGAGCATGTGGTGTCCGGTGCCCTTGTCCCGATCATGACGGACTTTCCCGTCCCTCCGGCGGGCACCTATGTTGTCCGGCCGCCGGGTCTGCATCCTGCGCGGAAGATCCGGGTCCTCACCGAGACCCTGATCGAATACTTCGAACGCAACCCGGACAGCCTGGGCCACGACCGCTGAGGGCCGGTAAGCGGACAGCCCGGACTGGCGAATGGCGTTCCGTTGTCGCGCCTGTCCGATCCCCGACGCAGCACAAGCGTTCCGCTTTCCGCGACACAGCTAGTTGCGCGTCAGGGCTAGCCGCCGGGACGCTTCGCCACCAATCTGTAATCAGACCGCACCGGTATGACCCGAACGCTGGGGCCGTCCGGAGGCGTCGAGACCAGGCATTCGCATCGGCACGTACGCCCCCGACTGCGAGCATACGAGAGGATGACGCGCATGAGTTGGAACCCCGCACTCGACCCCGGCTGCCCCGATGAGGTGGGCGTCGATGCGATCGAGACTCTCATCATTCCGCGGGCCAGGGATCTTGGCGGTTTCGAAGTCCGGCGCGCACTGCCCGCCCCGAAACGGCAGATGGTCGGGCCGTTCATCTTTTTCGACCAGGCCGGCCCGGCGGAACTGCTGACTGGCCAGGGCATCGATGTGCGGCCGCATCCGCATATCGGGCTTGGCACCGTGACCTATCTCTATCGCGGCGACTTCCACCACCGCGACAGCACCGGCGCCGACCAGATCATCAGCCCCGGCGCGCTGAACTGGATGGTCGCCGGGCGCGGCGTCACCCACTCCGAACGGACATCGGCGGCGGCGCGCAGCGGCCCGAACGGCCTGTTCGGCATACAGACGTGGCTGGCCTTGCCCGACAGTCATGAAGATGTGGCGCCCAGCTTTGAACATCATGGCAAGGACACGTTGCCGATGATCGAGGATGGCGGCGTCTCGGTTCGGCTGATCCTCGGCAGCGCCTATGGCGCGACGGCGCCCGCGACGATGCTGTCGGAAACCTTCTACGCCGATGTGACCCTTCAGCCGGGAAGCCGATTGCCGATGCCGGACGATCACGAAGACCGGGGCATCTATATCGTCGAAGGGTCCATTTCGGTTGCAGGGCAGGAGTTCGAGGCGGGCCGGATGATGGTCTTCCGCCCGGGCGACAAGATCACCGTCGCCGCTGGCGACCGGGGGGCGCGGCTCATGATCCTTGGCGGTGCGACGTTCAACGGCCCGCGCTATATCTGGTGGAACTTCGTCGCGTCGTCGCGGGAGCGCATCGAAGAGGCCAAGGCCGAATGGCGCGCCGCAAACTGGGGCAACGGGCGCTTCGATCTTCCGGTCGATGACCGAGGCGAGCATATCCCCCTGCCGGATTGAGAGGATTGAAAGGACGCGCGATGAGCACGAAATGGCCCCGACTGGACTACCTGGACTGGCGCGAGACCTGCGCCGCCCTGCACCTCTATCTTCAGATCGTCGGAAAATACCGGCTGGCACACACGCCGTGGCTCAACCACTCCTGGACCGCGACGTTCTATGTCACGCCGACCGGCCTGACATCCTCACCGATCCCCGACGGCCCCGGCATCGAGATCCGCTTCGATTTCCGCGAGCACATGGTCATCGGCACCTGTGGCAATGGCCGCAAGGAGACGTTCGCGCTGGAGCCGTCCACGGTTGCAGCGTTCCGCGCGAAGGTCGTGCAGATGATCGCCGATCTCGGCGGCACGCCGACGTTCAGCGACATGCCGAACGAGGTGCCGGACCCCATCCCGTTCAGCGAGGATCACCGCGACCGTCCCTACGACCGGGACGCGGTGCAGCGCTATCATCAGGCATTGGTCGCCATCGACCGGGTGCTGGGCAGGTTCCGCACGTCCTTCCTTGGCAAGTCCAGCCCCGTTCACCTGTTCTGGGGGGCCATGGATCTTGCGGTCACCCGGTTTTCGGGACGGCGCGCGCCGCTCCACCCTGCCGGGATCCCCTCGCTGCCGGATGACGTCGCACAGGAAGCCTATGACCGAGAGGTGTCCTCGGCAGGGTTCTGGCCGGGCGGCAACGGCATCGATTATCCCGCCTTCTATGCCTACGCCTACCCGGCGCCTGGCGGGTATCGGGGCGCGCCGGTTCGGCCCGAAGCGGCATTCTGGCACGAGGGGCTTTCGGAATTCATGCTGCCCTACGATGCCGTGCAGGCTGCGGCCGATCCCGACGAGGCCCTGATGGCGTTCCTGGTCTCGACCTACGAGGCCGCCGCCGACCTTGGACACTGGGACCGCGCGTTGCTGGAGTGCGCAGAGGGCCGGCCGCGCCAGGTGCGCCGCCCCAGCGCGGGACAGGCGAACGCGGACGTTGCAAGGGGTGCGCCTGCGCCGACTGATGTTCCGGTGGCACGCGAAGACGGCGCATCGAAGGGGCGCTACAGTCTGGTCATGGATGGCCACGAGGCCGAAATGACCTACAGCCGGGTCGGCAAGGGGCAGATCATCATCGACCACACCGAGGTTCCGGGCGTCCTGCGGGGCCGAAAGGTGGGCGAAATGCTCGTGCGGCAGGCGGTCGAGGACGCGCGGAGGGACAGCGTCATCCTCATACCGCTCTGTCCTTTTGCGAAGGCACAGTTCGATCGCCACCCGGAATGGCAGGACGTGTTGCGCCAGCCGAAGAGCTGACTGCCGCGAGCCTGCATTCTTTGCCAGGCGGGTCATTCGGGGCTTCAGGGCGAGGCACCGAAGGCGTCACGCGTTATCGCGGGGGCCAGGGGGCGCTTTGCCCTTCACGGCCCGGATCATCTCGACCATGCTTGAGCGTGGCGGGATCGCCAGCGCTGACGGACAGGACTCTGACCAGATCGTTTTGCCCGAGTATCTACCGGTTGTGCCGTTGCAGGCCGCGGTAATGGCCTCACTCTCCCTAGATCGCGACCAAGTCGTCGTTGCCAGTGATGGCGCGGACGCGGCAGGGCGCGTGCGGATGACGGGGCGGAACCTGCCGGTTCTGGCCGCCCAGATGATCGCGCAGGGGCGCTATGCCCGTGGGTCCGTCAGGACGGGCTGAACGTGCCTGCAAACTGCTCGCGCAGGATGTTCTTTTGCAGTTTTCCCATCGTGTTGCGCGGGAATTCCGTGACCACGAACAGCCGCTTGGGCTGCTTGAACCGCGCAAGCTGATCCCCAAGGGCCGCCATGATGGCATCGGTCGATACGGTCTCGCCCGGACGTGCCACAAGCAGGCCGACTACGGCCTCGCCGAAATCGGGGTGCGGCACGCCGATCACCGCGCTTTCCAGCACGCCGGGCTGGTCGTCGAGGATCAGCTCGATCTCCTTGGGATAGATGTTGTAGCCGCCCGAAATGATAAGGTCCTTGTTGCGCCCGACGATGGTGACATAGCCGTCTTCGTCGATCCGCCCCAGATCCCCGGTGATGAAGAAGCCATCCGCGCGCAGCTCTTCGGCGGTCTTCTCCGGCATTTGCCAGTATCCCTTGAACACGTTGGGGCCGCGCACCTCGATCTGGCCGATCTCGCCCGTCTCGACGGTGTCGCCTGTGGCGGGGTCGGTGATCTTCAACTCCACGCCCGGCAGCAGAAACCCGACAGTCCCGCCGCGCCGTTCTCCATCATAGGGGTTCGAGGTGTTCATGTTGGTCTCGGTCATCCCGTAGCGTTCAAGGATGCGGTGGCCGGTGCGGGTTTCGAACTGTTCGTGGGTTTCCGCCAGCAGGGGCGCTGACCCCGAAACGAACAGCCGCATATGCGCCGTGAGGTCGGCGGTAAGCCGATCGTCCTCAAGCAGCCGGGTGTAGAAGGTCGGCACCCCCATCATCGTCGTGGCCCGCGGTATCGCAGCAATCACCTGGTCAATGTTGAAGCCCGGCAGGAAGATCATCGACCCGCCCGCGACAAGCGTGACATTGCTGGCGACGAACAGCCCGTGGGTGTGAAAGATCGGCAGGGCATGCAGCAGCACATCGCCGCTGGTGAACCGCCAGCACTCGGCCAATGTCTGCGCGTTGGACACAAGATTGGCCTGCGTCAGCATCGCGCCCTTGGACCGGCCGGTGGTGCCGGACGTATAGAGGAACGCGGCAAGATCGTCGGGCGCGCGGCTTACGGTGTCGAAGACCTCGGGCAGGTCCCTGGCAAGGTCGGTCAGAGAGCCGGTGCCGTCGGCGTTAAGCGTGCGCAAGGCCGCCCCGTAGGCCGCCGCAACCGGGGCCAGTGCGTCCGACACCCTGTCAGAGGACAGCACCAGCTTTGCGCCTGAATTGCCGATGAAATAGTCCAGCTCTGCGGTCGTGTATCCGGTGTTGAGCGGCAGGAAGACCACGCCGATCTGGGCGCAGGCGGCATAGATGGCCAGCGCTTGGGGTGACTTGTCGATCTGCGCCGCCAGCCGGTCGCCGGGCGCCAGCCCTTCGGCGGTCATGGCATGGGCATAGCGCGCCGCCATCCGCAGGAACGCGTCATGGCTTAGCGTGCGGCCATCCGGCAAATGCAGAAACGGCGTATCCTGTCCGGCATGGCAGCCGAAAAGGGCATCATAGAGCAGATTTGCCATGCAACTCTCCAGACAGTCAGGTGGCGGGCGTCATTGCCTTGCGGGCAAGTGCGCGCAGTTGGGCGGATGCCGTGATGACTTGGTTCTTCGCAAACGCCTCGTGGTTCTCGGTGATCCGGTCCAGATCGTAGAGGTAGTTCACCATCGCGCCTGCGGATTGCGCGAGGCCGTTCGCGGACAGGTCGGCCCGGGCGTGGACCTCGTGGACGGAGGCACCGTTGTTCAGATGGAACCGCGCAACGGGATCGCGGGGCAAGCCGCCTTCACGCTTGGCCCCGAGAAGATACTGCGTTGCAAGCGCGCGGACCGCCTCGGGATCGTCAATGCGGTCGTCCAGTCCCTTTTCCGCCAGCCATTTCATCAGCCCCGGGATCGGCGAGAGCGTCACGAAGGTGCTGATCTGCGGCAAGACCCCGCTCAGATCGCGCGCCACCTGCTTTATCAGCGAATTGCCGAACGAGATCCCCGCAAGCCCGGCCTGACAGTTCGAGATCGAATAGAAGACCGCCGTATCCGCCTGTGTCTCGGGCAGTGGATCGCGCCCCTCGGACAGCAGGGACTGGATCGATCCAGGAATGCCCTTGGTCAGGGCGACCTCGACGAAGATCAACGGCTCATCCGGCATCGCAGGATGAAAGAAGCCGAAACAGCGCCGATCGCGCGGCTGCAACCGCCGCCTGAGATCGTCCCAGCTGTCGATCGCGTGCACGGCTTCATAGGCGATGATCTTTTCCAGAACATGCGCCGGGCTTTCCCAGTTGATCGGACGCAGCACCAGAAAACCACGGTTGAACCAGCTGGACAGCAGATGCCGCAGATCGGCGTCCAGCTTGGCCAGCGCGGGGTCGGTCTTCATGAACCGCAGCAGATCCTCACGCATCGCCACGATGCGAGCGGTCGCGCCCGGCACCTGGTTGAGCCGGCGGGCGAGTTCCTGGCGCGGAGCCTCGGCCGCGCGCATCAGGCGGCGGAAATTGGCGACCGACCGGTCCGCCGCATAGGCCGTGGTCGCTGCGGCGACGGCGTCCGGGTCGATATCCATCTCGTCGTTGAGAAAGGTGAAGAAGGCGTGCCGCGCGTCCGGGTCCATCGCCTGGAAGCGGTCGAGGATCTGGCACGCCATGGCAAAGCCGGTCACCTCGCCAAGGTTCCCGACCAGATCGCGGCACAGCGTTTCGATGGGCCGGTCATCGGCCTTGCTGCCGCCCGTCACTGCTAGGCGGCGATCGATGAGCGTCGACAGCAGGTCCGCAAGCAGGCTCATAGCGCCGGACCCATCAGGTAGTCGGGCAACCATGTCGCAAGACCCGGAAAGACGCACAGGATGACGATAGCCAGCACCATGCAGCCCACGAACGGCAGCGACCCGACAAGGATCTTCTTGAGCGATATGTCGGGCGCGATGCCGTTGATCACATAGAGATTGAGCCCCACCGGCGGCGTAATCAGCCCGATTTCCATGTTGATCGTCAGGATCACCGCGAACCAGATGGGATCGAAACCGGCGCTGGTGATGATCGGCAACAGGATCGGCGCGGACATCAGGATCACCGCGACCGGGGGCAGGAAAAAGCCCGCCACCAGCAGGAACACGTTGATGATGCCCATCAGAACCCAGCGGTTCACGTCCAGCTCGGCAATCCAGCCCGCGACGGACTGGGTGACGAACAACGACGACAGCATGAACGAGAACACGCCCGCCGCGCCGATGATGAACAGGATCATCACGGATTCCTTCGTGGAATCGCGCAGGACAGCCCACAGCGCCATCGGCTGATACAGCCGGTAGACGATCACCGCGACGATGATGCACAGCATCGCGCCGACAGCAGCGGTCTCCGACGGTGTCGCGATGCCGCCGTAGAGCGCATAGAGCACGCCGACGATGATGGCGAGGAACGGCAGGACGCGCGGCAGGACCTCGAACCGCTGCGCCCAGCTGTAGCTGATGCCGGACAGGGCCACGCCCGCCGCGCCGCGCCGCCAGGTGTCATAGATCGCCCACGCGATGAACAGCGACACCAGCAACACGCCGGGAATGACCCCCGCAAGGAACAGGCGGCCGATACTGGTCTCGGTGGCGATGCCATACACGATCATCGTCACCGAGGGCGGGATCAGGATGCCAAGCGTGCCGCCCGCGGCGATCGACCCGGCCGCCACTTCATCGGGATAGCCGCGCTTGCGCATCTCGGGGATGCCCATCTTGCCGATCGCGGCGCAGGTGGCGGGGCTCGACCCCGACATCGCGGCGAACAGCGCACAGGCCCCGAGGTTGGAGACGACCAGCCCGCCCGGTACCTTTGTCAGCCAGCGCTCCAGCGCTTCATAAAGGTCCGGTCCCGCACGGGTCGAGGAAATCGCGGCTCCCATGATAATGAACATCGGGATCGACAGCAGGGCAAAGCTGTTCAACTCGCCATACATCAACTCGGGCAGGGCGACGAGCGACCGGGCGCCGTCGAACACCAGCAGGAACCCCGTGGCGACGATCAGCAGGCCCGTGGCGACGGACACCCCGGAAAACAGCACGACAACGGTGCACAGGGCTACAAGCCCACCAACTGCAAGCGGATCCATCAGTGCCTCCGGTCTTCGGCAGGCACGGGCGCGCCGATGTCTTCGCCTCGAACGACCATCCACAGATCAGCGAAAAGTTGCAGCAGAAACAGGCCAAAGCCCAAGGGGACCGACAGATACGGGATCCACAGCGGAACGGCCCAGACGGTTTCGGATTTCCACCCCCGCTTCCAGGCGAAATGCCACATGTCATAGGCGTAATACAGCATCAGGCCCATCATGAGCACGGTGACGCCAAGCGTGAAGAACGCCACGATCCGGCGCCCGTTCGGCCCCAGCATCGTCGGTATCAGGTCGACGCCGACATGCCCCTTTAGCTTTTGCACATAGGCAAGACCGATCATCGTGGCGGCGATCATCAGGTAAATCACGGCTTCGGTCTGCCAGATCGTCGATTTGCCCAGCACGGCGCGGACAAAGATCATCTGGCAGGTGATCAGCACCGACGCGAGGATCATGAACGACGCTATCACACCGCTGATGGTCGACAGGGTGCCGACCAGACGCACGGCGGAGGGCATCGAAGAAGCAGGGCGTTCCACAAGGCATACCTTCAAGCTGGAATGGAATGGGAATGCACCTGCCGGACGCCCCGGCAGGTGCAGCGTCACGCCTCAGTCGACGGAAAGCGCCATGTCGAGCAGCTTCTGGCCGTCCGGCGTCTCGGCGACGAAGGACGGGTAGGACGACGTCGCGGCGATGTCGCGCCACGCGTTGAAGTCCGCCTCGGTCATCTCGGCCAGCTCCACGCCCGCGTCCGAGAACGCCTTGGCCGCGACCGCATCACCCAGCTTGGCCTGCTCCAGATAGAAGGCCTGCGCCTTTTCACCGGCAGTGCGAAGCGCGGTCTGCTGGTCGGCGCTCAGGCCGTCGAAAGTGGTCTTGTTCATGATCAGAGGCTGATACATGAACCACAGCGCGTAGTCCCCGGCCGGGGTATAGCAATCCAGTTGCTCATAGAGCCGGAAGCTGACGAAGCTTTCCGAGGACGTGTTGGTGGCGTCCAGAACGCCCGATTGCAGGGCCGGGTAGATTTCGGACGATGCCATCGACGAGATCGACGCGCCCGAAGCCGCGAGCATTTCCTCAAAGGCCTTGCCCGCCGCGCGAATCGACACCCCGGCCACATCTTCGGGCTTGGTGATGCAGCCCTTGTTCGAGCCGAAGCCGCCCGCCAGATACCCGTGCACCAGGACCATGACGTCGTCGCCGGCCATGATGTTCTCGATTTCCGCCATGAACGGCGAATGCGACAGGCGGTCGCCGTGGTCGTGGTTCTTCACGAGGCCGGGCATCAGGGTCAGGTTGTAGGCAGGCTGCTGGCCACCGGCGTAGGACAGGGGCAGCACGGTCATGTCAAGCTGACCGCGGCTGAGCGGCGTATACTGTTCGCGCGCCTTGAACAGGGTCTGGTTCGGAAAGATCTGGATGCTCAGATCCACTCCGGCGGCGGCGACGTCTTCAGCAACCATCTGCGCGACCTGATGGCGCACATCGCCTTCGGACCACTGGTGCGACAGGCGCAGCTCTGCGGCAGAGACTGTGCCCGCCATGACGGTGATCGCCGCCGCTGCGGCGTAGCGTGAAATTTTCATGTTATCCTCCCAAGGACGCCAGCCTGAACTTCTCCCGGCGGCTCGTGCGACCACAGACTGTCATGTTGCATCCTATGTCAACATTTTTGTATACAAGCGCAGCGCCTTTGCATTTTGCGCAAAGCTGATGGAGACTGCTCTCATGGATGTTCGGCGCGCGGATCATATTCTCGACAATCTCGAACAGATGATCGTCACGGGCAGCTTCGCGCATGGCGAGCGGCTGGATGAGATCCGTTTGTCGGAACAGTTCGGGGTGTCCCGGACGCCGATCCGCGAAGCGCTGCAAAAGCTGGTCGCCTCGGGACTTGTCGAACAGCGCCCCCGACGCGGCGTCTTCGTGATCGAGCCGGGGCCTGTCGAGCTTGTCGAGATGTTCGAGGCGATGGCCGAACTCGAAGCGTCCTGCGGCTATCTTGCGGCAAAGCGGATCACAGAGGCGAACCTGCAAGCGCTTCAGGACGTCAACGAGCTGTGCAAGCGGGCCGTCGCCGCGCCCGATGCGGACAAGTACTATGCCCACAACGAGAAGTTTCATCACCTGATCTATGAGGCGGCGCAAAGCAGCTATCTGCGCGATCTGGCCCTTCGGCTGCAGAAGCGGCTGAAACCCTACCGGCGCCTCCAGCTTCACCTGCGCGGCAGGCTGGAGCAATCCATGGCGGAGCACGAAGCGATCCTTCGGGCGCTGGCCGATGGCGACAGCAAGCGGACAGCCGACGAATTGCGCGGCCATGTCGCCGTGCAGGGCGAAAAGTTCCATCACCTGCTCAGCCACCTGAAGTCCAAACGCTGACTTCGGACGCGCGCCAATCCGGCCTTCCGCGCTGTCACCCAAAGCGCCGGTGCGTACGCTGAAACAATCGGGTGTTTGCCGTGTTGATCGGCATGATGCAGGAATTCGCGAGCCTTTGGCATGACGCCGCCCGCACGTCGCTGGGTCTGTTCTGGATGGCGTTCTGGGCCTTCGGCCTTGGCTATCTGGTGTCCAGCCTGATCCAGGTCTTCGTCACCGAGGCCCGGATGAAGCGCAGCATGGGCGAGGCAGGGCCGCGCAGCGTCGCGCTGGCCACCCTGTTCGGCTTCGTCTCAAGCTCATGCTCCTTCGCTGCGCTTGCAACTTCGCGGTCGCTGTTCGCCAAGGGGGCAGGGCTGGTGCCGTCGCTGGCGTTCCTGCTCGCCTCGACCAACCTGGTCGTGGAGCTGGGCATCATCATCGCGGTGTTCCTGTCCTGGCAATTCGTCGTCGGCGAATACCTCGGCGGCCTTCTGCTGATCCTCATCATGTGGCTGATCGTTCGGCTGACCGGCCCTGCCAAGCTGACCGAAGCGGCACGCGAGCGGGCGCGCAGGCAAGAGGGGGACGGGCAGGGCGAGGTGCCCGACTGGCGCAAGATGATCGTGCGCCGCGAAGGCTGGCGCATGGTGTCGATGCGCTACTTCATGGAATGGGGTATGGTCTGGAAGGACGTGACCATCGGTTTCACGGTCGCCGGGCTTGTCGCCGCCTTCGTGCCGCGCAGTTTCTTCCAATGGCTGTTCATCGGGTCAGGCAGCGACGATCTCGGCTTTCTTCACCTGCTGCAACATGCGCTGGTCGGCCCGGTGGCGGCGTTCTTCACCTTCATCGGATCGATGGGCAACATTCCCCTTGCGGCGGTGCTGTTCTCGAACGGGGTCAGTTTCGCCGGCGTGATGGCCTTCATCTTCAGCGATCTCGTGGTCCTGCCGGTGCTGCGCATCCAGGCGAAATACTACGGCTGGCGCTTTGCGCTCTATGTGCTGGCCGTGTTCCTTGTGGCGCTCGTCGCGGCGACGATCGCGATGCACTACGGGTTCCAGCTTGCCGGGATCCTGCCAGAGGCCTCCAGCGCCAAAAGCGTCACGGAACGCGACTTCTTTCAGGTCGATTACACACTGTTCCTCAACCTCGTCTTCCTCGCGGCCACCCTTGTGTTCGTAGGCTGGAAGATCCGCACCTCGGGCTTCGCCATCGACTGGGGCGTCGGCGCGACCGACAGGACGCTCTTCGTGCTGGCGATGCTTGCGTATTGCTGGCTGGCGGGCGGCGTGGTCGTCGCACCGCTGCTGACCGGCTAGCGCTGCGAGCCCTGCCAATCGGGATGCACCCAGGGCTCGGCATTCTCGGGCGGCAGGGGCGGGCGGCCAAGGATGTGGTCGGCGGCCTTCTCGCCCGCCATGATCGAGGGCGCGTTGAGGTTGCCGTTGGTGATGACCGGAAAGATCGAGCTGTCGGCAAGCCGCAGGCGATCCACGCCGATCACCCGGCATTCGGGATCGACGACAGCCATCGGGTCATCGCGGCGCCCGATCTTCGCGGTGCCGCAGGGGTGATAGGCGGATTCGACATGCTCGCGGATGAAATCGTCCAGCTCGTCATCGGACTGCGCGGCGGCGCCCGGCTGGATCTCGTGCTTGTAATAGTCCTTGAATGCATCTTGCCGAAAGATTTCGCGCGTCAGGCGGATGCAGCGGCGGAAATCCTGCCAGTCCTGTTCGTGCGCCATGTAGTTGAACCTGATGCGCGGCGCGTCGGCGGGATCGGCAGAGCGCAGTGTGACCGCCCCCCGCGAGGGAGAGCGCATCGGGCCGACATGGGCCTGAAATCCGTGCCCTTCTGCGGCGACCTTGCCATCGTAGCGCACCGCGATGGGCAGGAAATGATACTGGATGTCGGGGTATTCGACGCCCGCCTCGGACCGGATGAAGGCGGCGCTCTCGAACTGGTTCGACGCGCCGGGACCGGTGCGATTGAGCAGCCAGCGCGCGCCGACATAGGCCTTGCCGACAAGGTTCCAGTAGCGGAACAGGCTGACCGGCCTCGACGCGGCGGCCTGAACGTAAAGCTCCAGATGGTCCTGCAGGTTCTGCCCGACGCCCGCGCGGTCGGCGACAACGTCGATGCCATGCTCGGCCAGGTGCGCGGCGGGGCCGATGCCCGACAACATCAATAGCTTGGGCGAGTTGATCGACGAGGCGGCAAGGATCACCTCGACCTCGGCGCGGATTACCTCGGTCCTGCCGCCGCGTGACACCTCGACACCGACAGCGCGCCCGTCCTCGATCACCACGCGGCGTGCGAGGGCGGTTATCAGGGTGCAGTTCGGGCGTTTCAGCGCGGGCTTGAGATAGGCGCTGGCGGCAGACCAGCGGCGCCCCTGCCAGACGGTCATGTCGAAGGGGCCGAAGCCTTCTTGCTGGTGGCCGTTGTAGTCGCCCGTCACCGGATAACCCGCCTGCCGCCCTGCCTCGACAAAGGCGCGGGTCAGGGGATTGTCGCGCTTGCCGCGCGTGATGTGCAGCGGGCCGTCCGTGCCGCGCCAGGACGGATCGCCGCCGTGCCCGCCGTCGTGCCAGGTCTCCTGCCGCTTGAAGTAGGGCAGAACGTCGGCATAGCCCCAGCCCGCCGCGCCGCCGTCGCGCCAGGCATCGAAATCGCGCGCGTGCCCGCGCACGTAGATCATCCCGTTGATCGAGGATGACCCGCCGATCACCTTGCCGCGCGGCGTCGCCAGAACGCGCCCGCCCAGATGTGGCTCGGGTTCGGTGCGGTAGCCCCAGTCGTAGCGCTTCATGTTCATCGGGTAGGACAGCGCGCCCGGCATCTGGATGAACGGCCCCGCATCGGTGCCGCCATGTTCGATCACCAGAACGCTGCGCCCTGCCTCGGCCAGCCGGTACGCCATGGCGCATCCGGCGCTGCCCGCGCCGACGATGACATAGTCGGCCTGCATCAGAACGGCGCCTCGAGGTCGCCCATGCGGACATAGACGGATTTCACCTGGCTGTAGTGTTCCAGCGCTGCGCGCGAGTTCTCGCGCCCGACGCCGGACATCTTGACGCCGCCGAACGGCGCCTCGACGGGCGCATCGTTGTAGGAGTTGATAAAGCATGTCCCTGCCCGAAGCTGCGCGATCACCCGGTGCGCGCGCGCCAGATCACGGGTGAACACGCCAGCCGACAGGCCATAGGGCGTGTCGTTGGCGCGGGCGATCGCCTCGGCCTCGTCGTCGAAATCGAGAACGGCCATCACCGGGCCGAAAATCTCCTCGCGGGCGATGGTCATGTCGTCGGTGACATCGGCAAAGACTGTGGGCGTGACGAACCAGCCGTCGCGGTCTAGCCGCGTGCCGCCGGTGACAAGGCGCGCGCCTTCGGCGAGGCCTTTCTCAATATAGCCCAGCACGGTCTGCATCTGCCGTTCAGACACCATCGGGCCAAAGTTCACCGCCTCGTCGCGCGGATCGCCGATCACGGCGTCCGACAGGCGGGCGGCAAGGCGGTCGAGGAACGCCTCTTTGATCGCGCGGTGCACGAACACCCGCGTGCCGTTGGAACAGACCTGACCCGAGGAATAGAAGTTCCCCAGGATCGCGCCGCCGACGGCGTTCTCGATATCGGCATCCTCGAACACCAGCATCGGGGATTTGCCGCCTAGCTCCATCGTGACGTGCTTCATCTCGGCGGCGGCGGCGGCATAGACGCGCTTGCCGGTGGGGACCGAGCCGGTCAGCGACACCTTGGCGACGCGCGGGTCGGTGACAAGCTGCGCGCCGACCGCGCCCATGCCCTGCACCACGTTGAACACGCCCGGCGGTGCGCCCGCCTCGGTCAGGATTTCCGCGATCTTCAGCGCGCAAAGCGGCGTTGTTTCGGATGGCTTGAACACCATGGTGTTGCCGCAGGCCAGCGCGGGGGCGGCCTTCCAGCAGGCGATCTGGGTGGGGTAGTTCCATGCGCCGATGCCGACGCAGACGCCAAGCGCCTCGCGCCGCGTATAGACCCAATCCTCGCCAAGCTGGATATGCTCGCCGGTCAGTGTCGCCGCCAGCCCGCCGAAGTATTCCAGCGCATCCGCGCCCGACGTGGCATCGGCCACCAGCGTTTCCTGCAACGGCTTGCCGGTGTCGAGCGTCTCAAGCTCGGACAGCTCTCGGTTGCGCTCGCGGATGATCTGCGCTGCGCGGGTCAGGATGCGGCCGCGCATCCGGCCCGTCATCGCGGCCCACTCTGCCTGCGCGTCAGTGGCGGCGGCCAGCGCACGCTCGACGATGGCGGGCGTGCCGGCATGGACGGTCGCAATCGTCTCGCCAGTAGCGGCAAAGATCACCGGGATCGCGTCGCCGCCGGTGTCCTCGACATAGACGCCGCCGATGTAGTGGCTTGCTGTGGGCTGGGGGGCATAGGCCATGGGTGTGTCTCCGGTCACTCGCCGCGCGGAAAGCGCTGGCTGTCCTCGACGGTGTTGAGGTCCATGTGGTTTCGCATGAACCGCTCGCTGGCATTGCGCAGGGGCTGGTAGTCCCACGGATAGTAGGCGCCGTTGCGCAGCGCCTCGTAGACCACCCAGCGCCGCGCCTGGCTCTTGCGGACGTCGGCGTCGAAGGCGGATAGATCCCAGCGGCGATCCGCCTCGGCGCGCAACTCGGCCAGCGCGTCCGCATGGGCCGGATCGCCCGCAAGATCTTCCAACTCATGCGGATCAGCGTCCAGATCGAACAGTTGCTCGGGATCGAGCGCGCAGCGGGTGTACTTGTAGCGCCCCGACCGCAGCGCGACGAGCGGCGCCTGCGACGCCTCGGCGGCGTATTCCATCGCCACCGGCGCGGTGCGCGTTCCGCCCCGGCCTAGCGGCACGAGCGACTCGCCCGCCGTCCACGGCATCACCTCGTCCATCGACACGCCCGCCAGATCGCACAGCGTCGGGCACACGTCGATGTTGGACACCGGCGTGCGGACATGCCCGGGGGTGAGGCTGGGTGCAGCGATCATCATCGGCACCCGGGCCGAGCCCTCGTAGAAGGTCATCTTGAACCACAGGCCGCGCTCGCCCAGCATGTCGCCGTGATCCGACACGAACAGGATGATCGCCTCTTGCCGGGTGCGTTCCAGCGTATCGAGGATATCGCCGATCTTGTCGTCGAGATAGCTGATGTTGGCGAAATAGGCGCGGCGCGAGCGGCGGATGTCGTCTTCGGAGATGTCGAAGCTGCGCCAGTCGTTGGCGTCGAAGATGCGTTTCGAATGGGGGTCCTGATCGTCGTAGGGGATCGCGCCGATCTCTGGCAGAAGATGGTCGCACTCCTCGTAGAGATCCCAGTACTTGCGCCGCGCGACGTAGGGATCATGCGGATGGGTGAAGCTGGCCGTCAGGCACCAGGGCCTGTCGTCCTTGCCGCGCGCCAGGTCATAGATCTTCTGGCAGGCGTTGAAGGCGACCTCGTCGTCGTATTCCATCTGGTTGCTGATCTCGGCGACACCCGCGCCGGTGACCGATCCCATGTTGTGATACCACCAGTCGATCCGCTCGCCCGGCTTGCGGTAATCGGGCGTCCAGCCGAAATCGGCGGGGTAGATGTCGGTCGTCAGGCGTTCCTCGAAGCCGTGCATCTGGTCTGGGCCGACGAAGTGCATCTTGCCCGACAGGCAGGTCTGATACCCTGCGCGCCGCAGATGGTGCGCATAGGTGGGCAGGTCGGACGGAAACTCGGCGGCGTTGTCGTAGACGCCGGTGACGGAAGGCAACTGGCCCGACATGAAGCTGGCGCGCCCCGGCGCACACAGCGGCGACGCGGTATAGCAATTCTCGAACCGCACCGACCGCTCGGCCAGCTTCTTGAGGTTAGGGGCATGCAGCCAGTCGGCAGGTCCGTCCGGGAACAGCGTGCCGTTCAACTGGTCGACCATCAGGACAAGGATATTCGGACGTGTCATTTGCATTCACCGATTTCGCGTTCTAGGGCTGCCAGCACATGCGCCGCCGCGCTCTTGCCGGTCATGACCTCGGGATTGATGGCATTGCGCAGATAGAGTCCGTCGATCAGCCCACCGATTCGCTGGGCGATATCGGCGGCATCCGCACCAACGAGGGGCCGCAAATCGTGCACGAGATTCGATTGAAGACGGCTGTGATAGATCGCCAGAAGCCGTTTCGCAGCGTCCGCACGGCGCGCGAGAACGTAGAAATTCAGCCAGGCGGCAATCACGTCGCGGCGGAAATTCGTGGGCGAGAAACTGGCCCGGATCAGCCCGTTCAGACGGTCGCGGGGGCTGGCGCCCGCGGCCAGCGCACCGCGCACTTCGGCCCCGTAGATCGTCAGGATATGGCGCATTGCCGCAAGGAAAAGCTGATCCTTGTCGCCGAAGTAGTGGAACGCCAGCGCGGCGGAGACCCCGGCGCGCTTGGCGATCTGCCCGACCGTCACATTGAGCGATCCGGTCATCCCGATCTCGGTGATCGTGGCTTCGACAAGCTGGGAACGGCGCTGCGGCTCGACGCTCATTTGGCGGCACTCCCCCGAAAAGCACAAAAAGCGGTTGCAATATCGGGATAGTCATGGATTGTTTGATTAGTCAATCAACAAAACCAACACCACCACCCAACAGGGAGCTGCTCATGAAACTCACTTCTCTCGCCTCCACCGTCTCGGCGCTGACGCTGCTCGCCGCCGGATCGGCCGCCGCGCAATGTGACACTGTCGTGATGTCCGATGTCGGCTGGACCGACATCACCACCACCACCAGCACCGCAAAGCATGTCCTCGAAGGGCTGGGCTATGACGTCGACGTCAAGGTCCTGTCGGTGCCCGTCACCTTCGCCTCGCTGGAAAGCGACGATGTCGACGTGTTCCTCGGCAACTGGATGCCCGCGCAGACCGGCGCAATCACGCCCTACCTCGAAGGCGGCGAGATCGAGCAGATCAACGTGAACCTCGAAGGCACCAAATACACGCTCGCAGTGCCGACCTACGTCTACGAGGCGGGCCTGCAGTCCTACGCCGACATCGCCAACTTCCGCGACGCGCTGGACGGCAAGATCTACGGCATCGAGCCGGGCAACGAGGGCAACGCCTATCTCATTAGCCTGACCGAAGAGAACACCCACGGTCTTGAAGGCTTCGATGTCGTCGAAAGCTCCGAGCAAGGGATGCTGGCGCAGGTCGAGCGCGCCTACAGCGACGAGGAGCCTGTCGTGTTCCTCGGCTGGGAGCCGCACCCGATGAACGCCAACTTCTCGCTCAAGTACCTGACCGGCGGCGAGGATTTCTTTGGCGGCGAGGGTGTCGTGCACACCGTCACCCGCGAAGGGTTCTCGGGGGAATGCCCGAACCTCGGCACGCTGTTCTCGAACATGGATTTCACGCTCGAGATGGAAAACCTCATCATGGGGCAGATCCTTGACGAAGGCATGGACCCGGACGAGGCGACCGAAGCCTGGCTCAAGGCGAATGCCGGTGTTCTGGATACCTGGCTCGAGGGCGTGACCACCGTTGACGGCGGCGACGCGATGGCTGCTGTCAAAGGCCATCTCGGGCTTTGATTGACGAACCCGTCCCGCGCGGCAAGGCTGCGCGGGACGGGACCCATATCGGGCGACGGGACATCGGGGGATACACGGTTTGGAGTGGCTGACGGAGTACAAGATCCCGGTGGGCAAGACGGCCAAGGCCATCTTCGACTGGGTCCGTGACAACGGCGAATTCATCCTCGACGGCATCTCTACGGTGATGTCCTCGATGATCGACGGCATCCTGTGGGTGCTTCAGACGCCGAGCCCGCTGGTCGTGATCGCCATCTTCATCGGCATCACATGGTTTCTTCAGCGCAACTGGAAGACCTGCCTCTTCGTGCTGCTGGGCTTCCTGTTCATCCTCAACCAGGGCTACTGGGAGGAGACGACGGAAAGTCTGACGCTGGTGCTGTCGGCCTGCGTCGTGTGCATGGCGATCGGGGTGCCCATCGGCATCGCCGCCGCGCACCGGCCGCGGATGTACACCTACCTGCGCCCCGTGCTCGACCTGATGCAGACGCTGCCCACCTTCGTCTACCTGATCCCGGCCATCGTGTTCTTTGGTATCGGCATGGTTCCGGGGCTGCTGGCCACGGTGATCTTCGTGCTGCCTGCGCCGATCCGGCTCACCTATCTTGGCGTCGCCTCGACGCCGCAGCCTTTGCTGGAAGCCGCGCGTGCCTTTGGCGCCACGCCGCGCCAGACGCTTCTCAAGGTCGAACTGCCCTACGCGTTTCCGCAGATCATGGCGGGCCTGAACCAGACGATCATGCTGTCGCTGTCGATGGTCGTCGTCGCCGCGCTTGTCGGTGCGGACGGGCTGGGTGTGCCGGTGGTCCGGGCGCTGAACTCGGTCAACACCGCGCTTGGCTTTGAATCGGGCTTCGTCATCGTGGTGGTCGCGATCATGCTTGACCGCATCCTGAATGTGGGAGCCCGGAAATGAGCGTCGCCGTCAGGATAGAGAATGTCTCGATCGTCTTTGGCGAGCGTCCGCAAGTGGCGCTGCCGCTGATGGACAAGGGGCAGGAACGCGGGGAAATCCAGTCCGCCACGGGCCAGATCCTTGGCGTGCACGATTGCAGCATCGACGTGGAAGAGGGCGAAATCCTCGTGCTGATGGGCCTGTCCGGCTCTGGCAAGTCGACGCTTCTGCGTGCGGTGAACGCGCTGAACCCGGTGGTGCGCGGCTCGGTCAGCGTCCATGACGGCGACGGCATGGTGAACGTCACCCGCGCCGATCCCGCGACGCTGAGGCGGCTTCGGATGCACAACATCGCCATGGTGTTCCAGCAGTTCGGCCTGCTGCCCTGGCGCACGGTGCGCGAGAATGTGGGGCTTGGCCTCGAACTGGCCGGGACGCCCAAGACCGAGGCGAATGAGCGGATCGACAAGCAGCTTGACCTTGTCGGGCTGTCCGACTGGGCCGAACGCCGCGTCGGCGAATTGTCGGGCGGCATGCAGCAGCGCGTCGGCCTTGCCCGCGCCTTCGTCACCGAGGCGCCGATCCTTCTGATGGACGAGCCGTTCTCGGCGCTCGACCCGCTGATCCGCACCAAGCTGCAGGACGAGTTGTTGGAATTGCAGCAGCAGTTGCGGCGCACGCTGATCTTCGTCAGCCACGATCTGGACGAGGCGTTCAAGCTGGGCAACAAGATCGCCATCATGGAAGGCGGGCGCATCGTGCAGGCGGGCACCCCGCAAGAGATTTTCCGCGACCCGCGCAACGAATACGTCGCCGAGTTCGTGCAGCACATGAACCCGCTGGGCGTGCTGCGCGCGCGCGACCTGATGAAGCCGGTGGCGGGCAAGACCGACGGCACGGTGCCTGCCGACATGCTGATCCGCGACGGGATGGACCGGCTGATCGGATCGACGCTGCCATTGGGCGTCGAGGAAAACGGCGCGCTCATCGGCCAACTGGGCAAGGACGATCTTCTGGCGGGCTTGTCCACGAACGGCGCCTGACCGCGCCGGTTCACCCATTGCCTGAAGTTTCGGCACCGGGCCGGATCGCAACGGCCTCTGCCGCCGGGTCCTGCCCGTTATGCTGGACGATCCGTGCGGCCTGATCCTAGGGTCGAGGCATGGACAAGTCCGTGAAAGACAAATCAGGGGCGCCTGGCGGCTCGGGGCCGGACGGCATGGCGCACCGCCTTGTCGCGCTTCTGGGGCGGATCTATCCCGATCTCGACGCCTCGATCCTCGCCAGCCAGGTGATCGACGCCTTCTGGCCCGAAGGCACCCACCGCCGCAAGCGGCCGCGCACTGCGGGCAACAGGCTGTGGTCCGAGCGTGACGCGGTGCTGATCACCTACGGCGACAGCATCGTCGATGGCAGCCACAAGCCGCTGGACCTGCTGCATCATTTCCTGAACACGCGGGTCAAGGGCGTTATCAACGGCGTGCATATCCTGCCGTTCTTTCCCTTCACCTCGGACGACGGCTTTGCCGTCACCGATTACCGGCGGGTCGATTCCGCTTTGGGCGACTGGGCCGACATCCGCCGCATCGGCGAGCGGTTTCACCTGATGTCTGACCTCGTGCTGAACCACGTCTCCAGCCAGGGGCCGTGGTTCAACGCCTACCTGCAGGGGCAGGCGCCGTTCGACCGCTTCTTCGTCGAAGCCTCGCCCGAGGACGACCTGTCGGCGGTGGTGCGCCCGCGCACCTCGCCGCTGCTGCGCGAGGTCGAGACGGCGACCGGCACGCGCCATGTCTGGTGCACCTTCAGCCACGACCAGGTCGATCTCGACTTCCGCAACCCCGAGGTGCTGCTGGAGATCCTGCGCATCATCCGCCTGCATGTCGACATGGGCGTGCGGATCATCCGGCTGGATGCGGTGGCCTTCCTGTGGAAGGTGATCGGCACGCCCTCGATCCACCTGCCGCAAACCCATGCGGTGGTGCAACTCTTGCGGCTGCTGGCGGATTACGCGACCGAGACGGTCATCCTGCTGACCGAGACGAACGTGCCCAAGGCCGAGAACCTGAGCTATTTCGGCAATCGCAACGAGGCGCATGTCGTCTACAACTTCCCGCTGCCGCCGCTGATCCTGCATGCGGTGATGGCGGGCACGGCGCGGTATCTGCTGGATTGGCAACGCGCGATGCCGCCCGCGCCGATGGGCTGCGCCTATCTCAACTTCACCGCCTCGCATGACGGCATCGGGATGCGCCCCGCTGAGGGCCTGCTGCCGCAGGACGAGATCGCCCGCATGATCGACACGGTGCGCGAAAGCGGGGGCCTGGTGTCGATGCGCGCGCTGCCCGGCGGGGGCGAGGCGCCCTATGAGGTCAACACCAGCTATTTCGCCGCCACCGCGCGCACCTATCAGGGCGAGGATGCGCATCATCTGGAGCGGTTCCTGTGCACCCAGACCATCGTGATGGCGATGGAGGGCATCCCGGCCTTCTACATCCATGCGCTTCTGGCCACGCCGAACGATCAGGAAGCGGTCGCGCGGCGCGGGATGAACCGGGCGATCAACCGGCACAAATGGGACTATCCGGCGCTTGCTGAGCGGCTGGACGATCCGGCCAGCGACCAGTCGCGGGTGCTGGGAGAATTGTCCCGCCGCATCCGCCTGCGCGCCCGCCAGCCTGCGTTCCATCCCAACGCGACGAACTTCACGCTGGGTCTGGACCGCCGGATCTTTGGGCTTTGGCGGCAATCGCTGGACCGCGACCAGTCGATCTTTGCGCTCCACAACGTGAGCGCCGAAACGGTGAAGGTCGCGGTGAGCGACATCAACCTGATCGCGGACGAGGACTGGGTCGATGTGCTGACCGGCGAGCGGATCGGCGGCGACATGATCGAGATGGCGCCCTACCAGTGCCGCTGGATCACCAACCTGCATTGAGCGGGGCGCGGGAAGTCACCCGTCTTGCGCAGCCTTTGGCGTCGGCGCCATGATTTTGCGCCGCCTTTGGCGTCCGAGCTTTAGTATTGCGCCGCCTTCGGCGTCGCGGGGGGTAGGGGGGCTCTGCCCCCCTCTTGGCCTTCGGCCAATTCACCCCCCGGAGGTATTTGTAGGACCAAAGATGCAGGGGGGCGGTCGCGGATGATCGGGAGCGGGCGATGTCTCAGATGTCTCAGTCGAACTCCGCGATGTCGGCCGCGACGGCGGCGCGGAAATCGGACATCAGCGCCGGATCGGCGGCGTGTACCCGGTTCCAGGTCGGGATGAACGGCGTCTCGCGCGGATTGTCGAGGAAGATCTGGCCTGCGGTCACGATGTTCTCGGCGAACATCTCGATCGAGGCTTCTTCGGAATGGCGGTCGAGGGTGAGGCCGTTCATCCGTGCGTCGTGGTAGTAGAATTCCAGCAGGTCGAGGGCCGAGCGGTAATAGGTCGCCTTGAGGGTGCGGAACACGTTGGGGGTGAACACCGCGCCATCGGCGGCCAGCTTGCGAAAGATCGCCTTGCAGATGTCCGTCGACATCCGGTTGAGACCCGCCTGCGCGTCATCGGGCGACAGCGCCTGGTGCTTGTGGTCGTAGGCGTCGGACAGTTCCACCTGGCAGACGGCGCGGGGGGCCAGGTTGCGCCAGGCCTCGGACAGAACGCCGATCTCGAGGCCCCAGTCGGAGGGAATGCGCAGGTCGGGCAGGACGCTGGTGCGCAGCGCGAATTCGCCCGACAGCGGGTAGCGGAACGAGCGCAGGTAGTCGATGTAATCGCGGTCGCCGATCACCTTCTTGAGCGCGATCAGCAGCGGGCTGACCAGAAGCCGGGTGACACGGC
Source organism: Anianabacter salinae (assembly GCF_019061145.1). Classification (GTDB taxonomy): domain Bacteria; phylum Pseudomonadota; class Alphaproteobacteria; order Rhodobacterales; family Rhodobacteraceae; genus Anianibacter; species Anianibacter salinarum. Next base: position 777,014 of record NZ_JAHQZS010000002.1, on the reverse strand, counting down.
CGTTCAGCTTGCCGTCGCCGATGCGCGGGTAGAAGCCCTTGGACAGCTGGTAGGGGAAATTCGGGTTCGCGACGGGATAGACGAGGCGCGCGAGCATCCCGGCCTCGTAAGTGACGATGTCGCAGTCGTGGATCGCCATCACCGCCGCATCGGCGCAGGCCATCAGGTAACCCATGCAGGACCAGACGTTCTTGCCCTTTCCGGGCTCGTCGGGCGCAAGGCCGATCGAGTCGAGGCGGCGCTGCAGGTCCAGCATCCGGGGGCTGTCGTTCCAGATCACCACATGGTCCTGCGGCAGCGCCGAGAAGAACCGCCGCGCGTGGCGGTACTGCGCCTCGTCGGCGCGGTCGAGGCCGATGACGATACGGTGCAGGTAGCGCACCGATTTCAGCTCGTTCACGATGGTGCCGATCGCCGGGCCGTCCAGCTCCGAGTAGAGGCAGGGCAGGATCAGCGCGATCTTGCGGGTCTGGGCAAACGTCTCCAGCTCGTACGTCAGCTCGTCGAGGGGGCGCTGCCGGAGGTTGTGAAACTGGGCGATGCTGCCGTTCTGGTGAAAATCCGCCATGTCAGGTGCCGCTCCGCGTTTCGTTCAGGTCAGCTATGACCGACAGGACCGCGTCATTCCAGCCTTCGGGGCCGGTTTTCGTGGTCCGGATGATCCGGCCGGTCGTCTCGCCGGGCAGGGATGGCACGCCGGGGCCGTGCGGGTTGCGCACGATCACGCCGCGGTCCGCGGCCTCGATCATCTCGGCGTCGTTGGGCGCGTCGCCAAGCGCTAGGGTCAGCGCGGGGGCGTATCGTTCGGTGATCCCGGCCATGCGGTCCGCCTTGGTGCCGCCGCGCGACAGCGTCAGGAAACGGCCGCCTTCGCGGGCGGTCACACCGCGCTGTGCAAGCTCTCTCAGGAAATCGGCGCGCGCGGCGTCGGTGCCGGTCCAGAGGCCCGGCTCGCTATGGGCGCGGTTGCGGGCGAGGGCGGCAGCGGACGCGGGCAGGCCGGTCACGCGCGCGACCTCGTCGTCAGTCATGTCGCCGAAGCCGCGGAACCCGGCGCGCAAGGCTGGCGGCAGATCGTCGAGGACCGCGCGCAGGGCGGCGTAGGCTGTCGTCTGTTCGGGCTGACCGGGGACCATCACGGCGGCGCCATTCTCGACGATGGCGGGGGTGTCGCCAAGACCCAGCGTGCGGTGCAGCGCGGCGATCTCGGGCGCGGTCTTGGACGAGGCCAGCACCAGCGGCGCGCCGATCCGCGAGAGCGCGGCAAGCGCGGGGAGCGCCGCGTCATGGCTGTAGCTGTCGTGGTCCAGCAGCGTGCCGTCGAGGTCGCTGAAGACAAGCAGGGGAACGCGCGCCATGGCATCTCCGGGGTGTTGCGCGGGGCTGTGGGGGCCGCCCGCCAAGGTGAGCCTACGCCCGCTTGCACCTTAACGCGGAAAAGTCTGTGCAGGTTTCCTGAAAAAGGGCAGGGCGGGCACTATCGCCAGCCCGACGACCCGGGCTGCGGCAGGTGCAAGCAGGCGGCGTTGAACAATCGCCCCGTCACGCGCCCCGTCTGGCTGCCGGGGTCCGGGAAACTCGCGTCGAGAGGGCCGGCTTGCGCAGGGACTTCAAAGTGTGGATGCACCTGGTATGTCTCTGGGCGCGCTCCATGTTCCGGTGCAGACGATGCGTCAGTTCGGCGCTAGGCCGAACGCAATACTTCATCAATCCAAACGGGGGTGCAGGAATGATCGCAATCATCGGATCGGGCCTTGCGGGCCTGACGGCGGCGCGGCACCTGGCCTTTGCCGGGCACCTTGCCTGTGTCTTCGACAAGGGGCGCGGACCGGGCGGGCGGCTGGCGACGCGGCGCGGGGGCGACGTGATGTTCGATCATGGCGCCGCCCGCCTGACCGCCAAACGCCCGGCCTTCGCCGCCGCGCTGAAGCTTGCGGTTGGCGCGGGCACGGCGGCGCGCTGGCCCGTGCAATCGGACAGCTTTGTCGGCGTGCCTGAGATGAAGGCGCCCTTCGTGGATCTTCCGCCAGTGGTTCGCCTGCATCAATCGGTGCGGATCATGTCCGTCACAGAAGACGGCGGCTGGCACCTGACAGATGAGGGCGGCGCCCGGCATGGCCCGTTCCGCGCGGTGATCTGCACGGTCCCGCCTGCACAGGCCGCCGACCTGGTGCCCGCGCAGGCGGCGCGCTTGCACGCCGTGCGGATGGCACCGCAATGGGCGGCCATGCTGGCATGGGACGGGGGTGCGCCGGTGCAGGGCGATCTTCTGCACCCCGGCGGCGTCATCGAGACGGTGCAGGTGATGGCGTCGAAGCCGGGCCGCCCGGCCGCGCCTTGTGCGGTTGTCCTGCATGCCACGCCCGACTGGACCTGCGCGCATCTGGACCTGACGAGGCCCGAGGCGGCGCAGCGCCTGCTGGCCGAGGCGCAAGGCGCTTTGGGGCTGGACCTGCCGCCCCCGGACAGCGCGCACGGGCACCGCTGGCTCTATGCGCGCTGCGAGGTGCCGCTGGGCGCGCCGTTCCTCGCTGTCGCTCCGACGTTCCTGCTGGGCGGGGACTGGGCCTTGGGGCGCGACGCAGAACACGCCTACGAATCCGGCCTTGCGATGGCGAACGCGGTGATCGAGGCCCTTCCAGAGCCTGCGCCGCTGGGCTAGACCCCGGCAATGCAGCGCCAGATCCAGACCCTCGCCGAATTTCGCAAGCCGGACGCCGACACGGTGATCGACGTGCGCTCGCCTTCGGAATACGCCGAGGATCATGTTCCGGGCGCGATCAGCCTGCCGGTGTTCTCGGACGCCGAGCGGGCAGAGGTGGGCACGATCTATGTGCAGGACAGCCCGTTCGTCGCGCGCAAGATCGGCGCGGCGATCCTGGCGCGCAACACCGCGCACCATCTGGAAACGGCGCTTGCGGACAAGGACGGCGGCTGGCGGCCTCTGGTCTATTGCTGGCGCGGGGGGCAGCGGTCGGGCGGGTTCGCCACGATCCTTGCCGCCGTCGGCTGGCGCAGCGCGACCGTGGCGGGCGGCTACAAGGCCTATCGCCGCCTTGTCGTCGACGCGCTGCACCGGCGCGACCTGCCGCACCGGCTGATCCTTCTGGATGGCAACACCGGCACCGCCAAGACCGACCTGTTGCACCGGCTGGCCGCGCGCGGCGCGCAGGTCGTCGATCTGGAAGGCGCGGGCAATCATCGCGGGTCGGTACTGGGGCACCGCGCAGGCGGGCAGCCGTCGCAGAAATGGTTCGAGGGCACGCTGGCCCATGCCTTTGACGTGCTGGACCCTGCGCGCCCCGTGGTGGTCGAGGCGGAAAGCGCCAAGGTCGGCAACCTCCTGGTCCCGCCCGCCATCTGGGGCGCGATGAAGGATGCGCCCCGGCTTTGGGTGGCGGCACCTCTGGACGCGCGGGCGCGCTACCTGACGCGCGCCTATGCCGATGTCATCGAGGACCGAGCGGCGCTGACGGACACGCTGGCGCAGTTGATCCCGCACCAGGGACGCGAGGTGGTCGAGGGCTGGCAGGCGATGGTCGCGGACGGGCGGTTCGAGCCGCTGGCAGCCGACCTGATGGCCCGACACTATGATCCGCGCTATGCGGCGTGGCGGTCGGGCAAGTCGCTGAAGCTGCTGGGCGAGGCAGAGGCCAGGACGCTGGACGAGGACGATCTCGACCGGGTTGCGGGGGACCTGCTGCGCTGCCTTGCGCCGCATGATCCCGCGCTGGCGTGACAGTCAGACAACGTCGATAACGGGCGCGCCTTCGGTCATTTCGCCAATGATGGCAGCGGGATACCCTGCATCCTTCAAGCGATGCACGAGGGTCTCTGCGGTGTCCGCCGCAACGGCGGCCAGCAGTCCGCCCGCTGTCTGGGGATCGAACAGCAGCGCCCCGCGCGCCCCTTCGGCGCCCGTCACCATGCCCGCGCCCGTTACGTTGGCGGGATAGAGCGTGGAGCGCACGCCGTGTGCTGCCAGCGTCTCGGCCCCGTCCATCAGGGTCACGTCCGCCAGCCGCAGCCGCGCGCCAAGACCCGAGGCATCGCAGATGCCGCGCAGATGCCCTGCAAGGCCAAAGCCGGTGACATCGGTCATCGCGTGAGCGCCGGACAGGATCGCTGCCGCCGCGCCCTGCGGGGTCTGCATCGCGTCCCACGCCGCCGCGACCCAGCCGCCGCGCGCGGACAATGCCATCTCGGCGGCCAGGATCGTGCCGCTGCCGAGGGGTTTCGTCAGGATCAGCGCGTCGCCCGCACGCGCACCGCCAAGTGTGATCGCGGGGCCGTCCAGCAGGCCGGTGACGGTGAAGCCCACGGTCAATTCGCCCCCGACCGAGCTGTGGCCGCCGACGATCTCGGCGCCCGCCGCGCCGAACACCTCTGCCGCCGCGGCCATGATCTCGGCCATCCAGTCCCGCTGCATCGCCTCTGTCATGCGCGGCAGGATCACGGTGGCCAGCACAGCCTGCGGCGCGGCGCCCATCGCGCAGACATCGCCCATCGCATGCACCGCCGCGATGCGGGTCATCAGCCAGGGATCGGCGGTGAAGGCGCGCAGGTGGTCCGTGGTCAGCACCTGCCGCGCGCCGCCGACGCGCAACACGGCGGCATCGTCGCCCACGCGCGTCTCGACATCATCGCGCCCGGCGGTCGGCAGATCGGCCAGCGCTGCGCGCAGCACGCCGCCGCCGACCTTGGCCCCGCAGCCGCCGCACATCGGCTTGCCGCCCTGCACCTCGGCGCGCACCCCGGCGGCCACATCGCGCGGCAGGGGCGGCGGCGCCATCGGCTCCAGCGCGTCGAACTTGTCCATGAAGGTGCGGTCGATGCGGTCCTTCCACTGCCACAGGACCGCGCCCGACAGCCCCAGCCCCCACTTGTCGGCCAGCGCCGTCTTGCCGCCCATCGAGATCAGCTTGAGGTAATCCTTTTGCGGCCGGTAGCTCTTGCGCTGGCGCCCGGTCAGGTCTGCGAGCAGGTTGTGATGGAGGACCGGCGCCTGCCGCACCGCATAGACGCCTGCCTTGACCACCGGCGCATGGGCCAGATGCGCGCAGTCGCCCACGGCGTAGATCGCCGGATCGCAGCTGCGCAGCATCGGATCGACTGAGACAAAGCCGCCGTCGAGGTCCAGGCCAGTGCTGCCCAGCCAGCCATGGGGCCGCGCGCCCGCCACCGCAACGGTGAAGGCGCTGGCGATCCGCGTGCCGTCTGCAGTCTCGACGGCATCCGGGGTGACGCGCGCGACGGGCGTATCCTCAAGCAGCGTGACGCCAAGGCCGTCCATCGCCGCCGCCAGCTTGCGCCGCGCCCGCGCGCCAAGGCCGGGCAGGGCGGCGCCGCGGTCCAGCACCGTGACGCGCGGCGCGTGGCCATCCTGGCGCAGCGCATGCGCCATGGCCATCGACAGCTCCACCCCGCCGACCCCGCCGCCGATCACCGCGATCTCGGGCGCAGCCTCGCCCGCCAAGGCGCGCGCGCGAAAGGCGGCCCAGGCATCGGCATAAGCGCCAAGCGGCTTGGCGGGGACGGTATGCTCTACCCCGTCGAAGGCAGGCGGCAGATCGGACGAGATGCCGATGTCGATGGACGCGATGTCATAGGGCACCTCGCGCCCGGACGTCAGGATCACCCGCCGCCGGTCGCGGTCGATGCCGCAGGCGGACCCAAGGATCAGCCGCGCCCCCGCGTGCCGGGCCAGCGGCACCATGTCGATGTCGAGCGCGGGGCGCGGGTAGTGCCCGGCGATATGGCCGGGCAGCATGCCGGTATAAGGCGCGGTCGGGCCGGGGTTTATCAGCGTCAGGCGCGCGCCGGGCAGGGGCTTCATTCCCCAGCGCATCAGGACAAGGGCGTGGGTGTGCCCGCCGCCGATGAACACCACGTCGCGGGTCAGGGGCAGGGGATCATTCATCGCGGGGCGCCTTGTGTGTCGTGGTGTCGTCCTTGTCCGCCTGCCCCGGCGGGGCGGACCCTCGGAACACCCAGTATAGCCCGAGCGGCAGCAGCGCGATGATGAGGGCGGCCAGGATCCAGCCCATCCACAGCGCGCCGCCGATCGCGGCGACCCAGAGGGCGGTCATGAGGAGTGTAAAGAGGATGGCGGCGGTTTCCATGGCGCTTGTCCTAGATCAGCGGCGCGGCAACGTCACGGGGCAAGCCATTCGCCCTGCCAGCCGCCTTCGCGCTGGAACCGGGCGCGGCGGTGCTGCGCCTCGCCCAGATGCACCACGTCGATGTCCTGCACATGGGCGCGCAGGATGGCGAAACGCTCCATCTGCGGCTGGCGGATAAAAGCATCGCCCTGCGGGATCGGCTGTCCGGGGGCGGGAACCGTGCCATAGGCCCCGCGCGAGGCGTCGGGCACCCTGGCCCAGGTCTCGGCCACCGCGGTGCCCGTGATGACCTCGGCCTGCGCGCGCAGGCGGATCTGCAGGCGCTGGCGCGGGTTCCAGACGTGGAAGGCGGCAAGGGGATCGGCGGCCAGTTCCGCGACCTTGCGCGACAGGGCGTCGGTGTGCACCTCGATCAGGGCGTCGCTTTCGGAGACCCTGCGCAAGACCACGGTGCGCGCCTCGGCGCCGCCGTCCAGCCCGGCGGTCGCCATCACCAGATGGCGCTCGGGCGCCTTCGCATCGGCCGCGCCGCGTGCCAGCCTTTGCCAGAGCCGCGCATGCAGGCCGTCCAGCGTCTCGAACCACTCACTCATATCCCGTCATCTCCAGATAGCCGCGTCCGGCGTGGCTGCCTGTCACTGTCACCGGCCCCTCCCAGTAGGGAAAGGCCAGCGGGTTCCACGCCTGTTCGTTTACTGCCGTCACCTCGACGTCCAGCGCCTGACCCGGCAGTTTAAGGCGCCAGCGAACCGGGATGTCGCGGCCCGCCACCTCGGCCGCGCGTAAAGGTTCCGCCGTGAACGCCCCGTCCGGGTAGGGCGTCGGCGTTCCGTCTGGCGCGATCCACGTGGCAGAGGTGTAGTCGCCCGCCGCATCGTCGCGCAACACGAAGCCCATCAGCCTGGCGCCGCCGCCCAAATGCAGCGAGAACCAGTCCCAACCCTCCTGGCTGCGCGCCAGCAACTCGGATGACCATTCGCGGTCGAGCCAGCCTTGCCCCGTCACCTCCACCTGTCCGTCCGGCAAGGCCAGGGTGCCCGAGACCTCGTAGAAGGGCTGCGAATAGTAGTGGCTGGCCTGCCCGCTGGCGGCCTTGACCGAATAGCCGTTCTCGCCCTGCGGCACGAAGGGCGCGTCCGTCTTGAGAGTCAGATCGTAGCCGAACTCCTCGCCGCCCGCGCGCAGCGAGACATCCGACAGCGACGGGCCGGAAAGCCGCCAGTCGTCGATCCACGCCTCGAACGGCTCTGCCGTCACGCCTGCCTGACCGATGCCGCCCCGCGCGAAGCGTTCGGCGGCGAAATGCGCGGTCTTGGTCGTCAGCGCCGCATGGCCGAACCAGATCTGCGGGCTGGACCAGCCATCGCCTTCCGTGGGGGCGAGTGCCGATCGGAACAGCGTCCACTGCATCCCGTAGGTCTGCCCGTCCGCGCCGTCGAGGTTTGCGGTCAGATACCACCATTCGATCCGGTAGGCGGGATGCGGGCCGTGATCGGTTGGAAACTCGAACTCATACCCGGCATCCGGCATCGCGAAGCCTTCTGCGTCGGTGCCGAGACCGGCAAACCCTTGGGCCTCGGCAAAGCTCGCGCAGAACATCAGGGCGATAGAGTAACCCTTAGCGTTCATTCGCAAATACCTTCAGAAGTTCCGCAGGCGGCGTCCGCGCCAGCCGCCGCGCGGGCCAAAGCGCGGCCAGCAGCGCTGCAAGCATCGACAGCGCCCCTAGCCAGAGCCAGTCGCCGGGAAACACCTGCATCGGCAGGCGCCAGCCGAACGCCTCGACGTTGATGACCGCCAGCAGCACATAGGCCAGCAAAAGCCCCACCGGGATCGCGGCGATGAAGGTGACAAGCGCAAGGAACAGCGCGCGCAGGATCTCCAGCCGGGCAAGGCTGGCCCGTGTCAGCCCCAGCGCCCAGACCGGCGCCAACTGCGGCTGGCGCATCGTGGACAGGGTCAGCAGCGAGGTGAGGATCGCAAAGCCCGCGACGGCAAGCGTCAGCACGTTGAGCGCGCCGGTGACGGCAAAGGTGCGCTCGAAGATGCCTAGCGAGAACCGCTTGAGGCTTTGCTGGTCGGTGATCTGGTCGGGGGCGATGCCGGCCTCGTCCGTCAGCGCGCGCTGCAGGGCGGGGGCGTCCGGCGCGGGCAGGCGCAAGCCAAAGTTCAATTCGGGCGCGTCCGGATAACGCGCGCGGAACGCGTCCAGCCCGATCAGCACCTGTGCCAGCGGGTTGCCATAGTCGCTGTAGACGCCGCCGATGGTGCGGGTGTCGCCGCCGGGCAGGGGCAGCGGATCGCCGGGGGCCAGCGCTTCGCGCCGCGCGAGTTGTTCGTTGACCAGCACCGCCTCGCCGCGTGCCACGCGGTCCCAGACATCGGGCAGCGCGGACAAGAGCGGCCAGTTGTCCCGGTAGGTGGCATGATCTGCGACGCCGAAAATCTCGGCCGGGGCGCCCATCACGACGGCATCGACCGACACGATGGGGAGCACCGCGTCGACACGCCCGTCCAGATAGGCCAACAGGCGCTCGGCCTCGGCCGGATCGCTGGCGCGGACGTAGAGTTCTGCCGCAAGTCGCTGGTCCAGCCAGCCGGTGAAGGTCGCGCGAAAACTTTGCACCATCGTGCCGACGCCGATATTGGCCGCCAGTGCCAAAAGCAGCGCCATCAGCGCCAGCGACAGGCCGGGAAGCTGCTGGCGCGTGTCGGCCCAGAACCATTGCGGCAGCGCGCCCCGCGCCGCGCCTGCCGCCAGAACCAGCACCCCGTGCAGCACCAGCGGCAAGGCCAGCGCTGCCGCGATCAGAAGCACGCCCAAGAGGACAAACCCGGCCACAAGGCCGCTGCCGACAAGGGCCAGCCCCAGCGCGACCAGTCCCAGCGCCGCCGCCGCCGCGCCTTGGGCCAGCCGCCCGGCTGCGGACCCGCGCGACCAGGCGCGGGGCTGCGCCGAGGCGAGAAGCGGCAGGCGCGCGACCCGCCAGAACGCTCCGGCCGCCGCGATTGCGGTGCCCAGAAGCGCGATCACCATCCCCGCCGCCCACCACGCGGGCCGCAGCGACAACTGCCCCGACACGTCAGCACCGTAAAGCCCGCGCAGCGTCGCGGCCACGTCCGGCAACAGCGCCGCCGCGATCAGATAGCCCAGCGCCATGCCGATCCCGCCCGACACCAGCGCAAGGATCACCAGTTCCAGCGACAGAAGCCCGATCAGCGTGCGCAGCGGCAGCCCAAGCGCGCGCAGCGTGCGGAACACCGGGCGGCGCTGCTCGAAGGCAAGACCGATGGCACCGTGCACGATGAACAGCCCGACCGCGAAGGATAACAGGCCAAAGGCGGTCAGGTTGAGGTGAAAGCTGTCGGTAAGCCGGGCGATGTCGTTGCTCTCGGCCTGGGCGCGGCGGGTCAGACCGGACGCGATGTCCTGCAGCGGCGTGCCCGGTGCGTCGCCTGTCAGGATCAGGCGCGTCAGGCGGCCCGGCTGACCCAGAAGCCCCTGCACGATGCCGATGTCGCCGATTGCCGTTCCCGGTGCCACAGAGGCGGCAGGGACGACGCGCAGCCCGAGGCCGGACAGGGCGGGCGCCGTCTCGGGGTTGGCATAAAGAAGGCCGGGCGGCGTGATGAAGCCTGCAAGGTCCGTCTCGACCTCGACCGTGTCGGGTGCGATGTCTGCAGGGGCGGTCAGCGGGTCGATCCCGATCAGCCGCACCGATTGCCCGCCCGCGCGCAGGCGGCCCTCGATCACCGGCGTCACCGGCCAGCCCGCGCGGCGCAGCCCGACATAGTCCGCTTGCGGGAAATCGGCGCCGTCCGGCACGATCTGCGGATAGCGTGCCTCGCCCAGCGTTTCGGCGGCCTGATCGTAGCTGGCGCGCGCCTCGGCATTGATCGCCTGCACCCCAGACCAGAGCGCGGTCGCCAGCGCCAGCCCGGTGACCAGCGTCACCAACTGGAACGGCCGCCGCAGCCAATGCGACAGAAGTGCGCTCAGCCCCGCGCGGATCATGCCACGCGGCCCTGTGACAGCACCAGTTGCGCGTCCATGCGCGCCGCCAGCCGGCCCGAATGCGTGACTGTCAGCAGCGCCGCGCCGGTTTCCGCGACAAGCTGCAGGAACAGGTCGAGCACGCGGTCCCCCGTCGCCTCGTCAAGGTTGCCCGTCGGCTCGTCCGCGAGAATCAGGCGCGGGCGCGCGGCCAGCGTGCGGCCGATGGCAACGCGCTGCTGCTGACCCCCCGACAATTCCTCTGGATACTTGCCAAGTTGGTCCTCAAGCCCCAGCGCACGGGCCAGCCGCGCGTCCCAAGCAGGGTCATGCCGCCCGGCCAGCCGCGCCTGAAAGGCGATGTTCGCCGACACGTCGAGCGAGGGGATCAGGTTGAACTGCTGGAACACCACGCCGACCGTCCCGCGCCGCAGCGCCGCGCGGCCCTTGTCGTCCAGCGCGGCGATATCGGTGCCGTCCACCATCACGCGGCCAGCGTCGGGCACATCAAGCCCGCCGATCAGGTGCAACAGCGTCGATTTGCCCGATCCGCTTTCCCCGGTCAGGGCCAACGTGCGCCCGGCGTCCAGCGACATCGAAATGCCGTCGAGAACGGTCAGGCGGCCGCCCTCGGCGGGGTAGGTCTTGGTCAGGGTCTCGACGGAAAGAAGCATGGGCGCTCCGGGGCTACTTCCCCTCGCACCTAGCCCATCGCGCGGCGCTGCACAGCGCGCCAGTCGTCGCAGGGCCGCCGGGTCAGTCGACAGGCAGACCCGAGGGCACCCGCTCTGGCACGCCGCGCGGCAATGCCTCTGCCGTCTCGCCGGTCAGCGCGTTCAAGAAGGCCACCAGATCGTCCACGTCGCGCCGGGTGAGGGCGACCGGGGCGATGTCGAACGTCGAGCGTTCGCGCAGCAGTTCGGGGCGATCCTCAAGCACAGCGAAATCGACCTCCTGCAGCCCCTCGACCTGCGGCAGGCGCGCGGCCTGCGGTTCCCACCGGGCAAGCGAGGCCAGGGGGTTGGCATGGTGGCGCACGATCCCTTCCAGCGTCTCGAAGGCGCCGTTGTGCCCGTAGGGCGCGGTCAGCGCGACGTTACGCAGCATGGGCGTGCGAAAGCGGTAGGCGTCGTCGGGCTGCGCGGTCTTGAAGGCGCGGCCCGGATCGACAGGCGCCTTGCCCGGTTCATGCACCTTGCCGGGGCCAAATGCGGGCAGGGCAAGCGCGTGGAACGACTGGTCGGTGAACAGCGGGCCGGAATGGCAGGTGGCGCAAGCGGCCTCACCGAAGAACAGGTCCATCCCGCGGCGCGCGTCTTCGCCCAGTGCGTCGGTGTTGCCGGCAAGATGGCGGTCGAAGGGGCTGTCGTGGTTCTTCCATTCGGTGCCGATGAAGGCGGCGATGGCGTTCACGATGTGGACGATGGTGATGTCATCCGGCGCGGCCACATCGTCGAACGCGGCGGCGAACAGGTCGGCATAGGCCGGGATCGCGCGCACCCTCTCTTCCAGGATCGGCCAGACGCCAGCGATATCCTGTGACGTGACGGTGGCGATCGGGTTCTCGGCGCCTTGCCCGGCCATCTCGGTCGCCGACGTCACAGGGAACAGCGCCTGTGCGGCGAGGATCGAGGACAGGCCAAGCGGGGTCTTCGCCCCGGCGGGCGTCTCGAACCCGCTGGGCAGGTCCGGGTTCACGGTCAGGCGGCCATCATGGAACAGCACCGACACCTCGCGGTGGCCGAGGTTCCACAGCGCGGGCGCGTTGCGCGGCACACGCTCTACCGGCAGGTCGGGCCCTGCCGAGACACGGCGCTCGGGGCCAAGCCCCTGACCGCCCTCGCCGATGGCAAGCGACACGCCGTCGCTGCCGCCAAAGGTGTGGTGATGGCACGTCCCGCAGGAAATGTTGCGGTTGCCCGACAGGATCTTGTCGTAGAACAGAAGCTGCCCGAGATCGGCCTGCGCCGGATCGAAGGCATTGAAATCGGTATCCGTCAGCGGCGCGGGCAAACTGTCCGCCGCCACCTCGATCGCGCAAACCGTCGCAGCCGCAGCAACCGCGGCGCGCAGGGGCATCCCGCGCAAAGAGGCAAACCAAACAGCCATGAGTTGTCTCCGGACAGACCCAACCACGTTGATTGCGCGCTCATCCTGACCCAAAGGCAAGCGCCGTCTGGGCAACAGTCCGTTTCCGTTAGGTCAGTCGGGGCGGGCAAACCGCCCGAACGTGCCCGACAGGAACAGCAAGGGCGCACCGTCGCGCCAGCTTGCGCGGTCGACCCGGCCCACGACGATGACGTGATCGCCGCCGTCATGCACCGCAACGGGCGTGCATTCGAACCGGGCTAGGCAGCCTTCGATCAGGGGGGTCTCATGTGCGCCCGGCGCCCAGTCGATGCCACTGAAATCAGAGCCTTGCGTTGCGAAATGCCGCGAAAGCTCTTCCTGTTCGGCCCCAAGGATATGGATCGCGTAGTGCTTGGCCTCGGCATAGGCGGCAAAGCGTTTGGACGCCCGGGCGGGCGACCACAGCACCAAGGGCGGGTCCAGCGACACGCTGGCAAAGCTGTTGGCGGTGATGCCCAGCGGGCCGATGTCCGATGCTGTGGTGATGACGGTCACGCCGGTCGCGAACCGCCCCAGCGCATCGCGCAGGGCGCGTGGATCGTCGGGCGAGGGCGTGATCGTCTGCATCGGTCTGGGCGTCCCGCTCTGGTCGGTCATGGCACCTCGTGACCCAAGGCAGCCTGATACAGCTCAAACCATGTCTGGCGGTCAAGGTCGACCTTGAAGGCATCGCCGAGCGCCGCGATCCGGGACAGGCTGTTGGTGCCCATGACCGGCAGGATGATCGACGGGTGCCGGAGCAGCCATGCAACAGCCACCGCCGCCGCATCGACGCCATGCGCCTTGGCCACAGTGCTGATGACGCGGCGCAGGCCCGGGTTGGTCTCATCCCCGCGCACCAGATCGCCGCCGCCCAGCGGCGACCATGCCATCATCGGAACGCCCTTGCGCTGGTGGAACGCGACATCACCGTTGGTGAAGCCGTCATGCGCTTTCAGCGACAGCTCGATCTGGTTCGTCACCAGCGGTGTTTCCATTGCCGACTGCAGCAGCTTCCAGTCCCACGGGCGGAAGTTCGACACACCGACAGCGCGCACCTTTCCGCTTGCGACGGCTGCATCCAGCGCGCGGCCTGTCTCATGATGATCCATCAGCGGGTCGGGGCGGTGGATCAGCAGAAGGTCGATCCGCTCGATCGCCATCAGCGACAGCGAGGCATCGACGGAGGTGGCGATGTGGTCGGCGGAGGTGTCGTAGTGCTTGACCCGCGCGCCCGAGTGGCGGCCCGCCGGGGCGACGATGTCGCACTTGGTGACGATCTCGATCCTGTCGCGCAGGCCCGGCGCGGCTTTCAGCGCGGCGCCCAGCAGCGCCTCGGCCTCATACCCGCCGTAGATGTCGGCCTGATCCATCGTGGTGATGCCCTGCGCAAGGCAAGCCTCGATCTTGGCCTGCACATGGGCGGGCGAAGTGTCGGCATCGTCGCCAAGGCGCCACATGCCATAGACGATGCGGCTGAAATCCAGCCCGTCCGCGATCCTGACCCGTTCCATCAGACCCTTGCTCCGTTCCCGAGTGGTGTTGCCGGGGTGCCGTCCGGCACCCGCCCGTAGACATGGGGCAACGAGCAGGTTTTCAACTCTGGCATCACGCGTTTTCCGAAATGCTCTGCCTCGTCCAGATGCGGGTAGCCCGAGAAGATGAAGGCGCGGATGCCCATCTTCCGGTAGTCCTCGATCTTCGACAGCACCTGGTCGGTCGATCCGACCAGCGCAGCCCCGCAGCCCGACCGTGCCCGCCCGATGCCTGTCCAGAGCCCCGGCTCGACATAGCCGAACTGGTCGGCCAATTCGCGCGCGCGCGTCTGGTGCGACACCCCGAGCGAGCCTGAATCATGCGCCCGCTCGCGGATCAACTGGCCGTATTCGTCGTCCAGCTTCGACACGATGAATTCGGCGTATTCCTTCGCCTCGGCCTCGGTGTCGCGCACGATCATGTGGACGCGCAGCCCGTAGTCGAGCGTGCGCCCATAGCGTTCGGCCACAGCATGAACCGCCTGCATCCGTTCGGCCAGCATGTCCTTGGTTTCGGGCCACATCAGGTAGACGTCGCAATGTTGCCCGCACAGCTCCAGCGCGTCGGGGGAGTAGCCGCCAAAATACATCAGCGGGCCGCCGTTCTGCTGGTAGGGCTTGGCCGGGTCGGTCCAGACATCCTTGAAATCATAGACTTGGCCGGAATAATTGATGCGGTCCTGCGTCCACGCCTGCTTCAGGATCTCGACCACCTCGCGCGAGCGCTGGTAGCGGAAGCCGCTGTCGGCCTTCTCGCCGGGGAAATCGCTGCTGATGATGTTGACCGTCAACCGCCCCTTCAGCATGTGATCCAGCGTCGCCAGCGTGCGGGCCAGCATGATCGGCTGCATCTCGCCGCAGCGCACCGCAGCCAGAAAGTTGATGCTGTCTGTGATCGGCGCACAGCCCGCGACAAAGGATAGCGTGTCCTGACCGACCTGATAGGACGACGGGCACAGGATGTTGCGGAACCCCTGCGCTTCGGCCCGTTTCACGATGGCCGAACAATGCTCCCAGCTGGATCGCAGGTCGTCGTCGGGTACGCCGAGGAACTGGTAATCGTCTGAACACAGGGCGGAAAACCACGACACCTCGGAGGCATCGAGATCGGGAGAGGTGATGGGGACGACGGTCATCGATTCCCTGTCCTTCGCTATGGAATTTCCCCTTGCGTAGCACCGCCGGAAATATGCATCAATCCTGTATCAATTTTCAGAGCGACTCGCATGCCCAGCCCCACCTCCCTGCCGCTCTATGTCCAGATCAGCGAAATGCTGATCCGCGACATTCAGGCTGGCCGGGTGCTGGACGGCGAGCGTCTGCCGCCCGAGCGGGACATGGCGCAGGGCCTTGGCATCTCGGTCGGCACCTTGCGCAAGGCGCTGGACGATCTGTCGGCCAAGGGGCTGCTGGACCGGCGCCACGGGTCGGGGAATTACATTCGCGCAGGCGCGGAACCGGTTGGCGTCTATGCGTTCTTTCGGTTGGAGCTGATCGGCGGCGGCGGGCTTCCGACCGCCGAGGTTCTCAGCGTCGATCGCCTGCCCAAGCCCGAGGATCTTCCCGCGTTCGGGACCAGCACCGAAGGCCACCGCATCCGGCGCCTTAGGCGGCTGGGCGGCAAGCCTGCCGCCTACGAGGAAATCTGGCTCGATGGGTCCCGTGCCACGACCTTGCGCAAGGACCAGTTGTCGGAATCGCTCTACGCCTTTTACAAGGCGCGGCTGGGCCTGTGGATCGCGCGGGCCGAGGACAGGATCGGCGTGGGCGAGATGCCCGGCTGGGGCACCGGCCTTGCGCTGACCGCAGGCGCGCCGTGCGGCCATATCGAGCGCGTCAGCTGGGACCAGACCGGCGCAAGCTGCGAAGCCTCGCGCACATGGTTCGACGCGGGCGTCGCCACATACGTTTCACGCATCAAGTAAGGACACGCAGGCACATGGCAGACACGGTCCGCTACGGGATCATCGGCGCAGGCATGATGGGGCAGGAGCATATCCGCAACATCGCCCTTCTGGACGGCGCCGAAGTCGCGGCGATCTATGAGCCGGATGCGGGGATGGCAACTGCCGCGATGGCCTTGGCAGGCGGCGCCGCGCGGGAAGAGACGTTCGAGGGGCTGGTGACGCGCGGCGATCTCGATTGCCTGCTGATCGCCTCGCCGAACCATCTGCACCTGCCGCAGCTGCGCCGCATCGCCGAGCTGAACCCGCTGCCCCTGCTGGTGGAAAAGCCGATCTACACCGATCCCACCGACGCCGACCGACTGGCCGCGCTCGAGGTCGCGTATCCCGCGCCGATCTGGGTGGCGATGGAATACCGCTACATGCCGCCTGTCGCGCGGCTGGTGGCCGAGGCCGAGTTGACCACCGGCGGCGTCAAGATGCTGTCGATCCGCGAGCACCGCTTTCCGTTCCTGCCCAAGGTCGGCAACTGGAACCGGTTCAACCGCTACTCGGGCGGCACGCTGGTCGAGAAATGCTGCCATTTCTTCGACCTGATGCGCCTGATCCTGCATTCCGAACCGGTGCGCGTCATGGCCAGCGCGGGGCAGGTCGCGAACCACATGGATGAGGATTACGGCGGCGAGCGCCCGGATATCTGGGACGCGGGCTATGTGCTCCTGGATTTTGCCAACGGGTCGCGGGCGATGCTGGAACTGTGCATGTTCGCCGAAGGGTCGGAGTATCAGGAGGAAATCTCTGCCGTCGGCCCGCGCGGCAAGATCGAGGCGCGGGTGCCGGGGCCGACGCGGTTCTGGCCGGATCATCTGGGCGCGCCGCCGGTGCCCGAACTCATCGTCAGCCCGCGCGACCCCAAGGGGCCAAGGCGCATCCCGATGCCGGTGGACCCCGCGCTTCTGGCTGCGGGCGATCACAACGGCTCGACCTATTACCAGCACGAGCGCTTTCTGGCCGTGGTGCGCGGTGAGGCGGCGCCCGAGGTCACACTGGCGGATGGCGCCCGCGCCGTGGCGATGGGGCTTGCCGCGCAGCAATCGGCGCTGACCGGCGAGGCTGTGACGCTCTGACGGGCAGGGTGTCGCGGATGGGCCGTCCGATGTCGCGCCCGGTGCCGACCCCGGTAGAGCGCCGCCCGACAGTGAGGTGACGCACCAGCTCGGCGCCGTTCTGCGCCCGGCCAACCGCGCGCGGCCCCGGAAGGCCAACAGGGAGACTGAGGATGAAGACCCATGCCCGTGTCGTTGTGATCGGCGGCGGTGTCGTCGGATGCTCGGTGCTCTATCACCTGACCCGGGGCGGTTGGACTGATGTGGTTCTGCTGGAACGCTCGGAGCTGACCAGCGGCTCGACCTGGCACGCGGCGGGGGGGATGCACACGATCAACGGCGATCCGAACGTCGCCAAGCTGCAGAAGTACACCGTCGAGCTTTACAAGGAAATTCAGGAGTATTCCGGGCAGGACATCGGCCTGCACATGACCGGCGGCGTGATGCTGGCCGCGACCGAGGACCGCTTTGACTGGCTGAAGTCGATCATGGCCAAGGGCCGCTACATGGGGCTGGATGCCCAGCTTATCACCCCCAGCGAAGCGGCAGAGCTGTTCCCGCTGATGGACCCGTCGCAATTCGTCGGCGCGCTTTATGACGAGGTCGAGGGGCACCTTGATCCCTATGGCACCACCCACGCTTATGCGAAATCGGCGAAGAAGAACGGCGCCGAGATCGAGTTGCACACCAAGGTCGAGGCGCTGACGCAGCTTTCCGACGGAACATGGCGCGTGACCACCGACAAGGGCGACATCATCGCCGAGCATGTGGTGAACGCCGGTGGCCTCTGGGCGCGCGAAGTGGGCCGGATGGTCGGGCTGGAACTGCCGGTGCTGGCGATGGAACACATGTATCTTCTGACCGAGGACATGCCCGAGGTCGCCGCCTTCAACGAGGCCACCGGCAAGGAGATGCTGCACGCGGTCGATTTCGACGGCGAGCTGTACCTGCGGCAGGAACGCAAGGGCATGCTGATGGGCACCTACGAGAAGGCGTGCAAGCCTTGGTCGCCGCATGAGACGCCCTGGAGTTTCGGCCACGAGCTGTTGGAACCGGATCTCGACCGTATCGCGCCCTCGCTGGAAGTGGGGTTCCGCCATTTCCCGGCCTTCGAGAACGCGGGCATCAAGCAGATCATCAACGGCCCCTTCACCTTTGCCCCCGACGGCAACCCGCTGGTCGGCCCGATCCGGGGGCTGCCCGGCTTCTGGTCGGCCTGCGGCGTGATGGCGGGGTTTTCTCAGGGCGGCGGCGTCGGCCTTGCGCTGGCGAACTGGATGATCGACGGCGATCCGGGGTTCGACGTCTTCGCGATGGATGTCGCGCGTTTTGGCGACTACGCGACGCTGCGCTACACCAACGCCAAGGTGCAGGAGAACTATTCCCGCCGCTTCTCGATCCGGTTCCCGAACGAGGAACTGCCCGCCGCGCGGCCCCTGAAGACCTCGCCGATCTATGATCTGCTGAAGGTCGAAGGCGCGCAATTCGGCGCGTCCCACGGGCTGGAGGTGCCGCTGTGGTTCGCGCCCCCGGGCGTGTCGGATGCGTTCTCGTGGCGCAGGTCCAACGATTTCGACCATGTCGGCGCAGAGGCGCGTGCGGTGCGGGGCAGCGTCGGCATCATCGAGACGACGGGTTTCGCAAAATACCGCGTTGCCGGGCCGGGGGCGTCGGCGTGGCTCGACCAGATGCTCGCCGCGCGTGTCCCTGCGCCGGGGCGGATGGTGCTGGCCCCGATGCTCAAGGAAGACGGCAAGCTGATCGGGGATTTCACGCTGGCCAACCGGGGCGACGATTTCCTCATCGTCGGGTCCGGTATCGCGGAAGACTACCACATGCGCTGGTTCTGGCAGCATCTGCCGGGGGATGGCTCCGTCACCGTCGAGGCGCTGGGCGCTGGGATGACCGGCCTGTCCATCGCAGGGCCGAACGCGCGCAAGCTGCTTGCCAGGGTGACAGATGCGGACGTGTCGAACGACGCTTTCAGCTTCATGGACATTCGCCAGATCGACCTTGGCATGGCCCCCTGCACGGTGGGGCGTGTCACCTTCACCGGCGACCTTGGCTACGAGCTGTGGATGGTCCCGGAATACCAGCGCTATGTCTACGGCCTGCTGAAAGCCGCGGGCGCGGAATTCGGCATCGTTGATTTCGGCCTGCGCGCGCTGAACGCGCTGCGGGTGGAAAAGAACTTCGGCGGCTGGGCGCGGGAATATCGCCCCGTCTACACCCCGTGGGAGGCCGGGCTCGGCCGCTTCGTGGCCTTGGGGAAAGAGGCGGAGTTCATCGGCAAGGCTGCGGCTCTGGCGGACAAGGCGGATGGCGGCAAGCTGCGCCTGCGGTCCTTCGTGGTAGCGGCCACGGACGCCGACGTGATCGGGGACGAGCCGATCTATCAGGCGGGCGAGGTCGTCGGCTGGGTCACATCGGGCGGCTATGCCCATGCCTCGGAGGTGTCGGTGGCGATGGGCTATGTGCCGGTGGAGATGGCCGAGCGCCACGATGGCTGGGAGATCGAGGTGCTTGGCCAACGCCTGCCCGCGACGTTGCAGGCGCAGCCGCTGTTCGATGCGAACGGCAGCCGGATGCGGGCGTGAGGGGGAAGGCGGGATCAATCCCGCCCTACGGAACCGCCTGACCTGTAGGGCGGGACTTGTCCCGCCGCGAATTGCGCGGGTTGCCGGGCGGGCGGCGGGATAAATCCCGCCCTACACGACGACGTCCGACACCCGCCGCGCAATGGCGCGGAACGCTTCGGCCTCGCGGCTTTCGGGGTGCGCCACGACCACCGGCGCGCCGCTGTCGCCCGCCTCGCGCACCTTGAGATCCAGCGGCACCTCGCCAAGGAACGGCAGGCCCATCCGCTCGGCGTCCGCCTTGGCGCCGCCATGTCCGAAGATATGCGCCTCGTGCCCGCATTCGGGGCAGATGTAGGCCGACATGTTTTCGACCATGCCGATCATCGGCACCTTCAGCTTGGCGAACATGTTCACCGCCTTGCGCACATCGAGAAGCGAGATGTCCTGCGGCGTCGACACGATAACCGCACCCGCCACGACCGTCTTCTGTGCCAGCGTCATCTGCACGTCGCCGGTGCCGGGGGGCAGGTCGATCACAAGGATGTCCAGCTCGCCCCACTGCACCTGTCCCAGCATCTGCTGCAACGCGCCCATCAGCATCGGTCCGCGCCAGATCACCGGCTCGTCCTCGGCCACCATCAGGCCGAGGGACATCATCGTGACGCCGTGCGCCGTCAGCGGGATGATCGTCTTGCCATCGGGCGAGGCGGGGCGTTTCGACACCCCCATCATGCGCGGCTGCGACGGGCCGTAGAGGTCCGCATCCAGCAGCCCGACGCGCAGACCGTCCAGCGCCAGCGCGCAGGCGAGATTGGCGGCCACGGTGGATTTGCCCACGCCGCCCTTGCCCGACGCAACGGCGACGACTGCGCCCACGCCGGGCACCTTCTGTGGCCCCTGCGGTTGCGCCGTGGGATGGCGGCCGATCTTGAGATCCGGCGGACGTTTCTCGGAATGCGCGGTCAACAGGGCGCTGACCTTGCCCGCGCCCGCAAGCGCCTCGACGGCCTCGATCGCGGCCAGCCGGACGGGTTCCATCTTTGGCGCGATGTCGGGCGGCACCTCGATCACGAAGCGCACGATGCCGTCCTCGACGGTCAGCGCGCGGATCACGTCGGCCGACACCAGCGACTCGTCCGAGCCGGGTATCTTGACCGTTTCGAGTGCGTCCAGAATGGCTTGGCGGTCAAGGCTCATGTCAGTGCTCCCCTTCGGTGCGCCACCTGTCTGCGCGTCCCGGACGGCAAGGGCAAGGGGTCAGGCGGCGGGTTCCCGAAGGGCATTGCGCCGCGCCCAGTCCACCAGCGCGTCCATCCGCGGCGGCAGCGCCTCGCCAAGCCCGTCCGCGAACGCGTCAAAGGCGGCGCCATGCCGATGCGAGACGACCAGAAGCACGGGAATGCCGTCAGACAGCGCGCGCCCGATCAGCGGGCGAAAGCCGCGCCCCGCGGCCTCTTGCTTGCCGAAGCGGTTTATCACCAGCAGATCGGGGCGGGCATCGAGAGCGCGGTCGACCAGCGCCACCGCGCGCTCCAGCCCGTCGGGGTCGAGCCTGCAGCCTGTCGCCTCGGGTCCAAGGTCCTGGCTGATCGTGATGGAAGGGCCGCCGCCCAGCAGCCGAAGCGTCATGCGCGGGCGCCCCGCTTCGGTCTGCGCGACCTGCACCGCCCCCGCGACGCGCAGGCCGCTGTCCGTCAGCGCCTCGGCCGCCTCGGCCAGAACGGTGTCAGCGTCGATGTCTTCTGTCGCGGTGAAATGGCCCAGCATCGTGTCGGTCCTTGTGGCGCCTTGTCCCTGCCTACATCATGCGCGGCGGCAGCGACAGGAAAAGGGGCGGCGGCATGATCCCGGCGGTCATCATCGCAGGCGGCGCGGCGCGGCGCATGGGCGGCGGCGACAAGACGCTTCTGCCGCTCGCCGGGCGGACGATCCTCAGCCATGTGCTGGACCGTCTCGCGCCGCAGGCCGCCCCCCTTGCGATCAACGCCAACGGCGATCCCGCGCGGTTTGCAGGGTTCGGCCTGCCGGTCCTGCCCGACACCGTGCCGGACCGGCCCGGGCCGCTGGCGGGTGTCCTGGCGGCGCTGGAGTGGGCCGAGACGCTGGGCGCCCCGCTGGTGTTGACCGTCTCGGGGGACTCGCCGGTGTTTCCTGCCGATCTGTCCACGCGGCTTGCACAAGCGGGGCCCGCAGCGTTCGCCGTGGATGACGAAGGATCACATCCGATATTCGCCTTATGGAACAGCGCCTCGCGCGCCGAGCTTCAAGCCTGGCTGGGCGCTGGCAACCGCCGGGTGATGGGCTTTGCCGACGCGGCGCGGCTGGCACAGGTGCACTTCGCCGGGCGCGCCTTTCTGAACATCAACACGCCACAGGATCTGGCCGATGCAGAGACGCTCTTGCGCGGCTAAGCCAGAGCCTTTCGGATCAGCCAGGCCGTTGCCGTGCCGTCTGCGTCAGAGGACAGCACCTCGTGCCCGGCTTCGGAACAAAAATGCGGCAGGTCGATCACCGCGACCGGATCGGTCGTGACGATGCGCAACACGGCGCCGGGGGCCAGCGCGGCAAGCCGCTTGCGCGCCTTCAGCACCGGCAGCGGGCACAGCATGTCCCGCGCGTCCACATCATCATCCCAATCCATGCGCGCGAGGTAGGCGGCGGCGATCGGCTTGTCCAGACACCGGCGCGTGTGGTTCCCATTGCGGCACGCGGGCAGGTCCGGCACCATGGGCGCAAAACGAGCGGAAGGAACGGGCAGATGCAAGCGAACAGGCGCGCCGTGCTGGGCTGGATCGGAATGGCTGGGCTGTCGGCCTGCGGCGGGCTGCCGGGGCCGATCGCAAGCTTCGAGCAACCCGCGCAGACACAATTCCGTCCCGTGCCGAACCCTGCCTTCGATGACTGGGTCGCCGCGTTCCGGGGCCGCGCCGCTGCGCGCGGTATCCCCGAGGCGACGCTGGCGCAGGCATTTCGCGGCGCAGGCTTCCTGCCGGACGTGATCGACCGTGACCGCAACCAGACCGAATTCACCCGAACGCTCGAGGACTACCTGGCCATCGTCGCCAATGACGAACGCGTGCAGACGGGCCGGGCGAAATATGCACAGTTCCGCGACACGCTGGCGGCGATCGAGGCGCGCCACGGTGTCGAGGCGCATGTCGTGGCGGCGATCTGGGGCGTCGAGTCGCGCTTTGGCGCGCGGCGCGGGGACATTCCGGTGATCTCGGCCACCGCGACGCTTGCCTTCGACGGGCGGCGCGGCGCGTTCTTCGAAGACCAGTTGATGGCGGCGCTGCGTATCTTGCAGAAGGGCGACATCACCCCCGACCGCATGACCGGAAGCTGGGCGGGCGCGATGGGCCACACGCAGTTCATTCCCACGTCCTATCAGGCCTATGCGCAGGATTTCGACGGCGATGGACGGCGCGACATCTGGTCCGAGGACCCGTCAGATGCGCTTGCCTCGACCGCCGCCTATCTCGCCCGTTCGGGCTGGCAAAGCGGGCGGCCCTGGGGGCTTGAGGTGTCGTTGCCCGCCGGGTTCGATACCGGGCTGGCGGGGCGCGGATCGGACCGCGCGGTAGCGTTCTGGGCCGACAGAGGCCTGAGGCTGGCGGGCGGCGGCGCGGTGCCCGATCATGGCGCCGCATCGCTCTTGATCCCGGACGGCGTGCCGGGCCCTGCTTTCCTGGTGTTCCGCAACTTCACCGCCATTTCGCGCTACAACAACGCCATCAACTACGTCATCGGCGTTGGTCACCTGTCGGACCGTATCCGGGGCGGAGGGCCGCTGCAGGCGGGGTTCGGGCCGGATCGCTACGGCCTGACGCTGGAAGACCGCAAACGGTTGCAGGCGGGTCTGACCGCTGCAGGGTTCGATGCGGGAACGCCGGACGGGGTGCTTGGAACAAAGACGACAGCCGCGATCGAGGCTTACCAGCGCGCAGCTGGCCTTGCCGTGACCGGCGAGCCGTCGCAGGCACTGCTGTCGCGGCTGGGATGACCTTCAAGTGACTGTAGGGGGGATCAAGAATTGCACATATCCTGCATTATTGACGATTTTTCCAGGAAATTTATCCAGAAAGATTGTCTAATTGCAATGTATGCGGCGCCTCGGGATGTCTGAGATGCTGCCGCTTGATGTCGCCGCCGTAGAGGGGTGGCTTGCCGATCGTCTGGACGGGTTTGAAGGCCCGCTCGAGGCGCACAAGTTCGCCTCGGGTCAGTCGAACCCGACCTTTTTGCTGAAGACCCCCGCGCGTGACTATGTCCTGCGGCGCAAGCCGCCGGGGCAGCTCTTGAAATCGGCCCATGCGGTCGACCGCGAGTTCCTGGTGCAGAGCGCGCTTGCGGATACCGACGTGCCGGTGCCGCAGATGCATGTGCTGTGCGAGGACGACAGCGTTACCGGATCGATGTTCTACGTGATGGAGGCGGTTGCCGGGCGCAATTTCGACGATCCGCGCCTGCCGGGCCTTGATCCCGAAGGGCGCGCGGCGGTGTTCGAGCAGATGAACCGGGTGCTGGCGGCCATCCATTCGGTCGATGTGGGCGCTGTCGGGCTGTCTGATTTCGGCAAGCCGGGGGATTACTACGCCCGGCAACTCGACCGCTGGACGAAGCAGTATCGCGCCACCGAGACCGAAGCGGTCGCCGACATGGACGCGCTCATCGACTGGCTGCACGCCAACATGCCCCCTGACGATGGCAAGGTGGCGCTGGTTCATGGCGACTACCGCCTCGACAACCTGCTGTTTGCGCCGGGTGCCCCTCGCGTCGCCGCCGTGCTGGATTGGGAACTCTCGACGCTTGGCCATCCTTACGCCGATCTTGCCGGGGTCATCATGCAATGGCGCCTGCCGCCCGGCAAGGAAGGGCGCGGGCTGGAAGGCGTGGATCGCCGCGCGCTTGGCATCCCTGAAGATGAGGAATTCATCGCAAGCTACTGTGAACGCATGGGATTGACTGAAATCGAGCGGTTCGATTTCCGGCTGGCCTTTGCGTTCTTCCGGATGGCGGCAATCCTTCAGGGCGTGAAGAAGCGCGCGCTCGACGGCAACGCCTCGAACCCCGATCAGGGGCTGCGAATGGGCGCGATGGTGCCGGAATTCGCCCGGCGGGGGCTGGACGCGGCCGGTTAATCCAGCCGCGCGCACTCTACCCGGCCGGTCAGCCAGGCGAACCCGTTCGGCCCAAGCTCCAACTGGTCCTCGCCCAGCCCAGCGTTGCGTGCCGGACCCGTCAACGACGTCTCGCAATCCAGCTTCAGCGCGACATCCTCCGGCGAAAGGTTGAACACGCAGGTCAGTGCATCGTCGCCATCGGCGCGGGTGAAGGCGAGGATCGGCTCGTCGATGTCGTGGAATTCGGTCGTGCCGCGCAGGAGGGGCGCGGCGCCTTTGCGCCAGCCCAGAATCCCGCGGTAGTAGTCCAGCACGCTGTCCTCGGCGTCGTCCTGCAACTCGACCGCGCGGGCGGCCTGCGCGGGCTTCACCGGCAGCCAGGGCGTGCCGGTGGTGAAGCCGCCATGCGCCGCGTCCTTGTCCCAGACCATCGGGGTGCGGCACCCGTCGCGGCCCTTGTAATCGGGCCAGAATTTCAGGCCCGGCGGGTCGACGATCTCGTCATAGGTCAATTCGGTCTCGGTCTGGCCGCATTCCTCGCCCTGGTAGATGCAGACCGCACCCTCGAACGACAACAGCAGCGCGATGCACTGGCGGGCAAGCGCGTCGGTGTCCGCGCCCGGGTCGGCGAACCGCGTGGCGTGGCGGATCACGTCGTGGTTCGAGAACGCCCAGCACGGCCAGCCATCGGGGGCATCGCGAAAGAACCCCTCGACGCAGCGGCGAAAGTGCTCGGCGGTGAACACGGGGCCCAGCATCTCGAACGAGTAGGCCATGTGCAGCCGGTTGCCGCCCTTGGTATACTCGCCCATGATCTTGCCCGCGCCGCGCCCTTCGCCGACCTCGCCGACGCTGGTGCGGCCCTCGTATTCGTCCAGCAGCGCACGCACCTGTTGCAGAAAGCCCACCGTCTCGGGCCGGGTCTTGTCGTAGACGTGGATCTGGACGTTGTAGGGGTTGGCCCAGTCGTCCTCGCTCGCTTCCGGCAGCGGCGGATTGTCCCTGAGTTCAACGTCATGGAAGGGATAGTTGATGCTGTCGAGGCGGAAACCGTCAACGCCCCGGTCCAGCCAAAACCGCATGGCATCAAGGATCGCCTGCGGCACTTCGGGGTTGTGAAAGTTCATCTGCGGCTGCGTGGACAGGAACGAGTGCAGGTAATACTGCCTGCGCCGCGGCTCCCATGTCCAGGCAGGGCCGCCGAACACGGACAGCCAGTTGTTGGGCGGCGTGCCGTCCGGATGCGCGTCGGCCCAGACATACCAGTCGGCTTTCGGGTTGTCCTTTGACTGGCGGCTTTCCTCGAACCAGGCGTGCTGGTCCGAGGTGTGCGATGGCACCTGATCGATCGTCACCTTCAGGCCCAGGTCATGGGCGCGGGTCACCAGCGCGTCGAAATCCTCGAGCGTGCCGAACAGCGGGTCGACGCCGCAATGGTCCGAGATGTCGTATCCCATGTCCTTTTGCGGCGAGGTGAAGAACGGCGACAGCCAGATCGCATCGACGCCAAGGCTGGCGACATGATCGAGCCGCCGGGTGATCCCGGGCAGATCGCCGATGCCGTTGCCGGTCGTGTCCTGAAAACTGCGCGGATAGATCTGGTAGATCACCGCGCTGCGCCACCATTCGTTCATTGCCTGCCTCCGGCTGAGTCCCCGCCGACCCTACAGACGCGGATGCCGCAGGCAAACCTATAATGATTGCGCTAACGCAAGCGCGTGGATTGCAGCTGGCCCGAAGTGCCAAGTGTATCAATTTCAGATGACTGTCTCATGGGATTCTCAGTACGCATGGTAAAGGTGATTGATATTAAATTGATTTCGGCGGTGTCTTGCCATCCGGCCACGCCGTCGCAAATTCTTCACTATACATCAATCTGGCGCGGGCGTAGGCGTTTCGGCCAACCGGGCTCGGCAAAACAGGAGGCATGGCATGAAAATCGCGGTTCTCGGGGGCGACGGCTTTGTCGGCTGGCCCACCACGCTGCACCTGTCCGATCTTGGCCACGAGGTGCACATCGTCGACAACCTGTCGCGCCGCTGGATCGACACCGAGCTTGGGGTGCAGTCGCTGACCCCGATGGATTCGGTGCAGGAACGCTGCCGCATCTGGCATCAGGAAACGGGGCGCCGCATCCAGTTCCACCTGATCGACCTTGCCAAGGAATATGAACGGCTCAAGGGCTGGCTGGCCGAGGAAAAGCCTGACGCGGTGATCCATTTCGCCGAACAGCGCGCTGCGCCCTATTCGATGAAATCCGACCGCCACAAGGTCTATACCGTCAACAACAACACCAACGCGACGCACAACCTGTTGGCGGCGCTGGTGGAAACCGGCATCGACGCGCATCTCGTGCATCTGGGCACGATGGGGGTCTACGGCTATTCGTCTGTCGGCGCGCCCATCCCCGAGGGGTATCTGGACATCGAGATCGACACGCCGACGGGCAAGCGCGCGCAGCAGGTGCTGTATCCGACCAAGCCGGGGTCAGTCTATCACATGACCAAATCCCTCGATCAGATCCTGTTCCAGTTCTACGCCCAGAACGACGGGCTGCGGATCACCGACCTGCATCAGGGCATCGTCTGGGGCACCCACACCGACCAGACGTTGCGGCATCCGCAACTGATCAACCGGTTCGACTATGACGGCGATTATGGCACCGTTCTCAACCGCTTTCTCATACAGGCGGCGATCGGCTATCCGCTGACGGTGCATGGCACGGGCGGGCAGACCCGCGCCTTCATCCACATCCGCGATTCGGTGCGCTGCATCGAGCTTGCGCTTGGCGATGCGCCGAAGGCGGGCGAGCGGGTGAAGATCTTTAACCAGATGACAGAGACCCACCGCGTGCGAGATCTGGCCGAGATGGTGGCGCGGCAGACCGGGGCGCGCATCGCCAACCTGCCGAACCCGCGCAAGGAAGCCGAAGAAAACGACCTGATCGTGAAGAACGACCAGTTCCTTGCGCTTGGGCTAGAGCCGACGACGCTGGAGGACGGGCTTTTGTCCGAAGTGGTGGACGTGGCGAAGAAGTTCGCGCACCGCATCGACCGCGCCCGCGTGCCAGCGGTGTCGGCCTGGACCCGCGACCTTGGCCAGCGCGTCGTCCATGATGTCGAGGGCCGCGCGATCCGCAGCGCATCGTGACGCCAGTGCGCGACCGCGCCTATGTCACGCTTGTCACCAACGCGGATTATGCGCTGGGGGCCAAGGCGCTGGTGCGCTCGATCCGGGCGACGGGGACGGGCGCGGATATCGTGGTGATGCACACCGGCGGCGTGACGGCGGAGGCGCTGGCGCCGCTGGCCATGCTGGGCGCGCGACTGGTTCCGGTGGACCTTTTGCCGACGTCGGATGCCTTCAACGCCGCCCATCAGCGCGAGGCCCTGCACGGCGCGGCCCCTTTCACCAAGGGCGGCAAGCCCGCGTTCCACACGCCGCTCGACAACTTCGCCAAGCTGCGGCTGTGGCAACTCGATTATGCGCGGGTGGTGTTCATCGACGCCGACGCGCTGATGCTGCAGCCTTGCGACGCGCTGTTCGACTACCCCGAGTTCTGCGCCGCGCCGAATGTCTACGAGGGGCTGGCGGATTTCCACCGGATGAATTCGGGCGTGTTCACCGCGCGGCCCGATCCCGCGACGTTCGAGGCCATGCTGGCCCGGCTCGATGTGCCCGGCGCGTTCTGGCGGAGGACCGACCAGACGTTCCTGCAGGACTATTTCCCCGACTGGCACGGTCTGCCGATCCCCTTCAACACCCTGCAATACGTCTGGTTCAACCTGCCCGAATTGTGGAGTTGGGACGCGATCCGCATCCTGCATTTCCAGTACGAAAAGCCTTGGCAGGACCATGACAAGGCCGACCGCCTGCGCCCGTTGATCGACCTGTGGCGCGCTTATGCGGAAGGGGGCGAGGTGCCGCCACTGTCCAGCCTGCCGAACCCATGAGGATCGCCGTCACCGGTGGCACGGGGCTGGTCGGGCGGTTCATCGTGCATGAGGCGCTTGGCGCGGGCGACGAGGTGGTGATCCTGTCGCGCACTGCGCCGCAGGGGGGCGATCTGGCCGGGGCCGAGCACCGGGCGTGGTCGATGGGACAGGCGCCGCCGCTCGACGGCATCGACGCGGTGGTCCACGCCGCTTTCGATCACCTGCCGGGGCGCTATCGCGGCGGCGAGGGGGACGACCCGGCGGGCTTTGTCGCGCGCAATCAGCACGGAACGCAGGCCCTGCTGGATGCCTGCGCGCGTTTCGGCGTGGGCCGGGTGGTGTTCCTGTCTACCCGCGCGGTCTATGGCGACTATCCGCCCGGCACAGCGTTGTCCGAGGATTTGGCCCCGCGCCCCGATACGCTTTACGGGCAGGTCAAGGCGGCGGGCGAGGCCGCACTTGCGGCGCTGCCCGTGCCGGGCGTGTCCCTGCGCGTGACTGGCGTCTACGGGGCCGCAGTTCCAGGGCAAAGGCACAAGTGGTCGGACCTGTTCGCGGATTTCCTGGCCGGGCGCGATGTCGCCCCGCGCGCGGGAACCGAAGTTCACGGCGCCGATCTGGCCGCTGCGTGCCGTCTGATCCTTGCATTGCCCGCGGACGAGCTGCCACCGGTGCTGAACGTGTCCGACCTGATCCTCGACCGCCGCGATCTTCTGGCCGAGGTCGCCGCGATCACCGGGTCACCGGCGCCGCTGCCGCCGCGCGCGGAAACAGCGGTCTCGGCGATGGACACCGCGCGCCTGCGCGCCCTCGGCTGGGCACCGGGCGGCTGGGACCGTCTGCGCGCCAGCTTGCCGGGGATGCTGTGCTAGGCTTGCCCCGGACCGGCAGTTGCGCCACCAATCGAGCATGAGGTCCGCCACGCTTCGCCCCCTTGGCCCCGACGGCTGGCTTGTCAGCTTTGCGACGGCCTTTGAAGACGCCGCCAACCGCGCGGCGCTTGCGTTCCGCGCCGCGATCGACGCCGAAGGCTGGCCCGAGGTGTCCGAGACATCCTCGTCGCTGGTCTCTGCCTTCGTTCGCTTCGATCCGTTGGCCAGGGGTGCCGAGACGCTGGAGGATCGGTTGCAGAACCTCTTGTCCAGCCGGGACTGGAGCGCGGCAGACTTGCCGCCGGGCCGCCGCCTGTGGCGCCTTCCGGTCGTCTGGGGCGGCGATCTGGCGCCTGGGCTGGCAGAGGCGGCCGAAGCGGCGGGCTTGTCCGAAGAAGACGCCGCCGCGGCCCTGTCACAGGCGCGGCTGCGGGTCCTGACACTCGGCTTCGCGCCGGGGCAGCCCTATCTCGGCACGCTGCCGCCCGCCTTCGATCTGCCGCGCCAGACCCGGCTGACGCCCCGCGTGCCCGAGGGGGCGCTGGTGCTTGCGGTGCGGCAACTGACCCTGTTCGCACGGCCCGGCCAGACCGGCTGGCGCCATGTCGGCCAGACGGCGTTCCGAGTGTTCCGTCCCGAGGCGGAGGACCCATTTCCGCTGTCCGCTGGCGACGAGATCGCCTTTGACCCTGTGTCGCCGGACGCACTGGGCGAGATCCGGCGCGCCGACAGCACCGGCAACGGCGGCGCCCGCGTGGAGGAGATCGCGTGACGGCCCTCATCGTCCAGCGCGCGGGCCCCGCGACAACCGTGCAGGACCTTGGACGTCCGGGCATGATCGCCAAGGGGCTGTCGCGCGGCGGGGCGGTGGATGTACTTGCACTGCACGAGGGTGCGGCGCTGCTGGGGCAGGGGCCGGACCTTGCCGCGCTTGAAATGGCCGGAGCGGGCGGCACGTTTCGCGCGGACGGCGATCTGCGCATTGCCATGACCGGCGCGCGGATGGACGCGGCGCTGGATGGCCGTGCGCTGACATGGAACGCCTCTCACGCCATGCCGCACGGGGCCGAGTTGCGGATCGGCGCGGCGCGGGCAGGGCGATATGGCTACCTTCATGTCGGCGGCGGCATCGCCACGGAGCCGGTGCTGGGCGCCCGTGCAGTGCATCTGGCGGCCGGGATAGGGCGGGTGCTGGAGGATGGCGACAGCCTTCAGGTCGGTCCCGATCCCGGTGGAGCGATCGGCCTGACGCTGGAGATTGCAGACCGCCTGACGGGCGGCGCGCTGCGCCTGTTCGAGACTGCGCAGACCGGGCTGTTCCCGGACGTGGCGCTTCGCCGCTTCGCCGAAACCATCTTTCGCACCGACGTGCGCGCCAATCGGCAGGGTGCGCGGCTGGTGGGCGAGGGCGGCGACCTCGATACCGGCGGGCTCTTGTCGCTGCCATCCGAAATCGTGTTGCCTGGCGACATCCAGATCACCGGCGACGGCACGCCCTTTGTGCTGCTGGCCGAATGCCAGGCGACGGGCGGCTACCCCCGTATCGCCCGCGTGCTGGAGCCCGATCTGCCACGCGTGGCACAGGCCGGTCCGGATGCGCCGCTGCGCCTGCGCTGGATCGACCGGGACGAGACGCTGACCGCGCTGACGAGTTGGTGCAGGCATCTGGCAGCTTTGCCCCGCGCGCCCCGTCCATTGATCCGCGATCCGGCTGCGATGGCCGATCTTCTGTCCTATTCCCTCGTCGGCGGCGTGGTGTCGGCGACCGATCCTGAAGGTGCACCATGACCCTGACCATCGATCTCAACTCCGATATGGGCGAGGCGTTCGGCCCCTGGCAAATGGGCGAGGACAGCACGCTTCTGGATATAGTCACCTCTGCCAACATCGCCTGCGGTTTTCACGCGGGCGATCCCGACGTGATGGCGCAGGTGATGGCAGAGGCCGCCGCGCGCGGGGTCGGCATCGGCGCGCATCCCGGCTTTGCGGACCTGCAGGGCTTCGGGCGGCGGCGGATGGACGTTCCGGGCGACAGTCTTGGCAATCTTGTGCGTTATCAGCTTGGCGCGGCGCAGGGCATGGCCCGCGCGGCGGGCGGCCGTGTGCGCCATCTCAAGCTGCACGGCGCGCTGTCGAACATGACGTCCGAGGATGCCGGGATGGCGCGCAGCTGTTATTCCGCCGCGCTGGATCTGGACCCGGACCTGATCGTGGTGGTGCTGGCGGGCACCGCGCAAGAGACCGCAGTGCGCGCGCTGGGATGTCGCTGGGCCGGAGAGATCTTTGCCGACCGCGCCTACAACGATGACGCGACGCTGGTGGACCGGCGGCTGCCCGGCGCGGTGATCCATGACACGGACGATGCGGCGCGGCGCATCACGGCGATGTTGCGGGACGGCGCGATCCATACCGCGAGCGGCGGGCGCATTCCTGCCGCCATCGACACCGTCTGCGTGCATGGCGACACGCCCGAGGCGGTGGGGCTGGCGAGGGGTCTGCGCGCCGCGTTGATCGAGGCGGGGATTACCGTCGCGCAGATGGAAGGGCGCCGCTAGTCCGGCGCGGCACGGGCCAGTGCCGACGTGATGGGGGACAGCAGCAGCGCCAGCGCGGTGGCGTGGCCGGTGGGCGCGACCAGCGTGACGGGCTGGCCGGGGGCCAGCGCCCCCTGATCGACGTGCGCCTCGATCCGGTAGGCGGGCGGAGCACCGGCTGCCATCGGTTGCACGTCGGGCGAGATCCAGCGGATGCGGCCCGTCAGTGTCGGGGCCGGTCCGGCGGAGGCGTCGACCCTGATCCGCACCGGGCCGCCGACGTCCAGCCCTTCACGCTGCTGCGGGGGCAGGGCGGCGGCGATCAGGACAGGCCCGTTCGGCACGATCCGCAACAGCGCTGCGCCGGGATGCGCCAGATCGCCCGGCGCCGCGCTTAGCGCGTCGATGGTGCCGCTGACGGGTGCCCGCAGGATCAGGGCAGCGCGCTGACGGTCGATCTCGGCAAGGGCGGCGCGCGCGGCGGCAAGGGCAGGCGTCAGCGCGGCGGTCTGCTCGGCCAACTCCTCGGCAAGGCGGTCGTCAAGCTGCGCCTGCTCTGTGCGCAGGGCGTTCTCGGTCGCGGCCAGATCGGCGCGCCGGGCGTGCAGGGCCGCCGCCGAGCCATCGCTGCGGGCCAGCGCGACTTCAAGCCCCGCCCGTCGCTCGTCTAGGGCGAGCCCCTGCGCCGCAAGCCGCGCTTGCCGCGCAAGCTCGCCCCGCAGAAGCGTTCGCTCGGCGGCAAGGGCGCGGTCTTCGGCGGCAAGGGCGGTGCGCTGACGCTCCAGCGTTTCGGTGCGGGCGACAAGGGCGGCACGCATGGTGTCCCGCGCCGTGATCCGGGCAGACAAAAGCGTCGCCTCGTGCGTTGCGGCAGCAGAGCCGGGTACATCGGGCGGGGCGGTGCCCCGTGCCTCGGCGGCGATGCGCGCCAGCCGGGCGGATAGTGCGTCGATCTCGGCGAGGGCAGAGGCGCGCCTTGCCGTCAGCCCCCCTGCGTCGAGCCGGATCAACACATCTCCGGCGCGGACGCTGTCGCCATTGGCCACCAGCACCCGCGCGATGCGGCCCGGTGCATCTGGCAGAAGCTCTGCCGCCGGACGCGCCGTCTCGGCGCGCGCGGGCAGGACCACAGCGGTCGAGAGCGGCACCAGAGCGCCGAACAACGCGGCACCCAGGACCAGCAACGCCGTTGCCAGAAGCCCCAGCCGCAACGGGCCACGCGCGGCGGGTTCGGCACTGGTCATGCGCTGCGGGCACTGGCGGAGGGGGCGCGCGCGAGCGCCTCAAGCACCTCGGCGCGGAGACCGGCCAGGCGGACGCGGCCCGCTTCAAGGCAGATCAGCCGGTCGCAGAGCGCGATGATCTCGGGGCGGTGGGCGGCGACGACGGTGGCCGCGCCCCACCAGCGGGCGGTCTGGATCGCGCTGAGGATGGCGGAGATGCCCGCGCCGTCGGCATGCGCCTCGGGCTCGTCCAGAAGCAGAACGGCAGGCTGGCCACAAAGCGCGCGGGCCAGCCCCAGGCGGCGCAACTGGCCCCCGGGCAGCGGCTCACCCGCAGCACCAAGGATCGTGTCATAACCACCCGGTAAGCGCTGGATGGCATCGTGCAGGCCCGCCGCCAGCGCCGCCTCGGTCACGGCGCCGATTTCCGGCTCCTCTGCCAGCCGCGCGATGAAGCGGGCGATGGAAACGGGGTGCGCGCGCAGGGTTTGCGGCAGATAGCCCGCTGATCCCGTGGGTCCGTTTCCCAGCCGCACCGAGCCGTGCTGTGGCGGCCAGACCCCGGCCAGCCCGCGCAGAAGCGCCGACTTTCCGCTGCCGGACGGGCCGATCAGGCCCAGCACCTCGCCCGGGGCGACCTGCAGGTCGACGCCGCGGACCAGGGGCATGCCGGGCGGACCGGTCCAGAGATCGGCGGCGACAAGGCTCGCCGGGGCATCACGCACACCGGGTCTGGCGCCCTCAAGGTCCGGCGTCGCCGCCAGCGTGCGGCCCAGACGTTCCCACCCCCGCAGGGCGCGCGCGGCGGTGGGCCAGCCCTGCACCAGCGTTTCCACCGGTGCCAGGCTCCGGCCCAGGAACAGGGCGATGGCAAAGATCACGCCCGGCGAAATCTCGGACCGGATCGCGAGCCACGCCCCAAGCCCGAGCGCGGCCGCCTGCAGGCCAAGCCGAAGGGTGCGCGACAGGCTGCCAAAGACCGCCGCCGCGTCATCGACGCGGGCGCGGGCGATGCGGGCCCGGGCCAGATCCCGGGACCATTCGGCGCGCCCGGGCGCGATCAGACCTGCACCCCACGCGCTGTCCGGGTCGGCGGCCAGCGCGTCATGACCAGCGCGGGCGCGCAAGCGCAGCGCTTCGGCCTCGATCTCGGCCCGCCCAAGCATCGCCCGGCGCTGCACCGTGACCGCGATCAGCAGGGCGGCGCCAAAGGTCGCCAGCATCCCCAGCGCCGGATCGATCCAGAACAGCATGAGCGCGAACAGAAGGGTAAACGGCAGATCGAAGACCACCGTCGCCACGGGGGCCGAGAACACCGCCGCCAGCGCCTCAAGATCGTCAAGCGGGCGGGCAGCGGGCGCGGCGCCCAGACCAAGCCGCGCCTGCGTCATTCCCGCGTCGAAGCAGCGCGCGGCAAGCCCGGCCTCGACCCGCGCACCCGCCCGCACCAGAAGCTGGGCGCGCGCGATGTCCGCGATGGTCATGACCATGTAGAGAAACAGCATCAGGCCGGTCAGCGCGACCAGCGTCTCGACCGAGCCTGCGGGAAGCGCGCGATCGTAAACCTCGATCATGTAGACCGGGCCGGTCAGCATCAGAAGATTGCCGATGACGCTCAGCCAGCCGGCCGCGACCAGAAGCGGCAGCGCGGGGCGCACCGCCTGCCACACCTCGCCGCGTGATCCCGTGCCGTCGTCCATGCCGCCCCCGGTCGTCATCGGGCCAAGGGTGGCGCAGAACCTCTCAAGACGGGGTTAAAGCGGGGCGGTTTCCGCTTGCAGGAAATCCAGCGCGTCACCGTCCAGCAGCGGCGCCAGCCGCGCGGCGACCTCGGCGTGATAGGCGTCGACCCAGCCGATGTCGTCCTGTGCCAGAAGCGCGGTGTCAATCAGGCGGCGGTCATAGGGCGCAAGGGTGAGCATCTCGAAGCCGTGCAGCGTGCGGTCGGCCAGCGGCGGCGCGTCCACCTCGCGCACGATGCCGAGGTTCTCGATGCGGATGCCGAAACCGCCCGCCTTGTAGAACCCCGGCTCGATCGAGACGATCATCCCGGGTTCCAGCGGGGTGCCGGTGCCGCGCGCGCTGATCGACTGCGGCCCTTCGTGGACGCCAAGGCAAGCGCCGACGCCGTGGCCGGTGCCGTGGTCGAAATCGACGCCGTCATCCCACAGGAACTGCCGCGCTACGGGATCGAGCTGCGCGCCGGTGACGCCTTTGGGGAACCGCTGACGGCAGAGCGCGACATGCCCGCGCAGGACTTGCGTATAGCGGCGGCGCATCTCGTCGGTGGGGGTGCCAAGGATCGTCGTGCGGGTCACATCGGTGGTGCCGTCCGCGTATTGCGCGCCGCTGTCGACGAGGTAGAGATCGCCGTCCCGCAGGGGTGCGGCGGTCGCCTCGGTCATCTGGTAATGCGCCTCGGCGGCATTGGCGGCGGTGGCCGAGATCGTCGGAAAGCTGAGAGAGCGGTATTCGGGCAGGGCCTGCCGGAAGCGCGCCAGTTTCTCTGCGGCCTCCCATTCGGTAAGATCGCCGGGTGCGGCTGTGCGCAGCCAGTGCAGGAACCGGGTCAGCGCCGCGCCGTCCCGCAGGTGCGCGGCGCGCATCCCGTCCAGTTCGGCCGCGTTCTTGCAGGCCTTCATCAGCATCACCGGATCACTGCCGATGTCCGGCTGCGCGCCCGCGCCCTCGACCAGCCGTTCCAGCGCGACCGTGGCGGTGGTCTTGTCCAGACGCACCGTCTTGCCGTGCAGGCCGCACAGCGTCTGCGGGAGGGCGTCCGGCGGCAGGATCGTCACCCCTTGCCGTTCCAGCGCCGCCCGGTCCTCTGGCGCCAGCTTGCCGTCCGCCAGCAGCAGCGTCGCTGTCCCGTCGGACCGCGTCACCGCGCGGCCGAACACCAGCGGTGTCATGCCGACATCGTCGCCGCGCAGATTGAACAGCCAGCACAGCGCATCGGGCGCCGAGGTCAGAAGCGCGTCCGCACGGTCCTTGCGCAGCGCCGCGCCGACGCGGGCCAGCTTGTCCGTCACCGTCTCGCCCGCCAGCGCCTCGGGGTGCGGCCGTGCGGGCGCATTCGGCTGGGCCGGGCGATCCGGCCAGATCGCATCGACGGGGTTCGCCTCCAGAGCCACCAGCGCGAGCCCTGCCGCATCCAGCTTGCGCCACAACTCGGCAATGTCCGCCGCGCGGTGCAGGGCGGGCACGAAGCCGACGCGCGCCTCGGCGGGCAGGGTGCCCGTCAGCCAGTCTGCCAGCGGCTCGGTCACGGAATGGCGCAGTGTCCAGACCGACAGGTCCAGCTGCCGCTTGGCCTGAATGGTGTAGCGCCCGTCGGTGAACAGCGCCGCGCTGTCTTGGGTGATCGCGCAGGTGGCCGCGCTGCCGGTAAAGCCCGACAGGAACCGCACCCTCTCGTCCGACGGCGGGACGTATTCGTTCTGGTATTCGTCCGCGCGCGGCACGATGAGCGCATCGACGCCGTGCTGCGTCATGGCGCGGCGCAAGGCGGCAAGGCGTTCGGCCAGATCGGAGGGCGGGGTATCGGGCAAGGCAGGCGTCCTTTCAGGCTGGCGCGTGCCCCGGACGCTAGCGGCGCAACAGGTGCTTCACAAGATGGCGGGCGGGGCTGTGCGGGCGGGGCAACTGGTTGTATTGCTTCTTCA
The DNA here is from genome assembly GCF_019061145.1 of Anianabacter salinae. Taxonomy (GTDB): domain Bacteria; phylum Pseudomonadota; class Alphaproteobacteria; order Rhodobacterales; family Rhodobacteraceae; genus Anianibacter; species Anianibacter salinarum. The sequence goes on along the minus strand of NZ_JAHQZS010000002.1, from coordinate 740,313 downwards.
GTCCGCGAGGTGTGCGGGGGCAGGAGTGATGGCGAACCTACGATCGAGGCTATGGGGTCTGGCCGCGCTGGCGCTGATATACGCCGCCGCTCCCGGACATGCCGCGCGCCTGACGGTGGCCGATCTGGCCGATGCGTTTCCCGCCTGCGCGCTCTTGCACCTGACCGAGGACGGCTATCCGGGCCTGCGCGGCCGATCCGAGCGCCCGCCCATCGTCACCCGCCTGTCGCTGCGCGCCTATGCGGACGCCGCTTTGCACCGCCCGCCCGTGCTGCACCTGCGCAACAGCCTGCCGCTGCACTGGTCCGGCGCCTCGTCGATCGAGGCGGAACGCGTCTACCGGCGGCTTGAACGGCTGATGCAGGACAAGGGATTTGCCGCAAACGAAGGCTACCGCTTTGCCGATGTGGCCGCGATGGCCCGCGCTGCCTATGCCCTTCGCGCGGCGCGGGACGGGGTGGGCCGCTGCGTCACGATCAAGTGGGGCAACAAGCAGCCCGACCTCTTCTTCGCGCCCTTGCCGGCGTCCGAACTGCAGCGCATCCGGGGCCTGTTCTCGGACACCGCCTTTGCCCGCTTCCGCGCCGAGTTCGCCGGGCGCCGCTGGCCGCTGGGACTGTCCGACCGAGAGGCGTTCGAGGTGCAGGCGCTGCGGCTGGCCAGCTTTCGGTTCGAGCTGAACTTCGAGATGCTCGACCGCGACCGGGGCGATTTCGCGGGCAATACGCAGGGCATCGTCGGAGGCACGGTCTGCACCGACGAGGCCGCGATCCAGGAGGGGTTCCTGCGCCAGGTGATCCTTGCGGACGGTCTTCTGACCCGGTTCCGGCTGAAGGCACCCGCGCAATTCGCGCAGCGCCGACCGCAGACCCGCCACGGCGGCGCGCTTGGCGCCGCGCTGCGCCGGATCAACGATGTCTATGAGTTGACCGACCATTTCGCGCCGGTCCTTGTCGGGACGCAGCGACCGGTCACGCTGGTGCTGGACAGCTGGGTCGAGGATGGCGGATTGCCGCCGCATATCGCCACCTACGACGACTGGATGGCCAAACGCGAATACGTCAACCTCGTGCCGCTGTTCCCGGCCCCCCTGAACCCGCATGACGCGGTGCTTGACCGGCGCGCCTTTGGCGCGGGCGGCGGCGTGGTGCGGGCGCATTCCGGGCAGCCTGCCTATGCCGCACTGCGGCAGGCGCTGGTGGCACGGTATTTCGGCGGGCATTGGCCAAAGCGCCAAAGCGATCCACGCAGTTTCGCCTTGACCGCAGGACAGGTCCAGTGGGCCGGAACCGATCATTTCGGGCGCTGAACGCCCGCAGGACGCGGCTTTCGCCGCAGCGTAGCGGGAGATTCTGGTTGCACCCGCAAGCCTCGACGCTTTATGTCCGCCTTTGAACCAGAAGTGAAACCAGCACACACCGTGCGTCCGACCGGAGACCGCGCTCGATCCCTTCACAGGCCACCGGAGGCCTTTTCGAGCGACAGGACCCGCAACGACCGACCGAGCCCGAGTATCCCGAATGTCCGTGACCGAGACAGCCGCACAGGCGGTCATCCACCCCACCGCCATTGTCGAAGACGGCGCCGAGATCGGTGCGGGGGTGTTCGTCGGGCCCTTCTGCGTGGTCGGGGCGAACGTGAAGCTCGCCGACCGGGTGGAACTGAAAAGCCACGTCGTGCTGGACGGCCACACCACCATCGGCAAGGACTCGGTCGTCTTTCCCTTCACCATGCTGGGCGCGGCGCCGCAGCACCTGCGCTATCAGGGCGAGCCGACCGAACTGATTATCGGCGAGAACGTCATCGTTCGCGAACAGGCCTCGATCCACCGCGGCACGCCGCTGGGCGGCGGCAAGACGGTGATCGGCAACCATTCCTACGTCATGGCCGCAAGCCACGTCGCACATGACTGCATCCTCGGTGAGCATGTGATCGTCGCGTCCAACGCCACGCTCGGCGGGCATGTCGTCGTCGGCGATCACGTCTTCATCGGCGGCCTTGCGGGCATCCACCAGTTCTGCCGGATCGGCAGCCATGCCTTCGTCGGCGGCGCCGCTGCGGTCAACATCGACGTGATCCCCTTCGGCTCTGCGCTGGGAAACCGTGCCAAGCTGGGCGGGCTGAACCTTGTGGGTCTCAAGCGGTCGGGCTTCAATCGCCAGACGATCAACGACATCCGCTCGGCCTATCGCGATCTGTTCACCGACGAGGACGACAGCTTCAAGGCGCGGGTAGAGCGCGTGGCGGAACGCTATGCGCATTCGCCCCAGGTGATGATGATCGTCGATTTCATCCGCGCGGATGCCAACCGCGCCGTGCTGGGCGCACGCTGACGGTATGGCCGACCCGCGGTTCTTTCCCGTGCCTGCGCCGCTGTCGCTGTCCGATATCGCGGTGCTGACCGGGGCGCAGCTTGTCACCGGCGCGGACCCCGCGCTGATGATCACCGGCTGCGCGCCGCTGAACCGCGCCAATGAGACCGAGATCGGGTTCCTGACCGGGCGCAAGAACTACGCCATGCTGGACGGCACCCGCGCGGGCGCCTGCCTTGTGACCGAAAGCATCGCCAGCGGTTATGCCGGGGCGTGCAACCTGCTGATCCACGAGGCGCCGCAGGCCGCCTATGCGGGCCTTGCCGCGCGGCTCTACCCCGCGCCGCGCCCGCGTCCCGGGATCGCCGCCACCGCCGTCGTCGATCCGGCAGCGCGGATCGGCACCGGGGTCGAGATCGGCCCGGGCTGCGTGATCGGCGCCGAGGCCGAGATCGGCGAGGGCAGCATCCTTGCCGCCAACGTGGTCATAGGCCCTGCCGTCAGGATCGGTGCTGGCGCGCGGATCGGGGCGGGCGTCTCGATCAGCCATGCGCTTGTCGGCGCGCGTATCACGATCCTGCCGAATGCCGCCATCGGCCAGGACGGGTTTGGCTACGTGCCGGGGCCCGCCGGGCTGACCGCGATGCCGCAGATCGGCCGCGTCCTGATCGGCGACGACGTCGACATCGGCGCACTGACCACGATCGACCGGGGGGCTGGCGACGACACGGTGATCGGCGACGGCACCAAGATCGACAACCAGGTCCAGATTGGCCACAACTGCCGCATCGGCCGTCACTGCGTCCTCGCGGCGCAGATCGGCCTGTCTGGCAGCGTCACGGTCGGCGACGGCACGATGATGGGCGGCAAGTCCGGCGCGTCCGAGCATGTCACCATCGGACGCGGCGTGCGGTTGGCTGCGGGCACCGGCGTGATCCGCGACATCCCCGATGGCGAGACCTGGGGCGGGCGCCCCGCGCGCCCGGTGCGCGACTGGCAGCGCGAGGTCGCGTTCCTGCGCAAGGCGTCTCGCACCGGCAACCGTGGTCCGGGCGACAAATCGAACCCCGGCCAGGACGACTGAACCCATGCGGATCTTCATCACCGGCGCGTCCGGCTGCGTCGGGCGCTATCTGGTCGAGGAATTCCTGACAGAGACCGCGCACGATCTGGTGCTTCTGGTGCGCGATGCGGGCAAGATGCCGGTCGCGCCCGAACATGCGGGCCGGGTCACGCTGATCGAGGGCGACCTGCGCGACCTTGACCGCATGACCCCGCACATGGACGGTGTCGATGTCGGCATTCTCGTCGCCACCGCCTGGGGCGGCGAGGACACCTACAAGGTCACCGTCGATGCCAACCTCGCCCTCGCGGATGCGCTGATCGCGGCGGGCTGCGGGCATGTGATGTTCTTCGGCACGGCCAGCGTTCTTGACGGCAAGGGCGGCATGCTCGCGGAGGCGGGCGAGATCGGCACCGACTACATCCGCGCCAAGTTCCAGCTTGTTCAGGCGATCGAAACCCGCGCTGCAAAGGCCCGGATCACCGGCCTCTACCCGACGCTCGTCTTCGGTGGGCGCGATGCGGACCCCGCGATCCGCTGGTCGCATTTCGCCAATCTTCTGGCCGAGGCGAAGCGCTGGACGGGGCTCTTGCGCTTCCTGTCCGCCGATGGCCTGTTCCACGTCATCCACGCCGCCGACATCGCCCGCGTCACCCGGCATCTGGCCGAACGTCCCGCGACGCCAGGGACCGAGCGGCTGGTTCTAGGCAACCCTGCCAAAACGGTGCGCGCCATGGTGGCCGCCTATTGCGGCGCGATGGGCCGCCGCGCGCTGCCGGTGCTGCGTCTGCGCCAAAGCTGGGTGCCTGCGCTGGCGCGCATCCTGCCGATCCAGCTTGCCGAATGGGACGCCTACTGCGCCCGCCACCCGGACCAAAGCCACGCAGGCGCCGTTAACCCGGCGAGCTACGGCCTGCCGGTCCACATGCCCGGCATCACCGACGGGTTGCGCGAGCTTGGTATCGCCCGCCCCTGAGGACCCTCGCGGCCCTCTTCCCATCTTTGGTCTACAAATACCTCCGGGGGGTCTGGGGGGCAGAGCCCCCCAGCCTTGGTCAGTCTCTGCGCCCCGCCGTGATCTCGGTGTGCAGCAGCACCAGCGCGCGCATCAACCCGCTCTTGGGTTCATACTCCCCCGCCTCGGCGCGGCGCGCCTTGTCGGGCAGCCCCAGAACCGCGCCCAGCCCGCCCGCTAGCGCACGGAACAGGCCAAGCTGCTTGGTCTGCAGCCCTACGCCAAAGCCTGGATGCTTGCGATAGAACAGCCCGCCGTTCGCGCCGCGCATCCGCTCGCGGCGGACCTTGTAGGCAAATGTCGTCTCGCGGCCCTGCGGCTTGAAGTGGTAGATCGGCGCGCGCGGCTCGAAACGGGGCTTCAGACCCAGCACCGACAGGCGGGCCCAGAGCTCTGGGTCTTCCCAGCCATAGACACGGAAAGCCTCGTCAAAGCCGCCGACGGCATCGAGATGCGCCCGCGCGATCGACGAGTTGCCACCCGGAAACGGGTTGAGGTGCCGGTGATGGCGTTTCACGGCGGGCGGGTCGGTCATGTCGGGCGGGGCCGCGACGTCGATGATCGGGCCAGTCACGACCGCCTTGGGATCGGCTGCGTGGTGGGCGAGGTGCAGGGACAGGTAGTCGGGCTTGATCAGGCTGTCATCGTCGACGAAGACGATGATCTCGCCCCGTGCCATCTCGAGCGCGCGGTTGCGCGCCGCGCCGGGGCCGCGGTTCTCGGGCAGCGCCTCGTAGCGCACGCTTGGGCCCTCGTGGCACGACATGACGGCATCGGTGTCCGCGTCGGGCCCGTCCGAGATCACGATCACCTCGAACGCGGCGTCACAGTCCTGCAAAAGAAACAGCGGGATCGAGATGTCCAGCACCTCGGCCCGCTGGTGGGTGGGCACGATGAAGCTGGCCGCGAGCCCTGACATCAGCCGTTGAAGCTGCGCACCGCCTCGATCACCTGCGCGACCTCGTCGTCGGTCATGTAGGGATGCGAGGGCAGGCACAGCAGTTCCGCCGAGAAGATGTCGGTGTTCGGCAATCCGCCCGGAGCGATCCGCGCGCCGTCATAGGCGGGCTGCGCGTGCACCGCCTGCTTGTAATACGGAACCGACGGCACGCCGTTGAGTTCAAGATGGCTCGCCAGCGCGTCGCGGTTGGCGGAGCGGATAACGTAGTAGGCCCAGCACGGCGCAACGCCTTCGGGGGCCACTGGCACCGCCACATGCCCGTCCATGCCTGCGGCATAGCGCTCTGCGATGGACCGGCGCTTGACCAACTCATCATCGAACACCGCCAGCTTGCACAGCAGGATCGCCGCCTGCAGCGAATCGAGCCGTGAATTGGTGCCGATATAGTGGTGCTGCCCGGCATAGACGCCGTGGTTCGCCATCGCCCGCGCCGCCTTTGCGATTTCGGGGTCATTGGTGAACATCGCGCCGCCATCGCCGTAGCCGCCCAGCGACTTCGACGGGTAAAAGCTGGTGCCTGCCGCATCCCCGAAGCGGCCCGCGCGGCCCGAAGGCGTCTCGGTGCCGAAGCTTTGCGCGGCGTCGATCAGCACCTTCATGCCGTGCTTGTCCGCAATGGCGCGCAGGGCGGTGTAGTCGGCGGGGATCGAGAACAGATCGACCGGCGCGACGGCGCGCGGCGTCAGCTTGCCCTCGGCGACGATCTCGTCGACGGCGGCGGTCAGGCTGGCGGGCGACATGCACCCCGTTTCAAGATCGACGTCCACGAAGACGGGCGTGGCGCCGATCAGCGACACCGCCTCGGCGGTGGCATAGTATGTGAGCGAGGGCACAAAGACGGCATCCCCGGCGCCCGCGCCGATGGTGCGCATCAGGATCTGCAGCGCGTCGGTGCCGTTGGCACAGGCGATGACATGCTCGACGCCGACATACTCGCGCAGCTGCTCTTCCAGTTCGGCGACTTCGGGGCCGTTGATGAAACGCCCGTGGTCGAGCACGGCCAGAACGGATTCGGTCAGTCCCGGCTCCATCGCCGCGCGCTGACGCTCGATATCCAGCATCTTGATTGTCACTTGCGACACCTGTCGAAAAATTGCTGCCTCAAGGCTGTCTATCCGCCTTCGGCGCGCTTCACCAGTGGTCGGGGGCGCGGCGGTGCGCGCCTATTCGCCGGCCTGCACGAAGGACCGGATCGAGGGTGCAAGACGCTCGCGCTGCGGCGCGACCCCGGCCAGCACGCGCAGCACGTCGAGCCCTTCCCGCACGCTGGCCTTGGGAACCAGCCCGTGCTGGGCACAGTGCAGGAAATGTTCCAGCTCGGACGTCAGCGGCAGCTTTTCGGACGTCTCGACATACTCGGCTTCAGCCGATTCGAACTTGATCGCCTCGCCTTCCTGCCAGATGCGGTGATTGTAGATCGCCAGCTTCTTGCCCGGGTCCTGCAGGTCGTCGAACACCGCCATCGCCTTGTCGCCGATCACGGTGAACTTGCGGTCGCGGTGCGGCGCCAGCCGCGAGATGAAGGTGTGCGACCGCGCGCCGGACGGAAACGCCATGTGCAGGTGCGCGAAATCGGGCGCGTCGGTAATCATGGCGACACCTTCAAGATGCGTCGTCTCGGGCAATTCCTTGGTGATTGCGAACAGCAGCGACAGATCATGCGGCGCGATATCCCACAGCGCATCCGTCTGCGAAAAGAACTTACCCAGCCCGATGCGCGTCGAATAGACGTACTTCACTCGGCCCAGCGCGCCGCTTTCCACCGTCTTTTCCAGGGCTTCAAAGGCGGGGTGAAAGCGCAATACATGGCCCGTCATCGCCACGACGCCGGTGCGTTCGGCGGTGGCCACGATGGCCTCGGCGCCGTCGATTTCCAGCGCCATCGGCTTTTCGACCAGCACATGCTTGCCCGCGTCCATCACCTTGAGAGCGGTCTCGACATGGCGGTCGGCGGGCAGGGCAAGAACGACGGCCTGAATGTCCGGTGAGGCGATCATCTCCTCGGGGGTCAGGCCCGCGACACCGAATTCCGCCGCGAAGGCAGCCGCACGCTCGGGGTTGGCATCGGCGACGGCGGCCAGCACGCCTAGCGATTTGAGGGTCCGGATATGGTTCTTGCCCCAGTCGCCGCAGCCGATCACGCCCGCCTTCAGCGTCAGGCGCTCGTCGAGTCGGATCGGGTCTGCCATGGTATTGCGCCTTTCAGCGGAGCTGTCTGTCTGCCGCGCGACTTAGCGAAACCGCTCCTGCAGGAAAACCCTACAAGCGGTGAATATTGTCGCACAAGGAGTTTTTACCCAGATATGGGGGGGCGGCAGGTCGCCGCCACAAGATGCCTTGGCAGGATGTCGCGGGACGGGCGCCGCAAACCGTGACGCCATGCGACTTGGCACTGCCCCGGCTCCTGCGATAGACGGGATCAACCCGGACCGGACCGCATATGACCCTGATCCAGCGCCTCGTTTTCCGCAAGATCGCGGTGCAGACCGTTCTGGTCTTCGCCTTCGTTGGTGTCATCGTGACCACGACGCAGGTTCTCAACCAGCTGTTCCGTATGATCGACGCATCGTCCTCGATCTGGGTGGCGGCCCAGATCTACGTTTATTTCCTGCCGACGATCACCGTCACGGTGCTTCCGCTGGCGTTCCTGATCGCCTGCATCAACGTGTTCGACCAGGTCGACGATGACCGCGAAAGCATCGTGCTGACAGGGGCGGGCGCGCCGCCCCGGCTGCTTCTGGTGCCCGCCGGCCTTCTGGCGCTGATCGTGTCGGCGGCGGTCGTGACGCTGAGCCTGTTCATCGAGCCGCGCAGCGAACGCGCGTTGCAGACCACGTTCAACGAACTGACCTTTGACGCGCTCAAGATCATTGCGGGCGACGGCACGCTGCAACAGGTGATGCCCAGCCTGTTCGTGCGCGGCGGCGGCGTTACGCCCGAGGGCAATATCAACGGCATCTTCATCCTCGACCGGCGCAACCCGAACGAGGAAACCACCTATGTCGCCGAACGCGGCGTGTTTGTCGAAGAAGACGAGCGCACGCTTCTGAGGCTTGAGAACGGGTCGATCCAGATCCGCGCCTCGGGCGCCCGCGATGCCAACAAGATCCGCTTTGGCCGCTTCGTGGCAGACCCGGACGAGATGTTCGGGCGGACGGGCGGGGCATCCTATTCGGTGCGGCAAACCCTGACCTCGACCTTGGTGCAGGGCGTGCTGAACCCCGGAACCACGGGGCTGGCGCCGCCGACGCTGGTCAAGGAACTGGTGCGCCGGACCAGCGAATGGCTGTATCCGGTGCTGTTCTTCGGCATATGCGCCTTCCTGATGATGCGAAGCCGGTTCTCGCGCGGCTCGATGCGCTGGAGGCTGCCGGTGGCTGTGCTGATCGGCTTTGCCTTCAAGGCGGTCGGCCTGACGGTGATCGGCGGCGCGCCCGGCAGCGCCGCCTTCATCGCCGCCGCCTACCTGTTGCCGGTCCTCGGGGCGATCGTGTTCCTGATCGCGGGCCTGCGCCACGCGACGCAGGCACGGCGCAGCAGGCGGAGCGCGGCATGAGGGGACGGCTGATCTGGCGCTACCTGTTCGGGCAGCACACGCGACTGGCGTTTCTGGTGCTTGGCTGCCTGTTCGTGATCGTGCTGCTGTCGCAATTCTCGAACTACTCGCAATACCAAAGCCAGATCGAGGGCTGGGGCTTCGCGCAGACGCTGATGATCTCGGTGCTGCGCACGCCGTTGCTGCTGCAGGCGATCCTGCCGCACACGATCCTTGTGTCGGCGGCGCTGACCATAGCGATGGCCTGCCGCCGTCTTGAGGTCGCGGTGCTGATGCAGAACGGGTTTGCGCCGACGCAGCTTATCCTGCCGACGATCCTGTCGGCGGCGGCGATCGGTCTTTTCGCGGCGCTGGTGTTCAATCCGCTGGCCGTGGCCGGGCACAACCTGTCGGAACAGGCGATCCGCACGCTGACCGGCGGCGGTGCGGTGTCGCTGCGCAAGAACCCGCGCGAAGTCTACATCCGCGAGGACGGCGGAGCGATCTATGTCCTCATCGACGATGTGGTGGACTCTGCGGCGGTGCTGGACGGCGTGACCTATTATGCGGTCGACGGCGTCCATGTGCTGCAACGCACGCTCGAGGCCGAGCGGGCAGTGCGCGTCGGCACGGATACCTGGCAGCTTGAGGACGCGGTCGAATTGTACCGCGCGCCCGGGCTTGAAGACCTGCCGCCGCCCGAGGGGTTCCAGATCAACTTTGAAGAGCGCGCGCTTGACCGGCGCATCGACACCCGCGACCAGATCGGGATCTACGAGTTGCCCGACCGGATCCGGTTGTCGCGGATCGTCGGCGCGCAAGTCTACGAGCCGCAGTTCCGGCTGGCCTGGCTGATCGCGTTGCCCGCGCTTCTGGGAAGCCTGGGCTACCTGTCGGGGTCCATCGTGATCCGCCCCCTCCAGCGCGGCGGCTGGAAATACGACGCGGGCCTCGTGCTGCTGGCGGCGTTTGCGGTCTATACCGTGTCCACCGTGCTGGAGGCGCTGGCGATCCGGGGCGTGATCGGGCCGGTGACGGCGGTGTCCGTGGTGCCGTGCATTGCAGCCGTAACGTCGGCGGTCCTGATCTGGCTCAAGCGGGGCGGCAACCGCATTTTGCGCAGCCCGTTCGGCAAGCGGGCGCAGGCGATGCACCAGCCGCTTTAGCCGGTTTGCCACGCCCCGCTTGATGCTCTATCGAAGCGGCGTTCGATCCTTGCCGGAACCCCGATGACCGCCATGCAGTCCCAGCCGACGATCACGACCGCCAGAGCGCGGGGCGGCTGGCGCAAGCTGGTGCTGCCGGAGGTGCATGATATCTACCCCGGCATGACGCCCACGCCCGAGGATCTGGCGGCGATGTTTCCGAAGCGCGCGCAAGGCCTGATCGCGCTCAGCATCGTGCCGGACTGGCAGGGACGTGCCCCGATCGCCGACGCGCAGGGCTTTGCCGCGAAGATCGGCGCCTTGGGCGGCGCACGCGTGCTGCACGGGCTGACGCATTCGCTGGGGCCGTCCTGGATCGACTGGCTGGTCTATGGCCATGACAACCGGTCCGAGTTCCGTTCCCTGTCCGAGACTGAAGCACATGACCGGCTGACCAAGGGGATTGCGGCGTTCGAGACGACGTTCGGCGCGCGCCCCGACTGGTTCTGCGCCCCGCGCTGGCAGGAAAGTGCGGGCACGCTGGCTGCCCTGAAGGCGCTTGGCTTCGCTGGCACACTGTCGCGCACGCGGATCACCCGGTTCGGCGCGCCCGATGTTCCGCTGCCGACGCTCAATTTCGACGAGGGCGAGCGCAGCCTGCCCATCGCGCTGGCGATGACGCGGCGCAGGCGCGCGATTGCGCGGCTTCTGGCGTCCGAGGCGCCGTTTCGGCTAGTAATCCATCCGCATGACCTGCTCCATTCTGCGACCCGCGCGCAACTGGCCGCCTGCCTTGCGGCCCTGGACGCGGCGGGATGGGAATTCCTGTCGCTGGAGAGCACGCTGGCCCGCTGGGACGCGCAATGACCGGGCGGCTTCTGGTGGCCTCGAACGGCTATGGCGAGGACGGCATCGCCTGCCGGATCATCGACGCGTTGCAGGGCTTGCGCCCCGGCCTCGACATCACCGCATGGCCGATGGTCGGTTTCGGGCAGACCTATCTCGACCGGGGCATACCGGTAGAGGGGCCGACCAACACGCTGCCGTCCGAAGGGTTTGGAACCGTCAGCCTGCGCGCCTTCCTGCGCGACCTGCGGGCCGGGTTCATCGGCACCTACGCCCGGCAGTTGATCCACGCGCGGCGGCTGCGCGGCCGTTATGATCTGATGCTCGGCGTTGGCGACGTGGTGCCGCTGTTCGCGGCAAAGGCCGCCGCAACGCCGATGGTCTATGTCTCTTGCGCCAAATCCGCCTATTACGGCCCCGCAACCGACCATGACCGGCTGGACCGCTGGCTCATGCGTCAAAGCGCCGTCGCGGTGTTCCCGCGCGATGCTCTGACCGCCGAAGGGCTGCGCGCCCACGGGATCGACGCGACCGACGCGGGCAACCCGATGATGGACGGGCTGGAGCCTGCGGCGCGTCTGACCGATGCGAACGAGACCGGGATCGCCATGCTGGCCGGATCGCGCCGCGACGCCGCGCTGAACGCGAGCGATCTGCTGGCCGGGGCCGGTGCGCTGGCGGCGCGGCATGACCGTCCCCAGACGCTTCGGTTCCTGTTCGCTGCGGCTGCGGCGCTGGACGCGCAGGCCATCGCCTTGCCGGGTGGCTGGCGCGACGTGGACGGCGCGTCGCCCGATGGGCGGCGGATGATCCACGACAGCGGCGCCAAGGCGCGGATCGTCAAGGGCCGCTTCGCCGATGTGCTGGCGTCCTGCAAGATCGCGGCCGGAATGGCAGGCACCGCGAACGAGCAGGCGGTGGGCCTGGGCCTGCCGCTGGTGAACCTGCCGGGGCGCGGCAACCAGGGCGAAGCGTTCTGGCGGATGAAGTCGCGCTATTTCGGCGAGGCCGCGCTGAGCGTTCCGCGCGAAGCGGACGCCATGGCAAAGGCGATGCAGACGCTTCTGGGCGATGCGGCGCGGTGCGAGGCGATGGCGCGCGCGGGGCGCGAGCGTATGGGTCCGCCTGGAGCTTCGGCCCGGATCGCGCAGGACATCCTGTCGAGGCTGGACGCCGCATGACCGCACCGCTTCTGTCCTTCGTGGTCACGACCCACAACGAGGCCGCCGCGATCCGCGCCACGATCCTTGCGCTCGACGCGCAGACGGGGCTGCCGGGCGAGGCCGAGATCGTCATGGTCGACGACCGTTCGACCGACGGCACCATCGCCGAGGCAGAGGCCGCTGGCAGCACGCGGTTAAGCCTGTTCCGCAGCGCGCCCGACGCCGGATCGCCCCTGACGACGCGGCAACAGGCGCTTGATCTGGCGTTCCGCAAGGCGCGCGGCGAGATCGTGCTGACCGTGGATGCCGACAGCGACATCCCGCCGGACTGGGCCGCGCGGATGGTCGCGCCGATCCTGCAGGGCGGCCATGACGCGGTCGCTGGCCCCATCGGCTTTGCACCGCTGAAGGGGCCGCTTGCGCTTTGGCAGACGCTGGACGCCGCGCAATATCACCTGATCTCGCGGGCGGTGAACGGCATGGGCGCGGCCGGGGGCATCCTGTTCGGCAACTTCGCCTTCCGGCGCGACTGGTACACACGCGTCGGCGGGTTCGAGGCCCTTGGCTTTGCCTTGACCGAGGATCTGGCGTTCGGCAACGCGGTGCACGCGGCGGGCGCGGATATCGGCTATGCTGGGCCGGGCAGCCGGATCGACGTGCGCCCGGTGCCGTCGGCGGGCGCGCTGGTGCGCCGGACGTTGCGGATATCTTCCGGACCCGCCTCGACCCTGGCTGCGGTGTTGAGCGTCTGGACATTGTCGCTGCTGGTTCTCGTCCTTATGTCCCTCGTCCTTGCCCCGCTGTGGTGGCTGGCCGGCCTGCGGTATGTCGCGGGGATGGCGCTGCTGCTTTTCGCGGTCAAAGACAGGAAAGACCCGCGCCTGATGCTGTTCATCCCGCTCCACGAGCCGCTTGTGTATGTGCTTGGCGTCGCCGTGCTGTGGAGCCTTGCGCGCGGGGCGCGTGTCGGCTGGGGAGGGCAGAGCTATGGCCGCTAGACCCGCCCGCGCCGCCGCAGCAGACGCGATCATCCGGCCCTACCGCCCCGAGGACCGCGCCGCCGTGCGCGCCATCTGCTGCAAGACGGCGTTCCGCAACATGGGCGCCGCAAAGCTGTTCGAGGATGAAGAGCTGTTCGCTGATTTCGGCACGCTCTACTACACCGACCAGACGCCCGAGGAGATCCGGGTGGTCGAGAAGGACGGCGAGGTCATCGGCTATTTCTTTGGCGCGCCGGACCATGCGGCCCACCTGCGCGCGATGCGGCGCATCGTGCCGAGAATCGTGCTGACGGCGCTGTGGCGCTGGCTGCGCGGGCGCTACAAGCGGCCTCAGACGATGCGATACCTGCGGCACCTGGTGCTGAACGGCGGCAAGGAAGCGCCGCGCGTGGATTTCGCCCTATTTCCCGCGACGTATCATTGCAACATCACCCGCAAGGGGGCGGGCGGAAGGTATTACACGACGATGCTGCTCGACTACCTCGACCGGCTGGAGGCGCGGGGGATCACCGGAATCCACGGCTTCATCACCGAGCCCGAGGGCACCGGCATCTACCAGCGCTTCAGCGAGCAGCAGGACGCCGTGATCGAGGAATGGGATTTCCGCTCGACCGACCTTTTCAAGGTCGTGCTGGGCGACGACAGGCCGATGGTGAATCACGTCGCGGGCGCAACGATCCCCGAGTTCCGCAAGTTCGCGCTCTGGCTGCGCGATGTTAAGGGAATGTGACCTTGCGCCCGCAGCTTGTCATCACCGTGAACGGCCCTGGCGAGATTTCCGCCTGGCTCTATCCCGTCGCCCACGCGCTGAAACAGGCGCAGCCCGACCTTTGGATCGGCGTGTGCCTGCTGCCTTGCGTGTTCTCGAGCGGGGCAGAGACCGAGGTTCTGGCGGGGTTCGACACGGTGGATGCCGTCTGCTCGGTGAAGGAAAGCTATGGCATCATCCTGCGCAACCGCCGCCCCGAAGGCTTTGATCCCGCCGCGCCGACGCGGGTGCTGCATCTGGGCGGCGAGGTCGTGCTGTCGCTCCTGATCGCCAAACGCCTCGGCGCGCGGATCGACGCCTATTCCGAGGCGGTGCCGCAGTGGCGCGGGTTCTTCGACAGGGTGTTCTATTCGGGGCTTTATCCCGTGCCCGACACCGAGATCGCGCGGCGGTCTGAAGTCGTGGGCGAATTGATGGTCGATGCGTCCGACATGCGCCGCGTGACGGCTGCGCGCGACGCCGGTGTGACCACCATCGCGCTGTTCCCGGGATCGCGCGAATACATGTTCCGCCTGTTCATGCCCTTCCTTGCCCGGCTGGCCGACGAGATGAGCGCCGCCGACCCGTCGCTGCGCTGGGTCATGGCGCGGTCGGACTTCATCTCGGACGGGTTCCTGCACGACCTGCCGCCACCCGATCCGGCGCTTGAATGGCGCGCGAGCGCGGTGCGCCTTGTGCCGGGTGACGCGGGCCAGCTTGAGACCGAGGCGGGCACGCGGATCGAGGTGCTGACCAGTGCCGAGGCGATGGCGCGCGCGGATTTCGCGGTGTCGCTGCCGGGCACCAACACCGGCGAGATGGCCGCCAACGGCCTGCCAATGGTGGTGGTCCTGCCGACCTACAATGCCGCCGACGCGCCTTTGCCGGGGCTGGCGGGGCATATCGGGCGCATCCCGCTGATCGGCCGCCCGATCAAGGAACGTCTGGCGCTGCAATTCGTGAAGCGGTTTCCGATGCTGGCGATTCCCAGCCGCCGGGCCGGACGGCGCGTCGTGCCTGAACTGGCCGGGCGGATCACGCAAGGCGAGATCGCGGCCGAACTCAAGGCGTTGATGGCGGGCGACCGTGAAGCCAAGCGGGCCGAGGTTCGCGCGGCCATGGGGCAGGGCGGCGCCGCGTCCCGCATTGCCGGAGCGGTGCTGGAAAAGCTGGCCGCCCGGAAAGCGCTGAGCTGACGCGCGCGGATCACACCACCAGGTCGATACACTTTTCGCGCTCGATATACTCGCGCTGCTTGTCGGTGACGTAGTCGCGCACGATCGGGGCACCGTCGCGCTTGCGGGACAACTGCATGTGGAACACCATCTGGCTGCCGGTGCGGAACATCAATTCGGCGCTGATCAGGTAGAATTCCCACATCCGCGCGAAGCGTTCGTCGTACATTTCGACGACCGTCTCGCGGTTGGCCTCGAACCGGTCGCACCAATGGCGCAGCGTCAGCGCATAGTGCAGGCGCAGGACCTCAAGGTCGGTGCACCACAGGTTGTTGCGTTCCGTGACCTCGAACACCTCGGACAGGGCCGGGGAATAGGCACCGGGGAAGATGTACTTGCGATACCACGGGCTGGCGGTGCCGGGGGGGCTCATGTGGCCGATGGAATGAATCACCGCGACCCCGTCATCGGGCATCAGCGCGTTGATCTTCTGGAAGAATTCTTCGTAGTGGTGCACGCCTACGTGTTCGAACATGCCCACTGAAACGATGCGGTCGAAGTGTTCATCGAGGTCGCGGTAGTCCTTCAGCTCGAACCGCACCCGGTCGGCAAGCCCCATGTCCTGCGCCCGTTTGCTGGCGTGGGCCTGCTGTTCGGTGCTGAGCGTCACGCCCGTGACGTTCACGTCCTCAAGCTGCGCGAGATAGAGCGCGAGGTCGCCCCAGCCGCAACCGATGTCGAGCACCTTCATGCCCGGCCGCAGGTCCAGCTTGGCGGCCAGAAGCCGCAGCTTGTTGCGTTGCGCCTGTTCCAGCGTTTCGCCCGGGTCACGGAAATAGGCGCAGGAATACAGCATGTTGGCATCAAGGAAGAGCTTGTAGAACGCGTTGCCCAGATCGTAGTGATGCGCGACGTTGCGCTGCGCCTCGCCCTTGCGGTTCGACTGTTGAAGCTTTCGCGTCAGGAACTTGACGGCGTAGAACGCCTTTTGCAGCTTGATCTTGCCCAGCGAATACCGATTCGCCGAGAACAGCGTGAGGAAATCGCGGATCGTCGATCCGTCCTCCATCGTGATGCGCCCGTCCATATACGCCTCGCCCGCGTGCAGTTCGGGGTTCAGGACCAGTTGGCGATAGAGCTTGCGGTCGTGCAGCCGGATCGTCACCGGCTTGACCGTCTCGCCGTCGTTGGAGGTCGTGCCGGACCCCGCAAAGACATGCGGCTTGCCGTCCGCGTCCACGATGGTCAGTTGCCCCGTTTTCACGAAAGCGGTCATCATCCGGTCGAGTGGAAACACGCGGTGCCCTCCTTGTCGGCGGTGGTCCTGCACCCGGGGGCCGGTGGGCCGGGTCGGCGGCGCAGGATCATCATGGTCGCGAAGACGTTACAGGCTGCATCGTCGCCTTGAAAGCGCGGACGCTGCGCGGTCACGAAGGTGTCAGGCTTCGGGACGTCTCAGGCGGGAACCCCGGTGCAGACGGGCGCGGCGCCCTTGCGCGCGGCAAGACACAAGAGCGATTCAAGCTCTGCGTTGTCGACGATCAGGTCGGCCAGCGTGATCGTCTGAAGGCGGGCGTAGAACGCATCCAGCGCGTCCGACAGTGCCTCGCGCAGCATGCAGCACCCGGCCAGCGGGCAGGAATTGGCGTCGCCGAAGCATTCGGCAAAGGGCGCATCGCTTTCGAATTGGCGAAACACCGCGCCCACGCGGATTTCTTCGGGCGGCGCGCCAAGCGTGAACCCGCCCCGACGCCCGCGCACCGTGGACAGAAGGCCGCTGCGGGCAAGCTGCTGGATGACGATGGCCAGGTGGTTTTCGGACACGTTGCACACGCGGGCGACATCGGTCTTTCGCACCAGCCGCCCGGGGTTCATCGCGGCGGTCATCAGGGTCCGCATCGCAAGGTTGGTTCGCGTGGTCAGGCGCATCTGATCCTCCTCGTGTTGGACGGACCCTAAAGAAAGACGGCGCGCATCGCTTTGATCCTGATCAAGATGCGATTGCGGGGGCGGGGGCGTGCCCCTACGCTCGGGTCCATGACCGAGCCTTCCGCCCTCGACACCCTTCTGACCGCCGAGATCGACGCCCGCCGGGATGATCTGGTGCGCCTGACGCAAGACCTGATCCGCTTTCCCACGCTCAATCCGCCGGGCAAGGGATATCGCGAAATCTGCGAGTTTCTGGGCGAGCGTCTGGCGCGGTCGGGATTCGCCATCGAGTATGTCCGCGCCGCCGGCAGCCCCGGCGACAGCGACCGCTATCCGCGCTGGAACGTGGTGGCGCGGCGCGAGGGATCGGCGCCGGGCGAGTGCGTGCATTTCAACAGCCATACGGACGTGGTCGAGGTCGGGCATGGCTGGACGGTCGATCCCTTTGGCGGCGAGGCGAAGGACGGCCGCGTCTACGGGCGCGGCGCCTGCGACATGAAGGGCGGGTTGGCCGCCAGCATCGTTGCGGCGGAAGCCTTCCTTGCCGTCTGCCCGGATTTTTGCGGCGCCATCGAGATCAGCGGCACGGCGGACGAGGAATCGGGCGGCTATGGCGGTGTCGCGCATCTGGCAGAGCACGGCTATTTCGATCCCGCCCGCGTGCAGCACGTCATCATCCCCGAACCCCTGAACAAGGACCGCATATGCCTTGGCCATCGCGGCGTCTGGTGGGCCGAGATCGAGACGCACGGGCGTATCGCGCATGGCTCGATGCCGTTTCTCGGCGACAGCGCGATCCGCCACATGGGCGCGGTGCTGCACCAGATCGAGGAGGTGCTGTATCCCCGTCTTGCGCTGAAACGCACCGAGATGCCGGTGGTGCCCGAGGGCGCGCGTCAATCGACACTCAACATCAATTCCGTGCATGGCGGCGAGAGGGAACCCGAGGACGGATACGACGGCCTGCCCGCGCCTTGTGTCGCCGACCGCTGCCGCATCATCATCGACCGCCGCTACCTGATCGAGGAAGACCTGGCCGAAGTGAAGGCCGAGGTCGCCGCGATTCTCGACGGGCTGGCGGACACGCGCGCAGGTTTCAGCTACGAGATCCGCGATCTGTTCGAGGTTATCCCGTCGATGACCGACCGGGATGCGCCCATCGTTCGGACGGTGGCTGATGCCATCGGCCGGGTGCTGGGCCACGGGCCGGACTACGTCGTCTCGCCCGGCACCTACGACCAGAAGCATATCGACCGGATCGGACGGCTGAAGAACTGCATCGCCTATGGCCCCGGCATCCTCGACCTGGCGCACCAGCCCGACGAATGGGTCGGCATCGACGACATGGTGGACAGCTCCAAGGTCATGGCCCTGTCGCTAGCGGCGCTGCTGCCCCGGCGCTGAGGGGAACCGCCGCGCGGCACAGGGCATTGAGCCTCCGGATCGAGGAGGTTTCCCCATGTTCGAGTGGATCAGCGACCATTCGGCGACGCTGCAACTGGGCTCCAGCCTTGTGATGACGGCTGTGTGGGTGACCTACCTGCAGCTTCTGGTGCGCAGTTTCGGGCGCCAGCGCCGCACGATGATCCTGATCAATCGCGGCGCCGGGGTCGGGCTGAACTCGCGCTGTTTCGTGTCGAACCTGGGGTTCGAGCCGATCTATGTGCTGGACCTTCTGGTGACGCTGAACCTGACGGACGGAAGCGAGCACAAGACCTTCATCACCGACCGCAGCGAGCAGCGCGCCGAGGATTTCCGCACCCCGGCCGAGGCCACCAACCAGGGGCCGCTCAATTCCGGCGACTTCAGGGACATCGGCAGCTTCCGCGAGGTTCTGGACCGGGCCAACCAGTCGCTCGACCCGGTTGTCGATCCCGGCGACATCGACTGTGTGGACATCTGCGTGATCGCCACCGCCGCCTCGTCGCGCGGCATCGTCGCGGCGCACCGGGCCTATTCGGTATCGTTCGAGGTCGAGGGAGAGGGCGAGTTGCTGCCGGAAACCGTGACGGCAACGCAGATGCGCACGAAATGGTCGCGCCGCAAGATCCGCGCGCCGCTGCGCCGCCGCTACTGATCCGTGCGGAAGGGCTTGGAAACCGTAGCCCTGGTGTGCCTTACTGCAGGCGATCAACGCCTCAGGGAGGGTCAGGCCCATGTTCACCCGTATTTCCACTTCTGCCGCGGTGCTTGCGCTGATGGCGGGTTCTGCGCTGGCGCAGCAAACCGACATCACCATCGGCATGGTGCTGGAGCCGCCAAACCTCGATCCCACCGGCGGCGCCGCCGCGGCCATCGACGAGGTGGTCTATGCCAATGTGTTCGAGGGATTGACCCGCTACACCCAGGACGGCTCGATCGCGCCCGCGCTGGCGCAAAGCTGGGAAGTGAGCGAGGACGGCACGGTCTATACCTTCATGCTGCGGGACGGGGTAAGCTTTCATGACGGCAGCGCGATGACCGCCGAGGACGTGGTGTTCACGCTCGACCGCGCCCGCGCCGAGGATTCGACCAACGCCCAGAAGGCACTGTTCGCCGGGATCGAAACCGTCGAGGCAGTGGACGACAGCACCGTCCGCGTGACGCTGTCGGGGCCGGACGGCGCGTTTCCGGTCAAGATGGCTTGGGGCGACGCGGTGATCGTCGCGCCCGAAAGCGCCGAGACGAACGCCACCAACCCCGTCGGCACCGGGCCGTTCCGGTTCTCGGACTGGGTGCAGGGCGACAGGGTCGAGCTGGTGCGCAACGACGACTATTGGGGCGAGCCCGCCGCACTGACCGAGGCGACCTTCAAGTTCATCGCCGACCCCACCGCCGCCTTCGCGGCGATGATGGCAGAAGACGTCGACGCTTTCCCGAACTTCCCCGCGCCAGAGACGATGGCGCAGTTCGAGACCGACGCGCGCTTCAAGCTGATCCTCGGCTCGACCGAGGGCGAGACGATCCTGTCGATGAACAACAAGACCGACACGCTGTCGGACATCCGCGTGCGGCAAGCCATTTCCCATGCGATCAACCGGCAGGACATCATCGACGGCGCGATGTTCGGCTTCGGCACGCCCATCGGCACCCATTTTGCGCCGCACCATCCCGATTATGTCGATCTGACCGGGCAGTCGGCCTATGACCCCGAAAGGGCGGTGCAACTGCTGGAAGAGGCAGGTGCGAGCGATCTGACGCTGTCGCTGAAACTGCCGCCGCCCACCTACGCGCGGCGCGGCGGCGAGATCATCGCGGCGCAGTTGCGCGAGGTCGGCATCGACACCGAGATCGAGAACCTCGAATGGGCGCAATGGCTGGAAACCGTGTTTCGCGGCAAGGACTTCGACCTGACCATCGTCAGCCACACCGAACCGCTGGACATCAACATCTACGCGCGGCCTGAGTATTACTTCCAGTACGACAACCCCGAGTTCCAGGCGCTGATGGCGGATATCGAGGCCGAGACGGACGCGGCCGCCCGCTCGGAGATGTACCGGCAAGCGCAGCGGACCATCGCGGACGACTACGTGAACGGCTACCTGTTCCAGCTGGCCAAGACCGGCGTTGCCAACGCGAGGATCGAAGGGATGTGGGAGAACGCGCCGACGCAGGCGAACGACCTGACCGGGGTGCGCTGGACCGAGTGAGGTCGCGGTCCCGGCTTGAAGGAGAACGCCGGGCCCGGCCTGTCCGGCGTTCTTCGTGCGGGGGGTGATCCAGCGGAGCGCGCTGGCGCGCGCAAGACTTTTTTCTCGCTTCGGTCGCTGACGCTCCCTGCGCTCGGGCCGCCTTCGGCGGGTGAGTATTTGTGGGACCAAAGATGATGCGGGGGGGAGGCCTGCGAAACCGATCGCGCACGCGTTTCGTATATGGGGCATGGTCCAGTTGATCCCTCGCATGTCCCGGCGCAGCTATCTCAAGGCGCTGCACTGGACGACCGTGCCGTTCTTCGTCTGGTTCCTGCTGGTGCAGCCCGAGGACGTGAGCGCGCTTGGCGCCTGGGCGGTGCGGATGCATTCGGTGTTCGGGCTGATCTTCGTCACGCTCGCGCTGGTCTGGACCGGCGATTACCTGTGGCGCGGGCTGGTCGGCAGGCCGGGGCCCAAGCTGCCGGGTTGGGCGCGGCGCGTGCACTGGTGGCTGCACCGGGTCATCGTCTGGGGGCTGTTCGGGGTGGCGTTGACGGGGTTTCTCTTGGGGCTGACCTCGGCCCGGCTGCTGATGGCGGGGGGCATCGTGCCGATCGCGCCGCCGCTGGGTCTGCCGCGCGCCAACGAGATCGCGGGGATCGTGCATTCGGTGGAGTTCTACGGGCTTGCGGTGATCGTCGCGGGCCATGCCGCGTTTCACATCTGGCGCCATGTCCGTCTGCGGGACAACGCGCTGCGGATCATGGTGCCGCGTGCCTTCTACCGCTTTCTCTGAGGCCGCAGACGTCCTAACGTCCGGCCCATGGCCCGTTTCATCGCATCGCGTCTTGTCTCGCTGATCCTGTCGCTTGTTGTCGCAAGCGTGGCGATCTTCGTGGTGATCGAGCTGGTGCCGGGTGATCCAGCGGGGTTCATGCTGGGGCTGAACGCCACGCCCGAGGCCATTGCCGCCCTGCGCGCCGAGATGGGCCTCACGGACGGGCCGCTGGCGCGGTACCTGACCTGGACCGGAGGCATGCTGACCGGCGATTTCGGCACCTCGTATACCTACAAGGTGCCGGTGGCCGATCTGGTGGCGGCGCGGCTTTGGGTGTCGCTGCCGCTGACCGCCTATGCGCTGGCACTGTCGACGCTGATCGCGGTGCCGGTGGGGCTGCTGGCGGCCTCGCGGCGCGGCAGGCCGGCGGATTTCGCGGTGATGGGGGCGACACAGCTTGGCATCGCGGTGCCGAATTTCTGGTTCGCGATGCTGCTGGTGCTGGTCTTCGCGATCACCTGGCGGGTGTTCCCCTCGGGCGGGTTCCCGGGCTGGGAGGACGGGCTGTGGCCGGGACTGCGGGCGCTGACGCTGCCCGCCGTGGCGCTGGCCTTGCCGCAAGCGTCGATCCTGGCGCGGGTGATGCGGTCGGCCCTGATCGAGACTTTGGGGCAAGACTACATCAGGACCGCCCGTGCCAAGGGGCTGAGCCAGGGCCAGTCGGTGCGGCGCCACGCCCTTCGCAACGCGCTGATCCCGGTGATGACGATCCTGGGGCTCCAATTCTCGTTCCTGCTGGCGGGGGCGATCATCATCGAGAACGTGTTCTTCCTGCCGGGGCTGGGGCGGCTGATCTTTCAGGGCATCACCCAGCGCGACCTGATCGTCGTGGAATCGGTGGTGATGCTGCTGGTCTTTGCGGTGATCCTTGTGACCTTCCTTGTCGACGTCGCCTATGCGCTGGTCGACCCGAGGCTGCGCCGCGCATGAGGTGGCCGCTGTCGCTGATCGTCGGGCTTGCGCTGTCGGGCGTCTTTGCCGCCGCAGCGCTGGTGTCGTTTGTCTGGACGCCCTGGCCGGTCGAGGGGATCTCGGTCGCTTCGCGGCTGCAGACGCCATCGCTGTCGCATTGGCTGGGAACCGACCACCTGGGCCGCGACATCCTGTCGATGATCATGGTGGGCGCGCGCACCTCGATTGCGGTTGCCGTCGTGGCGGTGGGCGTCGGCATGGTGCTTGGCGTGCCGCTGGGGCTGCTTGCCGCGGCGGTGCGGGGGTCGTGGCTGGACGATCTGGTGATGCGCGGCAACGACCTGATCTTTGCCTTTCCGTCGCTGGTGATCGCGATCCTGATTACCGCCGTGTTCGGGCCATCTGCGGTGAACGCGATCCTTGCCATCGGTATCTTCAACACGCCGGTGTTCGCGCGGGTGACGCGGGGGGCGGCGCTGTCGCTCTGGACGCTTGACTATGTGCGCGCGGCGCGGGTGGCGGGCAAGGGCCGGGCGCGAATCTCGGCCGAGCATGTCCTGCCCAACATCGCGAACCTTCTGATCGTGCAGGGCACCATCCAGTTCTCGCTGGGCATCCTCGCCGAGGCGGCGCTGTCCTATGTGGGGTTGGGCGCACAGCCGCCGCTGCCAAGCTGGGGGCGGATGCTGGCCGACAGCCAGACGATGATTTCCTTCGCGCCGCATCTGGCGGTGTTTCCGGGTCTGGCCATCGTGCTGACGGTGCTGGGCCTGAACCTGATGGGCGACGGGTTGCGCGATCTTCTGGACCCCCGGCTGAGGCGGGCGCGATGAGCGGGCTGGATGTAGGCGGGCTGTCGGTGACGATCCACGGCACTGCGGTGCTGACGGACGTGTCGTTCAAGATGGCGCCGGGCGAGATCCTGGGGCTGGTCGGAGAAAGCGGGTCGGGCAAGTCGATGACGGCGCTGGCGCTGATGGGGCTGTTGCCGCGCGGGGCCGAGGTGGACGGGCGCGCCGTGCTTGGCAAGACGGACCTTCTGTCGCTGGACGAGCGGGCGATGTGCCGGGTGCGCGGGCGTGAGATCGGGATGATCTTTCAGGAACCGATGACGGCGCTGAACCCGCTTCAGACCATCGGCGCGCAGGTGGCAGAGGCGCTGGCGATCCACGGTGGCGGGGCGCGCGGCGCGGGCGAGTTGCTGGCGCGGGTCGGGCTCGACCCGGACCGCATCGGCCCCGGGCGTTATCCGCACGAGTTGTCGGGCGGGCAGCGCCAGCGGGTGGCCATCGCCATCGCCATCGCGCTGTCGCCGCGCCTGCTGGTCGCGGACGAGCCGACGACGGCGCTCGATGTCACGTCTCAGGCGGAAATCCTCGATCTGCTTTGCGATCTGGTGCGCGACGAGGGGATGGGCCTGTTGCTTATCACCCATGATCTTGCGGTCGTGGCCGGGATCGCGGACCGCGTGGCCGTGATGCAGGAGGGGCGCATCGTCGAGGCGGGGGCGACCGAGGCGGTGTTCCGCACCCGCAGCCATCCCTACACCCGCGCGCTGTTCGCGGCGTCGAGCCATGTGCCGAAACGGATCGCGGCGCCGTCCGGCGTGCCGGTCCTGACGGTGGACGGCGTGCGGCGGCATTATCCCGGGCCGCGCAAGGGGCTTTTGCGGCGCGGCGCGCCGGTGCGGGCGGTGGACGGCGTATCGCTGGGCGTGGGGCGCGGCGAAAGCGTCGGGCTGGTGGGCGAATCGGGGTGCGGAAAGTCCACTCTGACGCGGGCGATCCTTGGCCTTGATGCGCTGGACGCAGGCCAGGTCGCGCTGTGCGGGGACGCGGTCATGCCGCCCGTTCCGGGCGAGGTGCGGCGCAGGATGCAGGTGGTGTTCCAGGACCCGTTCGGCAGTTTTGATCCACGTTGGCGCGTCGACCGGCTGGTGGCCGAGCCGTTTCATCTGACCGGGTATCCCGAGGATTGGCGCGACAAGGTCGCTCATGCGCTGGTGGCCGTCGGGCTGAAACCGCGCGACATGGAGAAATACATCCACGAGTTTTCCGGCGGGCAGAGGCAGCGCATCGCCATCGCCCGCGCCATCGTGATCCGGCCAGACCTCGTGATCCTGGACGAGGCTGTCAGCGCGCTCGATGTTCGGGTGCGGGCGCAAATTCTGGATCTTCTGGCGGACCTGCAGGGGGAATTCGGCCTGAGCTACCTGTTCATCAGCCATGATCTGTCGGTCGTGCGCTCGATCACCGACCGGGTGCTGGTGATGCAGGCGGGCCGCATCGTCGAGGCAGGGCCGACCGAGCGCGTGCTTGCCGCGCCCGAGCATCCCTACACCCGGCGGCTGGTCGCAGCGGTGCCGGTGATCCCGGCGGGCTGGATCACGCCGCAAAGCGCGTGAGCTGCGGTCACGCCGCGGCGCCTTTGTGCAAGGCGGCGGTGAGGTCGGGAATACGATCCTTGAAACGAAAAAAACCGTGCGTGGCGTGGGGCCAGGCGCGGGCATCCTCGGCCCGGATGGGCCGGACAAGGCGGATGCCCTGTTCGGCCAAAGCGGTCTTCAGCCCGGCAGCGAGGTCCGCGGAGGGACCGACCGGCGGGTAGGGCATCACCACCTGTGCCAGCCCGGCGCGCTCGGCCCAATCCGCGATCTGCTGCGCGGCCTCGGTCCCCTCGAACACACCGCCGCAGGGTCCCGCACGGCCAGCGATGCGGCCCAGCGCATCCTCGGTGGCGGCGCGGGTGAAGGCATGGACATGGGGCGCCACGGCCAGCGGGCTGCGGGCGCCTGCGGACAGAAGGACGGCGTGTGCGACCGGCGACAACCCGGCGTCCAGAAGCGTCCCGGGCGACAGGTCGTCCTCGGTCAGCACAAGGCCCGTGGCAGCGTCCTGCGTCCAGGGTTCGCTTTGCGGCGGCGGGCCGCGCGGCGGATTGGCGGGGCCGTCAACCGGCGCGGCATGCTCCGCAAGCTGCCCCGCCGGATCGAACCGCCCTCCGGTGTAGCGCGCGATGTTCCCGGCCGTGGCCAGATAGGTCTTGCCGGGTGTCTGCAGCCCCGCCACCCAGCGCCAACCAAGGGTGTTCGACGCCGGATCGCCGTCCAGCAGATGCCGCAGGAAGAAATCCGCGCCGAGCTCCCACGGCAGGCGCAGCGTGAAGATCCAGATCGAGGCGAACCACATCCGCGCGTGGTTGTGCAGATAGCCCGTCGCCGACAGTTCCCGCGCCCAGTGGTCGAAACACTCAATGCCGGTGTCGCCGGTGCAGGCCGCCTGCCATCCGGCGCGCAGCCCCGCCTCGGTCTGCACCCGGTCAAGGCCCCGCCGGACCCCTTCGCGGTAGGCCGTCCAGACCGAAGGACGCTGCTCCAGCCAGCCTTTCCAGTAGGTGCGCCAGAACACCTCTTGCAGGAATTTTTCTGCGGCTTGCGGAGACTGGTGCTGCAACACCGAACGGACAACGTCTCCTTCGGTCACAAGGCGGTGGCGGATGTAGGGCGACAGCCGCGACACATCCGCGTGACCGGGCAGGTCGTGATTGCGGCGCTCGGCATAGGCGCGCCCCCCTTTCGGAACGAACCCGGCCAGCCGGGCCAGCCCGTCCGCGCGCGTTGGTGGAAACAGATCCAGCGGCGCTGGGAACGGGGTTTCGGTCATGCCGAAAGGATATGGCGCGGCGCTTGCGCATCAACCCTATCGCAACGAATGAGGGCCACAGTTCACGCCAGAATTCGCGCCAGAATTTGGGCGGGCCAATCTTGCAGCCTCCTGCTGCGGTAACTAAGACTCAACAGGCGACAGAATTTCCCAAGCACCACGAGGCAGGCGATGCAGGATCCCAACGAAATCTACATGAACACGCTCGTGCCCATGGTGGTCGAACAGACCAGCCGCGGCGAGCGCGCATATGACATCTTTTCGCGCCTCCTGAAGGAGCGGATCATCTTCGTGTCCGGCCCGGTGCATGACGGCATGTCGTCGCTGATCGTGGCGCAGCTTCTGCACCTCGAGGCGGAAAACCCGTCCAAGGAAATCTCGATGTACATCAACTCGCCCGGCGGGTCGGTGATCGCGGGGATGAGCATCTACGACACCATGCAGTACATCAAACCGGCGGTGTCGACGCTGGTGTGCGGACTTGCGGCGTCGATGGGATCGGTGATCGCGCTTGGCGGGACCAAGGGAATGCGGTTCTCGCTGCCCAACTCCGAATTCCTTGTGCACCAGCCCTCGGGCGGAAGCCAGGGCACCGCAGAAGACATCCTGATCCAGTCGCGCCACATCGAGGCGACGCGCGAGCGGTTTTACCGGCTCTACATGCGGCACACCGGACAGGACTACGAGACGGTGCAGCAGGCGCTGGACCGCGACAAGTGGATGACCCCCGAAGAAGCC
Source organism: Anianabacter salinae (assembly GCF_019061145.1). Lineage (GTDB taxonomy): Bacteria > Pseudomonadota > Alphaproteobacteria > Rhodobacterales > Rhodobacteraceae > Anianibacter > Anianibacter salinarum. Next base: position 713,659 of record NZ_JAHQZS010000002.1, on the reverse strand, counting down.
AAGGAGTGGGGTCATATCGACGAAATCGTCGAGAATCGCGTCACGCCGACCGAAGCCTAAGGCTCGCGCGGGTGTGAGCCGGGGCAGGGCGATTTTCACGTTGTGCCTCCCCGGCGGCTGACCTACGCTTCTGCGACAGGCATAAGACTTAGCTATGGTGCGCGCCTGCGCGCCAGACGGAAGAAGGCGAAAGCCTTAGAGGTTGCGACATGGCGAACAATTCAAGCGACAGCAAGAACACGCTGTATTGCTCATTCTGCGGCAAGAGCCAGCATGAGGTTCGAAAGCTGATCGCGGGCCCGACGGTGTTCATCTGCGATGAATGCGTCGAGCTGTGCATGGACATCATCCGCGAGGAAACCAAGAGCGCCGGGCTCAAGTCGTCCGATGGCGTTCCGGCTCCCAAGGACATCTGTGACGTTCTGGACGATTACGTGATCGGCCAGTTCCACGCCAAGCGCGTGCTGTCTGTGGCGGTGCACAATCACTACAAACGCCTGAACCATGCCGACAAGTCGGATATCGAGCTGTCGAAGTCGAACATCATGCTGATCGGCCCCACCGGCTGCGGCAAGACGCTGCTGGCGCAGACGCTGGCACGCATCCTTGACGTTCCGTTCACGATGGCCGATGCCACCACGCTGACCGAGGCCGGGTATGTCGGCGAGGATGTCGAGAACATTATTCTGAAGCTGCTGCAGGCCTCCGAATACAACGTGGAACGTGCGCAGCGCGGCATCGTCTACATCGACGAGGTCGACAAGATCACCCGCAAGTCCGACAACCCCTCGATCACCCGCGACGTGTCGGGCGAGGGCGTGCAGCAGGCGCTTCTTAAGATCATGGAGGGTACTGTCGCCTCCGTGCCGCCGCAGGGCGGGCGAAAGCATCCGCAGCAGGAATTCCTGCAGGTGGACACGACGAACATCCTGTTCATCTGCGGCGGGGCGTTTGCGGGCCTCGAAAAGATCATCGCGCAGCGCGGCAAGGGGTCGGCCATGGGCTTTGGCGCTGACGTCAAGGACCCCGACAGCCGCGGCGTCGGCGAGATGTTTGGCGAGTTGGAGCCGGAGGATCTGCTGAAATTCGGCCTGATCCCGGAATTCGTTGGCCGACTGCCGGTCATCGCAACGCTTCAGGATCTTGACGAAGACGCGCTTGTCACGATCCTGACCCAGCCCAAGAACGCACTGGTCAAGCAATACCAGCGCCTGTTCGAGCTGGAAGATACCTCGCTGACCTTCACCGACGACGCGCTCAAGGCGATCGCGAAACGCGCCATCGCCCGCAAGACCGGCGCGCGCGGTCTGCGTTCGATCATGGAAGACATCCTTCTGGATACCATGTTCGACCTGCCGTCGATGACCGGGGTGGAAGAGGTCGTGGTAAACGAGGAAGCCGTGTCGCGCGATGCGCCGCCGCTGATTATCTACGCCGAATCCAAGAAGGAAAGCGCGAGCGCGAGCGCGGGGTGATCTGCGCACAACGGGTTTGAAAGGCGGGGCAGGTGTCCCGCCTTTTGCGGTCAAGAGGGACGCTTGCATGGACATCAAACGGATTTCTTCGGGCGGCGCCTTCGAGCCGAAGATCGGCTATTGCCGCGCGGTCGTCGCCAACGGCTTTGTCTTCGTTGCGGGCACCGTGGGCCAGGGCGATACGGTTCAGGACCAGTGCCGCGCCGCGCTTGGCATCATCGAGGCCGCGCTGAAAGAGGCAGGCTCCAGCTTTGCCGATGTCGTGCGCGTGACCTATTACCTTCCCGACCGCGGTGAGTTCGAACAATGCTGGCCGATCCTGTCGGATGCCTTCGGCGCGAACCCGCCTGCGGCCACGATGATCGAATGCGGGCTGATCGACGCGAAATACCGCATCGAGATCGAGGTGACGGCGGTTCACCGCGGCTGATCGCGGCTTTGCGCGCCTGAAACCCGCGCGGCGCACTGGACCTCTGCGCGCCGCTCGGGCATATCCGGTGCAACGGCAATGGAGGCTCTGATGGGCATTCTCAACTCGCTTCTGAACGCGGTCACATGGTGGCACGGCGCCACGCTGAACACCCGGTTCCACACCTGGCGCAATGGCCACCGCGTCGGCGAGGACGATCAGGGCAACATCTATTACCAGACCAAGGACGCCAAGCGCCGCTGGGTGATCTTCAACGGCGACGCCGAGGCAAGCCGCGTCAGCCCCGACTGGCACGGCTGGCTGCACCACACCTGGAAAGAGCCGCCGACCGAACGCCCGGTGCCGCGTCAGGCTTGGGAGAAGCCGCATCAAGAGAACCTGACAGGCACGCCGCTGGCCTATGCGCCCGCTGGCTCGATCCGGCGCCCGCAGCCCGCGCAGCGCCAGGATTACGAGGCATGGACGCCTGAGTAATGGCGCAGCGGGTCACTGAAATCCTGGTTGGCGCTGGCGTCGTCGCGGTGGCGGCGGGCTTTCTGGTCTACGCCGCTGGCGCGACAGGGCTGGGGCAAACCGCCAGCGACGCGTCCCGCTACGAGGCAGTGTTCCGGTCGGTGCAGGGCGTGAATGTCGGAACCGACGTGCGCCTTGGCGGGGTCAAGGTCGGCTCTGTGACCGCGCTTGATCTCAACCCCGAGAATTTCCGCGCCGTGGCAAGCTTTACCGTCGACCGTGTACTGAACCTGCCCGAGGATACCGCTGTCATCGTCGCCTCCGAGGGCCTTCTTGGTGGCAACTACATCGAGGTTCAGCCGGGCGGATCGCCGTTCAACCTCGAACCCGGCGCGACGATCACCGACACGCAAGGCGCCGTGTCGCTGGTCAGCCTGTTGCTCAAGTTCGTCTCGGGCGACAGCAGCGCCGAATGATGCGGGCGCTGGTTCTGAGTCTGGCCCTGATGGCGATGCCGGCGGCCCTGCTTGCGCAAAGCGACCGCAACGCGATCGAAGTGCAGCCGCTGGACGACCCCGCTGATTCAAACGGCAGCTTCACGCCCGGCACGTCCCCGCCCGGGCAATACACCCCCGAAATCGAGGAAGGGTATCTCGACGAATATGACGAGGGTATCCGGCTTGAGCAGGGGTTCGACGACGGCGTCCGGCTTGAGATGGACGAACAGGCGCCCGCTCAGGTGCGCGGCAAGGTGGCGCCCGAAGGTGCGGTCCTGCGCGCGCTCGACACGATGTCGGGGCGCACCTCGGATCTGACCGTGCCGCCGGGCGAGTTGGTGGATTTCGGGCGGCTGACGATCCAGATGTCCGAATGCCGCTATCCCGCAGAGAACCCCGATGGCGACGCGTTTGCCTATGTCGTCGTGCTGGACGAAGGCGATGCCAACCCGACGTTTTCCGGCTGGATGTCCGCGTCGTCCCCGGCGCTGAACGCGCTGGATCATCCGCGCTATGACGTCTGGGTGCTTCGCTGCGTGGTGCCCGAGGACCAGACCGAGGAGACGGGCAGCGACGACTCGTCCGGGAACTGAGCGTCGAGCGCAAGCGCCTGTTCCAGCGTGGCGCGGTAGGCGGCCCGGGGGATTTCCCGCCCGCCCAACGAGGCAAGGTGCGGGGTCAGGAACTGGGTGTCGAACAGCGCGAACCCGGCCTGCCGCAGCATCGCCGTCAGATAGGCCAGCGCGATCTTGGAATGATCCGTGCGGCGCGAGAACATGCTTTCGCCAAAGAACGCAGCCCCGATATGCAGGCCAAACACGCCGCCGGTCAGGTCATCGCCCTCCCATACCTCGACCGAGTGGCAGATCCCTTGCGCGAACAGCGCCCGGTAAAGCGAGAACAGCATCGGGTTGATCCAGGTCTCGTCGCGGTCGCCGCAGGCGATCACCACCTCGTCGAAGGCGCGGTCGAGCGTGACGCGGTATCCGCCGCGCCGCAGCCGCCGGGCCAGCGAGCGCGAGATGCGAAACCCGTCCAGTGGAAGCACGCCGCGGAAATGCGGGTCAATCCAGGCAAGATCGTCGCTGTCGCGGCTTTCGGCCATGGGAAAGATGCCGGCACGGTAGGCCTGCACCATCAGATCGGGCGTGAGCGTGGGGTCGGACACCCCGCCAGTCAGCCGATGTTCCGGGCCAGCCAGTCCTCGAGCCAGTGGATCGAGTAGTCGCCCGACTGGATGTCCGGTTCGGCCAGAAGCGCGTTGAACAGGGGCACGGTGGTGTCGATGCCGTCCACGATCAACTCGCCAAGCGCGCGGTGCAGGCGCGCCAGAGCCTCGGGCCGGTCGCGTCCGTGCACGATCAGCTTGCCAATAAGCGAGTCGTAATAGGGGGGGATGCGATAGCCGTCGTAGATGGCGCTGTCCATCCGCACGCCCAGACCGCCCGGCGCGTGGTATTGCGTGATCCGGCCCGGCGAGGGCGAGAAATTCGGCAGTTTCTCGGCGTTGATGCGGACCTCGATGGCGTGGCCGTTGATCTTGAGGTCGTCTTGCGTGAACGACATCGGCATGCCAGAGGCGACGCGGATCTGTTCGCGCACCAGATCGATGCCAAAGATCGCCTCGGTCACGGGATGTTCGACCTGCAGGCGGGTGTTCATCTCGATGAAGAAGAACTCTCCATCCTCGTACAGGAATTCAATGGTGCCCGCGCCGCTGTAACCGATGCGTGCGATGGCATCGGCGCAGACCTTGCCGATCCGGTCGCGCGTGGGCTGGTCGATGGCTGGGCCGGGCGCCTCTTCGAACACCTTCTGGTGACGGCGCTGGAGGGAACAGTCACGCTCGCCCAGATGCACCGCGCCGCCCTTGCCGTCGCCGAAGACCTGGATCTCGATGTGACGCGGGCGGCCAAGGTATTTCTCGATATAGACTTCGTCGTTGCCGAAGGCCGCCTTGCCCTCGGCCCGCGCGGTGCGGAACGCGGATTCCAGATCGTCCGCAGTGCGCGCCAGCTTCATGCCGCGCCCGCCACCGCCGGCGGTGGCCTTGATGATGACCGGATAGCCGACTTCTTCGGCGACGGTCCGCGCGGTTTCCATGTCGGCCACGCCGCCGTCAGAGCCGGGCACGCAAGGCACGCCAAGCGCCTTCATCGTGTCCTTGGCGGTGATCTTGTCGCCCATGATGCGGATGTGTTCGGCCGAGGGGCCGATGAACGTCAGCCCATGATCCTCGACCGCCTGCACGAAGGCCGCGTTCTCGGACAGAAAACCGTAGCCGGGATGGATCGCCTGGGCGCCGGTGATCTCGCAGGCCGAGATGATCGCGGCCATCGACAGGTAGGAGTGTGACGACGGAGGCGGTCCGATGCAGATCGCCTCGTCCGCCATGCGCACATGCATTGCGTCGGCATCAGCGGTGGAATGGACGGCGACCGAATGGATGCCCATCTCGCGGGCCGCGCGGACCACGCGCAGCGCGATCTCGCCCCGGTTGGCGATCAGGATCTTGTCGAACATCAGCTTCGCCTCACTCGACGATCATCAGGGGGGCGCCATACTCGACCGGCGAGCCGTCCTCGACGAGGATGCGCTTGACCGTTCCGGCGCGCGGGCTGGGAATGTGGTTCATCGTCTTCATCGCCTCGACGATGAGAAGCGTCTGGCCCTCGGACACCTTGTCGCCAACCTTGACGAAGGCGTCAGACCCGGGCTCGGCCTGCATGTAGATCGTGCCGACCATGGGCGAGGTCACTGCGCCGGGGTGTGTCGCGGGATCGCCGCCTTCGGACGCTGCGGCCGGTGACACCGGCGCGGACGGGGCCGCAGAGGGTGCGGATTGGGTTTGCGGCGCATAGCTGGGCGCCTGCATCTGGGTGACGACCTGCTTGGCGCGGCTGACCCGCACGCTCAGCTTCTGGTCCTTGCCGGTTTCGCGCTGGACCTCAAGCTCGGTCAGGTCATTCTCGGTCAGAAGTTCCGCAAGCGCGCGAATGAAATCCACATCCGCATCGGTGTTCTTGTTGGTCATGCTGTCCTCAAGCCGCCTGATGTCCCCGGACCCGTCTGGTGCGAGCCTGTCATTGCGGGGCTTATACGCGACGGCAGCGGGGGAGAAAAGCGCCAGCGACGGATTTCTGTGCGGTTCGCGCAGCGCCACGCTCTCGGGCACCTTTGCCAAAAATTTACCGTTTGATAAAATTTCAACCTGTGGCAGGCTTTTGCGAAAGACGAACCAACAGGGGGGCCATGAATGGCCAATACGACAATGACACCGGGCGTGGCGGCCGGACGGCTTGCCGCCGAGGTGCTGCAGCAGAACTTCGGTGACCTGCATCCCCCGCTGGGGCGGCACGAGGCGCAGGTAGCGGCGGATCGCTGCTATTTCTGCCACGATGCACCCTGCATGACGGCATGCCCGACCACGATCGACATCCCGCTGTTCATTCGCCAGATCGCGACGGGCACGCCCGACGCGGCGGCGAAGACGATCCTGTCGCAGAACATCCTTGGCGGCATGTGCGCCCGCGTCTGCCCGACCGAAACCCTGTGCGAAGAGGTCTGTGTGCGCGAGATCGCCGAAGGCGCGCCGGTCGAGATCGGGCGGCTGCAGCGCTTTGCCACCGACACGTTGATGGCAAAAGACGTGCACCCCTTCATGCGCGCCGCCGCGACCGGCAAGCGGGTCGCGGTCGTCGGTGCAGGTCCCGCAGGACTTGCCTGCGCGCACCGTCTGGCGATGCACGGGCACGACGTGGTGATCTTTGAAAAGCGCGAAAAGCCCGGTGGTCTGAACGAATACGGCATCGCGTCCTACAAGACGGTGAATGGCTATGCGCAGGCCGAGGTGGACTGGCTTTTGATGATTGGCGGCATCGAGATCCGCTATGGTACGGCGCTGGGGTCCGATGTGACGCTCGATGCGCTGGCAGCCGAGCATGATGCGGTGTTCCTTGGCGTCGGGCTGTCTGGCGCCAACGCCATCGACGGCTTCGACAAGGCAAATGTCGGCCCGGCGGTCGATTTCATCGCAGCTCTGCGCCAGTCGCCGGACCTTTCGCAGCTGCCCGTTGGCCGCAACGTGGTGGTGATCGGCGGCGGCATGACGGCTGTGGACGCCGCTGTGCAGTCAAAGCTTCTGGGGGCGGAAAACGTCACAATGGTCTACCGGCGCGGCAAAGACCGGATGTCTGCCAGCGTCTATGAACAGGACCTCGCAGCGTCCAAGGGCGTGCGCATCGTCTACAATGCGCAGCCCGTCGCGGTGCACGGAAACGGCAGCGTCGCCGAGGTGGAGTTCGAATACACCGCAGACGGCACCGGCACGGGCGAGACGTTCCGCATCCCCGCCGACCAGGTGCATGTCGCCATCGGCCAGGGGCTTGACGGCGCACCCGGCGCGCTGGAGCTGACCGGCAGCAAGCTGGCCCTTAGTGACGGCCACCGCACCAGCCATCCCAAGGTCTGGGCCGGCGGCGACTGCGCGCTCGGCGGCGAGGACCTGACCGTGACCGCAGTCGCCGAAGGGCGCGACGCGGCGGAAGACATCCATCACAGCCTGATGGGCTGAGGAGAGACGATATGGCCAACCTGCAATCCGAATTCGTGGGCATCAAGTCGCCCAATCCGTTCTGGCTGGCCTCGGCGCCGCCCACGGACAAGGAATACAACGTCCGACGCGCCTTCGAGGCGGGATGGGGCGGCGTCGTCTGGAAGACGCTGGGCGAGGCGGGGCCGCCTGTCGTCAACGTCAACGGCCCGCGCTACGGCGCGATCTGGGGCGCGGACCGGAGGCTTCTGGGCCTCAACAACATCGAGTTGATCACCGACCGCCCGCTCGAGGTGAACCTGCGCGAGATCAAGGCGGTCAAGCGCGACTACCCGGATCGCGCCGTCGTGGTGTCGATCATGGTGCCGTGCGAGGAAGCGGCGTGGAAGGCGATCCTGCCGCTGGTCGAGGAAACCGGCGCGGACGGGATCGAGCTGAACTTCGGCTGCCCGCATGGCATGTCGGAACGCGGCATGGGCTCGGCGGTGGGGCAGGTGCCCGAATACATCGAGATGGTCGCGCGCTGGTGCAAGACGAACACCCGGATGCCCGTGATCGTCAAGCTGACGCCGAACATCACCGACATCCGCTTTCCGGCCCGCGCGGCCAAGGCGGGCGGGGCGGATGCGGTCAGCCTCATCAACACGATCTCGTCGATCACCGGCGTCAATCTCGACAGCATGTCGCCCGAGCCGATGATCGACGGCAAGGGCAGCCACGGCGGCTATTGCGGCCCTGCGGTCAAGCCCATCGCGCTGAACATGGTGGCCGAGATCGCTCGCGACGCCGAAACCCGCGGCCTGCCGATCAGCGGCATCGGCGGCGTTACGACGTGGCGCGATGCGGCCGAATTCCTCGCGCTTGGCGCAGGGAACGTGCAGGTCTGCACGGCGGCCATGACCTATGGCTTCAAGATCGTGCAGGAGATGATCTCGGGCCTGTCAGAGTGGATGGATGAGAAGGGGCACGCCAGCGTCGCGGACGTCGTGGGCCGCGCGGTGCCGAACGTCACCGACTGGCAATACCTCAACCTCAACTACGTCACCAAGGCGCGCATCGATCAGGACGCCTGCATCCAGTGCGGGCGCTGCTATGCCGCCTGCGAGGACACCAGCCACCAGGCCATCGCGATGTCCGACGCGCGCGTGTTCACCGTCAAGGACGACGAATGCGTCGCCTGCAACCTCTGCGTCAACGTCTGCCCGGTCGAGGATTGCATCACCATGGTCGAACTGGACGCCGGTGCGCTGGACGAGCGGACGGGCAAGCCGGTTCAGCCGGAATACGCCAACTGGACGACGCATCCCAACAACCCCGCCTCGCGCGAGGCGGCAGAGTAAGGCGACGGACCTCCCCCGGTGCCTTTCGGGGCGCGCGCCATATGGTGCGCGCCCCGCCTCAACGGTCCGGGGCCGTGCCGTCAGTCCTGCTCGAATTGGTAGTCAGCGTCGCGCAACGGAGCGAACAGCATGGGTTCGGGCCAGGTCAGGTCCGTCGCCCCGTAGCGGCGCACGAATTGCCCGATGACATGCGCGACCGGTCGAGCGTTTGCACCCACGATGCTGTTGTCGAAGATCATCGCCTCATCCGACGCAATCACCGCATGGGGAAGCTGTGCCATGGTCCTGTGCCAGCGGCTCAGGACCCGGTCTGCGGGCACATCGTGTCCGCCCTTGGCGACACGGTCCTGCACGCGGGCGACGTTGATCGCAGGATCGTCAAGCGTGATGAAGATCAACCGAACGAACATCCCGCACGCGCGGGCGCGTGTCATCGCGGCGACATGGCTGGGATGCGACATGACGGTTTCGTAGGTAAAGGAGATGCCGTCGGTGATCGCGGTGTCCCGCGCGTTGCGGACCTGCGATTGCGCGGCTTGACCTGCGTCTGCAGCCGTTCCGCCCAGCGTGCGGGCGATGTCGTCGGCGTTGTGATAGTTCGGGATATCGACACCGATCAGGTGCAGAACGTCGACGAGGCTGGATTTTCCAGATCCGTTCGGCCCCGCGATTACGGTGAAAGAGGGCTGCTCCAACCGGGCCTGATCAGGCGGCGCGTCCGGACGGGGTGCGCCCCGCCTTTGCCGTATCTTCCGCCCCCAGACCGCCTGCGCCCCTGAGAGCCTTCAGCATTGTTCCGAAATCGAGGGTGTCGATCCGGCGACGGGCGAAGCGGTCGCGGTTCTCGGGCCCGATCCTTTCCATCGCTGCCGCGTGGCAGCGTTCTTCCAGCGCCTGCAGGTCTTCGTCGACCAGTAGCGGGCAAGACGCCTGCACTGTTGCCAGAGACGCCTCTACCGCGATCGCGACAAGATCCGAAAGTTCGGCCCCACCATCGTTGGCCCGCATCAGCACATTGTCCTTATGACCCATCGGAATACTCCTGCCCATTCAGGCATATTTTTTCGCCATGAAAGTTGAACGTCAACGATACCCTGCATGTTCCGTAAACGTTCCGAGACGCTGGCCTCTGCTCGAGAATATATGCGCTCGATACTTTGCTTTCATGGACGAATCGTCAACAGGTTCGTGTAAAGCGTCGTGAGGAACCCTGCCGCCTCGGCGAAATGCGCGTCGCCCTCCGGGGTCAGGATGCCGCGCACCTGGACGTCGAAATCGGCGTAGTGCTGGGTCGTCGCCCAGATCGAGAAGATCAGGTGATGGGGGTCGACAGGTGCGATCCGTCCCTCCTGCGCCCAGCCACCGATCAGCGCCGCCTTGTCGTCCACCAGCGTCTTGAGCGGACCCTCGATCATGTCGAGAACGCGCGGCGCGCCCTGCACGATCTCGTTGGCGAACAGGCGGCTTTCGCGCGGCAGGGTGCGCGCCATGTCCAGCTTGCGCAGGGCATAGGCGACGATCTCGTCGACCGGCTCGCCCGCGTCGCCAAGGTGACGCAAGGGATCGAGCCAGCTGTCCATTAGGCCGGACAACAGCCTGACGTGAATGGCTTCTTTCGACGGAAAGTAATATAGCAGGTTCGGCTTCGACAGCCCCGCGACCTCTGCGATCTGGTCCAGTGTCGCGCCGCGAAATCCGTGCTGGCTGAACACGTCCAGCGCCGCATCGAGGATCGCCTCGCGGTTCCGCGCCTGGATGCGGGTGCGGGGTGTTCTGCTGACCGCCTTGTCCATCTGCCATCCGTCCCAAAGCGTTTCACCGATGCCGCTTTTCCCGTCACAGGGCGCAACAGAAATGCGCCGACGCGTGGGACACGGGGCAGGCCAAGGCGGTTCGGCGAAATCCTTGACCCGGCCCGTTCCCGTGGTAGCGTGATCCTGACCATTTGGTCAAACTCTTGTCACATGAGGCTGCCATGGCGCTCGACCGCCCTTCCGTACCGAACGATCTTTCGGCTTTCTGGATGCCGTTCACCGCGAACCGGCAATTCAAGAAGGCGCCGCGCATGTTCGTCTCGGCGGACCGGATGCACTACAAGACATCCGATGGCCGCGAGGTGCTGGACGGCACGGCGGGCCTGTGGTGCTGCAACGCGGGCCACAACCGCCCCAAGATCGTCGAGGCGATCCGCCAGCAGGCCGGGGAACTGGACTATGCGCCCGCCTTCCAGATGGGCCACCCCAAGGCGTTCGAGTTGGCCAACCGCCTGCGCGACATGGCGCCCAAGAGCATGGACCATGTGTTTTTCACGAACTCCGGCTCGGAAAGTGTTGAAACGGCTCTGAAAATCGCCATCGCCTATCATCGCGCCAAAGGGCACGGCGAGCGGACCCGCCTGATTGGGCGCGAACGCGGCTATCACGGCGTGAACTTCGGCGGCATCTCGGTTGGAGGCATCGTCAACAACCGCAAGGTCTTCGGCTCACTTCTGAACGGCGTCGATCACCTGCCGCACACACACCTGCCGGGGCAGAACGCCTTTACCCGGGGCCAGCCCGAGCATGGCGCGCATCTGGCGGACGATCTGGAACGCATTGCCGCGCTGCACGGGCCGGAAACCATCGCCGCCGTGATCGTCGAGCCGATGGCGGGGTCCACCGGCGTGCTGATGCCGCCCAAGGGCTATCTCGAACGCCTGCGCGAGATCTGCACGAAACACGGCATTCTGCTCATATTCGACGAGGTCATCACCGGGTTCGGCCGCCTTGGATCGCCCTTCGCCGCCGATCATTTCGGCGTTCAGCCCGACATGATGACCTGCGCCAAGGGTCTGACCAACGGGGTGATCCCGATGGGCGCGGTGCTGGCGACGTCCGAGATTCACGATGCCTTTATGCATGGCCCCGAGAACCTGATCGAACTGTTCCACGGCTACACCTATTCGGGCAATCCCATCGCCTCGGCGGCCGGGATCGCCACGCTCGACACCTACCGCGAGGACGGGCTGTTCGAGAGGGCCGCCGAACTTGCGCCCTATTGGGAAGATGCGGTGCATTCGCTGAAGGATGCCCGCCACGTCATCGATATCCGCAACATGGGCCTGATCGCGGGGATCGAGCTGGAGCCGATTGCGGGCGAGCCGACGCGCCGCGCCTTCAATGCCTTCCTCCAGGCCTACGAGAAGGGTCTGCTGATCCGCACCACCGGAGACATCATCGCGCTGTCGCCGCCGCTGATCATCGAGAAGGAACATATTGACACCATTGTCAGTATCTTGCGCGACATTCTTCAGAAACTGGACTAAGGCGAAGGCGTCGCATCCACGACGACGCCGCGCATAACGGGGAGACGACATGGCCGCACCGGGCGAGAACCTCAAGATCAATGGCGACCGGCTTTGGGACAGCCTGATGGAGATGGCCAAGATCGGTCCCGGCGTCGCGGGCGGCAACAACCGCCAGACCCTGACGGATGAAGACGCCGAGGGCCGCGCGCTGTTCCAGTCCTGGTGCGAGGCGGCGGGGCTGTCGATGGGCGTCGACACAATGGGCAACATGTTCGCCCGCCGCGACGGGACCGACCCGGACGCGCTACCGGTCTATGTGGGCAGCCACCTTGATACCCAGCCGACGGGCGGAAAATACGACGGGGTTCTGGGTGTTCTGGGCGGGCTGGAAATCATCCGCACGCTCAACGATCTGGGCATCAGGACGCGCCACCCCATCGTCGTGACCAACTGGACCAACGAGGAAGGCACGCGCTTCGCGCCCGCCATGCTGGCCTCGGGCGTCTTTGCGGGCGTGCATGACCAGGACTGGGCGTATGACCGCGTGGATGCCAAGGGCAAACGCTTTGGCGACGAATTGCAGCGGATCGGCTGGAGGGGCGAGGAACCCGTCGGCGCGCGCAAGATGCATGCGTTCTTCGAGTTGCATATCGAACAGGGGCCGATCCTGGAAGCGGAGGGCAAGGACATCGGCGTGGTCACCCACGGGCAGGGCCTGCGCTGGATCGAATGCACCGTCACCGGCAAGGAAAGCCACACCGGATCGACTCCGATGCACATGCGCCGGAACGCCGGGCGCGGGCTGGCACTGGTGATGGAACTGGTGCACGAGATCGCGATGGCGAACCAGCCGAACGCCGTGGGCGCCATCGGGCACATCGACGTCTACCCCAATTCGCGCAACATCATCCCCGGCAAGGTCGTGTTCACCGTCGATTTCCGCACCCATCTGCTGGACAAGCTGAACGCGATGGTCGCCGAGTTCAAGGAGCGTGCGCCGCAGCTTTGCGAAGAGATCGGCGTGAGTTTCGACAGCCAGATCGTCGGCCAGTTCGACCCGCCCGCCTTTGACGAGGGCTGCGTGGCCGCCATTCGCGGGGCTGCCGAGCGGCTGGGGTATTCCCACATGGATATCGTGTCTGGTGCGGGCCACGACGCCTGCTGGATCAACGACGTGGCACCGACCGCGATGGTGATGTGCCCCTGCGTGGACGGGCTGTCGCACAACGAGGCGGAAGAGATTTCGAAGGACTGGGCGGTCGCGGGCGCGGACGTGCTGATGCATGCCGTGGTCGAGACGGCGGGGATCGTGGACTAGACCGGCAAGGCTGGGGGGCTCTGCCCCCCAGACCCCCCGGAGGTATTTGTGGACCAAAGATGAACAGGCGCGCGGCGCCGGGACGGAGGAGCGAGGCATGAGCACAGTCATCAAGAACGGCACCATCGTGACAGCGGATCTGACCTATGCGGCGGATGTACTGGTGGAGAACGGCGTGATCACCGCCATCGGGCCGAACCTGACGGGTGACGAGGTGCTGGACGCGACCGGCTGCTATGTCATGCCGGGCGGGGTGGATCCGCATGTGCACCTCGAGATGCCGTTCATGGGCACCTATTCGAGCGATGATTTCGAGAGCGGCACGCGCGCGGCGCTGGCGGGTGGCACCACGATGGTGGTGGATTTCTGCCTTCCGGCTCCTGGGCAGGGGCTGCTCGACGGGTTGCAGATGTGGGACAACAAGTCCACGCGCGCGCATTGCGACTATTCCTTCCACATGGCGGTCACCTGGTGGGGCGAGCAGGTGTTCAACGAGATGGAGACCGTCGTGCGCGAGCGCGGCATCAACACCTTCAAGCACTTCATGGCCTACAAGGGCGCGCTGATGGTCAACGACGACGAGCTGTTCGCATCGTTCCAGCGCTGTGCCGAACTGGGCGCGATCCCGATGGTGCATGCCGAGAACGGCGATGTCGTGGCGGATCTGTCGGCGCGGCTTCTGGCCGAGGGCAACTCTGGCCCCGAGGGGCACGCCTATTCCCGCCCGCCGCAGGTCGAGGGCGAGGCGACGAACCGCGCGATCATGATCGCCGACATGGCCGGCGTGCCGCTTTATGTCGTGCACACCAGTTGCGAAGACAGTCACGAGGCGATCCGCCGCGCGCGGATGCAGGGCAAGCGCGTCTGGGGTGAGCCGCTGATCCAGCACCTGACGCTGGACGAGAGCGAGTATTTCGACAAGGACTGGGACCATGCCGCGCGGCGCGTGATGTCGCCGCCGTTCCGCAACAAGGCACATCAGGAGTCGCTTTGGGCCGGGCTGCAATCGGGGTCGCTGTCGGTGGTGGCGACGGACCACTGCGCGTTTACCACGGACCAGAAACGCTATGGCGTGGGCGACTTCACCAAGATCCCCAACGGCACCGGGGGGCTGGAGGACCGGATGCCGATGCTCTGGACCTACGGGGTGGCGACCGGGCGGCTGACGATGAATGAATTCGTCGCCGTAACCTCGACCAATATAGCGAAAATCCTGAACATTTATCCGCGCAAGGGCGCCATTCTGGTGGGCGCGGACGCCGATCTGGTGGTTTGGGACCCGGCGAAGGAAAAGACCATCACCGCAGCCGCGCAGCAGTCGGCGATCGACTACAACGTCTTTGAAGGCAAGCATGTGAAGGGCCTTCCGCGTTTCACGCTGACGCGGGGGCGCGTGGCGGTGCAGGACGGCGAGGTGCGCGGGCAGGAAGGCCACGGACAATTCGTGAAACGCCCCGCCGGGCAATCCGTCGGCAAGGCGCTGTCGACCTGGAAGGAACTGACGGCGCCGCGCAAGGTGGAACGCTCGGGCATCCCGGCGAGCGGGGTGTGATGCGGGCGCCGACCCTCGGCGGCGTTCTGGAAGCCGCGATCTACGTCGACGATCTGGACGCGGCGGAAGCGTTCTACGGCGATCTTCTGGGGCTGGAGACGGTGATCCGGCAAGAGGGGCGCCACGTTTTCTTTCGCTGCGGCCAGGCGATCCTTCTGGCCTTTGATCCGGCGGCGAGCCGGGTGCCGCCGGGGCCGGACCAGTTGCCGGTGCCGCCGCATGGCGCGTCCGGGCCCGGGCATGTCTGTTTCGCGGCCGAGGCGGACGAACTTGAGCGCATGTCGACGGCGCTGCCGGTCGAGGGCGTGCCGGTAGAGGCCGATTTTCGCTGGCCGCATGGTCCGCGATCCATCTATGTGCGCGATCCCGCTGGCAACAGCGTCGAATTCGCGGAGCCGAAACTGTGGGAGCCTTCCAGGTGACAGATGCCCCCGTCATCGAGGCGAAGAGCCTCGATCTGACCTTTCAGACCGGCGATGGGCCGGTGCAGGCACTTTCAGACATCAACCTGAGCATCGCGCGGGGCGAGTTCGTGTCGTTCATCGGGCCGTCGGGCTGCGGCAAGACCACGTTCCTGCGCTGCGTGGCGGCGCTCGAGGCGCCGACGGGGGGCACGCTGACGGTGAACGGCATGACGCCCGACAAGGCGCGGCAAAGCCGGGCCTACGGCTATGTCTTTCAGGCGGCGGGCCTGTATCCGTGGCGCACCATTGCGGGAAATGTGAAGCTGCCGCTCGAAATAATGGGGTATTCAGGCGCGGAACAGGAAGACCGTGTTCGAAAAGTGCTGGAGCTTGTGGAGCTTTCCGGGTTCGGAAAGAAGTATCCCTGGCAGCTTTCGGGCGGGATGCAGCAGCGCGCCTCGATCGCGCGGGCGCTGGCCTTCGATGCCGACATCCTTCTGATGGACGAACCCTTCGGCGCGTTGGACGAGATCGTGCGCGACAGCCTGAACGAGGAGCTTCTGAAGCTTTGGGCGCGCACGCAGAAGACCTGCCTGTTCGTGACCCACTCGATCCCCGAGGCAGTGTATCTGTCCACCAAGATCGTGGTGATGTCGCCGCGCCCGGGCCGGATCGCCGACATCATCGACAGTCCGCTGCCCGCCGAGCGTCCGCTGGATATCCGTGACAGTCAGATCTTCATCGAGACCGCGCACCGGGTGCGTGAAGGGCTGCGCGCGGGGCATGGCGATGCGGCATGAGGGGCGCTGGGAATGACAATGGGGTTTCACATGTGGCTGGGCGGGGCGATGGCCGTGTTTCTGGCCGCTGGCATCGCGCTGCGGCGCTATGTCGATACCCCGGCGCTTGCCCTCTTGGTGACAGCGCTGGTGCTCTATACCCTGGGAAACCTGATGATGGTGCGCCTGATGCGGGAAAGTGGGATGGCGGTGGCGATCTCGCTGTCCGCCGTGCTGCAACTGCTGCTGGCCAATGCCGTCGCCATCGTGCTGTTCAAAGAGCATCCAAGCCCGCGCCAGCTTGCCGGGATCGCGCTTGGCGTTGCGGCGGTGGCGTTGATCGTGCTGCCTCAGGGGGCGCGCGATGACTGATGCTGCCGTCATGCCGCGCCGGACCTCGTGGCAGCGCGTTCGGGGCGGAAAAATGTTGCCGGTGCTGAGCGTGCTCTGCGCCATCGTGGTGATCTGGTACGCGGCGGCGGTGTGGATGAACGCGACATGGACGCTGGATCAGGCCGCGCGGGCGGGGACCGAGCCGACGTTTGCCGAGATCGTCGCCGACACGATGGTGCAGAAGCGGCCTTTGCTTCCCGCGCCGCACCAGGTGGCCGCGACGCTGTGGGACCAGACGATCGAGCAGAAGGTGACATCGAAGCGCAGCCTCGTGTTTCACGGCTGGATCACGCTGCAGGCGACGATTCTGGGCTTTGTCACCGGCGCTGTGCTGGGCGTGGCGGTGGCGGTCGGCATCGTCCATTCGCGCACCATGGATCTGAGCGTGATGCCTTGGGCGGTCATCAGCCAGACGATCCCCATCGTGGCCCTGGCGCCGATGATTATCGTGCTGTCCAACGCCGTGGGCATCGACGGGCGCACGGTGCCAAAGACGATCATCTCGGCCTATCTGAGCTATTTCCCGGTGCTTGTGAGCATGGTGAAGGGGCTGCGCAGCCCGGGCGCTGCGCAGCGTGACCTTCTGAAGACCTACAATGCCAGCGGGATGCAGACGTTCTTCAAGCTGCGGCTGCCTGCGTCCTTGCCGTATTTCTTTGCCGCGATGAAGGTGGCGGTTGCGGCCAGCCTGATCGGCGCCATCGTGGGCGAGTTGCCAACGGGCGCGATCCAGGGGCTTGGCGCGCGAATGCTGATCGGCAGCCAGTTCGGCGAGCCGTTGATTATGTGGGCGGCGCTGTTCGCCGCCGCCATCCTTGCGGGGGTTCTGGTCATTGCGGTGGGACTGCTTGAACGGCTTGCCCTGCGGCTGATGGGGCAACCGGGGCAGGGAGGCGCGCGATGATCTGGGTCGCGGCGGGCGTGCTGATCTGGCTGGGGGCCTGGGCGCTCAACGTGCGCATCGCGCATTCGGCGCTGGCGGGCACGCGCGCCGGGCGCATGGCGATCCCGCTGATCTTCGGGCTGTCGGTGCTGATCCTGTGGGAAGCGCTGGTGTTCGGTTTCGGCGTGTCGGCGGTGATTCTGCCCGCGCCCTCGGCAATCGGGGCAACCATCGCGGGCGCGCTGCCGGTTCTGTGGGGGGATTTCGTCCAGACCTTCGTGAAAGGCGCGCTGTCGGGCTATGTCATGGGCTGCGCCGCCGCCGTCATCGTTGCCGTGCTGATCGACCGCTCGCCCTTTCTGCAGAAGGGCCTGCTGCCCATCGGCAACTTCGTGTCGGCGCTGCCGATCATCGGCATCGCGCCGATCCTGGTGATGTGGTTCGGCTTTGACTGGCAGTCGAAGGCGGCCGTCGTGGTGGTGATGGTGTTCTTCCCGGTGCTGGTGAACACCGTCGCGGGGCTTGCCGCCACCGAGGGCATGCAGCGTGACCTGATGAAGACCTACGCGGCCGGATACTGGCAGACGCTGGCCAAGCTGCGGCTTCCGGCGGCGCTGCCGTTCATTTTCAACGGGCTGAAAATTTCGACAACGCTGGCGCTTATCGGGGCGATCGTGGCGGAATTCTTTGGCTCGCCCACACGCGGCATGGGGTTCCGCATCTCGACAGAGGTGGGGCGGCTCGGGCTTGATATGGTCTGGGCGGAAATCGCCGTGGCGGCGCTTGCCGGCTCGGCGTTCTACGGCGTGGTGACGCTGGCCGAGAAGGCGTTGACCTTCTGGCATCCGTCACAGCGCCAACACTGAAAAAAGAAGACCAACCGGAGAGGTAATACCATGAAACAGATCATCGGAGCGGCTGTCGCCCTTGGGGCCCTTGGCCTGGCAAGCGGCGCGGCACAGGCGCAGGATGCCCTGACACTGCAACTGAAATGGGTCACGCAGGCCCAGTTCGCGGGCTATTACGTGGCGCTTGAAAAAGGCTTCTACGAGGAAGAGAACCTCGATGTCACGATCAAGCCGGGCGGGCCGGACATCGCGCCGACGCAGGTGATCGCGGGCGGCGGCGCCGACGTGATGGTCGACTGGCTGCCTGCGGCGCTTGCGGCGCGCGAAAAAGGCCTGCCGCTGGTCAACATCGCGCAGCCGTTCAAGTCGTCCGGCATGATGCTGACCTGCCTTGCGGAAACCGGCGTCGAGGCGCCCGAGGATTTCCCCGGCCGCACCCTGGGCGTCTGGTTCTTCGGCAACGAATACCCGTTCCTGTCATGGATGAGCCAGCTTGGCATCCCCACGGAGGGCGGCGAGGACGGCGTCGAGGTTCTCAAGCAGGGCTTCAACGTCGATCCGCTTTTGCAAAAGCAGGCCGACTGCATCTCGACGATGACCTACAACGAATACTGGCAGGTGATCGACGCCGGCATCACGCCCGAGGAACTGGTGACCTTCAAGTACGAGGACCAGGGCGTCGCCACGCTGGAAGACGGGCTTTACGTGCTGGAAAGCGCGCTGGAAGACGAGGCAATGGTCGACAAGCTGACCCGCTTCGTGCGCGCCTCGATGAAGGGCTGGAAATACGCCGAGGAGAATTCCGACGAGGCGGCCGAGATCGTGCTGGAATACGACGAGACCGGCGCGCAGACGGAACAGCACCAGAAGCGCATGATGAGCGAAGTCGCCAAGCTGACCGCAGGTTCGGCGGGCGCGCTTGACCCGGCCGATTTCCAGCGCACGGTGGATACCCTGCTGGCGGGCGGCTCGGACCCGGTGATCACCGCCGATCCGGGTGAGGCGGCCTGGACGCATGTCATCACGGATGCCGCGCTGAACTGAGGCGCGTCTGACGGATGAAGCAACGAAGGCCCCGGACACTGCGTCCGGGGCCTTTGTGCTTGGCGGGTCAGCGCTGCTTGGCCGCCAGCACCGTCGCGCGCCGCGACCGCGCTGTCTGGGGTTGAACCGGCACGGGAACGAGGCGTCCGGAACCGTCCATCATATAGCGTCGCACCATGATACCCTCGCCTGATTTCGGGGAAGACCCCGAGGGAAACAGAACCTGCATGTTTCACCCTTCCTGCTCCTGTGTGGCACGCGATCGCGGCACGCGCGGGATCGCAAGACGTCAATTCAATGAAAATGACGGCCATTTCGGGCAGGTTGTTAGGGTTGGCCGGAAATCAAACGGGCCGCGTCGATGCGCGGCCCGTGCGGAATGCTGACGCTGCGTGGGGGTCAGTCCCGGTTCATCCGGTTCTCGATCAGGTCCTCGACGACGCTGGGGTCGGCCAGCGTCGAGGTGTCGCCGAGCGCGCCATAGTCGTTCTCGGCGATCTTGCGCAGGATGCGGCGCATGATCTTGCCGGACCGCGTTTTAGGCAGGCCGGGCGCCCACTGGATCAGGTCGGGCTTGGCGATGGGGCCGATCTCGGTGCGGACCCATTTTTCAAGCTCCTTGCGCAACGCGTCGGTCGGCTCGACCCCGTTCATCAGAGTGACATAGGCGTAGATGCCCTGTCCCTTGATGGCGTGCGGATAACCGACGACGGCGGCCTCGGCCACGTCCTCATGCGCGACAAGCGCGCTTTCGACCTCGGCGGTGCCCATGCGGTGCCCCGAGACGTTGATGACGTCATCGACGCGGCCCGTGATCCAGTAATAGCCGTCCTCGTCGCGGCGGCAGCCGTCGCCCGAGAAGTAGTAGCCTTTGTATTGCTGGAAATAGGTGTCCATGAACCGCTGGTGGTCGCCGTAGACGGTGCGCATCTGCGCGGGCCAGCTGTCGGCGATGGCCAGCACGCCGTCGGCCTTGGTCTCTTTCTGCTCCTCGCCGGTGGTCGCATCCAGAACCACCGGTTTGATGCCGAAGAACGGCTTGGTCGCCGAGCCGGGCTTGGTGGGGATCGCGCCGGGCAGAGGGGTGATAAGGTGGCCGCCGGTTTCGGTCTGCCACCAGGTGTCGACGATGGGGCAGCGGCCCTTGCCGACGACATCGTTGTACCAGTTCCACGCCTCGGGGTTGATCGGCTCGCCCACGGTGCCCAGCAGCTTAAGCGAGGACAGATCATAGCCCTCGACGTACTGCTTGCCCTGGCCCATCAGCGCGCGGATCGCGGTCGGCGCGGTGTAGAACTGCGCGACCTTGTGCTTTTCGCACACCGCCCAGAACCGGCCCGCGTCGGGATAGGTCGGCACGCCCTCGAACATCAGCGTTGTCGCGCCGTTCGCGAGCGGGCCATAGACGATATAGCTGTGCCCGGTGACCCAGCCCACGTCCGCCGTGCACCAGTAGACGTCGCCGTCGTGGTAGTCGAACGTGTATTGGTGGGTCATCGCCGCGTAGACGAGATAGCCGCCCGAGGTGTGCACAACGCCCTTCGGCTGGCCGGTGGAGCCGCTGGTATAGAGGATGAACAGCGGGTCCTCGGCGTTCACTTCGGCGGGCGTGTTCTGATCCGAGGCGGTTTCGCGCAGCGCGTTGTAGTCATGATCGCGCCCCTCGACCCAGGTGGTCTGATCGCCGGTGCGCCGGACCATCAGCAGCTTGACGCTGTCCTTGCAGTGCAAGAGTGCGGTGTCGGTGTTCGACTTGAGCTTGGTGGCCTTGCCGCCGCGCGGGGCGAAATCGGACGTGATGACGACCTTGGCGTCGCAGCCGTTGATCCGCGCCCCCAGCGCATCGGGCGAGAAGCCCGCGAAGACGATGGAGTGCACCGCGCCGATGCGCGCGCAGGCCAGCATGGCATAGGCCGCCTCGGGGATCATCGGCAGGTAAAGGACGACGCGGTCGCCCTTGGTCACGCCCATGTCCAGCAGGATGTTGGCCATCTTGCAGGTTTCGGCGTGCAGCTCGCGGTAGGTTATGTGGCGGGCGTCGTCGCCCGGCTCGTCTGGTTCCCAGATGATCGCGGTCTGGTCGCCGCGTGTCTCAAGATGGCGGTCGATGCAGTTGGCGGCGACGTTCAGCGTGCCGTCCTCGAACCACTTGATCGACACGTCGCCGTAGTCGAAATTCACGTCCTTCACCTTGGTAAAGGGCTTGATCCAGTCGATGCGCTGCGCGTGTTCGGACCAGAAGCCTTCGGGATCGTCGATCGACCGGGCATACATCTGGTCATAGGTGGCGGCGTCGATGTGGGCCTTGGCCGCGAAATCGGCGCTTGGCTCATAGAGTTTCTGGCTTTCCTCGGCCATGGGGTCCCTCCCTTCAATACTCGGCGCCCGCCGCGGGGCGGCGGGGAAAGGCCCCGGGCAGGGCGCCCGGGACGCAGCACAGGTGCAGGTTTCAGATGGCGAGGTATTCCGCGCGAAGTTTCTCGTCGTCGAGCACTTCCTTGGCGCTGCCATCGAACACGACATGTCCCGTGTCGAGGATCACCGCACGGTCCGCAAGCTTCAAGGCCCGAACGGCATTCTGTTCCACGATCACCGTGGTGATGCCCTGTTCCTTGATGATGTTCAGCGTCTTCTCGATCTCGTCGACGATCACCGGCGCAAGACCCTCATAGGGTTCGTCCAGCAGAAGAACCTTGATGTCACGGGCCAGTGCGCGGGCGATGGCCAGCATCTGCTGCTCGCCGCCCGAAAGCGTCGTGCCCTCTTGCTTGCGCCGCTCGCCGAGGCGGGGGAACAGCTCGTAAATGCGTTCCAGCGACCAGCCGACGGGTTCGGTGATTTGCGCCAGCTTGAGGTTCTCCTCGACGGTGAGGCCAGAGATGATGCGCCGATCCTCGGGCACCAAGGCGATCCCGGCGACGGCAGCCTCATGGCTTTTCATCTTGGTCAGGTTCTTGTGGTCCAGCCAGATCTCGCCGTGGGTGAGCCGCGGATTGTCGAGCCGCGCCAGCGCCCGCAGGGTCGAGGTCTTGCCTGCGCCGTTACGGCCCAGAAGCGCGAGGATCTCGCCCTCGTGCACGGTCAGGCTGACGCCCTGCACGATGTAGCTTTCGCCGTAGTAGGCGTGGATGTCCCACGCGCTGAAGAAGGCGGGCGCGGTCGCGGCCTGGTTGGAATGCTTTGACCAGTCGTGCTGGCCGGTGGTGTCTTCTGCGACGGACATCAGTGTTGTGCCTCCCCGAGATAGGCTTCGCGGACCTTGGGATGGCCCTTGATCTTTTCCGGCGTATCCTCGACCAGCGGCGTGCCTTGCGCCAGCACGGTGATCCGGTCGGCGAGCGAGAACACGACGTGCATGTCATGCTCGATGATCGCCATCGTGATGCTGCGCTTCTCGTTGATTTCCTTGAGCAGCGCGATGGTGTTGTTGGTGTCGGCGCGGCTCATGCCGGCGGTCGGTTCGTCCAGCAAGAGAAGCCGAGGCTCCTGCACGAGGCACATCGCCATTTCCAGCCGCCGCTTGTCGCCGCGCGACAGGCTTCCGGCATGAAAATCGCGCTTTTCCAGCATGTTGACGTCGGCCAGCATGGTTTCGGCCTGCTCGATGATCGACCCCTCGCGCGCCACCTGTTCGATGGCGTGCATCCGGAACGACCCGTCGCGCCGTGCGAAGCAGGGGATCATCACGTTCTCCAGCACCGTCAGGTCGCTGAAGATTTCCGGCGTCTGGAACACGCGCGAGATGCCCATCTGGTTGATCTCGTGCGGCTTGCGCCCCAGCACCGACTGGCCATCGAACATGACCGTTCCGGTGTCGGGGATCAGCTTGCCGACGAGGCAGTTCAGCAAGGTCGACTTGCCCGCGCCGTTCGGCCCGATGATCGCGTGGACCGAATTTTCCTGCACGGATAGGTTCACGTCCCCAAGCGCCTGAAGGCCGCCGAACCGCTTGCCCACGCCTTTGACTTCAAGAATTCCCATCTGTCCGTCTCCTTATTCGGCGGGGGTGTTCTGGCCCTGGGCGGTGCCCGCGGCCTGGTCGGTCTTCTTCTTGCGGCGGAACAGACGCCCGATCCGCTGGCCGCCTTCGACAAGACCGCCCGGCAGGAAGATCACCACCAGCATGAACAGGATGCCCAGCGTCAGGTGCCAGCCCTTGCCGACGAAGGGGTGCACAAGGAACACCATCGCATTCTCGAACCCGTCAGGCAGGAAGGCAAACCACTGGTGCAGCACCTGGTCGTTGATCCGAGAAAAGATGTTCTCGAAATACTTGATGAAGCCCGCGCCCAGCACCGGCCCGATCAGGGTTCCCGCGCCGCCAAGGATCGTCATCAGAACGACCTCGCCCGAC
This sequence comes from Anianabacter salinae, assembly GCF_019061145.1. Taxonomy (GTDB): domain Bacteria; phylum Pseudomonadota; class Alphaproteobacteria; order Rhodobacterales; family Rhodobacteraceae; genus Anianibacter; species Anianibacter salinarum. The sequence continues at coordinate 690,051 of NZ_JAHQZS010000002.1, read as the reverse complement.
CGGGTCCAGAGCATCCGCTCGGCCCCTGCCAGAGGGTCCATCGACACCATCAGACCGCCCGCAAGACCCGCGAACATGCCCGAGATCACGAAAGCGGCCAGCGTGTAGGGACGCGGGTTGAGGCCCGTGTAGTTCATCCGCTGCTGGTTCGACTTCACCGCCCGCAGCATCATGCCGAACGGCGAGCGGAAGATCCGGATCGACAGGTAGAAGGCCAAGATCATGATGACGCCGCAGATGTAATAGCCCGCGTTGAAGTCGAACGACCAGGCGCCGAGGTCCAGCGTGTGGGTCGCCCGTGTCTCCAGTCCGAACAGCGACGGCACCGGAAGCGATCCGTCCGCCGCGCTTGCGCCTTCAAGGATGCGGGGATCGTTCTGCGACAGCTGCAGCCCGGTCTCGCCGTTGGTGATGGGGGTCAGCACCGAATAGGCCAGCGCATAGGACATCTGGGCGAAGGCCAGCGTCAGGATCGAGAAATAGATACCCGACCGGCGCAGCGATATGAACCCGATGAACAGCGCGAACAGGCCAGCGACCAGCACCGAGGCGGTGATGGCGTAAAGCACGTTCATCCCCAGCAGCTTGAACATCCAGACCCCGGCGTAAGAGCCTGCGCCAAGGAACGCGGCATGGCCGAAGGACAGGTAGCCCGTCAGACCGAACAGGATGTTGAAGCCGACGGCGAAGATCCCGAAGATCAGGAACCGCTGCATCAGGTCCGGATACCCGGCGTTGAACTGCGCCAGCGACGAGTCGGACGGGAAGGGATTGAGGATGAAGGGGGCGAAGATCACCATCACCACCACGATCAGGAAAAGGACGCCGTCCTTGCGATTGAGTCCAAGCATGGATCAGTCCTCCATCACGCCCTTGCGGCCCATCAGGCCACGCGGACGCGTCAACAGAATGATGATGGCGACCAGGTAGATGACGACCTGGTTGATGCCGGGGATGGTCTCGATCACGGCCGACATCGAGGCAAAGCTTTGCAGGATGCCCAGAAGGAAGCCGGCCAGCACCGCGCCGGGCAGGCTGCCCATGCCGCCGACGACGACCACCACGAAGCTGAGAACGAGGAAATCCATCCCCATGTGATAGTTTGGCGAGTTGATCGGCGTATACATCGCTCCCGCAAGGCCCGCGACGGCGGCCGCAAGGCCGAACATCAGCGTGAACCGGCGGTCGATGTTGATGCCCAGAAGCCCGACCGTCTCGCGGTCGGCCATCCCGGCGCGCACGACCATGCCGAAGGTTGTGAACTGCAGGAAGGCAAAGACGGCGGCGATGATGACGACCGAGAACACGAAGTAGATCAGGCGCCAGTAGGGGTAGATCACCGTGAAGGGATCAAAGCCCAGCAGGACGCCGAAATCGAACGATCCCGTGAACGCCTGGGGCGCCGGGGTGGGGATCGGGTTGGCCCCGTAGAACGCCTTGATGATCTCTTGCAGCACGATCGCGAGGCCGAAGGTCACAAGGATCTGATCTGCGTGGGGACGCTTGTAGAAATGCCGGATCAGTCCGCGTTCCATCACCACGCCGACAAGGATCATTACCGGGATCGCGAAGAGGATCGACAGCGGAACCGTCCAGTCGATGATCGTGGCCCCCAACTCGGGGCCGAAGATGTCGTAGATATAGGGCACCTTGACCATCGCCGGGTTGCCCAGGAAGTCGGTGCGCGAGGGGTCCAGCACCTCATGGCTGAGCGTCAGCAACCGCCCCAGTGTCACGGCACAGAATGCCCCGATCATGAACAGCGCGCCGTGCGCGAAGTTGACCACCCCGAGCGTGCCGAAGATCAGTGTCAGCCCCAAGGCGATCAGCGCATAGGCCGACCCCTTGTCGAGCCCGTTCAGGATCTGGATTATGAAAGATTCCATGGACTTCTATCCCCTCAGAAACCCCCCGGCACGCGGCAAGGGGAAAGTCCGCGCGCACCTGTGAGGGCGCGCGCGGGGCGTTGGTGTCGTATCGTCCGCGTGGGACTTAGGCGCCGGGGTTGCACGACCCGAGCGAACCACCCTGGAAGTCCGGGTGATCGACCGGGTAGGTCACCACGTCGCGCGGCGTGATCTCGACGATCTCGAGCAGGTCGAACTCCGAGGTGGGGTTCTCTTTGCCCTTCACGACAAGCACGTCCTTGAAGCACTGGTGATCTTCGGCGCGGTACAGCGTCGGGCCATTGCCCATGCCGTCGAACTCGAAGCCTTCCAGGGCCTCGGCCACGGCGCAGGGGTTGAACGACCCGCCGCGTGTGACTGCGTCCGCGTAAAGCAGCGTCTGGACATAGCAGGTGTGTGCGGCCTGCGACGGCGGGAAGCCGTACTTGGTGCCGAACGAGCGAACGAAGGCTTGTGACGCCTCGTCCTGCAGCGACCAGTGCCAGTTGGTGGAGCCGAAGATGCCCTTGATCGAGTCGCCCGCGCCGCGTGCCATCAGGCGCGAGAACAGCGGAACCACGATCTCGAAGTTCTTGCCGTTGGCTTCAAGGTTGCGCAGGCCGAACTGGACAGCCTGGGTCAGCGAGTTGACCATGTCTCCGCCATAGTGGTTCAGGATCAGCACGTCTGCGCCCGACTGCGCCACCGGCGCGATGTAGGACGAGAAGTCGCCTGCGCCCACCGGGGTCAGAACGGTGTTCACCGTCTCCCAGCCGAGATCCTCGGTGTAGGTCTTCATCGAGTTCTCTTGCGACCAGCCCCAGGTGTAGTCGGCGGTCAGGTGATAGGCCTTGCGGTCCGATCCGTAGTTCGCCTCGAGGATCGGGGCGAGCGCGCGGCCGGACATCTCGGTGTTGAAGAAGTGGCGGAAGCCGTTTGCCCGCTTGTCCTTGCCGGTGGTGTCGTTCGAGTGCGTGAGGCCAGCCATGAAGATGACACCGGCGTCCTGGCACAGGCCCTGGACCGCGATGGCGACGCCCGACGACGAGCCGCCGGTGATCATGATGGCGCCGTCCTTCTCGATCATCGAGCGTGCCGAGGCGCGCGCGGCGTCCGAGTTGGTCTGCGTGTCGCCGGTCACATACTCGACCTTGCGGCCAAGGATGCCGGTGCCGTCCAGAACCTTGGACGTGAAGGTGTTCAGCATGCCGCCGTCGCCTTCGCCGTTCAGGTGCTCGACAGCAAGCTGGTAGGCGCGAAGCTCGTCCGCGCCCTCATCCGCGTAGGCGCCGGTCTGGGGCACGTTGAAGCCGAGCGTGACAGTCGACTCGCCCGGTGCATTGGTAAAGCCGCTGTGAGCGGCGGCGCGCAGGTAGGTCGGCATCGCAAGGGCGGCACCCGCCATTGCGCTGGTCTTCAGAAGCCCACGGCGCGTGAAGTTCGATTTGGACATGAAAATCCTCCCGTTTGGTAAAAGTCGCAAGGATGCTCCTCAACATCCGTGCGCGGTATCCTTTTACAGGATGTTGCGACTATGGAGCAGCGCAAGAAAATAAGGAAGCAAGTGTTTGCTTTGAATGAATATTTTTGTAAATATCTCGACTGTGCAGCTGCGAGATTTGTAAAGAAATTTTCTTCGCAGTGCAGCAACGTGCTGGATTGCAAGGGGAATTGCCGTGAGGGAAGCCGCCATGACCGGCAGCAGAATCCGCGAAAGGCGCGAGGTTCTGGGGCTGAAACAGGCCGCGTTGGCCAAGGCCATAGGGATATCGCCTGCATACCTTAACCTGATCGAGCACAACCGCCGGAGAATCGGCGGCCGCGTGCTGAACGATCTGGCGCGGGCGCTGGGGGTCGACCCGTCGGCGCTGACCGAAGGCGCAGAAGAAGCGCTTCTGGAACAACTGGCCGCCGTCGCGGCGGGACCGGACGGCGAGACGGCCGAAGCCATCCGCAGCGACGATCTGGCGACCCGTTTTCCCGGCTGGACGCGCACCGTCGTCGCACAGGCCCGGCGCATCGAGGCGCTGGAACGCACGGTCGCCACGCTTTCGGACCGCCTGACGCATGACCCGTTCTTGTCTGAATCCCTGCACGACGTGCTGTCCACTGTGTCGGCGATCCGCTCGACCGCGTCGATCCTTGTCGAAACCCCCGACATCGAGCCGGAATGGCGCGACCGGTTCCAGCGCAACGTCTTCGAGGAAAGCGCCCGACTTGCCGAGGGCGCGCGCACGCTGGTCGGGTATCTCGATGCCGGGGCCGCCGAGGATGCCAGCGTGAATTCCCCGCAGGAAGAGCTTGAGGCCTGGCTTGCGGCGCGGGGCCACTGGATCGCCCCGCTCGAGGAGGGATCGACCACGCCCGAAGACCTGTTGAACGCGCCGGACGCGCCCGGATCGCAAAGCGCGCGGACGCTGGCCGCCAGCTATCTGCGCCGCTACGCAGCCGAGGCGCGGCAGATGCCGGAAGCGGCGTTTCGTGCGGCGATCGAGGATCTGGGCAATGATCCCGCAGCGCTGGCCCGGCAGTTCGACATGCCGCTGTCGGCGGTGCTGCGCCGGATGGCGGTAATCCTGGGCGACGACGCGGGGCTGGTGATCTGCGACGGGTCGGGCACATTGACGCACCGCAAGCCGCTGGCGGGCTTCGCGCTGCCGCGTTTCGGGGCGGCCTGTCCGCTCTGGCCTCTTTACCGGGTGCTCGGGCGCCCCTCGGCGCCGCTGCGGGCACGGATCGCTCTGGCCGGACGGCAGAGATTGGAATTCATCGCCTATGCCGTCTGCGATGCCTCGCAGCCGCGCAGTTTCGACGCAACGCCGGTGTTCGAGGCGGTGATGCTGCTGCTGCCCGCCGCCGCAGGACCAGAGCCGCAGGGCGATCCGGTGGGGATCAGCTGCCGGATCTGTCCGCGCACGTCATGCGCTGCCCGCCGGGAACCTGCGCTGATCGCGGATACCGTCTGACCTTTTGACAAGCGTGCGCCAGTAGCGCGATAGTCAGGAACAATTCCGCGCCGCCTTGGGGAGGGGGTCCGCGCATGACCAAGAAAGTGCTGCTCATCGAGGATGAGCCAAGCATCATACAGGCGATAAGCTTCATCCTGTCGCGGGATGGCTGGACGGTGGACAGCCATGCCGATGGCGCGACCGCGATCGAGGCCGTGGCGCGCAAGCGGCCGGATGTCGTCGTGCTTGACCTGATGCTGCCGAACCGCTCGGGGCTGGACATCCTGACCGACCTGCGCGCCAACGCCGAGACCGAGGCGCTGCCGGTGCTGATGTTGACCGCGCGCGGCCAGAAACGCGACCGCGAGATGGCGGAACGGCTGGGCGCGACGCTGTTCATGACCAAGCCGTTCTCGAACGCCGAGGTTCTGGCGTCGGTGAACGCGCTGGCCGGGGCGGCATGACCGACACGCCGCCCCGCAATCCGCTGTTCCTTGAACGGCGGTCCTATCGGCGGCGCCGGATCGCGGATGCCGGGCGGCTGTTGCCGGTGGCGGGGCTGTTCCTGTTCCTTGTGCCGGTGCTGTGGCGGCCCGAGACCGGCGGCCCGGCAGGCACCGCTGCGTCCGGGGTCTACCTGTTCGCGGTGTGGTTCGGCCTGATCGCCGGAGGCGCGCTTCTGTCGCGCGCGCTGGTGCGCCCCGAAGACCCGCCGCCCGCCATCCGCCCGCCGGAGGCGCCGCAGGAACCGCGCCGATGATCTCGCTCAATCTCATCATCGCGGTGTGTCTGGCCTATGTCCTGCTGCTGTTCGTGATCGCCGCACTGGCAGAGCGGCGCGCGGCCAACGGACGCCTTGGCTGGCTGCGCTCGCCGGTTGTCTACACGCTGTCCCTGTCGATCTATTGCACCGCCTGGACGTTCTACGGCGCGGTCGGCTACGCCTCGCGCTCGGGACTGGAGTTCGCCACGATCTACCTTGGCCCGACGCTGGTGATGGTCGGATGGCTGTGGCTTCTGCGCAAGCTTGTCAGCATCGGGCGCACGCAAAAGATCACCTCGATCGCCGACCTGATCTCGTCGCGCTATGGCAAGTCGAACCTTCTGGGGGTGCTGGTCACCTTGCTCGCCGTGGTGGGGACGACGCCGTATATCGCGCTGCAACTGCAATCGGTCGCGCTGTCCTTTGCGGTGTTCGCGCCCGCCGCGTCGGACACCCCGGCGGCGCTGGACCGCACGGCACTGATCGTGGCGGCGGGGCTGACGGTGTTCACGATCCTGTTCGGCACCCGCAGACTGGACGCCAACGAGCAACATCACGGCGTCGTCATGGCCATCGCGCTTGAAGCGGTGGTCAAGCTGGTGGCGTTGCTTGCCGTGGGGGTCTTTGTTGTCTGGGGCGTCGCGGATGGTCCGGCGGACATCTTCGACCGGATCGAGGCGTCGCCCATCGCGGAGTGGCGCGTCGATACCGGCCGCTGGGTCACGCTGATCTTCCTGGCGGGCGCGGCGCTGATCTGCCTGCCGCGCATGTTCCAGGTCATGGTGGTCGAGAACTCGGACGAGCGGCACCTTGCCACCGCAAGCTGGGCGTTTCCGCTGTATCTGTTCCTGATGAGCCTGTTCGTCATTCCCATCGCCGTAGTGGGTATGTCGACGCTGCCGGGCGAGAACCCGGACCTTTACGTTCTGACGCTGCCGCTGCGGCTGAACGCGGAATGGCTTGCGCTTCTGTCCTTCCTTGGCGGGTTCTCGTCGGCGACGTCGATGGTGATCGTCGCCGCCATCGCGGTCTCGACGATGGTGTCGAACCACATCGTCATGCCGATCTGGCTGGCCCTGCGCAAGGACGGCGCGATGATGTCGGGCGACGTGCGCGACACGGTTCTGATGGCGCGGCGCGTGTCGATCGGCGCGGTGCTTCTGCTGGGGTATCTCTATTTCCATCTGTCGGGGTCGGGCGCGGCGCTGGCGGCGATCGGGCTGATCTCTTTCGCGGGCGTGGTGCAGGTTCTGCCTGCGCTTGTGGGCGGGCTGTTCTGGCGCGGCGCAACGCGCACCGGGGCGGCGGGCGGGCTGGTGATCGGCTTTGCCGTCTGGGCCTACACGCTGTTCCTGCCCAGCTTTGGCGTGTCGGCGGTGATGCCCGCCGAGATGCTGGCAAACGGTCCCTTCGGCCTCGCCGCGCTGCGCCCGCAGGCGCTGCTTGGCATTTCGGGTGTCGATCCGCTGGTCCATGCCGTGTTCTGGTCGATGACGCTGAACACCACCGTCTTCGTCGTGCTGTCGCTGCTCAGCTTTCCGGGGCCGCTGGAACGGGTGCAGGGCGCCGAGTTCGTCAACATCTTCGCCCACCGCAGTGCCGCGCAGGGCTGGAGCCGCTCTGCCGCCGAGGCCGAGGACCTTCTGGCGATGGCGCAGCGCATCATCGGTCCCGCCGAGGCGCAGACCATGTTCCAGAGGGCAGCCGCCGAGCAGGGCAAGGGCGGCTATCTGCCCGATACGACACCGGCGTTCCTTGAACGGCTGGAACGCCAGCTTGCCGGTTCGGTCGGCGCGGCGACGGCGCACGCGATGGTCGGCCAGATGACCGGCGAGACGGCGGTGACGGTCGAAGACCTGATGGCCGTGGCGGACGAGACCGCGCAGATGATGGAATACTCCAACCAGCTGGAAGCCAAGTCGGCCGAGCTTGGCCGCACCGCGCGGCAGCTGCGCGACGTTAACGAAAAGCTGACACAGCTGTCGATCCAGAAGGATTCGTTCCTCAGCCAGATCAGCCACGAGCTGCGCACGCCGATGACCTCGATCCGAGCCTTCTCGGAGATCCTGATGGAGGGCGGCGCGAACGAGTCCGAGCGCCGCCGCTTTGCCCATATCATCCACGACGAGACGATCCGCCTGACCCGGCTTCTGGACGATCTTCTGGACCTCAGCGTTCTGGAAAACGGGCAGGTGACGCTGAACCGCGCGGTGGTGTCGCTGTCCGAGGTGATCGACCGCGCCATCGCCTCGACCGTGCCGCCGGGCACCGAACGCGGGTTCGAGATTCGCCGCACACCAGAGGCCGAGCGCCTGCAGGTGGACACCGATCCCGACCGGCTGGCGCAGGTGTTCATCAACCTGATCTCGAACGCCCGGAAATACTGCGCCGCGCCCGAGCCGTCGCTGCGGATCGTGGTGTCCGATCAGGGCGGCGCGGTGACGGTCGATTTCATCGACAACGGCCACGGCATTCCCGCAAGCGGGCAGACGATGATCTTCGAGAAGTTCGCGCGCCTCACCGATCAGGCGCGGGCGGGCGGCGCCGGGCTGGGGCTGGCGATCTGCCGCGAGGTGATGGCCAAGCTGGGCGGCGCGATCACTTATCTGCCGGGACAGGGCGGCGCGGCGTTCCGCGTGACAGTTCCTCGCGCCGAGGCACGCGCGGCGTAAGGGATTGGCAAGGACTTGCGGCGAGACTGTGGCGGACCGACAACCGAAAAGGGCCGCCCATGACCGCCGAACATTCCGTTCTACGCCGCAAGATCGCGGGCCGCGCCGCGCCGCCCCCCGCCATGACCGAGGAAAAGGCGCTGCGCCTTGCCGCCGCTCAGGCCGGGAACGCGGCGCTTGGATGTGCGGTGATCGCATCGGGGCTTCGGATCAGCCTATGCGCGGCCGAGGAGATTGGCGCGGCTCTGCCCGATCCCGGGCTGGTGATGCGCCTCGAGGGTCCAGCGGGGCGCATCGGACTGGCGGCGCTTTGCCCGCAGGGAATGGCCTCTGTTATCGAGGCGGCGACGCTGGGCCGTGTCACCGCAGCGCCCGCCCCGGACAGGCGCGGCACGCCCACCGACGCAGCGCTGGCACAGGGGCTGATCGACAGGCTGCTGGCAGGGATCGCGCCGCGTCTGGGGCTTCTTGATGATCCGCCGTCACTGGGCGGCTACGCCTTCGCCGGGGCGCTTGGCGGGGCGCAGGCTGCCGTTCTGGCGCTGGTCGATGGCCCGCATGTCGTGTGGCAGGCCGATCTCGACATTGGCGACGCGAACCGCCGGGCGCGGCTCACGCTGGTCGTGCCGGTGCCGCAACAGGCGGCCTTGCCGGGTGCAGGGCCGGGGCGCTGGGACACCCAGTGGCGGGCGCAGGTGCTTGGATCAGAGGCGCGGATCACCGCGGAACTTGCCAGCATCGAGATTGCGGCGACCGATCTGGCGCGGCTGTCGCCCGGTCAGCTGCTCGACCTTCCTCGCGCCGCGCTCGACAGGATCGTGCTGCGCGGGGCAGGGCGGATGCGGGTAGGCGAGGCGCGGCTGGGCCGCATCGGCCCGCTGCGCGCCGTTCGGATCACGCTACTTGGTGCGGCGCAGCGCCCGGCGGTGCAAGAGCCAGAGGTGATCGACGCAGGCGCCTAGTCCCTGGACAGCGCCTCGATCTGGCCTTTCATCCCCGACAGGTCATAGCCCGCCGCGGCCGCCTTGCCGATCAGATCGTCCGCCGGGGCCTGCCCGGCAAGGCTCAACGCCCAGACGATGGTCGACCGCGTGCCGGAGCGGCAATAGGCGAACACCTTGCCCTCGGCCTGACCGATCGCCTCGCCCTGGCCGCGCACCATGTCCAGTGTCAGGCCGCCGTTGATGACCGGGTTGTAGATGAACTGCAGGCCCGCCGCCTCGGCGGCCTCGCGCATCCTGTCCGATTGCAACTCGGGCTCGACCTCGTTGTCGGGGCGGTTGTCGATGACAAGCACGTACCCGGCATCGGCAAGCGCCTGCATGTCGCTGGCGTCGATCTGCGGGGCGACCGCGTAGTCGTGCGTGATTTGACGTAGATCCATGCCATACCTCATACGCCTCGACCCCGGCCCCATGCAAGGGGAGGCGCGGCGAACCGCGCCCCGCTCAGGCGGCTGCGCCCATCGCATCGAGCCTGGCACGCAGGGGCGGAGCGGCCCACATGCCCGCCAGCATCGCTGCCATGAACACCAGCCCGCCGACCCCGCCATAGCTGAGCGACGCCACCGCCGGACCGGGACACAGCCCGGCCAGCCCCCAGCCCATCCCGAACAGGGTCGAGCCGACGATCAGGTTGCGCCCGAGACGCGGATCGCTTGGCGCGGGAAAACTGCCGCCAAGCGCGGGCTGCCGTCCGCGCGCGATGTACCACGCGATTGCCATCGGCAGGATCGCGCCCCCCATCACGAAGGCCAGCGTCGGGTCCCAAGTGCCGAACACGTCGAGCCAGCCCTGCACCTTGGCGGTGTCGACCATGCCCGAGACGGTCAGCCCCGCGCCGAAAAGCCCGCCAGACAGCAAGGCGAAAATGTTGCGCATGTTCATCAGATGATCCCCAGAAGGTGTTTGAACACCACGACGGTCACGCCGCCCGCAAGAATGTAGAACACCGTCGCCACCATCCCGCGCAGCGACAGGCGCGAGATCCCGCACACCCCGTGCCCCGAGGTGCAGCCATTGGCGATCCGCGTGCCGATGCCGACCAGCAGGCCCGCCGCGACCACCACCGCCAGGTTGCCCGTCAGGTTGGTATCGACTCGCTCGTAGACCTGCACGACAGCCAGCGGCACGAGGAACAGGCCGGCCACGAAGAACAGCCGCTCGCTGCGGTTGGACCGGCCGGTTCCGTCGACAAGCCCGCCAAGGATGCCCGAGGCGCCCATGATGCGGCCGTTGATAAGCAGGAACATCGCGGCGGCCGAGCCGATCATCAGCCCCCCGATCAATCCCATGATCCAGTCTAGCGGCATGTCATCGTCTCCTGTGCGGTGCGCGGGCAAGGGCACGCGTTCGAACCTGTGTTGCTGTAAACATATATGATATGTTGAATATAACTTGCAAGGGCTTCGATGCCCCCGAATTGGGGCAGGTACCTCATCATTTCCCTCTGAATATGGCAAGAAATCCGGGGCGCTCCACGATATTTGGTTTGGACTGGCTACATATACGGCCTATTCTGCGGCCAAGCGCCAGATCGGGCGCATGTAGCGCGTGCAGACCCATGTTGGACCGACGACCCGAGGATCGCACGACACTTGGCCAGCACGGCATCCGGACGCTTGTCGTCTCGGCCTGCGGTGCGGCTGCCCGGCAAGACCAGTGCGATGTCCTTGCGGCGCACAAGGACGCCCGGGCCATCGTTCTTGATCTCACGGCGGCCGATGCGGCGATTTTCGACGACCCTTTCGCCGCGCCCTCCCTGTCCGAGCTTGCGCACCGGATCGAGCGTTTTCCCGCCCCGGTCATCGCGGCGCTGTCGGGCAGGGTGTCGGGGCCATGCCTCGCGCTTGCGCTGGCCGCGCATTACCGCGTCGCCGCCGCGGGGGCGATCCTTCTTTCGCCCGAGGCATCACTGGGACTTGTGCCTGCGGGCGCAGCGGCGCCTCGCCTCATGCGGCTCTCAGGTCTCGCCGCCGCAATCGCGATCCTTGCCGAGGGCGAGGCTGTGCCTGCCGACGCGGCCTGCGGTCTGCGCCTTCTCGACAAGACGACGTCCGGCCCGGTGGTCCCTGCGGCGCAGGTGTTCGCGCGCGCGTTGCTGGAACGCGGCCTCGGCCCGCGCCCAACCTGCACCGAAGAGCGCGGCCTTGCCGGAGCGGCGGCGCAACTTGGCGCCCTCACTGGCCTGCGCCAGCGGGCGCCCGCGCTTGGCGAGGTGCTCGAGGCGACGCTTTTGCTGCCTGCAAGCGCCGCCGCCGAGGTGTCCGAGGTGCTGGCCACGGAAACCCGCCGCCACCCCGCTGCGCAGGCGCGCCTCCATCTGGCTTCAGCCGAGTGCGAATCGCGTGGCACGCAAGCGCCCGACAATCTCGCCTGCGCCGGGCTTGACAGCGTCTGCCTCGACGCCGCGGCCGCCGTTCTGAACGCCGGGGGACGGGTGGCGCTGATCGGCCCGACCCTGGACGCCGCCGACGCGGCTGCCGACGATCTGGTCGCGCGCTGCGGCGATGCGGTGATTGACCGAATCTCGGCAGGTGTCGACCCCGCGGCTCTTCGCCGGGCAGAGGCGGTGATCGTTCCGCTGCCACTTGGCCCTGAACCGCTGCGCAGGCTGGCCGAGACTGGCCCGGTCGATCTGCCCGCGGCGCTGGTGTCTGACCTGCCGCTGCCCGCCAGCCGCGAGGCGCTAAGGGCATTTCCGCGTGGCGTTCCCGTGCAGATCGCGGCGGGCACGTCCATCGCCGAACTTGGTGCTGGGCCCGCGCCCGACCGCGCCGCCATTGCCGCGCTGATGCGGCAGGCCGGGATCGTGCCGGTGTTGCGGCGAACGGACGGTCCTGTCGGCGAAAGGCTGATCGCGCGGCTTCGCTGGGCGGCGCAGGCGCTTCTGGAAGAGGGCGCGCAGGTCGCACAGGTGGATGCCGCGATGCGGGCGGCGCGCTATGCCCGTCCGGTGTTCGAGACGCTGGACGCCGACGGCCTGGACGCCCCGCGCAGTCTTCTGCACGAACAACTCGGCCCCGGCCGCGACGCGCGCGGCGCGGCACTGCCCGCCATCCTGCGCGCCGCCGGGCGAAACGGGCAGGCGGCAGGGCACGGCTATTACCTGCACGGCCCGGACGGCCCCGAGGCCGACCCGGCGCTCGATCATGTTCTGGCGCAGATCAGGGACAAGCGGGGTATCGCACCGCGCGCGCTGAACGAGGCCGAGATCCTCGACGCGTTGCACGGTGCGCTGGTGAACGCCGCCCTCGAGCTAGTGGCCGAGGGCTATAGCCCTGCCACCGCTGACCTTGTCGCCGTGCGCGCCGCCGGTGCGCCCGCGCCGGGCGGCGGTCCACTCATGGCCGCCGATGCGCGCGGTCTGATCCCGCTGCGCCGCGCCCTCGCGCCCCTTGCCCAGACGGTGCCGCGCCTCTGGGCGCCGCATCCGCTGTGGTCGGACGCGATCAAGTATGGTCGCCGCTTTTGCCGCCGCTCCTGACCGCCGTGCGGTAATGGTCAAGCACCTGCACCCGGATCGCCGAAGCCAGCCCGGTCTCCAGGCCCCGCGCCGCGTCGATCTCGGTCGCCAGCGCGTTCAATCCGATGCCGCGTGCCGCCGCCATCTCGCGGAACCCGTCCCAGAACGCGTCCTCTAGCGACACGCTGGTGCGGTGCCCCCGCAAGGTGAGCGAGCGCTTTACGGGGCGGCCGCTCACGGCTCGTTCCGCCGCTTGCCGTCAAGGTCCCGCGCGGCGCGCCCGGTCTCGGCCTTGTCCCGCGCCTTTTCAGCCTTGGTCCGCCCGAAGGCGACCGCGTTGGCGTCAGCCGTGCGCCTGTCCGTCTGCCGCGCCCGCGCTTTCCGGATCTTGCCAAGACGGATCACCTTTTCCGTCACTGCCCGCACCCCGTCATCTTTGGTCTCCAAATACCTCCAGGGGGGTCTGGGGGGACAGCGTCCCCCCAGCCTTGCCGTCAGTCCTTCGGCCCGATCATGTCCTCGGGCCGCACCACGCGGTCAAAGGTCTCCGCGTCCACGAAGCCCAGCGCCACCGCTTCCTCGCGAAGCGTGGTGCCGTTCTTGTGCGCGGTCTTGGCGACCTTGGTGGCGTTGTCATAGCCGATCGTGGGCGCCAGCGCCGTGACCAGCATCAGCGATTCCTTCATCAGCTTCTCGATCCGCGCCTCGTTCGCCTCGATCCCGACGACCATGTTGTCGGTGAAGGCCGACGCGGCATCGCCCAGAAGCTGCATGGATTGCAGCACGTTGTACGACATCATCGGGTTGTAGACGTTCAGCTCGAAATGGCCCTGCGATCCGGCAAAGCCGACGGCGGCATCGTTGCCCATGACATGCGCGCAGACCATCGTCAGCGCCTCTGCCTGCGTCGGGTTCACCTTGCCGGGCATGATCGACGAGCCGGGCTCGTTCTCGGGCAGGATCAGCTCGCCAAGGCCAGAGCGCGGGCCAGAGCCCAGAAGCCGGATGTCGTTGGCGATCTTGAACAGCGACGCCGCCACGGTCTTCAGCGCGCCCGAGAACATCACCATCGCGTCGTGCGCCGCCAGCGCCTCGAACTTGTTGGGAGCGGTGACGAAGGGCAGGCCGGTGATCTCGGCCATGTTGGCGGCGACCATCTCGGCCCAGCCCTTTTTCGTGTTCAGCCCGGTGCCCACGGCGGTGCCGCCCTGCGCCAGCTCGTAGATGTCGGGCAGGCAGGCGTTGACCCGCTCGATCCCCTTGCGGACCTGGTGCGCGTAGCCCGAAAATTCCTGGCCCAGCGTCAGCGGCGTTGCGTCCTGGGTGTGGGTGCGGCCGATCTTGATGATATGCGCAAAGGCGTCGCGTTTGGCCTCCAGCGCGGCGGCCAGCTTTTCCAGCCCCGGGAGCAGCACGTCGCGGGCATGCATCGCGATGCCCACATGCATCGCCGTGGGGAAGGTGTCGTTCGACGACTGGCCCATGTTGCAGTGGTCATTGGGGTGAACGGGCTTTTTCGACCCCATCTCGCCGCCCAGCATCTCGATGGCGCGGTTCGAGATCACCTCGTTCGCGTTCATGTTCGACTGCGTGCCCGATCCGGTCTGCCAGACCACCAGCGGAAAGTTGTCGTCGAACTTGCCGTCGATCACTTCGCCTGCTGCCGCGACGATGGCGTCGCCGATCGTCCTGTCGATCGTTCCCAGCGTCAGGTTTGCCTGCGCGCAGGCTTTCTTGACGACGCCAAGCGCGCGGATGATCGGAACCGGCTGACGCTCCCACCCGATGGGGAAGTTGATGATCGAGCGTTGGGTCTGTGCGCCCCAATACTTGTCGGCGGGCACCTCGAGCGGGCCAAAGCTGTCGGTTTCGGTGCGGGTGGCGGTCATCGGCAATCCTCCGGGGGGTAGCGGTATCGACGCCCTGATAGGCCCGCGCACGGCCGATGACAATTCTGCTATCGCAAACGGATCGCGGCTGTTCGGGCTTTGCGGGTGCCGCGTCTTGAGGCAGGCTTGTCCAACTTGCCCGGTCCTTGGGCGCATCGGCGGGTTCCGGGCGGGCGGGGGCGGCATCCGCGCCGCCGCGTCCTGCGCTGCCGTGCTACACTTGCGTCACGCCATCAAAGGTGGGGGGAGGCGCCTTGAGCTGATCGCAAAAGGAGACACACCATGTGCATCACCGCCGAAGCCCTCGCGCTGTTCCTGAACCTCTTGTCGCCCGAGATCATCGAGACCCGCCCCGGACAGGTGCTGGTTCACGCGACCGAAGGCACCGCCGTCTGGGAAAAACAGGAAGACCTGTGGTGCACCAAAGCGCCCCAGGACGAGGCCGCGGCGCGGCTTTAGGGCGCTACTTGCGAAAGCTGTCGAGGCTGACCACGTCGGCGTCCTTGCGCGGCGCGTCGTCGTCCTGTTCCTCGTCGTCCTCGTCTGTGTCCGCCGCCTCGGTTTCCTGCGTCTCGAAACGCAGGCCGAACTCGACAGACGGGTCCACGAAGGTGCGGATCGCGTCATAGGGAATATACAGCGGCTCGGGCGCGTCGCCGAAGTTCAGCGTGATCGCGAAGCCTTCTTCGCCGACATCGAGATTGTCGAACCAGTGCTGCATCACGACCGTCATGTCCTCGGGGTACCGGTCTGACAGCCAGTCGGCCATCTCGACGTCCGGGTGCAGCGTGTCGAAGGTGATGAAGAAGTGGTGATCGCCCGGCAGGCCGATCCTTGCGACCGTCTCCAGAACCTCGCGGATCAGGCCGCGCATGGCCCGGTGCATGAGGTTTCCGTAGTCGATGTCGCGCGACATGGGCCGTCCTTCTGGTTCCGAATGGCCCTCACCATACGAGATTCGCGCCCGAAGGAAAGGGGGCCTCAGGATGTGGTGGCGGGGCCGGGGAAATGCCTCAAATCTGGGCGACAAGGACGCCCGCAGCCGCCGAGACCGCCAGCACCAGTGGCAGCGGCCAGCGCCGCCAGAGCAGCAGCGCCGCCGCCAGCGCAGCCAGCACAGGCACCCGCGCCTCAAAGCTGGACCAGTCGGGCAGGATCATCCGCAGCGGTCCCCATGTCGTCCGCTCGACCGTGCCAAAGGCGACGTGCGCCGCGAACCACAGCGACAGGTTCAGGATCACGCCGACGACCGCCGCAGTGATCGCCGACAGCGCGCCCGACAGGCGCGGCCGCGTGCCGATCCAGTCGATGAAGGGCGCCCCGGCGAAGATCCACAGGAAACACGGCACGAACGTCACCCACAGCGTCACCGCCGCCGCCGCCAGCCCCATCGGCCAGCCGCCCGCCTGCACGCCCGCCAGATAGCCGACGAACTCGGTGACCAGGATCAGCGGGCCCGGCGTCGTCTCGGCCAGTCCCAGCCCGTCGATCATCTGCTCGGTGGTCAGCCAGCCCTCGGTCTCGACGGCGGCCTGCGTCATGTAGGCCAGCACGGCATAGGCGCCGCCGAAGGTGACGACAGCGAGCTTGGAGAAGAACAGCGCCACCGCCACCAGCCTGTCCGCGCCCGTTGCCGCCAGCGCCGCGACCGGCAGCCACCAGATCGCAAGCCCGGCGGCCACCGTCGGCAACAGCCGTCGCAGCGGGGGTGCGGCGGCCTGCGGGGCTGCGCCCGTGGCGACCAGCGCGCCATATGCCGCTGCCGCCACCACGATCAGCGGAAACGGCGCCGCAAAGACGAACAGGGCCACGAAGGACAGCGCGGCGATGACCCAGCGGTCCGGCGATTTCAGCGCGCGCCGCGACACCTTGGCCAGTGCCTCGACGACGATCACGAGGACCGCCGCCTTGATCCCCAGAAATAGCGCCTGCACCAGCGGCACCGACCCCAGCGCAGCATAAAGCGCGGCCAGCCCAAGGATCACCAGCGCGCCCGGCAAGACGAACAGCCCGCCCGCGATCAGCCCGCCGGGCACCCCGCGCAAACGCCAGCCCGAATAGGTCGCAAGTTGCATCGCCTCGGGACCGGGCAGCAACATGCAGAACGACAGCGCGTCGAGATACTGCTTTTCGGTCAGCCAGGGGCGATCCTCGACCAGTTCGCGGTGCATCAGCGCGATCTGCGCCGCCGGTCCGCCAAAGGACAGAACGCCGATGCGCCCGAAGACGCGGCACAGGTCGGACAGGGTCGGGCCACTCATCGCCGCATCAAGCGCGGGTGCGGCGCGGCGCGCAAGCCGAAGTCATGCAACTGTCATGAGGAGCAGCTGCAGATCAGCGCATGTCAAAATGATTCAAGCGTGTATATCTGCGGCTCGAGCGGCGCCGACCTTGCAGGCCGCCCGCCCTGGCCTGCCGCAGCGTCAAGCATCTCTGTGACCAGCGCGCGGCACAGGCTGTCCAGCGGCGTTGCGATGACGGCATGAGCGTAGCGGTCGATCAGCGCGGCGCGGCTTTCTTCGGTCAATTCGTTCACGATCAGTGCGACGCGGTCCGCGCTGCGGCCTTCGCGCAGGGCGACCTGCTGTACGGGCAGCTTGTCACTCAAGAGGAGTATCAGCGCGCGGCGCACCGCGTGATGCAACTTGGCGGCGATCGCGTCTATTGCGCGTCGTCCCTTGCGACCGTCTCGTCCCTTGCGACCGTCCGCGCCTTGGTCGATGACGGAATTCCCGTGGTGGGCCATGTCGGGTTGATCCCGTCCAAGGCGACCTGGACCGGCGGCTTCAAGGCGGTCGGAAAGACGTCTGCCAGCGCGCTTGCGGTGTGGCGGCATGTGAAGGCGCTGGAAGAAGCGGGCGCCTTCGGGGCCGAGCTTGAGGTCGTGCCTGACCGCGCGGCGCGTGAGGTCAGCGCCCGCACGTCCCTTGTGATGCTTGGGATGGGCGCTGGCCCCGGCGCCGACGCGCAGTACCTGTTCGCCGAGGACGTGTTGGGCTGCACCCGGGGCCACAGGCCGCGCCATGCCCGGGCCTACCGCGACTTTGCCGCCGAATACGCCCGGCTCCAACGTGAACGGATCGCCGCGTTCGGCGAGTTCCGCACCGATGTCGGGGCTGGACGTTATCCCGCCAGGGAGCATGTGGTGACCTTGCCCGACGCCGAATACGACGCATTTGTCGCGGGTGTGCAGGACTTGCACGGGCACTCATGACGCGATACCGTCTTTGACGTAAAATCGTCATGGAGGCCATGATGGCCAGACGCCCGACCGTTCAGGATGTCGCCCGCGAAGCCGGCGTCAGCGTCACCACCGTGGACCGCGCCCTGAACGGGCGCTCGCGCGTGCGCGAAGAGACCATGCGCAAGATCGCGCAGGCGGCACACAAGGTCGGATACCATGCGCGTGGCCTGATCGAGCGCAATCTGGACGTCGCGGTGCCGGAGATGACCTTTGGCTTTCTCCTCATCAAGAAAAGCCAGGAGTTCTACCAGAATTTCGCGCGCGAGATCGAACTGGCCGTCGCGTCGCGGGGCGACATTCGCGGCAAGGCGATCATCCGCTTCGCGTTCTCGCAGTCTCCCGACGATTTCGCGGCAGGGCTGCGCGGGCTGTCGGGCTGCGACGCCATCGCCGCGACGGCGGTCAATCACCAGCGCCTGACCCAGGTGGTCAGCGAGTTGAAGGGGCAGGGTGTGCCGGTCTTCTCGCTGTTGAACGATTTTGCGCAAGGTGTGCGGCGTAACTACCTGGGTATGAACAACATGAAGATCGGGCGCACCGCGGCGTGGATAATCACCAGGACGGTGCCGCAGCCCGGCAAGCTGGCGATCTTTGTCGGCGGCAACCGCTGGCACGGGCACGATCTGCGTGAAGTCGGCTTTCGGTCCTATGTGCGCGAGAACGCCCCCGGTTTCACCGTGCTCGATTCGCTGGTGAACCTCGAAACCCGGCAACTGACCTATGAGGCGACGCTGGACCTGGTCGGGCGCCACCACGACCTCAAGGGCATCTATGTTGCGGGCGGCGGAATGGAGGGCGCCATTGCCGCGCTGCGCGAGATCCATGCGACGCCGCGCGTCGCGCTGGTCGTGAACGAGGCCACCAAGGACAGCCGGGCCGCGCTGTCTGACGGCTATGCGACGATGGTGATCTCGACGCCGCTGGCCGCGCTGTGTGCCGACCTTGTCGATCTGATGGTGCATTCAGTCCGCGAGGGCGATGACGGCATCTCTGGGCAACATTTCCTGGATCCGCATATCGTGCTTCCCGAAATGCTGTAGATGACGTTTATACGTCACCATGCACCGGCAGAAAAACGTCATGCGTGACGGAATATAGGTCGGCGTTCATTGACCTTTCGTCGCCATCTCCGACAACGTCTGCCCGCAACGCCTGCCGCAGTCGTGCAGCGGGTCTCGGGGAGGATCTCATGAAAAAAGCGCTCAACCAGATGACGGTGCGCCATCTCGGTTATGTCGATTTCCTCGATCTTGCCCGCGATCTTGCCCGCGACCTTGGCTGCATCGGCGTCGAGGTTCGCAACGATCTGGGACGGCCGCTGTTCGACGGGGTGGCTCCGGCAGAGGCCGGTGACATGGCCCGGTCGCGGGGCCTGCGCCTCTTGGGAATGAGCGAAGTCTATGCCTTCAACACCTGGTCGGACGAGATCCGTGGCAAGGTCGAGACGATCATTGCTGGGGCGGTGGCGGCAGTGGCGGCGATCGTGCTGAGTTCCAAGAACCTGACCGCGCAGGCCGGCATGGGCGTGATGTACGAGCTGGACGCCATCGCCATGGCGGTCATCGGCGGCATCTCGTTGCAAGGGGGGCGCGGGTCGATCCTTGGCACCGTGCTGGGGGCGCTGATCTTCGGCGTCATCATCTCGGGGTTCACGTTCCTCAAGCTCGACGCCTACTATTAGGAAATGGTCAAGGGCGCGATCATTGTCGGCGCCGTCGTGCTGCACCGGTGGCGCCAGCGCCGCGTGGCCAATCATCTTTGACGAAGGGAGGAAAGACCATGACCGATCTCCAGACGGGACCCGGCGCGCAGACTGGGCCGCAGACGGTGCAACAAACGGGGCAACAAACGGTGCAACAAACGGGGCAACAAACACGCCCGCCCCTTGGCGACGTGATCCTCGAAACCCGCGATCTGACCAAGCATTACGGCGGTGTGCATGCCCTTGAAGGCGCGAACTTCTCGCTGCGCCGGGGTGAGCATGTGGCGATCATGGGCGACCACGGAGCGGGCAAATCCACCTTCGTGCGCCAGATCACCGCCGTCGAGCAGCGCACCCGCGGCGAAGTCATCTTTGACGGGCGCCCGGTCAACTTCGAGGGTCCGCTCGACGCGCGCGAGGCGGGGATAGAAACGGTGTTTCAGACCCCCGCCCTGGCGGATCATCTGGATGTGTCGGACAACCTGTTCCTGGGGCGCGAACGGACGATGTGGAACTGGCTTGGGCCGTTCCGCCGCCTCGACTACAAGGCGATGCGTGCCGACACCATGACCGCCCTGCAGAAGACCGGGGTCAAGATCCCGTCGATCCGCAACACCATCGAGAACATGTCGGGCGGCCAGCGACAATGCGTGGCGATCGCGCGCACCGCGACCTTCCATTCCAAGCTGACCATCATGGACGAGCCGACGGCCGCACTTGGCGTGCAGGAAACCGCGCAGGTCGAGAACATCATCCGCACCCTGAAAGAAGCGGGCGAGCCGTTGATCCTGATCAGCCACAACATGCGGCAGGTGATGGACCTGTGCGACCGGATCGTCGTGTTTCGCCAGGGCCGGAACTGCGCCAACCTGCGCGTCGAGGACACCACCGGCGGGGATGTCTTCGCCTACATCACCGGTGCAAAGACGCAAGCCGAATACGCGGACGCGGCATGACCGGGGCGGCACACGGCACCACCACGGCGCTGATCGTCGGCGGCACGCAGGGCGTCGGCCTGGCGATCGCAGAGCGGCTGGCCGCTGAAGGCTGCACGCGCATCGTGCTGGCAGGACGCGATGCGGCGCGGGGCGAAGCGGCGGCCGCGCAAGTCGGTGCGCGGTTCATCGCCGCGGATCTCGAGGACACCCGCAGCATCCTGCAGCTGGTCGATGCCGCAGGGGACCACATGGGCCGGATCAGCGCGCTTGTGAACGCGGGGGCGCTGACGGATCGGGGTTCGATCCTCGACACCACTCCGGAGCTTTGGGACCGGATCATGACGGCCAACGTCCGCTCTCCGTTCTTCGCGATCCAGCGCGTCGCGCAGCGGGCCATCGCCGACGGCCATACCGCGTCGGTGGTGAACATCCTGTCGATGGTGGTGCATTGCGGCCAGACCGTGCTGGCGCCCTATTCGGCCTCCAAGGCGGCGCTGGCAAACGTCACCAAGAACGCGGCGAACACGCTGGCCGCGCACCGCATCCGGGTGAATGGCATCAACTGCGGCTGGATGGACACCCCCGGAGAGGACGCGGTGCAGCGCCGCTTTCACGGCGCCGGGGACGACTGGCTGGCCCGCGCGGAAGCTGCAGCGCCCTTCGGGATGCTGGTGAAGCCGGATCATGTGGCGGGACTTGCCGCCTACATGCTGTCCGATGCGTCAGGTGTGATGACCGGCTCGGTCGTGGATTTCGACCAGACAGTGTCCGGGGCCTACCCGGAGTAAGGCAACGCCCGGGCGCCCGCCCGGTTCAATCAGAGAGTTCAGAGAGTATCGTCATGACAGTCAGATTCGGAGTGCTTGGTGCCGGGCGCATCGGTCAGGTTCACGCCAAGGCAATCGCCTCGGTCGATGGCGCGGCGCTGGTTGCCGTCGCCGATCCGGTCGCGGCCGCCGCCGCAAGCGTTCAGGACAAGTACGGCTGCGACATCCGCAGCATCGAGCAGATCCTTGCCTCAGAAGACATCGATGCCGTCATCGTCTGCACGCCCACCAACACCCACGCGGACCTGATCGAGAGCTTCGTGAAGGCCGGAAAGGCGGTGTTCTGCGAGAAGCCCGTCGATCTGGATGTGGCGCGTGCGCGCCAGGTGATCGAGACCGTCGCAGCCGAGAACGGGAGGCTGATGGTCGGCTTCCAGCGACGCTTTGATCCCGACTTTCGCGCGCTCAAGGCGGCCATCGACGACGGCGCCATCGGTGCGGTCGAGATGATCACCCTGACCTCGCGCGATCCCGGCGCCCCGCCTGCCGAATACATCAAGAGCTCCGGCGGGATATTCCGCGACATGACCATCCACGATTTCGACGTCGCGCGCTGGCTGCTGGCCGAGGAAGTCGAGACGGTGATGGCGCAGGCATCGGTCCTGACCGATCCCGGCATCGCCGATCTTGGCGACTACGACAGCGTCAACGTGATCCTGCGCACCGCCAGCGGCAAACAGTGCACCATTACGAACACCCGCCGCGCCACCTATGGCTATGACCAGCGGATCGAGGTGCACGGCTCCGGGGGCTCGGTGTCGGCGATGAACCACCGCGAGGCCAATATCGAGGTGGCCAATGGCGCGGGATACACCCGGCCGCCGCTTCTGAACTTTTTCATGACGCGCTACACCGCCGCCTATGCCGCCGAGATCGCGGCGTTCGTCGCTGCCGTCAAAACCGGGTCCGCGATGCCGACCACGGGCCTTGACGGGCTGCGGGCGCTGGAGCTTGCGGATGCGGCCCTGCAATCGGCGCGCACCGGACAGGCCGTGCAGCTGGGCGCCGCGCGCGCCGCCGCGTGACCCAAGACGCGAAGGGGGCCATCATGCAGGACAGGATGCCGGAGGAGCCGCTTGGGGTCGCGCTGATCGGGACGGCTTCATGGGCAAGTGCCATGCACTTGCCTGGAGGACCGTCACCGCCGTCTTCGGCGGGGCGCATCCGCAGCTTGAGGTGCTGTGTGACACGCCAGGCGACAGAGCGCAGGCGCAGGCGCAGGCGGCGCAGTTCGGCTTTGCCCGCGCCACCGACGACTGGCGAAGCGCGGTTCTTGATCCCGCCGTCGATGTCGTCTCGATCACCGTGCCGAACGGCCTGCACCGTCCCATGGCCGAGGCGGCGCTGAAGGCGGGCAAGCACGTCTGGCTTGAAAAGCCGATGGCGTTGACGCTGGCCGACGCCGAGGCGATGGCGGAGATGGCAGGGCGGCACCCTGGACAGGTTACGATCCTTGGCTACAACTACACCCGGTCCCCGGCCTTTCAGGCGGCGGTCGCCCTGGTGAAAGACGGCGTCATCGGCACGCCGCGCGCCTTTCGCGGCGTTTATGACGAGGACTACAGCGCCGATCCCGCACAGCCCTGGCACTGGCGCATGACCCATGAAGGCGGCGGGTTGGGCGCGCTTGGTGATCTTGGGTGCCATCTGTTCAGCCAGATGGTGCAGCTGATGGGCGACGTGGCCGAAGTCACCGCGCTGACGCAGATCGCCATTGCCGACCGCCCCGCGCCGGACGGAAAGCGCGTCGTCGAGAACGAGGACAGCGCCCTTGCGCTGATCCGCTTCGCCAGCGGCGCGCAAGGGTCCTTTGCGACGTCGCGCGTGGCGCACGGGCGCAAATGCCGCCTGCAATGGGAGGTGCACGGCAGCGACGGCACGATCATCTTCGACCAGGAGAACATGAACGAGTTGTGGGTGCACCGCGCCGGAGAGGCGGGGTTCACCCGCCACCTGACCGGCCCGGACCAGCCCGATTTCGGCGCCTTTTGTCCGGCGCCCGGGCACAATTTCGGCTTCAACGACCAGAAGGTGGTCGAGGCGCGCGACCTGTGCCGCGCCATCGCGGGCGGCGCGCCGTGCCGTCCGGACTTTGCCGAAGGTCTGCGGATCGAACGGGTGATCCATGCGATGGCCGCATCGCAGGGCCGCCCCGTCAGTCTGCCCGGTCGGTCTGCCTGTCAGTCTGCCCGCCAGCCCGAAGGAGACCGCGCGTGAAACCACTTGATGTCATCACCATAGGCCGCGCGTCGGTCGACCTTTACGGCGGCCAGATCGGCGGACGGCTTGAGGACATGGGCTTGTTTTCGAAGTATGTCGGCGGCTCGCCCACGAATTTCGCCTGCGGCACCGCTCGGCATGGAGTGAGATCGGCGGTCATCACCGGCGTCGGCGACGAGCACATGGGGCGCTTCATCACCGAGCAGCTTTGCCGCGAGGGTGTGAACACCGATGGCGTCAAGGTGGACCCGGACCGGCTGACCGCGCTGGTGCTGCTCGGCATCCGTGATGCGGAACAGTTCCCGCTGATCTTCTACCGCGAACGCTGCGCCGACATGGGCCTGACCGAGGACGACATCGACCCGGATTTCATCCGCTCGGCGCGGGCCGTGGTGGCGACCGGCACGCACCTCAGCCACCCGCAGGTCGAGGCTGCGACACTCAAGGCGCTTGAGATCGCGCGCGCGGCGGGGATGCAGACCGCGCTCGACATCGACTATCGCCCCAACCTCTGGGGCGTGGCGGGGCACGGCGACGGCGAAAGCCGCTTTGTGGAAAGTGCGGAGGTCACGCGCAAGTTGCAGGGCACGCTGCACCTTTTCGATCTCATCGTCGGCACCGAAGAGGAATTCCATTGCACAGGCCATGGTGAAATGGCTGTCGGTGCAGATGATCGACGATTCTGGTCTTGGCGAGGGGCCGGGCCGGGGCGATCTATGGGCATGGCAACGTCGCGGGACTGGGCGAGGCGCTGCACGGTATCGGCGACGCCTTGCCGACATGGCGCGGGCAGAACGAGCAGACCATGGCGCACACCGCCATCGCCTATGCCAAGGCGTCCGGGCGCAGGCGCGCCATGGCGGTGACGTCCTCGATCGGGCCGGGCGCGACCAACATGGTGACTGCCGCCGCGCTGGCCCATGTCAACCGGCTGCCGGTGCTGTTCATTCCCGGTGACGTGTTCTCGAACCGTGCGCCCGATCCGGTGCTGCAGCAGGTCGAGGATTTCGAGGATGGCACGGTGTCGGTCAACGACTGCCTGCGCCCGGTCAGCCGGAATCTCGACCGCATTTCGCGACCGGAACACCTGTTGACCGCCTTGCCGCGCGCCCTGCAGACCATGACCGATCCGGCGGCGTGCGGCCCGGTCACGCTGGCTTTCTGCCAGGACCCGCAGGCCGAGGCGTATGACTACCCCGAAAGCTTCTTCACCCCCCGCGTCTGGCGGATCAGAAGACCGCAGCCCGACCCGCAAGAGCTGTCGGACGTGGCCGAGACCCTGAAGCGCGCCGCGCGGCCCGTGATCGTTGCCGGGGGCGGGGTGATCTATTCGGGCGCCGAGCGGGCCCTGGTGGACTTCGCTCATGCGCACAACATTCCCCTTGTGGAAACGCAGGCAGGCAAAGGGGCCGTGAACTGGCAGGACGGCCTGAACCTTGGTCCCGCAGGTGTCACCGGCGGCGATGCAGCCAACCGCGCGCTGAGCGAGGCCGATCTCGTCTTGGGTGTCGGCACACGGTTCCAGGATTTCACGACGGGATCGTGGACGGTTTTTGCGAACCCCGAACGGCGGCTCGTGTCGATCAACGTCAGCGGCTATGACGCCGCCAAGCACGGGGCGCTTGGCGTTGTCTCGGATGCGCGGGTCGCCTTGGAGACGCTGTCGGGGGCGCTTGGCGACAAGACCTGGCCGGACCGCGATACCGAGGCCCGCGCAGGCTGGTTCGAGGCGGCGGATGCGGTGATGGCTGCGCCGAATGCCGCCGGATTGCCCACCGACGCGCAGGTCATCGGCGGCGTGCAGCGGCAGGCAGGCGCGGACACAGCCGTGATCTGCGCCGCGGGCACGATGCCGGGCGCGCTGCACACCCTGTGGCGCGCGGCGCGGGGCGGCTATCACATGGAATACGGCTTCAGCTGCATGGGCTACGAGATCGCGGGTGCGATGGGCCTCAAGCTGGCGCAGCCCGGCAAGGACGTGGTCTGCTTCGTCGGCGACGGTTCCTACATGATGGCCAATTCGGAACTTGCGACGGCTGTCATGCGGCGCATCCCTTTCACCGTGGTCCTGACCGACAACCGGGGATATGGCTGCATCAACCGGCTGCAGATGGGCTGCGGCGGGGCCGAGTTCAACAATCTCTACGCCTCGTCCAACGTCGAGACCCAGCCGCAGATCGACTTTGTGCGCCATGCCGCCTCGATGGGCGCGCATGCTGTCAAGGCCGCCGACATCGGTGATCTTGAGACGCAGGTCCGCGCGGTGCGGGGCCGGGACATCCCGACCGTGATCGTCATCGAAACCGACCCGTATCCGGGCACCGGCGTTGGCGGGCACTGGTGGAACGTGGCCGTTCCCGAAGTGTCGGCGCGCCCAGAGGTGCGTGCCGCCCGCCAGGCCTACGAGCAGAGAGCCGCGCAGCATGGCGCCGACTGAGAAAGCAGTTTCATGATCCATATCGGGATTTCTCCCATCGCGTGGCAGAACGACGACCTGCCCGACCTGACCGCCGCCTACACGATGGAGCAGGCGTTGCAGGAGGCGCGCGAGATCGGCTTTACCGGCGTCGAGCGTGGCCGCCGGATGCCGCAGGACACCGCAGGCCTGCGCGCCTATCTCGATCGCTACGACATCGCGCTGTGTGGCGGGTGGTGTTCGGGCAACCTGATGGTGAACTCGGTCGCCGAGGAGATCGAGGCGGTGCGTGCGCAGGTCGAGCAGTTCGTGGATCTGCGCGCCCCCTGCCTGGTCTATGCCGAGTGCTCGAACACCGTGCAGGGCCAGCAGGGCACGTCGGTGAACGACCGCCCGAAACTGCATCGGGACAAGATCACGGCCTACGCGTCCAGGCTGTCGGAGCTGGCAAAATGGATGGCGGACGAGGGGATGACCCTTGCTTATCACCACCACATGGGCAGCATGATCGAGGATCAAGACGATGTGGATGCTCTGATGGATGGGTCTTCGCCCGAGGTGACGCTTTTGTATGACACCGGACATATTGCCTTTGGCGGGGCCGATGTCCTTGGCACGCTGGACAAATGGGGCGACCGTATCCGGCACGTCCATTACAAGGACGTGCGCGCTGACGTGGCGGCGCAGGCGCGGACCCACGGCTGGTCGTTCCTCGATGCGGTCATCGCGGGGGCGTTCACGGTTCCCGGCGATCAAGGCGGAAGCATCGACTTCGCCGCCGTCACGGACCGGCTGGCCGGGATGGGCTATGACGGCTGGATCGTCGTCGAGGCCGAACAGGACCCGGCCAAGGCGCCGCCGTTCGAATACTCAAGGATCGGCTACGATCATATCGCCGCGCTGTGCAAGGCGGCGGGGCTGGTCGTGGCTGCGCGCCCCGGGGCAGGCGCCTGATGTTCGATCTGCGCGTCCGCTTCTTCAATCCGCTCTGGCGCCGGGTGTTGACCGTCGCGGTCGCCCTCGGCTGGGCGGCGGTCGAACTGGCAAGCGGCAATCCCGGCTGGGCCATGCTGTTCGGCGCTGCCGGGGCATGGTCAGGCTATATCCTCTTGCTGACATGGGTTCCTGTCACCGAGAAGGACAACGACGATGACTGACCTGCTTTGCAAGCCGTTCGGCGCGCACGGCAAGGTGCACGCGATCACGCCTCAGACCGCAGGTTGGCGCCATGTGGGCTTTTCCCTGTTTCGCCTTCGCGCGGGCGAGACAGCAGCGGAAGCGACGGGTGATCGCGAGGTGATCCTCGTCATGGTCGAGGGCAAGGCGCACCTCACCGGGGCAGGCCAGGACTGGGGCGTTCTGGGCGAGCGGATGAGCGTCTTCGAGAAAACCGCGCCGCATTGCCTTTATCTGCCGACCGGCACCGACTGGCAGGCAGAGGCAGCCACCGATTGCACCATTGCAGTCTGTTCGGCCCCCGGAAGGGGCGGCCACCAAGCCCGCCGGATCGGACCCGAGGGGATTAGTCTGACGGAACGCGGCAAAGGCACGAACACCCGTTATATCAACAACATAGCGATGGAAGCTGAGGACTGGTGCGACTCGCTTCTGGTGACAGAGGTGTTCACTCCCGCCGGGCACTGGTCGTCCTATCCAAGCCATCGGCACGATGAGGATGATTACCCTCGGATCACCTATCTTGAAGAAACCTATTATCACCGCCTGAACCCCGCGAACGGCTTCGGCTTCCAGCGCGTCTATACCGACGACGGACAGCTGGACGAGACGATGACGGTCAAGGATGGCGACGTGGTCCTTGTGCCGCGCGGCCATCATCCCTGCGGCGCGCCCTACGGGTTCGAGATGTATTATCTCAACGTGATGGCCGGACCCTTGCGCAAATGGCGTTTCGTCGCTGCGCCAGAGGTCGAATGGATCATGAAGCGGGACGCCTGAGCCTCGCCCGGGCGCACGCCATCGAGGGCCAGCCTCGTTCGACATCCTTGCTTCATGCCTGCGCGTGGGGTCCAGCGATCGCGTGGCTGATCGCCGTGAGGTAGTGCCGCTCTTCGATATTGGCACGCTTTGAGGCCAGAGCGACAAGGGCGCCCCGGATAGCCGCGCTGCTACTCGAACGCGATCAACCGCTCGGCGTGGGCCTTGGCATCGAGCAGGGCCGTCTCGACCGTTTCCTTTACCGATGCAAAGCGCGATGACGGAACGGGAACCGAGATCGCATAGAGTTCGCCCGACCAGTCCCGGAAGGCGACGCCGACCGCGGAAATCCCCTTGGAATGTTCGTCCAGATCATAGGCGAGACCTGTCGACCTGATACGGGCAAGACGCGCCTCGAAACGCTCCATGTCGGCGTCCACGCCTTGCCGCCGCCATTCCTCGACCGCAAGCTTCCGCGCTTCTTCGGGTGCGAGACAGGCAAGGCAGGCGAGGCCGTTGGCTGTCGTGGTCAGGGGAAACGCGTCGCCAACCGACGATACGGTGCGCAAGCGGTGCATTCCGGGGATCTGGTCGACGAAGATCATCGCCGCGCCCTGCATCACCGACAAGTCGGCCGTTTCCCCGGTAGCCTGGGCGAGTTCCGTCAGCAGCAGCCGGCACACCTCGACCACATCGCTGCGAGATTGCCCGGCGAGATCCGCGATCGCGGGTCCAAGCCGGATACGTCCGGCCCGTGCCCCGGCCATCACGAACCCTTCGGCCATCAGCGCCCCGATGATTCGCTGCACCGTGGAGCGGGGCAGGGCAACCGCCTCGGCAATCTGCCCGAGGCTCATTCCGGCGCGGTTCTCCTTCAGGACCCGCAAGATCCGGGCGGCCCGCTCGATCACCTGAATGCCGCCCGAAGCGCCGTCTTTTTCCTGTTCCGCCATTGGTTCACTGCTCTCCGTCGTCTTGGTCCGGCACTAGCCATTCCATTGTCAGATTGGCAATGTGTATCGCAATACGGTGCAAATATGATAGTTTCAAGAAAAAATTGACCACCATGCGGTCATGATGTACCGTCATTCAAGACGAACGGGAGGAAACGTTCATCCGCAAAACCAACCGACCAAGACGCGCGATGTGACCTCGCGCGAACCGAGGAGGCTTACTTGATGATCACGATCCGCGGGATTGAATTCCAGGAAGACACCAACAACGACATGGGTCTGGAGTTCTACAACCTCAGCCATCGCTTCGGCTTCCAGTGCCCCAACTGGCCCTATTTCCGCGACGTGCAGATCGAGCGGATGCACTACATGGCCAAGTCCGGCGTGCTGTCGCAGACCATCACGACGACGATGCACGTGACGACCCACATCGATGCGCCCGCGCATGTGGTGCAGGGAACACCCTTCATCGACGAGGTGCCGCTGCCGCATTTCTTCGGTTCGGGCCTTGTGGTGTCGATCCCCAAGAAGAAATGGGAGCAGATCACCGCGGACGACCTTGAAAAGGCCTGTGGACACGCGATCCGCAAGAACGACGTGCTCATCATCAACACCGGCTGGCACAAGGAATACGAGGACGGCGACTATTTCGCCTATTGCCCCGGTCTGGTGCCGTCGGCCGCGGACTGGATGGTCGAGAAGGGCATCAAGGTCGTGGGCCATGACACGCAGGCCAACGATCACCCGTTGGCGACGGCGATCGGCCCGCACCGCAACGGGCCGCTGCATCCTCACCTGGCCGAGGAATACAAGGAATGGTCCGGCGGGATCGCCTGGGACGAAGCGTTCCCGGAATGGGAGCCGGTCCACAACAAGCTGTTCTCGAACGGCATCCTCGGGATCGAGAACGTCGGCGGCGACCTGGATGCCGTGACCGGCAAGCGCTGCACCTTCGCCTTCTTTCCCTGGAACTGGGATCGCGGCGACGGCTGCATCATCCGTCTCGTGGCGATGATCGACAAGGGCCAGTCCTACCGCATCGAGGCAGGCGAGGCGTTCTGAAGGCACGGGCGGGGCTTGTCCCCGCCCGGCCGCGCACAGGGGAGGGCGCTACCATGCTGATCAAGCGTTTCAGCGATGCAACCGCTTACGAGGCCCCGAACCACTGGGGCGTCTCGGGCCTCAGGCTTCAGGGCTTCGAGGACGGCGGGCCGGTCAATCAATGGGTCGGGTTCTCGCAGTTCCTGCCGGGCGGCGGAGCGGGGCCGGATTCAACGCCTTTCGAGAAGGTCTATGTCGTGCTGGACGGCGAGATGACGCTTGAATGGGATGGCAGGACCGAGGTGCTGCGCGCGATGGACAGCTGCACGGTGCCCCCGGGGCAGGTGCGCCGCATCGAGAACAAGTCGAACCACGTCTGCAAGATGCTCGTGGTCATTCCCTATCCGCCGAAGGACTGAGCCATGCCCGATCTCACCAACCCCCTTTCGATGTTCGAGGTGACGGGCAAGGTTGCGCTGATCTCCGGCGCGTCCGGCGCCTTTGGAATGGTCGCGGCGCGGGTTCTTGCGGGGGCGGGCTGCAAGCTGGTGCTGGTCGCGGGCAATGCCGACGCGCTGGCGGAGATCGCGGCCGAGGCCCGGTCCATCGGGGCCGAGGTCGAAGCCGTCAACGCCCGCCCGGACACTGAAGCAGCCTGCGCAGACATGGTGGCGCAAGCGGTCGAGCGGTTCGGGGCGCTGGACATCCTCGTTGTCGCGTCGGGCATGAACAAGGTCGCCAGGATCGAAGAGATGCCGGTCGAGACCTTCACATCCGTCATGGACGCCAATGTCACGCAAAGCTGGATGCTGGCCCGCGCTGCCACCGTGCAGATGAAGGCGCAAGGCAGCGGCGGCAAGATCGTGCTGGTGTCGTCGGCGCGGGGGCTTCTTGGGCATCCGGCCGGCTACACCGCCTATTGCGCGTCCAAGGCTGCGGTCGACGGCATGACGAAGGCGCTTGGCTGCGAGCTTGGGCCGACAGGGATCACGGTCAATGCCATCGCGCCGACGGTCTTCCGCTCGCCGCTGACGGCCTGGATGTTCGAGGACACCGAAAAGGCGAAAACCGTTCGTGAGGGGTTCCTTGCCCGTGTGCCGAAGGGCCGCCTGGGCGAGCCCGAAGACCTTGCCGGGCCGCTGCTGTTCCTCGCTTCGCGCGCCAGCGATTTCTACACCGGGCATATCCTGTATGCCGACGGCGGCTATACGGCGGGCTGAGGGATGACCGGACCGCATCACATCGCCGTTCTGGGCGCCGGGCTGATGGGCCACGGTATCGCGCTGGTCATGGCACGAGCCGGGCACCGCGTCACCGTCACCGACCCCGTGGCCGACGCGCGCGCGGGCCTGCACCTGCGGATCCGCGACAGCCTGACGTTGATGGGGCTGGAGGCAGAGATCGATGCCGTGCTGTCCCGTGTCGCCCTGGCCGACACGGTGCAGGGCGCGGTGCACGATGCCGACGTCGTGTTCGAGGCCGCCCCCGAGAAGATGGCTCTGAAGCAGGCGA
This sequence comes from Anianabacter salinae, assembly GCF_019061145.1. Lineage (GTDB taxonomy): Bacteria > Pseudomonadota > Alphaproteobacteria > Rhodobacterales > Rhodobacteraceae > Anianibacter > Anianibacter salinarum. Next base: position 658,641 of record NZ_JAHQZS010000002.1, on the reverse strand, counting down.
TCTTTGCCGAGGTCGAGGCGCATGCGCCCGAAACCTGCATCCTTGCGTCGAACACGTCGGTCATGCCGATCACCGAGATCATGGCCGGGCTGGCGCGCCGCGGCCGTGCGCTTGGCACCCATTGGTGGAACCCGCCGCACATGATCCCGCTGGTCGAGGTCATCCGCACCGAATGGACCGCCGAGCATACCATGACCACGATGACCGATCTGCTGGCCGGTGCCGGAAAGACGCCGGTGCGGGTCGAGAAGGACGTGCCCGGCTTCATCGGCAACCGGCTGCAACATGCGCTCTGGCGCGAGGCGATCAGCCTGGTGGAGCGCGGCATCTGTGACGCGGAGTCGGTGGATACCGTCATCAAGTCCTGCTTTGGCCGCAGGCTGTCGGTGCTGGGGCCGCTGGAGAACGCGGACCTCGTGGGCACGGACCTGACACTCGACATCCACAATACGGTTCTGGCGGATCTCGAAAGCCGCCCGGGGCCGTCGCCGTATCTCGAAGCCCTGGTGGCCGACGGAAAGCTCGGGATGAAGACCGGGCAGGGGTTCCGCAGCTGGACACCGGAAGAGGCCGACAAGGTCCGCGCGGGTGTCGTCACGCATCTGAGGCGCCTCGAGGAGATTCTGACCGACTGAAACAATGCCGGCGGGGAGGCCGGTGAAAGGGAGGACAAGATGAAATCACACCGTACACACCCCTCGCGCCGGGCCGTCCTGACGGGCGGAACCGCGCTGCTGGCCGCACCTGCGATCCTGCACGCAACGCGCGCCTACGCGCAGACGCCGACACTCAAGGTCGGCCATGTAAGCCCCCGCACCGGACCGCTCGCCGGTTTCGCCGAGGCGGACGACCATGTTCTGCAGCGCATTCAGGACATGTTCTCGGCCGGGATCGAGAACAACGGCAGGACCTGGGCCGTCGAGATCATCTCGAAGGACAGCCAGTCCAACCCCAACCGCGCTGCCGAGGTGGCTGCGGACCTGATCCTGGGCGACGAGGTGGATATCATCGTCGCCGCCTCGACACCGGACACGGTCAACCCGGTCGCCGATCAGGCCGAGATCAACGAGGTGCCCTGCATCACGACCGACTGCCCGTGGCAGCCTTATTTCTTTGGCCGCAACGGCGTTCCGGGGCAGGGGTTCGACTATACCTACCACTTCTTCTGGGGCCTTGAGGACGTGATCGGCGCCTTCCTGGACATGTGGGGCCAGTCGGGCGTCACGCGGACGGTCGGCGGGCTGTTCCCCAATGACGCGGACGGCAACGCCTGGGGCGACGCCGAACTTGGCCTGCCCAAGCCGCTGTCCGCCGCGGGCTACGGCCTGACGGATCCCGGCCGCTACCAGCCGCTGTCCGATGACTTCTCGAACTACATCACGGCCTTCAAGGATGCAGGCTGCGAGATCGTCACCGGGAACATGATCCCGCCGGATTTCGCGACCTTCTGGGCACAGGCGGCGCAGCAGGGGTTCAATCCCAAGGTCGTCACCATCGGCAAGGCGCTTCTGTTCCCTTCGGTCATCGCATCGCTCGGCGATCGGGGAGACGGGCTGTCGTCCGAGGTCTGGTGGTCGCCCAACCATCCATTCGCCTCGTCGCTGACCGGCGAAAGCGCAAAGGAGTTGGCCGAAGGCTACAGCGCCGCGTCCGGGCGTCCCTGGACGCAGCCCATCGGGTTCAAGCACGCCCTGTTCGAGGTGGTGGCCGATGTCATCCGCCGGTCCGGCGATCTTGAGGACTACGAGGCGAACCTTGCCGCCATTCGGACCACGAACCTCGATACCATCGTCGGCAACGTGAACTGGGCCAACGGCCCGATCAACAACGTCACGAAGACGCCTCTGGTCGCAGGCCAGTGGCAGAAGGACGGCGACGGTTTCGATCTCAAGATCGTGGCGAATGCGCAGGCGCCGGACATCCCGCTGACCGGCGAACTGAAGCTGCTCTGAAAACCTGTCGGCGGGAGCGTCCCGCCGACACCTCATCCCCCCGGAGATCCCTCTTGGCCATCCTGCAACTCGCCTCGCTCAGCAAGTCCTTCGGCGCCGTCACGGTGGCCGATGCGCTGACCTACGAGGTGCAGCAGGGGCAAGCGCTTGGCGTGATCGGGCCGAACGGGGCGGGCAAGACGTCGATGTTCAATCTGATCACGGGGACGCTTGCGCCGGATTCGGGCCGCGTGGTCTTTGACGGGCGGGACGTGACGGGGCTTGGCGCCGCCGCACGCTCGCGCCTTGGAATTGCGCGCAGCTTTCAGGTGCCGCAGCCATTCTCGCACCTGACCGTCTTCGAGAACGCGATGGTCGCCGCGACGCAGGCCGCCGGTTTTTGGGGGCGCGAGGCCGAGATGCTTTGCCTCGACGTGCTTGAACGCACTGGCCTCATGGACAAGGCGAACCGCCGCGCCGGAGGGCTGACGCTGCTGGATCGCAAGCGGCTCGAGCTGACGCGCGCGCTTTGTGCCCGGCCGCGCCTTCTGTTGCTCGACGAGATCGCGGGCGGCCTGACCGAGGCCGAATGCCAGTCTTTGGTGGAGACCATTCGCGACATTCATGCCTCGGGCGTGTCCATCATCTGGATCGAACACGTCGTGCACGCGCTTCTGGCCGTCGTGGACCGGCTTGTCGTGATCGATTACGGTCGCAAGATCGGCGAAGGCGATCCAAGGGCCGTCATGGCCAGCCGCGAGGTCCAGGAAATCTACCTGGGTATCGAAGCCGATGCCTGAGCGTCTTCTCCAGATGACCGGCCTCGATGCCTTCTACGGCGATTTCCAGGCGCTCTACGGTCTTGACCTGCATCTGGACGCAGGTGAGGTGCTGGCCATCATCGGTGCGAACGGCGCAGGCAAGACGACCCTGCTGCGTTCGATCGCCGGGCTGATACGCAACCGGCCCGAGGCGATCCGGTTTCGCGGCAGCCCCGTCGGTGCGCTGCGAGCGGATCAGGTGGCGGGTCTTGGAATTGCGCTGGTGCCCGAGGGCCGCCAGCTGTTCCCGTCGCTTTCGGTCGAGGAAAACCTCATCATCGGTGGCCGCGTGGGACGCAAGGGGCCGTGGTCGCTTGATGCGGTCTATCGCCTGTTCCCGATCCTGAAGGAGCGGCGCAATCAGGCCTCGACCTCGCTTTCGGGGGGACAACAGCAGATGGTCGCCATTGGCCGCGCGCTGATGGCCAACCCCGACCTCATCCTGTTCGACGAGATCAGCCTTGGCCTTGCGCCGATCATCATCCGCGACATCTATGCCGCCCTCCCCGGTATCGTTGGCGACGGGATGAGCGCGATCCTCGTCGAACAGGACATCTCGAAGGCGTTGTCGGTGTCGTCCCGCGTCTATTGTCTGCAAGAGGGGCGGGTGTCGCTAGAGGGCGCCTCGGACGCGCTGCTGCGCGAGGCGATCAGCCGCGCCTATTTCGGGATCGCGTGACATGGATTGGCTGAACGCGATCGTCCAGGGAACGCTGCTCGGAGGGCTCTATGCCCTGTTCGCTGCTGGCCTGTCGCTGATTTTCGGCGTCATGCGGTTAGTGAACATCGCGCATGGCGACCTGATCGTCCTTGCTGCCTACCTGGGGCTTTCGACCAGCATCGCGCTGGGAATGCACCCCTTGCTGGTGCTGGTTGCCGTCGTGCCCGCCATGGCCGGGATGGGCTATGTCCTGCAACGGGGCGTGCTGAACCGGACGCTGGGCGACGACATCCTGCCACCGCTGCTGGTGACCTTCGGGCTGTCCGTCATCGTCCAGAATGCGCTGCTCGAGATCTACACCGCCGATCCGCGCAAGATGGATGCGGGCGGGCTCGAGACGGCCAGCGTGGATCTGGGCGGGCTGACGCTGGGCGTGTTGCCTGTGCTGACCTTTGCCGTGGCGGTCGGCGTGATCGCCGGGCTGCAATGGGTGTTCTACCGCACCGCCCTTGGCCGGGCGTTTCGGGCGGTGTCCGACAATCAGGACATCGCGCAGATCATGGGGCTGAACAAGGCGCATGTCTTCGGTCTTGCCATGGCGCTGTCGCTTGCGGTCGTCGCGGTGGCGGGCATCTTCCTTGGCATCCGCACCAGTTTCGATCCCTCCATCGGCGGCGGGCGTCTGATCTTCGGGTTCGAGGCGGTCATCATCGGCGGCCTCGGCAATCTCTGGGGAACGTTGGCGGGCGGCGTCATCCTTGGTGTCGCGCAGACGGTCGGCGCTGCCATCGATCCCGGCTGGCAGCTTCTGGCGGGGCACCTGGTGTTCCTGCTGATCCTCGCCATCCGGCCCAACGGCCTGTTCCCGAGGATGGACGGATGAGCGTGACCTACGATGTCACCCGCAGCTCGCAGGCTGCGAGGATCGCGGCCGGTCTTGGGGCGGTGATCCTGCTGCTGCTGATCGCGGCGCCGTGGTGGGCCGGACGGGCAGAGTTGCGACTGATCGGGGAAATCTGTCTCTTTCTGTCGCTTGCAAGCCTCTGGAATCTGATGGCGGGCTACGCGGGCCTCGTGTCGGTGGGCCAGCAGGCCTATGTCGGCTTTGGCGGCTACATGCTGTTCGCGCTGACGATCTTTGGCGGGCTGCACCCGCTGGCCGCCATCGCGCTGGCAGGTGTTCTGGGCGCGCTGGTCTCGGTTCCCGTCGCCGCGCTGATCTTCCGACTGCGCGGCGCCTATTTCGCCATCGGCACCTGGGTCATGGCCGAAGTCTTCAGGCTGTCCTTCGCGCAGGTCTCTGCCCTTGGGGGCGGGTCCGGCACATCCCTGCCCACCGACATCGTGCGCTCGCTGGCCGAAGGGCGCGCGGCGCGCGAGGCGCTGGCCTATTGGCTGGCACTGGCCGCGTCGGTTCTGGTGGTCGCATCGGTCTACCTGTTCCTGCGCTCACGCCGAGGCCTTGCGTTGACGGCGATCCGGGACAACGAACTGGCGGCAGCGTCGCTGGGCATCGACATCTGGCGCACGAAATTCGTGGTCTACGTCGTCACGTCTGCCCTGACGGCGATGGTCGGCGCGCTGATCTTCCTGCAGAAGCTGCGGATTTCCCCCGACGCCGCCTTCAGCGTCAACGACTGGACCGCCTTCGTCATCTTTATCGTCGTGATCGGCGGCATCGGCACGATCGAGGGTCCGATCATCGGCACGCTGCTGTTCTTCGCCTTGCGGGAAACCCTGGCCGATCTTGGCACCACCTATCTGCTGGTGCTCGGCAGCGTCGCCATCGTGGTGATGCTGAAGGCCCCCAAGGGCGTCTGGGGCTTGATCCGCAGCCGCTTTGACCTCGAGCTATTTCCGCTGGGCTTTCGCGTCCGGCGCACCGACCAGAAGGGAGCCTGAGACATGGCCAAGACCAAGACTGTCATCACCTGCGCCATAACCGGAGCGATCCACACACCGACCATGTCGGATGCGTTGCCCTACACCTACGACGACATCGCCGCGCAGGCCATCGAGGCCGCCGAAGCCGGAGCGTCGATCCTGCACCTGCATGCACGCAACAACGAGACCGGCGCGCCCTCGGTCGATCCCGAGGATTTCCGCCCCTTCCTTGGCCGGATCAAGCAGGCGACAGACGCGGTGGTCAACATATCGACGGGCGGCTCGCTGACCCTGTCGATCCAGGACCGCATTCGCCCGGCCGCGACCTTCAGCGCCGAGATGTGCTCGATGAACATGGGGTCGATGAATTTTTCCTTCCACCCGCTCGCCAAGCGGCACGAGACCTGGAAATTCGACTGGGAGAGGGACTATGTCGCCAATTCCGACGGCAACATCTTTCGCAACACGTTCCGCGACATCAAGGAAGCCTCCGAGACGCTGGCGCCGCACGACATCAAGTTCGAGCATGAATGCTATGACGTGGGGCATCTCTACAACCTGAAGTTCTGCGTCGACATCGGCCTGTTCAAGGCGCCGATCTTCATCCAGTTCGTGATGGGCATCCTTGGCGGGATCGGCGCGGACATCGACAACCTCGTCTTCATGAAGAAGACCGCCGACAAGCTGTTTGGTGACAGCTATCGCTGGTCGGTGCTAGCGGCGGGGGCCGCGCAGATCCCGATGGCCGTCACCGCCAGCCAGATGGGCGGCAACGTGCGCGTGGGGCTGGAAGATTCCCTGTTCATCTCGCGCGGCGTTCTGGCGGAGTCGAATGCCCAGCAGGTCGCCAAGATCCGCCGCATCGTCGAAGACCTGGGATCGGACGTGGCGACACCCGACGAGGCGCGCGAGATCCTGGGCCTCAAGGGCGGCGACAGGGTGAACTTCTGATGCTCACGCTGCACCACGCCCCCAACAGCGTCTGCTCGCAAAAGGTCCGCGTAGGACTGGCCCTGATGGGGCTGGACTGGGACAGCGTCGTGCTGGACCTGCAGCGCGGCGACCAGTTCGCGCCGGATTACCGGCAACTGAACACCGATGCTGTGGTGCCCACGCTGGTGGATGACGGGCTGGTGGTGACAGAGTCGAGCCTGATCCTGTCCCATCTCGACCGCGTGCATCACGGCGGACGGCTCATGCCGACCGATGTTGCCGGGCAGGCGGCGGCGGAGCATTGGCTATTGCGCTGCCTCGCTATCCACGCGGCGATCAACACGCTGAGCTTCGCCACGGCCATGCGGCAGGCGATCCTTGCCGCGAAGACGCGCGACGAGATCGAAGCGCAGACGTCGCGGATGCCCGATCCGATCATGGCGGCCAAGCGGCTGGACCTGATCCTGAACGGGCTCGCATCGCCTTATGTCGCGCAAGCCATGCTGCACTTGCGACGGCTTTTCAAGGACATGCAGGCGGGGCTTGCGGCTCGATCATGGCTGGGCGGGGCGACGCCCGGGATCGTGGACGTGGCGCTTGTCGCCTATGTCGACCGGCTCGACCGGCTGGGGCTTTCGCGGCTTTGGGAGGGCTCTCTGGCGATCGCGCCGTGGCTCGAGCGGTGGCAGGCGCAGGATGCCTACGCGCGCGGCATCGCCGATTGGGTGCCGGGCGACAGCGCAGAGCAAATGCGCGCGGCAGGGGCCGCACACTGGACCGAGATCGAGGCCGCCTGGCAGGCCACAGCCTGACACGCGACTGGCGACCCGCCGCCAGACGGCGGGAACAAGGCGGAAATTTCCGCCACAACAGGGGAGACGAGACATGAAACTGAATGCACTCAAACTGACCGGCGCGGTGCTGGTCGCCGGGATGCTGGCCACCCCGGCGATGGCCGAGACGCTGAAGGTGACGACCTTTCTTCCGCCGGTCCACACCTTCGTGAAGGCGATCAACGCGTGGGGGGCAGAGATCGGCGAGAAATCGGGCGGCGAATTGCAGCTCGAGGTGTTCCCCGCTGCCCAGCTTGGCCCGCCGCCGCGCCAGTTCGACATCGTGACCTCGGGCGGGGCGGACATCGCGATCTTCCTGCACTCGCTGACGCCGGGACGCTTCCCGATGATCGAGCTTGCAACCTTGCCGCTCACTCACCCATCGGCCGGTAACGCCAGCGCGATCATGTCGCGCAGGCTGACCGAGCTTGCGCCGGAATACCTGGCCGCGGAACATGCAGGGACCAGGATCCTGTGGCTTGCCGTCACGCCGCCGCTCAAGATGCACCTGGCCAATGCCGACCCGAGCGATCTGTCGAACCTGGATGGCCTTCGCATCCGCTATGCCGGTTCCGTCTGGCAGCAGATCATCGAAGCGATGGGGGCCGCGCCCGTGCCGGTGCCGCCCGCCGAAACCGGCGATGCCATGGGCAAGGGTGTCGTCGATGGCGCGACCTTCCCGTTCGAGGCGACCAAGGCGTTCGATCTTGCCCCGGTCACGCAGTACTCGCTGGAACCCGGCATCGCCTCGGCGACCTTTGCAGTGGTGATGAGCGACGCGGCCTACGACCGCCTGTCGCCCGAGTTGCAGAAGGTCATCGACGAGACCACGGGCCCCGACCGCGCAGCCTGGTTCGGATCGCTCTGGGACGAGGGCGAGACAGAGGGACGGCGGTACATGGCCGACGCCGGCGTCAATATCGTGTCGCTCGACGCGGCGGGTCTCGAGACGCTGAAGTCCACCTTCGCACCCATCATCGAAGCGGGTGTTTCCAAGGCCGGGCCGACCGGTCAAGCGTTCCTTGACGCCTACACGCAGTAGCCAACCCGGCCCGCCCCGCCGGGGCGGGCCCCTCCCCGACAGGACAGCCCGATGAACGCATCCCGGAAACCGGACCCGATCACGCGAACCATGCACGCCATCGCCGGTGTCGCCCTTGTGGCGATGATGCTGGTCGTCGTCGGCGATGTGGTTCTGCGCGCGGTCTTCAACATGCCGATCAAGGGCGCCTACGATCTTGTAAGCGTGGCGTTGCTGGTCATGACCATGTTCGGGATCGCTCCGGTCGTTGCGGGGCGCACCGAGATCCTGATCGACCTGATCGACGGTCTGCTGCCCGCCGTAGGGCTGCGCCTGCTGGCGCTGGTGTCTGCCTGCACGGGCATCGTGCTTTTCGCCTTCTTCGGATGGGCGATGATCCAGCCTGCGCTGGACGCCTGGAGTTGGGGCGAGCGTTCGCTGGAACTCGGCTTGCCGAAATGGCCGCTTTGGGTCGTGGCCTTCGTGGGGCTGCTTGGCATCTTCTGGGGCTATCTGCTGCAACTTCGCGCGGCGCTGCGCGCTGAACCGGACCATTCCAGCGCAGAGGGTGGGCTGTGACTCCCTTCATGCTCGGGATGTCCGGCATCGGCCTGATGCTGGTCCTGCTGTTCCTGCGCCAGCCTGTCTGGCTTGCGCTCGCGGTGATCGGCGTTGGCGGCAACCTGCTGCTCAACGGGGTCATGTCGGCCCGGTTCATGGCCGGGACGACGATGTTTGACGTGGCCTCGAACTACAACCTCTCGGTCATTCCGCTCTTTATCCTGATGGGAGAGATCGCCACCGGCTCGCGCATGTCGGCCGAGCTGTTCACCGCCGCGCGCGTCCTGCTGTCCGGCCTGCGGGGCGGGTTGGCGGTCGCGACGATCGCGGCCTCGGGCGCGTTCGGTGCAATCTGCGGCAGCTCGGTCGCGACGGCAGCCAGCATGACCCGCATCGCGATGCCCGAGATGGCGCGCGCGGGGTATGATCGCGGGTATGCCGCGGCGACGGTGGCGTCGGGCGGATCGCTGGGCATCCTGATCCCGCCGTCGATCATCCTCGTGATCTACGGCTCGATCACCGAAACCTCGGTCGCGCGGCTGTTCGCGGCGTCGATGATCCCGGGGCTGGTCCTTCTGAGCCTCTATGTCGTCGTGGCGATGCTGAAGGCGCGCGGTGCGGCCGCGCCGGTCGAACGCGCGGCGTCGCTGGGCGAAAGGCTGCGGGCCCTGCGAGAGCCGTGGCAGTTCGTGCTGCTGTTCGTCCTGACCATCGGCGGGATCTATGCGGGCCTTTTCAGCCCGACCGAGGCTGCGTCCATAGGTGCATTCGGCGCGATCGTGCTGGGTGTGCTGCGCGGCTCGCTGAACCTGCCCAAGCTGATCGACGCGGTGGGCGCGACTGTGCTGGTGTCCTGCGCGCTGTTCATGATCATCATCGGTGCGACGCTTTTCTCGAATTTCGTGGTGCAGACGCGCCTGCCCGATAACCTGCTGAACCTGGCCGAAGGGTCCGGGATGACCGTCTGGCAGGTCATGGCGCTGATCGTGCTGATCTATATCGTTCTGGGCTGCTTCCTTGAAGGCATCGGCATGGTGTTGATCACCGTGCCGGTCTTCCTGCCCATCGTCACGCAATACGGCTTTGACCCGATCTGGTTCGGCGTCCTGGTCGTCGTCCTGGTGGAACTTGGCCTGATCACGCCGCCCGTGGGGATGAACCTGTTCATCATTCGCGCGCAGGTGCCGGACGTGCAGATGAAGACGATCTACGGCGCGATCACGCCGTTCCTGATTGCGCCGGTCGTTCTGGTCGGCCTTCTTTTCCTGCTGCCGGGCCTCGCGCTCTGGCTGCCGAGCGTCCTGTACTAGGAGCACCGCAATGAAGACCGTCACCATCCGCCATGAATTGCCCGACTGGAGCGACTGGTACGCGGCAGAGCTGTCACAGTCCTTTCCGGGCAACACGTTCCGCGCGGCGCATTCCCTTGAACAGGCGATGGCGCTGGCGCCCGAAACCGAGGTCTTCGTAGGCATCGGCCCCAAGATGACGCCGGACCTGGTTGCGGCGATGCCGCGGCTCGAATGGGTGCAATCCCTGACCACGGGCATCGACAATCTTCTGGCGATGGAGGCTTTTCCCAAGGGCGTCCCGATCAGCAAATGCACGGGCGTGCAGGGGCCGCAGATGTCGGAACTGGCGCTGATGTTCATGCTGGCCCTCTCCCGTCGGTTGCCAGAGGTTCTGGCGGCGCAGCACAGGGCCGAATGGGACCGCAGGCCGCAACCGCTGCTTCATGGCAAGACGGTATGCCTTCTGGGCCTCGGCAGCATTGCCGAGACGCTGGCGCTGTATTGCCGGACGATGGGCATGACCGTCACGGCGGTGTCCGGGCGCAGTGCCGCGCCGAACGTCGACCGCATCCATCCCCGCGATCGCTTGACCGAGGCTGCGGCAGAGGCGGATTTCCTTGTCGTCCTCGTGCCGCTGTCGCCTGACACGCGGCACATCGTCGGGCGCGACGTCCTGGCGGCGATGAAGCCGACGGCGTTTCTCATCAACATCGCGCGCGGCGGCTGTGTCGATGAGGCGGCCCTGCTGGACGCGCTGCGGACGGGCGCTATCGCCGGGGCGGGCGTCGACGTCTTCGAGACCGAACCGCTGCCTGCGGGCGACCCGCTGTGGTCCGCGCCGAACGTCATTCTGACGCCGCATGTCGGCGGTTTCGCGGATGTCTACCACAAGCAATGCTTCCCGACCGTGCGAGAGAACTTTCGCCGCTACCTGGACGGCGGCCCGGACGCGCTGACCGAGGCCTCAAGGAGGACATGATGCAAACGAATTCCCCGATCTCCTCTGCCGAGATGGAGCGTCGCTGGGCGCTGGCCCGGGGCGTCATGGCCGATCTCGGCCTCGATGCGCTGGTCTGCCAGGCGCGCGAGGACTGGATCGGGGGCTATGTCCGCTGGCTGACCGACGTGCCCGCGAACAACGGCTATCCCCGCACCGTGATCCTGTTCGCCGACCGGCCGATGGCGGTGGTCGAGATGGGCGCCTTCGGCACCGACCGCGTGACCGATCCGAAAGTGCAGGCCACGCGGGGCGTGAGCCGGGTACTGGGCACGCCGTCCTTTCACTCGGTTGTCTACACGATCGACTACGATACCGCGCTGGTTGTTGGCGCTCTGCGCGATGCAGGGGCAGGGCGCATCGGGCTGCTGTGTCCGCAGGCCCTGCCGCACGGGTTGATGCAGGGGCTTCAGGCCGGGTTCGAGACCGTCGACGCCACCGATGCGCTTGACCGGGTCAAGGCGATCAAGAGCCCCGAAGAGATCGCCCTGATCCACGAGACGGCGATGCTTCAGGACAAGGTCTTTGCCGAGGTCTGCGATTTCATCCGCCCCGGCGTGACCGACCGCGATGTCGCCGCCCATGCCGAGGTGGTCGGGCGCCGGCTTGGCTCGGACCAGGGCATCCAACTTGGTCTCTCGGCGCCGATAGGCAACCCGTCACGCTTCCTGAACCGTCCCTACCAGAGGCGCGAGATCGAAGACGGCGACCATATGTCGATCCTGATCGAGGTGAGCGGCCCCGGCGGCATCTACCTTGAAATCGCGCGCACGATGGTCCTTGGCCGCGCCGACGACCACCTGTTGCAGGCGTTCGACAACGTGAGGGCCGCGCAGGATCACACCCTGTCGCTGATGAAGCCGGGCGCCGATCCGGCGGCCATCGCGCAGGCGCATGACGACTGGATGCAGGCGCGTGGCCTGCCCCCCGAGACGCGGCTCTACGCCCACGGGCAGGGCTGCGAGATGGTCGAGCGCCCCCTGATCCGCCGGGACGAGACGATGCCCTTGGCCGAGAACATGCTTCTGGCCGTGCATCCGGGATATGACGACGGCCGCGTCTTTGCGGTGATCTGCGACAACTACATGATCGGCCACGATGGTCCAGGGGAATGCCTGCACCGGACCGAGAAGAAAATCTTCGAACTCTGAAGGACTTACAGATGACGCTTACCCCCAAAATCGCGCTTGAAGAGCATTTCATGCATCCCGATTTCGTCGATTACTGGGCGACGACGGCGCCGAACATCAGCCCGAACCTGTTCGGCAAGGCCCGCGCTGCGCTTGAGGATTTCGGCGAGCAGCGCCTTGCGGCGATGGACGGGATCGGCGTGAACAAGGCGATCCTGTCCCTGGCCGGGCCGGGTGTGCAGGCCGAGACGCGGACGGAAACCGCAGTTACCGAGGCGCGGAAGGTGAACGATTTCCTTGCATCCGAGATCGCAAGGCGCCCGGAGCGCTACGGCGGCTTTGCGCATCTGGCGATGCAGGACCCCGCCGCCGCCGCGGACGAGCTTGAACGCTGCGTGCGCGACCTTGGCATGCAGGGCGCCATGATCAACGGGCAGACCGGCGGGACCTATCTCGACGACGACCGCTATGCGGTCTTCTGGGAACGGGTATCGGACCTTGAGGTGCCGGTCTACATCCACCCGAACAACCCGCCCGAGCGGGTGCACATGTATCACGACCACAACGAGCTTTGGGGCCCGGTCTGGTCCTGGACGGTGGAAACGGCAACCCACGCGTTGCGGCTGGTCTTCGCGGGCACGTTCGACCGCTATCCGGGGGCAAAGCTCGTGCTCGGCCATCTTGGCGAAACGCTGCCCTACCTCATGTGGCGGCTCGACAGCCGGTGGGAGATCTCGAACCGCGGCACCATGCGTCTTGCGCATCCGCCATCGACCTATTTCCGGCGCAACGTCTGGGTGACGACCTCGGGCATGTGCGCGGACGCGCCCCTGCGCTGCGCGATCGAGATGATGGGCCCCGAGCGGGTGATGTTCTCGGTCGACTACCCCTTCGAGCGTCCCGATGAGGCGGGCGACTGGATCGAGGCCGCGCCTCTGGACGACAACGAGCGCCGCAAGGTCTGCCATGACAACGCGGCGGCCTTGCTGAACCTGTGACCCTAGACGCCAGCAAGAGGACCGCCATGAGACGTGTCTGTTCCGCTGTTGGCGCGGCGGGCCAGACGCCTGGACCCCCAACCTGATCGCGTTCCCGAAACGGCAGGGGTTGCGCGATGGACGGTCACGCCCGGCAAGCCGTCCTGCGGTGTCGCAGGATCGGCATGGTCAATAGCAGGGCAAGATCAGGCGCGCCCGGATCGCGGGCGCCGAAAAGGTCGCGCGTTCAAGGCCGTGCGAGGAAGGATTGAAGTGCAGGCTTCTGTTGCCAGGTGCCTGCGAACCCCGCCTTACGCGGCTAAGCGCAAGGGCTTAAGTTTCGGTCTCGTTACTGCTTACGCAGCAACGGCGACCGGAGCACGGTTGTCGTTTGCAACTGTACAATTTGCACCGATAACGGTGGTGGCTCACCGGGACAAAGCTACACCTTTACACGTTCGTCGATCCTGTTTCGGCCCCATCCGCCCTCAAACGAAGGGGATGTTGGTGGAGCCGCCGGGTACCGCCCCCGGGTCCGATCCGCTTATTCCGTGCGCGTTTATGTCCATAGCTGCGTTGCCGCAGCACCCATCAAGATAAGCGGGACCGGGGCGGCATTCAAGTGCCGCCGCACCCATTGCACGCCGGATCGGCCGCCCTCCGAAGGGGCCCGGCCTCTTCGCATCTTTGGTCCTCAAATACCTCCGGGGGGTCTGGGGGGCAGAGCCCCCCAGCCGCGACGATCAGAACCCGGCCTTGATCTTCTCGAACTCCGAAACCATCTTCTCACGCAGCTCGGCATTCATCGGAAGCTGCGCAAGGACCGGCGCGTCGATCTGGCCAAGGCCCACGCTGGTCAGCATCTCCTCACCCTGGTCCGCCATCGCGGCAGCGTTCGAATGGCCATAGCCCGCTTCCAGCAGCGGCACGGTCGAGGACGGCGCAAGCATCGCGTTCAGATAGTCATAGGCCTTGTCCTCGGACCCTTGCGCGTCGGCCATGTTCACGTAGCCGCACAGCCACAGCGACGAGCCCTCGCTTGCCTCGCGCTGAAAACCGATCGGAAAGCCTTCGTCGACCATCGTCGGCAGCGTCTCGTTCCAGGCCCAGCTTACCAGAACCTCGCCCGTGGCCAAAAGCTGCGATAGCTCGCCCGGGTCGGTCCAGTAGGTGCGCAGATGCGGGTGCGCCTCGCGCAGCCACGCGCTCGCCGCGTCCAGTTCGGCATCGCTTGCGTTCTGCCAGTTGGTCACCCCGGTGGCCAGGAACGCCAGCGCATAGGCGTCGTCCACGTTGTCGGGAAGCGTCATGCGCTGGCTGTATTTCGGGTCGTGGAACACCTGCAGCGACGCCACATCCTCGGCCGGGACCTCTTCGGTGTTGTAGGCGATGGCGGTCGATCCGAAATCGGTCGGGACGAAATAGACGTCCTGCGCGGCGGCGGCGATGTCTTGGCCCGTCAGGTCCGCGTTCAGATCGCCGTAAGCGTTGATCTTCGAGACGTCCCAAGGCTCTGCCAGCCCCGAATCGACGAACTTCGTCACCGACCCGGCGCAGACATGGGTCACGTCGGCCTTGAAGCCCGAGCGCAGCTTCTGGAACGCTTCTTCCTCGTCGCCGAAGAAGGCGAAGGACGGGCTGGCGCCGTGCTTTTCGGCATAGCCGGCGTGAAAGGCGGGGTCCTCGAAACCCGAGTAGTCGAAGACAAGAAGGTCGGAATCCTGCGCGGCGGCGGCCGTGGCCAGCCCGGCAAGCGCGGTGGATGCAAGAAGGCGGGTGAAGGCGGTCATCGGTATCTCCGGTGAAAGGGTGCAAGTTGCCGCAGAAACGCTAGCAGAGAGCGCAGCGATCACAAGGGCCGAGGTGCGGCCTGCGCACCGGGGCGCGAGGAAGGCGTTGATCGCGGCGCAAAGCTTGGTCACTCTGCGCGCCAGGTGATGGATATGGAGGATGCCGGATGATCTCGCCCGCGCATGTGCAGACGATGGCGCGCTACAACGGCTGGCAGAACCGCAGCCTGGTGCAGGCCGCCGACAGCCTCGGCGCTGCCGCCCGGCTGGAAGATCGCGGAGCCTTCTGGGGCGGCATCCAGACGACGCTGGTGCATGTGCTCTGGGCCGACCTGATCTGGATGAGCCGGTTCGACGGCTGGGACCGCCCGCAGGTGACCATCGGCGAAAGCCCCGATCTCGTGACCGACTGGGACACCTTCTGCGACATGCGCGCGATGGCCGACCGCGACATCGCCGCCTGGGCCGATCGCCTGCAGGACAGCGACCTCGCTGGCGATCTCACATGGCACTCGGGCGCAAGCGGGCGCGATGTGACCAGGCCCCGGTGGCTTCTCGTCACGCACATGTTCAACCACCAGACGCACCACCGCGGGCAGGTCCACGCGATTCTGACCGCTGCGGGCGCCCTGACCGAGGACACCGACCTGTTCCTGATGCCGGCCGATCCCGCTGGCTGACAGCGCGCCTTGACGCGAACACGCATCGCGCCATGCTTCCCCAAGGCACGCAACAGGGAGGGCAGGCGATGTTCAAGGCACTTGTGGTCACGCGGGACGAGGACGGAGCGACCAGCGCGAAGGTGCAGGATCTTGCGCTCGGCGATCTGCCCGAAGGCGAGGTGACGGTCGCGGTCGAGTATTCCACCGTCAATTACAAGGACGGCCTGTGCATCGGCCCCGGCGGCGGCCTCGTGCGCACTTATCCGCATGTGCCCGGCATCGATCTTGCCGGAACCGTCGAGGTGTCGGACGATCCGCGCTACGCGCCCGGCGACAAGGTCGTCCTGACCGGCTGGCGCGTCGGCGAGGCGCATTGGGGCGGCTATTCCCAGAAGGCGCGGGTCAAGGCCGACTGGCTGGTGCCGCTTCCAGGTGGCCTCGACACGCGCGCGGCGATGGCGGTGGGCACCGCAGGCTTTACCGCGATGCTGGCGGTGATGGCGCTCGAGGATCATGGATTGACGCCCGGCACAGGCCCGGTGCTGGTCACCGGCGCGGCGGGCGGGGTCGGGTCGGTCGCCACGGCGATCCTGTCGCATCTGGGATACGAGGTCGCCGCTGTCACCGGGCGCCCCGAGACGGCGGATTACCTTAAAAGCCTCGGTGCCAGCCAGATCGTGCCGCGCGAAGAGCTGAACGAGACCGTCAAGCGCCCGCTCGAATCGGAACGCTGGGCGGGCTGCGTCGATGCCGTGGGCGGCGCGATGCTGGCCCGTGTCCTCGGCCAGATGAAATACGGCGCCTCGGTCGCGGCGGTGGGTCTTGCAGGCGGCGCGGCGCTTCCTGCGACCGTGGTTCCGTTCCTGCTGCGCGGCGTCAACCTTCTGGGCATCGACAGCGTCCTGCAGCCCTATGACAACCGCCTGCGCGCCTGGGACAGGATCGCGCGCGATCTGCCGATGGACCGGCTCGAGGCGATGGTGCAGCCCGCAACGCTGGCCGACCTTCCGCAGCTTGGCGCCGAGATCCTGCAAGGCAAGGTCAAGGGCCGCGTCGTTGTGGACGTGGCGGGCAGTTAGGGCAGCAGACGCGCGATATAGCCGGGCAGGGCGAACGCCGCCTTGTGCACTTCGGGCGTATAGTAGAACGGCGCGAGCCCGGCCGCGTCAAACCGCGCCGTCAGCGTAGCGAGGTCAACGTCCCGCGCCGCGCCGTCCGTGCCCCAGCCGAACGCCATCGGCCCGCCCGAATAGGTCGGCACCGTGGCGGTATAGCAGCCCCAGTCCGAGAACAGCGCCTTGAAGGCGCGCATCGTGTTCGTCAGCTCCTCGCCCTGCAGGAACGGCACGCCGTTCTGCGTGACAAGGATGCCGCCGTCGGCCAGCGCGCGCCGCGCATGGCCGTAGAAGCTGTCCGTGAACAGCACCTCGCCGGGCCCCACGGGATCGGTCGAGTCGACGATGATGACGTCGAACCCGGCTGCCGTCTTCATGAATTCGGCTCCGTCCGCGATCACCAGATCGAGCCTTGGATCGTCGAACGCCCCTTGCGAGACGCCGGGCAGGTAGTCCTTCGAGAATGCCACCACGCCCGCGTCGATCTCGACCATCGTCACATGCTCCACGCCCGCATGGCGCAGCACTTCGCGAGCCATCCCGCCATCGCCGCCGCCGATGATCAGCACCCGCCGCACCGCGCCATGCGCCAGGATCGGCACATGGGTCAGCATCTCGTGGTAGATCGCGTTGTCGCCTTCGGTGACCTGCACGACGCCGTCCAGCGTCAACACCCGCCCGAATGTGGGGTTCTCGAACACCCGAAGCCGCTGGTGCGCGGTCTCGCTGTCATAAAGAACCCGCGCCTCGCGCAGCGCCTGCGCATGATCGCCGTGCAGCCGCTCGACGCTCCAGCCGGTCATGTCCGCCATTCCCGCGCCCTTCCCCTCTTTGGCCCTCTTTGGTCCCGAAATACTCTGGGGGGTCCGGGGGGCAACGCCCCCCGGCCGGTCGCCCCGGCGCAGCCGGGGCGAAACCGGAGCCGATCCCGGTCAGGCCGCCGCAGTCTCGTTCACAAGGCCGTCGCCGCGCAAAAGCTCTTTCACGCGAACGTCCCGGGTGCCGAAGGCTTTCGCCAGCACGTCCACGGCCTTCCACGGCTGCGCGTCGCCGCACATGAACACATCGAACGCGCCATAGCCGATCTCGGGCCAAGTGTGCACCGAGATGTGGCTTTCGGCCAGCACCGCCACGCCCGAAACGCCCTGCGGCGAGAACTTGTGCGTGTGGATGTGCAGCAGCGTCGCGCCGCATTCCTCGACGCAGTCGCGAAATGCGGTCTGGATGCGCGCCTCGTCGTCAAGTCCGTGGCCGTCCACGACCTCGATGATAAGGTGCGTGCCTGCAAAGACGCGGCCGTCACGGCGAATGAAATGATCGTCGCGGTCCTCGTTCAGCACGCCGGATGCAATGTCCACGGCTTCACGGTCCGCAATGCGGGTATCTTCCTCTTGGGCGCCTGTCTCCAGACCGATCCCCAGTTGGAAGAGGTTGGCGCTGGTCATGGGCGCTCCTCTCTCACCAGTAGTTCGTTCCAGAGGTTCCTTAGCGCCCCCCCATCGCAGCCCTCGGGATGCGACGAGGTTGGGATCGGTCCCTCACTCGAAGGATTGCAACTAAAGCCACGGGCCGAGTCGTTCAACCCCTGCTGCGTGGTTTTCCTTCGGGAAAGGGGGAAAGACGAAAAGGGCGGCCCGCGATGTCACGGGCCGCCAGTCTGGCCCCGGAAGAGTTTGGGGCACAGGGAACTTGCGGCAGGGCGCCAGGATCAGACGTGCCGGGTCAGCCCTGCCAGAACGGGCGCTCGGCCTCGCGGGCGGCGCGCATCTCGTCGATGCCGATGTCCCTCAGAAGGTGCGGCGGCAGCTTTGAGAGGTGCTTTCGGCTGCGGCGACGCTCTTCCCATGTCGCGAGCACCACGACCGCGCGCAGGGCCAGCTCCGACATCGGTCCGATGCGGCGGCCACCCAGGAAATCGAGGGCGGAGTGCGGGGTATGGGTCTGTGTCATGGGAGCGTCCTTTCGCGGAATGTATCGACACAATGTGCTTGTCTCTCGTGGATTTATTGATACAGTTTGGCGATGCGGTCGGAAAGGGAAACATTGTCATGGATACAATTTGGCAACCCAGCCTCGACGGGCGCAGCGGGCCCAAGTATCGCGCGGTGTCTGATGCGATCCGGGATGCCATCGGTGGCGGGATCCTGTCCCCCGGGACCAGGCTGCCGCCGGTGCGCGATCTTGCCTGGCAGTTGAAGATCACCCCCGGAACCGTGGCGCGGGCCTATTCGGTGCTGTCCGATGCCGGTGTGCTGAAAGCCGAAGTCGGGCGCGGCACCTTCGTTGCCGATCCCGAGGCAGAGGCCGGGGCGGCGCCCCTGCAGGGTGCGCCCTGGGTCCAGCACGAGACCGCCGAGACCGATGGCGTCATCAGCCTGTTCTCGCCGCGGCTTCCTGATCTGGGCCAGGTCGCGCTGATCCGTGACGCGTTCGCCCGTCTGTCGGACAGGCCGGCCCGCGATCTTCTGGACTATCCCACGACCCCGGCCTTCGCGCCCGCGCGCCGCGCCGCGCTGCGCTGGCTGGAGGGCACCGTGCTTGGCCCCATCGAGCAGGAGAACCTCGTGCTGACCCATGGCGGGCAGTCCGGCATCTCGCTGGTGATGCAGGCCGTCCTGAAGGGGCGGGCGCCCGTCGTGATGATCGAGGAACTGTCATATCCTGGCTTCCGGCGGGCGGCGCAGCTTTTGCGGGCCGAGGTGGTCGGCGTGCCAATGGATGCGCACGGACTGATCCCCGAGGCGCTGGACGAGATCGCGGCGCGCCACGATGCCCAGATCCTCTGCACCAGCCCCGAGGTGCATAATCCGACCGGCATCGTCACCCCCACGTTCCGGCGCGAGGCGATTGCCGACGTGGCGCGCAGGCGCGGCTTTCACATCCTCGAGGACGATTGCTACCGCATCGGCCGGGCCGCTGGTCCGGCGTATCGCGCGCTGTTGCCCGACCAGGGCTGGCACGTCTCGTCGATCTCGAAGGCGCTGACACCCGCGCTTCGGATCGGATTTGCCGTCGCGCCGCAGGTCCATCAGGCGGCGCTGCGGCGGGCGGCCGAATACGGCTTCTTCGGCCTTGCGCGTCCGCTGGCCGATCTTGCCGAGGATCTGCTGACACGGTCCGAGACCTATGCCGTGATCGACCGACTGCGCGGCGCCTATGCGACCTACATCCGCGAGGCGGTGAACATCCTTGGCGGCCATGACCTGCAATGGCACGACGACACGCCGTTCCTGTGGCTCACGCTGCCCGACGGCTGGCGCGCGGCCTCCTTCGCCCGCGCCGCCGAGGCGCAGGGCGTGCAACTGCGCGCCGCCGAGGACTTCGCGCTGCGGTCCGGCTCGCCGCCCCATGCCGTGCGCATGGCGATCAACGCGCAGGTGTCGCTGGACAGCTTTGCAGGCGCGATGCGGCGGGTGCGGGGGCTTCTGGACAACCCGCCAGAGACGATCGGGGTGTGAATTTGTGGGGTATTTTGATACCTATTTTCCAAGCATATGATTTTGCTTGAATAATCCGAGATTGACCGCCTTGACTGTGCGCGTCAAACCAATAGAACACGGCAATCCCAATTCCGGGCCTGCGCGACCCCCGCGCGGGTCCTTGATGTCTAGAGGACCGCAAGATGAAAACCTTTACCGCCACTCCGGCGGACATCGACAAGAAATGGATCCTGATCGACGCCGAGGGCGTGGTTCTGGGCCGTCTTGCCGCGATTGTCGCCACCCGCCTGCGGGGCAAGCACAAGCCGACCTTCACCCCGTCGATGGACATGGGTGACAACGTCATCATCATCAACGCCGACAAGGTCAAGCTGACCGGCAACAAGCTGATGAAGCCGAACTACTGGCACACCGGCCACCCGGGCGGGATCAAGTCGCGCACCACCGGCCAGATCCTCGAGGGCAAGCACCCCGAGCGGGTGGTCATGCAGGCCGTCAAGCGGATGCTGCCCGGCAACAAGCTGGCGCGCGTGCAGATGACCAACCTGCGCGTCTATCCCGGCGCCGAGCACCCGCACGAGGCCCAGCAGCCCGAAGTGCTGGACGTCAAATCCATGAACTCCAAGAACACGCGGAGCTGAAGATGGCTGACCAGATCAATTCTCTCGAAGACCTGGCCTCGGCGGTCAGCGACGACATCGGCGGCCTTCAGGGCGTCATGCAGGAACCGCGCGAGCCGATCCGCGATTCGCTCGGCCGCTCCTACGCCACCGGTCGCCGCAAGGACGCCACCGCACGCGTCTGGATCAAGCCCGGCTCGGGCAAGGTCACCGTCAACGGCAAGCCGATGAACGAATACTTCGCGCGCCCGGTGCTGCAGATGATCCTCGCGCAGGCGTTCTCGGTCGCCGGTGTGGAGGGCCAGTTCGACGTGATGGCCACCGTAAAGGGCGGCGGTCTGTCCGGTCAGGCCGGTGCGGTGAAGCATGGCGTCAGCCGCGCGCTGCAGAACTACGACCCGTCCTTGCGCCCCGCCCTGAAAGCGGCAGGCTTCCTGACCCGCGACAGCCGCGTCGTGGAACGCAAGAAGTACGGCCGCGCGAAGGCCCGCAAGAGCTTCCAGTTCTCCAAGCGCTGATCGCTTTTTCATATCACTGCATCAGGCCGCCCCAATAGGGGCGGCCTTTTTCGTGGGCAGCGCGCACCCCGGACGCATGGATCGGAGCGGATCGCGCAGTTGCCTGTTGAAACCTCTGCGCTTTCTGCGAAAGCATTGGGGCAACACGGGGAAGGGGTCGGATGGGCATCAGGCTGGACAAGGAGGCGCGGGCTGGACTGACGCTGATCGCGCCGCCGTTCATCTTCGCGATCCTGCTGCTTGCCGTGCCGCTGACGGCGATCCTGATGCTGTCGTTCTTCAGCCAGTCCTACCTGACGCTCGACACCACGCTGACGCTCGACAACTACCGCACCGCGC
This sequence comes from Anianabacter salinae, assembly GCF_019061145.1. Classification (GTDB taxonomy): domain Bacteria; phylum Pseudomonadota; class Alphaproteobacteria; order Rhodobacterales; family Rhodobacteraceae; genus Anianibacter; species Anianibacter salinarum. Next base: position 637,116 of record NZ_JAHQZS010000002.1, on the reverse strand, counting down.
TGACCGAACCGCTGTACCGGCTGTTGATGCTGCGTTCGCTGGCGATTTCGGGCTGCGTGACGCTGGCGACGGTGATCCTTGCCTTTCCGATCGCCTATTTCGTGTCGTTCCACGTCGCGCCGTCGAAGAAATCGCTGTGGATCTTCCTCATCACCATCCCGTTCTGGACCAGCTACCTGATCCGCGTGTTCCTGTGGAAGGTGATCCTTGGCTACAACGGCGTGCTGAACTCGTCCCTGCAGGGCCTTGGCATCATCGACGAGCCGCTGACCTTCATCCTTTACAACGCGAATGCGGTCGTCATCACCCTGGCCCATGCCTTCGCGCCCTTCGCCATCCTGCCGATCTTCGTCGCGCTCGAGCGCATCGACCGCCCGCTCCTCGAGGCGTCGCGCGATCTGGGAGAGGGCACCGTCGGCACCTTCCTGCGCGTGACCCTGCCGCTGGCGATGCCGGGCGTGGTGGCGGCGGCGCTGATCGTCTTCATCCCGACCATCGGCGATTACGTCACGCCGCAACTTGTCGGCGGCCCTTCGGGGCTGATGATCGCGAACTGGATCCAGACGCTGTTCCTGGGCCAGAACAATGCGCCGATGGGGGCCACGACGGCGGTGCTGGCCATGCTGATCGTGGGCGTCATCGCGCTTGTGTTCGTGTTCCTCAACCGCCGCTTCCTGAGGGTGCGGCGATGAAGCTGAACCTGAACTGGCTCAAGGGCTACGCGGTCCTGTACCTGGTGTTCCTCTACGCGCCAATCTTCCTTCTGCCGATCTTCGCGTTCAACGACGCCACCGTGATCGCCTTTCCGCTCAAGGGCTTCACGACTCGCTGGTTCGCCGATCTCACGACCACGCCCGCGCTGCACGGGGCGGTCCTGAATTCGCTGTTCATCGCCATTTCCACCGCGATCCTGTCGACCTGCCTTGGCATCTGCGCTGCCCGCGCGGGCGCCCGGTTCAGCTTTCCCGGCAAGCAGGGGATCATCGGCTTCATCATGATCCCGCTGGTGCTGCCCGAGATCATCGTGGCGGTGTCGCTCTTGGTGACGCTGCTGCAACTCGGCCTCAGCCTGTCAAGCTGGACGGTGATCCTTGGCCACACGCTGATCTGCACGCCGTTCTCAATCGCGATCCTGAACTCGGCCTTCGCCACGCTCGATCCCTCGATGGAAGAGGCCGCCTATGACCTCGGCGAGACGAAATGGTCCACCTTCCGGCTGATTACCCTGCCGCTGGTGATGCCCGGCATCATCTCGTCCTTCCTGATCGCCTTCACCATCTCGCTCGATGAATTCATCATCGCCTTCTTCCTGACCGGCGCCGAGCCGACGCTGCCGGTCTACCTGTGGGGGCAACTGCGGTTTCCCGCGAAACTGCCCATCGTCATGGCGCTTGGCACGATCCTTGTCGCTTTTTCCATCCTGCTGCTGACCCTTGCCGAGATCTTCCGCCGCCGCGGGATCGCAAAGGCCGGGGGCAGGGACACCGGAGGCTTCCTGTGACAGACGCCATCGTCTCGCTGACCGACGTGCACAAGTATTACGGCACCTACCATGCCCTGCGCGGCATCACGCTCGACATCCGGGCGGGCGAGTTCTTTTCGCTGCTGGGCCCGTCGGGCTGCGGCAAGACCACGCTTCTGCGCACAATCGCGGGCTTCGAGGACGTGTCATCGGGCACGCTCCTGCTGGACGGCAAGGACATGGCGCGCGTCGCCGCGAACAAGCGCCCAACCAACATGGTGTTCCAGTCCTACGCGATCTTCCCGCACCTGAGCGTGGCCGAGAACGTGGGCTTCGGCCTGCGACGGTCCTCGATGGACAGCGCCGCCAAGGCCCGCGCGGTGGACGAGGCACTGGAGATGGTCGGCCTCAAGGGCTACGGCACCCGCGCCGCGCATGCGCTCTCGGGCGGCCAGCGTCAGCGCGTGGCGCTGGCCCGTGCGCTGATCCTCAAGCCCAAGGTGCTGCTACTGGACGAGCCGCTGTCGGCGCTCGACAAGAAGCTGCGCGAGCAGATGCAGAATGAATTGCGCCGGTTGCAGCGGCAGGTCGGCATCACCTTCATCCTCGTCACCCACGACCAGGAAGAGGCGCTTATCATGTCCGACCGCATCGCGGTGATGTTCGAGGGCGAGATCGCCCAACTTGCCTCGCCGCAGGACCTCTATCGCCGCCCGCTGACCCGCCGCGTGGGCGAGTTCATCGGCGTGATGAACGTGCTGCCGGCCACGGTGTCGGGCCAAGAGGCCGACATCGCCGGGCTGGGCCGCGCGCCCGTGACGCCCGATCAGGCGCCGTCCGGGATGCCCGAGGGCACGGCGGGCGCGGGCATCCGGCCAGAGTCGATGTCGATCCTCTATGACGGGGAAACCACCACGCGCCGCACCGCCAGCGGCGAGGTGGTCGAGGTGTTCTACTACGGCGACATGACCTATTACGACGTCGTGCTGCCGGGCACGACCAAGCCGATGACGATCTCGATGAAGAACGTCGCGGGGCGCCCGGTGCTCGATCGCGGGACGACCGCGCGCATCGCGTGGGACGCCGAGGCGCTGGTCCTTTTCGGAGACACCTGACGCGCGTGGTCCGGGTCTCGGTCATCGTTCCGGCATACCAGGCGCATGACACGCTTGCCGCCGCGCTGGCGTCGGTCGAGGGATGCGGCCTGACCTCGGACGCGGTCGAGATCGTCGTGGCCCCTGACGATGGACAAGGCTACGAGGCCTTTGCGCATGGGTTCGGCGCCCGCGTGATCCTGCCGCCCGGGCCGGTTGCCACGGGTCCCGGTGCGGCGCGCAACCGCGCACTGGCGGCCGCCACCGGTGAATGGATCGCCTTTCTGGATGCCGACGACGCGTGGGAGCCGGGATATCTTGCCGAAGCCCTGAGCCTTGCGCAGAAGGGCGGCGTTGCCTTTGGCGCCACCGCGATCCGCGATGACGGCGCGGAGTTGATGCGCCTGCCCGGCCGGGGCCAATTGACCTTCGCCGATTTCGGCCGCACCGGTGCATCGTTCCACCCCGTTCTCAGGCGCGACCTGGCGGGCCCGTTCTCGGCGCTGCCCTCGCAGGACGTGCTGCACGCGCTCGAGGCGTTGGCGCAGGCGGGCGGGTCGGCCCCGGTGACGCGCGCGGCCTATGTGCTGAACCTGCGGCGGGGCAGCATCACCACACGGGACAGCTTTCCCCTGCGCGTCGTTCACGCCTACAGCCAGCACGCCCAGGCGATCCGAACAGGCGCCACCCGCGTGCCGCCCGAGCACCGCGCCGCCGCCGCGCAGGTGTTCGAGGACAAACAGGCGCTGAACCTGGATTTCGCCGTCCAGAGTGACCACGAAAGCTACTACGCCTTCATCGCGTCTCGGCTCTCGCCCGACACGCAAACGCCCGTCATCTTTGGTCCATAAATACCTCCAGGGGGTCTGGGGGACAGCGTCCCCCAGCCTCTCCGCCCGCGCTAGACCCTACGCCTCGGGTGGCAACAAACCCAACCCGCGCAGGTAGATCCCGATCCCCGACTCCAGCAGGTCCTCGGGCGGAAACGGTGATTTCGTGCCCGGAGAGCCGCGTGCGAACAACTCCACCACCCCATGCGACATCGCCCAGATATGCGCCGACACCATCTGCGTCGGCGGCCGCTTGCCGGGCGGGATGCCTTCGGACAGCGTGGCGGCCGCCCGCTCCAGCACTGAAAACGCGCGCTGCGACACCGCCGCCAGATCGGCGTTGCGCTGGATCGAGATGCCGCTTTCAAACATCGCGATGTAGTGGCCCGGATGGCGCCGCGCGAAGGCGAGATAGGCGCGGCCTGTCGCCTCGAAGGACGCCAGTGCCGAGGGCTGGCCGGTGTCGTAGGCGTATTCCAGCAGGTCGGCGAAGATCTCGTAGCCCTGCCGCGCGGCCTCGGCGATCAGGTCTTCGCGGCCCTCGAAATGGCGATAGACGGCGGCGGGCGTGACCCCGGCCTGCTTGGCTGCCTCTGACAGGGTAAAGCCAGTCGGTCCCTTTTGCTCGATCAGTTCCAGCGCCGCCTCGACCAGCGCCTGGCGCAGGTTTCCGTGGTGGTATCCGCGTTTAGGCATCCCAGATCTCTGGGCCCCCGGCGATCCCCGGATCGGGCGGGCAGGCGATATCGGTGTCCTTGCCGTCATACTCCGCCCCGGCCAGCACGGCCCGGATCGCGGCGATGCGGGCGCGTTTCTTGTCGTCTGATTTCACCACGGTCCAGGGCGCGTGCTGCGTGTGGCTGAGCGTGATCGTCTCGGCGATAGCGTTCGAATACGCATCCCATCGTGACAGCCCCTCGACGTCGATTGAAGACAGCTTCCACTGCTTCAGCGGGTCCTTCTCGCGCGACAGGAATCGGCGCAGTTGCTCGGCGCGTCCGACGTTCAGCCACAGCTTGGTCAACTGGATGCCGTCGTCCACCAGCATCTTCTCGAACTCGGGCACCTGCGCGAAGAAATGCGTGCGTTGGTCGGGCGTGCAGAAGCCGAAGACATGCTCGACCACGGCGCGATTGTACCAACTGCGGTCAAAGAACACGATCTCGCCTTTGGTCGGAAGCTGGCGCACGTAGCGCTGGAAATACCACTCTCCCGCCTCGGTCTCGGTGGGTTTCGGCAGGGCGACGACACGCGCGCCGCGCGGGTTCAGGTTCTCGCGGAAGCGTTTGATCGTGCCGCCCTTGCCTGCAGCGTCACGGCCTTCAAAGACCACCACGACGCGCTTGCCGGTGGCCTTGACGTCGGCTTGCCACCGCACCAGCTGGCGCTGAAGCGCGGCCATCGTGTCCTCGTACGCGTCCTTGTCGATCTCTTCGTCATAGGGGTAGGCCGGCGACAGGATGTCGTCCTTGCCCGCTTTCTCGATGGCCTTGCGGACGTCCTTTGGCGCGTCCTTTTCGTGGAACTTGCTGATGGCGCCGTCGAAGGGCAGGTCCATGTTCATCCCTTTCACTTTGGAACACTATGGCGGGCGGCGCGGTCGGCTGCAATCGGCGGTGTGGTGGCCCTAGCGCAGGCCCGCGCGGGTGGCGGCGCGGTCGATGGCGGCGACAACCTCGTCCGGGGCGACATGGTGCGGCATGTGGCCGATACCGTCCAGCGCGACAAGGTACGCGCCCGGGATCTGCCGCGACAGCGGTTCGGAATGGACGGCCAGCGGCACGACCTCGTCGGCGGTGCCGTGCACGATCTCGGTCGGCACCGTGATCTGGTCATAGCGGGTCGCCATCTCGGTCACATGCGGTTTGAGCGTGTTCACCTGCCGCCCGTTGGCCCGGACGGAGTCGCGGCGCAGGGTCAGCGGCGCGCCGACATATTCGAGATAGCCCTCGGGCGGAGACTGCGGCTCGAAGATCGAGGCGACGGCACCTTTGATGACGCTTTCGGACGCGAAGGCGGTAATCAGAGGCACGGCCAGAACGCCGCCCGCGCGCGTGGCGGTCAGGTTGTAGGTGAACCCCAGCCCGCCGTCCCAAGGGTTCGACGCGCCTGACACGATCACCAGCCCCGACAGGTCGTCGGGGCGTTCCAGCGCCCATGCCAACGCCACCGCACCGCCGTAGGAATGGCCGAGGACAAGTGGCGTGTCGGCCCCCAACTGCGCGGCGGCGGCCTGCAGCAGGATCGCCTGTTCCGCCGGGCTTTCCGCATCGCGCCGCGCGGCACCCTCATAGGCGGGGCTGACACGGTCGGTGTAGCCAAGTCCGGGCCGGTCGAAGACGATGACGCGGTAGCGGTCCTTGACCCGGTCGACGAACTGGAAGGTGAAGTCGCGGGTGTTGCCGCTGGCGCCGTGGATCAGCACCAGATCGGGGCCAGAGCCGGTGACGACCGCGTGCACCGTGCGCCCGCCGACGTCCAGTAGCTGCCCCTGCGGCGGGTAGGCGCGCGCCGCTTCCGCCTCGCGGCGGTCGGCACGGGCGTCCACCAGCACGCCGCACCCCGCAAGGCCAAGCGCCGCGATGACTAGGCTAGCGGCCAATTTGAGTGAGATCATAGGGCGTTGACTGGTAAATTTCGTTGATCCAGTTGCCATATAGAAGGTGCGCGTGGCTTCGCCAGCGGTTCGGCGGCACCCTCGCGGGATCGTCACCGGGGAAGTAGTTGACCGGCATCGCGATCTCGGCGCCCTCGACCTGGTTGCCTGCAAGATCGCGGCGATACTCGTCGTTCAGCGTGCCGCTGTCGTATTCCAGATGGTTGAAGATATAGAGCGCGCGGTGCGCCGGATCCTCGACCAATGCCGGGCCAACCTCGTCGGAGTGCAGAAGGATCGGCAGGCCCGCCGCCTCGATCTCGGGTTTGCGCATCTCGGTCCAGCGGCTGACCGGCATGATCATGTCGTCGGAAAATCCGCGCAGGTAGGGGCTTTGCGGCGCAAAGTTCATGTGCCGGTAGCAGCCGAACAGCTTTGCGCCCAGCATGTGTTTCGGCACGCCGTGGAAATGGTTGATCATCGCCATCCCGCCCCAGCAGACGCCGAAGGTCGAATGAACGTGCGTCTGGGTCCAGTCGAACACCTCGGTCAACTCGTCCCAATAGGTCACGTCCTGGAAGGCCAGGTGTTCGATCGGGGCGCCGGTGATGACGAGGCCGTCGAAGTAGTCGTCCTTCACGTCCTGAAACGGGCGATAGAACTCTTCCATGTGCTCGGCGGCGGTGTTGCGCGCCTGATGCTCGGACATGCGCACCAGCGACAACTCGATCTGCAGTGGTGTCGCCCCGATCAGCCGGGCGAACTGGTTCTCGGTCTGGATCTTCTTGGGCATCAGGTTGAGCAGCGCGATGCGCAGCGGCCGGATGTCCTGCCGTGCAGCCATATCCTCGCCCATCACCATCACGCCCTCGTTGCGAAGGACGCTGAAGGCGGGCAGGGACTCGGGCAGCTTGATCGGCATCGGCGGAACCTTGTGCGGGGAAGCGGTGAGATAGGCGGTTTACGCGGCGTCCTCAAGGGCGCGGGCGATGAGCGCGTCGAAGTCGGCCTCGGTCTTGAGGGCGCCGATGTCCTCGGCGCGGACGGTCAGGCCCCAGCGGCGCGCCATCGCGGCATAGCGCGGCTGGCGGTGGGCCAGCGCGCGCGCATAGGTCCAGCGCACGAAATCGTCCGGGTCGACGGCATCCTCGGCCAGCCCGGTCTCGGCGCGATATTCGGCCCAGGCGGTCTCCAGAAATTCGGGCTGATAGCACATCGGTTTCGGGGCGCGGTCGAAGCGGCGGATCAGCTCGGCGGTGTGGGCGTCCGAGCCTTCGATCCAGACCATCAGCGTCTCGGCGGCCAGCGCGGTCATCACCGGATCGGCTGGATCGTCCGGGTTCACCACCTCGCAGATCGACCCGCCGGTGTCGCAGACGAAGTTCGCGTAGCCGTAGATGTCCTGCGCGCGGCGGATGAAGTGCGCGGTGTCCAGAAGCGCGGCGATCTCACCTGCGCGGTGCTGGTCCTGCCTGCGCATGTATTCACCAAATGCCAGCCCGCCCTTCGATAGATCGCCGGGCTTGCCAAGGTAGGTGGACAGCGGGGCAAGGTTTTCGAAGGTGATTTTTGACCCGATGTAGATCGAATCCGTCTTCAGCAGCTCGGCCAGGAACGGCACCTTCATCGCCTCGCGCTTGGCGTTGTCGGCGATGTGCTCGCCCATGTAGCGGGTGCCGATGCGGTAGTCGATCGAGTAGTGGAACCACCCGGCATCCCGCAGCATCGCCGAAACATGGGTCTTGCCGAGGCCGGACATGCCGAACAGCAGCACGCGCTTTTCGGTCGCGCGTAGCCAGTCGTCGGGGGTTGCGTAGATCATCGTCGGTCCCTCGGATCGTGTTGCCGCGTGACTAGCGCGGGGCGCGCCCGAGGGGTAGGGGGTTTTCGCTGCGCGGCATGGCTCAGGGCGCGGGACGCGGCGCCTGCGCCCGGCGCCGGAACGCGCGGCCATCAAGGATCAGCAGACCCAGCGCGAGAATGGCAAAGCCTGCATAGGCGTTCGCAGGCAGCGCCTCGCCCCGCACCAGCGCGCCCAGGAGGATCGCGATGGGCGCGATCAAAAGCGTGCAGAGCATCAGGTTCCCGCTGCCCGCCATCGCCAGCACGCGGTAATACAAAAGGTAGGCAAAGGCGGTCGCGGCCAGCGCGTAATAGGCGATGGCCAGGATCGTGTCCGCCTGCAGCGCCAGGCTGGGCGCGCCGTCGATGAGGAACGCCGCCGGAACCATGATCAGCGACGAGCCGGTCAGCATCCCCGCCGCCGCCACCTGTGGCCTTAAGCCCGACAGGGTCGCGCGCGCCCAGCTGCCCGCGAAGGCATAGGACAGGGTGCCTGCCAGCACGGCAAGCTGCGCCACGGATCGCAGGTCGAACTGCGCAAGATTGCCAAGGCCGATGGCCGTCGCGACCCCGGCAAAGCCGACCGTGACCCCCAGCGCCCGGCGCGGCGTCAATCGCTCGTCCGCGAAGACGACCGAGGCGACGATGACGCCGAACACCGCGGTGGTGGCATTCAGGATCGACGTCAGGCCGGTCTCGATATGGAGCTGCGCCCAGGCCATCAGCGCAAAGGGCACCGCGTTGTTCAGGATGCCCATGACAAGAAACGCCGCCCAGACGCGCGGGCTGCGCGGCACCGGCAGGCGGAAGACCGCGACATAGGCCCAAAGCACCAGCGCCGCCCAGAACACCCGGTGCGCGACACTGGTGATCACCGCCACCTCGTCGAGCGCGATGCGGATCGACAGGAACGACGCGCCCCAGATCAGCGACAGGAGCAAGAGTTCGGACCATGCACGGGCGGAGAGGGTCTTTTGCGGAGCCATGGGGGACGCTACGTCCGGGCGCGCGTGTTGGCGACCCGGAAAGTGATCGAACGAAAAAGCCCCGCCGGAGGGGCGGGGCTTTCATGGGGCTATTGCCTACGAGATCAGAACTTCATGCTGATCCGTGCGCCGATACCCAGAACGTTGTTTCCTGAAAAGGATTGCAGACCCAAAGCGCTCGGGACCTGCTGATCGCCCGGAAAGCCGTAGGTTACGCCGCCAGCGAAGGTCATGCTGTCCGTCACGTCGTAGCTTCCAGATACGGTGAATGAAGTCAGGCCCGTCGTCGGAGACAAGGCTGTGGTAGATGGTCTGCTGCCCGCGCTTTCATAGGTGACTGCTACAGAGGCCGCGAACTTGTCCGTGATCTGACGGCCAATGCCGAGGTTGTAGGTATAGGTGTCCTGTGTGAAGCGCACATACTGGCCAGAAACAGGCGTGGTCACGTTGAAGCCGTTCCAGTTGACCCAGCGAACGCCGCCGAAGACCAGCGTTCCGGGCGCAATACCGGTCTGGAAGTCAAGGTTGACGCTTTGCGGAGTTGCCACTTGGAAGCTCGTGTTCCTGGAAATTGCCGGTGCCGCAGTGGGCGACGCGGCGAGGAGAACCTGCTCGGTGCCATTCAGTGTATTTGTGATCGAGCTTGAGTACGTGAGGGCAACACGAAGGGCCATTTCGGGGCGCTCATAGGCGACCCCAGCAACTCCGCCGAACGCAAAGTCAGACCCGGCTGTCAGCAGGGTCGGTTGCACTCCGAAGTAGGTGAAAATTTGACCATTGATAGATTGGCCGCGGACACCGCCGTGTACCGAAAAACCGTTCCCGAACTCGTAGCGCCCAAGTGCCGTCAATCCAAAGCTGTCAATGTTGGCCAACCCGCCAAAGAAGGGGGCGCCATTTGCATAGTTTACATTGGCGCCGAAGGGCTGATCTGCGATCAAAGCAACACTGATCCGGTCATTGAAGCGGTACTTGATGGCCGCCCCTGCCTGCGTGTATCCCGTCAGTGGATCGCGGATTGCAGGGTTGTTCGCAGTGGGCTCGACCGACCCGAGCGACAGTTGCACAAAACCACCGCCAGCCCCGGTCTCTGCAAAGAGTGGAGCGACAGACTGGCCAGAGCGGTCGATCCCGCCCGCCATCGCACCGGTCGAAAGACCGGCCAGCATTGCGGCTGAAAGCGCAAGCTTCTTCATAGGTAATCCTCCCTAGGGTGCCCGGTGGTGCGGCGGGCGTCTGCGGAAATCCTACAAATTACGCGTTATCGGTCAATTTCTGACCTCACGTCACAATCTTGTCGCGAATCGGACCGTGACAATCCTGCCACCCGTCAACGGCGGCGCGATTCCACCAGGATGTTGAGGTAGTTTGCCGCAAAGATGATCGCAGCGCCCACAAACACCATGGGATCAAGGACTTCGGCGTAAAGCGTCATGCCGACAAGTGCGATGATCGGCAGGCGGGCAAAGTCGATCGGCATCACCACGGTCGCGGGCGCCAGCGACAGCGCCATCGTCAGGCAGGTGTGCGCCAGAAGCCCCGCGCAGCCGATCACGACGATCCAGGGCAGGCTGGTGGCCGAAGGCATGGTCATCTCGCCGTCCCAGTAGCCGCAGACCAGCCCGAACACCGCCTGCATCGCGGTCATGTAGAACAGGATGCAGGTCAGCGTCTCGGTGCGGGTCAGAAGCCGGGTGAAGATCGCCGACCCCGCAAATCCGACAGCCGCGCAGGCGGCGGCGATCAGCCCGGGGTTCATCGTCTCGACGGTTGGGCGTGCCACGATCAGGATGCCGATGAAGCCTGCCAGCGCCGCCAGTGCCCGGGTGCGGGTCATCCTCTCTTGCAGAACGACCGGCGCCAGCAGCGCGACCCAGAGCGGCGACGAGAACTCCATCGCGAAGACCTGCGCCAGCGGCGCGGCGGTGATCGCGAAGAACCACAGATTCTGGCCGGTGAAGTGACTGACGTTGCGCAGCGCGTGGACGTGCAGCGACCGGCGGGTGATCTGCCCCAGCGTGCCAAAGCCCCATCCCGCCGCCACCACGATGAATACGCCCACGAAGGAGCGGTAGGTCATGATCTCGAAAGTATCGAGCTCCAGCGACACCGCACGCCCCGCGACGGCCATCGAGGTGAACGAGAAGATCGCGCCGATCATCCAGAGAGCCGCCTTCAGCGGCTGCGCGTCCGGGGCGATGAAAGCTTTGGTTGTCACGGGTTTAACTCCTCGGGGGCTGAGCCGCGCCATAGACGCAGAGCCGCCGGGGGCCGTCAATGCGATGGGCGAACCGATAGGCGGGCCGATGAGAGGGCCGGACAGACCCGCCGTGCCGTCACTCCCACTCGATGGTGCCGGGGGGCTTGGACGTGATGTCATAGGTGACACGGTTGATCCCGTTCACCTCGCCCACGATGCGCGTCGCCGTCTCGCCAAGAAACTCATGGCTGAACGGATAATAATCGGCCGTCATGCCGTCCACGGACGTGACCGCGCGCAGGGCGCAGGCGAAGTCATAGGTGCGACCGTCGCCCATGACGCCTACGGTGCGGACAGGCAGGATGGCGACAAAGGCCTGCCAGATCTCGTCGTAGAGACCGTGCTTGCGGATCTGGTCGATGAACACTGCGTCCGCCTTGCGCAGGATTTCCAGCTTTTCGCGGGTGATCTCGCCGGGGCAGCGGATCGCTAGGCCGGGGCCGGGGAAGGGGTGGCGGCCGATGAAACTGGCGGGCAGGCCCAATTCGCGCCCAAGTGCGCGGACCTCGTCCTTGAACAACTCGCGCAGCGGCTCGACCAGCTTGAGGCCCATCTTTTCCGGCAGCCCGCCGACATTGTGGTGCGACTTGATCGTGACCGAAGGCCCACCCGCGAAACTGACCGATTCGATCACGTCGGGGTACAGCGTGCCCTGCGCCAGGAACGCCGCGCCCTCGATGTCGTTGGCATGCTTCTGGAACACGTCGATGAACAGCCGCCCGATGGTTTTTCTCTTGGTCTCGGGTTCGCTTACGCCCTCAAGTTCACCCAGAAACAGGTCGGCTTCATCAGCGTGGATCAGCGGGATGTTGTAGTGGTCGCGGAACATCGTCACGACCTCGTCCGCCTCGTTGAGACGCAAGAGCCCGTGATCGACGAACACGCAGGTCAGCTGGTCGCCGATCGCCTCGTGGATCAGCACAGCGGCGACCGAGGAATCGACCCCGCCGGACAGCCCGCAGATCACCTTGGCATCGCCCACCTGGTCACGGATCTTGCGGATCGCCTCTTCGCGGTAGGCGGCCATTGTCCAGTCGCCGGTGAACCCCGCGAGCCGGGTGAAATTCTGCAGCATCTGCCGCCCGCTCGGGGTGTGGTGCACCTCGGGGTGGAACTGCACCGCGTAGAAATTGCGCTCGGTGTCGGCGATGATCGCCATCGGCGAGCCGGGCGAGGTGCCGATGATCTCGAACCCCGGGGCAAGCGCGGTGACGCGGTCGCCGTGGCTCATCCACACTTCCTCGCGCCCTTCGGTGAACAGGCCGCGGAAGATCTGGTTGGCGGTGTGTGCCCCCGACGGCTGCACGAAGGCGCGCCCGAACTCGCGGTGGTGGCCGCCTTCGACCTTGCCGCCAAGCTGCTCCATCATCACCTGCTGGCCGTAGCAGATGCCAAGCACCGGCACGCCCAGTTCGAACACGGTTTGCGGCGCGCGGGGGCTGCCGGTGTCCAGCACCGACGCCGGGCCGCCCGACAGGATCACCGCCTTGGGCGCGAAGCGTTGCAAGAACGCATCGTCCACCGTGTTGAAGGGGTGGATTTCGCAATAGACATTCGCCTCGCGCAGGCGGCGCGCGATCAGCTGCGTCACCTGGCTGCCAAAGTCGATGATGAGAAGGCGGTCGTGGATCTGGTCGCTCATGTCGCTCTCGTAAGCAGGGCGGCGGGGCCGCGCAAGTCCAAGCGATGTCGCTTTCCGTTCGCAAACGACGCAATTCCGCCGGGACCGCCTCGCGACTCCCGCTATCACGGCCCAAACGGACAGACCGGGCGCATTCTGCGCCCCAAGGAGGATGCCGGCATGACGGAAGCGGCAACAGAGGCAAGACGGCGGGGCCGGGGTGCAGGCGGCGGCGCGGCGCGGCGGGCGGAACGCACGGCCAAGCGGATCGAGGCTGCGCGTTTCATCGACCGCAACGTGCCCAACCTCGAGGTCCTGAACGAAGAGGCGTTGCAGATCATCGAGGCGAACGCCGAGACGGTGCTGGAAGAGATCGGCGTGAATTTCGTCGACAACCCCGCCGCACTGGCGCGCTGGCGCGAGGCCGGGGCCACGGTCGATGGCGAACGGGTGCACATCCCGCGCGGTCTTGCGCGCAAGCTGTGTGCCACCGCGCCGTCCGAATTCACCCAGCACGCCCGCAACCCCGAGCGCAATGTCGAGATCGGCGGCAAGAAGCTGGTTCTCGCCCCGGTCTACGGCCCGCCCTTCGTGCGCGATGCCCAAGGCGGGCGCCGCTATGCCACGATGGAGGATTTCCGCAACTTCGTGAAACTCGGCTACATGTCCAAGTGGCTGCACCATTCGGGCGGCACGGTGTGCGAGCCGACGGACGTTGCGGTAAACAAGCGCCATCTCGACATGCTGCACGCCCACATGACGCTGTCGGACAAGCCCTACATGGGGTCGGTCACCGAACCCGTGCGCGCCGAGCATTCGGTCGAGATGTCGGACATCCTGTTCGGCGGGCTCAATGACCGCACGGTGATGACGTCACTCATCAACATCAACTCGCCGCTGACGTTCGATTCGGTGATGATGGGGGCGCTCGAGGTCTATGCCGCCGCGAATCAGGCCTGCATCATCTCTCCGTTCATCGTCGGCGGCGCGATGGCGCCGGTGTCGGTCGCGGGCACACTGACGCAGGTTCTGGCCGAGGTGCTGGCGGGCGTCGCCTATTCCCAGCTTGTGCGCCCCGGCGCGCCGGTGATCTTCGGCGCGTTCGTGACATCCATCGACATGAACTCGGGCGCGCCCACCTTTGGCACTCCCGAGGCGAGCCTCATCACCTATGGTGCGGGGCAACTCGCGCGGCGGCTTGGCTTGCCGTATCGCTCGGCCGGGGCGTTCAACGGGTCCAAGCTGCCCGATGCGCAGGCGGCCTACGAGTCCGCGAATTCGTTGAACATGGGCCTGCTGTCGGGCGTCAACTTCATGCTGCACGCCTGTGGCTGGCTGGAGGGCGGGCTGGTGTCGTCCTACGAGAAATTCGTGATGGATGCCGACCAGTTGGGCGCGCTGCACAAGTTCGCCGAAGGGATCGCGATGGATACCGAGTCGCAGGCGATGGACGCGATCCGAGAGGTTGGCCCGGGCGGGCATTACCTTGGCTGCGCCCACACGCAGGCGAATTTCAAATCGGCGTTCTGGCGGTCGGAGCTGTTCGACTACAAGCCGTTCGAGACCTGGGACGAGGACGGCGCCCGCGACACCCAGATGCTTGCGGGCGAGCGGGTGCGCAAGCTCTTGGGCGACTACGAGGCGCCGGCGCTCGATCCCGCGATCAACGAGGCGCTGGCCGACTACATCGCGCGCCGCAAGGGCGAGACGCCCGACGCCTTCACCTGACGCCGCTTGGGGCGGGGCGCGGCATCAGCCGCGCCTCTGCCATCAGCGCGATCAGCAAATCGACGTGCCGCGTCACCGAATAGCGGCCGTCGCCCGCGCCCCTTGCACCCTCCATTTCCGCCTCTGCGGTCATCAGCGCATCGAGCGTGCGCTGTGACAGCCTGCTTTCGGTGCCGGGCAGTACCCGGCGCAGGTCGCGGGCGCGGTTGTAGCTGTCCAGACCGATCCGCGCAGCGCGGACCAGAAGACGCGGGCGGCGCAGGCTGTCGAGGGAGAGAGCCGGGTTTGACATGGGGGAACTCCGTTTCTGATTCCGCCACAATCCTTACTCGCCCTGTGCGTGTGTTGCGCAATCCTGTGGATAACCGCGCGCAGGGGGACGTGATTGTTTATCTTTTGGAGACAATTTCGGGAAACAGCTGTGGAAATTAATGTATCAGTAACCACTACAATCTCAGGTTGAGTGCCGTGCAGACCGACGAGCCGGAGGCGAAGCGACCCGCTGTGACCAACTGCAAGCCCCTTTATTCCTGCCCGCTTTCGGGCGCCCCCGAGTGGACCGATTGCGCGCACCGCCGCTATCTTGCGCATACCGTGGAAGGCTTGGGATTCCGTGAGATCGGGCGCCTGTGCGGCTGCGAGGCCTCGACCGTGCTGCGCAGCGTGCGCCGGATCGAGCAGTTGCGCGACGATCCGGTGTGCGATGCCCTTCTTGATCGTCTTTCCCGCGCCAGGAGACAGAACATGCCTGCCAAGCCAGCCCATTCCACGGACCTGCCCGACAAGACCACGCTGGAGGCCGAAGCGGCGCGCGTGCTGCCCCGGATGGCGGAACCCGGCGCTTGCCTTGCCATCGCGCCGGGCCTCGACACCTCTGTGATCGTGCGCGAGATGCCGGACGGTCGCACGATCCGGGTGGCCAGCGTCGCGCGGCCCGTTGCCGAGGCTTTCGTGCTGAAAGGCTGGGTCGAGGGCCGCGGCGGGTCCAAGGTTGCCCGCTACAGGCTTGCACCGGAAGGCCGCGCGTTCCTGCGCACCTGCCGCGCGGCGCATGGCATGTCCGAGGCGCCCGCGCTGTTCGAGCGCGCAGGCGCCGTGCAGGCTGGCGTCTCGCCGTCAGATACGCCTCTCGCGGCGCTGGCGCGGCGGCGGCAGGCCGACGGCACGCCGTTCCTGAACGGCGATCTCGTCGCGGCCGGGGAACGCCTGCGCGAGGATTTCGAGATCGCCCAGATGGGCGACATAGCAGTGCAGAACTGGGACCGTTTCGTCACCGGGCGGCTGGACGGCGGCGCCCTCGCAAGCGAGCGACGGTTCGGGCCGGAAGCGGCCCGCGCGCGCATCGCCTCGGCGCTTGGCGATCTGGGGCCGGGCCTTGGCGATGTCGCGCTGCGCTGCTGCTGCTACCTTGAGGGGCTGGAGCAGGCCGAGCGGCGTCTTGGATGGTCTGCGCGGTCGGGCAAGGTGGTGCTGCGCATCGCGCTGGAGCGGCTGCGACGCCACTATGCCGAGCTTGGCGAGACGGCTGCGCTGATCGGCTGAGCGCAGGGCGCAAGACAAAAGGCCCGCGCGAACGCGGGCCTTTGCGTAGGGCTTGATGCAGTCTCAGAGCGCCTTGTTCAGGTTCTCGTCGATCTTTTCAAGGAAGCCTTCGGTGGTCAGCCATTTCTGGTCGGGACCGACCAGAAGCGCCAGGTCCTTGGTCATGAAGCCCGATTCCACGGTATCGACGACGACCTTGTCCAGCGTCTCGGCGAATTCCATCAGCTTGGCGTTGTCGTCCAGCTTGGCGCGGTGCTTGAGCCCGCCGGTCCAGGCGTAGATCGACGCGACCGAGTTGGTCGAGGTCGCTTCGCCCTTCTGGTGCTGGCGGTAGTGCCGCGTGACGGTGCCATGCGCTGCCTCGGCCTCGACGGTCTTGCCATCGGGCGTCATCAGCACCGAGGTCATCAGCCCGAGCGAGCCGAAGCCCTGCGCAACGGTGTCGGACTGAACGTCGCCGTCGTAGTTCTTGCACGCCCAGACATAGCCGCCCGACCACTTGAGCGAGGCCGCGACCATGTCGTCGATCAGGCGGTGCTCGTAGGTGATCCCGGCCTTCTTGAACTGGTCGGCGAATTCCTCGTCGAAGACCTTCTGGAACAGGTCCTTGAAGCGGCCGTCATAGGCCTTGAGGATGGTGTTCTTGGTCGACAGGTACACCGGCCAGCCCATCATCAGGCCGTAGTTCAGCGACGCGCGGGCAAAGTCGATGATCGACTGGTCGAGGTTGTACATCGCCATCGTGACACCGGCGCCGGGCGCGTCGAACACCTCGCGCTCGATCACTTCGCCATCGGCGCCCTCGAACTTGATCGTCAGCTTGCCGGGCCCCGGAAAGCGGAAGTCCGTCGCGCGGTACTGGTCGCCAAAGGCGTGGCGGCCCACCACGATCGGCTTGGTCCAGCCGGGAACGAGGCGCGGCACGTTCTTGCAGATGATCGGCTGGCGGAAGATCACGCCGCCAAGGATGTTGCGGATCGTCCCGTTGGGCGAGCGCCACATCTGCTTGAGGCCGAATTCCTCGACGCGCTGCTCGTCGGGGGTGATCGTGGCGCATTTCACGCCGACGCCGTGTTCCTTGATCGCGTGCGCCGCGTCGACGGTGATCTGGTCGTTCGTGCGGTCACGCTCTTCGATCCCGAGATCGTAGTACTTCAGGTCGATGTCGAGATAGGGGAGGATCAGCTTCTGCTTGATGAAGTCCCAGATGATCCGGGTCATCTCGTCGCCGTCGAGCTCGACGACCGGGTTGTCTACCTTGATCTTGGACATGGGTCCCTCGTGTTTGGATTTACTGGATCGGAGGCTGAATCGCGCTTGCGCGTCTCTTAGCGCAGGTGGACGGCTTTAGGAAGGCGGTATGCGAAGGTATACGAAACGTGCCGATCAGCTGTCAAAGCTGTCCAGAAACGTCTCGAACGCCCGCAGCGCCTCGTCCGAGACGTGGTGCTCGATCCCCTCGGCGTCGAGTTCCGCCGTCTGCGGAGGAACGCCCACCGCGATCAGCAGGGCGACGACGGTGCGGTGGCGCGCGCGCACCCGGTCCGCCAGCGATGCGCCCTCGTCGGTGAGGAACACGCCGCGATAGGGGCGCGAGGTTGCGAGCCCCTCGCGCTTGAGCCGTGAAACCGCCTTGGTCGCGGTCGGTTGGGCCACGCCCATGCGCTCGGCGATGTCGGCGACGCGCGCTTCGCCATGCTCGGCGATCAGATCGCCGATCAGCTCGACATAGTCTTCCAGCAAGGCGACAGCCTGCATTTCGCGCGCCTGCGCAAAGCGGTCTGGATGGCTGGGAAGGGGGGGTGTCTTGGGCACGGCGGTCTCTGCGTGATGCGGGGGCTTGTATAGCTGCGCCATCCCGTCAGGGCCAGCGATTTCCCGAACGTGGCAAGACGCTGACCGGCGCGCGCCGTGCCGCAGCGTCAGAAGCGTGCCCAAGGAACCTTGCGCGCTGCAGCCCGGTTGCCCCTGCGACAAGCAAAAAGGACCACACCACATGGATCTTGTTCGGATCATCGTCGCCATCCTGCTACTGCCGCTGGGCGTTTTCCTGCAGGTGGGCCTTGGCAAGCATTTCTGGCTGAATATTCTTCTGACGCTGCTGGGATATATCCCCGGAATCGTTCACGCTGTCTGGATCATCGCGCGCAAGTAGCGGCCAGGCGCAAGCCGGGCGACCGCCCTGGTGCGATCGCCCGTCCGCGCGGGTTGCGGGGTGACCCGCGCCGGTACCCGTCGGGCACCTTGCACAGGCAGTCACGGCGCGGGCGTCCGCCGGGTTTCACCTATCGCGAGATTTTTTTCGCCGCCGCACGCGCGCGTCAGCGCGTGCTTTCGGTCAGGCGGCGGCGCACATACTGGTCGACCGTGCCGATCATCGTTTCCATGTGGGGGTCTTCAAAGAAGTGCCCCGCGCCCTCAAGCTCTGCATGGGTGACGGTGATGCCCTTCTGCTCTTGCAGCTTGTGAACGAGCGAATGCGTATCCTTGGGCGGCGCCACGCGGTCGGCGGTGCCCGACACGATCAGGCCCGAAGACGGGCAGGGCGCAAGGAACGAGAAATCGTACATGTTCGCAGGCGGCGAGACCGAGATAAAGCCGGTGATCTCGGGGCGGCGCATGAGCAGTTGCATCCCGATCCACGCGCCGAAGGAAAAGCCCGCAACCCAGCAATGCTTGGCGTTCTGGTTCATCGACTGCAGGTAATCGAGCGCGCTGGCCGCATCCGACAGCTCGCCGATGCCCTGGTCGTATTCACCCTGGCTGCGGCCCACGCCGCGAAAGTTGAAGCGCAGCACCGTGAAGCCGATGTTATAGAAGGCGTAGTGCAAGTTGTAGACGACACGGTTGTTCATCGTGCCGCCGAACTGCGGATGCGGATGCAGGATGATCGCGATCGGCGCATCCTTGGCCTTCTGCGGATGGTAGCGGCCTTCAAGACGGCCCTCGGGGCCGGGAAAGATTACCTCGGGCATCGGTGTCCCTGTGCTGACGCTTGGACCCGCAGGTGATTTCTTGACGACTTCACTCGGGCACCTTAGAACGGTTCTAAATCCGGCGCTGGTCCGGGGGTCCACCCGAGGTAATGGTGGCTCCGCCCCGCGTCAATCGGCTTTCGAGGAACCTGTTGCCGTGAAACTGAGCACGAAAGGCCGATATGCCATGGTCGCGCTGGTCGATCTGGCGATGCAGCCGACCGACCAGCTGTCGTCGCTGGCCGATCTGTCGCGGCGCCAGCACCTGTCCTTGCCCTACCTGGAACAGCTGTTCGTCAAGCTGCGCCGCGCCGGTCTTGTCGACTCGGTGCGCGGACCCGGCGGCGGATACCGCCTGTCGCGGTCCTCGACCGAGATCCGCGTGATCGACGTTCTGTCCGCCGTGGACGAGGACGTGAGCGCGATGAAATCGGGGGCGGGCGCGTCGGGGGGCACTTCTGGTACGCGTGCGCAATCGATGACCAACCGCCTGTGGGAAGGCCTGTCGGCGCAGGTCTACGTGTTCCTGCACCAGACGCGTCTGTCGGACGTTGTGGCGAACGATCTGGCGCCCTGTCCGGCCGTGCCCGCGATCCTGTCCGTGGTCGATGACGGATGATGGCACGGGCCTACCTTGACTGGAACGCCACGGCGCCGTTGCGGCCCGAGGCGCGGGCGGCGATGACACAGGCGATGGACGTGACGGGCAATCCGGCCTCTGTCCACGCCGAGGGGCGCGCGGCGCGGGCGCTTGTGGAAAAGGCGCGCGAACAGGTGGCGGCGCTGGTCGGCGCAAAGCGGGACGAGGTGATCTTTACCTCCGGCGCGACCGAAGCGGCGCGCGTGCTGTCGCTGATCGGCGGCGCGGTGGTCGAGCCGACGTCGCATGATTGCCTCTGGGCGCATCACGCGCCGGGCGAGGGCATGGCCCCGGTTGCGGCCTTCGGTCTGGCCAACAGCGAGACGGGGATCGTCTCGGCGATGCCGGAACGGGACGCGGACGGTTTGTGGATGCTGCCCTGGGGCGGCACGGCGCGGCTTTTGCTGGTCGACGCGGTGCAGGCGGCGGGGCGCGTTCCGGTCGCCTTTGGCTGGTCCGATGCCGACCTGATGATCCTCTCGGCGCACAAGCTGGGCGGACCCAAGGGCGTCGGCGCGCTGATCGTGCGTGAAGGGCAGGACATCCCCGCGCTCAGCCTTGGCGGCGGCCAGGAAAGCGGGCGCCGCTCGGGCACCGAGAACACGGCCGGCATCGCCGGTTTCGGCGCGGCAGCAGAGGCTGCGATGCACGATCTCGACGCCGGGATCTGGTCCCGGGTTGAAGAATTTAGAAATATTCTAGAAAACGGCATTGCGGCCACCGCCACCCAGACTATTTTTGTCGGGAAAGACGTGCGGCGGCTTGCCAACACCGCGTGCTTTGCCGTTCCGGGTTGGACCGGCGAGACGCAGGTGATGCAAATGGACCTGGCCGGGTTCGCCATATCGGCGGGATCGGCCTGTTCCTCGGGCAAGGTCCGGGAAAGCCGGGTGTTGCGGGCGATGGGATACGACGACGATGTCGCCAGATCGGCGATCCGCGTGTCGCTTGGCCCGGAGACGAGAGAAGACGAGATCACGCGCTTCGTTGAAGCGTGGAGCGACCGCCACCGGAAATTCCGGGCCAAGGCGGCCTGAAAGGAAGCGATAGAGACATGGCAGCACTCGACAAGACGATGGAAGCCAAGGAAGGCGTCGATCAGGAGACCGTCGACGCGGTCCAGTCCATGGCCGGAAAATACAAGTACGGCTGGGAAACCGACATCGAGATGGAGTATGCGCCGAAAGGTCTGAACGAAGACATCGTGCGCTTGATCTCGGCCAAGAACGAAGAGCCCGGGTGGCTTACCGAATGGCGTCTCTCGGCCTTCGAGCGCTGGAAGACGATGGAAGAACCCGACTGGTCGATGGTCCGCTATCCCAAGATCGACTATCAGGACCAGTATTACTACGCCAAGCCCAAGAGCATGATGGAACGGCCGAAATCGCTCGACGAGGTCGATCCCAAGCTGTTGGCAACATACGAGAAACTGGGCATTCCGCTGAAGGAGCAGATGATCCTTGCAGGCGTCGAAGGGGCAGAGGACGCGCCCGCCGAGGGCCGCAAGGTGGCTGTCGACGCGGTGTTCGACAGCGTGTCCGTGGGCACGACGTTCCAGAAGGAACTGAAGAAGGCCGGCGTCATCTTCTGCTCGATCTCGGAAGCGGTGCGCGAGCATCCCGAGTTGGTGAAGAAATACCTCGGCTCGGTCGTGCCTGCGTCGGACAACTACTTCGCCACGCTCAACACGGCGGTCTTCTCGGACGGCTCGTTCGTCTACGTGCCGCCGGGCGTGAAATGCCCGATGGAGCTGTCGACCTATTTCCGCATCAACGCGGAAAACACCGGCCAGTTCGAGCGCACGCTGATCATCGCCGACAAGGGCTCTTACGTGTCCTACCTCGAAGGCTGCACTGCGCCGCAGCGCGACACCACGCAGCTTCATGCCGCCGTGGTCGAACTGGTCGCGCTGGAAGACGCCGAGATCAAGTATTCCACCGTCCAGAACTGGTTCCCCGGCGACGAGAACGGCAAGGGCGGCATCTTCAACTTCGTGACCAAGCGCGCCGATTGCCGGGGCGACCGGTCCAAGGTGATGTGGACGCAGGTCGAAACCGGGTCTGCGGTGACGTGGAAATACCCGTCCTGCATCCTGCGCGGCGACGGCAGCCAGGGCGAGTTCTACTCCATCGCCATCACCAACAACTGGCAGCAGGCCGACACCGGCACCAAGATGATCCATCTGGGCAAGAACACGCGCTCGCGCATCGTGTCCAAGGGGATCAGCGCGGGGCAGGCGCAGAACACCTATCGCGGCCTTGTCTCGATGCACCCGAAAGCCAAGGACAGCCGCAACTACACCCAGTGCGACAGCCTTCTGATCGGCGACAAGTGCGGGGCGCACACGGTTCCTTACATCGAGGTCAAGAACAACTCATCCCGGGTCGAGCACGAGGCGACGACGTCCAAGGTGGACGACGACCAGCTGTTCTATTGCCGCTCGCGCGGGATGGACGAGGAAGAAGCGGTCGCGCTGGTCGTCAACGGCTTCTGCAAGGAAGTGCTGCAGGCCCTGCCGATGGAATTCGCGATGGAAGCACAGCAGCTTGTGGCAATCTCGCTTGAGGGGTCTGTGGGGTGAGCGAAGTCTTCACCGGAAAACATGAGGGAACACTTGAAGTTTCGAAATCACTTATCCTCCGTGGAATGGTGATCGGAAATTTGGTGGCAGCATCCGGCGCCGATATTGTTTTGCATGGGATGGTTACTGGGGACCTGGAAGTTCAGGATGGAGCAAGTGTAGTCCTATACGGAATGGTTAACGGCCATACCTATGTAGATGGGTCAGTGCGGATCTACGGTCGCACTACAAGCGTCACCAAACGATCTGATGCTGCCTCCGTCTTCATAGATCCAAAAGCCATCATTGGTGATGAATAGAGAGAGGTTTGGACTCGACTGGTTCGAGGACGAACCTTTGTCGAACATGCATCACAAGAGGAATGACCATGATCGTCACCACCACACCTTCGGTCGAGGGCCGCAAGATCACCGCCTATCATGGCATCGTCGTGGGCGAGGCCATTCTGGGCGCCAACGTGTTCCGCGACATCTTTGCCGGGATCACGGACATCATCGGCGGACGGTCGGGCGCCTACGAGAACTCGTTGATGGAAGCGCGGACGACCGCGCTGCGGGAACTGGAAATACGCGCGGGCGAGATTGGCGGCAACGCCGTCGTCGGCGTCGACCTTGATTACGAGGTCATCAACAACATGCTGATGGTCAGTGCATCCGGCACTGCCGTCACTCTGGATTAAGGACGAAAGATGCTTGAGATCAAGAACCTGCACGTCAAACTTGAAGAAGAGGACAAGCAGATCCTCAAGGGCGTCGACCTGACCGTCGAGGCGGGCAAGGTGCACGCGATCATGGGGCCGAACGGGTCCGGCAAATCGACGCTGTCCTATGTCCTGTCGGGCCGTGACGGATACGAAGTGACGGACGGCTCGGCAACCCTGCTGGGTGAGGACATCCTCGAGATGGAGCCCGAAGAACGCGCGGCGGCGGGCATGTTCCTGGCGTTCCAGTATCCGGTGGAAATCCCCGGCGTCGGCAACATGACCTTCCTGCGCACCGCGCTGAATGCACAGCGCAAGGCGCGCGGCGAGGACGAGATGAGCGCGGCGGATTTCCTCAAGATGATCCGTGAGAAGGCCAAGACGCTCAAGATCGATGCCGACATGCTCAAGCGTCCGGTGAACATGGGCTTTTCGGGCGGCGAGAAAAAGCGCAACGAAATCCTGCAGATGGCCGTGCTGGAGCCGAAGATGTGCATCCTCGACGAGACCGACTCGGGCCTCGACGTCGATGCGATGAAACTGGTCGCCGACGGTGTGAACGCGCTGCGCGATGCCGGGCGCAGCTTTCTGGTCATCACCCACTATCAGCGCCTGCTCGACCACATCGTGCCCGACGTCGTCCACATCATGTCGAACGGCAAGATCGTGAAGACCGGCGGGCCCGAACTGGCGCTCGAAGTCGAGACGAACGGTTACGCCGAATTCCTCGACCCGGAGGTCGCATGATGGCGTTGCCGCAAGCGAAGCGCGATGCGACCGAGGCGCGTCTGGCGCAAGTGACGCTGCCCGAGGGCGCGGCCTGGGCACGGGGCGCGCGCAAGGGCGCGCTCGACCGGCTGACAGCGATGGGCCTGCCGCACCGGCGCGATGAATACTGGAAATTCACCCGGCCCGAGACGCTGTTCGACCTGCCCGCGCCACCCGCAAAGGTCTTCAGCGCGGAAGAGCCGCCGGTGTTCGAGACCATCGACCGGCTGCGCATCGTGTTCGTCGACGGCGTCTTTGATCCTGAACAGTCCGACGCCTTGGACATGGACGGCGTCGTGATCGAGCGTCTGGCAGATGCCTCGGCGACCGACATCCACTGGGCCAAGGACCTCTATGGCACGCTCGAGACGCGCGGGCAGACGCCCGTGCCGCGCCCGCTGGCCGCTCTCAACACCGCGACGGCAAGCGATGGCCTCTTGATCCGCGTCACGGGGCAGGCGCCCCGGCCGATCCACATCTTCTACCTGCACCGCGACGAAAGGTCGGACGCTGTGCTGCACAACGTCGTCAAGGTGGAACGGGGCGCTTCGGCGACGATCCTTGAAACCGGCCCGGCGGCGGCGCGCTTCAACAAGGTGATGGAAATCGACGTCGCGGACGGCGCGCGGCTGAACCATATCCGCACGCAAGGTAGGGACCATGAACGCCGCGCGGTGACGCATCTGTTCGCGCGGCTTGGCGCCGAGTCGGTGTTCAAGTCCTTTACCCTGACCGTGAACGGCGTTCTCACGCGCAACGAATGCATCGTCGAATTCACCGGCGACAACGCGCTGGCCCATGTCGCGGGCGCGGCGGTGGGCGATGGCGATTTCCACCATGACGACACGGTGTTCGTGACCCACGACGCCTTTGCCTGCGAAAGCCGGCAGGTGTTCAAGAAGGTGCTGCGCAACGGCGCCGTTGGTGTGTTCCAGGGCAAGATCCTGGTGAAACCGGACGCTCAGAAAACCGACGGCTACCAGATCAGCCAGTCGCTGCTTCTGGACGGCGACAGCCAGTTCCTCGCCAAGCCCGAGCTCGAGATCTACGCCGACGACGTCGCCTGCTCGCATGGCTCGACCACCGGGGCCATCGACGAGACGGCGATGTTCTACCTGCGCTCGCGCGGGGTACCGAAGTCGCAGGCGCAAGATCTTCTGGTGTTGGCCTTCCTTGCTGAAGCCATCGAAGAGATCGAGGATCCGCAGATCGCGGACGAGATCCTCGGGCGGCTTGATGCGTGGCTTGGTCGCCGCAGGGGCTGATGGCACTGACAACCGACATCCTGGGCAGCTACCGCGCCCCGCGCCGTGTCATGCGGCGGCATCTGGACGCAGGGGTGCGTGAGGATCGCGCGCTTTTCTATCTGATGCTGGGCTGCGCGGTGCTGTTCGTGTCGCAATGGCCAGTGCTGGCGCGCGACGCTTATCTCGACCCGTCCGTTCCGCTGCAGGCGCGCCTTGGCGGGGCGCTGCTGGCGCTTCTGTTCATCGCGCCGCTCGTGCTGTACCTGCTTGCGGCGCTCACGCATCTGCCGATGAAACTCGTGGGCGGGCAGGGCAGTTGGTTCGGCGCGCGCCTTGCGTTGTTCTGGGCACTGGTTGCGGCGGCGCCGCTTTGGCTGTTGAACGGGCTTGTCGCGGGATTTCTGGAGGGACCGATCGTGCAGATCGTCGGGTTTGTAGTGCTTGTCGGCTTCCTGGCGCTCTGGGGGGCCAGCCTGTGGGAAGCGGAACGTCCCGAAGGGCCTGCGGCATGACCTTTGGCGATATCCTGCGGCTTGGCGTGTCGAGCATTCCCAATCCGCAGCAGGGCCTTCGGGCCGTGTTCAGCCTTGGGCTGGGGCGGGCCGAGGCGTGGCAGGCGCTGATCCTGATGGTCGTGGTCTCGACCCTTCTGGGCGAGGCGACGGCGGCGCTTTTGCCGGTGTCGGCCAGCATCGCCGGGCCGCTTCTGGCGACGCCGCTTCTGGCCTTCGTCGTCCAGCTTTGCCTCTTGGTCGTGGCCGTGTTCGCAATCTTCTGGATCGGCCGCGCGATGGGCGGAACCGGCGCGTTCGAGGATGCGGTTCTTACGGTGGCCTGGCTGCAGTTCATCCTTGTGATGTTGCAGCTTGCGCAAATCGCGGCGCTTGTCGTGTTCCCGCCGGTGGCGGCCTGGCTGGGCATCCTCGGGATCGGGCTGTTCTTCTGGCTGGTGACGCATTTCACCGCTGCGCTGCACGGTTTCACGCAACCCGGAAAGGTGTTCCTGATGGTCGTGGTGTCGATGCTGGGCATCGCCTTTGGCCTGTCGATCATCCTGTCGCTGATTGGCGTCTCGGCGCCCGGAGCTTGATATGACTTACGATGTAAATGAGATCCGCAAGGATTTCCCGATCCTGTCGCGGACGGTGAACGACAAGCCGCTGGTCTATCTCGACAACGGCGCCTCAGCGCAAAAGCCCCAAGTCGTGATCGACGCGATGACGCAGGCCTATTCCATGGAATATGCCAATGTTCACAGGGGCCTGCACTATCTCTCGAACCTTGCCACCGACAAGTATGAGAGCGTGCGCGGCAAGATCGCGGCGTTCCTTGGCGCCGGGTCCGAAGACGAGATCGTGATGAACACCGGCACCACCGAGGGCCTCAACCTTATAGCGTATGGTTGGGCGATGCCTCGGATGGAGGCGGGCGACGAGATCATCCTGTCGGTGATGGAACACCACGCCAATATCGTGCCCTGGCATTTCCTGCGCGAACGGCAGGGGGTCAAGCTGGTGTGGGTCGATGTCGATGCCAACGGCGATCTCGATCCGCAGATGGTGCTGGATGCGATCACCGCGCGCACCAAGCTGATCGCGGTCACGCACCTGTCGAACGTGCTGGGCACCAAGGTGGACGTCAAGGCGATCACACAAGGCGCCCATGCGCAGGGCGTGCCTGTTCTGGTCGACGGCAGCCAGGCCGCCGTGCACATGCCGGTCAATGTGCGCGACATCGGCTGCGATTTCTACGCCATCACCGGGCACAAGCTGTATGGCCCATCGGGGTCCGGCGCGATCTACATCCGGCAGGAGCGTATGGCCGAGATGCGCCCGTTCATCGGCGGCGGTGACATGATCCGCGAAGTCCGCAAGGACGCGGTCGCCTGGGCCGATCCGCCGATGAAGTTCGAGGCGGGCACCCCCGGCATCGTTCAGCAGATCGGTCTTGGCGTGGCGCTCGACTACATGATGGGTGTCGGGATGGACGCGATCGCGGCGCATGAACACGCCTTGCGCGACTATGCCCGCGACCGGCTGGACGGGCTCAACTGGCTGACGGTGCAGGGGAAATCTGCGGACAAGGCGGCGATCTTCTCGTTCACGCTGGACGGCGCGGCCCATGCCCATGACATCTCGACCGTGCTCGACAAAAAGGGCGTCGCGGTGCGCGCGGGCCAGCACTGCACGGGGCCGCTGATGGAGTTCCTCGGTCTGTCCGCCACCTGCCGCGCGTCGTTCGGGATGTACAACACCACCGCCGAGGTCGACGCATTGGTCGACGCGCTGGAGCTGTGCCATGAGCTGTTCGCCTGAGCGCTAGCCGCCCGGTCCCAGAAGCCGGTCGATCGGCGCGTAGTCATCCGTAAGGATCAGCGTTCCCCGCGCCATCACCTCGTCCACGAACCGCCCGTCCAACGCGCCAAAGACCGTGCGGTCGGGCGAGGGGACGGCAAAGCTGTCCGCGGGCGTCGGCGCGTCTCCGGCCGCGATAACGAACACCATGCGCGCGCCCGGTTCTGGCGGCGCGGCGATGGTCCAGACCTCGACCACCTCGAAGACCTCTGACAGGGTGCGCGTGACGGCGCCAAGCGCCTCCAGCCGATCCTCGAAGTCGATCACGTTCATCAGATAGCTGCCCCCGGGCTCCAGCCGCGCCTGCACCAGTTCGAAGAACTCGCGGGTGATCAGGTGGGCGGGCACCGCGATGTCGGTGAAGGCATCGCCGATCACCACGTCGTAGCGGTCCGGCCGCGTCAGCAGGGCGCGGCGGGCATCCTCGTGCAGGACGCGGGCAGGGGCGGGATCGAACCAGAAATCGCGCACGGCGGTTTCGGTCACCGCAGGGTCGATCTCGGCCACGGTCACGGGTCCGGCGCCGCGCATCGCAAAGGCGCGCGGGATGGAATACGTGCCCCCGCCGAGGAAGAAGCTGGTGAAATCGCTCCGGGGCGCGCGCAGCCGTGCCAGCGCATCCAGCATCGCCGCGTGATCGGTGAACATGACACCGGGAAGGTCGCGCGCGGACATGCCATGCACAAGGTGGTCCAGCACCATCATCCGCACCGGCTGGTCCGCGTCGGCGGAGACATCCAGCGTGCGGATGCAGAAGTAACGGCTTTCACGGTCGCACTGGCCGGGAACCATCAGGCTTGCCAGCGCCGCGCCCGAGATCGCCAGCGCCGCAAGGACGGGCGCCGCATTCAGCCCCGGACGGGAGAGCGCGAAGCAGCCGAGCGCGGTTGCGCCATAGACCAGCGTGACCACGACCAGCGTGCCGGACGAGCCGAGCCACGAGATGAAGACGAACCCCGCCATCAGAACGCCCGCGATGGCTCCGGCGGCGCCTGCCGCGAAGAGCGCGCCCAAGGCCCGCCCCGACTGCTCTGCCGGTTCCGCCGCGACGGCGATCTGCGCGAGCACCGGCGCAGGGACACCCGCGAAGAACGACGGCAGGAAGAACACCAGACCCGCGAGCGTCACGATGGCCAGGACCGGGTGTCCGATGCTTGCCAGCACAGGCCCGGCGATCCCCGCAAGCAGCACACCGGCAAGCGCCGTTGTCGTGGCGGCGGCAAGGATGATCCAGCCCGTCCTGCGAAGGGCTGCCGCTGGCGCCCGCCCCGCGATGCGCCCGCCCCACCAGTGCCCGGCAGAGAACCCCGCAAGGACCACCGCGATGACAGCCGTCCAAGTGTAAAGCGACATGCCGACATAGGGCGCAAGCATGCGGCCCGCGACGATCTCGACCACCAGCGAGGCTGCTGAGACGGCAAGCTGGATCGCGACAAGGGCGCCCAGCGATCGGGAATTCGGCATGGTCCGGCAGTCCTTCTATGGCCCGGCCATCATGCGCCCCGGCCACGCGTCCGCAAGATCACCGGAGACATATTTCCCGTTGCGACACTCCTGCGTGCTGGGTATACGCCCCGGTGAAGCACCCGTAGCTCAGCTGGATAGAGCGCTGCCCTCCGAAGGCAGAGGCCAAAGGTTCGAATCCTTTCGGGTGCGCCAAGCCTTCCCGCGATGTGCAGCCGCCTCAGTCAATCTCGACCAGCGCGCCCCGTGCCTGCACGACCTGCGCTGCAAGCGTGGCCCCTGCGCGGATGGCATCCGCCAGCGCCTTGCCGTCGATCAGGCCTGCAAGGCATCCGGCGTTGAACGAATCCCCTGCGGCGGTGGTGTCGACCACATCGGGCGCGGGCACTGTGTCATGTTCCGCGATCTCTGTGCCGTTCCGCGACAGGATTCGGCGGGCGCCGTCCTTGACGATAACAAGGCGCGCGCCCGCCTCGGCGTAGCGCGCTGCCGTCGTGGCGGGCGAGGCATCTCCGAAATGCGCCGCCTCGTCGTCAAAGCTGGGAAGCGCGATGTCGCACACGGATGCGGCCTGCATCACCGCGCGGGTCATCTCGGCGGGGTCTGACCACAGGCGCGGGCGCAAGTTGGGATCGAAGGCGACCTGACCGCCGCCTGCGCGAAAGGTGCGCAGCACGTCCTGCAGCGTGGCGCGATCGCCGGGGGGCAGGATCGCCAGCGTGATCCCCGAGACATAGGCCATCTGCGCTTTGGTCAGCGCCGCCTCCAGCGCGGCGCGGTCGGCGGCGAGACTGCGCGCCGCGCTCTGGCCGCGCCAGTAGCTGAAACTGCGCTCGCCGTCCTGCAACTGGATGAGATAGAGGCCCACGGTGCGATCCGGCAGCCGGGCGATGTGATCCGTGCCGATCCCGGCGCCCGTCAGAAAGGCCAGCATCCGGTCTGAGATGCCGTCGGTGCCGATGGCAGTCAGGTAGTCGACGCTGTGCCCTGCGCCCAGAAGGCGGCGCAGATACCACGCGGTGTTCATCGTGTCCCCGGCAAAGCCCATGCGATACTCGCCATCCCGCTCCAGCGGCGACATCTCGACCATGCATTCCCCTATCGCGACGATTCGGGTCATGTTTCTGCATCCGTGAACCAGCTGTGATTGGTCGCCTTCAACTCTTCGATAAAGGTCAGGATCCGCGACAGGTGACTGTGGATCGCCTTCTCGGCCGCGTCGGGTGCACGGGCTGTGATCGCGTTCAGGATGTCGACATGCTCGGCCAGCGCCAGCTTTTGCGACGAGGTGCTGAGCGACAGCATACGCACGCGGTCCATGTGCGCCTTGTTGTCGTGGATCAGTTCCCAGACATAACCTACGCCGGACTGCACGCAGATTTCGCGGTGAAACTCGTCATCGAGCGCATGAAAGCGGGTGCGGTCCTGATCCTTGACGGCGACGCGCTGCGCGTCCAGCAGCGCAGAGAGCGTGGCAAGACCGGCCTCGCTTACCTTGTCGCAGGCGGTCCGGCAGGTCTGGATCTCCAGCGCGGTCCGGATGTAGCGCGCGCGCAGCACCGCCGCCTCGGAGATCAGGCTGACCGTCGTGCCGCTTTGCGGACGGATTTCAAGAAACCCAAGCTTTGCCAGCCGCTTGAACGCCTCTCGCACGGGTTGGCGGGACACGCCCAGCCGGTTCGCCACCTCGGCCTCGGAAATCCGGGTCTGCGGGGCCATTTCCAGCGTCAGGATGCTTTTCTGCAGAATTTCAAAGGCCTGGTCGGCCACCGTCGGCAGCTGTGCCCGCCTGAGCGGGCGCAGGGGCAGAACATCCTCGATCCGCTTTGCCGCCGCGTCATCCATCCGGGGACCTCTTGTCTGGCCATGCTGTTGGCGCAGCATAGCACGGCATGCGCGGCAGGATGCAACTGGGTTATCAGTTGACGGGCGAAAATTACGCAACTAGGATATCACTCAGCCGGTTCCGGACTACGAACCGCGCTGCCAATGCGGAGAGGGGGCACATCTTGCTGGACGACGATCGGCTTTTTCCGGCGGACCCTGCCGTGCGTGCCATTGCGCGCAGCCTTTACGAAGGTGTCCGCGATCTGCCGATCCTAAGCCCGCATGGCCATACCGATCCGCGCTGGTTTGCCGAGGACGACTGCTTCCCCGATCCGGCCCGGCTGTTCGTCGTGCCCGACCACTACGTCTTTCGCATGCTGCACTCGCAAGGCATCCCGCTCGACTCCCTTGGGGTGCCGCGCGCCGACGGCGGTGAGACGGAACAGGACCCGCGCAAGATCTGGCGTCTGTTCGCAGGGAACTACCACCTGTTTCGCGGCACCCCATCGCGGATGTGGGTCGACCACGCGCTGAGCGAGGTCTTCGGCGTGACCGACCGGCTGTCCGCAGCAACGGCAGACGCCATCTATGACCATGTCGATGCCTGCCTGAAACAGGATGCCTACCGTCCGCGCGCCCTGTTCGAGCGGTTCAACATCGAAGCCATCGCCACGACCGAAGGCGCCACCGACGACTTGCGCTGGCACCGGATGATCCGCGACAGCGGCTGGACGGGCAGGGTCATCACCGCCTATCGCCCCGATGCCGTGGTCGATCCAGAGACGGACGGCTTTGCTCAGAACGTCGAGCGCATGGGCGAGATGGCGGGCGAGGATGCGACCACCTGGACAGGTTATCTTGCCGCCCACCGCAACCGGCGCGCCTTTTTCAAGAGCTTCGGCGCCACGTCGTCGGATCACGGCCATCCCACCGCACGGACCGAGGATTTGCCGCAGGATGTCGCCGCCGCGCTGTTCAACAAGGCGCTGCGCGGGGCCTGCACGGCGGACGAGGCCGACGCCTTTCGCGGGCACATGCTGACCGAGATGGCGCGGATGAGCCTCGACGACGGGCTGGTCCTTCAAATCCATCCGGGCGCCTTGCGCAACCATTCGGCCCGCGTGCTGGCGCAGTTCGGACGTGACAAGGGCCATGACATTCCCGTGCGCACGGATTTCGTCCATGCGCTGCGTCCGCTTCTGAACGCGGTCGGGCACGAGCCGGACCTGACGATCATCCTGTTCATGCTGGACGAGTCCACGCTTGCGCGTGAACTTGCGCCTCTGGCCGGCGTCTATCCGGCGCTGAAGCTGGGGCCGCCGTGGTGGTTCCACGACAGCTATGAAGGGATGATGCGGTTCCGCGAAACCGCGACGGAAACGGCGGGGTTCTACAACACCGTCGGCTTCAATGACGACACCCGCGCCTTCTGCTCGATCCCGGCCCGCCACGATGTGGCGCGGCGCGTGGATTGCGCATTTCTGGCCAGGCTTGTCGCCACCGGCCGCCTTGATGCGGATGAGGCGCCTGAAGTGGCGCATGACTTGACGTATCGGCTTGCAAAGCAGGCTTACCGGCTCTGACAGGGCCATTTTCTGGGAGGAAAACCATGACTTACTTCAAGACTCTGGGCGCCGCGCTGCTGGCCAGCGCCGCGATGGCATCCGCCGCCGCGGCCTGCGAGATCACCTTGCGCTCGTCCGACACCCATCCCGAGGGCTATCCGACCGTCGCGGCCGTCGAGGCAATGGGCGACATGCTGGAAGAGCGCTCGGATGGCCGTCTGTGCATCGAGGTGTTCCACTCGGCCCAGCTGGGCGAGGAAAAGGACACCATCGAGCAGACGCAGTTCGGCGTGATCGACATGAACCGCGTCTCGCTTGGCCCGTTCAACAACATCATCGAAGAGACGCAGGTGCCGTCGCTGCCCTACATCTTCCGCTCGGTGGAGCATATGCACAAGGTGATGGACGGCCCGGTCGGTCAGCAGATCCTGGACGCGTTCAGCGATCACGATCTGGTCGGCCTTGCCTTCTATGACGGCGGATCGCGCAGCTTCTACAATTCCGAAAAGCCGATCAATTCGATGGACGACCTTGCGGGCATGAAGTTCCGGGTGATGCAGTCCGACATGTTCGTCGACATGGTCGCCGCGCTTGGTGCCAACGCCACCCCGATGCCCTACGGCGAGGTGTATTCCTCGATCCAGACGGGTGTGATCGACGGCGCCGAGAACAACTGGCCGTCCTATGACAGCTCGGGCCATTTCGAGGTCGCCAAGTACTACACGCTGGACCAGCACCTGATCGTTCCCGAGGTCCTGGTGATGGCCAAGTCGTCTTTCGACAAGCTGAGCGCCGAGGACCAGCAACTGGTGCGCGACGCGGCGAAAGAGTCGGTTCCGGTCATGCGCGAGCTGTGGCAAGCGCGCGAGGCCGAGTCCGAGGCGCGGGTGCGCGCGGCAGGCGTCGAGATCGTGACCGACATCGACAAGACGCCGTTCATCGAGGCGATGGGCCCGGTCTATGAAAAATACGTGACCTCGGCCAATCTTCAGCAGATGGTCGCGGACATTCAGGCGACGGAATAAGCCTCTTTCGGCCCGCGCCGCCACGCGCGGGCCGATCCCTTAAACCGCAAAGGACGCGCGTGTGAAATCCGCGATGATCTCTGTCGCCCGCATCGCCGGGCTGTTGTCGCGCGCCGCGCTCTGGCTTGCCGGGGTCGGGCTGGTGCTGATGACCGTGCTGATCGCGGCGCAGGTATTCTGGCGCTACGTGCTGAACGACAGCATCGTCTGGACCGAGCCTGCGTCGGTGATGATCATGGGCTGGTTCATCTTTCTGGGCGCCGCCGTCGGCATCCGCGAGGGGTATCACCTGTCCTTCGACGTGGTGCTGTATTTCATCTCCGAGCGCGCGCGGCTGGTGCTGTATTCGGTGTCGGATTTCTTCGTCGGGGCCTTCGGCGTCGGGATGATCTGGTTCGGCTGGCAGCTTGCCGTGAAGACCGTTGGCAACCGCATCCCCAGCCTCGGCCTCTCGGGTGCCTTCGATTTTGCCCCCATCGTCGCGGGCGGCGTTCTGGTCGTCCTGTTCTCGGCCGAGCGTATCGCGCGTCGCCTTGCGGGGCTGCCGACCTCGCGCTTTGGCGATGACGCGGTGGAGCAGTAGATGGAACTTTACGTCCTGTTCGGAACCTTCGTGTTCCTGCTCTTGATCGGCACGCCCGTCGCCTTCTGCCTTGGCGTGTCCAGCTTCGCGACGATCCTCTATCTTGGCCTGCCGCCCGTCGTGGTGTTCCAGCGCCTCAATTCGGGCGTGTCGGTGTTCGCGCTGATGGCGATCCCGTTCTTCATCTACGCGGGCGACCTGATGGTGCGCGGCGACATCGCCCGGCGGCTGGTGGCGCTGGCGGGGGCCTTTGTCGGCCATCTTCGGGGCGGCCTGGGGCAGGTCAACGTCCTGTCGTCGGTGATGTTCGGGGGCGTGTCCGGCTCGGCCGCCGCCGATGCAAGCGCCGTGGGCGGCCTGATGGTGCCGCAGATGAAGGAGCGCGGATACGACGTTGATTACGCGGTGAACATCACGGTCGTCAGCTCGATCATCGCGCTGATGCTGCCGCCGTCGCACAACATGATAATCTATTCCATCGCTGCTGGAGGCCGCATCTCGATCGCAGATCTGTTCACCGCGGGGATCATCCCCGGGCTGCTGCTGGCCGCCGTCCTGATGGTAGCCGCCTGGTGGGTCGCGGCGCGCAAGGGCTATCCGGTGCAGAAGTTCCAGGGTTTCCGCATGATCGGCACGCTGTTCGTGTCGGCCGCGCCGGGCCTGATCCTTGTCGCGATCATATTCGGCGGCGTGCGCTCTGGCGTGTTCACGGCATCGGAATCGTCGAACATCGCGGTGGTCTATGCGCTGGTCGTGACGTTCTTCGTCTACCGCAGCCTGTCCTGGCACGACTTCATCGAAGCGACCTTTGCCGCCGTGCGCACGACCGCGATGGTGCTGATGGTGATCGGATGCGCCGCGTCCTTCGGCTGGCTTCTGGCCTATACGCGGGTGCCTGCGTCGATGGTCGAGATGCTGCAGGGCGTGTCGGACAATCCGATCGTCATCCTGCTGCTGCTGAACGTGATGCTGCTGGTCCTTGGCACCTTCATGGACATGTCGCCGCTGATCGTCATCACCACGCCGATCTTCCTGCCTGTCGCCACCGCCTTCGGGGTCGATCCGGTGCATTTCGGCGTGATCCTGATCCTCAACCTCGGCATCGGCCTGTGCACGCCTCCGGTGGGGGCGGTTCTGTTTGTCGGCTGTGCGGTGGGGCGCATCCCGGTCTGGGACGCGGTGCGCACGATCTGGCCATTCTACGGCGCGGCGCTGATTACACTGATGCTTGTGACCTACATTCCGGCGCTGTCGCTCTGGCTGCCGTCGCTGTTCCGCTAGAGGCCGCCATGACCTTTCCCGTCGTCCCAACCGATCCCGGTGTCAGCCGTCAGGTGCTCGCCGAAACCGCCGCGCTGATGGTGGTCGCCTTCCGGTTCAAGGCTGGTGCGGAAGGCAAACTGCACGATCACCCCCACGTCCAGGCAACCTATGTCGAGGCCGGGCGGTTCGCCTTTACCGTGGACGGGGTGACCCATGATCTGCGGCCCGGCGACAGTCTTGTCATTCCGTCCGGGGCACGGCACGGCTGCACCTGTGTCGAGGCGGGCACCCTGATCGACACCTTCGCGCCCCGCCGCGACGATTTTCTGTGACGAAAGGCCAATTCACCATGCTGACGACCGAAACCCGATACGCCATCGACCCCGCCACCGCCAAGACGCTCGACACCGAGCAGTTGCGCGATCATTTCCACGTTGGCGGGTTGTTCGCGCCGGGCGAGATCCGGCTGGTCTACAGCCATTACGACCGCCTGATCCTGGGATCTGCCGTTCCTGCAGGCGGATCGCTGACGCTCGACCGGGTCGAGGCGAGCGGCACGCCCTCGATCCTAGACCGGCGCGAGATGGGCGTTCTGAACATCGGCGAGGCCGGAACGGTGTCGGTCGCCGGGCAGGACCACGAGATCGGCACCGGCGAGGTTCTCTATATAGGCATGGGCGCGGGCCCGGTGACCTTCAGCGGCGCAGGGCGTTTCTATGTGCTCTCGGCGCCCGCCCACGCCGCGCACCCGACCCGCCTGATCCGGCTGGCCGATGCCCGCCGCGTCGAGCTTGGCGCGCGCGAGACCGCGAACGAGCGCGTCATCATCCAGTTCCTGCACCCCGAGGTCTGCCAGACCTGCCAGCTTCTGATGGGCTACACGCAATTCGCCGAAGGCTCGGTCTGGAACACCATGCCCGCGCACCTGCACGACCGCCGGATGGAGGCTTACCTGTATTTCCAGCTTCCCGAAGCCGCGCGCGTCTTTCACCTGATGGGAGAGCCGTCGCAGACCCGGCACATCGTCATGGCCAATGAAGAGGCGGTGATCTCTCCGCCCTGGTCGATCCATGCGGGCGCGGGCACGTCATCCTATACCTTCTGCTGGGCGATGGCGGGCGATAACGTCGATTTCACCGACATGGACATGGTGGATATGGGAGATTTGCGGTGAGCGATGCGTTTTCTCTGAACGGGCGCAAGGCCCTCGTGACCGGCGCCAACACCGGCATCGGCCAGGCGATCGCGGTCGGGCTGGCAGAGGCGGGCGCCGAGGTGATCTGCGCCGGACGCCGATCTTGCGACGACACTGTCGCGCGGATCGAGGCGGCAGGCGGCGCGGCGTCGTCGGTGCTGGTGGACTTTGCCGACCCGATGGCCGGGCAGGGGCTGTTCAGCGCGGGCGGTATCGACATCCTCGTGAACAACGCCGGGATCATCCGCCGCGCGGATGCGACCGAGTTCTCGGAGGCGGACTGGGACGCGGTAATGGACGTGAACCTCAAGGCGCTGTTCTTCACCACGCAAGCCTTCGCCAAGGCGGTTCTGGCAGAGGGCGGACGCGGCGCGGTGGTCAACATCGCCTCGCTCCTGTCGTTCCAGGGCGGCATTCGGGTGCCGTCCTACACCGCGTCCAAGCATGGCGTGGCCGGGCTGACCAAGATCCTTGCGAACGAATGGGCCGCCAAGGGCATCAACGTCAACGCCGTGGCACCGGGCTATATCGAGACCAACAACACCGAGGCCCTGCGCGCCGATCCCGAGCGCAACAAGGCCATCCTTGACCGTATCCCGGCGGGGCGCTGGGGCGCGGCAGAGGATATCGCGGGGGCGGCGACGTTCCTGTGCACGCCCGCCGCGCGCTATATCCACGGCGCGGTCCTGAACGTCGACGGAGGCTGGCTTGCCCGCTGACGGTCTTGTCCCGCAGGGCGCTGTGCGCCCTGCCACCGGCATCGTCCACCTTGGCCTTGGCGCGTTCTTTCGCGGCTTTGGCTGTGTCTATGTGGCCGATGCGATGGCGGCATCGGGCGGGGATTGGGGCATCGTCGGCGTGTCGCTGCGCAGCCCCGGCACCCGCGATGCTCTGCGCGGACAGGACTGGGCCTATACGTCGGTCACGCTGGACGGCGCGGCTGAGACGGTTCGCCGGATCGAAGTGCTGAACGAGGTCCTTGTGGCGCCCGAGGACCCCGAGGCGGTGCTGGCGGCGATGGCCGATCCCGGCGTGCGGATCGTGTCACTGACGGTCACGGAAAAGGGCTATTGCCACAATCCCGCTACCGGGCGGCTGAACCTCGACCACCCCGACATCCGGCATGATCTGGCCCATGCGTTGCCGGTCTCGGCGCCCGGGTTCCTCGTGCGGGCGCTGGAGCGGCGCCGCGTGGCCGGATCAAGGCCGTTCACCGTTCTGAGCTGCGACAACCTGCCCGAGAACGGGCGCGTCCTGCGCGGCGTGGTGCTGGACCTTGCGAGGGCGATCGACCCGGCGCTTGCCGACTGGATCGCGTCCGATGGGCGGTTTCCTTGCACGATGGTCGACCGGATCACCCCCGCGACCACGCCCGATGACATCGCCCGCATCGATGCCCTTACAGGTACCCCGGATGCCGCGCCCGTGCTGCACGAGCCGTTTTCGCAATGGGCGGTCGAGGATGATTTCGTCGACGGCGCGCGCCCCGATCTTGCCGCTGCCGGGGCCGAGATGGTGGCAGATGTCACCGCCCACGAACACATGAAGCTGCGGATGCTGAACGGCACGCATTCCGCGCTGGCCTATACGGGCTATCTTGCGGGGCACCAGACCATCGCCGATACGGTGGCCGATCCGGTCCTCGCCGCCTATGCCCGAACGCTCTGGTCCGAGATCATGCCCGCCGTCACCGCGCCCGCTGGCGTCAGCCTGCCGGACTACGCCGATGCGCTGCTGGCGCGTTACGCCAACCCCGCGATCCGGCACCGGACCTGGCAGATCGCCATGGACGGCAGCCAGAAACTGCCGCAACGCCTGCTTGGCACCTTGCGCGATAACCTTGCGGCGGCGCGCGCCTCGCCGGCGCTGTGCCTCGCCGTGGCAGCATGGATGCGCTACGCCGGTGGCATCGACGAGACGGGCGGCGCCATCGACGTGCGCGACCCGCTGGCGGACGATCTGCGCGCCCTGTCCGAAAACTCTTCCACCCCCGCCGAAGTCGTGCGCGCGATCCTGTCCTTGCGGGCAGTGTTTCCGGCGGACCTTGCCGCCGATCTTCAAGCGCCGCTCACCGAGGCGGCCGAGCGGCTGTGGTCGGTCGGCGCAAGCGCCGCCGTGCAAGAGGTTTCGGCATGATCGAAAGCTGGCGCTGGTACGGGGAATTCGACGCCATTACGCTGCCAGAGGTCGCCCAGACCGGCGCGCGCGGCATCGTCAGCGCCCTGCATGCCATCCCCTATGGCGAGGTCTGGCCGCGCGATGCCATCGCCGCTCGCCGCAAGGAAATCGTAGCGGCCGGGTTCGACTGGGTCGTCGTCGAAAGCCTGCCGGTCCACGAGCGGATCAAACGCGGCGAGGGAGACCTGCCGCAGCTGTTTGCCAACTATCGCCAGTCGATGGCCAACCTTGCCGCCGAGGGCGTGACCCGCATCTGCTACAACTTCATGCCGCTGCTGGACTGGACGCGCACCGACCTTGCCGCCCCGGTCGCGGGCGGGGCGGCATGCCTGCGCTTCGACGCTGCGCGCATGGCCGCCTTCGAGATCCACATGCTGGGCCGGGCCGCCGCCGAAGACGATTACCTGTCCGAGGTGCGCGCCCGCGCCGCGGTCTGGTTCCAGCGTTCCACCGACGCAGAGCGGGCGGCGCTGGTCTCGGCGATCATGGCCGGATTGCCCGGCGCCTTCGACCGCTACGACGTGGACGGGCTGCGCCGCGCGCTTGCCGCCTATGACGGGATCGGCCGCGACGCGCTGCGCACCAACTACAAGCGGTTTCTGGACGAGGTCGTGCCTGCCGCTGAAGACCTTGGCATACTGCTGTGCGTGCATCCCGATGATCCGCCGCGCGACATTCTCGGCCTTCCGCGCATCGTGTCGGACGGCGACGATCTGGAGTGGATATTGCGCGCCGCCGACAGCCCCGCGAACGGGGTCACGCTCTGCTCGGGCTCGCTTGGCGCGAACCCCGGGAACGACGTGCCAGACATCGCGCGCCGGGTTGCGGGCCGTATCCATTTTGCGCACCTGCGCAACGTGCGAAAGGACCCCGACGGATCGTTCGAAGAGGCCGCACATCTTGACGGCGACACCGACATGGTGGCGCTGATGCGCGTGCTGCTGGAGGAAGAGGCCCGGCGCGCGGGTGAGGGGCGCGCGGATCATGCGATCCCGTTCCGCCCCGATCACGGCCACCACATGCTGTCCGATCTGGACCGCGACCTGATCTCGGGCTACCCGCTGATCGGCAGGCTGCGCGGGCTGGCAGAGTTGCGCGGTGTTGCAAGGGCGCTGGCCCATGGCTGACCCGCTGGTCCTGCACCCCGCTGACAACGTCGCCGTTCTGACGGCGCGGGCCGCTGCGGGCGCCCGGCCGCTGGGGCAGGGCGCACCGCTGCCGCAGCCCGTGTCTGCCGGACACAAGATCGCCTGCCGCGCGATCCCGAAGGGCGGCGCCGTGGTAAAGCTGGGCCAGTTCATCGGCACCGCCAGCGCCGACATCGGTGTGGGCGCGCATGTCCACAGCCACAATTGCGGCTTCATGAGCCCCCGGCAGGACTACGCCATCGGCGCCGATCTGGCGCAGGCCGAGGCGGCGATCCCGCGGATGCCGCCGCTATCCTTCATGGGCTACTTGCGCGGCGACGGGCGGGTCGGGACGCGCAACTATATCGCGCTCGTCGCAACGGTGAACTGCTCGGCCACGGTGATCCGCAAGGCCGCCGCCGAGATCGAGTCGAGCGGGCTGCTGGACCAATTCCCCTCCGTCGACGGAATCGTCGCGCTGGCGCACGGCACCGGCTGCGGGATGGCGTCTTCGGGGCGCGGGTTCGAGATCCTCGACCGGGTGCTCTGGGGCCACGCGACGCATCCCAATGTCGGGGCGACCGTGTTCGTTGGGCTGGGCTGCGAAGTGATGCAGATCGCGCGGATGCAGTCGCATTTCGGCCCTGCCGGGACCGAGCGGTTTCACGCCCTGACCATTCAGGACACCGGCGGCACCCGCGCCACCATCGACGCGATCAAGGCGCATGTCGCCGAGGTGTTGCCCGAGGTGAGCCGGGCCGCTCGCAGCCCGCAACCTATGTCGGCGCTGCGCGTGGCGCTGCAATGCGGCGGCTCTGACGGGTTTTCCTCCATTACCGCCAATCCCGCGCTCGGGGTGGCGAGCGATCTGGTCGTCGCACAAGGCGGCAGCGCCATCCTGTCCGAGACGCCCGAGATCTACGGCGCCGAACAGCTGCTTCTGCGCCGCGCCGCGTCGGACGGGGTCGCGCGCAAGCTCATCGGTCAGATCAGATGGTGGGAAGACTACACCGCCCAGACCGGCGGTTCG
This sequence comes from Anianabacter salinae, assembly GCF_019061145.1. Classification (GTDB taxonomy): domain Bacteria; phylum Pseudomonadota; class Alphaproteobacteria; order Rhodobacterales; family Rhodobacteraceae; genus Anianibacter; species Anianibacter salinarum. The sequence goes on along the minus strand of NZ_JAHQZS010000002.1, from coordinate 596,633 downwards.
ATGGACAACAACCCCAGCCCCGGCAACAAGCAGGGCGGCATCACCACGATCCTCGAGAAGTCCCTTGGCGCCGCGTCCAAGGGCGGCGCGACGCCGCTGCGCGCGGTCTATGACTATGCCGAGCGGGTGACAGACCCTGGCCTCGTGTTCATGGATACGCCCGGCTACGATCCGGTGTCCGTGACGGGGCAGATCGCCGGCGGCGCACAGATCGTGGTGTTCACGACCGGGCGGGGATCGGCCTTCGGATCAAAGCCTGCGCCGACGATCAAGGTGGCGACGTCGGACAGGTTGTTCGCGCAGATGCCGGATGACATGGACCTGAATGCAGGCGACATCCTGTCGGCGGGCGTGGCGCTTCAGGACAAGGGGCGCGAGATTTTCGACGTGATCCGGGCCGTTGCGTCGGGGCAGGTCACGAAGTCCGAGGCGCTTGGCCTTGGCGACCACGAATTCGTGCCGTGGCAGATCGGCGCCGTGATGTAGCGGCAGGGCCGCTTCGCCAATGAAAAGGCCGCACGGGGGCGGCCTTGTTCATCACGGTGATGGTCGCCCGGACGCTCAGGCGCCCCAGGTCCGCACCGCGCCGCAATCCATGTGCACGAAATCCGAACCGGAGTAGCGACCGACACCGCCCGCGCGGCAGGTCGCTGCGGCCTTGGCCATCTGGCTGACGCTGCGCGATTTCATCCGCAAATCGGCGGCCTGGCCCTGCATGTGCAGCGAGTTCTTCGCCACACCCGACGAGCGCGAGCGCAACATGGCGTTGGTGCTGGGCGAACGATAGCCCGACAGCAGCATGTAGGGCTCGGCGACACCCAGCATCGTGTGGGCGGCGGCCATGATGTCGACCGTGCGTGCATCCATCGAATGCGTCTCGTCCGAGCGCCAGTCGCGCATGAAGTAGTTGAGTTCGGTCAGAACCTCGGGGATGTATTCGCCTTCGATCCAGTAGATCGTGTCGATGCTTTCCCCGGTGCGACCGGAATACATCTTGATCCGGCGAATATCGCCCGCTCCGCGAAGCAGGCCGAATGCGTTCGAGTAGGTCGGAGCCGCTGCGACCGCGCATGCGGCGAACGCTCCGAGCAGGCCACGGCGTGTGACACCCGCAAAGCCGTTATCAGTCATGAGGAATTGCGTCCTTGCTGTCCCGATATTTCAGCCGCGGCGTTGCGCGACCAACTGCTGCCTCATCCCCAGGCATGTGGAGTTTATGACACAGGAAAATCATTCCTCCAACCTTCGAGTCGGTCGCGGCCATGGTGTTGCCGGTTTATCGGCAGGATATTGCCCAACACCGGTTGCCGCAGGATTAACCGGGAACCGCGAAAAACCGTTGCACGCACGAAACACCCGGGCACATTGAAGCAAATGTGATCGACCTCACGGACGATTTTCCCGTTAGGATTTACAACAAATCATGCACCGCCGAGAACGAGGAACAATATGTTGCACCGCGTCCGCCTTCAGCGCCTTATCCCCGACACCGCGCTTGCGCTCTTGCTGTCAGCCGGTCTTGCGCTGTCCCCTTCGATCGGTGCCGCCCAGACCTCCGGCAACGTGACCGCGTTCATGCAGGCCATCGCCGAAACCGCGTATGACGACCGCGAGATGGCGGCGTTCTACCGTGACAACGGCTACGAAGGCATCTGGACCGGCACGGACGAGGCGTCGGTCAACCGCCGCAACGCGCTGATGGCCGCCATAGCGCGCGCGCCGCAACACGCGCTTCCCGCCGCGCATTACGATCTGACCCAGCTGACCGACATGCTGGGCAACATCGAGACCCAGCGCGACCTTGGCCGCGCCGAGGTGGAACTGTCCCGCCTGTTCCTGACCTACGCACGCGATGTCCAGACCGGCATCCTGGCCCCCGGCGAGGTGGTCAGCGACATCAAGCGCGAAGTTCCGCTACGCGACGGCGGCGAGTTGCTGGCGCGGATGGCGTCCGAGGACCCGACCTTCGTGCTGCGCAGCCTGCCGCCGAAAAGCCAGGAATACGCCCGTCTGATGCGCGCCAAGATCGAGCTGGAGCAGAAGATGGCGCGTGGTGGCTGGGGCCCCAAGGTGCCCGCCAGCACGCTGCAGCCCGGCCAGTCGGGCGAGGCGGTGATTGCCCTGCGCAACCGGCTTATCGCGATGGGCTACATGGATCGCAGCGCGTCCAGCGTCTATGACAGCGCGCTGCAGAAGGCCGTCCAGAGCTTCCAGATTGCAATGGCGCTGGAACCCGATGGCGTGGCCGGTGGCCGCACCATGCAGGAGATCAACACCGACATCGAGCAGCGCCTGCCGTCCATCGTCGTGGCGATGGAACGCGAGCGCTGGCTGAACTTCGAGGAAGGCCGCGGCGCGCGTCACATCTGGGTGAACCTGACCGACTTCAAGGCGCGGATCATCGACAACGACAAGATCACCTTCGAGACCCGGTCGGTCATCGGCTCGAACGTGTCGGACCAGCGCACGCCCGAATTCTCGGACACCATGGAATACATGGAGATCAACCCCTACTGGAACGTGCCGAATTCCATCGCCGTCAACGAATACCTGCCCGCGATGCTGGCCTCGGGCGGCGGCGCGGCAGGGCATCTGCAACTGGTCGACGGGCGCGGCAACGTCGTGCCCCGCGGTGCGATAAACTGGGGCGCCTACAGCCCCCGCAGCTTTCCGCTGAACCTGCGCCAGCCGCCGGGCAACGGCAACGCGTTGGGGCTGGTCAAGTTCATGTTCCCCAACCGCTACAACATCTATCTGCATGATACGCCTGCGAAATCGCTGTTCAGCCGCGAGGTGCGCACGTTCAGCCACGGCTGTATCCGCCTGAACGACCCCTTCGATTTCGCCTATGCGATCCTCGCCAAGCAAGAAGCCGATCCCGAGGGCTATTTCCAGCGCATCCTGCGGTCGGGCGCGAACACCCAGGTCCAGCTTGAACAGGAGATCCCCGTGCATCTGGTCTACCGCACCGCCTATACCTCGGCGACCGGGCAACTGACCTTCCGCGATGACGTTTATGGCCGCGACAGGGTGATCTTCGACGCGCTGGTGCGCGAGGGCGTGCGCATCGGCGAGCCCAACAGCTGACACATCGCAGACGCCGGGGCCGCACCAGCGGTTCCGGCGAGTTATGGGTTCCATCCCGCCGCCAGACTGACTAGAAGTCGCCGAAGCATTCCGCGGGAGGTGACATGTCCACGTCCGTCAAAGACAAGGTGATCCAAATCATCGCCGAGCAGGCCGTTCTGGAACCCGGCGACGTGAAGATGGATCAGACGCTCGAAGACCTCGGCATCGACAGCCTTGGTCTGGTCGAATCCATCTTCGCCATCGAAGAGGCGTTCGATATCCAGGTGCCGTTCAACGCCAACGATCCGTCCGAAAGCGATTTCGACATATCGTCGGTGCAGGCCATCGTTTCGGCCGTCGAGAAGCTGGTGGAAGACCAGAAGGCATGAAGCGTGTCGTCATTACGGGCGCGGGAACGATCAACGCGCTCGGCCACACGGTGACCGATACGCTCAAGGCGATGGCCGAAGGCGTCTGCGGCATCGGCCCCCTCAACATCCGTGACGTTGACCGCCTGTCGATCCAGATTGGCGGGCAGGTCACCGACTATGATCCCGAGGCAGAGTATAACCGCCAGCAGATCGCACTTTATGACCGCTTTACCCAGTTCACCCTGATCGCCGCGCGCGAGGCCATCGCGCAATCGGGCCTCGTCTTCGAGGGCGAGCTTGGCAACGAGGCGGGCGTGGTGCTGGGCACCGCGGGCGGCGGCGTGAACACCTGGGACGAGAATTATCGCTCGGTCTACGAGGAGGGAAAGAACCGCGTTCACCCCTTCGTCGTGCCCAAGCTGATGAACAACGCGGCCGCGAGCCATGTCTCGATGGCCTACAACCTCAAGGGCCCGTCCTTTACCGTAGCGACCGCCTGCGCCTCGTCGAATCACGCGATGGGGCAGGCGTTCCAGCTTGTGCGCTGCGGTGCGTCCCGCGCGATGATCGCGGGCGGCTCGGAATCGATGCTGTGCTTTGGCGGCGTGAAGGCCTGGGAGGGCCTGCGCGTGATGTCCAAGGACGCCTGCCGCCCGTTCAGTGCGAACCGCAACGGTATGGTGCAGGGCGAAGGGTCGGCCGTGTTCGTGTTCGAGGAATACGAGCACGCCAAGGCGCGCGGCGCCGAGATTCTGGCCGAGATCGTCGGCTTTGCGATGACCTCGGATGCCGCCGACATCGTGATGCCGTCGATGCAGGGCGCGGCGCGTGCCATCTCGGGGGCGCTGCGCGACGCGCGCCTGAACCCGTCGGATGTCGGATACATCAACGCCCACGGCACCGGCACCGCCGCGAACGACAAGACCGAATGCGCCGCCGTTGCGCAGGTCTTCGGCCATCATGCCGACGATCTGATGATCTCCTCGACCAAGTCGATGCACGGGCACCTTATCGGCGGCACCGGCGCGGTCGAGCTTCTGGCCTGCATCATGGCGCTGAAGGATGGCATCATCGCGCCAACAATCAACTACGACGAACCCGATCCCGAATGCGCGCTCGACGTCGTTCCGAACGAGGCGCGCAATGCGGACGTTGACGTGGTGCTGTCCAACGCCTTTGCCTTCGGGGGCCTGAACGCGGTGCTTGCGCTGCGCAAGGTGTGACGCTCAACCACCTTTGATACCAACGAAAAAGGCCGCCCCTTCGGGCGGCCTTTGTGGTTCAGAAGGCGCGAACTTACTCGTTTGCAGCAGGCGGCGCTTCGCCCGGTGCGGGCGGCTGCGGTGCTGGGCGCGCGGCAAGGGCGTCATAGGCCGCAGTGAAGCCCGACAGCGATACCGAGATGTTCACGCGCTGGTCAGGCGCTGCGACCGGAACGATCGACAGCGTGGCGACCTGGCCGGCCTTGAACTGCGCAACCTCGTCGCCGGTGAACCCGACACGGGCAAAGCAGCCGATCTGCGCGCACCAGCTGAACGGATAACGGCGCGGCTGGCTCTCATCGACGACCAGCGTGATCTGCGAGGTCAGCAGTGTCTCGAGCGGGGTGACGATGGTCGCGCCAGCGGCGGCCTCGTTGCCCTCGGGCAGGACGAACATGTTGAATTCCGCCACGGCATTGCCCTGACCGTCGTCCAGAAGCTGATACAGCTGGCAGGGATCGTTCTCGGCCTCGGTGCGCACGCAGCGCATTTCCCAGTCGGTAAAGGTCTCGGCGACGTAGACCTGCCCAAGCTCGGCCTGATCCTCGCCCATCGACAGGGCCAGCGGATCGCTTTGCTCCTCGTTGGGCGCGGATGTGGCGTCGGGGGCGGGGTCTGCCGTCTCATCCTGCGCGATGGCCGGTGCAGCGAACGCGATCAGGAAAGCGAGGGAAAGCGGTTTCAGAATGTCCGTCATCATGTCCTCGAAGTTGTGGTCGATGTGTCGGCGGCGACGCCTAGCACGGGCAAGGCCCGGTGTCAGGTCAATTCTCGCATAGGTCCGGCAGGATGCCGCCAAAGAAAAAGGGCCCAGGGGGCCCTTCTTCGCAACATATTCTCCCTGCCGGACTGGCCGACTTAGTCATTGATGCAAAGGCTATTGCCAGTCCCGGCAGTCGTCAACAGGCGATCGCTGTCTGGCTTGGCCCCTATCCGTTCGGACAGGACACCGCGCTGTGCGGCGCGCGATCCCCCGCAATCGCACGCACCGAAACACTGGTGCACCGCCCCGCAGCTTGTATGGTTGCGCGGATTTTCGGGCGGAGAGCGGCAGATGAATGACAGGATTTTCGTGGGCGGCGGCGGCGAGGGTTACGGCGAGCGGCAGGAGCTGCTGCTGAAATACGCCAACCGGCACGGCCTCATTGCGGGCGCGACCGGCACCGGCAAGACCGTGACGCTGCAGATCCTCGCCGAAGGTTTCTCGGCGGCGGGCGTGCCGGTGGTGCTTTCGGACGTGAAGGGCGATCTGTCGGGGCTGGCGCAGGCGGGCAGCGAAGACTTCAAGCTGCACGAAGCGTTCCTGTCTCGCGCCGCGAAGATCGGTTTCGACGACTATGCCTACAGCGCTTTCCCCGTCACGTTCTGGGATCTTTTCGGCGAACAGGGCCACCCGGTGCGCACCACCATCGCCGAGATGGGCCCCTTGCTGCTCTCGCGCCTGCTGGAGCTGTCCGAGGCGCAAGAGGGGGTTCTGAACATCGCCTTCCGCATGTCCGACGAAGAAGGCCTGCCGCTGCTCGACCTGAACGACCTGCGCGCGCTTCTGGTCTTCGTGGGCGAAAACGCCCCCGCGCTGTCGCTGCGGTACGGCCATGTGTCGGCGTCTTCCATCGGCACGATCCAGCGCCAGCTTCTGGTGCTCGAGAACCAGGGCGGCGCGCAATTCTTCGGTGAACCGGCGCTCGATCTGTCCGACATCATGCGCACGGATGTGGATGGGCGCGGGCGCATCAACATCCTCGCCGCCGACAAGCTGATGGCCTCGCCCCGGCTCTATGCCACCTTCCTGCTGTGGCTCCTGTCCGAACTCTTCGAGGACCTGCCCGAGGTGGGCGATCCGGACAAGCCCAGGCTGGTGTTCTTCTTCGACGAGGCACACCTGTTGTTCGACGATGCTCCCAAGGCGCTGATCGACAAGGTCGAACAGGTCGCCCGCCTGATCCGCTCAAAGGGTGTGGGCGTGTATTTCATCACCCAGAATCCCGATGACGTGCCCGCCGACATCCTCGGACAACTCGGCAACCGGGTGCAGCACGCGCTGCGCGCCTTCACCGCCCGCGACCGCAAGGCGCTGCACCTCGCCGCCGAAACCTACCGCGAGAACCCGCGCTTCGACATCGAACAGGCGATCCGCGAGGTCGGCACCGGCGAGGCCGTCACCTCGATGCTGATCGACAAGGGCGCCCCCGGCATCGCCGAGCGCACGCTGATCCGTCCGCCATCCTCGCGCCTCGGCCCGATCACGCCCGAGACACGCGCGGGCGTCATCGCGTCCTCACCGATCGCCGGCAAGTACGAGACGCGCCTCGACCGCGACAGCGCCTTCGAGATGCTGAAGGCGCGCGCCGACAAGGCCGCTGCCGAGGCAGAGGACGCCGTGGCCGCCGAGGCCCGGCAAGAACAGGAAGACCGCGAATTCGCCTCCGCCCGCCGCTACGGCGGCAAGAACAGCCGCGAGGCAGAGACCTACGCCGCGCCGCGTCCCACGCGGTCCGGGCGCGCCCGCGCCGACGAAAGCTTCTCCGAGGCCGTCACAAGCGTCGTCATCAAGGAACTGAAGGGCACCACCGGCCGCCGCATCGTGCGCGGCATCTTCGGCTCGATCTTCAAGGGCCGCTGAACGGAGCCGCACCCCCGTTCATCTTTGGTCTTCAAATACCTCCGGGGGGTCTGGGGGGCAGAGCCCCCCAGCCGGATCGCCCGGCGCAAGCCGGGCGAGGCTACTGCTGCCACTCCGGCGCGCGCTTTTCGATGAATGCGGCGATGCCTTCCTCGGTGTCGCGGTTCAGCATGTTCTCCACCATCACCTCGCCGGTGTAGGCATAGGCGGCGTCCAGCGGCATCTGCGCCTGCTCGTAAAAGGCGCGCTTGCCGATCCGCACCGCGCTGCCCAGCTTGGCCGCCACCTTCGCGGCGAGCGCCATCGTCTCCTCGCTCAGCGCCCCTTCCGCGGCGACGCGGTTCACCAGCCCAAGCTCCGCCGCGCGGCCCGCGTCGATGAAATCGCCTGTCACGAGCATCTCGAACGCCTGCTTGCGGGGGATATTGCGCGATAGCGCCACCATCGGGGTCGAGCAGAACAGCCCGATGTTCACGCCGTTGACGCCGAACCGCGTGCCCGGCGCCGCCACCGACATGTCGCAGGACGCGACCAGCTGGCAGCCCGCCGCCGCCGCGACGCCGTGGACCTCGGCGATGACCGGTTGCGGCAGGCGGCCGATCGCCTGCATCACCGCGCCGCAGCGGGTGAACAGGTCGGCGAAATAGGCGGCCCCGCCATCGTCGGCCGCGCGCCCGCGCGTCATCTCTTTCAGGTCGTGGCCCGCGCAAAACGCCTTTCCCGCGCCCGCGATCACCACGGCCCGGATGCTGCGGTCGCCTTCCAGCCGCGCGAATTCCCCGGCCAGCGCGGCAAGCATCGCGTCCGACAGCGCGTTCAGGCTGCCGGGTGCGTTCAGGGTCAGCCGCGCCACCGCATCCGTATCCGTCCGAAGCAATATCGCCATCTTGTCCTCCCAGCCCAGACGCGCCAATCCTAAACGCCCAGGGACGGAGGGAAAAGCATGGAACTCAAGATGGACGCCGCGGCGCTGACGGACTTCGTCGACGCCGAGTTCACCCAGGTGAAGGGTGACTTTGTTGTCGAGGCGGTCGAACCGATGCAGGTGCGGGTGCGCATGCCGGTCAGTGAACGCAACCTGCGCCCCGGCGGCACGGTGTCGGGACCGTCAATGTTCGCCCTTGCGGACGTGTCGATCTACTTCGCCGTTCTGGCCATGATCGGACCCAAGGCACTGGCGGTCACAACGAATTGTTCCATTGATTTCATGCGCAAACCGGCTGCCAACACGGACATGGTCGCCGAGGCGCGGTTGTTGAAACTGGGCCGGGTGCTGGCAGTCGGCGATGTTTTGCTATACTCCGTAGGAGACGAACGGCCGGTCGCCCGCGCGAGCCTGACCTATTCGATCCCGCCCGACTGACGGATTGAATTTCCCCGGATCGGCGGGAACCGGCCCAGTGACCCTACGGGAACCATTCCCACAGGGGCACGTTCCAGTTGCGACATGCGGCGTCTTCACGTTGCGAAAACCGAAACCGGAAAAGGGACAGAACGGTATGACAGACAACACCGCACCAGGGGTGCCAGAGCCGGATGGAGAGGTCCATCTGGTCGAAACGGAATACGAACTTGGACAGAACAACGTCCAGGGCAAACTGGCCGGGATGGGTTTTGACATCCACAACCCGGTCTTCGCGATCTCGGCGATCTCGGTGCTCGTCTTTGTGGCGATCTCGCTGATCTTTCCGACCTCCGCGAACGCCTTCTTCGTCGAATTGCGGCCGATGCTGACCAGCACCTTCGACTGGTTCTTCATGTCGGCGGCCAACTTCTTCGTCCTCTTCTGCCTTGTGCTGATCGTATCGCCCTACGGCGCCGTGCGCCTTGGTGGCACCGAGGCAGAGCCGGATTTCAGCTATCTGGGCTGGTTCGCGATGCTGTTCGCCGCGGGCATGGGCATCGGTCTGATGTTCTTCGGCGTGCTTGAACCAGTCTATCACATGGCCATTTCGCAGCCGCTGGGCACCGCGTCGCCGTTCGCTGAAGATGGCTCGATCATCGCCGACAACGTCGCACGCGCCCGCGAGATGGGTATGGCTGCCACGATCTACCACTGGGGTCTGCACCCTTGGGCGATCTACGCGGTTCTGGCGCTGGCTCTGGCTCTGTTCAGCTACAACAAGGGTCTGCCGCTTTCGATCCGCTCGGCGTTCTATCCGCTGTTCGGTGAGCGTGTCTGGGGTCCGCTCGGCCATGCCATCGACATCATCGCCGTCTTTGCCACGCTCTTTGGTCTGGCGACCTCGCTTGGTCTTGGCGCGCAGCAGGCGGCTGCCGGTCTCGATTTCGTCTACGGCATCCCGAACACCATCACCACGCAGGTGTTGCTGATCGTCGGCATCACCGCTGTCGCGCTGGTGTCGGTGGTTCGCGGGCTTGAAGGCGGCGTCAAGGTGCTGTCCGAGGTCAACATGCTGATCGCGGGCGTGCTCTTGCTCTTCGTGCTGCTGGTCGGCCCGACTGTGGCGATCCTGACCGGATTCGGGCAGTCGCTGTTCGTCTACGCCAAGGAGCTGTTGCCGCTGTCGAACCCGGTGGGCCGCACCGACGATTCCTATCGTCACGGCTGGACGGCGTTCTACTGGGCATGGTGGATCAGCTGGTCACCGTTCGTTGGCATGTTCATCGCCCGGGTCAGCCGGGGCCGCACGGTGCGTGAATTCCTGACCTGCGTGCTGATCATCCCGTCGATCGTCTGCGTGCTGTGGATGGCCGTCTTCGGGGGCGTCGCCATCGACCAGGTGCTGACCAACCCCGACTCGAGCCTCGTGAAGGCCAACGTGATCGACGCCTACAGCCCCGAGCTGTCGCTGTTCGGGATGCTGGCGGACCTGCCGCTGGCGGCGATCACCTCGACCGTGGCGATCATCCTCGTGATCGTGTTCTTCGTCACCTCGTCCGATTCGGGCAGCCTGGTGATCGACACGATCACGGCGGGCGGCAAGCTGAACGCACCGACCCCGCAGCGGGTGTTCTGGGCGACTTTCGAGGGCGTCGTTGCCATCGTTCTTCTGATCGGTGGCGGTCTGAACGCGCTTCAGGCCATGGTCATCTCGACCGGCCTGCCGTTCACGCTGGTGCTTCTGGTGATGTGCTTTGCGATCTGGAAGGGCCTATCGAACGAGTTGAAGCTGGCAAAGCCGGTGCCGTCCTCCTGACGGTCGCGCCAAGCTAGCACAAATCCCGCCCGCCGTGCCTTGTGCCCGGCGGGCGGTTTGGTTCTATGGAGCCATGACCCTTGATACATCCTTCATCCGCAGCCAGTTCCCCGCCTTTTCCGAGCCGTCGCTTCGGGACCGCGCCTTCTTCGAGAATGCAGGGGGCAGCTATCCTTGCGCGCAGGTCGTCGACCGGCTGACGCGGTTCTACCGGGAACGCAAGGTGCAGCCCTACGGCCCTTACGAGGCCAGCCGCGTCGCGGGCGAGGAAATGGACGAGGCGCGCAGCCGCCTTGCCGCGATGATGGGCGTGGACACGGACGAGGTGTCGTTCGGTCCATCCACCACCGCGAACACCTATGTCCTGGCCCATGCCTTCGGCGACTGGATGCAGCCCGGTGAGGCCGTCATCGTCACCAATCAGGACCACGAGGCCAATACCGGCCCGTGGCGTCGGCTTGCGGCGCGGGGCATCGAGGTGCGCGAATGGCGCATCGACCGCGACACCGGGCATCTGGACCCTGCCGCGCTGGACAAGCTGCTGGACGACAAGGTGCGGCTGGTGTGTTTTCCCCATTGTTCCAACGTCGTGGGAGAGATCAACGACGTCGCCGCGATCACCGCCAGGGTTCATGCGACGGGCGCGCATGTGTGCATCGACGGGGTGTCCTACGCGCCGCACGGGCTGCCGGATGTGGGGGCGACGGGCGCCGACATCTACCTGTTCTCGGCCTACAAGACCTACGGTCCGCATCAGGGCATCATGGTGATCCGCCGCGCGCTGGCCGAGGCGCTGCCGAATCAGGGGCACTATTTCAACGCGGCCAGCCCCTATAAGCGGCTGACCCCGGCGGGGCCCGATCACGCTCAGATCGCGGCATGTGCCGGGATGGCGGATTACATCGACACCGTGCACGCGCATCACGTCACCACGAACCACGGCCCGCGCGAGCGCGCGGCCATCGTGCACGATCTGTTCCGCACGCACGAGACGCAGCTTCTGCAACCGTTGCTCGACTACCTGTCGCTGAAGAACTCGGTGCGGCTGCTGGGGCCCGCCAAGGCCACGGGCCGGGCGCCGACCGTGGCGGTGGACCTGCACAAGCCTGCAGAGCCTGTCGCACAGGAATTGGCGCAGCACGGCATCAACGCGGGCGGCGGCAATTTCTACGCGGTCCGTGCGCTGGAAGGCATGGGCGTGGACCCCGAGGCGGGGGTGTTGCGCCTGTCCTTCGTGCACTACACCACCAAAGCCGAGGTTGACCGCCTCATCCGTGCGCTAGATCACGTTCTGTGACAGCGGGGCCAGCCCGCGACGCGCAGGGCAGAGCATGACGGACGACACTCCCATCATCGTGTGGATCAGGCGAGACTTGCGCCTGACCGACCACGCCGCCCTGTCCAACGCGGCGGCGACGGGGCGTCCGGTGATCCCGGTGTTCCTGCATGACGAGGTGATCGAGGGCCTTGCCGCTGCGCCGAAGTGGCGGTTCGGTCTGGGCGTGGCCGCCTTCGCAGAGGCATTGGACGGCACCGGATCGCGCCTGATCCTGCGGCGCGGCAAGGCGCTGGAGTGCCTTAAGGCGCTGGTGGACGAGACCGGGGCAGGGGCGGTGTGGTGGCAACGCGCCTATGACCCCGCATCGCAGGCGCGGGACACCGCCGTGAAGGCCGCACTGAAAGAGCAGGGTGTGGACGCGCAAAGCCATGCCGGGCACCTGCTGTTCGAGCCGTGGACGGTCGAGACCCAGCAAGGCGGGTTCTACAAGGTCTACACCCCGTTTTGGCGCGCTGTGCGTGACCGACACGTCGATGCCCCGCTCAAGGCGCCCTCAAAGCTGCGCGCGCCCGATACCTGGCCGGACAGCGACAGGCTGGACGACTGGCACATGGGCGCCGCGATGAAGCGAGGCGCGGCGGTGGTCGCGGATCACGTCACCGTCGGCGAGACCGCCGCGCAGGGGCGGCTGGCCGATTTCTCCGCCCACAGGATCGAGGGATACAAGGCCGCCCGCGACATCCCCGCAATCGACGGCACATCGCGCCTGTCCGAAAATCTGACCTATGGCGAGATCAGCCCGCGCACCTGCTGGCACGCGGGCCAGCGCGCAATGCAGGACGGCAAGACCGGGGCAGAGACGTTCCTCAAGGAACTGGTCTGGCGCGAGTTCGCCTATCACCTCTTGCACCACACGCCGCGCATCGCCACCGGCAATTGGCGCGAGGAGTGGGACGCCTTTCCCTGGAACGAGGATGAGCGCAGCGCCGAGGTGAAGGCGTGGAAACAGGGCCGCACCGGGATCGAATTCGTCGACGCCGCGATGCGCCAGCTTTACACGACGGGATACATGCACAATCGTGCCCGGATGATCGTCGCCAGCTACCTGACCAAGCATCTGATGTGCCACTGGAAGATTGGCCTGAAATGGTTCGAGGAGTGCCTGATCGACTGGGACCCGGCCTCGAACGCGATGGGCTGGCAATGGGCGGCGGGGTCGGGGCCGGACGCGACGCCGTATTTCCGGGTGTTCAACCCGGTGACGCAACTGGACAAGTTCGACAAGGACCGCGCGTATGTGGACCGCTGGATCGCCGAGGGGCGGTCCAACCCTTCCAGGGACGCGCTCGCCTACTTCGATGCGATCCCGGAAAGCTGGCCGATGGCACCGGGTGACAGCTACCCCGATCCCGTCGTCACGGCGGATGAAGGTCGCAAGCGCGCCCTTGCCGCCTACGAGAACCGGGATTTCTGATCCGGTGGTCGCGGGAAATTGTGAAACCGGTATGACGCGGTGTGCGTATCTCGGTTCAGGACCATCGCGATCGCACCAACAAGGACGAACGCCGAAAAACGGCGCACAGGGGAACACATGAACGCACTCACTGATCTCAAGGGGCAGAACGATCTGCCGCGCTACTTCGGCCCGGTGTTCGATGCCGCGCAGAAAATGGACCGCGGGCGGCTGGATTTCGTACTGCGCGACGGCCGCCGCTTTCGCGCCGATGGCGCCGCGCCCGGCCCGGTGGCCGAATTGCACATCCATGACGACGACGCCTTCGCGCGCTTGATCCGCGAGGGCGATCTGGGCTTTTGCGAGGGGTATATCGACGGCCAATGGTCCACGCCCGACCTGCAGGCCTTCATGGACCTCGTGCATGTCGCGGGCGACGGCATCTATGACGGCTTTCCCGGCATGGGCCTGATCCGCGCCTTTGAGAGGCTACGCTTTCGCCTCGTGTCCAATTCCAAACGGCAGGCGCGCAAGAATATCGCGCACCATTACGACCTTGGAAACGAGTTCTACGGTCTCTGGCTCGACGAGACGATGACGTATTCGTCGGCCAAGTTCGACAGCGGGCAGGAAAGCCTAGAGGCCGCGCAGATCGCCAAATATGCCAGCATGGTCGACGAGATGGGCGCGCGCCCCGGCGATCATGTGCTGGAGATCGGCTGCGGCTGGGGCGGCTTTGCCGAATACGCCGCCAAGGAACGCGGCTTGCGCGTCACCGGCCTGACGATCAGCCAGGCGCAGCACGACTACGCGGTCGAGAGGGTGCGCCGCGCCGGTCTGCAGGACCGCGTCGAGATCAAGCTGCAGGATTATCGCGACGAGCGCGGCAGCTATGACGGCATCGCCTCCATCGAGATGTTCGAGGCCGTGGGCGAGCGCTATTGGCCGGTGTATTTCAACACCCTGCGCGAGCGGCTCAAGCCCGGCGGCAACGCGACGCTGCAGATCATCACAGTGCAGGACCGCCGCTGGGAGGTGTATCGCAAGGGTGTCGATTTCATCCAGAAATACATCTTTCCGGGCGGCATGCTGCCTTCGCCGACGGTGCTGCGCCAAGAGGTCGAGAGGGCGGGCCTGCGGGTGTGCGGATCGCTCGAATTCGGCGAAAGCTACAGCCATACGCTGCGCCGCTGGCACGATACGTTCAACGACAAGTGGGACGAGGTGGCGGAGCTTGGCTTTGACGACCGGTTCCGCAGGATGTGGAATTTCTATCTCACCTCTTGCGCCGCCACATTCCAGTCTGGAAACTGTGATGTAACGCAGATCACCGTGTCCCGACCCGCCTGAGGCCAGATGCCCACCGCCGCCCGCCTGATTTCCGCGATCGTGTTCGCCGCGATCGGCTATGCCGCTGCGCATCTTGCGGCCCTGACCCTGGAAGAAGGCGTATCGGCCGGTCTGGTGCGCGAGGTCGCAGCGGGAATGGGCGTCGTGACCGGCTGGTTCATCGCGGGCAAGCACGCGCCGCGAAGCTGGGGCTTCGGGGCGGCCTACGGGCTGAACGCCTCGGCGGTGCTGTTGATCTCGACGCTGGTGATCCTGTCGGCGGCCGAGATGTTCGCGCGCTCGCTCAAGGGCCGCTATGACGGCCCGATGGAAGGGCTCGAGGCGATGATCGGCATCGCGCTGGACTGGGCGGTCGTCGTGCTGATGCCTCCGATCATGGCGGTGCTGGTGCTCGGCGGGCTTGCGGGCGGGCTTTTGGCCCATGCCGTGAGCCGCGTGTGGCGCTGATCCGGTGACCTTGATCTTTCTCTACGGAACGCTGCGCCATGACGCCTTGCGCAAGATCGTGCTCGGCGAAGACGCGCCCGCGCACAAGGCTCTGCTGCCGGGGCACGGCGTGTTTCATGCGGGACAGGCGGCGTTTCCGATGATCGCAGAGGCCAGCGGCGCGGCGCAGGGTCTGGCGGTTGAGGCCAGCAAGGCTGCGGTTGCGCGGATGGACTACTACGAGGGCGCTTTCGGCTATGATCGTCGCCCCGCTTTGATCGAAGTAGACGGCGAGCGCCGGGACGCTGAAATCTACTGGCCGCAGACCCCGCCTGAGCGCGGCGCGGCGTGGTCGCTGGAGGGTTGGGCGGCGACCTTGGGCGATCTGGCAACAGAGACAGCGCACGAGGCGATGTGGGGCTTTGGCCGCCTGTCGCCTGCCGATCTGGCAGCCAACTTCACCATGATGATGCGCCGCGCCGACAGCCGCCTGCGCCGCCGTGCATCACCGGGGCCGGTGACACGGCGCAGCGATCTGGGGCGGGACGATGTGAACGTCGAGGACAGCAATCGCTGGCTGTCGTTCTTCGCCTTCGAGGAGAACCGCCTGCGCCACCGCCGATTTGACGGCAGCATGAGCGATACGGTGACCCGCGCGGGACTGCACGGCTGCGATGCCGCCATCGTCCTGCCCTATGATCCGGTGCGTGACCGGGTGCTTCTGGTCGAACAGTTCCGCTATGCGCCGTTCCTGATGGGCGATCCGAGGCCGTGGTGCCTTGAACCTCCAGCCGGCCTTGTCGACCCCGGCGAAGCGCCCGAGGATGCGGCGCGCCGCGAATTGGCGGAAGAGGCGGGGGTGACGGCGCAACGGCTGGAACCCGTTGCGCGCTGCTATCCATCGCCCGGCGCGCTGGCCGAGTATCAGCACATCTTCGTCGGGATCACGGACCTGCCGGACCGCGCCGAAGGCTTTGGCGGGCTGGCGGAGGAATACGAGGATATCCGCATCCACATCCTGCCCTTCGCCGAGCTGGAACGCCTGATCGAAACCGGCGAGGCCGCTGTCGGCCCTCTGATCCTCGCGGCGATGTGGCTGAAACTCCACCGCGACCGGCTTCGTTCGGCTTGAGATCGGACAAGCGCGCCCCTAGACAAGACGCCAGCACATCCCGGCGCGAGGAGCGAGAGCCATGGCGATCAAGACCGACCTTCCCGACGCGGTGGGCAACACGCCCCTGATCCGCCTGCATGCCGCGTCCGATGCGACGGGCTGCGAGATCCTTGGCAAATGCGAATTCCTGAACCCCGGTCAGTCCGTCAAGGACCGCGCCGCGCTGTATATCATCCGCGACGCCGTTGAACGCGGCGCGCTGAAGCCCGGCGGCACCATCGTCGAGGGGACAGCGGGCAACACCGGCATCGGCCTTGCACTGGTCGGCGCCGCGATGGGGTTCAAGACCGTCATCGTGATCCCGGAAACGCAGAGCCAGGAAAAGAAGGACATGCTGCGGCTGGCGGGCGCCGAGTTGGTGCAGGTTCCGGCGGTGCCCTACAAGAACCCCAACAACTACGTGCGCTATTCCGAGCGTCTGGCGCACAAGCTGGCCGAGACCGAGCCGAATGGCGCCATCTGGGCCAACCAGTTCGACAACGTGGCGAACCGTCAGGCGCATGTGGAAACCACCGGCCCCGAGATCTGGGACCAGACGGATGGCAAGGTGGACGGGTTCGTCTGCGCGGTCGGGTCTGGCGGCACGCTGGCGGGTGTCGGCATGGCGCTGCAGCCCAAGGGCGTCAGGATCGGGCTTGCCGACCCGGAAGGCGCGGGGCTTTTCAAGATCTACACCGGGCAGGACAACCCCGGCGATTCCATCACTGAAGGCATCGGGCAGGGGCGGATCACCGCCAACCTCGAAGGCTTCACCCCCGATTACAGCTACCGCATCCCCGATGCCGAGGCGCTGCCGATCGTGTTCGACCTGTTGCAGGACGAGGGCCTGTGCCTTGGCGGATCGTCCGGCGTCAACATCGCGGGCGCGATGCATCTGGCGCGCGACCTGGGGCCGGGGCACACTATCGTCACCATCTTGTGCGACTACGGCAACCGCTATCAGTCCAAGCTGTTCAACCCCGACTTCCTGAAGGGCAAGGGGCTGCCGGTGCCGGTCTGGCTGGATACCCCGCCGCGGGATATTCCCGCCGTTTTCGAGGACTGAGATGCGCGCCGCCCTGGTCTGGGTAAGGGTGCTTGTTGCCGCCCTTCTGGTCGCGCTTTCGGCGGGGGCCGGGACTGCGCAGACCAATACCAACGCGCCCGACCTTGCCGCCTGGGAAAGCGTGGCCCAGCGGGCCGAGGGCGCGATCCAGGCAGGCCGCGCCTCGAACGCGGCGTTCGAGACGCTGCGCGAGGAACTTGTGGCGTGGCGAGAAACCTTCGCGTCGTCCCAGAACCTCAACGCGGACCGCATCCAGACCGTGCGTGCACAGCTTGAGGCGCTGGGGCCGCCGCCCGCCGAGGGCGAGACGGAACCGACCGAGGTGGCAGGCCGCCGGGCCGAGCTGAACCAGCAGCTTGCCGACCTCAGCGCCCCCAACAGGCAAGCCGTCGAAGCATTCAGCCGGGCCGAGGGGCTGATCCGCGAGATCGACACCATCCTGCGCGAACGGCAGGCCCAGGCGCTGATGGAACGCGCGCCGATGCCGGTGAATCCGGCGAACTGGCCGGGCGCCCTGACCGAGCTGACCGGGTCGCTGACCGGGATCATGGCCGAGATCGCCACCAACTGGGAAACGCAGGGACAGCGGGCGCTGCGCCAGAACGATTTGCCACTGACGCTGGCGCTGATCCTGATCGGCGTTGTGCTGCTCTGGCGCGGCAGGATCTGGGTCGAGGCGCTGGTGAACCTTGTCTTCGCGCGCTTTGCGTCGAATCTTGGCAGCCTGCTGATCTCGACCGGCAAGGTCATCGTGCCCGTGGCGGGAATTTTCCTGTTCGTGGCTGCGGCGCGGTCGCTCGATCTTGTGGGCGCGCGGGGCCTCGCGGTGATCGACGCGCTGCCGTTCTTCGTTTTCAGCTATTATTCGGCGCTTTGGGTGGCCGACCGGGTGTTCCCCAAGGCGGGCGATGCGCTTGTCCTTGGCGATCTGCCGCTCGAGGACCGCTTTCGCCTGCGCCGCAACGCGGGCATTCTGGGCCTGCTGTTCGGTCTGTATGGCGTGGCGGCCAACCTCGCCGAGACCGAAACCTATTCCCCCGCGACGCTGGCGCTGCTGTTCACGCCGATCCTGGCGCTGTCGGGGCTGTTTCTGTTCCGCATCGGACAGCGCCTTCTGCGCCATGCCCGCGCGGCACAGTCGGACGATCATGTCGGCACGCTGCAAACCTCGGTGGCGGGGTTCGTGGCGCGCATGGCCATCGTCATCGGCCTTGCCGCGCCGGTGGCCGCCGCGCTTGGCTACATCAACGCAGCGCAGACCTTCATCTATCCGGCGGCGATGACGCTGGGCCTGCTTGGCCTTCTGGTGATCCTGAACCGGCTTGTGGTCGACGCCTTCCGGGTCCTGACCGGGCAAAGCGCCGAAGAGGCGTCGAACTCGCTGGTTCCGACGCTTGTGGGCTTTGCGGTCGCGCTGGCGCTGACGCCTGTGCTGGCCATCGTCTGGGGTGCCCGCGCGACGGATCTCTACGAGATGTGGGTGACGTTCCGCGCAGGCTTCACCCTTGGCGAGACGCGTCTGGCACCGGGCGATTTCCTGACCGTCATCGTGGTCTTCGGCGTCGGCTTCGCCATCACCCGGCTGATCCAGAAGGCGCTCAAGGCCAGCGTCCTGCCCAAGACAAGAATGGATGCGGGCGGGCGCAACGCGATCACCTCGGGCGTCGGTTATGTCGGCGTGGTGCTGTCGGGGATCCTTGCCGTCACGCTGGCGGGCATCAACCTGTCCTCGCTCGCCATTGTCGCCGGTGCGCTGTCGGTCGGCATCGGGTTCGGCCTGCAGAACATCGTGTCGAACTTCGTGTCGGGGATAATTCTGCTGGTCGAGCGTCCCATCGGCGAGGGCGACTGGATCGAGGTCGGCGGCACCATGGGGATCGTCAAGAAGATCTCGGTGCGCTCGACCACCATCGAGACCTTCGACAAAACTAGCGTCATCGTGCCAAACGCCGATTTCGTGTCAGCGCCGGTGACGAACTGGACGCGGGGCAACCAGGCGGGGCGGCTGATCGTCAAGGTCGGCGTCGCCTATGGCACCGACACCGCCAAGGTCGACCGCATCCTGTCCGAGATCGCCAATGACCAGCCGCTTGTGGTGGTCGAGCCGCCGCCGCTGATCCTGTTCGCGGGCTTTGGGGCGGATTCGCTCGACTTCGAGGTGCGGATGATCCTGCGGGACGTGAACTTCATTCTGAACGTGCAGAACGATATCAATCACGCCATCGCGCGGCGCTTTGCCGAGGAGGGGATCGAGATACCCTTTGCACAGCGCGACATCTGGCTGCGCAATCCCGAGGCGCTTGGTTCGGGCGGGCAGGCGGGGGCGGGCGCGCCGCCGAAGGTGGCCGTGGCGACGGCGGCGCCGTCCAGCCCGGCCGAGGCGGGACAACACATGACGGACGGCGACATGGATGTGGCCCCCGATAGCGATGGCGATGGAGATGGACGATGACAGAGATGCTGTTCCGCACCGACCCCTACCTGAAAGAGGCGACGGCGCTTGTGACCGCGATCACCGACGAGGGCGGCATCGTTCTGGACCGCACCGTGTTCTATCCGGCGGGCGGCGGCCAGCCCGGTGACATCGGCAGGCTGTCCTGGGGCAGCGAGGCGATGGGCGACACCGGCGGCGGCGATAGCCTGACGATCCGCGACACCGTCAAGGGGGACGGCGACCAGATCATCCTGGTCCCCGATGCCGCGTCCGGTCTGCCGGAAATCGGCACCGAGGTGACGCAGCATCTGGCCTGGGACCGCAGGCACCGCCACATGCGCATCCACACCGCGCTTCACCTGCTATCCGTCGTGATCCCGCTGCCGGTGACCGGCGGGTCGATCTCGGCCGAGAAGGGGCGGCTTGACTTCGACATGCCCGAGGCGCCCGGCGACAAGGACGCGCTTGAAACCGCGCTGAACGAGATGATCGGACGCGATCTGCCAGTGACCGAGGACTGGATCACCGAGGACCAGCTCGACGCGAATCCGGGCCTCGTCAAGACGATGTCCGTTCAGCCGCCGCGCGGTGCCGGGATCATCCGGCTGATCCGTATCGGCGAGGGCGAGGACCAGGTCGATCTGCAGCCCTGCGGCGGCACCCATGTCGCGCGCACCGGCGAGATCGGCACGGTGCGCATCGGCAAGATCGAGAAAAAGGGCAAGCAGAACCGCCGCGTTTCCATCACGCTTGCGGGTTGATCCCGCCGGAGTGCGAAAAAATCTGTCCAGCGCGCCGCGATCCCGCTACCATGGCGATGATTGCGACGCGTTGGGGATGGAGCAATGAAAACCTTTAGTTCGATAGCCTTGGCGTTCGCGCCCGGCATCGCACTTGCAGCCGCAGGCGGCACCGGCGCCGGGTTCGGACCCGAGGACTGGATCGACAAGTGGCCCGTTCTGGCCATCGTTCTGTGCACCGTGGTCGGGATGACCGGATTCCTGGCATCGCGCATCTTCGCGCGGGCCCGCGCGGCGGAGCGCAGGGGATGAGCGCGCGCTGGCTCGCCGCCGCCCTGCTGGCATGGGCTGCGCTGTCGCCCGGTGCCGCGCTGGCCTTTTGCGGGGGATGGGATTCGCCCGTCGCCATGGGCTTCGATCACGGCAGCTGGGGCGAGAAATGGCCCGTGCTTGCCGGTATCTTGCTATTCGTTCTTGTTTTCAGCTCATTGATCATCCGCCAGATCCGCACCATGCGCGATCCGGCGTTTGACGAGGCCTAGGTTCCCCATGTCCGACATGATCAAGCAGATGCGGCGGTTCTTCCGCTTCGAAGGCGTGAGCCTTGAAGTCGTCGTCGTCACCGCCCTGATTTCCTACGTTCTTCAGATCAACGCGATCGTCGGCGGCGAGCCGCTTTACATGATCGCCTTCTTCACGCTGCTGCCGTGGATCCCGCTCGCGCTGTTCGAGGGCGTGTGGAAGGTGAAGAACTACTCGTTCATCGCCGTCCTCGGCCTGTTTACGGTGCTTCAGATCGGCCATTTCGGCGAACATGTCATTCAGGTCGTGCAGCTGAACATGCTGAACGGCACGGTCGCCTGTCCGCCCCCCGTGGACACCATCGACAACGCTGCGCGCGCCATCCAGTTGGGCCTGCGCGAGGCGACGATGGACCCGACCTATTATTCGGTCGACCGCATCGCCAAGGCAGGGCAGGACGGCATGCCGCTTCTCGACGAGAATGGCGATTACCTTGTCGGCCCGGCGGCCTGCGCCATTTTCGGCCAGCTCGACCTCGAGGTCGTGCACCTTGCATGGGAACTGGTCGGCTACTTCGGCACCGGCCTCGTGCTGTTGGCCTTCCCGCGCAACAAGTGGCTGTTCATCGCGCTTCTGGCGCTCAGCTGGCACGCGCTCGAGCATCTGACGATCACCTACTTCTACTATTTCGACCAGGAACCGCTCTGGCCCGGCTTCCAGCAGCTTTGGGCGACGGTGCCGGTGTCGGGCAACATCTTCATGGCGGTGCCTGCGGGGCAGGTCGAGACGATGCTCAATTTCTACCAGGCGGGCGGCAAGTTCGGTCTGATGGCCAACAATGGCCTGTTCGAGCAACTGACCGGCTATGACGGGATGCCCGGGCGGCCAGAGTTGCACATGGGCTACAACCTTGCCATCACGATCCCGACGGTGATCGGCTTCCTCGTAGAGCTGCGCAAACTGCGCTCGCGCTACCTTGAGCAAAGCTTCTCGGAACTGTCGGTCGAGCAGATCACAAGCCTCAGCCAGCGCGTCGATGACGTGTCCTTCGGCAAGGGCGACGTGATCCTGCGCGAAGGCGATCCGGCAAGCCATTGCTTCCTCATCAAGGAAGGGCTTGTGGCGATTTACGTCGATCATGGCGGCCCGAACGAGAAGAAGGTCGCCGAGTTGCGCGATGGCAGCCTGCTGGGCGAGATGGGCCTGATCGATGGAAAGCCGCGCTCGGCCACGGCAATCGCCATGGGCCGGGTCGGATGCCTCAAGATCGACGCCGTGACCTTCCGCGACCTGATCGACCCGACACAGGGCGAATTCCGGTCCGAGGCGACGATGCGGCAGGTGATGCGCATCGCCGACATGCGGCGCGCGGACGGCTGACACCTGCCAATCCAGACGACCCAAAAGGCCCCGGCACCATGCCGGGGCCTTTTTCATGCGCCGCGCTGTCGTATCGGTGATACTCTGGCGTGCAACGGTCCCCCGCAGATCGCCAAGAGGGGTGCGACATGACCAGCTTTGCCCATTCCGTGATGCGCGTCGCCGTCTGGAACCTTGCGGGGAACGACCTGTTCCCGGGCGGCGCAGGCACCGGCATCGTCGCAGGAAGCCGCAAGGCGTTCGCGCAGGCGCATGGCCTGTCCCTGATGGACCCGGATTTCGCCACGCTGGTCGAGGTTTTTCCGCAAAGCCACATCCAGTGGCTTGCCGACACGCTCGCCGAGCGCGGGCTCGGCTATGACGTCACGATGCTGCCCCAGCCGGACAGTCACCTGAACATCGGCTTCCTGCACAAGCCCGGCATCACCGTCGAGAACCCCAGGTTCATTGCCGGGTCGCAGGGCACCTATACCGGAGGCCGCCGCGCCTTCGCCGTTGATGTCCGGGCCGGGGCGCGGTTCAAGGCGGTCATCATCGGCGTGCATCTGAAGTCGGGGCGAGAGGCCCTGGACCAGAAGCTGCGCGACAGCCAGTGCAAGGTGATCGGCGACTGGATCACAAGGCTGCACGACACGCCCGGCTACAAGCAGCATGCGATCGTGCTGATGGGCGATTTCAACATGATCCCGGGGCGGGACGTGTCGAACTTTCACCACCTCGGCGGCGATGACGTGATGGATTTCGTGTCCAGCTGGGACCTGCAGGAACGGTTCTCGCATATCCTTGAATCGGGGCGGGCGAACCTTCTGGACGGCTTCGCAGTCAGCCGCCGCTTTTCCACCCGCTACATCCGCGGCAGCCTCAAGCTGTTCCCGATGAACTGGGCAATGGGCGAGGACGGCATCGGCCGCGAGAAGTTCCGGCGCGAGGTGTCGGACCATTTGCCGTTCACCGCCAGCTTCCGCCTGTTCTGACCGGTATTCCCGCTTGCGGTTCCCCCGCCGACTGCGCTATGCCCCCGCGCACCGGAGAGGTGGCCGAGTGGTCGAAGGCGCACGCCTGGAAAGTGTGTAGGCGGGAAACCGTCTCCAGGGTTCGAATCCCTGTCTCTCCGCCACCGACCCCCGAAGCTCGTCTATTGCCGCCGTGCGACCGCGCAAGCTGCGGAAACAGGGACATTTTCCGGCGCGTTTCCCAATCCTGTCGTGGTTTCAAACCGGCGTTTTGGGGCCTTCGGGCGGCGCGGTCTCTGGGAAAGTGGAATTGGGGTGAGTTTTCGATTCACCGGAAGTTTTTCCCGAATTTCGGCCAGAAACAGGTGCCTGTTCACGGACAAGCGGACTCTGCCACGTTTACGGCAGATGCGAGGTCGGCAGACGTTCGCCTCGGTCCAGTCTCGTTTCCCTCGATCAGACCGCGCAGCACTCGTCTGGCAGCAAGCCGGCGGACATGACGAGCCATGCCGGCAGGGCAGGGATCACGTCACCTCATTCGCGCGCAGCTTTCCGTCTAGAAGCTGACGGATGATTGCAGGTGCGATCAGAAGAAGGCCGATCAGCGTTGCGACAAGGTGCGGTGCGACAAGGAAGATCGCCGCAACCGCCAGAAGCGCGCGTTCGTAGCCGCGCAAGGGGGCGAACAGCCAGTTCGCAAAAGCCGCCGACAAGGCCCAGATCCCCAGCATCGCGCCCGCCGTGGCCAGGAAGAACTCGGTCCATGTGAATCCGTCCACGACCAAGAGCATCGACGGCGAGAAGGCAAAGACGAAGGGCACCAGCGCCTTGCCCATGCCCAGCCGGAACGCGGTGTTGCCCGCCTTGAAGGCGTTGGCGTCCGCGATCCCGGCGGCGGCATAGGCGGCCAGCGCCACAGGGGGCGTGATGTCGGCCAAGACGCCGTAGTAGAACACGAAGAAATGCGCCACCAGCGGCTGCACGCCCAGCAGGCTGAGGATCGGGGCCGCAACCGCGATCATGATGAGATAGTTGGCCGTCGTCGGGATACCGCAGCCCATCAGCACGCAGACGATGGCTGTCATGATCAGGGTGAACAACAGCGTCAGGCTCTCGACCGACATGATCTCGAACGGCAGGAAGGCCCACATGGCCGACACGCTGGTCGCCCAGTCGGCGGCGACCGAGGTCACCATGTAGGCGATCTTGAAGCCCACGCCCGTCAGGGTGACAACGCCGATCACGATGCCCACCAGGGCCGCGGCGGCGGTGACCGACAGCGAGAATTTCGCCCCCAGCACAAAGCCATCCCAGGTCTCGCGCACGGTTTCCCGCGCGGCGGTCTTCAGATCGTGGCGCAGGATGTTCTGGATCACCAGCACCAGCAAGCACGACGCGATGCCCCAGAAGGCGGCAAGGTAGGGCGTCTTGCCCGACAGCAGGATCGCCACGAGCACGAACAGCGGCAGCGTGGTCAGCCAGCCCGCCTTGAACACGGTCCAGGCAACCGGCAGTTCCTCTTTTGACAGGCCGCGCAGGCCGCGACGGCGCGCTTCAAGATGGACCTGCACGAGAACGCCGAAGAAGTGCATGAATGCGGGCACCAGCGCGGCGGTCAGGATCGTCGTCAGCGGCACGCCAAGGTATTCGATCATCAGGAACGCCACGGCGCCCATCACCGGCGGGGTGATCTGGCCTCCCGTCGAACTGGCGGCCTCGACCGCCGCGGCGAAGTGGCGGGGATAACCGATCCGTATCATCGCAGGGATGGTCAGCGATCCCGTCGTCACCGTGTTCGCGATCGACGAGCCCGAGATCGACCCCAGCATCGCCGAGGACAGCACCGACACCTTGGCGGGTCCGCCCGCATACCGCCCCGCAAGCGATGAGGCGAGGTCGATGAACAGCTGGCCAAGGCCGATCCTTGTGGCGAGCACGCCGAACAGCACGAAATGAAACACGTAGGTCGAGATCACGCCAAGGGCCGTGCCGTAGATGCCCTGGCTCGTCAGGTAAAGGTGGTTGACGATGTTGGTCCAGCTGGCGCCGGGATGCGTCAGGACGCCGGGCATCGAGCGGCCAAAATAGGCATAGGCGATGAACAACAATGCGATGACCGGCAGCGGCCAGCCCATCGCGCGGCGCGTCGCTTCCAGCATGACGACGATCAGGATCGTCCCCATCAGCACGTCTATGGGCAGCGGGTCTCCGACACGGAACGCGAGATCGGCAAAGATCCACGGGACATAAAGCGCCGACACCACACCGGCGATGGCAAGAATCCAGTCGAACCACGGCAGGCCCAGCGGACGCAGGAGGCTGTTCTTCGGCTCGTCGGCACGCCCGAAGGCGACAAATGACAGAAAGACCAGCCCCAGCGTGAACGCAAGATGCGTGCCGCGATGGGTGGTGGCCTGCGGGATGCCGTATCCGGCGGTGTAGAAATGATAGCAGGACAGCACGAACAGCGCAGCGGCGGTGAACCAGTGCACGGCAGGCGTCAGGGGCCGGAACCGCACCTCGGGATCGTATTGTTCTTCAAGCGCCCGCATTTCCGCTTCGGTCATGGCCTCGGCGCGTGCGGAGTCGTCAGAGGGGGTTCTGCTGGCGGTCATGGCCGGTCCTTGCCTTGGAATGACCGGGCCCCTCGCAAGGGGCCCGGACGAAAAGGTGGATTACTCGATCATGCCTTGCTCGCGGTAGAACCGCTCGGCGCCCGCATGGAGCGGGATGCCGATGCCGTCCAGCGCGGTCTCGACCGTGATGTCCTTGCCCTTCTGGTGGCCGGCATCCAGCAGACGGCGGGTGCTGTCGTTCCACATCGCCTTGGTGATCTCGTAGATCAGGTCTTCGGGCCGGTCGGCAGAGGTGATCCACTGTGCGCCCACCGACAAGGTGGTGACGTCGGCGTCCATGCCCTCATAGGTGCCTGCGGGCACAAGGTTTTCGGCGAAGAACGTGTACTCGGACAGAACGCCCTCGGCTTCAGCGCCGGTGATCGGAACCAGCGTGATGTCTTCCTGGCTGGCCAGTTCCGCGATGGCCCCTGCCGGGAAGCCGCCCACGAAGAAGAACGCGTCCATCGCGCCGTCGCGCATCCGGTCGGCGGCCTGGTCGGGCTTGAGATACGCGGCCTCGATGTCGTCCTCGGTCAGCCCGTAGGCGTCAAGGATGATCCGGGCGTCCACAAGGGTGCCTGACCCCGGCTCGTCCAGCGACACGCGCTTGCCTGCCAGATCGGCGACGCTTTCGATGCCGCTGTCTGCAGAGGCGACAATATGGATGGTCTCGGGGTAGAGGCTGGCGATGGCGCGCAGCGACTCGACCGCCTCGCGGTCTTCCCAGATGCCGGTGCCGGTCTGTGCCCAGGTGGCGACGTCGGACTGCGCAAAGCCGGATTCGAGCGATCCACCGGCGATGGCGTTCACGTTCGCGACCGAGCCGTTGGACGACAGGGCGCTGGCGATCAGGCCGGGAACGCCGCAAGAGCCGCCTTCATCGCAGGCGCGCGATCCGGGCGGGGCCGAGATGGTGTTCGCGATCAGACCGCCAATCGGATAATAAGTGCCAGCGGTGCCGCCGGTGCCGATGCGGAAGAACTGCGGTTCCTGAGCGGACGCTCCGGTCGCCGCGAAGGTGCCCACCGCCAATGCGATGGAAAGGATACCTTTGAACATGGTGCTATCTCCCTGTTGCGAATACCCTATCTGTAACAGCGCCGTGATCTTGGACTCAACAGCGTCCCTTACGGCAACCGGGCTGCGATGGACGGCATCGTGCGCGCGCCGGGCTCTGGTCCCGGCACCCCGCAAACGCTGCACCTTGCAGGCGGCCCCGACGCAGCGAGGGGCTGGCATCTGAGTGCAACGCCTTGAGCATTGGACATCTCACTTCGTCCACGGTTTGGACCCATCGCGCCTCCGCCCTTGCCAAGTGGCGCGGCCTCTTCGCAGCCTGTCGGACCTGCTTGCCTGCCCTTGAGGAGACTGCGTCGCATTCGTCTGACAGCTTTGCCTGCCAAACGACTGTGAAGTCTGACTGCTGATCCCGAGCATCGATCGGTTGAGAGATGCCGCAAAAAGGTGATCGACGTGTCAGGTCAATTATGTCAGTATGTGCCGACATACCATCTTAGTGCCGAGGGCGAACCGGCTTCATGACCAGTAGTTCTGAAATAGATGCACTGTTCCTTGCGCTCTCGGACCAGACGCGACGGGCAATCTTGATCCGGCTCGCCGAGGGCGATGCGAGCGTCAATGATCTTTGCGAGCCTTTCGATCTCAAGCGACCCACCATCTCGCAGCATCTCAAGGTGTTGGAACAGGCTGGGCTTGTCTCGACCAAGCGACAGGCTCAGTTCCGAACGAAATCCCTGAAGCCTCAAAATCTCCGGATCGCTGCCGAATGGATCAGTCGCTGCGCCAACGCCTGGGAGCAGAACTTTGATCGTCTGGAGGAATACATCGACGACCTCGAACGGAAGGACCGCACGGATGAGCCATGAAACCGTCTTCACAGAAGGCTCCCTGACGATCGCCAGGACCTTCAGGACAACTCCTGATCGACTCTATGCCTGCTGGACCGAGAGCGATCATCTCGCGGCATGGGCAGGGCCCGTGGGCTATACCAATTCCACCGAACTTCTTGAGCCAAGGCCTGGTGGCCGACATCTGGCGAGAATGCTGGCTCCCGACGGCACATCGACGCGCGCAGGCGGGATCTACAAGGTAGCTGACCCGGGGGAGCGTCTTGTCTTCACCCACGCCTGGCTGGGGGACGACGGCAGCCGGGAGAGCGCCGAGACCACGATCACTTTGACCCTTGTGCCGACGGACAGGGGCACACTGATGGTCTTTCACCAAGCCGGGTTTGGAAGCGAGGCAAGTCGAGAAGGTCACGCTATGGGCTGGACTGTCAGCTTCGAGCGACTCGATGTTCATCTGAACAGTGCGCCATCCGGGAGCACGGCATGATGAAGCTCTACTACGCCGAGACACCTCATGGCCGAAAGGCATGTGCCGTTGCAGCATACTTGGGGATCGAGCTGGATTTCGAACGCGTCGATCTCGCGGGCGGAGCGCACAATCAGCCCGCCTATCTCGCCATCAACCCGATGGGGCAGGTCCCCACTCTGGTGGTCGGATCAGACTATCTTTCCGAAAGCAACGCCATTGCAATCCGCCTGGCGAACGAGGTCCGCAGTGACTTTTGGCCGAAGGGTCGCGTTCAGGCGCACGCGCAGCGATGGCTGAGTTGGGATTCCGAGCATTTCAAGCCTGTTGTCGCCACGTATTTCGTCGAGAACGCTTTGAAGCCCCTGTTCGGGGAAAAGACGGACATGTCTGCCTTGGCGCAGGCCGAGGCGGCCTTTCCCAAGGTTGCCCGCATCCTCGACGACGCATTGAAGGACCGCGATTTCATTCTGGGTTCGCGGCCCACTATCGCCGATTTTGCGCTGGCGACTTTTCTACCTTTTGCGGCCGCGTCGCGTCTGACTTTCGAGACTTACCCCGAAATCATGCGGTGGAACGCGGGTCTGAATTCACTGCCGGGCTATCTCGATCCTTACCCGAAGGGTGCGTGACACAGCCTGTCGATAATCTTGCGAGAGGTAACTGACTCAACGGTCAAGGCGCGAAGCACTGACCGATGAAGTGGAGTAGGGGCATCGGCCATACCGTCACAGCCAACACATCGGAAATGACATTCCCGACGCTGCACACGGTTCGTGATATCTCCGTTGTGTCCAAGGGGGTCGCCGGACATGGTTCGACGGACCTCTGAATTTTCGGTTGCAATAAGTATTACTATATGAGTTTATTCCTGCAGGCTCAGGCCGAACATGGGAGGAAATCATGAAGAGACTAATGCTTGGTGCAGCCTTGGCTGCGCTCTCTACGGGTGCGACCGCTCAGACCATCGGGTTCTCGCAGATCGGCTCGGAATCGGGCTGGCGTGCGGCAGAGACCACCGTGACGCGGCAGGAAGCCGAGGCACGGGGCATCGACCTGCGCTTCTCGGATGCGCAGCAGCGCCAGGAAAACCAGATTGCCGCGATCCGGTCCTTTGTCGCCCAGGGCGTCGATGCGATCCTGTTGGCCCCGGTCGTCGCAACGGGCTGGGATTCGGTGCTGGAAGAGGCCGCCGAGGCTGAAATTCCTGTGGTCCTTCTGGACCGGCGGGTCGATAGCTCGGACGATCTGTATCTGACCGCCGTCGGTTCGGACCTTGTTCACGAGGGCGAAGTCGCGGGCCAGTGGCTGGCCGACAACAAGCCCGAAGGCGCCTGCCGCGTCGTCGAGTTGCAAGGCACCACCGGCTCGTCCCCCGCGATCGACCGCGCGACGGGGTTCCGCAACGCGATCGAAGGCAATGACGACATCGAGATCGTGCGCAGCCAGACGGGTGACTTCACCCGCTCGGGCGGCAAGGAAGTGATGGAGAGCTTCCTTCAGGCCGAGGGTGGCGGTGACAACATCTGCGCGCTCTATGCCCATAACGACGACATGGCGCTTGGCGCGATCCAGGCCATCAAGGAAGCGGGCGTCGATCCCGGCGACGACATCCTGATCGTGTCCATCGACGCGGTTCCGGACATCTTCCGGGCCATGGCCGATGGCGATGCGAACGCCACGGTCGAGCTGACGCCGAACATGGCCGGACCGGCCTTCGATGCGCTTGCCGCCTACATGGCCGATGGCACCGAGCCGCCGAAGTTCATCCAGACCGAATCGGCGTTGTATACGCGCGACGACGATCCGATGGCACAGTACGAGGCCCGCAAGGATCTTGGCTACTGATCTGGTGGCGACCGGGCCCTGACGGGCCTTTCACACGGCGCCTCGGGTGGGGCGCCGTGCTGATCCTGTGCTGAAAGGCGGCAGATGCTTCTGACGATCCGCGATCTGACCAAATCGTTCCCCGGCACGCTTGCGCTGGACAACGTGCGCTTTGACCTCAAGGCGGGCGAGGTTCACGCGCTTCTGGGCGAGAACGGGGCCGGAAAATCCACGCTTATCAAATGTTTGACGGGAGTTCATGCCCGAGACAGCGGCCAGATCGAACTCGACGGACAGCCGATTTCGCCCGCATCGACCCACGAAGCGCAGACGCTGGGCATCGGCACCGTCTACCAGGAGGTCAACCTTCTGCCCAACCTGACCGTGGCGGAAAACCTGACCTTCGGGCGCCAGCCGACCCGGTTCGGCATGATCTCGGGCCGCAGGATGCGCGCCGACGCCGAAGAGATGCTGGCAGGATACGGGCTCGACGCGGTCAACGTCACACGCGAGTTGGGCAGCTACTCGGTGGCGGTGCAGCAGATCGTCGCCATCGCCCGCGCCGTCGCGCTGTCCGGCAAGGTGCTGATTCTCGACGAGCCGACCGCCAGCCTTGACGCCCGCGAGACCGAGACGCTGTTCGAGGTGGTGCGCGGGCTTCGGACGCGCGGGTTGGGGATCGTCTTCATTTCGCATTTCCTCGATCAGGTGTTCTCGCTCAGCGACCGGCTGACCGTCCTGCGCAACGGACGGCATGTGGTCACGGCCGATACCGCGTCGATGGACCGGGTCGGACTGATCCACCACATGCTCGGCCACGAACTTGAAGCCGCCGAGACACGCCGCGCGGCGCAACGCGGCGGCGCCGATCTTCTGATGTTCACCGGGTTCGGGCGGCGCGGCAAGGTCGATCCGTTCGATCTGACCGTGCGCGAAGGCGAGGTGATCGGACTGGCCGGACTTTTGGGGTCGGGTCGGACCGAAACCGCCGATGCCCTGTTCGGCCGCACGCCCGCCGACAGCGGCAAGGCGCGGGACAGCAGCGGTGCGCTTGATCTCGGATCACCGCGCGCCGCCATCGCCCAAGGCTTCGGCTATGCGCCCGAGGACCGCAAGACCGACGGCATCGTCGCCGACCTGTCGGTGCGCGAGAATATCGCGCTGGCGCTGCAGGCGCGGCGGGGCTGGGCCAACCCGATCCCCCGCGCCGAACAGGCCGCGCTGGCGGATGACTATATCCGGCGCCTCGATATCCGCACGCCCGACGCGGAAAAGCGGGTGGGTGATCTGTCGGGGGGCAACCAGCAAAAGGTTGTTCTGGCGCGCTGGCTGGCAATGAACCCCAGGTTCCTGATCCTTGACGAGCCGACGCGCGGCATCGACGTCGGCGCCCACGCCGAGATCCTGAAGCTGATCGGTGATCTGACGGACAAGGGCATGTCGATCCTTCTGATCTCGTCCGAGTTCGACGAGTTGATCGCCGCGTCCGACCGGGTGATCGTGGTGCGGGACCGAAAGCACGTCTCCGAATTGGTGGGCGACGACATCCAGACCGACCGGATCATCAGCGCCATCGCTGCCCATGACCCCGCCGAAAGGGCCACGACATGACCACCGGGCTGCGCCGCCTTGCCCCGCAACTTCTGACGCTTGCTGCCGTGATCGCGCTGGTCACGGCCTCCTTTCCCAGCTTCCTTGCCGTGGATCTTGTCGACGGGCGCCTTGTCGGCAGCGGCGTCGATGTTCTGAAGCGCGGCGCGCCGGTCGCGCTGCTGGCGGTGGGCATGACGCTGGTGATCGCCACGCGCGGCATCGACCTGAGCGTCGGGGCCGTCATGGCGATCTGCGGCGCGGCGTCGGCTTGGGCGGTTGCGAACGACCTTGGCCTTGCGACATCGCTGGCGGTCGGGCTTGGCGCCGGGGTTCTGTGCGGCATCTGGAACGGGGTCTTGGTCGCCATCTTCGGCATCCAGCCCATCGTGGCGACGCTGATCCTGATGGTCGCGGGGCGCGGTGTCGCCCAGATGATTACCGAAGGGCGCATCCTGACCTTCAGCCACGAGGGCCTCGCGTTCTTCGGGGCTGGGGACGTGCTGGGCATCCCGACGCCGATCCTCGTCTGGATCGCCACCGGCATCGCATTCGGCGTGCTGGTGCGCCGCACCGCTCTGGGCCTTCTGATCGAGGCCATCGGCGTGAACCGGCCTGCCAGCGCGCTGGCCGGGGTGAATGCGCGGGTTCTGCTGATCGCGGTATACATGGCGTCGGGCCTATGCGCGGCTATCGCCGGGATCATCGTCGCGGCCGACATTCGCGGCGCGGACGCCAACAATGCGGGTCTGTGGCTGGAGCTGGACGCGATCCTTGCGGTCGTCATCGGCGGCACGTCGCTGCTGGGCGGGAGGTTCTCGATCGCGGCGTCGCTGGTCGGGGCGTTCATCATCCAGACCATCGACACCGGCATCCTGCTGGCGGGCTTCCCGTCCGAGTTCAACCTCGTCATCAAGGCCGGGCTGGTGGTCATCATCCTTGTGCTGCAGTCGCCGACGCTGGGCCCGCAGCTGTCGCTAGTGTTCAAACGGCCGCAACGGGCGGCCAACCGCACGAAGGAGCCTGCAGAATGAACGCCCGTGTGCTTCCGCTCTATGCGACGGTGGTGATCTTCCTGATCGCCTACCTGATCTGCTATCTGCAGTTCCCCGCGATGCTGTCCACTCGGGTGATCGGCAACCTTCTGACCGACAACGCCTATCTCGGGATCGTCGCGGTTGGCATGACGGTGGTGATCCTGTCGGGCGGGATCGATCTGTCGGTCGGCTCGGTGATCGCCTTCTCGGGCGTGTTCATCGCGGTGCTCCTGCAATCGACGGGCTTGCATCCGCTGGTCGTCTTCGCGCTCTTGCTGGCCGTCACCACGGCCTTCGGTGCGGCGATGGGCGGGCTGATCCACGGGTTGTCGATGCCGCCCTTCATCGTGACGCTTGCGGGCATGTTCCTGGCGCGCGGGGCGGCCTACATGCTGACCATCGACAGCGTCCCGATAGACCATGCCTTCTATGACCTGCTGCAGGATGCCTATTACCGGATGCCGGGCGGCGGGCGGCTGACGCTGATCGGGGTGCTGATGCTTGTCGCGGTGCTTGCCGGGTCGATCCTGGCGCATCGCACAAGGTTCGGCACGGCGGTCTTTGCTCTTGGCGGGGGCGAGCATACCGCGCGGCTGATGGGCGTCGCGGTGGGCCGGACAACCGTGCTGATCTATGCCTTCTCGGGGTTCATGGCCGGGCTGTCGGGGATCGTGTTCTCGATCTATACCGGTTCGGGATATCCACTGGCGACGGTGGGAACCGAGTTGACGGCGATCGCCACGGTGGTGATCGGCGGCACGATCCTGACGGGCGGATCGGGCTATGTCTTTGGCACGCTGATCGGGGTGCTGACGATGGGCCTCATCCAGACCTACATCGTCTTTGACGGCTCGCTTTCCAGCTGGTGGACGAAGATCGCGATTGGAATGCTTCTCCTTCTGTTTATCTTGCTTCAGAAGGGCCTTCTTGTGGTGGGGCAACAACAGCAAAGAACCTGACATGCAGCAATTCCTCGATCGGATCGATCCCAGACTGCGCGAAAGCAGCGGAAACCACGGTCGTGTCGTCGAGGGAATTGGCCGGGCGATCGTCGCGGGTGATCCGCCCTCGGGCGAGCTGTTGCCGCGCGACGAGGAACTGGTCGAGGTGTTCGGCGTCTCTCGGACCGTGCTGCGCGAGGCGATGAAGACTCTCGCCGCGAAGGGAATGATCGTCGCCAAGGCGCGGGTCGGAACCAGGGTGCGGCCGCGCCACGAATGGAACATGTTCGACAGCCAGGTCCTGCGCTGGCATCTCGACGGAGAGCCGAGCGACAGCTTTTATGAACAATTGTTCGAGATGCGGCTGGCGTTCGAGCCGCATGCGGCAGGCCTTGCCGCCCGCAATGCCACCGACCGGGACATCGCGCGCATGGGCACTTGCGTTGACGCGATGCGCCGGGCCGAAGACGAAACCGCGTTCTCGCTGGCGGATCTCGAATTTCACCGCGCCGTCTTCGATGCGGCGGGCAATGCATTCTTCTACTCG
The DNA here is from genome assembly GCF_019061145.1 of Anianabacter salinae. Lineage (GTDB taxonomy): Bacteria > Pseudomonadota > Alphaproteobacteria > Rhodobacterales > Rhodobacteraceae > Anianibacter > Anianibacter salinarum. The sequence goes on along the minus strand of NZ_JAHQZS010000002.1, from coordinate 562,497 downwards.
GTGGTGTCGCTGGTCGGCGCGGCGCTGCTGTCGCTTCTGCGGCGGTCCTCTCCCGATCCCAACCCGGACCAGCAGATCAAGATTTGCGACAATCACCAACTGATCGTCGATGCCATCGCGGCGCGCGACACCGCCGCGGCGCAGGACGCCATGCGCGCCGTCATCAAGGTGGGCTGGCGGCGGGTGTTCGGCGACGACACCGAGCTGGGAGCGCGCGGCGCGCGATAGGTCGGGCAGCATCGGTTTCGGCACGCCAAAGCACGGGCCGAGGACAGTCTTGCACCGGCTGCCGCATTCCCCCTTCAATCCCGCCTTGATCTTGCCACAATCTTTACCCATTCGCGCCGCACCCCCTTTGTACCTCCTTGGGAAACAAAGGGTTCGGATTCATGCCAACGACCTTCAACTGGATACATCTCGGCAATTCGGCAACGGCGCTCGACCCGACCGAAGGCAACAGTAACGCCGAAAACGCGGCACTGTTCGAGAACCAGACCTATGGCACTCCGGGCGATCCGCTTTACCAGCACATCACCAGCGTGACGACGATCGACAACGGCGGCTCTGCCACCGCGCTCGACATGAACAACGACACGACCAATGACGAGTTCACGACCGACATCGGCAGCGGGGTCCAGACGTTCACGTTCGACGGCCTGACAGTCTTCAACGCAACGATCACTTACGCCAACGGGACCACGGCGACGGTTTCGGCCGTCATCGCGCAATCGACATCGGGCGAGTTGTTCCTTGCCCCCGAGATCAGTGCGAACGCCGATTTGACCGCATATGAGGCCGGTCCCATCGTCTCGATCACGCTGGACGAAGTCGTGTCGAGCACCAACACCAACCTCGGCGCGGACCGGGCGCAGCAGGGCTGGGACGACGGGGTGATCGACGGCACCGGCGGCGCCGACGTGATCGACGCCAGCTATGTGGAACCGATCGCTTCGGGGTCCGACCGCGTCGACAACGGCGATGGCCTGACCGGGGCCGGGTTCAACGACGATGTCATCAACGCAGGCGGCGGCAACGACACGGTTCTCGCCGGGGCAGGCGATGATGTCGTGTCCGGCGGCGCAGGTGCTGACAACCTCCAGGGCCAGGCAGGCAACGACCAGCTGTTCGGTGAAGGCGGCAGCGACACGCTCAGCGGCGGGCAGGGCAACGATCAGCTGGACGGCGGCGGTGGCACTGACACCCTGACCGGCGGCGAGGGCAATGACGAGCTGCAGGGCGGCGCAGGGTCCGACACGCTTTATGGCGATGGCGGAACGGCCGAACGCTGGTCCTACGAAGTCTACACCCGCGACTTCACCAGCGCGAACGGCCAGGCGTTCACCATCGAGAGCGGCACGCTGGCGGCATCGGGGACATCGTCGCAGTTCGACGTGACGGCCCACGGCATCCAGGCGCGGGGCGGGTCCAACCCCGAAGACTTCGGGGTCATCTACACGTCGCAATTGGTTGCCTCGGACACGGGCGTCTTCCGCTTCGAGACAACGTCGGACGACGGCTCGACGATCCGCATCCTCGACAGCCAGGGCAACCCGCTGACCTTTGCCAACCAGACGGGCGGCAATCTCAACTACATGAACAACGACTTCCACCAGGGGCCCACAGCGCGCTTCGGGGATGTCACGCTTCAGGAAGGCCAGAGCTACACCATCGAGGTGCGCTACTGGGAGAACGCGGGCGGCAACGTGCTGTCGGGCCGTGTGACGCCGCCCGGCGGATCGCCCGAGGATCTTGCGACAAGCCCGCTGATCGTCGGCAATGACGCAATCGCAGGCGACGACACGCTCGACGGCGGCGCCGGGGCCGACACCCTTTATGGTGAAGGCGGCAACGACACGCTGCTGGTGGGCGAGAACGACGCGGCCTATGGCGGCGACGGCGACGACACGTTCACGGTCCAGACGCCCACCGAGACCGGAACCGGGACCATCACCATCGTCGGCGGCGAGGGCGACGAGACTGACGGCGACACCTTGTATCTGTCGGACGGGATCACCGAAGACGACATCACCTTCACCAACACCGACGACGCTGCGGGCGGGTTCTCCGGCTCTTACACGCTGTCGGACGGCACCGTCGTCAGCTTCTCGGAAATCGAGAACATCATCTGTTTCACCCCCGGCGCGGGCATCCTCACGCCGCATGGCCTGTGCGCCGTCGAGACTCTGCGCATCGGCGATCTGGTGGTGACGCGCGACAACGGCGTGCAACCGATCCGTTGGGTCGGCAGCCGCACTGTGCCCGGCGTCGACGCTTTTGCGCCTGTCCGCGTGGCTGCGCATGTGATGGACGGCGCGCGCGCGCCGCTTCTGGTCTCGCCGCAGCACCGTCTCTTGTTCACCGGCTACAAGGCGGAGTTGCTGTTCGGCTGCGACGAGGTCCTGGTCGCCGCCCGGCACCTGATCGACGGGCGCGACGTGGTCGCCGTTCCGCAGGCGCAGGTGACGTATATCCACGTCATGTTCGACCGCCACGAGGTGATCTATGCCGACGGCGCTGCGACCGAAAGCTTCCATGTCGGCAGCGTCGGGTTGTCGGCGCTGTCCGATCCGAGCCGGGACGAGCTGTTCGGACTTTTTCCCGAACTGCGCAGCCATCCCGAGACCTATGGTCCGACCGCGCGCCCCTGCCTGAAAAAGCACGAGGCCAGCCTGCTGCGATCCTACGCCTGACGCTTTCGGGCGCCGCGCAGCAGGGCCCATGTGCGCAGGTCGAGCAGCACCTTGATCGTCGCGGCAAGCGCCGCCGCGCACAGGACCGCCTTGGACAGCGTGCCCATGGTGCCTTCGATCAGCATCGCGTGAACCACACTGGTGACGACCACGATCGCCACCAGCAGGCGGTGCCCGATGCGCCACGCGCGCGGCCAGCGCGACAGCCGACCGCGCAGCAGGGCGAACCCCGCCGCGCCCAGCATCGCCCACATCGCCACCACGCCCCAGGCCGAGAACGGTGTGGGCGATGTGAAGGTCAGCGCGTCGATCACGTCGGGCGGGCTGGTGAGCCACAGACCGCCGACGTGCAAAGCGACCGCGATCAGAAGCACGCCGCCGACGCGGCGGTGAACGCCGCGCCCCCCTCGCGCGCGAAGCCCCGGAAGATATCCGCCCGCCAGCAGCGGTTGCAGCAGCAGAAGCGCCATCGCCACCACGCCCGCGAACCCCGCCGCGATATAGACCGGGCCGCGCCACGCCAGCAGCGGGCTGGACGCTGCTACCGCCAGCGGCAAGGCCAGCACCAGGATCAGGGCGGACCAGACCAGGACGGCACGCAGGCGCGGCGGCACGATCAGGCCGGTTGAAGGATGAAGTCCGCGCTCAGGCCGGTGTCGCGGGCGCTGGACATGACCGGCCGCAGGAACACGGTGCGAAAGCCGTTCCCGTCATGATCCGCGTCATAGGCCAGATGCCCGTGCGGCTGCCCGAAGGCCGGGACGATCTGCGGCATGTCCATGCGGAACGTCCCGTCCGCCCCGGTCAGCGTCGCGCCGTGGCTATGAGGGTCGCGCTCGTGTCCTTCGGTGGTGTGCGCCCAGATCTGAATGCGGATGCCTTCCAGCGGGGCGCCGTCCCCGGCGCGGCGCACGGTGCCGGTCATCTGGAACCCGCCGCCGCCGATGCGCTCGACGATGGGGGCGCCGGGACGGTAGTTGTTCGACCCGCCGCGCATGGTCTGCGTCGGCGCAAGGTCTTGCGCCAGGGCGGGCCGGATCAGCGCGGGGGCGGCGAGCATCGCTGCCCCGGCGACGATGAAGCGGCGGCGGCTTTGAGGGGCCTTGGTCATCTGGTGCCCTCCTCTTGGGTCTGTTGTGCGGTCGGTCACGCTGTTTCACGTCAGAGTATGGTGCATCACGCGCGATTGAAAACCGCGAGCCACGGGGATGTGAAGGCCCAAATCAAGCCCGCATCAAGCTCGCAGCCAGCCGCCTACAAAGCGCACCGCGTCCGTTCCGGCCAACGCGCAAACGCGAGTCAGTTCACGCTCAAGGCTCGTGGTCAGGGTCTTGCCCGCCTTCCGGCCCCTCTCGGGCCAGAATGCCTGCACCTCGATCGCGCCCTCGCTGCGCCGCGCGTCCAGCCGTCCGATGATCCGGTCGCCCTGCATCACCGGAAAGACATAATAGCCATATTTGCGCTGCGCCTCGGGCACGAAGATCTCGATGCGGTAGTGAAAGCCGAACAGCCGCTCGGCGCGGGCGCGGTCCCGCAAGGCAGGATCGAAGGGGCTTAGGAGGCGCAGGCGCGACGAGGGCGCAGGCAGCCCTGCGACACTGTCCAGCATCGCCTCGGTCGTGAAACTACGGCGCAGCGCGCCGTCCGCAAGTTCGATGTCGATCTCGATCAGGCGGCCGTCCGCCAGCGCCTCGGCGCACCATGCCTTGGCCTCATCTGGCCTCACGATGGCAAAGAAGGCGGCCAGCTCGCCGCTGGTGGCAAATCCCAGTCGCTCCAGCGCCTGCGTCATCGCCCAGTCGATGATCTCGGCGTCCGGGACGCGCGCGTTCAGGTATTCGGGCGGAATCACCCGCTCGCACAGGTCATAGTGCTTCTGAAAGCCCTGCCGGTGGCACACCGCCAGCCGCCCTGACCGCCACAGGAATTCGAGCGCCGTCTTGGACGGGTGCCAGTCCCACCAGCCAGACGACCCCTTTGCCTCGTCGCCGCCGACATCGCGCGAACAGGCCGGGCCATTGTCAGAGATGTGCCGCAGGACGGTGTCCAACTCGTCCGTCCATCCGTTGCGCTGCCATGCGGGCCAACGCGCGCGCATCCGCGCCTCGTCGCGTGCGAATTTCAGCCGCCACATCGGGTAGAACTGCATCGGGATCACGGCGGCATCGTGGGTCCAGTGCTCGAAGGCGCTGCGCCTGCGCGCGACCAGTGCCTCAAGCGCGCGCGGCCGGTAGCGCCCGCGCCGCGACCACAGGATCAGATCATGCGCCCGCGCCAGCGTGTTGACGCTGTCGAGTTGCACAAACCCCAGGGCGTCAAGCACGCCCTCCAGATCCTGCGCGCTGCCCGGCCCGGCGCCCGGACGCAGCAGAAGGTGCCGGTCGAGGAACAGGCGCCGTGCGCTGCGATTGTCGAGGCGGGGGCGGGGCATGGCGCGGCTTTCAGGGTTGATGCAGGGCAAACCCATTCGTTTCAGCTTGGCGCTGCATCGGCAAGGTTGTCGCAGTGGTTCAAAGGACTTGCCGGGCACGCATCGGTCTTGGCCAACGCGGCGCGTCCTGACCCTGGGTCATGTTTTCTTGCGAAATGCGCCACTGATCCCTTTTCGAAACCCGTCGCAAAACTAAACTGTTCGGTGTAGCGTGGGTCTTGACGCCCGCAGCCAGATCGAAGCGACGATGCCAGCCACCGGAGGCCGCCATGAAACTGACCGTGAACGGAACGACGCATGACGTGGATGTCGAACCCGACATGCCGCTTCTGTGGGTGCTGCGGGACGAGATCGGCGTAACGGGCGTCAAGTATGGCTGCGGCATCGCGCGCTGCGGGGCCTGCACGGTGCAGATGGACGGCATGGCCGTCCGGTCCTGCCAGATCCCGGCCTCGGTCGCGGACGGCGCGCAGGTGACCACCATCGAGGGGTTGGGCAGCCCCGAGAACCTTCACGCGGTGCAGGCCGCGTGGATCGAGGAGCAGGTCGCACAATGCGGCTACTGCCAGTCCGGCCAGATCATGCAGGCCGCCGCGCTGCTCGAGGTGAACCCCGAGCCCAGCGATCAGGACATCGACATCGTGATGGGCGGCAACCTGTGCCGCTGCGGCACCTATCCGCGCATTCGCGCCGCGATCCACCGCGCCGCCGCCAAGATGAAGGAGGCGTAAGCTATGAGCCGTCTGGGAACCATTACCCGCCGCACCTTTCTTGTCGGATCGGCAGCCGTCGCCGGCGGCGTCGCCTTTGGCGTCTACACCGTGGGCAAGCCGCACGCGAACCCGTTGACACCTGCGCTTGGCGACGGCGAGGCAGCGCTGACACCCTACGTGCGCATCGACGCGGAAGGCATCACGCTTATCACCCCTCGCGCCGACAAGGGGCAGGGCGCCTACCACGTTCAGGCCGCGTTTCTGGCCGAAGAGCTGGACGTGGACCTTCATCAGGTGCGCGTCGATCCCGGCCCGCCCAGCCCCGCCTACTGGAACACCGCGCTGTCCGCCGAAGCGGCGGAGTTCGTGATCCCGGCGCAGGGCGCGATGCGCTCGGCGCTCGAGACGACGGTGGGCGGCGTGATGAAGGTCATGGGGATGCAGATCACCGGCGGGTCCACCACGGTGCCCGACCAGTTCGTCAAGCTGCGCGCGGCGGCAGCCTCGGCCCGCGAGACGCTGAAGCGCGCGGCAGCCGATCAGGCGGGCGTTTCGGTGGACCAGCTGCGCACCGAAGCGGGGCAGGTGATCCTGCCGGATGGGTCCGCCGTGCCCTATACCAGCCTTGCCGCAAGGGTTGCGGGGATGGAGCCCGTGCAGGACGTGGCGCTGCGCGAGCCGTCCCAGTGGCGCTACATCGGCAAGCCGATGCAGCGCATCGACATGGTCGCCAAGTGCACCGGCACGCAGGACTATGGCATTGATGCCCGCGTCGACGGTATGGTGCACGCCGCCGTGCGCCTGAACCCGGCGAACGGCAGCGGTGTGCGCAGTTTCGATGCCTCGGAGGCGTTGAAGCTGCGGGGCGTGACCGACGTGATCCCGGTGCGGGGCGGTGTCGCGGTGGTGGCCGACAACACCTGGCGCGCATTTCGCGGCGCCGAGGCGCTGCAGGTGGAGTGGGAAGACGCCGCCTATCCCGCCGACATGGACGCCCATTGGCAGGCGCTGTCGGACAGTTTCGTCGAGGCCAGCCTCGACAGCCGCAACCGCGAGGACGGCGATGTCGAGGCGGCGCTTAGCGCAGGCGAGGTGATCGAGGCTGAATACCGCGCGCCCTATCTCGCGCACGCCCCGCTGGAGCCGATCAGCGCCATCGTCCGCGTCACCGACAGCGCGGCAGAGGTCTGGACGGGCACGCAGATCCCCCGCTTTGTCCAGCAGAACGTCGCGCGCATCGCCGGGATCCCGGCTGATGCGGTCAAGGTGAACGTGCTGATGATGGGCGGCAGCTTTGGCCACCGGCTTGAGGATGAAGTCGTCAAGCAGGCCACCGAGATCGCGCTGACGATGAAGGGCACGCCGGTCAAGCTGACCTATTCGCGCGAAGAGGACATGACCCACGACTTTCCGCGCCAGATCGCCATGGCCCGCCTGCGCGGCCGCGTGGCGGATGGCCGGGTCGAGGGGCTGGACCTTGGCATCGCGATGCCGTCCGTGATGGGCTCGCAACTCGGGCGGCAAGGGCAGGCGGTTCCGGGCCCCGACAGCCAGATCGTCGCGGGCGCCTGGAACGCGCCTTTCGCCATCCCGCATCACCGCGTCACCGGCTACCGCGCGCCGGAACTGGCGCCGATCAGCTCTTGGCGGTCTGTCGGCGCGTCGACCAACGGCTTCTTCTGGAACGCCGCGCTCGACGATCTGATCCACGCCGCCGGGGCCGATCCGATGGAGGAACGGCTGCGGCTTGCCTCGGACGATCTGACCCGCAAGGTGCTGGAAGCCGTGGCCGAAATGTCGTCCTGGGACGGGGTGCTGGGCAATGGCCGGGGCAGGGGCGTTGCGCTGACCACCAGCTTCGGGGTCCCTTGCGCCGAGGTGATCGAGGTCACCGAAACGGATCGCGGCATCCGCATCGACAAGGTCTGGTGCGCGGCAGAGGTGGGCCGGGTGGTCGATCCGGTGAACTTCGAGAACCTCGTGCAGGGCGGCATCGTCTTTGCGCTTGGTCACGCGATGAACTGCGAGATCACCTATCGCGGCGGCGCGGCGCAGCAGACAAACTATCACGCCTTTGAGGGCATGCGCATCGGCCAGTGCCCCGAGATCACGGTGCGCGGACTTGAGAACGGCGCGACGGTGCATGGCATCGGCGAGCCGATGGTGCCGCCTGCCGCGCCTGCGCTTGCGGGTGCGATCTTTGCCGCGACGGGCAAACGCCTGCGAGAGATGCCCTTTGACCGAGAGGTGACGTTCGCATGATCCGCACCGCTGCCATCCTGTTCGCTTGCGGCACGGCGACGCTCGCCCTTGCTGCCGGCGAGGAGTTCACCATCGACATGCCCCCCGAAGGCTCGGTCAGCCGCGCGGCGGGACTGGAGGCGTGGGACCGCATCTACGAGGTCACGTCGCACCCGCGCTGTTCCAATTGCCATGTCGGCGAGGACAACATCCCGCTTTGGTCGGGGCCAAGCTATGGCGGCACCATGCCCCACGGGATGAACGTGAACGGCGGGGAAAGCCGGATCGGCGCGGAATACGTCCCGTGCCAGGCTTGCCACGCCTACCGCGAGGAAGGGGCGAACGATGCGCCCCACATGGCGCCGCAGGTGGCCGAGACATGGGCGCTGGCGCCGGTCGAGACCCAGTGGCTTGGAAAATCCTCGACCGAGATCTGCGCCCAGCTGCGCGACCCCGAACGCAACCTTGGCCATGACCTGATGGGGCTGGCCGAGCACATCCAGCACAGCGCGCTTGTGCAATGGGGCTGGACCCCCGGTGGCGGGCGAGAGCCTGCGCCCTATTCCGTGCAAGAGCATATCGACGATCTGCTGATCTGGGGCGTCGCGGGCTTTCCCTGCGCGACCGACGAGGAGTGAGCCGCATGACCCTGACCCCGCTGCGCCTTGGCGCGCTCTTGCTGCTGGTGGCCGCCGGTCTGCACCTGGTGTTCGTCGCCTTCGTCGGTCCGGGCGAGTTGCCCGTCGCCATCGCGGCGGCTCTGGCTGCGGTCGGCATCTGGCGCGGCTGGCGCTGGCTGGCCTGGATCACGCTTCTGGTGGTCATCGTTGCGATCGGCGTCAGCCTTGCGCGCCTCGGCGGCAGCCCGATCCCCGATCCGCTGCTGTATCTGCTGATCGTGGATGACGCGGCGGCGGCGCTGGCGTTGTTCGCGGGTGTGTGGCGCAGCAGGCAGTCGCGCACCGCCACCTGAGCCGAGACTCGGCGCGCCGGGAAAACCGGCGCCCGATCCCGACTGGATCAGGTGCACATCAAGCGGGCGTCGCCCCGAAAACCTGCAACATTATTGTGCATACCCTCGCGAATGCTGCACCTGCATCCGCGCCGCTCTGCCGTTCCCCCGATAACTCGGCGTTAATGGCGTCAGCTTCCGCATCTGCGGAGGTGACGCACGGGGGGGTGCTGTCCTGGAAAACTGCCATCCCCCCGCACGTCTGCAACATGAAGCTGCGTGACTGTTCTACACGGCGCCGCGGCCGGTGAAAACCTGGCCGGGCTGCTTTGGCGGGCACGCAGACAACACAGGGGATACTATCCATGAAATCTGCGTCCTTGCTTGCCACCACGGCTACATCGCTCGCCCTGTCCGCAGGGGCGGCGCTGGCCCAGGACTGCCCGATCAAGGTGGGTGTGCTGCACTCGCTGTCCGGCACGATGGCCATTTCCGAAACCACGCTCAAAGACACCATGCTGATGCTGGTCGACGCGCAGAATGCCAAGGGCGGCGTTCTTGGCTGCGAGCTTGAGGCTGTCGTCGTCGACCCGGCGTCCGACTGGCCGCTCTTTGCCGAAAAGGCGCGCGAGCTGCTGACCGTTCACGAAGTCGACGTAATGTTCGGCAACTGGACCTCGGTGTCGCGCAAGTCCGTCCTGCCGGTGATCGAGGAACTGAACGGCCTTCTGTTCTACCCCGTGCAGTACGAGGGCGAGGAATCGTCGAAAAACGTGTTCTACACCGGCGCCGCGCCGAACCAGCAGGCGATCCCGGCGGTCGACTATTTCCTTGAAGAGCTTGGCGTCGAGAAATTCGCGCTGCTCGGCACCGACTATGTCTATCCGCGCACGACCAACAACATCCTTGAATCCTACCTTCAGGACAAGGGCATTGCCGCCGAGGACATCTTCGTGAACTACACGCCCTTCGGCCATTCCGACTGGGCGACCATCGTGTCCGATGTCGTTGCGCTGGGTGCGGACGGCAAGCAGGTCGGCGTGATCTCCACCATCAACGGCGACGCCAACATCGGTTTCTACAAGGAACTGGCGGCAGCGAACGTGTCGGCAGACGACATTCCCGTCGTCGCCTTCTCGGTCGGCGAGGAAGAGCTTTCGGGCCTCGACACCTCGAACCTCGTCGGGCACCTCGCGGCGTGGAACTACTTCATGTCGGCTGAATCGCCCGCGAACGCCGAATTCATCGCCGCATGGCACGCCTTCATCGGCGACGAGGCGCGCGTGACCAACGACCCGATGGAAGCCCACTACATCGGTTTCAACATGTGGGTGAACGCGGTCACGGCTGCTGGAACCACCGACGTCGATGCCGTGCGCGAGGCGATGTGGGGGCAGGAATATCCGAACCTCACCGGCGGCATGGCGGTGATGGGCACCAACCATCACCTGTCCAAGCCAGTCCTGATCGGCGAGATCCGCGCTGATGGCCAGTTCGATATCATCAGCTCGACCGAGCCGGTGCCGGGCGATGCCTGGACCGACTTCCTGCCGGAATCGGCAGTGCTCGAGTCCGATTGGAAAGACCTCGGCTGCGGGATGTACAACACCGAGACCGCGACCTGCGTGCAGTTGACCTCGAACTACTGACGCGAGCACCGGCGGGGCGCCAACGCGCCCCGCCGCCTTTTCCAGACCAGGGATAAACGATGCGCCGCATCCTTTTGACGATCGTGCTGGCCGTGCTGTGCATGGCGGGCGCCCAACGCGCCGCGGCACAGGATTTCCAGACACTTCTGCAGGACAATGCAGACGAGGTCGCGGACCCCGGGCGCAGCACTGTGGGCGCGCTGCTGGAGACGCTGATCGCCTCGGGCGATCCCGCCGTCTCGACGTTCCTTGAGCGCTGGCAGGACCGGCAGGTGGTGCGCAACGCCGAGGACGGTCTGTTCTACTACGCTGGCCGCAAGACCGGCGACACCGTGCAGCTTCTGGACATCGAGACCGCAGAACCGGCGGCCGAGGCTCCGGCCGGCGCCGTGTCGGAAATCCGGCCCAACGGCGGCGTGCGCCGCGAAATCGCGGGGGCGCTGGTGCGCTTCCAGCTCTCCGACCCGAACATCGCCAGCCGCCGCGCCGCGCTTGATGCCATCGCGCGCAGCCCGGACGCCGACCAGATCGAACCGCTGGCCGCGTCCATCGAAGGCGAGCCGGACGACACGATCCGTGTCCGCAAGGAGCAGCTTGTGGCGATGCTGACGGTCCGCTTCGGCGATGATACCGCAGAGCGTGTCGCAGCCATCGAAAGCCTTTCTGGCAGCCTGTCGCTCGACGCGCGCGCGACGCTGAACCAGACCTTGACCCTGCGCGCCGGGGTGGCCGCCGATCTGCCGGACGCCAACATCGCGCGGGTTCTGGAACCGGGCGAGGACCTGACCCCGGACGCCGCCTATGCCCAGCTTGTCGAGGCGGATCTTGCCCCGCCGCGCATCTCGCCCACTGCGATCCGGGACGCGCTGGCCGCGAACCTGTCGGGCGGAGAGGTCGGCGGCGTTCTGGTCGAACGGCTGAGCGATCCTGCAGCCCGGCTTGTCGCCTATGACAGCCTTGCCGCGCGCGGCTTTGTTCCCCCGCGCGTCACCGAGGACGAGGTTGCCGCTGCCCTCGACTCGCACGTCTTCTACGAGGTCTACGACGAGCCCGACGCGGCCGTGACCACAGCGGCACAGGCCATGCTGACCCGCATCGAGACCGCTGTCGCCGTGAACCAGACCATCGACCTGTCCCTCGATGCGCTGTCGCTCGCGTCGATCTACTTCCTGGCCGCCATCGGGCTTGCCATCACCTTCGGCGTGATGGGCGTCATCAACATGGCGCATGGCGAGTTCATCATGATGGGCGCCTACACCGGCTATGTCGTCCAGCTGTTCATTCCCGATTACACGCTGTCGCTGGTCGTCGCGCTGCCGCTGGCCTTTGCCGTGACCTTTGGCGCGGGCGTCGCGATGGAGCGGCTGGTGATCCGCTGGCTCTATCACCGCCCGCTGGAATCGCTGCTGGCGACATTCGGGATTTCCATTGCGCTGCAACAGCTTGCCAAGAACATCTTCGGCACGCAGGCGCGTCCGCTCACCTCGCCCGGCTGGCTAGACGGCGCTCTGGTCATCAACGAGGTCGTGTCGATCGCCTATATTCGCATCGCCATCTTCGTGCTGGCGCTGGTGTTCCTGGGCCTGATCCTTCTGGTGCTGAACCGCACCCGCCTCGGCCTCGAGGTGCGGGCGGTCACGCAGAACGCAGGGATGGCGGCGTCGATGGGGATCAACCCCGACCGCATCAACATGCTGACCTTCGGCCTTGGCTCTGGCATCGCGGGGATCGCGGGCGTCGCCATCGGACTGTATGCCAAGGTCACGTCCGAGATGGGACAGGACTACATCGTGCAGTCCTTCATGACCGTCGTGGTGGGCGGCGTCGGCAACGTCTGGGGCACGCTTGCGGGCGCGGCACTGATCGGCGTTCTGCAGAAGGGGATCGAGTGGATGAACCCGTCGAACACCCTTGCCGCGCAGACCTACATGATCCTCTTTATCATCCTGTTCATCCAGTTCCGGCCCAAGGGCATCGTCGCCCTCAAGGGCCGCGCGGCAGAGGCGTGATCCATGGCAACCACTGATATGGCCGGACCCGGCTTTCGCCCCGCGCCGGACCGTCGCCCGTTCATCCTGCGCAACCCGTCGGTGATGTATTTCCTTGCCGCGCTCGCGGTGTTCACGCTGGGCGTCACGCTGTTGTCCGAGGCGACGGGCGTGGGGTTCCTGTCCACCTCCTTCGTCAAGACACTGGGCAAGACGCTGTGCCTGTGCCTAGTCGCGGTGGCGATGGACGTGGTCTGGGGCTACTGCGGAATCCTGTCGCTGGGGCACATGGCGTTCTTCGGGATCGGCGGCTACGCGATCGGCATGTGGCTGATGTACGCCCGCACCGAGATCATCGTCGCCGAAAGCCTTGCCGCATCGGTGATACCGCCAACGCCGGACGAAGTGCGCGATGCCATCGGAAGCCAGATCTTCGGCGTGGTGGGCGCGTCCGAATTCCCATGGGTCTGGGGATTTGCCAGCAGCCTGCCGCTGCAGCTTCTGATGGTCGTCGCGGTGCCGGGACTGTTGGCGCTCGTCTTCGGCTGGTTGGCCTTTCGCACAAGGGTTGCAGGGGTTTACCTGTCGATCCTCACCCAAGCCATGACGCTGGCGCTGGCGCTGTACCTGTTCCAGAACGACAGCGGGTTGCGCGGCAACAATGGGCTTTCGGGGCTGCAGAATATCCCCGGATATGGCGAGACATCGCAGGACGTCATCTCGATCGCGTTCTTCTGGGCCTCGGCGCTGGCACTGGCGCTTGGCTATGTGCTGTTCGCCTGGGTCGTGTCGGGCAAGATGGGCAGCGTCGTGCGCGGCATCCGTGACAACGAGGCGCGGGTGAGGTTCCTTGGCTATCACGTTGAAAGCTACAAGCTATTCATCTTCACGCTCACGGCGGTCGTGGCCGGTATCGCGGGCGCTCTTTACTATCCACAGGCCGGGATCATCAACCCGGCCGAGCTTGCGCCCATCGCCTCGATCTACCTTGCGGTCTGGGTCGCGGTGGGCGGTCGCGGGCGCCTCTATGGTGCCGTGATCGGAGCGGCGTTCGTGTCGCTTCTGTCGAGCTGGTTCACCGGCGGTGGCGCACCTGCGATCAACCTGGGCTTCTATCGCATCCAGTGGACCGACTGGTGGCTGATCCTCCTGGGCCTGTCCTTTGTCGGGGTCACGTTGTTCGCGCCCAAGGGCATCGGCGGGCTGTTCGACCTGATCGCGGAACGGCGCACGCCGGACCGCACCGGGGACTACGGCCCGAACGACGGGGCGTGGCGCAAGGAAGAGGGGCGCGAGGAATGAGCACGCTTCTTGAAGTGTCTGGCGTGTCGGTCAGCTTCGACGGGTTCCGCGCGATCAACAACCTGTCGATCCAGATCGCCGAGCCCGAGTTGCGCGCGGTGATCGGCCCCAATGGCGCGGGCAAGACGACCTTCATGGACATCATCACCGGCAAGACACGGCCCGACGAGGGGCGTGTGCTGTGGGGCGAGAAAAGCGTCTCGCTGCTGTCCCTGTCCGAAAGCCAGATCGCGCGGCAGGGCATCGGGCGCAAGTTCCAGAAACCCACGGTGTTCGAGGCCCAGTCGGTGCGCGAGAACCTGCGCATGTCGCTCAAGAACCCGCGCGGTCCGTTCGACGTGCTGCTTGCGCGCGGCAAGCCCGACGACGAGACCCGGATCGACGAGATTGCCGCCGAGATCGGCCTGACCGAAGCCCTTGGCCGCCGCGCGGGCGAGCTTAGCCACGGGCAGAAGCAATGGCTCGAGGTCGGGATGCTGCTGGCCCAGGACCCACGGCTGTTGCTGGTCGATGAACCCGCCGCCGGGATGACACCCGCCGAGCGTGAGCATACCACGGATCTACTCAAGCGCGCCGCACAGACCCGCGCGGTCGTGGTCGTCGAGCATGATATGGAATTCGTGCGCCGCCTGAACTGCAAGGTGACGGTGCTGCACGAGGGGTCGGTGCTGGCCGAAGGCTCGCTTGACCATGTCACGAAGAACAAGGACGTCATTGACGTCTACCTGGGGCGCTAGACCATGCTGACCGTCGACAACCTGACCCTGCGCTATGGCCAAAGCCAGATCCTTCACGGCATTTCCCTGACCGCAAAGCCGGGGCAGGTGACGGCGGTGATGGGCACCAACGGGGTCGGCAAGACCTCGCTTCTGAAGGCGATCGCGGGGCGGCATCCGTTCCGCGATGGCAGCATCCGGCTGGACGGGCGCGATCTGGGCCATCCCACCGCGTACGGCGCCGCCAAGGCCGGGATCGCCTACGTGCCGCAGGGGCGCGAGGTGTTTCCGCTGCTGACCGTGCGCGAGAACCTGACGACCGGCTTTGCCTGCCTTCCGGTGGCGGATCGCGGCATCCCCGAGCGCATCTTCGATCTGTTCCCCGTGCTCAAGGAAATGCAGGACCGGCGCGGCGGTGATCTTTCGGGGGGCCAGCAGCAACAGCTTGCCATCGCGCGTGCGCTGATTACCAGGCCCAAGGTGCTACTTCTGGACGAGCCGACCGAGGGCATCCAGCCCAACATCATCACCCAGATCGGCAAGGTCATCGCGCTTCTGCGCGACGAGGGCGAGATCGCGGTGGTGCTGGTCGAGCAGTATTTCGATTTCGCCGTCGGGCTGGCCGACCATTTCGTCGTCGTGAACCGCGGATCGGTCAGCTACGAGACCGGCAAGGCCGCGCTCGACCGGGACAGGTTGTTGGCCAGCGTTTCGATCTAGACGCTGCCAAAGCCGCGCGCGGCGATGCGCAGGATGCCCAGCGCCTCGGCCTGTGCGCCGGTCGGCCTCCAGCCCCGGCGCAGGGTCAGGCCGATGGTGCGGGGCGGATCGTCAAGGGGGGCGGGCAGGCGCACGACAAGCCCATGGTCCGCGTCCAGCCGCATCTGGTTGATCGACAGCATGGTAAGGTGCGTGCCCTGCTGCAGCAGGTTGCGCACCAGCACCATCGAACTGGTCTCGATCAGGTTCGGCGGCACCGCGCCGTCCATGAACCGATCAAAGATCGCGCGCGTCGGGGTGCCGGGGCGCGGCACGATCCACGGACAGGCCAGCAGCGCATCGCGGCTGGCGCTGCCGTCCGCCAGCGGGTGGCCGGGCCCTGCAAAGACTCCCAGGCGGTCCTGAAACAGCGGCTCTTGCACGACGTCTCCGGGCGGGGCGGGATCGCGCAGCGCGCCGACCATCACGTCGATGCCGCCGCTGGTCAGCGCCGCCAGAAGGTCGTCATAGGGTCCGTCGACGACCCGCAGCCGCATCCCGGGGCGCTGCGCCGCCAGCTCCGACAGCGCCAGCGGCAGGACCGTGCTGCGTGCCAGCGGCAGCGCACCGATTGTCAGGCGCGCCGCTTCCTCGCCGCGCCATGCGGCGATCTCTTGTCGCGCCTGATCGAGTTCCGCGAAACACAGCCGCGCGGCACGGGCAATCTGCCGGGCGGCACGGGTCAGGGTCACGCCGGTGGGCGAGCGTGTCCACAAGGGCACGCCGACGACAGCCTCGGCATCGCGGGCCGCGCGGTGAACCGACGGTTGCGCGATGCCCAGCGCCCGTGCGGCAAGGGTGAAGGTGCCGTGATCGCCCAGCGCGACCAGCGCGTGCAACTGGGTGATCGACACCGCTCCGTCTGGCAGGCGGCGGCCGCGCGCCGCCTCGTCCAGCCCGCCGCGCAGAAGATCCAGCGCCCGCTCGGCGCGGGCGGTGAACAGCGCGCCGGGCTCTGTCAGCAGCATCCCCGACGACGTGCGGTCGAACAACGCCGCGCCAAGCTGCTCTTCCAGTTTTGCGATGCCTTGGGTGATCGCGGGTTGCGAAAGGTGAATGGCGCCGGACGCCGCCGACACGCCGCGATGATCCCGAACGGCGAGGCAGGCATGAAGGTGCCGCAGGTTGAATCGGGGCGCCGCGATGGTCATGGGCGCGGGCTTATAGCAAACCGCAATGACGCGCACCTGCAAACGAACTGGCATTCCGGGCGGCGCAGGGCGACCAATGGGCTAGGCCATGAGCTTGCCCCGCAGGAGGAGTCCCGATGACCGACGCAAAGACCGCCCTAGTGATCTCGGCCCATGCCGCCGATTTTGTCTGGCGCTGCGGCGGCGCCATTGCCCTGCATGCCGAAATGGGGGTCGAGGTCACAGTGGCCTGCCTGTCCTTCGGCGAGCGCGGGGAAAGCGCGCGGCTCTGGAAAGAGGGCAAATCGCTGGACGAGGTCAAGGCGATCCGCCGGGCCGAAGCCGAGGCGGCGGCAGAGACGCTTGGCGTCCATGCGCTCGAATGCTTCGATCTGGGTGACTACCCGCTGCACCTAGATCGCGGCGACAAGGACCGGCTGGTTGATCTCATTCGCAAGGTGCAGCCGTCCTTCCTGCTGAGCCACAGCCAGTATGACCCCTACAACACCGATCACATGTACACGACGCAGGTGGTGATGGAGTGCCGGATGATCGCGCAGGCCTGGGGCCACAATCCCGGTGAAAAGGTGCTGGGCGCGCCGCAGCTTTACCTGTTCGAGCCGCATCAGACCGAGCAGATGGGCTGGAAACCCGACACCTTCCTCGACATCACGCCGGTCTGGGACCGCAAGCGCGCCGCGATGGAACAGATGAACGGGCAGGTTCATCTGTGGGACTATTACACCCGCGTCGCCCAGCAGCGCGCCAACCACTTCAAGCGCAACTCGGGCGGTATGTCCGGCGGGCGCGACTGCCAGTATGCCGAAGGCTTCCAGTCGGTCTATCCGCGCACGGTGGACGCGCTATGAGCGGCGTCGTGGTTCAGACCATCGCGCGGGCGGGGTCAGATGTGATCGCTCGGCTTGGCGCGGCGGGCGTGGCCACGGTGCACGAGGCGCAGGGGCGCAGCGGGCTGATGGCGTCGCGGATGCGCCCGATTCAGCAGGACACCGCCATCGCAGGCTCTGCGGTGACGATCTCGGCGCCGCCGGGCGACAACTGGATGATCCACGTCGCTATCGAGCATCTGCAAGAGGGTGACATCCTTGTGCTGGCGCCGACATCCCCCTGCGACATGGGCTATTTCGGCGATCTTCTGGCGACCTCTGCAATGGCGCGGGGCTGCCGCGCGCTGGTGATCGACGCCGGAGTGCGCGACACCCGCGATCTGCGGGCGATGGGCTTTGCCGTCTGGTCCACCGCCGTGTCCGCGCAAGGCACGGTCAAGGAAACGCTGGGTTCGGTGAACGTGCCGATCGTCTGCGCGGGCGCGCTGGTCAATCCGGGCGACGTGATCGTTGCGGATGATGACGGCGTGTGCGTGGTGCCGCGTGCAGACGCCGAGGCTGTCGCCGCCGCCGCGCAGACGCGCCTCGACGCCGAAGAGGCGAAGCGGCTGCGCCTTGCCTCGGGCGAGCTTGGTCTCGACATCTACGACATGCGCCCGGGCCTTGCCGCCAAGGGGCTGAAATATGTCTGACGGCTTGCCCGTGATGTGGATGCGGGGCGGCACGTCCAAGGGGGGGTATTTCCTTGCCTCTGACCTGCCCGCCGATCCAGCGGCCCGAGACGCGCTGTTGCTGGGGGTCATGGGCTCGCCCGATCCGCGGCAGATCGACGGGATGGGCGGAGGCGATCCGCTGACCTCGAAGGTGGCGGTGGTCTCACCGTCGCACCGTGCGGGTGTCGACGTGGATTACCTGTTCCTGCAGGTCTTCGTCGACCGGGCCGTGGTGACGGACGCGCAGAACTGCGGCAACATCCTCGCGGGCGTCGGCCCCTTCGCCATCGAGCGCGGGCTGGTCGCGGCGCAGGACGGCGAGACCCCCGTGACCATCTACATGGTGAACACCGGCCAGACGGCCACGGCGCGCGTGCAGACGCCGGGCGGCACCGTGACCTACGCAGGATCGGCGCGGATCGACGGGGTGCCGGGCACCGCTGCGCCGGTGCCCATCGCGTTCCAGGATACCGCCGGGTCCAGTTGCGGCGCGCTTTTGCCCACGGGCAACGCCACCGACGTGATCGACGGCACCGAGGTGACGCTGATCGACAACGGCATGCCTTGCGTGATCCTGCGCGCCTCTGACATGGGCATCGACGGCAGCGAGCCCCCCGAGGCGCTGGAGGCGAACGCCCCCCTGCGCGCCCGGCTCGAGGCGATCCGCCTCAAGGCGGGGCCGCTGATGAACCTTGGCGATGTGGCGGACAAATCGGTTCCCAAGATGACGATGGTGTCCGCCCCCCGAGCGGGCGGCGCGATCTCCACCCGCACCTTCATCCCGCACCGCTGTCACCAGAGCGTTGGCGTGCTGGGCGCGGTCACCGTCGCCACCGCCTGCCTGACACCGGGGGCGGTGGGCGCCGATCTGGCGGTCGCGGGGCAGGGCGCGGTGCGGCCCCTGTCGATCGAGCATCCGACCGGCGAGATGACCGTGATCGTGCATCTGGACGGGCAGGGCGCTGCAGCAAGGACCGAGGTGCTGCGCACCGCACGAAAGCTGATGCTCGGCATCGTGTTCCCGGCAGAGCGGACCTGACGCGCAGAGAACTGTCGCCACGCCCCCTGCAAACCGCTAGAACCGTCGCCGGGTTGGTGATGTGGTGGCGCGGATGCGGCAATCGGGACGGACGGAACTGCGAAACGCGTTGGCGCGCAATTCCGGCGCGCTGATCGGGGTCGCGCTGTTCAGCGCGGTCATCAACGTGCTGATGCTGACCGGGCCGCTGTTCATGCTGCAGGTCTATGACCGCGTGCTGGCCAGCCGGTCCTCGGCCACGCTTCTGGTGCTGTTCGCCATCGTGCTGTTCCTTTACGCCATGATGGGCCTTCTCGATCATGTCCGGGGCCGGGTGCTGGCGCGCGTCGGCGCCCGCGTCGAGCAGCGGCTCGAGGCGCGCATCTACGATGCCAGCCTGACCGAGGCCGAGACGCAAGGACCGGGCACCACCGCGCTGCGCGACCTGACCGCGCTGCGCACGGCCCTTGCATCGCCCGCGATGGGCGCGATCTTTGATCTGCCCTGGGCGCCGCTGTTCATCGCGGTGATGTTCATCCTGCACCCGTGGTTGGGCTGGTTCTCGGTCGGAGGGGCAGCCCTGGTGCTGATCCTCGCCCTCTGGAGCCAGGCCCGCACGCGCCGTCCGCTGGCCGAAGCGGCCGAGCATGCCCAAGACGCCGAAACGCGGGCCGAGACTGCCCGCGCAGCGGTCGAGACGGTGCGCGGCCTCGGCATGAACGCACCGCTGGCCGCCACCTGGCACGACAGGCGCGGCGGAGCGCTGAGCGCGGCAATGCGTGCCGCCGACGGGCGCGGCGGCATCGCGTCGGCGACCAAGACGATCCGCATGGGGCTGCAATCGGCGGTCCTGGCGCTTGGCGCGCTGCTGGCGCTGCGCGGTGATCTGACGCCCGGCGCGATGATCGCGGGGTCGATCCTGCTGGGCCGCGCACTGGCGCCGATCGAGCAGTCGGTGGGCCACTGGCCGCAGATCGAGAGGGCGCGGCGCGGCTGGTCGCAGCTGCGCGCCCTGCTTGACCGGCATCCGCAGCGCGCGGCCCCGATGCCCTTGCCTCCGCCCGAGGCGCGGCTGGACGTCAAGGACCTCTACCTTTTGCCGAACGGCGGCGGTGCTCCGATCCTGAGTGCCGGCAGCTTCAGCGCCGCACCCGGCGATGCCATCGCGGTCATCGGTCCGTCCGGGTCTGGCAAGTCGTCGCTCGCGCGGGCGCTTGCGGGCCTTTGGCACGAACGGCGGGGCGAGATCCGGCTGTCGGGTGCGGAAGTGGTGCAGTATGACCGCGACACGCTGGGCCGAGCGCTGGGATATCTGCCGCAGGACGTCACCTTGTTCCCCGGCACCGTCGCGCAGAACGTCGCGCGCTTCGATCCCGCCGCCGCACCCGCCGCCATCGTCACGGCGGCGCAGGTCGCGGGCGCGCATGATCTGATCCTGTCGCTACCCGATGGCTATGACACCCGCGTCGGGCCGGGCGGCTGGCGGCCGTCCGGCGGGCAGCGCCAGCGTATCGGTCTGGCGCGCGCCTTCTTCGGCGATCCGGTGCTGATGGTGCTGGACGAGCCGAACGCCAACCTCGACGAGCCGGGACTGATCGCGCTCAACCGCGCGATCGCGGCGGCGCGCGCGGCGGGGCAGATCGTGTTCGTGATGTCGCATCGCCCTTCGGCGCTGGCCGAGTGCAACCTCGTGATCCTCCTTGAAGGCGGAAGGCTGCGCGCGATGGGACCGCGCGACGACGTTCTGACGAAATACACCCGCACGCCGCCGGGTGTCCGGCTTGCGACGCCGCCCGCGCAAGTGAAGGGGTAAAAGAGATGTCCGACTGGTCCCCCGCACGCCACCTCTGGCTGGGTATGCTTGTGCTGACCTTCGGGGTCGGCGGTTTTGGAGCCTGGGCCGTGACGACGCAGATCGACGGCGCGGTGGTCGCCGCTGGCTCTGTCACGGTCGAAGCGCGGCGGCAGGCGGTTCAGCACCCGGACGGCGGCCTTGTCTCGGCGCTCCATGTGCGCGAGGGCGACCGCGTCGAGGCGGGCGCGCCGATCCTGACGCTTGACGGCACCGAACTGCAGGCCCGCCGCGCGCTGGTCGCCCGCGACATGGTGGAAACCACCGCGCGGATCGACAGGCTCAAGGCCGAGGTGCTGCTTGCCGACACCGTGACCTACCGCGCGCGGCTGCTGGATCTGGCCAAGGCAGAGCCGGACATCGCCGCGCTGCTGGCGGACGAGACGGCGCTGTTCACCGCCCGCCGCGACACCCTGGCCCAGACCGTCGCGCAGCTGTCCGAGCGCAAGGTCCAGACCGAAGCCGTGGTGCGCGGCCGCACCCGGCAGCGCAATGCGTCGATCACCCAGCGCGCGTTGATCGCGGACGAGCTGCAAGGTCTGGAGGACCTGCTGGCGCGGGGCCTGACCGAATCGAGCCGGGTGACGGTGCTGCGCCGGGACGCCGCCGCGCTGGAGGGCCGGATCGGAGAGCTGGAGGCGGGGATCGCCGAAGCCAGAAGCTCGATCGCCGGATTCGAGGTGGAACGCCTGCGCCTGCAGGCCGAATTCCGCGAGGCGGCGCAGGAAGAGTTGCGCAGCCTGCAGCCGAAAGAGGCGGAACTGGCCGAACGCCTGCGGGTGATCGAAACCGAGATCGGGCGGCTTGTCCTGCGCGCGCCGATGACCGGCACCGTGCTGGCGCTGCGCGCCTTCACCGTGGGCGGCGTCATCTCTCCGGGTGACGAGATCGCGTCGATCATCCCCGCCGACGTGCCGCTGGTCCTGTCGGTCGAGGTCGAGCCTGGCCAGATCGACCGCGTGTCGGTGGGGCAGGCGGCGCGGCTCCGCTTTCCCGCCTTCAACGCCCGCACCACGCCCGAGGTCGACGGCCATGTGCGCACCGTCTCAGCCGATGCGATGGCCGACCCGCAATCGGGGCGGCGGTTCTTCACCGTGGAATTGTCCCTCGATCCCGGCGCGGTCGAGGCGCTTGGCGGCAACCGGCTGGTGCCGGGCATGCCGGTCGAGGCGTTCATCCGCACCGATGCCCGCACGCCCGCGTCCTTTCTGTTCAAACCGGTGGCGGACTATCTGGCCCATGCGCTGCGCGAGGATTGAGGCCGCTGGCGGCGCGCGCTGCGATCGCGCATAGTCGCGCCGCGAGCAGACGGAGGACCCCATGACGCGCTATCATTCCCCCCAAGGCGGGCACCCGTCGCAGGACCAGCTTCTGACCGGGCGCGCCGTGTTCACCGCCGCCTATGCGGTGATCCCGGGCGGCGTGATGCGCGACATCGTCACCAACGCGTTCCCATTCTGGGACGGTGCGCGCGGCTGGGTTCTGGCACGGCCCCTGTCGGGGTTCGCGGAAACCTTCAGCCAGACGATCATGGAACTTGCCCCCGGTGGCGGGTCGGGCCGCCCCGAGACGGACCCGCGCGCCGAAGCCTGCCTGTTCGTCACCGAAGGCACGGTTTCGCTGTCCTGTGACGGCGCCGAGGCCACGCTTGAGCCTGGCGGCTTTGCCTATCTTCCCGCTGGTGCCGCCTGGACAATCCGCAACACCGGCGCGGCGCGTGCCGTGTTCCACTGGGTGCGCAAGGCCTATCAGGCGGTCGAGGGGCTGGAACGCCCGGAGTTCTTCACGTCATCCGACGCGACCGCGCCGAAGGTCGAGATGCCGGGCACCGAGGGCCGCTGGGCCACCACCCGCTTCATCGACCCCGCGGACCTGCGCCACGACATGCACCTCAACATCGTCACGCTGCAGCCCGGCGCGGCCATTCCGTTCCTTGAAACCCATGTGATGGAGCACGGGCTTTATGTTCTGGAGGGAAAAGGCGTCTACCGGCTGAACAGCGACTGGGTCGAGGTCGAGGCGGGCGATTTCATGTGGCTGCGCGCGTTCTGCCCGCAGGCCTGTTACGCGGGCGGGCCGGGGCCGTTCCGCTATCTGCTCTACAAGGACGTGAACCGGCTGCCGCAGCTTTAGTTGCGCACCGTATAGGGCGTGTCGAAGCGGTGTTCTTCAAGATTGGCCCCGTCGCCGATGCGGTCGATCACGGCGAACAGGCCCGGCGCATGCAGGGGCGTCAACACGCCGTGCCACGTGCCCTTGTGCAGGTTGATCGCCTGTCCCGGCGCGGTCCGAAAGGCCAGCGGCGTGCCGGGCAGGCCGTCCTCGTCCGGCGCGACGATCACAAGGAACGGGTCCATCGACATCGGCACGAAGCACTGGCTTCCGTCCGGGTGCCGTTCCACCAGATCGAGCGACAGGGGCAGGGTGCGCGGCTCTGCCTTGAACAGGCTCAGCCCGGCGCGGCCCTCCGTGAAATCCAGCCGCGCGCGGTCATGGTAGCGCCCGCACAGCCCGGCGTTGATGATCCTGTCCGGCGCACCTGCCGTGTCCAGCACATCGCCGAACAGCGCGAAGGCTGCCGCATCCATCGGGCGGATGGCGATGTCGCGGCTCATCCCAGCTTTTCCATCAGGCGCAATTCGGCGATCCGTTCCACCTGCTTGCAGGCTTCCGCGAATTCGGCGGCGCGGTCATTGTCGATGCGGCGGCGGAACGCGGACAGGATGCCCGCCTTGTCATGGTCGCGCACCGCGATGATGAACGGAAAGCCGTGCTTGTCGACATAGGCCGTGTTCAGCCGCTCGAACTCCGCCCGTTCGGCATCGCTCAGCGCATCGAGGCCCGCGCTGGCCTGCTCGGCAGTCGACTCGTTCGTCAGCCGCTTCGCCGCTGCCAGCTTGCCCGCAAGGTCTGGGTGGGCGGTGAGAACCCCAAGGCGCTGGTCCTCGCTGGCCGACCGGAAGATGCGCGCCAGCGCGTTGTGCAGGCCAGGCGCGGTGTCATGGGCTGGGCCAAGCTCCAGCGCGTGGGCGCCCTCGGCGATCCATGCAGAGTGCTCGAATATGCCGCCAAAGGCCGCCACGAATTCGTCGCGCGGCATCTGCGAGGGGCGCAGGCGCTGCGCAGGCGGATGGGTTTTCGCCCAATGCGCCGCGATCTCGGCGCGGGTGGCGATCCAGACGCCGTCATGGCCCCGCACATGCGCAAGGAACCGGCGCAGCGCCTCGGCCCGGCCCGGACGGCCCGCAAGGCGGCAGTGCAGGCCGATGGACATCATCGCGGGACGACCCTCGGTGCCCTCGCGGTAGAGGCAATCGAAGCTGTCTGTCAGGTACCGCTCCCAGCTTGCCCCGTCGGGATGACCTGCCTGAATGGCAAAGCGCATGTCATTGGCGTCAAGCGTGTAGGGGATCATCAGTTGGTCCCGCCCGCCAAGGCTCATCCAATATGGCAAGTCATCGTCGTAAACATCCGATATATAATCACAAACACCCGTCTCCGCGACCAGGCGAACGGTGTTCATCGAACAGCGCCCGGTATACCAGCCGCGCGGCGGCGCGCCGGTGACTTCGGTGTGCAGACGGATCGCCTCGGCGATCTGCGCGCGCTCGACCTCCTCGGGCATGTCCTTATGCTCGACCCATTTCAGCCCGTGGCTGGCGATCTCCCAGCCTGCGTCCTGCATGGCGCGCATCTGTTCGGGCGCGCGTGCAAGCGCGGTGGCAACGCCGTAGACCGTCAGCGGCAGTCCCGACAGCATCTGGTGCAGCCGCCAGAACCCGGCGCGGGCGCCGTAGTCATAGATCGACTCCATGTTCCAGTGCCGCTGCCCGGGCCAGGGCGCGGCGCCGGTGATCTCGGACAGGAACGCCTCGGACGCGGCATCGCCGTGCAGGATGTTGTTCTCGCCGCCTTCCTCGAAGTTGAGCACGATCTGAAGGGCGATCTTCGCGCCGCCGGGCCACTGCGGGTCGGGGCGGTTCGGGCCATAGCCGATCAGATCGCGGGGATAACGGTTCATCTGCGCCGCCTTTTGCCGTGGGTGCTTGTGTTTCGTGATAATCCGCGCTTCGGTCGGGGGAAAGACATCAAAGGGGACACTGATGGCAGGCTGGCTTACGACGCATGTTCTGGATACCGCGCGTGGATGCCCGGCGGACGGGATCGCGATCTGGCTTTACCGGGTCAACGGCAACAGTCACCGCAAGATCGCCGAGGCCGTGACCAACGCCGACGGGCGCACCGACGGGCCGATCCTGCCCGAGGCGAAATTCGAGATCGGGACGTATGAGCTGGTGTTCCATGCAGGCGACTATTTGCGCCGCACGGGGCAGGTCACGGCAGAGCCGCTGTTCCTTGACCAGGTGCCGATCCGCTTTGGAATGAGCGAAGGGGCACATTACCATGTGCCCCTCCTGCTGTCGCCCTACGGCTATTCCACCTATCGCGGCAGCTGAACGGCTTACGCCGCCTGCTTGGGCTTTCCGGCCTTGAACCGGCGGCGGCGCGGCGGCTGTGCGCCTGCGCCCGCGTCGTCACCGGCCTTGCGCTGACCCTGGTGGGCGGGCTTGCGCGGCTGCTGGGCCTTGTCGGCGCCGGGCTTGGCGCTGCGCTGCCCTTGCGGCTTGCCGCGCGATCCGCCGCCCGGCTTGCCGCCGCGCTTGGGTGCAGGCGCGCTGCGGGACGGGCCCCAAGGCTGACCACCGGCGACTTCGATGTCGCGCTTGATGACCTTCTGGATGTCGCGCAGCTGGTCCATCTCGTCGGCCGAGCAATAGGCGATCGCGGTGCCTTCGCGGCCCGCGCGCGCGGTGCGTCCGATGCGGTGAACGTAGTTCTCGGGCACGTTCGGCAGGTCGTAGTTGTAGACGTAGCGCACCTCGGGAATGTCGAGACCGCGCGCGGCCACATCCGTTGCCACCAACACCTTCATCTCGCCCGAGCGGAACGCGTCGAGCGCGCGGGTGCGCTGGCCGTGGGATTTGTTGCCGTGGATCGAATCCGCCACGAAACCGGCCTTCACCAGCGACTTCATCAGCCGCTCGGACCCGTGCTTGGTGCGCGCGAAGACAATCGCCTGCGCGTCGGGGTCCTTGCGCAGATGCGCCATAAGAAGGTCGGGCTTGTCGCCCTGGCTGACGAAATGCACCTCTTGCGCGATCTTCTCGACCGGCTGGCCGGGCGGGTTGGCCTGAACCTTGATCGGATCGTCAAGGAAGGTGCCTGCAAGCTCTTCCATCAGGGCGGGCATGGTGGCCGAGAACAGCATCGTCTGGCGCTTGGGCGCGAGATACGGCGCGATCTGGCGCAGCGCATGGATGAAGCCCATGTCGAGCATCTGGTCAGCCTCGTCCAGCACCAGGAACCGTGCCTCGTCCAGACGGACGGTCTTGCGGTCGAGGTGGTCGATCAGACGGCCGGGGGTGGCGACAAGAATGTCGGTCCCGCGAGACAGCTTGCCGATCTGCGCGTTCATCGACGCGCCGCCGACAACCAGCGTGACACGCAGGTGCGTGTCGCGGGTGAAGGCGCTGAGGCTGTCGCAGATCTGGCTGGCCAGCTCGCGCGTGGGCGCAAGGATCAGGCCGCGCACGGTCTTGGCGGCGGGTTTCGTGCCCATGCCAATAAGGGCGTTCAGAAGCGGCAGGCCGAATGCCATGGTCTTGCCGGTGCCGGTCTGGGCAAGGCCCATCACGTCGCGGCCTTCCATGGCGTGCGGGATCGCCTTGATCTGGATCGGGGTTGGTTCGGTCAGGCCGAGGTCGGCAAGTGTCTTGGAGAGGCGCGGCGCGAGGCCGAACTGGTCAAAGCTCATGTGGTATCCTTGTTGCGCCGCATTGGGGCGCATGAAAACGGGTGTGCCGCAGGCCCGAAACGGGCCGCGGAGCGCATCGAGGTTGCGCGCCGGGGACTGCCAGAGAGCCGCTTGCCCGTCTGCCATTGGCGCGTCGGCACCCCTGCGTGATGGTGGGAACCCTGTCCGGCGTCCTGGTAGGCGGCGCTTGGCGCTGCCCGAAATCTCGCTCACGCGGCAAAAGGACGTCAGTAGGCGGCAAATGCGCCTTCCGGCCGGGCAAGTCAAGGCTGGTGACCCATTTCGCACGTTTTCCGATTCACCCGGGGGGCCGAGCACGCTATCAGTCGGGAAAACGCGAGGGACTGCGATGAGCGACTGGGTGATCCTCTGGGAGTGGGCGGAATTCGCCATCCGCTGGCTGCACGTCATCACGGCGGTCGCCTGGATCGGCTCGTCATTCTACTTCATTGCGCTCGATCTCGGGCTCAATCGCAACATCGACGGACCGGCGGACGGCGAGGAATGGCAGGTCCACGGCGGCGGGTTCTACCATGTCCAGAAGTATCTCGTCGCGCCCGAGGCGATGCCGGCGCACCTGACCTGGTTCAAATGGGAAAGCTATTCGACCTGGCTGTCGGGCGCGGCGCTGCTGATGGTGGTCTACTGGGCCGGGGCAGAGCTGTACCTGATCGACTACACCAAGATCGACTGGCCCGTCTGGCAGGCCATCGCGGTGTCGGCGGCGTCACTGGCGGTAGGCTGGGTTCTCTACGATCTCTTGTGCAAGTCGCCGCTGGGCGATCGGCCGACGGCTCTGATGCTGGTCCTGTTCGGAATCCTTGTCGCGATGAGCTGGGGCTATCACCAGGTCTTCACGGGGCGCGCGGCGATGCTGCATCTGGGCGCCTTTACCGCCACGATCATGACGGCCAACGTCTTTTTCATCATCATGCCGAACCAGCGCATCGTGGTCGCGGACCTGAAGGCGGGGCGCAAGCCCGATCCGAAATACGGCAAGATCGCCAAGCTGCGATCCACCCACAACAACTACCTGACGCTGCCGGTCATCTTCCTGATGCTGTCGAACCACTATCCGCTGTCGTTCGCCACGCCCCACGCCTGGATCATCGCGGCGCTGGTGTTCCTGATGGGGGTGACGATCCGGCATTTCTTCAACACCATGCACATGAAGAAAGGGATGCCATGGTGGACCTGGGCGGTGACGGTGGTTCTGTTCATCATTGTGGCCTGGCTGTCCTCGGCCCCGATGTTCGACACCTATGAAGAGTCCGAGGCGCGCGCGCTGTCGCCGGTCGAGGCGCGCTTTGCGGCGGCGGGCGGCTTTGACGAGGCGCATGACATCGTGCTTGGCCGCTGCTCGATGTGCCACGCGCGCGAGCCGGTGTGGGACGGCATCGCCTCTGCGCCCAAGGGTGTGTTGCTGGAAACCCGCGCCGACATCGCGGGCCAGGCGCGGGCGATCTACGTTCAGGCCGGGATCAGCCACGCCATGCCGCCCGGCAACATCACCTTCATCTCGCCCGAGGAACGCGCGGCGATTACCCATTGGTATAGGCAAGTCAACTGAGGGTTGCCGTTTCGTGCCTGCGTGCACAGGATTTGCGCGCCAATGACAAGCTTATTTGAATGCTGGTCCGAGACAATGAAATTGCGTCTGGAAATCCGGCGCGGTATCGGTTGAGTATCGGATATGTTTGTTTCCACGGAAACGAACCCGCAATAGGTTTGGGAGGACCGACCATGAAGTTGAACACACTCAAGACGACCCTCGCGGCATCCGCGTTGTCGCTGGTGGCGGCATCCGGCGCCTTCGCGCAGGAATACACGTTCCGTCTGCACCACATGCTTGGCGCGCAGGCGCCCGCTCAGACCGGCATGCTGGAACCTTGGGTCGAGGCCGTGGAAGCGGCATCGGACGGACGCGTTGAAATCGAGATCTTCCCGGCCATGTCGCTGGGCGGCACCCCGCCGGAACTGGTGCAGCAGGCGCGCGACGGCGTGGTCGACATCATCTGGACGGTGAACGGCTATACCCCCGGCCAGTTCCCCCGCACCGAAGTGTTCGAGCTTCCGGGCGTGTTCCTCAATGACATCAAGGCGACCAACCTCGCCATGTACGACATGTTCGACGAATACCTGGCGGACGACTACCGCGGCCTCGAAGTGATGTGGCTGCATGTCCATGCCGGTCAGGCGATCATGGCGGTCGACAAGGAAATCCGCTCGCCCGCCGATGTCGAAGGCATGAAGATGCGTATCCCGTCGCGCACCGGCGCATGGGTGATCGAGGCGCTTGGCGCGTCGCCGATCGCGATGCCCGTCCCCGAGGTGCCTTCGGCGCTGTCGAAAGGCGTGATGGAGGCGACGCTTCTGCCGTGGGAGATCATCCCGCCGCTGAAGCTGCAGAACCAGATCGACTATTTCATCGAAGGCCATGACAACACCCGTCTTGGCACCACCACCTTCCAGGTGTCGATGAACCAGACGCGCTGGGACGGCCTGCCGGAAGACATCCAGCAGATCTTCCGTGACGCGTCGGGCCGCGAATGGTGGGGCCAGGTCGCCGACGCATGGCGCGCTGGTGACGACTTCGGCATCAAGATGGCAACCGACGCGGGCAAGACCCACGTCATGCTGACCGAGGAAGAAACCCAGGTCTTCATCGACGCGCTCGAGCCGGTGCAACAGCGCTGGGTCGACCAGGTGACCGGCGACGGCGTCGACGGCGCCATGCTCGTCGAGGCAGCCCAGGCCGCAATCGCGACGGCCGCCGAGTAAACATGGCTGCAACTGCAACCAGCGGGACGAGGTTTCACGACCTCGTCCTTCGTATATGCACCGCCTGGGCTGTTCTGGGCGGCTTCGTGTTGCTTGGGGTCATCATCATAAACGTGATCCCGATCGTGATCGATATTCTCGCGCCCGGCCTGTGCACCAGACGGGCCGACGCGTCGGAAACGATGCAGTTTACCTTCGAGATATTGTGCCGCGGTGACTTTGAACTGACGGAAATCGGCGTCGCAATCGCGGTCTTCGCGTTTCTGCCCTATTGCCAGATTGCCGGGCTGAACGTGACCGCAGACATCTTCACCTCCGGGGCGAACCGGTTCTGGCTGTCGGTGTTCTCGTTGCTTGGCTCGACCGTCGCACTGATCTTCGGCGTCGTGCTTCTGTGGCGGATGTATGCCGGGATGCTGGATCACCGGACATACGACAGCACCACCGCGCTTTTGCAGATTCCGCTGTGGTGGGGCTATGCGCCGTGCCTCATTTCGCTTGCGCTTCTCGCGCTCGCCTCTTTCGCTTCGGTCACCGACGCGCTCTCTGACATGTTCGGACGCCGCTAATGGATCCTGTCACGCTTGGCCTTATCAGCCTTGTCATTCTTGTTGCGCTGATCGCGATCCGGGTGCCTATTGCCTATTCCATGATCCTTGTGGGCGGCATCGGCACCGTGCTGATAAACGGATGGCTGCCGGTCCTGAGCCAGCTCAAGACGCTGGGATGGGGTATCTTTTCCAACTATGGCCTGTCGGTGGTGCCGATGTTCGTGCTGATGGGCGCGATCGCCAGTCGCGCGGGCCTGTCTCAGCAACTGTTCCGCGGCGCCAACGCCTGGCTGGGTTGGATGCGCGGCGGCACCGCCATGGCCGCCATCGCGGGCTGTGCGGGCTTTGGCGCGGTCTGCGGCTCGTCTCTGGCGACCGCGTCCACGATGGGCAAGGTCGCGCTGCCGGAACTCAAGCGCTACAACTACTCTGGCGCGCTGGCGACGGGATCGCTGGCGGCGGGCGGTGTGCTTGGCATCCTGATCCCGCCCTCGGTCGTGCTCATCATCTACGCGATCATCGTCGAGGCGAACATCGTCACCATGTTCGCCGCCGCGATGATCCCCGGCATCCTTGCCGTGATCCTGTTCATCCTGACCATCGCGCTTTACGTCCTGATCTGGCCCGACGCGGGCCCCAAGGGCGGCGCCGCCGACCGCAAGGAATTCGTCTCGGCGACCCTTGGCATGGTGCCGGTCGCTGTGATCTTTGCAATCGTGCTGGGCGGCATCTATGGCGGGTTCTTCAACCCGACGCCTGCCGCCGCCGTGGGTGTGGCGCTGGTCTGGATCTACGGCATCGTCACCCGCACCGTGAAGACCCGCGATCTGATCGATTCGCTCAAGGAAACCGCCGGAACCACCGGCATGATCTACCTGATCGTGTTCGGCGCCGAACTGGTCAAGATCTTCATGTCCCGCGTGCGCCTGCCGCAGGAAGCGGCCGAGTGGATCGCCGCTTCGGGCCTCGCGCCGATGACGGTCATGGTGCTTCTGCTGGTCGCGCTGATCGCGCTCGGCTGCCTGATGGATTCACTGTCGATGATCCTTCTGGTGATCCCGTTCTTCTGGCCCGTGCTGGTCGAGATCAACGGCGGCCTCTACATGCCCGCCGAAGGCTCGGGCTTTGGCATGTCCACCGAGGATCTGA
Organism: Anianabacter salinae; assembly: GCF_019061145.1. Classification (GTDB taxonomy): domain Bacteria; phylum Pseudomonadota; class Alphaproteobacteria; order Rhodobacterales; family Rhodobacteraceae; genus Anianibacter; species Anianibacter salinarum. The sequence continues at coordinate 531,199 of NZ_JAHQZS010000002.1, read as the reverse complement.
AGATCTGGTTCGGGGTGCTGGCGCTGATCGTGGTCGAGTTGGGTCTGATCACGCCGCCCGTGGGGATGAACGTCTTCGTCATCTCGGCGATGGCCAAGGACACCCCGATGATCGAAACGTTCAAGGGCGTGATGCCGTTCTTCGGCGCCGAGATCTTCCGCGTGATCCTCTTGCTGGTGTTCCCGGCGCTGACGCTGTGGTTGCCGTCACTTCTATAGCCGTGCGCGCCAGGCGGCCCAGTCCTCGGGCGTGTCGAGATCGGTGATCGCGGCGCGCCCCGGAAGCGGCACGCCGGTCACCGTCTCGCCGCGCAGCGCACCGCGCGCGCCGTCGTCTCCCGACAGCGTCGCCAAGCTTGAAAACAGCCGTGCCGGGATCAAGACAGGATGGCCCGGAACGTCCGACCCCTCTGCCGTGCCCCGCAGGACCGCACCGGGCGCGGCCTCTGCCGCCGCCAGCATCGTCGCCAGTTCCCGCGCTCCGATGTCGGGCATGTCGGCGGGTAGAAGCACGAGATGCGTCACGTCATGGGGCAGGGCAGCCGCGCCCGCCCGGATCGAGGCTGACATGCCCTCTGCTGCGTCCGGCACATCGACGCAAACCACATCCAACCCGTCCAGCACCGCCCGCCGCGCCGCCCCCGGCACCGGCAAGGTCACGAAGACCTGCTCACACACAGAACGCGCCGCCGCCGCCTGCCGCCGCAGCAACGGCATGCCGTCCACCTCTTCCAAAAGCTTGTCGCCGCCCCGCATCCGCGACGACGCCCCCGCCGCCAGAAGCAGCACCGCCGGGGTCACGCCGCGCCCCGGTTCTTCTTTGTCAAAATACGCAAACGCCGTCCTCTCCGCCAGCGCACCGCCGGGCGATCAGACCGACAGCCGCGCCGCATGGCTTCCGCGCTCGCGGTAGGGCGTTGTCTGGTAATGGGCGCGGTAGCATTTCGAGAAATGCGACGGTGAGGCAAAGCCGCAGGCCAGCGCGACGTTGATCACGCTCATGTCGGTCTGCATCAAGAGGTTGCGCGCCTTTTGCAGCCGCAGTTCCATGTAATACCGCTTGGGCGAGCGGTTGAGATAGCGCCGGAACAGGCGTTCCAGCTGCCGCGTCGACATGCCGACGTTGCGGGCCAGAAGCGCGGGGCTCACCGGTTCTTCGATGTTCTTTTCCATCGCCTGGATGACCGAGGACAGCTTGGGATGTCGCACGCCGATCCGGGTGGGCGTCGACAGCCGCTGGGTGTCCTGGTCGGTCCGGATCGAGGAATAGATCAACTGGTCCGCCACCGCGTTCGCCAGTTCCTCGCCGTGGTCGTCGGCGATGATCTTGAGCATCAGGTCGATGGACGACGTTCCGCCCGCCGTCGTCATCCGGTTGCCATCGACGACGAACACCGACTTGGTCAGCGTCACGTCCTCGAATTCCTCTTCGAAGCTGTCGGCGTTCTCCCAGTGGATCGTCGCCTTCTTGCCGTCGAGAAGGCCCGCCTTGGCCAGCGAATATCCCGCCGTGCACAGCCCGCCGATGACGACGCCGCGCCGTGCCTCGCGCCGCACCCAGTTCAAAAGCCGCCGCGTCGTGGCCGCCTGCACGTCGATGCCGCTGCACAGCATCATCACGTCCTCGCGGTCCAGCTCGTCCAGATCGCCTTGCAACGGATAGGCCACCCCGGCCGAGCAGCGCACCGTTTCGCCGCCTTCGCCGATCAGCCGCCAGTCATAAAGCCGCGCATCCGCCATGCGGTTGGCGATCCGCAACGCCTCCAGCGCACAGGCAAAGGACAGCATGGTGAAATTCTCGAGCAGCACGAACACAAAGCGGCGCGGCTTGCGCGGAACGGTGTCGACTTCGACGATCTGGCGATTCAGTTGCATGTGCGGGGTATCCGGTTTGGCCGAGGACGCTGGCAGGAAAGGGGGCAGGGATCAAGGAGTGACGTGCGCAATGCGGACCGCCGCACGACGATTCGCGCTTTTCCGGCAATCGGGGGTTTGCGTGCGACGTTGCCCTTGCCTATAAGCCTCGGGCGATACCGCTAACCCGCCGGAGAACCGATATGAGCGACTGGAACAAATCCGCTTGGCGCAAGCTGCCCCGGGTCCAGATGCCCGAGTATCTTGACGAAGCCGCCCTGAAGGGCGTCGAGTCGCAGCTGTCGAAGTATCCTCCGCTGGTGTTCGCCGGTGAGGCGCGCAAGCTGAAGACGGAACTGGCGGCAGTGTCGCGCGGCGAGGGGTTCCTGTTGCAAGGCGGCGACTGCGCCGAAAGCTTTGCCGAGTTTTCCGCCGACAACATCCGCGACACCTTCAAAGTGCTGTTGCAGATGGCGATGGTGCTGACGTTTGGCGCCAAGGTGCCGGTGGTCAAGGTCGGCCGGATGGCAGGCCAGTTCGCCAAGCCGCGCTCTGCGCCAATGGAAACGATCAGCGGGACCGAGCTGCCCAGCTACCGCGGCGACATCATCAACGGCTTCGATTTCACGCCCGAGGCGCGGATCCCCGATCCCGCGCGGATGTTGCAGGCCTATACCCAGGCGGCCGCGTCGCTGAACCTGTTGCGCGCCTTCTCGACGGGTGGTTTCGCCGATGTGCACCGGGTGCACGCCTGGACGCTTGGCTTCACCGAAAGCGACGAGGCCGAGAAATACCGCGATCTCGCCAACCGGATTTCCGACGCGCTCGACTTCATCACGGCAGCCGGGATCACCAGCGACACCAACGCCGAAATCTCGACGGTGGATTTCTACACCTCGCACGAGGCGCTTCTGCTGGAATACGAAGAGGCACTGGCACGCGTCGATTCCACCTCGGGCAAATGGCTTGCGGGGTCGGGTCACATGATCTGGATCGGCGACCGCACCCGCCAGCCTGACGGCGCGCATGTCGAATTCGCGCGCGGCGTGCAGAACCCCATCGGGCTCAAGTGTGGCCCGACGATGACCAGCGGCCACCTCAAGGCGCTGATGGCCAAGCTGAACCCTGCCAACGAGGCCGGGCGCCTGACGTTGATCGCACGCTTCGGCGCAGGATCGGTGGGCGAGCATCTGCCGCGCCTGATCCAGGCGGTGCAGGAAGAGGGCGCCAATGTCGTGTGGTCCTGCGATCCGATGCATGGCAACACGATCAAGTCGTCTTCGGGCTACAAGACGCGGCCGTTCGATTCAGTGCTGCGCGAGGTGCGTGAGTTCTTCGCGGTCCACAACGCCGAAGGCACGATCCCCGGCGGCGTTCATTTCGAGATGACCGGCCAGGACGTGACCGAATGCACCGGCGGCGTGCGGGCCGTCACCGACGAGGATCTGTCGGACCGTTATCACACCGCGTGCGATCCGCGCCTCAACGCGAGCCAGGCGCTGGAACTGGCGTTTCTTGTGGCAGAGGAACTGTCGTCGCGGCGCGAAGCGAACCGTCAGGCCGCGAACGCCTGACCCTCTGAAAGTCCAACGTGAACAAGGCCCCGCAAGGGGCCTTTTTCTATACCGATTTGATCAGGCGCAGCTTGGGGCGCTCCCCGGTCACGCGCGGCGTTTCCGTGTAGGCGGCCTGCGCCTCGGCCATGCCATGCGCGGCCATCGGCGCCGCTGGCGTGCGGGTCCGCAGCGCGGGCCCGGCCCAGCCCGGCGCCTCGATCTGGCGCAGCGCGACTTCGGACACGGAAAAGCGGCGCGGGGTGCGACCGATCTCGCCGTGCATCTCGACAGCCCCCAGCAGGCGGCTGCCCGCACCATCCTCGGACGACATCGGCGCCAGCAGCATACGGCCGACCAGCGCCGGGCGGCCGAACCCTGTCTCGCCTGTCAGCGCAAGCGTCGCCACCGCGGGGCGGCACACGGCTTCCTCGATCAGGTCGGCGATGGCCATCCGCGCCTCGGGGCACATCAGGGCGGTGATCGGCATGCCGCGCACGTCCATGCCCATGACATCCGCGAGGTGCATGCCTGCAAGGCGAAAGCGCGCAACGCCCGGCGCGACACGGTCGAGGATGAAGGCGTTGGGCAGCGCGCGGTCCAGCCCGCGCGGATCGATCTCGTGGCGTTCAGGCATTGCACGGGTGCCGCGCAGCGCCTCCCAATAGGCATCCACGATGGCGATGGCCGGATACCGGCGGGGCAGGGCATGGTCCATGAGGCGGATCACCTGTGCAGTCTGGTCGCTGGTCTGTGTCATCGCTGTTCCGTCACCCGCGTTGCCCGCGTGGTGACCCTCTGTTAACCCTAGCTTCGGGATCGTTACCCGAGTGTTAATATGGCACAGGGACCGCCCGAACGCCGTTGATTTTCCGTTAAAGGGTAAATGACGATGACCAAATCGATGACCGGCTTCGCCACGCGCGCCGGGCGACACGAGGGGTGGAGCTGGTCCTGGGACATCCGGTCGGTCAACGGCAGGGGGCTCGACATCCGCCTTCGCATGCCCGATTGGATCGAAGGTCTGGAACAGGCCGTCCGCAAACACGTCTCGCAGCGCGCCGCGCGCGGATCGGTCACCGTCTCGCTCAAGCTGCAGCGCGATGCCGCCGCCGACGATAGCGCGCTTGATCCCGAAGCGCTGACCCGCGCACTGGACCGCCTGAGGAACGTCGCTGAAGCCGCTGAAAGTGCTGGCGTTTCCATTGCGCCCGTGACCGCCGCCGATGTGCTGGCCTTGCCTGGTGTGATGCGCGGCAACGCCGAGGAACGGGACATGGGCGGATTGGCCAAGGCCGTGCTGGCCGATCTTGCGCCGTTGATGGACGCCTTCGATGCGGCCCGCGATGCCGAAGGCACGGCGCTGGCCGACGTGATCGGCGCGCAGATCGCCCGCATCGCAGAGCTGACCGCACACTCGGCCCAGCTTGCGGACGAGAGGCGCGGAGCACAGGCCGAAACCCTGCGCACCAACATGGCCAAGGTCATGGACAGCGCCGACAAGGTCGATCCGGGGCGGCTGGAGCAGGAGCTTGCGCTCTTGGTGGTGAAGTCCGACGTGACCGAGGAAATCGACCGCCTGGGGGCCCATGTCGAGGCGGCGCGGGTGCTGCTGGCCGAGGACGGCCCGATCGGGCGCAAGTTCGATTTCCTGACGCAGGAATTCAACCGCGAGGCCAATACGCTGTGTTCCAAGGCAGGTTCGGCCGAGTTGACCCGCACCGGCCTTGACCTCAAGACCGTCATCGATCAGATGCGCGAGCAAGTCCAGAATGTGGAGTAGGCCCATGACCGCCATGACACGCCGGGGCCTTCTGATTATCCTGTCCTCGCCTTCGGGCGCTGGAAAATCCACGCTGGCCCGTCGGCTGATGGACTGGGACCCGACGCTGCGGTTCTCGGTGTCGGCCACCACGCGTGCGCCGCGCGCCGCCGAGATCGACGGCGATCACTATCACTTCGTTTCTGAAGAAGACTTCCGCGCCATGGTCACGGACGAGGAGATGCTGGAACACGCCCATGTCTTCGGCAACTTCTACGGTTCTCCCGTGGCCCCGGTCGAGGCGGCGATCAAGGCCGGGCGGGACGTGCTGTTCGACATCGACTGGCAGGGCGCGCAGCAGATCGGCAACTCGCGGCTGTCCGACCATGTGCTGTCGATCTTCGTTCTGCCGCCCTCGATAGACGAGCTGCGCCGCAGGCTTATCAGCCGGGGGCAGGACACCGATGACATCATCGCAAAGCGAATGCAGAAAAGCTGGGACGAGATAAGCCATTGGGGCGGCTACGATTACGTGCTGGTCAACGACGATCTCGACGCGACCGAGGCCAAGCTGAAGACGATCATCGAGGCCGAGAGGATGCGCCGCGTCCAGCAGCCGCAGCTTGTCGACCATGTGCGCGCGCTGCAGCGCGAATTCGAGGAGATGGACGCATGATCTACATGCTCGACGGCAAGAAGCCCAAGCTGCCCACCTCGGGCGATCTGTGGATCGCACCCGACGCCAACGTCATCGGGGATGTCACGCTGGGCGAGGGGTGTTCGGTCTGGTTCGGCGCCACCTTGCGCGGCGACAACGATCCACTGGTGATCGGCGAGGGCACGAACGTGCAGGAAAACGTCGTGATGCACACCGATATCGGCTATCCGCTGACCATCGGGCGCGACTGCACCATCGGGCACAAGGCGATGCTGCACGGCTGCACCATAGGCGACGAGACGCTGATCGGCATGGGGGCGACGATCCTCAACGGCGCGGTGATCGGACGGAACTGCCTGATCGGCGCGGGCGCGCTGATCCCCGAGGGCAAGGAAATCCCCGACGGCAGCCTTGTCATGGGCACGCCCGGCAAGGTGGTGCGCCAACTGGACGATGCCGCGATCGAGGGGCTGCGCGCCTCGGCGCAGCATTACCAGCAGAACATGCGGCGGTTCCGCGACGGCCTGGCCATCGCCGAGTAGGGGCAGGGCCCGGGGAGCAAGTCATGGGACAGGATCTTCTTGCGTCGCTTCTGTCCGCGGCGCCGCTTCCTGCGGTTCATGTCCAGCGTGACGAGCGTGTCGCCTTTGTCAATGACGGCGCAATGCGGCTGTTCGGGCAGGGCATAATCGGGCGGCACTACATCACCGTCTTCCGGCAACCCAACCTTCTGGACTGCGTCGAGGCGGCGCTGCGGGACCGCCAGGTGTCGAGCGGACAGTTCCTGACCTCGGACGCTGGGCGCGAGGTGACGTACCGCGTCGTTGCCGCGCCGGTCGAGGGCGCCGGTCAGCAGGGAGTCGTCGTCTATCTCGAAGACATGACCCACATGCAGGACGCCGTGCAGATGCGCCGCGACTTCATCGCCAATGTCAGCCACGAGTTGAAGACACCGCTGACCGCACTTACCGGGTTCATCGAAACCTTGCGCGGCCCGGCGCGAGAGGATGCAGCCGCGCGCGAGCGGTTCCTTGAGATCATGGACCACGAAGCGCGGCGGATGAACCGCCTTGTGCAGGACCTGCTGTCGCTCAGCCGCGTGGAAAGCGAGGAACGGATGCGCCCGACGGACACCGTCGATCTGGGCGCGCTGATCGAACGCACGGTGCTGTCGCTTCAGCCTCTGATCGACGGGGCAGGCTCGCGCGTCGAGATCGCGGGCGCGGCGCCGGGGTTCGAGGTGACGGGCGATGCCGACCAGCTGTTGCAGGTGTTCTCGAACCTGATCGAGAACGCGGTGAAATACGGTGGTGATCTGGTGACGATCACGGTGTCCGCGCGCGACTATGACGGCAGCATCCGGGGACCGGCGGCGCGGATCGATGTCACGGACAACGGCGAGGGCATCGACGAATTGCATCTGCCGCGTCTGATGGAACGGTTCTACCGCATCGACGGCCACCGGTCGCGCGAGATGGGCGGCACCGGGCTTGGGCTCGCCATCGTCAAGCACATCGTGAACCGGCATCGGGGCCGCGTCCGAGTGGAAAGCGAAAAGGGTCGGGGCAGCGTGTTCTCGGTGGTTCTGCCGTTGATCTGAGGGGCGCTTTGCGCTGTGCCGCGGTCGGATCCAATTATCGCATAATCAGTATTATGTAAATTATGAAGGGGTGTATCCGTTGAACCTTTGGTTCAATACGCGCTGGCATCCCTTTGTGCACAAAACGAAAACGGGCCCCGCTTGGGGCCCGCTTTGCATATCGCAATGTCTGCACCGTGGCGCAGTGTCAGGCCTGGCTGACCTTGGCAACCTCTGCCGCAAAGTCCTCGGTCTCGCGTGCGATGCCTTCGCCGACTTCGAGGCGTGCAAAGCCGCTGATCTCGACGCCAGCCTCTTTTGCCGCGTCGGCAACGGTCACGTCGGGGTTCACCACGAACTGCTGACCGGTCAGCGTGATCTCGGCGAGGAACTTCTTCATCCTGCCTTCGATCATCTTCTCGATCACTTGCTCGGGCTTGCCGGACTCGCGCGCGATCTCGATCTGGACCTGCTTTTCCTTCTCGAGGAGTGCCGGGTCCACCGAAGCCGCGTCCAGCGCTGCCGGGTTCGCTGCCGCGATGTGCATCGCGATCTGGCGGCCGATGCCGGTGTCGGTGCCCTTCAGGCCGACCAGCACGCCGATCTTGCCCATGCCGTCCGCAGCGGCGTTATGGACGTAGGACACGACCGTCTCGCCCTCGACGCGGGCCATCCGGCGCACCGACATGTTCTCGCCGATCTTGGCGATCTTGTCGGTGATGATGTCCTTGATCTTCTTGCCGTCGATCTCGGTCTCGACCAGCGCCGCGGTGTCCTTGACGCCAAGCGCAGCCTTGGCAAAGCTAGCGACCATGTCCTGGAACTCGGCGTTCTTGGCGACGAAATCCGTCTCCGAGTTCACCTCGACGGCGACAGCGGTGGTGCCGTCCAGTGCGACGGCGACAAGGCCCTCGGCGGCGGTGCGGCCGGATTTCTTGGCGGCCTTCGCCAGACCCTTGGTGCGCAGCCAGTCCACCGCGGCGTCCATGTCGCCATCGGTTTCGGTCAGCGCCTTCTTGGCGTCCATCATGCCCGCGCCGGTGGAATCGCGCAGTTCTTTCACTTGTGCAGCCGTGATTGCCATCTCTTGGCTCTCCTCAGGATTATGTCTTGTCCGGCGCGTCCCTAGACGCGCCGGGTAACCATTTCATGTCGGTTTCATATCAGTCCGCAGGACGGCCGGTCAGGCGTTCTCGGTGGGCTCTTCCGCGACAGCGTCTTCGGTGATCGCTTCTTCGAAGGCTCCAACGTCGACACCGGCCGATTCCATCTGCGCCGACATGCCGTCAAGCGCCGCACGGGCCACCAGATCGCAATACAGGGCGATGGCGCGGGCCGCGTCGTCGTTGCCGGGAATGATATAGTCGATGCCGTCGGGCGCGCAGTTGGTGTCGACGATCGCGACGACCGGGATGCCCAGCTTCTTGGCTTCGAGGATGGCAAGGTCTTCCTTGCCGACATCGATCACGAACAGCAGGTCCGGCAGGCCGCCCATTTCGCGGATGCCGCCCAGCGAGGCGTTCAGCTTCTCGCGGTCGCGTTCCATCGACAGACGCTCGCGCTTGGTCAGGCCTTCGGCGCCCTGCTCCATCTGCTCGTCGATCGACCGCAGACGGTTGATCGATTGCGAGACGGTTTTCCAGTTGGTCAGCGTGCCGCCCAGCCAGCGGTGGTTCATGTAATACTGCGCGCAGCGCTCGGCGGCGTCGGCGATGGGCTTTTGCGCCTGACGCTTGGTGCCGACGAACAGGATGCGGCCGTTCTTGGCGACGGTGTCGCGGATCACGTTCAATGCCTTGTCGAGCATCGGGACGGTCTGCGTCAGGTCGAGAATGTGGATGCCATTCCGCTCGCCATAGATGAACTCGCCCATGCGGGGGTTCCAGCGTTGCGTCTGGTGGCCAAAGTGAACGCCAGCTTCCAAGAGCTGACGCAAGGAGAATTCGGGGAGCGCCATGTCCAATGTTCCTTTTCCGGTTTGCGCCTCGGCGGGGGTCTCATCCCGGATGGATATCCGGGACAACCGGCGGACCTTTGCGGGATGTCTCCCCGCAGGGCCCAACCCCGCCTGTGAAGTGTGCGTGGCGTTAGAGCATGTCGCGGGGGTTGGCAACCCCCCTGCCCGCATTGCCCCCCTTGCCAGCGCCGCGGCCTCGCGCCAGAAGGCACGCATGACGCAAGCCCCCGACATCCTGTGCATCGGCTCTGTCCTTTGGGACGTGATCGGCCGCACCGCAAGCCACATGCGCGTGGGGTCCGACGTTCCGGGCCGGATCAGCCGCGTGCCGGGCGGTGTCGCGCTCAATATCGCGATGACGCTGCGGCGGCTGGGGATGCGGCCCGCGCTGCTGAGCGTCGTTGGCCGCGATGCCGAGGGCGATGACCTGATCGAACGCTGCGGACGCATGGGGCTGCTGACGCAGCATCTCTATCGCTCGGAAGACCTGCCGACGGACATCTACATGGCCATCGAGGGCGCGAACGGGCTGATCGCCGCCATCGCCGACGCCCATTCGCTGGAAGAAGCGGGCGACAAGATCCTGCGCCCGCTGGCGGATGGTCGGCTTGGGACGGCAGACGTACCCTACCCCGGCCCCATCGCGCTTGATGGCAACCTGACCGAGGACCTGCTGTCCGAAATCGCGAAAAGCCCGCTGTTCGCCGCTGCAGACCTGCGCGTCGCGCCCGCAAGCCCCGGCAAGGCGGAACGGCTTTTGCCGCTGCTGACGCATCCGCACGCGACGATCTACGTCAACACCGAAGAAGCCGGGCTTCTGACCGGCAAGCGCCTTGACGGCTCGCGTGCCGCCGCCGAGGCGCTGATCGCACGCGGCGCGGCGCGGGTCTGCGTGACGGACGGCGGCCGCCCGGCGACGGTGGCGGCGCCCGAGGGTCTGGTCACCGCCACGCCGCCCGAGGTCATGGTGACGCGCGTCACTGGGGCGGGCGATACGTTCATGGCCGCCCATGTCACCGCCGAAATCGAAGGCGCTTCGCCGCAGGACGCGCTCGCCCGGGCGCTGAGCGTCGCCGCCGACTACATATCTGGAGAAACCTCGCTGTGATCGATATTTCCTATTCGCCCGAGGTCGCCGCCGCGCGCGACACCGGCACGCCGCTGGTCGCGCTCGAATCCACGATCATCACCCACGGCATGCCGTTTCCGCAGAACGTCGAGACCGCGCGCCAGGTCGAGGAAACGGTGCGTGCCGCTGGTGCCGTGCCGGCGACCATCGCGGTGATCGGCGGGCGGTTGCACATCGGCCTGACCGGGGACGAGTTGGACGCGCTGGGACAGGCCACCGGCGTCGCCAAGCTGTCGCGCGCAGATTTCGCTGCCTGCATCGCCGCTGGCGGGACAGGCGCGACAACCGTGGCCGCGACGATGATCGCGGCGCGGCTGGCGGGCATTGCGGTCTTTGCCACCGGCGGGATCGGCGGCGTGCATCGGGGGGCGGAGAGCAGCTTTGACATCTCGGCAGACCTGCGCGAGTTGGCGCAAACGCCGGTGACGGTCGTTGCTGCGGGCGCCAAGGCGATCCTCGATCTGCCGAAAACGCTGGAGGTTCTGGAAACCTTCGGCGTCCCGGTGATCGCCTATGGACAGGACGCGCTTCCGGCCTTCTGGTCGCGGGACAGCGGACTGCCCGCGCCGCTGCGCATGGACAGTGCCGCCGCCATAGCACGCGCCCATGTGATGCGCGGCGCGATGGGCATTCCGGGCGGGCAACTGGTGGCGAACCCGGTGCCCGAGGCGGACGAGATCCCCAAGGCCGAGATGGACCGCATCGTCGAGATCGCCCTGGCCGAGGCCGCCGCCACCCATGTCTCGGGCAAGGCCGTCACGCCGTTCCTGCTCGACCGCATCTACCACCTGACCGAGGGCCGCTCGCTTGAGGCCAATATCGCGCTGGTGCTCAACAATGCGCGGCTTGCGGCAGAGATTGCACAGCATATCGCCGCTTCGGGGGACATCTCTGCAAGATGATCGCGGCGGTCATTGTGGACCGGCCTGCGCGCGTCTATCTTGGTCCGGTATGACTGCGGGCTGCCCCTGACCATGACCAAATCCGATCCGACCCCTTCCGCGGAGCCAAAGCGCCGGCCGTCCTGGCTGTTGCGCCTGCGCGGCAATTTCCTGACCGGGCTGGTGGTTATTGCGCCCATCGGTCTGACCGTCTGGCTGGTCTGGACGGTGATTGGCTGGGTCGACGGCTTTGTCCTGCCGCTGGTGCCCGGGCCCTACAAGCCCGACAACATCATCATGACCCTGTTCGGCGTGGATTATCCGCTGAACATCCGCGGCATCGGCGTCGTCGTGTTCCTGCTGTTCACGCTGCTGATCGGCTGGCTGGCCAAGGGGCTGATCGGTCGCTCGCTTCTGCGCTGGGGCGAGCATCTGGTCGACCGGATGCCGATTGTGCGCTCGGTCTACAACGCGCTGAAACAGATTGCGGAAACCGTGTTCAGCCAGGCCGAGGCGTCGTTCGAAAAGGCCTGCCTGATCGAATACCCGCGCCCCGGCCTCTGGGCCGTCGCCTTTGTCTCGACCACGGCCAAGGGCGAGGTGCTGGAAAAGCTGCCCGAGGACGATCAGGTGATGACGGTGTTCCTGCCGACCACGCCCAACCCGACGTCCGGCTTTCTGCTGTTCGTGCCCAAGCGCGACGTGATCGAGTTGGACATGACCATCGAGGATGCGGCGAAACTGGTGATCTCGGCGGGGCTGGTCTATCCCACCGGAACCGCGCCCGCGATCCCCACGGCGGATTTGCCACCAAAGCTGCGCGAGAAGATCAGCGCCTAGGCGAACATCGCCCGCAGATCGACCGTCGCGCGTTCGTTCAGATCGTCCTTGTGCCGCGCGAGGAACGCATCCGCCGCCAGCCGCCCCGCCGCCTTGAGCTGTCCCAGCAAGGCGGGCGTCGGCGACACCTTGGTTGCCACGTTCAACGCGTTCATCAACGCGTCGTCGACGATCATGTGAACCAGCACATCCTTCATCGCGCCCTTGCGGATGGTGCCGTCCGCGATCAGGCGTTTGACGAAGTTGATCGCCCGCAGATCGCGCAGGAGCGAGGCGTTGAAGCTGATCTCGTTGATCCGGTTCTGGATCGCCATCGCCGAGCGAGGCGTGTCTTCATAGACCAGCGGATTGATCTGGATGACGAGGATGTCGTCGGGCAGGTCGGTCTCGTAAAGCGGGAACAGTGGCGGGTTGCCCGCATAGCCGCCGTCCCAATACGGCTCTCCGTCGATCTCGACCGCCTGGAACAGCGTCGGCAGGCAGGCCGAGGCGAGAATCGCGTCGGTGGTGATCTCGTCACCGGAAAAGACGCGGATCTTGCCGGTCCGCACGCTGGTGGCCCCGACAAAGAAACGCGGCCCCTCGCCTGCGCAGATGCTGGCAAAGTCGAAATGATCGACGATGGATGTCAGCGGATTGCGGTAGAACGGCCCGTAGGCATAGGGGCTGAGCATCCGCATCGTGGCATCCGCCAGCGCATATTGCGCGGAATTCCCGAGCGCAGAGGCGAACATGGCGGGCGTCGGAGCCAGCGATTGCAGCCAGTCGCCGAACACGCCGCCGCTCGACGCGCCGACGCGGCCCCATAGCCAGTCGAGGTTTTCGCGTGCGCCCGTTCGCCCGCCGCGCACCAGCCCCGCCTTCAGCGCCGCGCCGTTCAGCGCGCCCGCCGAGGTGCCGGAAATCGCGGCAATCTCGATATCCTCGTCTTCAAGGATGCGGTCGAGCGCGCCCCAGGTGAAGGCGCCATGCGCGCCGCCGCCCTGAAGCGCGAGGTTGATGCGCTTGGTCATGCCGGGCTACTGCGCCGTCCAGCCGCCATCGACGCTGATCGACGTGCCGGTGATCTGGTCTGCGGCGGGCGAGCACAGGAAGGCCGCGATGCCGCCGACCTGACCGGTGGTCGCAAAGTCCTTGGACGGCTGCTTGGCCAGCATCACCTCGCGGATCACCTGATCGCGGTCCATGTCATGCGTCTTCATCTGGTCCGGGATCTGCGCCTCGACCAGCGGGGTCAGCACATATCCGGGGCAGATCGCGTTGCAGGTGATGTCTTCCTCTGCGGTTTCCAGCGCGACGGTCTTGGTCAGGCCCAGCACCCCGTGCTTGGCCGCGACATAGGCCGACTTGAACGGCGAGGCGCGCAGCCCGTGCGCGGAGGCGACGTTGATGATGCGCCCCCACCCGGCCTTGCGCATCATCGGGATGGCGGCGGCGATGGTGTGAAAGTTCGACGACATATTGATCGCGATGATCGCGTCCCACTTGTCCGCAGGAAAATCCTCGACCCGGGCGACATGCTGGATGCCGGCGTTGTTCACCAGGATGTCGCAGGCGGCCGCGTCCTCGACCAGCTTGCGGGCCTCGTCGCCCTTGGACAGGTCCGCCTTGATATAGCGCGCGGTCACGCCGTACTGCTGCGCGATCCTGTCTGCGAGCGCGTGGTCATCCTTGCTGTCGGTGTAGGAATTCAGGACCACGTTTGCGCCCTGCCGCGCCAGTTCCTCGGCCACGCCAAGGCCAATGCCCGAGTTCGATCCGGTGATGATTGCCGTCTTGCCTGAAAGCGTCATGCCTGCCCCCGTTGCTGCGTCTGCCCGATATATATGCTGCAAGCGCAGCAATGACACGCGGGGTTCCGCCGGGACGAAAAAAAACGCCCGCACAAGGCGGGCGTTAAGTTATTGAGGCAGGTTTCATACAGGCAAGAAACCTATCGAGCAGTGCCCTCTTTATACGCGGTGCGGCGCCGGGGTCCAAGCCAAAAGTTTGATTAGGTTGGCAAACGCGCTTACGCTTCGGGTCAACCACACAAGGCGCAGGGAGTTTGTTGCCGAAATGAAACAAGTCTGTTCAGGCCCGATCCAGCGGATGATCGCTGTTTTTCTGGCGGCACTCGTCGCGTGTCAGGCGCAGGCAGAGCCCCGGCATGGCATAGCTATGTATGGAGACCCTGCGCTTCCACCTGATTTTGTGTCTCTTCCCTATGCCAACCCCGATGCGCCCACTGGCGGGCGAATCGTTACCGGCGAGGTGGGGGGATTCGACAGCCTCAATCCCTACATCCGCAAGGGCAGCGTGCCGTGGCAGCTTCCCTATCTGGCGGTGGAAAGCCTGATGGGCCGCAACTGGGACGAGCCGTTCACGTTGTACGGCCTTCTGGCCGAATCGGTCGAGACGGATGACGACCGCACCTGGGTGGAATTCACGCTGCGCGAAGAGGCCCGATTCTCGGACGGCAGCCCTGTGACGGTCGAGGACGTGCTGTGGTCCTACGAGACGCTGGGGACCGAAGGCCACCCGCGTTACCTGGGCGCCTGGCAAAAGGTAGAAACCGCCGAGGCGGTCGGCCCGCGCACCGTGCGCTTCACCTTCAACACCGAGGACCGCGAATTGCCGCTGATCCTTGGCCTGCGCCCGATCCTCAAGAAGGCACAGTGGGAGGGCGTGGATTTCGCCGAATCCGGCCTCGACATCATCCCGATCACCACGGCGCCTTACGTCATCGACGACTTTCAGCCCGGCCGCTTCGTGTCGCTCAAGCGTGATCCGGACTACTGGGGCAATGACCTGCCATTCATGCAAGGTCAGGCCAACCTCGACGAGATCCGGCTGGAATTCTACGCCGACGGCACCGCGCAATTCGAGGCGTTCAAGGCGGGCGAGTTGAATTCGAACCGCGAATTCAACGCCGCGACATGGGACAGCCAGTATGACTTCCCTGCTATCGACCGCGGCGATGTCGTGAAATCGGTAATCGCTCACCAGCGCCCGTCCGGCATCACCGGCTTTGTGATGAACACCCGCAAGGACATCTTCGCCGATTGGCGGGTGCGCGACGCGATGCTGCACGCCTTCAACTTCGAATTCATCAACCAGACCCAGACGGGGGGTGAGCAGCCGCGCATCACCTCGTATTTCTCGAACTCCGTCCTCGGGATGCGGGACGGTCCCGCCGAAGGCCGGGTGCGCGAATACCTCGAACCCTTCGCAGACGAGCTGCTGCCGGGGGCGCTGGACGGCTACGCCCTGCCGGTCGGCGACGGCACGGTGCGCAACCGCGCCAACGTCGCCAAGGCCGCCGCGCTTCTGGAAGACGCGGGCTGGACGGTACAGGACGGCGTCTTGCGCAACGCGGACGGCGCAGCGTTCGAGTTCGAGATCCTGCTGCAACAGGGATCGTCCGAGAACCAGTCGATCATCGACATCTATGTCGAAAGCCTGAAGCGCCTCGGGATCGCCCCCGAAGTGACGGTGATCGACAGCGCCCAGTACAAGGAGCGCACGACGACCTACGACTTCGACATGACCTATTACCGGGTCGGCCTGTCGCTGTCGCCGGGCAACGAGCAGAACCTCTACTGGAACTCGGCGGGCGTGACCGAACCGGGCAGCCGCAACCTTGCCGGGATCGACAGCGCCGCCGCGGATGCGCTGATCGGCGAGATCCTCAACTCGCGCTCGAACGAGGATTTCGTGTCGGCGACGCGGGCGCTTGACCGGGTGCTGACCACGGGGCGCTACGTGATCCCGATCTACCAGTTCAACATCAGCCGGATCGCCCACGCGAAAGAGCTGAAGTTCCCCGAGACGATCCCGATCTACGGCGACTGGATCGGCTGGCAGCCGAATGTCTGGTGGTGGCAGGACTGACCGGGCGCACCGCCCCTGCCCCGAGACCCTGAAAGGCCCGCCTTCTGGCGGGCCTTTTTCATTCTGCGGGAACCCCTTGGCCACGCCCGCATTGACCGAGAACCGCATGAACAGGAGACCGCAGATGCAGTGGACCCGTGTCGAGGCCAACTGGGCCGCCTTCGTCGATCCGATCCTTCAGACATGGCCCGATGCCGACGAGGACGAGATCGCCAGCATCGACGGCGACCGCGAGGCGTTCACCGACTACATCGCGACCGTCGAGCAGATCGAACGGATCGAGGCGCAGGAACAGATCGCGGAATGGCTGGAAGGAGCGATTCCCTCTGACGTTCGGATGGACGAGGAAATGGACGCCGAAGGTTATGCCGAAAGCCGCAAGCACCTGATGGAAGGCGAAGACCCGTCAGACGACGACGCCAAGTTCGGTGACGACCAGACGCCGGAAACCCCCATAGGCCGAAGGGACTGATCGCGTCAGACCAGTGCTGTCACCCACAGGATCGTCGCGTCATCCTCGCTGATCGACACCACGTTGTGCCCCATCGTCGCGTCGTAATAGGCGCTGTCACCGCGCCGCATCTCGATGGGTTCGTAGAATTCGGTAATCAGCCGGATTGCGCCGGTCAGCACGTAAAGGAATTCCTCGCCGTCATGGCGCACCCAGCCGTCGAATTCCTCGAACCGGCGGGCGCGCACGCGGGCGCGGTAGGGCAGCATCGCCTTCTTGGTCAGCGCCCCGGCCAGCAACTCGTGCTCGTAGGTCGCCGTTGGATGCGCCTGCCCCTCGCCCGTCCGCGTCACGGTCAGGCGGCCCGAGACCTGCTGTTTCTTCGGCGCGGTGAACAGCTGCGGGACCGAAATTTCCAACCCAACCGCCAGTTTCTTCAGCGCCTCGTAGGTTGGCGACATCTGCCCGTTCTCGATCTTGGACAGGGTCGAGCGGGCAAGACCGGCCTGCCCTGCCGCCTGTTCCAGCGTCCAGTTGCGCGCCTTGCGCAATTCGCGCACCCGCACACCCAGATCGAGAGGCTGAGGCTCGGGCTCTGGGCTGCCGTCGCTGGCGCGGGCAAGGCGGATCAGGCTGGGCTGGTTGTCGTCGGACATGGCCGTTCTTCTACGCACAAGCCCCCGCGCCTTGCAACTGTCATGGGCCGGGCGTAACCCGCTGCCATGGACGCGATATTCGATGCGGGCGCGCCGCCCGCCTGCCCCTCTCCGTTCAACATGGCAGCCCATGTGCTTGGCCGTGCAGAGGCGCTTGCCGACAAGATCGCGCTGGCGGTCGTCACGCCTGCGGGCGCCGAACGCTGGAGCTATGGGCGGCTGGAGGCCGCCGTGCGCGGCACCGCCACTGGCCTGTTGCGCGCAGGTGCACAGCCGGGCGAGCGCGTGCTCATGCGGCTTGGAAACACCGTCGACTTCCCGATCACCTATCTCGCCGCGCTGGCTGTCGACCTGATCCCGGTGCCGACGTCGGCACAACTGACGGTGCGCGAGGTGGGCAAGATCGCGGCCGAGATCACCCCGGCGCTGATCGTGTCCGGTGACGGCGTCGCCCTGCCCGAGGACTGCGCCGCGCCTGTGCTGACCACGGCGGACCTGCACGCCATGCGAACCCTTGCTCCCGCCGAGTATGCCATGGGCGACCCCGAACGGCCCGGATATATCATCTATACCTCCGGCACCTCGGGCGTGCCGCGCGCCGTCACCCATGCCCACCGCGCGATCTGGGCGCGGCGGATGATGTGGGACGGATGGTACGGCCTTGGCGAAGGCGACCGGCTGCTGCACGCGGGCGCCTTCAACTGGACCTACACGCTGGGCACCGGCCTGATGGACCCGTGGTCGGTGGGCGCTACCGCGCTGATCCCCGGCGCGGGCGTGACGCCGGACCAGTTGCCGCTGCTGCTGCGCCGCCATGACGTGACGATCTTTGCCGCTGCGCCGGGCGTCTATCGGCAGATGTTGCGCGCGCCGATGCCGGGCCTGCCCAAGCTGCGCCACGGGCTGTCGGCGGGCGAGAAGCTGCCCGAGCGCCTGCACCGCGACTGGCAGGCTGCCACCGGAACCCCGATCTTCGAGGCGTTCGGCATGTCCGAATGCTCGACCTTCGTCTCGGGCAGCCCGGCGCAGCCCGCGCCGCCCGGCAGCCTTGGCTATCCGCAGCCCGGCCGCCGCGTTGCGGTGATCGGCGAGGACGGCATCGTGCCGCGTGGCACCCCCGGAACACTTGCCGTCGCGCGCAGCGATCCCGGCCTGATGCTGGGCTACTGGAATGCCCCCGAGGCGACCGCCGAGCGGTTCAGCGGCGACTGGTTCCTGACAGGCGACACCGTGTCGATGGCAGAGGACGGCGCGATCAGCTATCTCGGCCGCGCCGACGACATGATGAACGCCGGCGGCTACCGCGTCTCGCCGATCGAGGTGGAACAGGTGCTGACCGCCCATCCCGGCATCACCGAATGCGCCGCCGCCGAAGTGACCGTAAAGGCCGACACCACGGTGATCGCGCTGTTCTATGTCGCACAAACCGATCCGGGCGAGGCGGCGTTGAACGAATTCGCGGGCGGCAACCTTGCCCGCTACAAATGCCCGCGCCTCTATCGCCGGGTCGACGCGCTGCCCAAAGGCGCAAACAACAAGATCCTGCGCCGCGCGCTTCGGGACAACTGGGAATGCGAACATGGCAAAGCTTGATATCCTCTCCGATCCGATCTGCCCGTGGTGCTACATCGGCAAGGCCAACCTTGATGCCGCCTTGATGGCAGAGCCGAACCATCCCTTCGTGATCGAATGGCATCCCTACCAGCTTAACCCCGACATGCCTGCGGGAGGGATGGACCGGCGCACCTATCTGGAAGCCAAGTTCGGCGGCAAGGCGCAGGCAGTGCAGGTCTACGCCCGCATTGAGGAGGCCGCGCAAGAGGCTGGCCTGTCGATAGATTTCAGCAAGATCGAGCGCACGCCGAACACGCTTGACGCACACCGTCTGATCCACTGGGCCGGGATCGAGCAGCGCCAGACCGCCGCCGTCTCGGCGCTGTTCAAGGCGTATTTCGAGGACGGGCGCGACATCGGCGCCCACGAGGTTCTGGCCGACATCGCCGACGGGATCGAGATGGACGCGGCGCTGGTCCACCGCCTGTTGGAATCGGACGCCGACATCGAGGACATCCGCGCCCGCGACGCCTGGGCGCGCGAGCGCGGCGTCACCGGCGTGCCGACCTTCGTTGTCGGCCAGCGCCATGCCGTGCCCGGCGCGCAGCCACCCGAGCTTTGGACGGGTGTGATCGCCGAGATGCTCGCCGAGAGTGAACAGGCGGGCGAGCAATGAGCCCTTCGCCCCTGCCCCAGCCGAAAAAGCAACTGTCGCAGGCCGAATTCATCGCCGTCATGGCGATGATGTTCGCCACGATCGCGTTTTCCGTCGACGCGATGCTGCCCGCCTTTCCGGGCATCGTCGCCGAATTGACGCCCGACGATCCCAACCGGGTGCAGTTGATGATTACCAGCTTCATCCTCGGGATGGGCGTTGGCACGCTGTTCACCGGGCCCTTGTCCGACACCTTCGGCCGCAAGCCGATCATCATTTTCGGCGCGCTGGTCTATTGCGTTGGCGCCGCGCTGGCCTGGATCGCCCCATCGCTGGAATTGATCCTTGTCGCCCGTGTCCTGCAGGGGCTGGGCGCCGCCGGTCCGCGCGTCGTGGCGCTGGCCATCGTGCGCGATCTGTATTCGGGCCGGAAAATGGCCAAGATAGTCTCGTTCATCATGATGATCTTCACCCTGTTTCCCGCCTTTGCGCCGCTGATCGGGTCGGGGATCATCGCCGTCACCGGCACCTGGCGTGCGATCTTCGGCGCGTTCCTGGTTTTCTCGCTGATTTCCGTCACCTGGATCACGCTGCGCCAGGCCGAAACGCTGCCCGCCGACAAGCGCCGCGCCTTTCGCCCGGCGATCCTGCGCGAGGGCGTCGTCGAGGTTCTCACCAACCGCCGCTCGGTCACGACGATCATCGCCATCACCATGGTCTTCGCCGCTCTGTTCCTCGCGATCTCGGCAACGCAACTGATCTTTGACCGCACTTACGGCATGAACGATGTCTTTCCCTACTGGTTCGCGGGGATCGCCCTGCTAGCCGCGACCGGATCGATCCTGAACTCGCAGATCGTCGAGAAGATGGGGATGCGCCGCGTCGTGTCGATCTCGCTGACCGTCGCGCTGGTGATCTCGGTGGTTGCCACGGCGACATGGTCGGCGGCGGGCGCGTGGAGCTTCTGGATCTACATCGTCTGGACGCAGTGCCTGTTCTACATGGTGCAGCTGACCGTCGGGAACCTCAACGCTCTGGCGATGGAGCCGCTGGGACATCTGGCAGGCATGGCCGCGTCGATCATCGGCGCGATCTCGACCGTGGTTGCGGTGATCCTCGCCGCGCCGATCAGCCTGCTGTTCGATGGAACGCCAGTGCCGATCATGGCCGGAACGACGGTGCTGATCCTTGCGGCGCTGCTGCTGGTGCGGCGGATCGGCGATGTGCCCGAGACTGAAAGCGAGGCCACCTAGGCCTTCTCCTTCGCCTTTGCTTCCTTCACCTTCTCGGCAAGGTCGCGGGCAATGGCGAAGGCGCCCTTGATCTTGTCGCTGTCGCGGGCCCAGTCGCGGCGCACGATGATCTTGTTGTCCTTTACCTTCGCCAGCCCCTTCTGATCCTGGAGGAACTCGACCAGACCGGCGGGATTGGCGAACTTGTCCTTGTGGAACTGGATCGTCGCGCCCTTCGGGCCGCCATCCAGCCGCGCGATCCCCGCGCGCTTGCACATCTCCTTGATACGCACGACCAGCAGCAGCGTGTTGACCTCTTTCGGCAGCTTGCCGAAGCGGTCGATCAACTCGGCGGCGAAGCCTTCCAGCTCGACCTTGGTGTGCAGGTCCGACAGGCGGCGATAGAGTCCGAGGCGCACATCAAGATCGGGGACGTAATCCTCTGGGATCAGGACCGAAACGCCAAGATTGATCTGCGGCGCCCAGTGCCCGTCATCGTCGGTCAGCCCCTCCAGCTCGCCCGAGCGGATCTTGGCGATCGCCTCTTCCAGCATGGATTGGTAAAGCTCGTATCCGACCTCGCGGATGTGGCCCGACTGTTCCTCGCCCACAAGGTTGCCGGCGCCGCGAATGTCGAGATCCTGGCTGGCCAGGGTGAACCCCGCGCCCAGCGTGTCGAGCGAGCCGAGGACGCGCAGGCGCTTTTCGGCGGCGGGCGTCAGCTTCATGCGCGGCTTGGTGGTCAGGTAGGCATAGGCGCGCGCCTTGGACCGGCCCACCCTGCCCCTGATCTGGTAAAGTTGCGCCAGCCCGAACATGTCGGCGCGGTGCACGATCAGGGTGTTGGCGGTCGGAATGTCGAGGCCGGATTCCACGATGGTCGTCGCCAGAAGCACGTCATACTTGCCGTCGTAGAAGGCGTTCATCCGGTCGTCGAGCTCGCCCGCCGCCATCTGGCCGTGCGCGGTGACAAAGGACAGCTCCGGCAGTTGTTCGGTCAGGAAGTCCTGTATTTCCGCCAGATCGCTGATGCGCGGCACGACATAGAACGACTGCCCGCCGCGATAATGTTCGCGCAGCAGGGCCTCACGCACCGTTATCGCGTCGAACTCGGACACGTAGGTGCGGATCGCCAGGCGGTCGATCGGGGGCGTGCCGATGATCGACAGGTCGCGCACGCCCGTCAGCGACAGTTGCAGCGTGCGCGGGATCGGCGTCGCGGTCAGCGTAAGCACGTGGATGTCGGATCTCAGCTGCTTCAGGCGCTCCTTGTGGGTGACGCCGAAATGCTGTTCCTCGTCGATGACCAGAAGGCCCAGGTTCTTGAACCTGATGCCTTTGGCCAGAAGCGCATGGGTGCCGACGACGATGTCGACAGACCCGTCGCCCATCCGCTTCTTGGTCTCGGCGGCGTCCTTCTGGCTGATGAACCGCGACAGCCCGCGCACCTCGATGGGAAAGCCGCGAAACCGCTCTCTGAACGATGACAGGTGTTGCCGGGCCAAAAGCGTCGTCGGCGCGATCACGGCGACCTGCGCGCCCGACATTGCAGCCACGAAGGCCGCGCGCATCGCAACCTCGGTCTTGCCAAAGCCCACATCGCCGCAGATCAGCCGGTCCATCGGGGTGCCGGACCCCAGATCGGTCAGCACATCGCCGATGGCACGCAACTGGTCGTCGGTTTCCTGATAGGGAAAGCGGGCCGAGAACGCGTCCCACATGCCATCGGGCGGCTCCAGGATCGCGCCCTTTCGCAACAGGCGCTCGGCGGCGATGCGGATCAGCTTGTCCGCGACCTGCCTGATACGTTCCTTGAGGCGGGCCTTCTTGGCCTGCCACGCGCCGCCGCCCAGCTTGTCGAGAAGGCCCTCGTCATGGCCGAAGCGGCTGAGAAGCTCGATGTTCTCGACCGGCAGGAACAGCCGGTCCCCGCCCGCGTATTCCAGCACAAGGCATTCATGCGCCGCGCCCATCGCCGTGATGACCTCGAGGCCGGTGAAGCGCCCAACGCCGTGGTCCACGTGGACGATCAGGTCGCCCTGCGACAGCGATTGCGCCTCGGTCAGGAAGTTGTCGGCGCGGCGGCGCTTTTTCGTGGACCGGATCAGCCGGTCGCCCAGCACGTCCTGCTCCGAAATCACCGTCAGCCCCTTGGCGGTAAAGCCATGCTCCAGCGCCCAGACGGCCAGATACAGACCGCCCTTGCTGTCTGGCACATCGCGCCAGTCGGAGATCTCGGTCGCGCCGACGATGTCCTGATCCTCCAGCAGGCCCGAAAGCCGTTCGCGCGCGCCTTCGGAATAGCTGGCGATTACAACCTGACCGCCTTTGCGCATTGCCTCAATATGCTGGGCCAACGAGCCGAAAAGGCTTACCGATTCCTGTTGCCGCTCTGGCGAAAAGTTGCGCCCGATCCGCCCCCCGGCGTCGATCACGCCGGGGCCCGAGGCGTGCGGCAGCGGATTGAACTTCAGCAGCCGGTGCGACGCGACGGCGGCGTCCCACGCCGCCTCGTCCAGATACAGAAGGCCCGGCGGGCACGGCTTGTAGACGGTGTCGACGCGGTTCTTCTGCGTCATGGCGTGCTGGCGGGTTTCGTACTGGTCTTCAATCATCTCCCAGCGGGCGATGCGCGCGGGCGTGACCTGATCGTCCTGCGTCACGGTCGCGCCCGGCAGGTAGTCCAGCAGCGTCTCCAGCCGCTCGTGGAAAAACGGCAGCCAGTGCTCCACGCCCTGATGCTTGCGCCCGGCGCTGACCGCTTCGTACAGCGGATCGTCGGTGCCCGCCGCGCCAAACTCTATCCGGTAGCTCTGGCGGAACCGCGTGATCGCGGCATCGTCGAGGATAACCTCTGACATCGGCGCGAACTCGACCGCCTGCAGCGTCTCGGTGGTGCGCTGGCTGGCCGGATCAAAGCGCCGCGCGCCGTCCAGCACGTCGCCGAACAGATCAAGCCGCACCGGCCCGCTGTGCCCCGGCGGATAGATGTCGATGATGCCGCCGCGCACCGCATAGTCCCCGGGTTCCATCACCGTGGGGGTCTGGGTGAACCCCATGCGCACCAGAAAATGCCGCAGCGCGCTCTCGTCGATCCGGTCACCCACCCGCGCGGCGAAACTGGCGCCGCGCACAACGTCCCGCGCGGGCACGCGCTGGGTCGCGGCGTTCAGCGTCGTGAGCAGGATGAACGGTCCCGGAATGCCCGCTGCCAGCCCCGCGAGCGTCGCCATCCGCGCCGCCGCAATCTCGGGGTTGGGCGACATCCGGTCATAGGGCAGGCAATCCCAGCCGGGAAACCGGATCACCGTCACATGCGGCGCGAAGAATTCCAGCGCGGCGGCCATCGCGGCAAGGCGCTTGTCGTCACGGGCGACATGCACGACCGGCTTGCCGGTCTTGTGCAGTTCCTCGGCCAGCAGCCGGGCATCAAAGCCCTCGGGCGCGCCGCCGACGGTGATATGGGAAGGGGAGGACATTTGCGCTCAGGTAACGACGCAGGGGGCGGTGTCAACCGGCATCGCACCCGCAGGCCCGGCTACAGCGCGCCGACCGACAGGTTCTGGTACATGCCCCACATGCCGGTGACGAAGATCGACAGCATCCCGATCGCGCGCACGGCATGACGGTGCCGGTTCAGCCGCTTGTAAAGCTGCGCGCCGTCTTCGGCCCGGATGATCCGCGCGGTGCGCACGCTCAGCAGCCCGACCAGGGACATGGGGAACATCATCAGGAACAGCGCCTGCGCGAACTCGACCGCATAGCCGAAGCCCAGCACCGCCAGCATCGCCAGAAGCGCGCAGCTGCCCGCCGTGACATAAACCCCCAGCACGTCGCCGACATAGAGAATGCGGTTCACGTTGACGCGCACGATGGCGATCAGGTCTTCCTCGGCCTCGCCGCCGATCCGCCGCGCCCGGGTGATAAGATCGAATGGCACGCCCAGCACCCAATGCGTCGTCGTCGACCACAGAACGGCCAGCGCGATCCAGTACCAAAGGTTCGAGAAGGACCGGAAGTCGATCACCTCGAAGATGGTTGTGTAGATGTCCAATGCGCAGCCTGCTTGTGCCGGGGGCCTTGAGAAGTCGCGAAAACCCTGTATCCCGTTTAAGCTGCAGTTGAAAAGGCCCAAGACATGACGGACACGCCCGCCCCCTTCCCCGCCGCCCGCTTCCGCCGGATGCGCGCGCGTCCGGAACTGCGCCGCCTGATGCGCGAGCATACCCTGACCGTGGATGACCTGATCTGGCCGATCTTCGTGATGGAAGGCGAGAACGACGCCTACGACATCCCCTCGATGCCCGGCATCCAGCGCCTGACCATCGACCGGGCGGTGCGCGCGGCGGAAATGGCGGCAGGCCTTGGCATTCCGGTGATCTGCCTGTTTCCCTACGTCGATCCCGCGCGCAAGACCGAACTGTGCGAGGAAGCCTGGGACGAGAACAACCTGTCGAACCGCGCCACCCGCGCGATCAAGGCGGCGGTTCCTGGTATCGCGATCATGACAGACGTCGCACTCGATCCCTACAACATCAACGGCCATGACGGCATCGTGCGGGACGGCATCATCGTGAACGACGAGACCGTCGAGGCGCTGGTCAGGATGACCGTGGCGCAGGCGGCGGCGGGCGCCGACATCATCGGACCGTCCGACATGATGGACGGCCGCATCGCCGCGATGCGGGCAGGTCTGGAAGGCGCGGGCTTCCAGAACACCACGATCCTGTCCTACGCGGCCAAGTTCGCCTCCAGCTTTTACGGGCCCTTCCGCGATGCGGTCGGCGCGTCGGGCGCGCTCAAGGGCGACAAGAAGACCTACCAGATGGACCCCGGCAACACCGACGAGGCGCTGCGCCTTGTCGCTCGCGATCTGGCCGAGGGCGCCGACATGGTGATGGTCAAGCCCGGAATGCCCTATCTCGACGTCTGCCGCCGGGTGAAAGAGCGTTTCGCGGTGCCGACCTATGCCTATCAGGTGTCTGGCGAATACGCGATGCTGCAGGCCGCCATCGGCAACGGCTGGCTCGACGGCGAAAAGGTGATGATGGAAAGCCTTCTGGGCTTCAAGCGCGCCGGCTGCGACGGGATCCTGACCTATTTCGCACCCGAGGCGGCAAAACGGCTGAATGCGGGCTGGCGGTAAGCCGCCCGCCGCGCTCTGCCGGTCCATTTTGCAATGACAGGCTGGCGCGCCTCGTCTATACCCTGCGCATGACCGCCCGGACGAAACAAGGGCGGCACCCGAGGCATATCGATACGAAGGGCAGTCCCATGACACAGCACACCCGCCGCGCCATCCTCGCCGGGCTTGGCAGCACCGCCGCGCTTGCCGCTTGCGGCAACGGCGTCGGATCGAACGGTTCGGCCACCATCGACGCCCGCGTCGACCAGACGCTGAACTACCTCTACACCACCTACCCGGCCACGACACAACTGCGCGACAAGTCCGTCGGCCAACTGGTGATGCCGCTTGTCACCAAGGCAGGCTTCTTCGCGGGCGGCAGCTATGGCCGCGGCGCGCTTCGGATCGGCGGCGCGACGGTGGATTACTACTCGGCGACCTCGGGCAGCTTCGGGCTGCAGATCGGCGCGCAACAATCGGCGCATGTCTTGTTTTTCATGACCGACAACGCGCTGCGCGATTTCCGCTTCTCGGATGGATGGACCGCGGGCGCCGACCTTGAATACGCCGTCAAGGACGATGGCGGCGCGATCGTCGCCGACACCACGACCTCGCTGGCACCTGTCGTCGCTGTGGTCTTCGGTCAGGTCGGCCTTCTGGTCGGCGCATCGCTGCGCGGCACCAAGTACGCCCGCATCATTCCCTAGACTCTGCTATACAAATACGACATTGCACCTGAGCCAGACTGCCAATTCATCCCCAGCTCCGGCACATATCGAACAGCCCCCGTCATCTTTGGTCCCCAAATACCTCCGGGGGTCTGGGGGCAGAGCCCCCAGCCGGTCGCCGCGCGCAAGCGCGGCGAAACCGGGCGCTTTCAGTCTGCGTTCAACCGCCGGATCAGCGAGGAGGTGTCCCAGCGCCCGCCGCCCATGCGCTGCACGTCCTTGTAGAACTGGTCGACCAGCGCCGTGACCGGCAGGCTCGCGCCGACCTCGTCCGCCGCATCGAGGCAGATGCCAAGATCCTTGCGCATCCAGTCCACCGCAAAGCCATGCTCGAAATGATCGTCCAGCATCGTCTGGTGGCGGTTCGACATCTGCCAGGACCCGGCCGCGCCCTGGCTGATGACCTCGACCACTGCCGCAACGTCAAGACCCGCCTTCTGGGCGAAATGCAGCGCTTCGGACAGGCCCTGGACCAGCCCGGCGATGGCGATCTGGTTGCACATCTTGGTCATCTGGCCCGCGCCCGATCCGCCGATCCGGCGGCAGATCTTGGCATAGGCGTCGATCACCGGCGCGGCGCGGTCGAACACTTCGGCATCGCCGCCGCACATCACCGACAGCGCGCCGTTCTGTGCGCCCGCCTGCCCGCCCGAGATCGGCGCGTCGACATAGCCTATCCCGGCCTCGCGCGCCGCCTCATACAGCTCGCGCGTGACCTCTGCCGACACCGTCGTGTGATCGACAAAGACCGCGCCCTCGGCCATCCCTGCAAACGCGCCGTCCTCGCCAAGGCAGACCGACCGCAAGTCGTCGTCGTTGCCGACGCAAGACATCACGAACGCGGCGCCTTCCGCCGCCTCGCGCGGGGTCGGCGCATGGCCGCCGCCATGCACGCGCGCCCAGTCCTCGGCCTTGTAGGCGGTGCGGTTGTAGGCCGTGACGCTGTGCCCGGCCTTCGCCAGATGGCCCGCCATCGGATAACCCATCACGCCCAATCCCAGAAACGCGACCTGTGCCATGTCTTCCCCCATCGCCGTTGTGTCTGATGTCTGTCACCGCTAACTAACGAGCTCACGGATGCGGTCAACCGCGTCCAAGGGGAATCGATGGCACTTACCTTTCGCTGGCTCTTGCGCATCTTCACGGTTCTGGCGGTGCTGGGCCTGGCTGCGGTCTTCGTGATCTATCTGCTGGCCGCGCGGTCGCTGCCCGATTACAGCGCCGCGCACCGGGTGCAGGGCATCACCGGCCCGGTCGAGATCGTGCGCGACAACGCCAACGTCCCGCATGTCTTCGGAGCGACCGACAACGACGTCTACTACGGCCTTGGATTTGCCCATGCGCAGGACCGCCTGTGGCAAATGATGATGATGCGCCGCACCGTGCAGGGCCGCCTGAGCGAGCTGTTCGGGGACCGCACGCTGCGACTGGACGAGTTGATCCGTAGGCTCGATCCCTACGGCGCCGCCGTCGCCTCGCTCGAGGATCAGGACACCTACACCGCCGATGCGCTGAAGGCCTATGCCGCCGGGGTCAACGCCTGGCTGCGCCGCGTCAACGAAGAGGCGGCCGGGCGCGGCGCGCCTGAATTCTTTCTGTTCGACAACGCGGTAGCTCCCTGGCAGCCGGCGGATTCCATCGCCATCATCAAGCTGATGGCGTTGCAATTGTCCGGCCATCTCGAAGAGGAAGTGCTGCGCGCGCGCACCTCCTTCGTGCTGCCCGAGAACCGCGTGGCCGACGTGTTGCCGGATGCTCCGGGGGACGGCATTGCCGCGCTGCCCGATTTCGCCTCGCTGTTCCCGGGTGCCCCGGTCTTCGCGGACGTCGAACCGATGCCGGACGATCCGCTGTCCCCCTTCCCGGCCCGCGGCCTTGCGGGCGCGTCAAACGCCTGGGCCGCCGCGCCCTCCCGCGCGGCGACGGGCGGCACGCTTTTGGCGAACGATCCGCACCTCGGCTTTTCCGCCCCAGCGATCTGGTATCTCGCGCGGATCGAGCTGAAATCGGGCGGTGTCATCGGCGGCACCGTTCCGGGGATGCCGCTGGTGCTGCTGGGCCGCAGCGCGCGGTTGGGCTGGGGGCTGACCTCGTCCTATCTCGACGATCAGGACCTGTTCATCGAGCGTCTGAACCCGGACGATCCCGACCAGTACCTGACACCGGACGGCTGGGCCGACATGGATGTCACCTCATCCATCATCCGCGTTGCCGGGCAGGACCCGGTGACGATCCGGTTGCGGCGCACGGTCAACGGCCCGGTCCTGCCGGGCTATCACTACAAGCTGGGCACGATCACGCCCGAGGGGCATGCCGTGTCGCTGGGATGGACAGCGCTCGACCGCGACGACACCTCGATGAGCGCCGCGATGGCGTTGATGCAGGCCGCCGACCGGCGCGAGGCGCTGCGTGCGACCGCTGGATACATCGCGCCCAGCCAGAACCTAACACTTGCCGATGCGGACGGCGTGGCGATGAAGGTGATCGGCGCGATGCC
Source organism: Anianabacter salinae (assembly GCF_019061145.1). Taxonomy (GTDB): domain Bacteria; phylum Pseudomonadota; class Alphaproteobacteria; order Rhodobacterales; family Rhodobacteraceae; genus Anianibacter; species Anianibacter salinarum. Next base: position 502,216 of record NZ_JAHQZS010000002.1, on the reverse strand, counting down.
CCGTCGCAGCGCCCAGCACCAGACCCAAGGCCGCCTGCCTTCTGCCGGATGGCGGCCCGAGAACCGTTGGGACGGTTATCTGCCGACCGCCGCCAATCCGCAGTTCATGGACCCAGAGGGCGGCATCGTCGCCAACACCAACAACAAGATGATCGACCGGCCGTTTCCGCTGCACGTCTCGTTCGAGTGGGGCGACACACAGCGCATACAGCGCCTGCGCCGCCTGATGCAGACGCGAGAGGTGCACACCCGCGAAAGCTTTATCGAGGCGCAGCTTGATACCGTGTCGTTCACCGCGCGCTCCTTGCTGCCGCTGATCGCGCGCGATCTGTGGTTCACCGACGAGGCAGCGCCGGATGGCACGCCCGAACGCCTGCGCCAGCGCGCGCTGGCGCTGCTGGCCGAGTGGAACGGCGAGATGAACGAACATCTGCCCGAGCCGCTGATCTATGCGGCCTGGCTGCGCGCCTTGCAGGACCGTCTGATCCAGGACGAGCTTGGGCCGCTCGCGCGCGAATATACCCACGCCGATCCGGTGTTCATCGAACGGGTGTTCCGCGACGTGGACGGAGCGGCGATCTGGTGCGACGTGATCCAGTCCGGCCCCGACGAGACCTGCACCGACATCGCACGGCTGGCGCTGGACGATGCGCTGGTCTGGATCGACGAGACCTATGGCACCGCGCTGGAATCGCTGCGCTGGGGCGACGCCCACCAGGCAACGCATGACCATCAGGTGCTGGGCGAAACACCGGTGCTGAAATGGTTTGTGAACATCCGCCAGTCCACCTCGGGGGGGGACAACACGCTTTTGCGCGGACGCACCATTGGCACCGGCCCGAACCCGTTTCTCAACGTGCACGGCGCGGGGTATCGAGGCGTGTATGACTTCGCCGATCCCGACAGTTCCGTCTTTGTCGTCTCGACCGGGCAGTCGGGACACCCGCTCAGCCGTCACTATGACGATCTGGGCGAAATCTGGCGGCGCGGCGAGTATATCCCGATGTCGCTCGATCCCGATCTGGCGCGGGCGGCTGCGGTCGGGATCACGCGGCTGGAGCCCGCGAACTGATCAGCCGATGGCGCGGGCGGCCAGCACGCCGGCCGTCGCCGACCCCGCCGTCAGGAGCGTGCCCCAGGTCACGTCTGTGGCGACCATCTGCCAGGTCCAGTTGCGCAAGGTGGCAAGATTGGTGAACTCGTAGGTGCCATAGGCCGCAGCCCCGAAGATCGCCGCGTTCAGCGCGATCCGCCACAGCGGCGCGTCGTTCAGCATCGGCCATGTCACCAGCCAGGTCAGCGCGGCGACATAGAACAGGTAGAACACCGCTGCCGGGGCCAATTTGACATCGTCCAGCAGCATGTCGCCCAGATTGCGCTCGAACAAGGGCTTCAGAAGGACGGTCAGGCCGATGGCGTCGACGACAAGAAAGACCACGGCGGATACGAGATACAGGACGACAAGGGACATGGGGACTCCGGCTGCGCTACCAAGTGCGAGCTAGTGCATCAGGCACGCGCCGCTAGAGGTCGCGGTAGTTTTTCTCTTGCCGGGCAGTCCAGCGCACGGTGATGTCAAAGCCGCCCTCGCGCTCTGTCTCGGCGGTCACGATGCCTTCCTGGTGCAGCCAGGCGCGGCGCTTGCCATCGGAATAGTCAAGCTGCAGCACCCGTTCGCTGCGTTCGGAATCGAGCGTATCCGAGACCGCCGTCATCAGCGGCGCCACGCCCTCGCCGGTCAGCGCGGACATGGTAAAGACGCCCTCGGTGCGATCGGCGAGCGTCTGTAAGGCCTGCCGGTGGTCCGGATCCACAAGATCGACCTTATTCCAGACCTCGATCACCTCGGTGTCCTTGCTGACGCCAAGGTCATGCAGGATGGCTTCGACGTCCTTGGCCTGCGCCTCGGTGTCGGGATGCGCGATGTCGCGGACATGCAGGATCAGATCGGCCTCGAGCACCTCTTCCAGCGTGGCGCGGAAGGCGGCGACAAGCTGCGTCGGCAGGTTCGAGATGAAACCCACGGTGTCCGACAGGATCACCTCGGCACCCGTCGGCAAAACAACGCGGCGCATCGTCGGGTCGAGCGTGGCGAACAGCATGTCCTTGGCGAAAACGTCCGCCCCGGTCAGCCGGTTGAACAGCGTTGATTTCCCGGCGTTGGTGTAGCCGACCAGCGCGACGATGGGGAACGGCACCTTGGCGCGGGCGGCGCGGTGCAATTCGCGCGTGCGCACGACCTTGTCCAACTGGCGCTTGAGGCGGGTCAGCTGATCGTCAATGGCGCGGCGGTCCGCCTCGATCTGAGTCTCGCCGGGGCCACCGACAAAGCCAAGCCCGCCGCGCTGGCGTTCAAGGTGGGTCCACGCCCGCACCAGCCGGGTGCGCTGATAGCTCAGGTGCGCCATCTCGACCTGAAGCACGCCCTCGCGGGTGCGGGCACGGTCCGAGAAGATTTCAAGGATCAGCCCGGTGCGGTCGAGCACCTTCAGCTTCCATTCCTTTTCGAGATTGCGCTGCTGCACGGGCGTCACCGGCCCGTCGATCACGACCAGCTCGACCTCGTCCTCGTGGAACCGCTCGGCGAGTTCGGCCAGCTTGCCCTTGCCGAACAGCTTGCCGGGATGCGCCTTGGGCAGGCGCACGATCTCGCCGCCGCCGACGGAAAGTCCGGGCAGCGCATGGGCAAGCGCGATGGCCTCGTCCAGGGCGGGCTTGGCATCCTTCCGCTCACGGTCGCTGCGGATGTCGGGGTGGAGAACCCAGGCGCGGGTGTCTTCCTGTTCGGTCGTCTCCAAGATCTAGTCTTCACCGTCATACAGGTTGATCGGTTGCGACGGCATGATCGTCGAGATCGCGTGCTTGTAGACAAGCTGCGATTGGCCGTCGCGGCGCAGAAGCACGCAAAAATTGTCGAACCATGTAATGACGCCCTGCAACTTGACGCCGTTGATCAGGAAAATCGTGACCGGAACCTTGGTTTTCCGGACGTGGTTCAGAAATGCGTCTTGCAAATTTTGCTTGTCAGAGGCCATCAGGTTTTGCCTTTTTTCTTGCTCTGTCTGTAAGGCTCTATGCCCCGGGCAGTCCCTTATCAAGTATGGGCATGAGAATCGCAAGATTCCAGTCCCAAAATCAGCCCGTTACCCTTGCGGGTTAAAAGGAAGGCTCAGCGCCTCCAGAACTCTGGGTTGAGAATGGCGATGATCGCAAGCGTTTCAAGCCGTCCCAGCACCATCGCGGCGGCAAGGATCGCCTTGGCCGCATCGCCAAGGGTGGCGAAGGTCAGCGTGCCGCCGCCCGCCACCTCGATCAGCGGGCCGGTCGTCGAAAGGCTGGCGATGGTCAGGATCACGGCGGGCTCGAAGGCGATGCCGGTCATCGACAGCGCCAGCATTATGACGGCGATGGACATCGCGAAGAGCATGAAGAAGATCCACGCCACATAGGCGCCCTGCCGCCGGATGCGCCGGGCCTGTGGGCCGCTGCCCCCGACCGAGTTCGGCAGGACCAGTTTCTCCAGCTCGCGCAGCCCGTGGGAATACAGCGCATAGACCCGCAGCAGCTTGACCCCGCCCGCCGTGGTCGCGACGCCGCCGCCGATCAGCGCCAGCCCCATCAGCAGAAGGCCCGGCGTGCGGAACCCCGACCAGACCTGCGCCTCGCCCCATTCGGATGACACGAACCCTGTGGTCGACAGGAATGACATCACCGTAAAGATGCTGCCCCAGAGCGCGTTGAGCGCGGTGCCGAGGTCGGTGTCGCCCGGCCCCTCGATCGCGCCGAACCAGTGGCGCAGGAACAGGAACGCCGGCACCGCGACGGCGCAGCCAAGGCCCATGCGGAACTCGGGATCGGTGGCAAGGCGCACGAACCCGCGTTCCGGGCGGTCGCGGGTGAAGGTCTGGCGTGAGATGGCGAAGAACAGGAAGATGAAGATCACGACTTCGCCGCGCACGCCGGACACCGCGGTATCCGCCCCGCCGATGGGCGAGATGCCAGAGGTGGACATCGTCGACATGGCATGGATCGCAGCCACAAGCGGCGGATCGCCCAGCACGACAAGCGACACCCAAAGCGCCAGCGTCAGCCCCACATAGACCGGAAGAAGCTGCACGCTGTAGCCTTGCAGCCGCTGCGATCCGCTTGCGACAGAGGTGATCGGCCCGGACTGCGCGGTGGCGCCCTGCCCCGCCTCTGCCGGAGACAGCACCTCGAAGCCGCCAAGGTTCATCGGCGCCAGGATCGCCACCGCCGTGATCCAGAACAGGAATCCGCCCTGCCAGGCCACAAGCCCGCGCCACAGATGCTCGGTCGCCGACAGCCGCGCCGGATCGGGATACAGCGTCGCGCCGGTCGTGGTCAGCGACGACAGCATCTCCCAGTAAGCGTTGAAAAAGCCGGTGTTGCCGACGGCATCGTGAAATGGCACCGCCAGGACCAGCGGCAGAACGGTAAAGGCCGCGAGCAGAGACAGAAGGTAGCTGCGCGCGGGGCGGTCGGTCTCGTGGTTCCAGGTGGCGATGGCCAGAAGCACGCTCAGCGCCGAGAACACCACAAGGCCAAAGCCAAAGGACACCGCGTCGCCCCGGTCGCCCGCGCCAAGGGCCACCAGCGCGGGCACGGCCATCGACAGCGACGCGATCCCGATCAGGATGACGATCAGCGGAAGGCCAAGGATCCGCGCCAGCATCAGAAGAAGTCGATCGAGACCTGCAGCAGGCGCTCGACCTCGGGCACGTCGGCAGCCATCGCGAACAGCGCGATCACGTCGCCTTCCTCGATGCGGGTGCTGCCCGTGGGCTTGACGTACTTGCCGTCCTTCAGGATGCCGCCCAGCAGCACGCCTTCGGGAAAATCGGTGTCGCGCACCAGCTTGCCGGAAATCGGCGAGGTCGAAAGAACCTGCGCCTCGATCACCTCGGCCTCGGCGTCGCCGATGGAATAGATGTTGCGCACCCGCCCGTGGCGGATGTGGCGCAGGATGGAGCTGACCGTGGTCTGGCGCGGGTTGATGTAGGCGTCGATGTCGAGCGGTCCCATCAGCCCGACAAGCGTGGGATCGTTGATCAGGCAGATCGCCATGCGGCAGCCCGCCGATTTCGCCCGGACAGCGGCCAGAAGGTTGGTCTTGTCGTCGTCAGTCACGCACAGGATCGCGTCGGCGCGGTCGATGTTCGCCTCGGCCAGAAGATCGGCGTTCATCCCGTCGCCGTGCAGCACGATGGTCCGTTCCAGCGCGTCCGCGGCGTGTTCGGCGCAGGCGCGGTTCTTCTCGATCACCTTGGCGCGGATGCGCTCGGTCCGCGATTCAAGCGCGGTGGCCACTGCAAGTCCGACGTTGCCGCCGCCAAGGATCACCACGCGGTCCTGACGCTTGTTCGCCTTGCCGAAGATCTCGAGAGTGCGGCCGGTGTCGTCCTTGTGCGAAAAGACATAGACCTGATCGCCCTGAAACAGCTGGTCGCCGGCTTCGGGCGCGAACAGCCTGCCCTCACGCCGCACGCCCACCACGATGGCGCGCAGGGTTGAGAACAGGTCGGTCAACTGCCGAAGCGGCGTGTTCAGGACCGGGCAATCCTCTTCCAGGACGATGCCCATCAACTGGCCCTGCCCTTCGAGAAAGGTCTCGGTATCAAAGGCCACCGGCGCGGCCAGACGGCGCAGCGCGGCCTTGGCCACCTCGCGCTCTGGGCTGATGACCACGTCGATCGGCATGTGCTCGCGCCGGTAAAGGTCAGAATATATCGCCGTGAGATAGCTTTGTGCCCGCAGCCGCGCGATCTTGCGCGGCACGGCAAACACCGAATGGGCCACCTGGCAGGTGACCATGTTCACCTCGTCCGAATGGGTCGCGGCGATGATCATGTCGGCGTCGCGCGCACCCGCGCGGTCCAGCACATCCGGATAGCTTGCGTGCCCGGCGATGCCCTGCACGTCCAGCGTATCGGTGGCGCGGCGCACGAGATCGGCGTTGTTGTCGACGACGGTGACGTCGTTGCGTTCACCTGACAGGTGCCGCGCGATCTGCCAGCCGACCTGACCCGCGCCGCAGATGATGACCTTCATGGCACTCTTGTCCCGCCGTTGCCGAACCTAACCGATGGCAGAAGGCGCGGCGGGGGTCAACGCAGGCCGCTGCGGCGGGTTGCGCGCCCCCGCGCCGTCAGAGCCGTGCGAGGTAATAGGCGTAGGGGTGCGCAATCCTGTCTGCGCCGCCTGCCTTTTCCTCGTCGTTGAGAGTGTCCCAGTTGTTCCGCATGGCCATGGATGTGACATTGCGCGAGATCGCAGAGCCCCAGCTCTTGTGCAGCGGCACGCCCATGAAGCTGTTGCGCAGCAGGAACAACAGGCTCGTGCCGTAGCCCTGCGCCTCGAAGTCATCGAGAAACGCCCGGCTGTCGTTTTGCGACATCACTTCGGTTCCCTCTCCGGAGATTTGGGAAATGCCGATAAAAGTGGGGTTGGGATAGCGCGCTTTTTCAAAGTCCTCGACCGACAGAAGAGCCGTCTCGAACCTTGGATAGTGCGTTGCGATCCTCACGACGTAATCCGTCACCAGTCGCCCCGGCGGCGATGCGCCATCCGTCCATGCGACGATGATGTTGGCGCTTGCGCCGTCCAGGCAAGTCGAGCGGAACAGGTCCAGCCGGTGCGCCCCGCCGACAACGCCGTGGTTGTCGAAGCCTTCGACCGGCGCATAGACGATCACGGCAAAGCGCATCCACGGCCAATGGTCCTGCAGCTGCGCCATCATCGCGTCGGCGGCCTTTTGATAGTCGGACACGTCCAGCTTTGGCACGATGTCCTTGCGCACCTTGTCCTCGATGTTCGCATCCGCCCTGGCGTGGCAATCCTGCACCTCGGCGGCGACGGCATCGCGCAGCGCGGCGATCTGGCCATCGAACAGTGCCGCTATCCCGGTGGCCGACATCAGGTCTTCGCTTGGGTCGTTCTTGTGCCGTGCGGCGTTTACCGCCGCATAGGCCAGCGGCGCGAAGACGGCGAGCGACACGATCCCCAGCCCGCAACCCAGCACCTGCGGCGCATCGCCCCGGGTGGCCGCGTTCAGCGCCTTGAGGATGTTCTCCGCCGGGTCGTCGCTGGTCAGGCGCCGGACAAGGTGCATCACCTGGTCCTCGATGTTGCCGGGCCGGTACTTGTCGGCCAGAAACACCTGTTCCAGCGCGTCGCGGTCGCCCGCGTTGACGGGGTGTGTCAGGTCGGCGATATGCTGGCGCAAGTCGCGCAACAGGTCCGTCGGGCCAAGCGCCAGATCGCCCGCATTCACCTTGTCGCCATGGGCCGTCAACCGGTCGAAAGCGTCGTCAATGTGATGTGACAGCGTGTCGATCTTGCCCGACAGCTTGCTGATCATGTTCATGATCTGCTCTTCCGGGCTGGGACCACCGACAAAGCCAAGGATGATCCCAAGGCCCGCCGACGCAACGCCAAGTCCGGCGGACAGTTTGCCGAAGGCGGTGACGCCCTGCAGCAGGGTTTGAACCTTGTTCAGATCCTCGCCCGCCTTGGCCAGCTTGTCGGCTTCTTCGGCCCAGTCGTCAAGCTTGCCGGTCACCTCCTTGGCGACGTCGAACCCTTCCTTGGCTGTCTTCAGCGTGTCTTCCCCGTCCATGACCGGTGCTCCGTTTGATGTGGGCAGAGCCCACGCGGGCGGCACAATGCACGGGAGAAAATGATTACGCTGCGTCAACCCCTGCTCATGTCTGGCACGGACCGGGTTGAAGGCAAAGTGATTTTAGGGGCGGACCTTCAAGACAGGCCGACGGGATCATGCGCTCTGGCGTTCGTCTTCCTCGTCATCCTCGACATAGGCGACGCGGCCGCCGGTGCGGTTCGAGGTGACGACGCCCAGCGATTTCAGCTTTCGGTGCAGCGCCGAGCGTTCCATGCCGACGAAAGACGCCGTTCGGCTGATGTTGCCGCCAAACCGGTTGATCTGGGTCAGCAGATATTCGCGTTCAAACAACTCGCGCGCCTCGCGCAGGGGCAGCGTGGCAAGACTGCCCGACAGGATCACGCGGCCTTCTTCGGCGTTGCCCTGATTGCCGGTCTCGGGCAGCTCATCCGCGCCGATGGGTCCGGTGCCGTCGCCAAGGATCAGCACCCGCTCGATCACGTTCTTGAGCTGACGGACGTTCCCCGGCCAGACCATCGTCTGCAACAGGGCAATCGCCTCGTCGCCGACATCGCGCAGGGGCAACCCTTGGGTCTTGTTGAAGTTGCTGATGAAATGTTCCGCCAGCACCGGGATATCCTCGCGTCGTTCCTCAAGCGAAGGGACGCTGATCGGCACGACGTTCAGACGGTGGAAAAGCTCCTGCCGGAACCGGCCCTCGGCGATCTCGGCCTCGAGGTTCTTGTTGGTCGAGGAAACAACGCGCAGGTCCACGCGCACCTTGTCGCTGCCGCCAACGCGCTGGAATTGCTGTTCAACCAGCACGCGCAAAAGCTTGGACTGGGTGCCCAGCGGCATGTCCGCGACCTCGTCGAGGTAAAGGACGCCGCCGTCCGCCTGTTCCAGAAGCCCCGGCTCGATACCCCGTTCGGTGCCTTCGCGGCCGAACAGCACCTCTTCCATGCGGTCGGGTTCCACGGTGGCGGAATTGACCACGATGAACGGACGCTCCGCGCGGCCCGAATTGGCGTGGATATAGCGCGCGGCGACTTCCTTGCCGCAGCCTGCAGGGCCGGTCAGCATCACCCGGCCATTGGATTTCGTCACCTTGTCGAGCTGGCCCTTCAGCGACTTGAACGCTGCGGAAGCGCCGATCATCTCGGCCGAGGCCACGTCCTTGCGGCGCAGTTCCAGGTTCTCGCGGCGCAGGCGCGAGGTTTCCATGGCGCGGCGGATCACCACCAGAAGCTGGTCGATGTTGAACGGCTTTTCGATGAAGTCATAGGCCCCCTGTTTGATCGCGGCGACGGCGATCTCGATGTTGCCATGCCCCGAGATGATGACGATGGGGATGCCGGGGTGTTCGCGCTTGACGGCCTTGAGGATGTCGATGCCGTCCATGTGGCTGTCCTTGAGCCAGATATCGAGGATCATCAGTGCGGGCGCCTCGACGCCGATGGCGTCCATGCACTCTTCGGCGTTGGCCGCAAGGCGCGTGGCATAACCCTCGTCCTCGAGAATGTCGCCGATCAACTCGCGGATGTCCCGCTCGTCGTCCACGATCAGAATATCGCCCATCACATCGCTCCTCGTCTCATACCGCCAACTTGTCTGTCGCGTCTTGCCGTCCCGCCGCAATCGCGGCAGGCAGCCTGATTTCCGCCCGTGCGCCGCGACGCGCGCCGGGGGTAAAGGGGTCCGCATCAGTCAGGATCAGCGTGCCGCCATGTTCCTCGATGATCTTCTTGACGATGGGCAGGCCAAGGCCGGTGCCCTTTTCGCGCGTCGTCACGTAGGGCTCGAACAGCCGCGCGCGGTCTTCGGGCAGGCCGATGCCGTTGTCCGAAATGGTGATGATAACGCCGGTGTCGGCCTGTTCCATCGCCACTCGAACCTCACCCTCGTGATCTTCGGGGGCGGCACCTGCCTCGTGCAGCGACTCGATCGCCTCGCCCGCGTTCTTTATGAGGTTCGTCAGGGCCTGGTTCATCATCGTCGCGTCGATCTCGGCGGTGACATCGGGCACCGTGCGCACCAGCGACACGGCCACACCCGGCATCGCCTCTTCCTGAAGAACGACCGCATCCTCGAGCAGCTTGGTCAGGTCGTTCACGCGCCGGTCGGGTTCCGGCATCCGGGCGAATTTCGAGAATTCGTCGACGATCCGCCGCAGGTCGCCGGTCTGGCGGATAATCACGTCGGTATACTGGATCAGCGTGTCCGCCTCGTCGCCGACCTTGGGCGCGAACTTGCGCTTGAGCCGTTCGGCAGACAACTGGATCGGGGTCAGCGGGTTCTTGATCTCGTGCGCGATGCGGCGGGCGACATCGCCCCACGCCGCCATACGCTGTGCGGTCACCAGATCAGTCACGTCGTCAAAGGCGATCACATAGCCTTCGGGGTGGCCATCCTCGTTGCGGCGCGTGGCGATGCGCACCAGAAGGTTCTCCAGCTTGCCCGAACGGCCAAGGCGGATTTCCTCTTGCGCGACCTCGGCCCGGCTGGCGCGCAGGCGGTCGAACAGCGGCACGAATTCGGGCACCGACAGCGACAGCGTCTGCGTCGCCCCCGCAGTCGGCGGCAGGCCCAGCAGTTTCTCGGCAGAGCGGTTCACGAAGGTCAGTTGCCCCTGTGCGTCAAGGCCGATGACCCCGGAGGTGACCGACGACAGCACCGAATCGAACAGCCGCCGCCGCCGTTCCACCTGCGCGTTGGTGTCCAGAAGCGCGTCGCGCTGCGCCTTCAGCTGCCGTGTCATCTGGTTGAAGATGCGGCCCAGCATGGCGATCTCGTCATCGCCCTGCTCTTCCTTGAGCTGCACTTCAAGATCGCCCGCGCCGACCCGTTGCACTGCGCCCGCAAGGCGGCCCACGGGGCGCGAAAGTCGCTCGGCGAACCACAGCCCCAGCCAGATCGCCGCAAGGATCAGGATCACCGCAAAGCCGATATACAGAAGCCCGAACTCGAACAGGATGCGCCCCCGCTCGCTTTCAAGCTGGGTATAGAGGCCGACGGTTTTCTGCGTGTCGTCCAGCAGCGCCAGAAGATCGCCATCGACCGACCGGCTGACATAGAGGAACCGGTCAAGGAACCCGTCCAATGGCGTCAGAGCGCGGAACTCGTTGTTGTCCCAATCCTCGATGATGACCGTTTCGCCCGCGCGCGCCTGAGCTATCGCCTCCGGGTCGGGCTGCTCGAACCCGAACAGATACGACCGCTCGCCCCGCGCCCGGATCTCGCCGGTGCCGTCGATCACGTAAGCCTCACTCAGCCCGCGCTGGATAAGTTGCTGCCCTTGCGTAAGCTCCTGCCGAAGCTGGCCATCGGACAGGATGAAATTCGCTCGGCGCTGATCCTCCAGGAACCCCGCCAGGGCGTCGGCATCGGTGGACAGGTCGGTGCGGTGTTCCTGCTCATACGCCTGCGCGGCGGCGAGCGACGTGCGCACCACCTCGCGCACACGGTCGGAAAACCACCCTTCAAGGCCGACGTTCACGGTCAAGACGGCAAAGATCGCCACCAGGATCGTCGGCATCACCGCGATCCCGGTGAAGGCGCCGGTTAGCCGCAGGTGCAGACGCGATCCGGCGGAATGCGCGCGGCGGGCCGAGATCATCTCGGCGATGCGCTGAAGCACAAGCGCGGCGACCACGATCACGTAGACAAGGTCGGCCAGCAGCACGAGCCGCAGGCCCATCGACGACGCGCCCTGGTCGAGCGGGCCGAACACCAGATACGTCGAAACGGCAAGCACCGGGCCCAGAATGATCAGGCCAAGCGTCGCCGCAGTCTGCACCCGGCGGGTTCGCCGCAACCGCATGAATTGTTCAAGGCTCATGCCTCGCATCGCTGCGCGCATGGTGGGGACAACCTTTTACCAAGCACCGCTCACTCGCGGCGTTACCGCCATCGGTGGCTCCGGCGCTTAGTGCCGATTTGCCACTCTTATGTTGCGCTTTTACATCAACTTGCGGCGGCGTGTCACCTGAATATCGAGGTCTGTGATCTTTTTGCGAAGCGTATTGCGGTTAATGCCCAGCAAATCGGCGCATTTCGCCTGATTTCCGCCCGTGGCGTCCAGCGCGATCTCGATCAGCGGCATTTCCACTTCCTTGAGGATGCGCTGATACAGGCCAGGCGGCGGCAACACGCCGCCATGAAGGTCGAAATAGCGCCGCAGGTGCTTGGCCACCGACGCCGACAGCTTCTCGCCCTCGCCCCCGCCCTGCAACGGCTCCATCGCGGGCTGGTTGCCCAGAACCGAATCGACCTCGGACCGGGTGATGATTTCCTCGGGCGAGGTGACGACCAGCCGCCGAACGGTGTTTTCCAGTTGCCGCACGTTGCCGGGCCAGCTGTAGGCGCGCACAAGGTCCATCGCGTCCTCGCCGAAGCGGCGCAGGAACAGCCCGTCGCGTTCGGCGCGGGCAAGGAAATGCTGCGCCAGAAGCGGAATGTCGTCGACCCGTTCGCGCAAGGACGGGACATGCACGGTCACGCCGGACAGGCGGTAATACAGGTCCTGCCGGAACAGCCCCTGTTCCATCCGGTGCGTCAGGTCCGACTGCGACGTGGCCATCACGCGCGGCGCGTTGTCGGTAAAGCTGTCGAGCATCCGCACGATCCGCGCCTGCGCCTCGAGATCCAGATCGCCGATCTCGTCGAACAGAAGCGAGCCGTTGCGCGACCGGCTTATCAGCGTGGATGGCCCGTCCATCGTCGCAAGGTCTGCGCCGGTTCCCACGACGAACGGCAGCGACCGGCGGTCACTGAAATCATGGATGGCGCGGGCGATCAGGGATTTGCCGGTGCCCGATTCGCCGGTGATCAGCGCGGGCAGATCGGTGTTCATCACCCGCGCCACCAGCCGGTAAAGCGCCTGCATCGCGGTCGTGCGCCCGACCAGCGGCAAGTCATCCTGCTCGCCGGTGCCTTCGGGTTTTGTGCGCGCCACCGGCGCCCGGCGCTTGACCTCAAGCGCGCGGGCGGCGCGTTTCATCAGGTCGGGCAGATCGAACGGCTTGGGCAGGTAGTCGTAGGCTTCCTTTTCGGCCGCCTGGATCGCCGTCATGATCGTGTTCTGCGCCGAGATGACAATCACCGGCAGGCCCGGGCGTTGTTCGGCGATCTTCGGCAAGGCCTCCAGCCCGTTGCCGTCGGGCATGATAACGTCCGAGATCACAAGGTCGCCCTTGCCCTCTTCGACCCAGCGCATCAGCGTCACCATCGAGGATGTCGCGTGCACCTTGCATCCCGCCCGCGTCAGAGCCTGTGTCAGGACCGTGCGGATCGTGCGGTCGTCATCGGCGACTAGAACGGTGCCGTCCATGGTGGGCTCTCCATAATTCTGAGTTCAAGGGACCGCGTCATGCGCCGTGATCCTCTTTGGGGGCTTGCGGAAGCGAGAGGCGAAAGGCGGTGCGCCCCGGCACGGAATCGACGCTGATCCAGCCGTCGTGGTCCGAGATGATCTTGGACACCAGCGCAAGGCCAAGGCCGGTGCCGTTCTCGCGCCCCGAAACGAAGGGCTCGAACACGTCGGCGGCGATCGCGGGCGGAAGGCCAGGGCCGTCGTCGATGATCTCGACCTGCAGCGGCAGGCGCAGCGGCGTGCCATCGGCCGAACGCAGGCGCAGCGACATATCGTAGAAGGTGTGCAGGCGGATCGTCCCGCCCTTGGAGCCCGACGCTTCGGCCGCGTTCTTGAGCAGGTTCAGGAACACCTGGATGATCTGGTCACCGTCCACATGGGTCGACGGCAGCGAGGGGTCGTAATCCTCGATGATGCGCATGTTCGCGGCAAACCCGACCATCGCCGACTTTCGCGCGCGGTCCAGAAGGTCGTGGATGTTCAGAACCTTGCGCTCCGGTGGGCGCAGGTTGCCGAACTGTTCGACCTGGTCGAGCAGCACCACGATCCGGCGGCTTTCGGCGACGATCAGGTCGGTCATCTCGCGGTCGCCGTTCGACAGGTTCATCGACAGAAGCTGCGCTGCGCCGGTGATCCCGGCGAGCGGGTTCTTGATCTCGTGCGCCAGCATCTCGGCCATGCCGATGGCCGATTTCGCCGCCGATTTCACTGACATCGCCCTGCCAAGACGCTGCGCCAGCTCGCGCGGCTCGACGGTGACAAGCACATGGCCCGGAATACCCTGCAAGGGCGCGATCTGGATGTTGCACTGGACCGGAGGCGCGTTGCCGCCCGAGACGTCGACAAAGTTGATGAACAGCGCACCCTGATCGACGCGCACCCGGCGGAACGCCTCGTCCAGCGGCGCGTCGATGGCCAGCCGGTCGAAGAACGGCGAGTCCGCCAACGCCTTGCGGGACAAGTTCAGGAACTGCTCCGCCGCAGGATTGGCGTCGACGATCCGGTCCTCGGCGTCGATCAGGAAGCTGGGCATCGGCAGCGACGACCAGATCGCGGACTCGAGCGCGCTCATGCCGCAAGCCTTTCGCAAGAGCCAAGCGCCTCGGGCAACAGCGCCGGGACGTCCGCCGGTGCGGCGGTTAGAACCCGGCGGCGCAGATCGCCCTCCGTGCCCGCATGATCCATGTACCACCCCAGGTGCTTGCGGATCACCTTGGCGCCAAGCGCGGCGCCATAGAACGACAGGCTGGCCTCATAGTGGCCCGCGACCATGTCGGCGAATGCGGCGCCCACAGGGATCACCGGCGCGGGCGTGCCGTGCAGGGCGTGGGCAATCTCGGCCAGCCGCCAGGGCGTGCCTTGCGCGCCCCGCCCGATCATCACGCCGTCGGCGCCCGACAGGCGCAGCGCCTCGCGCGCATCCTGTGCGGTGCAGATGTCGCCATTGGCGATCACGGGGATGCGCACGGCGTCCTTTACCGCGCGGATCGCCCCCCAGTCGGCGCGGCCCTTGTAGAACTGGCAGCGCGTGCGGCCGTGGATCGTGATCATCGCAATGCCCGCAGCCTCGGCGCGCCGGGCAAGTTCGGCGGCGTTCAGGCAGTCGTCGTCCCAGCCCAGCCGGGTCTTGAGCGTCACCGGAACCTGCACAGCCGCCACAACCGCGTCGATCAGCGTCAGCGCGTGGTCCAGATCGCGCATCAGCGCCGAGCCGGACAGCCCGCCCACGACCTTCTTGGCGGGACATCCCATGTTGATGTCGATCACGGCGGCGCCGTTGTCCTCGACCATGCGCGCGGCGCGCGCCATCCATTCGGCGTCGCGCCCGGCAAGCTGCACGGCGGTGCCCGAGACACCAAAGCCAAGTTCTGCGCGTTCGCGCACGCCCGGCTTGGCCTGCACCATCTCCTGGCTGGCGACCATCTCGCTGACGACCATCCCGGCGCCAAAGCCGGCGACGAGCGTGCGGAACGGCAGGTCGGTGATCCCGGCCATCGGGGCCAGCAGGACCGGAGGGTCTGGCGGAAGTCTTGCCACTTGCTTGGTCAAACGATTAAACCTTGTGCACTTAAGGGTTGAGCTAGTGCCTGCGCGGCGGAATGGCAAATCAACGACACGGCCAGATGCGCGAAAAACTGCAATTGCCCACTTTTTAGGCGGAATGCCCGGGAATTTCACGCCCATTGTCACGCAACGCGACAGCCCATAGACAAAGCCAAGGCCGGAGGGGCGCATGACAACAGCAGCCGTGATCGTCGCAGCGGGGCGCGGCACCCGTGCGGGCGGGGATGTGCCAAAGCAATGGCAGATCCTCAAGGGACGCATGGTCGCGGCCTGGACGCTGGACGCCTTTCGCGCGGTTCCCGGCATCGGTCCGATCGTTCTTGTGCTGCACCTAGAGGACATGAAGCGTGCGGCGGACTGGCCTGATATCATTGTGGTTCCGGGCGGCGCGAGCCGCGACGCCTCGGTCCGTGCGGGGCTTGAGGCGTTGACGGGGCGCGGCGTGACCAAGGTGCTGATCCACGATGTCGCCCGCCCGCTGGTGCGTCCTGAGACGATCACGGATGTGATCGCCGCGCTGGATGCGCACGAGGGCGCGGCGCCCGCCCTGCCCGTCACCGATGCGCTCTGGCGCGGCCATGGCGGGTTGGTGAACGGCACCGCAAGCCGTGAGGGCCTGTTTCGTGCGCAGACACCGCAGGGTTTCCGGTTCGAGCCGATTCTGGCGGCGCACCGGGCCGCCCCCGGCGGCGCGGCGGACGATGTCGAGGTTGCCCGCGCGGCGGGACTGTCTGTCGCCATCCTGCCGGGCGACGAGCGCAACATGAAGATCACGGCGCCCGAGGATTTCGCCCGCGCCGCACAGATGATGGGAACGGACATGGACATTCGCCTTGGCAACGGCTTCGACGTGCACCGCTTTGGAGAGGGCGATCATGTCGTTCTGTGCGGGCTGAAGGTGCCGCATGATCGCGGGCTACAGGGCCATTCGGACGCCGATGTCGGGATGCACGCGCTGACCGATGCGATTTATGGCGCGCTCGCCGAGGGCGACATCGGGCGCCATTTCCCCCCCAGCGATCCGCAGTGGAAGGGCGCCGACAGCCGCATCTTTCTGGATCATGCGGTGAAACTGGCCGCAGATCGAGGCTACGCGGTATCCAACGCCGATGTGACACTGATCTGCGAGCGCCCCAAGATCGGGCCACATGCCATTGAAATGCAAAAGGAATTGTCCATGATTATGGGGCTTGCGCCGGGACGGGTCAGCGTCAAGGCAACGACGTCCGAACGGCTGGGCTTTACCGGCCGCGAAGAAGGCATCGCCGCGCTGGCGACCGTCACGCTGGTGTCGGAATGACCGGGCTGATCGCCACCGTCTTCGGCGTCGGCCGCATCGGTTTTGCGCCCGGCACGTTCGGGTCTGCCGTCGCCGTCCTTCTGGCCTGGGGTCTGCACGGGCTTGGGGGCTTTCCGCTGCTGCTGGCGGCGACCGTGGTGGTGATCCCGCTTGGCTGGTGGGCGGTGCGCGAGGAAACCCGCGGCGCCGAGAACGACGATCCGTCCGAGATCGTGATCGACGAGGTGGCGGGCCAGTGGATCGCGCTGTTTCCGCTGTCGGCGGGCCTGTGGTTCGCGGGTGCCCCGGCGTGGCTGTTCCCCTACCCTGGCTGGATCGGCGCATTCCTGTTGTTCCGCCTGTTCGACATCTGGAAGCCCGGCCCGGTCGGCTGGGCGGACCGCAAGGGCGGCCCCTGGGGCGTCATGGTCGATGACCTGATCGCCGGGGCAATGGCGGCGGTCGTCGTTGCCCTCGCCGCCGCCATCGCACACGCGGGAATGGGAGCATGACGGCGACGAAGGTTCTGGAACTGGCGCGCGCGGCGGGCGTCAGGATCGCCACCGCCGAAAGCTGCACCGGCGGGATGGTCGCCGTAGCGCTGACCGATATCGCCGGATCGTCCGACGTGTTCGAAAGGGGCTTCGTCACCTATTCCAACGCCGCCAAGACCGAGATGCTGGGCGTCCTGCCCGCCACCCTGGACGCACACGGGGCGGTGTCCGAAGAGGTCGCGCGCGAGATGGCGGAAGGCGCGTTACTGCACTCCCGCGCGCAGCTTGCCGTGTCGATCACGGGAATCGCCGGGCCGGGCGGGTCCGAACACAAGCCCGAGGGGCGCGTCTGCTTCGGCCTCGCACTGACAGGCCAGCCTACACGCGTCGAGACACAGGAATTCGGCGCCCTCGGCCGGGACCGCGTGCGCACCGCCAGCCGCGACCACGCGCTGGCGCTACTGGCGCAAACGCTCGGCTGAGCCAGACTCAAAGCGCCCTCAAATCAGGCATATCGCCCGAATACGTGCAACTTGCCGCGCCATTTCGCGAAACGCACAGGACATGGGCGCCAGAAATGGCCCTTGCCGCTTTTCCGTGCGGTCAATTCCCTGTTGAACCCGGCCAAATCGGAACCTGAGGGAGGGGATCATGGTCGGAGCGGACACCGCCTGGATCATCGTTGCAACTGCGCTTGTGCTGTTCATGACGCTGCCGGGGCTTGCCCTGTTCTATGGCGGCCTCGTGCGGTCGCGCAACGTACTGAGCGTCTTCATGCACTGCTATGCCATTGCTTGCCTGATGAGCGTGCTGTGGCTGGCGTTCGGCTATTCGATCGCCTTCGGGCCGGGCGACAGCGGGCTTTGGGGCGGGCTGGGCAAGATGTTCCTGATCGGCGTCACCGCCGATAGCGTCTCGGGCACCCTGCCCGAAGTCCTGTTCTTCGCGTTCCAGATGACGTTTGCGATCATCACCCCCGCGCTGATCGTCGGCGCCTATGTCGAGCGCATCAGCTTTGGCTTCGTGATGCTGTTCTCGGGGCTGTGGATGCTGCTGTGTTACGCGCCGGTCGTCCACTGGATCTGGGGCGGCGGCATCCTGGCGGATGGCGGCATCCTTGGGGCCACAGGCGCGCGGGACTTCGCGGGCGGCATCGTGGTGCACGAGACGGCGGGCCTGGCCGCGCTGGTGATCGCGGTGATGCTGGGCGCGCGGCGCGACCGCAGCAAGCCGCCGCACAACCCCGGCTTCGTGATGATCGGCGCGGCGATGCTGTGGGTCGGCTGGTTCGGCTTCAACGGCGGCTCGCAGCTTGCAGCGGACGGCGGCGCGGCAATGGCACTGACCGTCACGCATATCTCGGCGGCGACGGCGTCGCTGACCTGGGCGCTGTGGGAAAAGCTGAAATACGGCAAGGCGTCTCTGGTGGGCATCGTCACCGGCACCATCGCGGGGCTTGCCTCGATCACCCCCGCCAGCGGCTTTGTCGGCCCGGTCGCGGCGCTGATCATCGGCGGCGTCGCGGGCATCCTCTGCCAGGAGGCGGTGAACCTTGTGCGCAACCGTCTGCACATCGACGACACGCTCGATGTCTTCGCGGTCCACGGCGTCGGCGGCATCTTTGGCACGCTGATGATCGCGGTGTTCGGACAGGGCGCCTGGGCGTCGCAACTGGGCGCGCTGGCCATCGTCGGCGTCTTCACCGTGGTCGTGACCTTCGTGCTGGTGAAGCTGTGCGCGCTGGTCGTGGGGTTCCGCGTCGATGCCGAGACCGAGACATCGGGGCTGGACATCACCCAGCACGGCGAGCGGGCGTACGATCTGACCACCTGAACCAAGCGCGCGCGCCCGACCCCGGCGCGCGCGTCAGCCGTACAGTTCGGCCGCGCGCCGCTCGAACGCGCGGACCACGCGCTGCATCGCGTCGTTGAACACCACGCCGATCACGCCCTGAAGCACCCGGTTGCGGAACTCGAAATCGACGTAGAACGTCACTTCGCAGCCGCCTTCCACGTCCTTGAAACCCCAGTTGGATTTCATGTGGCGGAACGGCCCGTCCAGGTATTCGGTGTCGATCCGCCGATCGGCGGGCCACAGCGTCACGCGGCTGCCGAACTTCTCGCGGAACACCTTGAACGAGATCACGAGATCGGCCTCGAGCACGGTACAGGCGCCCTCGTCACGCGTGTCGCGGATGCGCGCGGCGGCGCACCACGGCAGGAATTTCGGATAGCTCGCCACATCGGCGACAAGCGCATACATCTGGTCCGCCGTGTAAGGCAGCACCCGGGTTTCAGAATGTGTCGGCATACCGTCTTTCGCTGGTGACAACGCAGCCTGATGTCATAGAGTGCGCCCGCGAATTCAAGGGGAAGAGATGCCGCGCACCGATTATGTCATCGACGAGATGATCTCGGCCAAGTCCATCGCAGCGCGGATCGAGGCGCTTGCAAAGGATATCGAAGCCGCTTTCTCGGGCACCGAAAAGCTGGTGGTCGTCGGCCTCTTGCGAGGGTCCTTCGTGTTCATCGCGGACCTCGTCCGAGAGCTGGACCTGAACGTCGAGGTCGATTTCCTTGAGGCGTCGTCTTACGGCGACGGCATGGAATCAAGCCGCGAGGTGCGCATCCTGAAGGACCTGCGCGGCGAGATCGCGGGCCGCGACGTGCTGGTGGTCGAGGATATCGTCGACACAGGATTCACGCTGTCGCATGTGGTGCGGTTCCTCGAAAGCCGCGATCCCGCGCGCCTTCGGACCATCGCGCTTCTGGACAAGCCGTCGCGCCGCGAGGTGGACATCAAGGCCGACTGGACCGGGTTCGAGATCCCCGACGAATTCGTTGTCGGCTATGGCATCGACTATGCGCAGCGCAACCGGAACCTGCCGTTCATCGGCAAGGTGCGGTTCGTGGAATGAACCCGCGCTGGCTGGTGAAGGCATCGCTCTGGGCGCGCAATCCGCCCTCAATGAAGAAGGTGATCTTCGTGCTGGCGATCATCGGCCTCTGCATCGCGCTGTTCGTGGTCGAACGCTACGTCGGCTGGCCGAACTGGCTGACGGTGAACGGACGCAGCGGGCGCCTGTTCTAGGCGTCACCCGGTCCCGCAAGGGCGCTGGCGTGCTCTGCGAACGCCTCGACCAGCCGCGCGCGGATCGTGCGCAGGCGCGGTGCGTCGGCCATGTCGGAATGGCTGGCCACCCACAGCGGCACGCGAAACTCGGGCATTGCACCCGGCAGGCGGCGCAGGCGGGCGTCGCCCTCTCCCACGATCGCGGGCAGCACGCTGCGCCCCATCCCGGCGGCGGCCATCTCGCGCAGGGTGACAAAGCTGTCGGCCACGCCCGCCACGGCGCCGCGCGATACTGCGTCCTCGATCCACGCGGCAACCGCGCTGCGCGACAGCGGCCCCGACACCCCAAGCCATGCCTCGGGCGCACCGGGCGCGGCGTAGACGCCAAATCCCATCTCGCCGACCTGTTCCCCGACCAGATCGTCGGCCAGCTTCATCGCGGGCCGCACCGTGATGTCGGCATGGAGGCGCGCGAGGTTGAGGTGGGTGTTGGACGACAGAAGCTCGACCTTCAGGTCGCGCGATTCCGACTGCAACCGCTGCGCCATCGGCGGCAGCACGGTCTGGCACAGGCTGTCGGTCGAGGTGATGCGCACCCGCCCCGAAATCGGCGCCCGCGTGCCGCGCAGGATCGCACCCACGTCCAGCATCGCCGCCTGCGCGGCGCGCGCGGCCTCGACTACGGCGGCACGGTCGGGCGGCACCGAATAGCCCTGCGCCGTCTTCTCGAAGATCGCCGATCCAAGCCGGGTTTCCAGCGCCGAGATGCGCCGCAGGACCGTCGCGTGATTGACGCCAAGCTGCCGCGCCGCCGACGAGACCGATCCGGTTTCGGCGACCGCTAGCAAGAACCTCAGATCGTCCCAGTTGTCCTTGTGCATATTGTCACCGCTCCACCGCGTAAATCGGGACTCGTCTTTGAACGGACCGCCGCTAAACTCTATTGTGGCGAACCGAGCCCAAACCAGACAGGGACCCGATAAAAATGACTTTCACACGGAAATTCGTTCTGACACTGACCGCCGGCGTCGTGGCCGCAAGCACGGCCTTCGCGGCAAGCCATTCCGGCAGCGCTGTTCCGGCAGATGCCGCCACCAAGGGCCGCAAGGCGCACATGCAGGTCTATGCCCATAATCTCGGCATTCTCGGCGGCATGGCGCAGGGCAACATCCCGTTCGACGCCGCGCTGGCGCAGACCGCTGCCGACAACCTGCATGCCGTCTCGGCGCTGCCGCAGACGACCTACTGGGTGCCCGGCACCGCCGTGGGCGAGATCGACGGGTCCAAGGCGCTTCCCGCGATTTGGGAGAACATGGAAGATTTCGAGGCCAAGCAGGTCGCCCTGACCGACGCGGCCGCCGCGATGCAGGCCGCGGCAGGCAGCCTTGAAGGTGTGCAGGGTGCGATGCGCGGCATCGGCGGCGCCTGCGGCGCCTGCCACGAGGACTACCGCCAGTCCGACTGACCGGCTGTCGCAGAAACGTCAGCGGGCCGGGGTCGCCAGAGCGCGCCCGGCCCGCTAGTCTTTGCGCAACCGTCCCTTAACCGGAGCCGCCGACATGCGCCGTGCCCTTGTTGCCCTTTGCGTCCTTGCCGTTCTTGGGCTCGGCGTCTTCTGGATCGTCACCGCGCCGAAATCGGCGAATGCTACCGCCCTGGCCGGGATCGAGCCGGACGTGGCGCGCGGCGAATGGGTGTTCAACGCGAGCGGCTGCGCGTCGTGCCACTCTGCCCCCGAAGCGGCCGGCGAAGCCAAACTGGAACTGGCGGGCGGCCAGGCCTTTGCCACGGACTTCGGCACCTTCTACGCCCCCAACATCTCGCCCTCCGAGGCGGGGATAGGCGGCTGGTCAGCGCTTGATCTGGTGAACGCGGTGCAGAACGGCGTCTCGCCTTCGGGCGATCACTATTACCCGGCCTTCCCCTACACATCCTACGCGCGGGCCGAGACATCGGACATCGTATCGCTCCACGCCTACATGCAGACGCTGCCTGCGATCGATACGCCGTCGCGGCCCCATGACGTCGGGTTTCCCTTCAACATCCGGCGCAGCCTTGGCGGCTGGAAACTGCTGTTCGCGCGGGATGGATGGGTGCTGGACGGCGTTCTGACGCAAGATCAGGCGCGCGGGCGCTACCTGGCCGAAGCGCTGGGCCACTGCGGCGAATGCCACACGGCGCGCAACGCGCTGGGCGGGCCGGACATGGCGGCGTGGCTGGGCGGCGCGCCGAACCCGACCGGGCGCGGCACGATCCCCAACATCACGCCGGGCGGCCTGGACTGGTCAGAGGGCGAGATCGCGGAATACCTGTCCTCGGGCTTCACGCCCGAGTTCGACACGGTCGGCGGGCACATGGTGGCCGTGGTCGACAACTTCGCCAAGCTGGACGCAGCCGACCGCGCGGCGGTCGCTGCCTATCTCAAGGCCGTTCCGGCGGTGGGCGGCGAATAGGCAAACCGGGGGCGGCGGGACAAGTCCCGCCCTACGCGCGCCCGAGTTTCTGCATCCGTGCCGCGCGCAGCTGCGCGAAATCGTCGCCCGCGTGATAGCTTGACCGGGTCAGCGGCGTGGCGGACACCATCAGGAAACCCTTGCCGTATGCGGCCTTCTCATACCCTGCGAATTCCTCGGGGGTGATGTAGGCCTCGACGGCGTGGTGCTTGCGGGTGGGTTGCAGGTACTGGCCGATGGTCAGGAAATCGACGCCCGCCGCGCGCATGTCGTCCATCACCTGATGCACCTGGGGCCGCGTCTCGCCAAGGCCAACCATGATGCCCGACTTGGTGAACATCGCCGGGTCCAGTTCCTTGACCCGCTGCAAAAGGCGCAGCGAATGGAAATACCGCGCGCCGGGGCGCACTTCGGGGTAGAGGCCCGGCACGGTTTCAAGATTGTGATTGAAGACATCCGGTTTCGCCGCGACGACGGCTTCCAGCACTTCGGGGGCGCATTTCAGGAAATCCGGCGTCAGGATCTCGATCGTGGTGCCGGGCGCCTGCCGCCGGATCGCGCGGATCGTCATGGCGAAGTGCTCGGCGCCGCCGTCGTCCAGATCGTCGCGGTCGACAGATGTGATGACGACGTGGTTCAGCCCCAGCTTCTTGACCGCATCCGCGACGCGCCCCGGCTCGAACACGTCAAGCGCGTCGGGGCGCCCGGTGGCGACGTTGCAGAAGGTGCAGCCGCGGGTGCAGATCTCGCCCATGATCATCATGGTGGCGTGGCCCTGCGACCAGCATTCGCCGACGTTGGGGCAACCCGCCTCTTCGCAGACGGTGACCAGCCCGTGTTCCTTCACCACGTCGCGCGTCGCCTTGTAGCCGCTCGATCCGGGGGCCTTCACGCGAATCCAGTCGGGTTTCTTCAGCGCGGCGGTTTCAGCGCGGTGCGCCTTTTCGGGGTGGCGCTGGTCGGGGATCTTCAGGTCGCGGGGCATCGGGTCACCTTTCGCAATTCCCTGTCACATAACGCTTTCGGCGCGGGGGGCCAAGGGCGGCGTGGCGTTGCATCGCGGTCATGCGGAGGGCGCAGGGGTCGCAGGCCCGACGAGCGCACGGGCGGCGCCGGTCAGGTCCGCGACCGCCCCCTCCAGCAGCCGCGCCAGATCCTCGGCCCAACCGTCCACCGTCGTCTCGCGGCGCACCAGCGCCAGCGTGCGCCGGGGTTCGGGCGCATCGAAGCGCACCAGCGACAGCCCCGGCGCAGCCGCCGCCTCGGTCCGCACTGCGATCTCAGGCAGAAGCGTCAGGCCGAACCCCTCGGCCACGAGGCCGCACAGCGTGGACAGGGATGATGCGCCCAAGTCTACCTGCCCCCGGCTGCCGATCCCGCACACCTCAAGTGCCTGATCGGCAAGGCAATGCCCCTCGTCCAGCAGCAATAGCTGGTCCGGTGCGATGCCTGCGGGCACCAGCGCCTGCGCCCGCGCCCGCAGATGCGCGACCCGGCTCGGTGATCCGGCCAGCAGGAAATGGTCTTCTCCCAAAGGCCGCGCGACCAGCCCCTGCCCCGGCACCGGAAGCGCCATTACTACGGCGTCGAGCGCGCCGCGCCGCAATTCGTCCAGAAGCCTGTCCGTCTGCGCCTCGCGCACCCGCAGCTCCAGCGTGAGATCCTGCGCCCGGATGCGGGTCAACGCCAGCGGCAGCAGATACGGCGCGACGGTGGGAATCACCCCCAGCATCAGCCGCCCCGACAGGCCCGATTGCAGGCGGACAGCCTGTTCAAGATCGCGCACGTCCGACAGGATGGCGCGGCAGCGTGTCAGAACCTCCTGCCCCGCGCGCGTCAGGCGGATGTCGCGCGGCAGGCGCTCGACCAGCCGGGCGCCAAGTGTCTCTTCCATCTCCTTGATCTGCAGCGACAGCGCGGGCTGCGAAATATGCACCCGGGCCGCCGCCGCGCGAAACGTGCCCGCATCGGCGAGGGCGACGAAATAGGTCATCTGGCGCAGGGTCAGCGGCATAAGCGGCGCTTATCGAAACGGAGTGATTGCACCCGCTCAGCCTATCGCGCCACATGCCGCCAAGACAAGGTGCCTTCCTGATGGGCATGACGCACAAATGCCCTCCGCCAGGCGGCATCCAGTCTGGCTTGTGCCGCACCGCAGCGTATTATTGCGCCATGCTGATCCTCGACACACCCCCCGCAGACCGCCACACCCGCTGGGAGGATGTGCAAGGCATCCTGATCGGCACCGCGCTTGTCGCGCTGTCGATCCAGATCCTCAGCCATCCGGGCCTCATCACCGGGCAGATCGCCGGTCTTGCGCTGATCGCGGCCTACCTGACGCCGCTGTCCTTCGGGATCGCGTTCCTTGCGCTCAACATGCCGTTCTACATCCTCGCGGTGCAGCGCATGGGATGGACCTTTACCGTCAAGAGCTTTGCCTCGGTCTGCCTGATGTCGGGGTTCGTGGAACTGATGCCGATGGTGCTGGCAATCGAGCGACTGAACCCCGCCGTCGCCGCGATCCTGTTCGGCATCACCGCCGGGGTCGGCCTGCTGTCGCTGTTCCGTCACGGCGCGAGCCTTGGCGGCATCGGCATCCTTGCGCTTTACCTGCAGGACAAGGCGGGGTTTCCGGCCGGGTTGACGCAACTGATTTTTGACGGTTGCCTGTTTCTGGTCGCCTTCCTGCTTTTCCCGGCCGAGATCGTGCTTTATTCGCTTCTGGGCGCGGTGGTGCTGAACCTGATAATCGCGATCAACCATCGCCGCGACCGCTATATCGCCAAGTGAGGCCGCCCCAGTGCCCTACGTCTACCTGTTCCTGGCCATCGTCACCGAGACGATCGGCACGACCGCGCTGCAAGCCAGCCAGCAATTCACCCGGCTGGTGCCGTCCCTGATCGTCGTGGTCGCCTATGCCTGTTCGTTCTGGCTGCTGGCCGGGGCGCTTCGGTTCATGCCGGTGGGCATCGTCTATGCGATCTGGTCCGGCCTCGGGATCGTGCTGATCGCAATCATCGGCTACATCATCTTCGGGCAAAAGCTGGACCTGCCTGCGGTGCTTGGAATGGCGATGATCCTTGGCGGGATCCTGGTGATCCACCTGTTCTCGGCCTCGGCCCGGCATTGAACGGCGCGCCCGCGCCGTCACGTTTCAGGCAGCGCCGCGCCTTTTCACTGGCCTTTTCTGCGCCTGCATAGTAAGGGCGCGGCAACTCCGAAAAAGGCTGACCAAATGGACCTGCGAAATATCGCAATCATCGCGCACGTCGACCACGGCAAGACGACGCTGGTGGACGAACTTCTCAAGCAATCGGGCGCGTTCCGCGACAACCAGACGGTGTCCGAACGGGCGATGGATTCCAACGATCTGGAACGCGAGCGCGGCATCACGATCCTTGCCAAGTGCACGAGCGTCGAAGTCGGCGACACCCGGATCAACATCGTCGACACCCCCGGCCACGCCGATTTCGGCGGCGAGGTCGAGCGCATCCTGTCCATGGTCGACGGTGTCGTTCTTTTGGTGGATGCCGCCGAAGGCCCGATGCCGCAGACGAAATTCGTCACCTCGAAGGCGCTGGCGCTTGGCCTGCGGCCCATCGTGGTGCTGAACAAGGTGGACAAGCACGACGCCGAACCCGACCGCGCCCTGAACGAGGTGTTCGACCTGTTCGCGGCCCTTGGCGCCAACGATGACCAGCTTGATTTCCCGGTGCTCTACGCGTCGGGCCGCAACGGCTGGGCCGATGTCGAGTTGAACGGCCCGCGCAAGGACCTGACGGCGCTGTTTGATCTGGTCATCCGCCACGTCCCCGCCCCGGCGCAGATCGCGCAGAAGGACGAGCCGTTCCGGATGCTGGCGACCACCCTGGGCGCTGACCCGTTCATCGGCCGCATCCTGACGGGCCGTGTCGAGGCGGGCACCATCAAGGCGGGCGCCACCCTGAACGCGCTGGCGCGCAATGGCGACCGGATCGAACAGTTCCGCGTGTCCAAGATCCTCGCTTTCCGCGGCCTGTCTCAGACCGCCATCGACGAAGCGACGGCAGGCGACATCATCACGCTTGCGGGCATGACCAAGGCGACCGTGGCCGACACGCTGGCCGATCCCTCGGTGACCGAATCGATCCCCGCGCAGCCCATCGACCCGCCGACGATCACCGTGACCTTCGGGATCAACGATTCGCCCCTTGCGGGCCGTGACGGCAAGAAGGTGCAAAGCCGCGTCATTCGCGACCGCCTGATGAAAGAGGCCGAAACGAACGTCGCGATCCGCGTCACCGACACCCCCGGCGGCGAAGCCTTCGAGGTCGCGGGCCGCGGCGAATTGCAGATGGGCGTGTTGATCGAGAACATGCGCCGCGAAGGGTTCGAGCTGTCGATCTCGCGCCCGCAGGTGCTGTTCCGCGATGTGGACGGCCAACGGATGGAGCCCATCGAAGAGGTCACCATCGACGTCGACGACGAATACACCGGCGCCGTGATCGAAAAGATCACCGGTCCGCGCAAGGGCGACCTGGTCGAGATGAAGCCTGCGGGCGCCGGCAAGACGCGGATCATCGCGCATGTCCCGTCGCGCGGCTTGATCGGCTACCAGGGCGAATTCCTGACCGACACGCGCGGCAGCGGCGTTCTGAACCGGGTGTTCCACGAATGGGCGCCGTTCCGCGGCTCGATCCCCGGCCGCCGCGCGGGCGTGCTGATCTCGATGGAGAACGGCGTGTCGGTGTCCTATGCTCTGTGGAAGCTCGAGGATCGCGGCCGGTTCTTCATCGGCGCGCAGGAAGCCGTCTACACTGGCATGATCATCGGCGAGCACAGCCGCGACAATGATCTCGAGGTGAACCCGCTGAAGGGCAAGCAGCTGACCAACGTGCGCGCTTCGGGCACGGACGAGGCGGTGCGCCTGACCACGCCGATCACCCTGTCGCTGGAACAGGCGATCGCCTACATCGACGACGACGAGTTGGTCGAGGTGACGCCGAACGCGATCCGCCTGCGCAAGCGGTTCCTCGACCCGCACGAGCGCAAGCGGCAGTCGCGCGCCAGCGCCTGAAGTCGGAAACGGGGCCCTTCGGGGCCCCTATTTCTTCTTGCAGGCGATCTGCCTCAGCACCCAGTGCCCGTCTTCCTTGAGCGTCTTGATCTCGCGGTAGATGGCGGCGTACTCGACCAGCTCGATCAGGCCGCGCCGCTTGACGTAGACCCGCTTTTTCGGCTGAACCAGTTCCTTGGTGACGGTGTAGGTGGGCGCGATCCAGACCTTGTCAAAGCAGGCCACCGTCCGCCCCATGTCGGGCGTGGGCGTCAGTGCAGACGCCATGCCTGTGGTGGCAAGGCAGAATGCCGTGGCAAGGAAAACTGATTTCATCTTCACGCTCCAACACTGTCCGGGCAGGCACACGGGCCCCGCCTTGACACCTCATGTCAGGGAAAATCGGCAAAATTAGGGTAAACGGCGCGCGGGGTCATCCGCGCTGGCTGATCTGCAACGAAAAACGCGAGGGGACCTCCCCTCGCGTCATTCGTTTCCAGGCCTGGAAACCCTGCCCCGTTGCCGGGGCTGTCAGGGTCTCAGCAGTTGCAGGCGCAGGGAACTTCTTTCATCACCCAGTGTCCGTCGGACACCTTGTGCTTGTACTCGCGGTAAACCGCGTCGTAGCGCACAAGCTCGACACCTTTTGCGGTGTGCTTGTACTCGTCGTGCGGAGCCATCACGAGCTTCTTCGACGTGGTGTAGGTCGGACCGACCCAAACCTTGTCGAAGCACGCGACAGTCCGGCCTTCCCACGCGACGGCGGGAGCGGCAAAAGAAACCGCAGCAGCGGCAGCAAAAAGGATAGTTTTCATAGGAACCTCCGTTACCCTAACAGCGTCCTGAATTTACCATGATGCTTTTTGAAATCCCTAGACCTTCATCGCGTCCAGACCGGCCAATTCCCGGATAAGGGGAGTTTTTCTGCACAAATGAAGGTGACGTGTGGTCAATGAGCATCACATCGGCGCGTGGCCGCCGTGAAGACCACAAGGCATTGGTTGCGCAGCGGAAACAGTCGTGGAAAATGCTTGGGATCGTTTGCAGATCGCAATGGGCCGTCTGCTTTGCGAACAGAATCAATCGTATCGCTGCCTTGATTTCGACACCGGTTTTGGCACGTAAAGAGGGCTGATCCTCCCCGCCCGGCCAGTCCGGTTCAGTCGCCGATCTCTTCGACCACCATCAGGTCACGCTCGGACGCGCCGCGCGCGTGGCTCAGCGCCTCCTGGTAGGCGTCCGAGTTGTAGCACTCCACCGCCGCCTCGACCGACGGGAACCGGGCCACCACGTTGCGAGGCCGGTCGTTGCCCTCTAGCTGCACATAGCGCCCGCCGCGCGCCAGGAACACGCCGCCATGGGCCGCGATGGCCCCGGTGGCCAGTTTGGCGTAGCGGCCATAGGCCTCTTCGTCGTTCACATGCACATGGGCGATCCAAAGCGCGCTCATCTATCCCTCCAGTACCTTCTCGGCCGCCGCGATGGCCGCCGCTGCATTCTCGGCGCTTTTCGCACCGCCCTGCGCCATGTCTGCACGCCCGCCGCCGCCCTTGCCGCCCAGTTCCGCCACGGCGGCCTTGACCAGATCGACCGCGCTGACGCTGCCGGTCATGTCGTCGGTCACGCCCGCCGCCACCGCAGCCTTGCCGTCCGCCTCGGCGATCAGAAGAATCGCGCCCGAGCCGATCCGCGCCTTCTGCGCATCGATCAGCGCGGGCAGGTCCTTGCCCGAGACGCCGTTCATCACCTGCGCCAGGAACCGCACGCCGCCAATCTCTCTGGCTTCAGGGACGGCCGCGCCCTGCCCCGCGCCGCCCGCCATGGCCAGCTCGCGCCTGAGCTGGCCGACTTCGTTCGCCAGCGCCTTGCGCTCGTCCATCAGCGCGCGAACCCGCTCGACAACGCTGGCCTTGTCGGATTTCAGCAACGCCTCGATCTCGGACAGCGCAGCATCGCGGCCCCGTAGTTCCGCCAACGCCGCAGCCCCGGTCAGCGCCTCGATCCGGCGCACCCCGGACGAGGACGCGGCTTCGGATGTCAGGGCGAAGGCGCCGATGTCGCCGGTGCGCGTCACGTGGGTGCCGCCGCACAACTCGATCGAATAGGTCTGCCCGTCCGCGCCCTCGCCGGTGTCCGCGGTGCCCATCGACACCACCCGCACCTCGTCGCCGTATTTCTCGCCGAACAGCGCCTGCGCGCCGATCGCGCGGGCGTCGTCGGGTGTCATGATCCGAGTCTCGACCGGCGTGTTCTGGCGGATAAAGGCGTTGACCTCCCGCTCGACCTGCGCAATCTCGTCCGCCGACAGGGCCTTGGCATGGCTGAAGTCGAACCTCAGCCGGTCGGGCGCATTCAGCGAGCCGCGCTGCGCGACATGATCGCCAAGCGCGACGCGCAGCGCCTCGTGCAGCAGGTGCGTCGCGGAATGGTTGGCGCGGATCATCGTGCGGCGGTCGTGGTCCACGGCCAGCCGCGCGCCCGTGCCCTTGGCGATGCGGCCTTCGGTGACCTCGGCGAAATGGATGAACACGCCCGCGACCTTGCGGGTGTCGGTGATGCGCGCCGCGCCGCCCTCGGTCGTCAAGAGGCCCGTGTCACCGACCTGGCCGCCAGATTCGCCGTAGAACGGCGTTTGGTTGACCACGATCTGCACCGTGTCGCCTGCGTTGGCGGCGTCGATCGCTGCCCCGTCTTGCACGACGGCCAGCACCTGCGCCTCGGCGGTTTCGGTGTCGTACCCCAGGAACTCCGTCGGACCATGTTTTTCCGCCAGCTCGAACCAGATCGCGGCGTCCGCCGCTTCGCCCGATCCGGACCAGGCCGCGCGGGCCTTGGCCTTCTGCTCGGACATCGCGGCGTCGAAACCAGCGATGTTCACCTCGCGGCCGCGCTCGCGCAGCGCGTCCTGCGTCAGATCGAGCGGGAAGCCATAGGTGTCGTACAGCTTGAACGCCGCCTCGCCGGGCAGCGCCGCACCTTCGGGCAGGCTGCCAAGCTCTTCGTCCAGCAGCTTGAGCCCGCGGTCGAGAGTCTGCCGGAACCGGGTTTCCTCGGACCGCAGCGTTTCCTCGATCAGCGCCTTGGCGCGGACAAGTTCGGGATAGGCCTGCCCCATCTGCGTCACCAGCGCGGGCACCAGCCGGTGCATCATCGGGTCGGCGGCACCCAGCATGTGCGCGTGCCGCATCGCGCGGCGCATGATCCGGCGCAGCACATAGCCGCGCCCCTCGTTCGACGGCATCACACCGTCCGCGATCAGGAACGAGGTTGAACGCAAATGATCGGCGATCACCCGGTGATGCACGTTCTGCGGTCCGTCGGGATCGACGCTCGACGCATGCGCTGACGCCTCGATCAGCGCGCGCATCAGGTCGGTGTCGTAATTGTCGTGCTTTCCCTGAAGCAGCGCGCCGATCCGTTCCAGCCCCATGCCGGTGTCGATCGACTGCATGTCGAGGGCGCGCATCGAGCCATCCTCGAACTGCTCGTTCTGCATGAAGACGACGTTCCAGATCTCGATGAAGCGGTCGCCGTCCTCGTCCTTGCTGCCGGGGGGGCCGCCCCAGATGTGATCGCCGTGGTCGTAGAAAATCTCGGTGCAGGGGCCGCAGGGTCCGGTCGGGCCCATCTGCCAGAAATTGTCCGAAGTGGCGATGCGGATGATCCGGTCCTCGGGCACGCCGACCTTCTTCCAGATCTCGAACGCTTCGTCGTCGGTGTGGTAAACGGTCGTCAGCAGCTTCGAGGCGTCGATGCCGAAGCCCTTGGTCAGCAGTTCCCACGCGAACGGGATCGCCTCGGTCTTGAAATAGTCGCCAAACGAAAAGTTGCCGAGCATCTCGAAGAAGGTGTGGTGACGCGCCGTGTAACCGACGTTGTCGAGATCGTTGTGCTTGCCGCCCGCACGGACGCACTTCTGCGAGGATGTGGCGCGGACATAGTCGCGCTTTTCCACCCCGGTGAAGCAGTTCTTGAACTGCACCATGCCAGAGTTGGTGAACATGAGCGTCGGGTCATTGCGCGGCACCAGCGGCGACGAGGGCACCACCGTGTGCCCGTTCGTTTCAAAGTAGTCGAGGAAGGTCGAGCGGATGTCGTTAAGGCTGGGCATGGGTCCGGCGTCCGAAAAGGGGTTCGGTTCCGTCTATCGCCGGGAAACAGGGGTGTCCAGCGACCGGCGCGCGGGCGGTGCGTCGATGCACGATGTGCAAAGGGCACCGCCTTTCGGCGATGCCTTGTTGCGACTGGCAGGAATGGCGGCCGGCTAGCCTTCCATGACATCGTCGGACTGGCTGTCGCCCTCATCCATGTGGAAATCGAGCCCGTGCGCGGCGCGGATCTTGTCCTCGATCTCGATCGCCATCGCGGCGTTCTCCTTGAGGAAGATCTTGGCGTTCTCGCGCCCCTGCCCGATCCGTTCATCGCCGTACGAGAACCAGGCCCCGGACTTGTCCACGACCCCCGCCTTCACGCCGAGATCCAGCAATTCGCCCGTCTTCGAGATGCCTTCGCCATACATGATGTCGAATTCGACCTGCTTGAACGGCGGTGCGACCTTGTTCTTGACGACCTTCACGCGGGTGGCGTTACCGACAACCTCGTCACGGTCCTTGATCGCACCGATGCGGCGGATGTCGAGACGCACCGAGGAATAGAACTTGAGCGCGTTGCCGCCCGTCGTCGTCTCGGGCGAGCCGAACATGACGCCGATCTTCATGCGGATCTGGTTGATGAAGATCACCATGCAGCCCGACCTGCTGATCGAGCCGGTGAGCTTGCGCATCGCCTGACTCATCAGGCGGGCGTGCACGCCGACCGAGCTGTCGCCCATGTCGCCTTCGAGTTCCGATTTCGGCGTGAGGGCGGCAACCGAATCGACCACCACCATGTTGACCGCGCCCGAGCGCACGAGGGTATCGACAATCTCCAGTGCCTGTTCGCCGGTGTCGGGCTGCGAGATCAGCAATTCTTCCAGGTTCACGCCCAGCTTCTTGGCATACTGCGGATCAAGCGCGTGTTCCGCGTCAACGAAGGCGCAGACGCCGCCCTTTTTCTGCTCCTCGGCGACCGCATGCAGCGTCAGCGTGGTCTTGCCCGAGGATTCAGGGCCGTAAATCTCGATGATCCGGCCCTTGGGCAGACCGCCGATGCCAAGCGCGATGTCGAGCCCCAGCGACCCGGTCGAAGTGGACTCGATATCGGGAATCGCATTCTCTCCGCCAAGGCGCATGATCGAGCCCTTGCCGAACTGGCGTTCGATCTGTGCGAGCGCCGAATCCAGCGCCTTCTGCTTGTCGGTATTGCGCTTGTCATTCATGGAAAGAAGGTCTGCCGTTGCCATTTGTCTTGTCCTTATTTCACGCGCGCCGTGGGGCTGCAATGATGCTCATGTTCGCCTCTTGTTCCCATGTTTATTGGGTCAAAACGTGAACATTGCAATCGTTCATTTCCTGTCCACCACTTTGGCCAAGGATGCTTAACAGCGCGTTACCAAGCGTCTACAAAGCCGGGGCGGCAGGATCGGGAGTGGTGCGATGTTGGTCTTCTGGGCCGAGAAACTGGTGTTCTTTGCGGTCCCCAAGACCGGCACGACATCAATCGAGATGGCGCTGCGTCCGGTGGCGGGCGTGGCGATCACCGATCCGCCCATCGTCAAGCACACGCCGGTGTATCGCTACCGGCGGTTCCTGAAGCCCTATTTCGAGGCGTGCGGCGGACCCGACTTCGAAACGATCGCGATCATGCGCGAGCCGGTCAGCTGGCTGGGGAGCTGGTATCGGTATCGCGCCCGGCCCGAGCTTGACGGGCAGAAGAACTCGACTGCAGGGATCAGTTTCGATGCCTTCGTCGCGGCGTATCTCGAGCCCAAGCGCCCGTCCTTCGCCCAGGTCGGGAGCCAGGCCAAGTTTCTTGATGACGGGACCGGGCAGCCGGGTGTGGACCGTCTGTTCCGCTACGAGGATCCCGGCGCCCTGCACGGGTTTCTCGAGGAACGTCTGGCGCGCAAGCTGGAGTTCAAGCGGCTCAACGCCTCGCCCCCGATGGAGCTGTCGCTGTCGCGCGAGTTGCAGCGACGGTTGCGGGACGAGGCCGCGCTAGAGTTCGAATTCTACGCACAGGCGGGACTATAGCCGCTGCTGTTCAGGTGATTTGCTGCGCCACGGCCTCGGTCAGCTGAGTGAGTGAGAACGGCTTGGGCAGGAACACCGATCCCGCAATCTCAGCGCGCTGGCGCGAGACGGTTTCCTCGGAATAGCCCGAGACGAAGATCACGCGCGTGTCCGGCCGCGCGCGCAGGGCGCGCTTGACCCAGGCCGGACCATCGAGGCCGGGCATCACCACGTCGGTCACGAAGACGTCGATGGCCATCGCCGGATCGTCCAGCAGCTTGAGCGCATCTTCGGCATTGCCGGCCTCGAGCACGACATGCCCGTGCATCCTGAGTGCCCGGGCCGCAAAGGCGCGCACCGGCGCCTCATCCTCGACCAGCAGCACGACGCCCGCCCGGTCGGGAACATCCAAGGGTGAGCGCGCCGGAACGACCGTGGGCGCGGCAGGCGCCGCCGCTTCGCAATGGGCGCCGAAATACAGGGTAAACCTGGTGCCGGAACCGACGATGCTGTCGCAAAAGATGAACCCGCCCAATTGCTTGACGATGCCATAGGCGGTGGACAGGCCAAGCCCTGTGCCCTCGCCCGGGCGCTTGGTGGTAAAGAACGGCTCGAAGATCTGGTCCAGCCTGTCGGGCGGAATGCCGACGCCCTCGTCGGACACCGTGACAGTCACATAGTCGCCGGGCGTCACCGTCGCCCGGTTGCGCGTCATGGCTTGGGTCAATCGCCGCATCGCCGTCTCGATCCGGATCTCGCCGCCGTCCGGCATCGCATCGCGCGCATTCACGACCAGGTTCATCAGCACCTGTTCCACCTGCCGCTGGTCGCCGCGGATCAGTGCCAGCGCGGGGTCGTGGCGTTGGACCAGTTGAATCCGCTCTCCCACCAAGCGGTTCAGCAGATGCGCCATCTCGGCCAGCGTGTCGCGCAGGTCCAGCGCGGCCAACTCCAGCGTTTGGGTGCGAGAGAACGCCAGAAGCTGTCGCACCAGGCTGGCGGCGCGGTTCGCATTGTGGCTGATCTGCATGAGGTCGCCGAATTCGGGATCACCCGCGTCGCGGTTCACCAGCAAGAGGTCGCAGTGCCCGCTGATCGCGGTCAGCAAGTTGTTGAAATCATGGGCGACTCCGCCCGCAAGCTGCCCGATCGCCTGCATCTTCTGGCTCTGGACGAATTGCGCCTCAAGCGATTTCAGCTCTGTCGCGTCGGTCAGCACGGCCAGCAGCGCGCGCCCCTCTTCGGCCTCGTAGGGGCGCAAGGTCACCTGCAGGAACTGGTCCGCTTTTTCCGTGCGCGCGCGCAAGACCTGCGGCTGTCCGGCGCCGCGCCCTTCGGTCACATCACGCAGCCATTCCTCGATCGGGCGGCCAAGCCCCTCGACCAGATCGGGGAAGCGGCCGGGCCATGGCGTGCCGGGGTCGAACAGGGCCACGGCCGCCGCATTGGCAGAGATCACAAGGCCATCGGGCCAAAGCCGTATCACCGGAATCGGCAGGGAATCGAGAACGGTCCAGTCGCTTTTCACCGTGGCCGCAGGCACAAGGACATAGCTGGTCCCAGTGTTCGATTCTGCCACCGGCATGATCCGGCAGGGCACGCCCTGTGCCCCGAGGCGGACAAGATGCACGTCGCCGCTGCGGAAAGGCGGGTCGATCACAAGGTCGGCCAGCGTGTCCGGCAGCGTCGGCGAGACCCGGCGCAGCGCGGCGTTCGCGACCATGATCCGGCCGCTGTCATCCGCCGTCAACCCGCACAGCCCCGCCAGCGGCGTGTCCGCCTCGGGCGCCGTCACGGCGCCGATCAGTTCCAGACGCCACAGGAACCGCGCGCCAGAGGCCAGCACCGACAGGCGCAGATGGCTTTCTGCCGCAAGGATTTCATGCGTGGCCGTGCCCGCCCCGGTGGCCGAGGCCATCATGCCCCGCAAGGTGCCACCCGGTGTTGCGAAACGCGTGCCAAGCACCTGTGACAAGGGCGTATTCTCGATCTCGCCAAAGGCATCTCGCGCCGGTGCATTGGCATGGCAGATGTGCCCATCGATGTCGGTCAGGACCAGCGGATCAAAACCCAAGGCCGCGATCCGCAAGAGGCTTTGCAGATCGCGCCGGTCCTGCAGGCGCTGCAACCGGTCGCGGGCGGCGATCCACAGGATGGATGCGACAAGGGAAACCGCCAGTCCGGTGCAAAGCGCGCGCACCGCACCATCCGTCACGACCGCAAGGCCAGCAGCGGCGATCGCCGCCGCCAGAAGCACGGCCATCGGGCCCACCGGCGCGGGCCGTGCGTCCTGCCCGATGAAGGTCGATTCCGTCACGCTGCCTCCGCTGCGACACCCGTGCGAAAAGGTCGCGCAAAGTAGTTAATACGCGCTTAAGCGGTGAAATCTACCTAAAGCTGTATATCGGGACTACAGCGCAGCCTGATGCTGCACCAGATGGGCCGTGAAGAAACCATCGCCGCCCTCGAGCACCGAGAAACGTCGCTGCAACGGCACGGACCATCCCGGATGGCGCGCAAGGAAAGCGTCGACGCGGTCTTCGTTCTCGCACCGCAGCAGCGAGCAGGTCGCGTAGATCAGCCTGCCGCCGGGGGCCAGCAGCCCGGCGCAGCGATCCAGAATGCTGTCCTGAATGTCGTTCAGCGTCCGTAGGCGCGGCGCGTCAAGGGACCACTTCCCCTCGGGCGCGCGGCGCCATGCGCCGGACCCCGAACAGGGAACATCCATGAGGATAACGTCGTAACCTGTTGATATTGCGTCAGTCTGTTGAACCCGGATCACGGCATCCGCGCGCGCTGCCCGGGAGGGCAGATCGCTCATCCGGCGCGGGTCGGCATCATGAGCGTCAACGACCTCTCCGGTGCGGGCGGCAAGTGCCAGCGTCTTGCCACCGCCGCCCGCACAATAGTCGAGGATGCGCGCCCCCGGCTGCACCGGGATCAGATCGACCACCGCCTGGCTGGCCGCGTCCTGCATCTCGAAGGCGCCTTGCAGAAAGGCCGGATGCTGCGAGAGCCCGCGCGCGCCGGACAACACATCAAGCGCTGTCGGGGACAGCGCGTTCGGCGCGGTTTCGATCCCGCCTGACGCAAGATGGCGGGCGAGCGTGTCCCGGCCCATGCGGGCGGCATTCACGCGCAGGGTGATCGGCGCGCGGTGCCGCAGCGCTTCCAGCACCGGCGCAAGATCGTCGCCAAGACTGCGCTGCGCCTCGGGCATCAGCCAGTCGGGCCAGTCAAGGCTCTCGGCATCGCTGGCCTTGCCGGGCGGCACGATTTCCTCTGGGGACAGCGGCGGCGGCGCGTGCCCCTCGCCGGTGAACATCTCGGCCGGATCGATGCCAGCCTGCCGCAGCAGCCCGATCATCTGCGCCCGCCCCGTATTCCCTTTACCGCCCTGCGCGGTGGACCGGGCGCGGCGCAGCACGTCGAAGACGTGGTCGCGGATCGCCGCACGGTCCTTGGACCCCGCGAAACGGTGCGTGCGCCCCCATGTGGTCAGCGCCTTTTCCGCAGGCTCACCGGCGTGCCAGCGATCAATGATCTCGATCGCGGCGGCGATGCGGGCGGCGGGGGTCACAGGCCCGCGCTCCGGCCCGCATGCATCGCTTGCAAGGTCCGCCCGCCAAGATCCTGTCCACGCGCTGTGAGGGTCTCGGCCAGATCAGACGACACGGTTGCCTGCACCTCTTCGATCATTGCATGAAGTTCCGCTTCGAAGCTGTTGCGCGTGAACATTTCATCCAGTTTCACGCCTGCATGGTCCAGCACCAGATAAGACGCCGCGCCGCCGATGACACCGCCGACGACCGTGCCGACAGGGCCAAGCAGCGTCCCCGCCGCAGCCCCAGCCGCTGCGCCGCCACCCACGCCCGCCCCGCGCGCCGCGACCTTCGCCGCCTGCTTCTGCACCAGACGCATCATCGAGCGGCTCACCAGCCGCGCGGCGATGGCGCCGCCGCCAATGCCCCCCGCCGCCGCAAGCGGCAAGGTCATGCGCGTGCGGTCCAGCGTCCGCTCGACGCTGCGCGCAATGACGGGACTGACCGGACGCCACCCGGCCTCTTGTCTCAGCGCGTCCGACAGATGTGCCTCGAAGGCCTCTGACTGAAGCAGCGACAGCCGGTCCGTTGCCGCGTCCAGCCGGGCGTCGTAGCCTTCGAACAGGCGGTGTTCGAGCGGCGACAGGGCGTCCGCGTCGCTCCATTCCGCCAAGGCCGCCAGCAACTCGGTGTACTGCCCGAAGACCGAATAGTGAAAGTCGAGATAGGCGGGCACCGCTGCGTGCACGGGTGCGAAGACCGGTGCCAGTTCGGCCTCCAGCGCGGTTTCTGCCTCGAGCGTGGCGGCGGCGACGGCCTGCGCAACCAGTGTCTCGGCGCGCTCGGGCGGCGGCGTGTAGGGGATCAGCCACAGCGCCGCGAACACGGCAAATGCCGCCGCGACTGCAAGCCCCGCGATGCGCCAGCGCCGCCTTGCCCGATCAGCCTTCATTCCCGTCCTCCCGGCCCAAACCCATCGCCAGCACCAGCGCGGCGACAGTCACCTCAGCCAGCGCCAGGCCGACCAGCGCCTGCCGCAGCAAGATAAGCACGCTCGGACCGGCTGCAAAATCGAGCTGCCCCAAAAGCCAAAGCCCCGAAGCCTCGGCGGACAGGAGGAAGGCGCAAAGACCGTGCAGAAGCCCGTCGCGCATCGGCAAGGTCTGCAGCGCGCCGTCCAGCGTGGCAAGGATGCCGCCCGCGATCCAGTCCGGCAAGGGCCAGACCGCCCAACCGGCCCATGCATAGACCGGAACCATGACCAGCGCCGCGCAGACAGCGGACGGGCGCGCGGCCAAGGCAGGGGCTAGCCTGGGCCGGGCCTCTTGCCGCAGCCGATTTTCAAACCAAAGGAAGATCAGCGCCGCCAGCACCGTCGTTCCAGCGATCAGCAGCGGCTCGGCTGGGCGCAGCGTGGCCAACTGGTACGCCAGCAGGGGAACGGCAAGCGTCGTGGCGCCAAGCGCAACCAGCCCCGACCCAAGCCGCCCGGCCAGCATCCAGCGCAGGCGCGATCCGGGGCGCAGCACGGCGTCCGCCAGCGCCCCGCGCCGCAACGCGGCCGTGCGCCACAGCCCCGCGGCCGTCACGGCGGCCAGCACGCCCAGCGGCACCAGCGCGCGGTCGCCCAGGGGCATGAGCGCGCGGGCAGCGGCCAGAAGGCACAGCACCGCCAGAACGGCGCCCCCCGCCCGCGCGGCGCGGCGCATCAGAATGCCCGGTAATTCGGGCTTTCGCGGGTGATCTGCACGTCATGCACATGGCTCTCGGCAAGACCCGCGCCGGTGATCCGGACGAAGTTGCAGTTGCGCCGCATCTCCTCCACCGTGGCGCAGCCGGTATAGCCCATCGCCGCGCGCAGGCCGCCGACAAGCTGGTGGATGACCGTGCCAGCGGTGCCCTTGTACGGAACCTGGCCTTCGATGCCTTCGGGCACCAGCTTGTCGCTGGCGGCGTCCTTCTGGAAATAGCGGTCGGCCGAGCCGCGCGCCATCGCCGCCATCGAGCCCATGCCGCGATACGACTTGAACGACCGGCCCTGGTAGAGGATCACCTCGCCCGGGCTTTCGTCCGTGCCCGCGATCATCGAGCCGACCATGGCGCAGGACGCCCCCGCCGCGATGGCCTTGGCGAAGTCGCCCGAGAACTTGATGCCGCCATCCGCGATCACGGGCACGTCGCCCGCAGCCGCCGCGCAGTCCATGATCGCCGTCAGTTGCGGCACGCCGACGCCCGCGACGACCCGCGTGGTGCAGATCGACCCCGGCCCGATGCCGACCTTGACCGCATCCGCGCCCGCCCCGATCAGCGCGCGCGTCGCCTCGCCGGTGGCGACATTGCCCGCGATCACCTGCACCTCGTTGGAGATCCGTTTGGCCCGTTCCACGGCGATGGCGACGCCCTCGGAATGGCCGTGCGCGGTGTCGATCACGATCACGTCGCAGCCTGCATCGACCAGCGCCTCGGACCGCTCGAAGCCTGCATCGCCGACCGTGGTGGCCGCCGCGACGCGCAGGCGGCCAAGCTCGTCCTTGCAGGCATTGGGGTTCACAACCGCCTTCTCGCTGTCCTTGAGCGTCAGAAGCCCGGTCAGCCGCCCCTCACGGTCGGTGACAAGCAGCTTCTCGATCCGGCGCGCCTTCATCAGGCTTTTCGCCTCTTCACGGTCGGCGGGTTCGGTCAGGATGGCAAGGTTCTGCGAAGTCATCATCACCCGCACCGGCGTGTCGTCGCGTTCGGCAAAGCGCATGTCGCGGTTGGTGACGATGCCGACGACGCGGCGGTCCTTGTCGATGACGGGAAAGCCGCTGAAGCCGTAGCGCTCGATCAGCGCCTTGGCGTCGGCCAGCGTCTGGTCGGGGGTCAGGGTCACCGGGTTGTAGACGATGCCGCTCTCGAAGCGCTTTACGCGGCGGACTTCCCGCGCCTGTTCCTCGATGGTCAGGTTGCGGTGCACCACGCCGATGCCGCCCGCCTGCGCCATGGCGATGGCCATGCGCGCCTCGGTCACGGTGTCCATCGCCGAACTGAGCAGCGGGATGTTCATCGCGATCGAGCGGGTCAGCCAGGTGCGCGTATCTGCCGTGGACGGCAGGACGCTGGACGCGGCAGGTTGCAGAAGGACATCGTCGAAGGTGAGCGCCTCGCGAATCTCCATGGGACGGCTCCTTGGGAGGGTTCGGTTGGCGCTTCCCTATTTCACGGGATCGGGGGAATGAAAAGCCGAAAGGCTCAGGCGATGGCGGCGCCGGTCTTTGCCGCCAGCGTGCCCTTGATCCACATCCCCAGCACCCGCGCCGCGATCCACGGGATCAGCGCAGAGGCCGCTGCAAGCGTCACCAGCCCGGCGACCGACCACAGATCATTGCCGGTCCGAAAGCCAAGTTGAAGACACAGCCCCGCGAAGGCCGCCAGCGGAAAGGTGAACGCACCCCAGAGCGGCGAGAATCCCGCCGCTGTCAGGTAACGGGCGCGCCACAGCAAGACGCCAAGCACCGCCATCGCGGCGCCGCCAAAAACCTGCGCCAGCCCCGGATGATCCAGCAGCACCAGCACGCTGCCGAACAGCGACACCGGCGCCAGATGGATCGCCAGCAGCGGGCGCAGCGGCGGCGGCGGATCATGGCGCATCAGCTGGCGCAGGCTGACGGCATAGATGACCGCGGCAAGCCCCGCCGTAAGCACGAGGACCCCCAGCGCAAGGCGCGCCTGCCCGAGCTGCGCCGCGCAGAAGGCGCTGACGATGAAGCCGACAAAGGACAGATGCCAGGCAGGCGTTACCTGCCGCTGCTCCGGCGGGCCTGCCAGCAGAACCCGGATCATCAGGACCGCCAGCGCCGCGTGACCGCCAAGCGCCAGCCACATCAGCGCGCCCGCAAGCCTTGCGTCATAGGGAACGGCCACGCTCGCCAGCAGCGCGCCGCCCAGCGACATCGCCGCAAGCCCCGCGCGCCCCGGCACGACCCGCAGATCCTCGGCGACGACGCCGGGGCGGGCGGCCGCCTTTGCGCCATAGCACAGCGCCGCCGCCAGCCAGAGCAGCGTCACCGCGCCAAGCAGCATCTCGGCCGGTGCCCCCGGAAGCCCGGTCAGCGCAAGCCCCGCGCGCCACGCGAGCCCAAGGCCGAACAGCCCGAAGATCGGCGCAAACACAGCGGGCGGCGTGCGCTTCCAGAACGGCGTGTGCATGGCCATGTCCATCCCTCGCTGCATACATTCCCCGATTGGCATATCTGCGTGCGCACCGCGAGCGGAATCGGGCTTGCCCGCCGCGGCGCCCTGCCCCACCCTCACCCGCACCTGTCCCAGCAGAAAGTTGCGCATGACCGCCAACAGCTACGAGACCGGGCGTTTGAACCTGCCCTTCACCGGCATCGCGTCCTTCGGCAAGTTTCCCATCGTGACCGATTGGGCTGCGCTGGACGCCCATGCGGTGATCCTTGGCGCACCCTTCGATGGCGGCACGCAATATCGCCCCGGCGCGCGCTTCGGCCCCCGTGCCCTGCGCGAGGCTTCGACGCTGTTCAGCTTTGGCCATGCGGGCGCCTACGACCACGAGGATGACGCTGTCTACCTTGGCCCG
Organism: Anianabacter salinae; assembly: GCF_019061145.1. Taxonomy (GTDB): domain Bacteria; phylum Pseudomonadota; class Alphaproteobacteria; order Rhodobacterales; family Rhodobacteraceae; genus Anianibacter; species Anianibacter salinarum. Next base: position 460,575 of record NZ_JAHQZS010000002.1, on the reverse strand, counting down.
GGCGTGCGGATCGTCGATGCGGGCGACGCAGACATCATCCACACCGACACCGCGCAGAGCCACGCCAATATCCGCGCCGGGGTCGAGGCGATCCTCGGTGCGGGCGGCCTGCCTGTGACCATCGGCGGCGATCACTCGGTCAACATCCCCTGCATCGAAGCCTATGAGGGCCGCGCGCCGTTCCACATCGTCCAGATCGACGCGCATCTCGATTTCGTGGATGTCCGCCACGGGGTCACGCGCGGCCACGGCAACCCGATGCGCCGCGCCGCCGAAAAGTCCTGGGTCACCGGCCTGACGCAGATCGGCATCCGCAACGTGTCCTCGACGGCGCGGGACGGCTATGATGCGGCGCGCGCAATGGGCAGCGACATCCTGTCGGTCCGGCAGATGCGCGCGCTCGGTCCCGCCGCCACCGCCGCCCGCGTGCCCGCCGCCGCGCCGCTCTACCTGACCATCGACATCGACGCCTTCTGCCCCTCCATCGCGCCCGGCACCGGCACGCCAAGCCACGGCGGGTTTCTTTACTACGAGGTGCTGGAGCTGTTGCAGATCCTCGCGCGCGACCACGAGATCGTCGGCATCGACCTGGTCGAGGTCGCGCCCGACTACGATCCCGGCGGCGTGACCGCGATCCTGGCGGCCCAGCTTCTGCTCAACCTTCTGGGCTTCATCTTCCACGCGCGCGGTCTCTGACGCGCCTCATCTTTGGTCCCGAAACACTCGGGAGAGCGCGAGAGGGAACATCTCGCACGCCCCAAGCGGGCTCGATGCCCGCGCCGGGGCGTTCCCCCGCCTACCCCCTGACCTCCGCGGCAAGCGACCGCAATCCGCGCGCCAGCGTGGTCACGTCGCTGCCGACCCCCAGGAATGTCACCCCCTTCGCGAGGATCCCCGGCACCTGCGCGGGATCGAAGGTCAGCGTGCCCGCGACCTTCCCGGCGGCACGGATGCGCGCGATCATGTGGTCGATGGCGCCTTGCACCTCTGGGTGCGCAGGGTTGCCCAGATGGCCCATGTCAGCCGCCAGGTCGGCGGGGCCGATGAACACCGCGTCCACGCCCGCCGTTCCGGCGATGGCGTCGATGTTGTCCAGCGAGGCGCGGCTTTCGGCCTGCACGATCACGCAGATCTCGGCGTTGGCCGTCGACGTGTAATCAGGGATGCCGGAATAGTCCGACGCCCGCGCCAGCGCCGCGCCGACGCCGCGCACGCCGTCCGGCGGATAGCGCGTCGCGGCCACCGCCTTGGCGGCAAGCGCACCGTCATGCACCATCGGCACCAGCAGGGTTTGCACCCCGAGATCGAGCATCTGCTTGATTACCCAGTCCTCGCAGACCGGCACGCGGAGGATCGCGCTAGTGCCCCGTCCGTTCATCGAACGCAGTTGCTCGCCGATCGTCGGCAGCACGTTGGGGCTGTGCTCGGCGTCGATCAGGCACCAGTCGAACCCCGCGCCCGCCGCCATTTCCGCGACCGCGCCGCTACCAAGGCCCAGCCAGACACCGACCTGGATATCGCCGCGCAGCAGCGCCGCCTTGAGGAGGTTCTTGGGTGCAGGCATCGTGCGTTTCTCCCTGGATGCGGTATCGGGGCGACGCTAGGCAAAGCGCGGGGGCATCACAAGGCGCAGATGTTCCCCGGATCGCGCAGGCGGTGCCGCTCATTGAAGGGGCGCCGCTCGCCCATAGCGGGAAACTTGGCGAGTCTTGCCTGCAACACCTGCATCGCCACGCCGAATCGGGCACCGGCGCGGCCACATTCGCGCCGCAATTCGGCGGAAACCTGCCGACAAGACCAAGAAAAATCGGTTGGGGCAAAACAATGGCAGCAATAGAAAGCCACCTTGGTGGCTACTCAGGTCGTACGAGTTCCAGATCCAGTCTCAAATCCCGGCTCCGGCTGCCATTTGCGGCGCGGACCAAGGACGTTCCGATGCAGGCGGAAACGGCAGTTCCCCTGCCCGTCGCCGCCTCGAGGGCCGACCGGGTGCGTCTTGCGTTCCACGCCAGGCCGCTGTCCGAGAGCGAGGAAAAGGTGATCCTTGCCGTGATGCGACATCCAGGTTCGACCTCGCGCGATCTGTCGTCCTATTGCGGATGGCGCGGCACCATGTGGCACACGCATCTGGGTGCCCTGTGCAAGAAACGCCGCGATATTCTGTCCCCCTCGGTTCCGACCGAGGAGATCGAGGATCATTTCCTTTGCGGCATGCTTACCGAATACGACATCGACCGCTGCACATTCAGATTGCGGCGGGATGTAGAGCCAGTGCTGCGCGAAATGGGCGTTGGCCCCTGATCACTCGGGCGAGCACAAGCTGAGCGATGCGACGGCGTCCTTGCCATCGGCCCTTGGGCCGATGGTGACATCGACGTGCTGGCCGTCTTCGACATGCGAGAGGCCGGACTGCACCATCGCGTTCCAGCTCAGGTACAATTCCTGGGAACCGCCGTCCGTCACGACAAAACCGTAACCACGCACACTGTCGAACCATTTGATGACACCGCGGGGCATGGCACCTTATCCATATCGCCAGGGCGCGGGCCAAAAGACACGCGCGAAATATCCACAACCAGCGATAGTTGACCTCAAAGCCGAAGGCGATTCAAATCCGCACACTCCTGCGTGGGCGGATCACTGCCTGTAAAGCAGCGAGTTGCCGTTGTTGAACAGGTGCACTTTCGACGGCTCGGCGGTCAGCTTGACGGAAGACCCGCGCAGGCCGGTATGGATCCCCGGCAGCTTGGCAAGGATCGTGTCTCGGTCGGCGTCGGGCTCGAAATACAGCAGCGTCACCTCGCCCAGGGCCTCGACGTAATCCACGGTCGAGGAATAGATGAATTCGCCGTCGGTGCTGACCATGTCCTCGGGCCGCACCCCGATGTTCACCTTCATGCCCATGTCGCTGTCCTTGGTCGGCACCGTCGATTTCGCCGTGCCGCCGCCCTCCAGCTTGACGGTCGTTGTCGCGCCGGTGGCAGTGATCTCGCCCGGTAGAAGGTTCATCGCGGGCGAGCCGATGAACTGCGCGACGAATTCGTTCTGCGGCTTTTCATACAGCTCCAGCGGAGTGCCGACCTGGGCGATGCCCTTGTTCGCCAGCACCACGATCCGGCTGGCCAGCGTCATCGCCTCGACCTGGTCGTGGGTGACGTAGATCATCGTCGAATCCGGCATCGACTCTTTCAGCTGCGCAATCTCGATCCGGGTGGCGACGCGCAGCGCCGCGTCAAGGTTCGACAGCGGCTCGTCGAAGAGATACACCTTGGGATCGCGCACGATGGACCGCCCGATGGCGACACGCTGGCGCTGGCCGCCCGACAGCGCCTTGGGCAGGCGGTCCAGATAGGGTTCAAGCTGGAGGATCTTGGCGGCCTTGTTCACGGCGGCGTCGATCTCGTCCTTGGACTTCTTGGCGATCTTGAGGGCGAAGCTCATGTTGTCGCGCACGGTCATGTGCGGATAAAGCGCGTAGGACTGGAACACCATGGCGATGCCGCGCTGTGCGGGCGGCACATCGTTCACGACCTGACCGTCGATTTCCAGCGTCCCCGTCGTGATCTTTTCCAGCCCCGCGATCATCCGCAGAAGCGTGGACTTGCCGCAGCCAGAGGGGCCGACGAACACCACAAGCTCTCCGGTCTGGATGTCGAGGTCGATGTGCTTGAGCACCTCGACCGTGCCGCCATAGGCCTTGCCCACGTCGGTGAGTTTCAGGTTCGCCATGGTGTCTCCCCTCCCATTCTTGTTGTCATGCCGACTGCGCCAGACAGAACGTGCCCGCCGGCAATCTTGTCATCCCCTCGTCCGGCGCGATGGCGCCAAGCTCTGCCGCTGTCGCGCGCCATGTGCCTTCGGGCATCTGCACCTCGGCCATCTCGGGGCCAAGGTTGAAGGCGCAGAAGATCGCGCTGTCGCCGTCGCGGCGCACAAAGGTCAGAACGCTGCCATTGTCCGTCATGCCCTCCACTTCGCCTTTCTGCAGGACGCGGTGCGCCCTGCGGAACGCGATGGTCCTGCGGTAGTGATGCAGCATCGAGCCGGGATCATCCTCTTGGCGGTCGACCGCCAGCGGCAGGTGGCGCGGGTCTACCGGCAGCCAGGGCGCGGCGTCCGAGAACCCGCCGTGCGGCATGGCGGCTTCCCACACGATGGGCGTGCGGCAGCCGTCGCGGCCCTTGAACTCGGGCCAGAACTGGATGCCATAGGGGTCTTGCAGGTCTTCATAGGCCACGTCCGCTTCGGGCAGGCCAAGCTCTTCGCCCTGATACAGGCAGACCGACCCACGCAGACACAGTTGCAGCACCGTCAGCGCCCGCAACATGCCCTCGTCCAGCGACCAGCGCGAGGCGTGTCGCATCACGTCATGGTTCGAGAACGCCCAGCAGGCCCAGCTTCCCGGCGCCTCGGTGTTGAAGCGGTCCAGCACCGCGACGACCTTGTGGCTTGACGGCTTGTCGGGCGCCAGGAAGTCGAAGCCATAGCACATGTGCAGCCGGTGATCGCCCTCGGTGTATTCCGCCTGCACCTCAAAGCCGCGCTGCCCTTCGCCGACCTCGCCCACCGATGTCGTTGCCCCGTACTCGTCCATCACGGCGCGCAGCCGTTCGAGGAACTGCAGGTTCTCGGGCTGGGTCTTGTCGAACAGGTGGTTCTGGTAGTTGTAGGGGTTCACCGCGGGGGCGGTGGTGTCATTGCGTTCTTCCACCGCAAGCGGCGGATTGTCCCGCAACTGCTTGTCGTGGACATAGAAGTTCACGGTATCGAGGCGGAAGCCGTCGCAGCCCCTTTCCAACCAGAACCGCGCTACGTCCAGCAGCGCGTCCTGCACGGCAGGGCAATGAAAGTTCAGGTCGGGCTGGGTGCGCAGGAAATTGTGCAGGTAGTATTGAAGCCTGCCGGGGTCCCATTCCCAGGCCGAGCCGCCGAAGATCGACAGCCAGTTGTTGGGCGGCGTGCCGTCCGGCTTTGGATCGGCCCAGACATACCAGTCGGCCTTGTCCGCCTCGCGGCTGGACGACGAGTCCTGGAACCACGGATGATCGTTCGAGGTGTGCGACAGCACCAGGTCGATCATCACCTTGAGACCAAGACGGTGCGATTCCGCGATCATCGCGTCGAAATCGGCCAGCGTGCCGAACATCGGATCAACGTCGCAGTAATCGGACACGTCATAGCCGAAATCACGCATCGGCGAGGTAAAGAACGGCGACACCCAGATCGCATCCACCCCCAGCGAGGCGATGTAGGGCAGCCGCCGGGTGATCCCCGGCAGATCGCCGATCCCGTCGCCGTTGGTATCCTGATAGCTGCGGGGGTAGATCTGGTAGATCACCGCGCCGCGCCACCAGTCCTTGTCCACCTGCGGCTTCGATTCTGGCTGAAGCTCAGCTAATGCGCTCATGTCAGACACTTTTTTCCGTTATTTCACCGACCCGGCCAAGAGGCCGCGGACGAGGTAGCGCTGCATGGCGAAGAACACAACGAGCGGCACCGCAATCGACACGAAGGCCGCCGTCGCCAGAATGCCCCAATCGCCCCCGCGCGAGCCCAGAAGATCGTCGGCGATCTTGACCGTCATCACCTTGGCGGTGTCGTTCGTGGGCAGGAACACCTTGGCGACCAGAAGATCGTTCCACGTCCACAGGAACTGGAAGATCGAGAACGCAGCCAGCGCCGGGAAGCTCAGCGGCAGGACAATCTTGGTGAACACCTGGAAATCCGTCGCCCCGTCAACCTTGGCGCATTCGATGATGTCGCGCGGCAACCCGACCATGTAATTTCGCAAGAGATACACCGCGAGCGGCATCCCGAAGGCCGTGTGCGCAAACCAGATGCCGACGAAACTTTGCCCCACACCGATGGCATTGTGGAAATTCAGCATCGGCACCAGCGCCAGTTGCAGCGGCACCACCAGAAGTCCGACGATCAGCGCGATCAAAAGTCCGCGCCCCGGAAACTCCATCCAGGCGAGCGCATAGGCCGCGAAGGCCGCCACGAGGATCGGAATGATCGTGGCCGGGATCGTGACGATCATGGTGTTGATGAACGCGCGGTCCATGTTGTCGGCGGTCAGCACGTTCTCGTAATTGTCGAGCGTGAATTTCGGTGGACTCTCGGCGGCGAAATAGACGCGTTGCCCGCGATCGCCGGGGTCTTCGGGCGTGACCCATCGGTAACTGCCATCGCCGTTCACGGTTAGCGTCTCGCCGTCGCCCAGATCGACGGTTTCGCCGACCGGAAACTCGGTCGGGTTCGAGCCGCGCGTGCCGAAAGCGACGACATCGCCGGGATCGGCGCCGAAGAACGAGCTTGCTTCCTCGTCATCGAAGATATTTCCGGTGACGACGAACATGTCGCCCTCGGGCGTTCCTTGCGCTCCGGTGCGGCCGCGCGCCGTCAACTCGACGGGAAACGGCGCCTCCCACCAGCCCGAGGCCGAGATCTGGTCGCGGTCGCGGAACGACGAGACGAACAGCCCCACGGTCGGCACCAGCCAGATCAGCACCAGCAGCAGCACCGACAGGTGCGTGACGATCGAAAGGCTGGATTTCTGTCCTGCGATATTGTCCATTTTCCCGCCCCCCTCAGCGCAGTTCTTTGCGCGATTGCATGATGTTCCAGACCATCACCGGGGTGACAATCACCATGATGACGATAGCCACCGCCGTCGCCCGCCCGTCGTCGCGGAACATGAAGGTCATCATGTAACTGGGCAGGATCTCGGTGCCGAAGTTGCCGCCGGTCATCGTGTAGACGATGTCGAAGACCTTGAGCACGAGGATGGTGATCGTCGTCCAGACCACCACGATGGTGCCCATGATCTGCGGCACCTTGATCTTGAAGAAGATCTGGAACGGGTTGGCGCCGTCGATGATCGCGGCCTCGATGGTTTCCTCGGGGATGCCGCGCAGGGCCGCCGACAGGATCACCATGGCAAAGCCGGTCTGGATCCAGATCAAGATGAACATCAGGAAAAAGTTGTTCCAGAACGGGATTTGCAGCACGTCCACGGGTTCGCCGCCGAACAGGCCCACGATGATCGCATTGATAAGGCCGATGTCGGTGTCGAATGCGTAGACGAATTTCCAGATCAGCGACGCACCCACGAACGAGATCGCCATCGGCATGAAGATCAGCGATTTCGCGATGTTGCCCCAGCTTAGCCGGTCGGTCAGTTGTGCTGCGACAAGCCCGATAAACGTCGCGCCTGCGGGCACCACGATGGCCCAGAGGATGTTGTTGAACACCGCCGTCTGGAACTCGTCCGATCCGAACAGCGTGATGTAGTTGCCAAGACCGATGAAATCATCGCCCGAGCGGTTGAACAGAGAGCGCCAGAACGACCCTATCACCGGATAGACCAGATAGAGGCCCAGAACGAAGATTGCCGGGAACAGGAACAGCCAGGGGCGCACTTCGTTCGCGCGGCGGATGTTGCGCGAGATGTTCGCGCCCCGCGCCGGATAGATGACTTTGTCCAGGACCAGGTTGGAGGCGTAGAAATAGCCTACGCAGCCGCCAACGCCGATGATGATGGTGATGATGCCTTGAAATAGCGGATGCATCCCTCGCTCCCCTCCCCGTGCCAGTCCGTGTGTCCTGTCCCCGGACGGCCGCGCGACCCTGCCGCGCGGCCGTCTCGATGTCGCAAGGCGGGGCGTTGCCGCCCCTGCCCAATGATCCTAGCGGATCGCGTCCCAGCGGTCCTGGATCTGGCTCGCCACGGTCTCGGCCTCGACGCCGGTGACGAAGTCCACCATGCCGGTCCAGAACGCGCCCGCGCCGATTTCGCCCGGCATCAGGTCGGAGCCGTCGAAGCGGAAGGTCGTGGCGTTGGTCAGGATTTCGCCCAGGCCGCGCAGGGTGTCGTTGGCATACATGTCCGGGTTGACGCCGGTGAAGGGCGTCAGGAAGCCCGACTGTGCCATCCAGATTTCATGCGCGATCGGGGTCTTCAGGAACTCCACAAAGCCCTTCGACACTTCGCTGTCGGTGGTCGAGGCGAACAGCGTGCCCGCCCCCAGAACCGGCTGGCCAAGGTCTTCGCCCTCATAGGCCGGGAAGTAGAAGAAATCGGCGTCGGTGCCGACCTGCGTTCCCTCGGGGAAGAACGTCGGGATGAACGACGCCTGGCGGTGCATGTAGCATTCCGGCGGGAACGAGAAGAGACCGGCCGGGCTGTCGCGGAAGTCGGTGCTGGCCACCGCCGTCGCGCCGCCGTTGACATACGCGTCGGTCTTCGCGAACCAGCCGAATTCGCTGATCGCGTTCACCACCTGCGGATCGTCGAACGGGATCTCGTTCGCAACCCACTGGTCATAGACCGAAGGCTCTGCCGTGCGCAGCATCATGTCCTCGACCCAGTCCGTCGCGGGCCAGCCGGTGGCGGCACCCGATCCCAGGCCGATGCACCAGGGCGTTCCGCCGTCGGCGACGATCTGGTCGGTCAGCGCCTTGAGGTCTTCCATCGTCTGGGGAACCTCGTAGCCAGCTTCCTCGAACGCCTCGGGGACGTACCAGACCAGCGATTTCACGTCGATCTTGTAGAAGAAGCCATAAAGCGCGTCGTTGCCGTCGGGTCCGGCATAGGTGCCCAGATCGACCCAGGACTGACCGGCGGCATAGTTCTCGCGGACCCAGTCGGCGGTGTCTTCACCCAGCGGCTGCAGAAAGCCCCGCTGCGCCATGTCGGCGGCAAGGCCCGGCTGCGGGAAGACCGCCATGTCGGGGGCGGAATTCGCCTCTGCCGCGATGACGAAATCGTTCTCGAAGCTGTCCGAGCCCGAGTATTCCACATCCGCGCCGGTGGCTTCCTCGAAATAGGCGATCACGCTGTCGACGAGTTCCTTGTCGAGCCCGGTCCAGGGACCGGTGATCGTGAGCGACTGGCCGGAATAGTCGTGCGCATCGGCAAAGCTGGTGTAGCTGTCCCAGTTGAAGCCACCCTCGCCCACCGGGAATTTCATGTCCTGCGCGGCGGCCATCCCGGCCGTCAGCGCCAGAACGGCAACGCTCGCGTAAGCTGCGTGTCTCATCGGTATCCTCCCATTGTCTCCGCCCTCGTGACGGAGCGTAAGAAACTTGTGTCGTGACGTGTCATCGCGCCCGCGCCCCGAGTCGGTCTCAAAGCGCTTTGGACGCGTGGACCGTCCGCGATTCCGCGCGGCCTGTCAATCATCCACATCGCAAAGGCTGTTTATTTCATTGGATTTTTCTGCAACAGCAATGACGCAGTGCAGCGAAACTCCGCTTTGACGACGGCGCATCGGGACGTCTATCTTGCGGCTGATTCAAAGCGGTTTGAAAAGCTGGACGATGAACCTCAAGGAACTGGCACATACGCTTGGGTTATCGCCCACGACGGTCAGCCGGGCACTGAACGGCTACCCGGAAGTTGCCGAAGCAACCCGCGAGCGGGTGCAATCGGCCGCGCGCAAGCACAACTACCAACCGAACGCCCGCGCGCAGCGGCTGGCAACCGGGCGCGCCATGGCCATCGGCCACGTCATCCCGGTGTCGGACCGGCACGAGATGGTGAACCCCGTCTTCGCAGACTTCGTGTCCGGCGCGGGCGAGGCGTATCTGCGCCACGGCTATGACATGGTGCTCAGCCTCGTCGCCGACCGTGACCAGGAAGACGTCTACCGCGATCTGGCGTCGAAGGGGTCGGTCGACGGCATCATCGTGCACGCGCCGCGGCTCGACGACCGCAGGATCGCGCTGCTGCATGACCTTGGCCTGCCCTTCGTGGTGCATGGCCGCGCCTCGAACGTGGACCAGCCCTACAACTGGGTCGACGTGAACAACCGCCGCGCCTTTGAACGGGCCACCGCCTTTCTTCTCGACCTCGGGCATCGCCGGATCGGGCTGGTCAACGGCCTCGACCTGATGGATTTCGCCGAACGCCGCCGCGAGGGCTATATTGCCGCCCTGCGCGCCCGCGACGTGCCGTCCGACCCGCGACTGATCGCCGGCGAAGAGATGACCGAGATGCACGGCTACCGCTCGGCCATGGCGATGCTGGCGCTCGACCAGCCTGCGACGGCCTTCGTCACCTCGTCCCTGATCGTCGCCATCGGTGTGCGCCGCGCGGTTGAGGAACACGGGTTGAAGCTGGGCCGCGATGTGTCACTTGTGACCCATGACGACGATCTGTCCTACCTGCGCAATGGGGCCGAGCTGCCGATCTTCACCGCCGTGCGTTCTTCCGTGCGGCATGCCGGGCGCCTGTGCGCCGAGATGCTGATCGAGGCGATCCGCGACGGCGCGCGCGGCGAACGTCACACCCTGCTCGAAGCCGACCTGATGGTCGGAACCTCCACCGGTCCCGCCCCGACCGGCCCTGCCCCCACGAAAGGCCACCCATGATTCCCGTCCGTTCCCAGTTCCCTGACGATTTTGTCTTCGGGGCCGCCACCGCCGCCTACCAGATCGAGGGCCATGCCAACGGCGGCGCCGGGCCGACCCATTGGGACAGCTTCGCCGCAACCCCCGGCAACGTCGTGCGGGCCGAGGATGGCGCGCATGCGTGCGATCACTATCACCGCTGGCCAGAAGATCTTGACCTGATCGCCGCCGCCAACCTCGACGCCTACCGCTTCTCGACCAGCTGGGCGCGGGTGATGCCGGATGGCGTCACGGTGAACCCCGAGGGGCTCGATTTCTACGACCGTCTTGTCGATGGCTGCCTTGCGCGCGGGCTGGCCCCCTTTGCCACGCTCTACCATTGGGAACTGCCCTCTACGCTGGCCGACAAGGGCGGCTGGGCCAACCGCGACACCGCGCTGCGCTTTGCCGATTTCGCTGGCGTCGTCGCGGACCGCATCGGCGACCGGCTGGCCTCGCTCGCCACCCTCAACGAGCCGTGGTGCGTGTCCTGGCTGTCGCATTTCGAGGGTCACCACGCCCCCGGCCTGCGCGACATCCGCGCCACTGCGCGCGCCATGCACCATGTCTGCCTTGCTCATGGCCTTGGGATGCAGGCGCTGCGCGCGCAGGGACAGGGCAATCTCGGCGTGGTGTGCAACTTCGAATTCGCCGAGGCCGGCCCCGGCAAGGCCGACGCCGCCGCCGCCACCTTGCGAGACGCGATCTACAACCGCTGGTTCGTAGAGGCCTTCACCGCAGGCACCTACCCGGACGCGGTGCTCGAGGGGCTGGGCCCCCACATGCCGCAAGGCTGGCAGGACGACGTGGCCACCATCGCTGCCCCGCTCGACTGGTTCGGGGTCAACTACTACACCCGCTGCATCGTCACCCACGATGCCACCCTGCCCTGGCCGCACATCCGCATGATCGACGGCCCGCTGCCGAAGAACTCCATGGGATGGGAGGTGTATCCCGACGGCCTGCATCATTTCCTGACCCGCCTTCACCGCGACCACACCGGCGACACGCCGCTTTACGTCACCGAAAACGGCATGCCGCTGGACGACGTGCTCACGGGCGGCGCCATCGCCGACCCGCGCCGCGAGGATTTCATCGCCGACCACCTTGGCGCCGCCCGCCGCGCCATTGCCGAAGGCGTGCCGCTCAAGGGCTTCTTCTACTGGTCGCTGCTGGACAACTACGAATGGGCTTTCGGCTACGAGAAGCGCTTTGGCCTGATCCATGTCGATTTCGACACCTTCACAAGGACCCCGAAAGCATCCTATCACGCCCTCGCCCGTGCCCTGGCGAAAGCGTGACCATGACCGATGCCCGACAACCCGACCGATACGCGCTTGTCGCCGACATCGGCGGCACCAACACGCGCGTCGCCCTGTGTGACGGGCCCAGCCTGCTGACAGAAACGATCCGCCGCTACAAGAACGCCGACCATCCGGGCCTCGAATCGGTGATCCGCCAGTATTTCGCCGACGAGGGCGCGGTGGACTGCAGCGGCGCCTGTGTCGCGGCGGCAGGGCCGGTGCGCGGCGGCGTCGCCAACATGACCAACCTCGACTGGACGATCGACGGCAGCACACTCGCGCGCGCCACCCGCGCCGAGACCGTCGGCATCCTCAACGACCTGCAGGCGCAGGGCCATGCCATCGGCCGCATCGCGCCCGGCAACATCCGCTCGGTGGTGCCCGGCCCGGACGGCGCGGCGGGCGACAAGCTGGTGATCGGCGTCGGCACCGGTTTCAACGCCGCCCCGGTGCACGAAACCGCCGCCGGGCGCTACGTCGCCGCCTCCGAGGCGGGCCATGCCAACATGCCGATCCGCACCGAGGCCGAGTTGCGCCTGTGCCAGTTCGTCGAAACCGCCCACGGCTTCCCGGCGGTCGAGGACGTGCTGTCCGGGCGCGGGCTGGAACGGGTCTATCACTGGCTCGGTCACGAGGCGGGCGATCCCTCCGAACGCTCCTCGACCGAGATCATGACCGCGCTCGCCTCGGGCGACGACCCGCGCGCGGAAGAGGCCGCGCGCCTGTTCACCCGCATCCTCGGCACCGTCGCGGGCAATCTCGCGCTGATCCACCTGCCCTTCGGCGGTCTCTACCTTGTCGGCGGCATGGCGCGGGCGATGGCGCCGCATCTCGACCGTTTCGGCTTCAAGGACGCGTTTCGCGACAAGGGCCGCTTTGCAGGGTTCATGCAGAATTTCAGCGTGGACTGCGTGGAAGACGACTACGCCGCTCTGACAGGCTGCGCCGCTCACCTGTCGGGAAGCGCCTGATCGCTCCACAAGGCTTGTCCATTTCAAACCAATGCGGCCATTTCAGCACGGCCATACAGCTGAATTACTGCACAATTCCCATCTTTGGTCCGAAAATACTCCGGAGGGGGTCCGGGGGAGGCAGCGCCTCCCCCGGCGGGTCGCCGTCAGGCGAAACCGCAAGGGCGTGGCGCCTCAGACGCCGCCCCAGATCGCTTCTGCGGTCTTGACCACCAGCTCCAGCTTGCGCTTCTGGTCGTCCATGGTGATCGCATTGCCTTCCTCGGTCGAGGCGAAGCCGCACTGCGGCGCGATGCCCAGTTGGTCGAGATCGACGAACTTCGACGCCTCGTCGAATTTCGACTTCAGCCAGTCCATGTCCTCCAGATCGGCGGTTTTGGTGGTGATGAAGCCCGGCAGGATCCGCTGTTTGCCCTTCGGGAGCAGCCCCAAAGGCTCCAGCCCGCCCGCGCGCTCGGTGTCGTACTCCATGAAGAAGATGTCGACACCGGTGGAAAAGATCGCCTCTGCCGCCTGGTCATAGGCGCCTTCGGCGGCGTGGGTGGAGCGGAAGTTGCCGCGGCACATGTGCATGCCGATGACCATGTCGTCGGGGCGGTCCTTGATCGCTTCGCGCATCATCCAGGAATAGCGCTCGATCAGCCAGTCCGGGTCCTGCCCGGCGGCCTGCTTGTCGGCGCGGTGCTTGGGATCGCACAGGTAGGCGAAGAAGATGTCGTCCATCTGCAGATAGCGGCAGCCCGCCTCGTAGAACTTTGCCACGGCCTTGCGGTAGGTCGCCGCAAGATCGTCGAACATCGCTTGCGGGTCCTCGCGGTATTCGGCGACGTGGATGTCGTCCTTGGCGGTGCGGAAATGGCAGCAGGACGGGCCGGGGATCGAGATTTTAGGAACGACGCCCGTGTGTTCCTTGACGAACTTGAAGTGATCCAGCATCGGGTGATCGTCCGGGAAATCCAGCTTGTCGGTGATCGTCGGGAAGATCGGGCGCAACTTGACGCCTGCGAACTGCACGCCCTCGTCGCGCTCGTCCAGATCGAGCCCGGTCAGCATGCCCATGAAGTCGTAGTGCCAGAAGGACCGGCGCGTCTCGCCGTCGGTGACGGCCTTGAGGCCGACGTCTTCCTGCATCTTGATGATCTCGGGGATCGCGGCGTCCTCGGCGGCTTTAAGGTCGGCGGCCGAGATGCTCTTTTCGGTATGGAACTTCCGGCGCGCGTCGATCACGCTTTGCGGGCGCAGCAAGCTGCCGACGTGGTCGGCGCGGAACGGCGGGGTGATGTCGCTCATGGGGTTTCCTCTTCCCTTGTGCCCGGCCCTGACGGCGCGGGCATTGTTCTATTCGTGGATTGTTATAGAGGGATACGGTGTGCGACAAGCCGTGAGGCCCTGCCCCGATGAGTGAGCCATGAAGGACGCGATCCGTTCCAGCCTCGACCGAGTCTCGGGCCTTCTGTTCCTCGGCATCACCGTGGCGGTCGTCGCCGATGCTTTCGACATATGGCATCTGGCCGGACCCATCGGCGCGGCGCTGTCGCTGGTGGTGTTGGCCGTCTTGTCGGTCACGGTGGGCGGGACGGGGCGCATCTTTCTAGGCGTCGGCGTCGCGCTGATCGTCGGGGCCGAGGTCTGGGGCCAGGACCCGCTCGGCGCCATCGAGACAGCGCTGGAGCGTGCGGCCTTCATCGCCGCTTTCTTCACCGCGCTGACCTCCTTGCGCTTTGCCGCCGACACCTCGCCCTCCATCACGCGGGCCGGGCGGTTTCTGGCTGCCCAGCCGCCGGGGCGGCGGTATCTTGCCCTGACGCTGGGCGGGCAGATGTTTGCGCTCTTGCTGAACTATGGCGCCATCGCGCTGCTGGGGTCACTTGCCACCGCCTCGACCAGGGACGAGCCGGAACCCGAACGGCGCAGGCTGCGGCTCAAGCGGATGCTGCTGGCGATCCAGCGCGGGTTCATCTCGACCCTGCCCTGGTCGCCGTTGGGCTTTGCCATCGCTATTTCAACGACGGTGATCCCCGGCGCCAACTGGGCGGATGCTGCGCCCTATTGTCTTGCCTCAGGGATCGCCTTTGCCGGGGTGGGCTATGCGCTGGACCAGATCTTCAAGCCGCGACTGACGGGGATTGCGCCTGCGATCTACACGCGCAGCGACGGCTGGTCGGTTCTGCTGCCGCTTCTGGCGCTGCTTGGCATCCTGGCCGTTCTGGTGATCGTCCTGCAATCGGCAACCGGCCTGCGCCCGTTCAACATTGTCATGTTCGTGGTGCCTGCAATCGCGGGCGTCTGGGTCATGCTGCAAGCAAAGACGGCGCCGCTGCGGGCGCTGGCCCAGCGGTCCGGGCGCTACCTGTTTCACGACCTGCCCGCCTACCGCAGGGAACTGGTGCTGTTGATGATGGCGGGCTTCATCGGGTCGCTTGGCTCGGTCCTGCTGACGCCGCTGATCGAGGCCAGTGGCATTGACCTCGGCCGCCTGCCGCCCTGGGTGATCCTGACCGCGCTGGTCTGGCTGATCCCGCTGACCGGCCAGATCGGGATGAACCCGATCCTTGCGGTGACGCTGTTCATTCCGGCGCTGCCGGCGCCTGAAGCGATCGAGGTCTCGCCCATCGCCTATGTCGTCGCGATCACCGGCGGCTGGGCGATTTCGGGCATGACCAGCCCCTTCACCGCCACCACGTTGCTGGTCGGCGGCTTTGCGGGAGTGTCGGCCCGCCACGCCGGGCTGGTCTGGAATGGCTGGTTCGCGCTCATCATGGGCGTGCTGTATTCGATCTGGGCATCCGTTCTGACGCTGCTTTGACCGTTCGCGTTTCGCAACCATACCAATGCCTTGTAAGGCAAAGCTCCCGCGCCGCGTGAACCGCGGCGCGGGTCTGTCGATCAGAACGGATAGTGCTGGTTCGGGTCCTCGATGGTGATCCAGCGCAGTTCGGTGAATTCGTTCACCCCGGCGCTGCCACCAAACCGGCCATAGCCTGAAGATTTCACGCCGCCAAAGGGCATTTGCGCCTCGTCATGCACGGTCGGGCCGTTAATGTGGCAGATGCCGCTTTCGATCCGTTTGGCCACCGCCATCGCGCGGCGGATGTCGCTGCCGAACACCGAGGCCGACAGCCCGTATTCGGTGTCATTCGCCAGATCGACCGCGTGATCGGTGTCGGAGGCGCGGATGATGCAGACGACCGGGCCAAAGCTTTCGTCGCGGAACAACTTCATGTCCTGCGTGACGTTGTCGATGATCGTGGCGGGCATGATCGTGCCCTCTTCAACGCCGCCGGTGACAAGCGTCGCCCCCTTGGACAGCGCGTCGTTTATCAGATCGTCCACCTTGTCGATGGTCTTGCGGTCGATGACCGATCCCAGAACCACCTGATCGCGCGGGTTGCCATAAGGCAGACCGGCAGCCTTCTTGCCGAACTTCTCGACGAATTCGTCCGCGACCTTGGCATCGACGATGATGCGCTCGGTCGACATGCAGATCTGGCCCTGGTTCATGAACGCGCCAAAGGCTGCGGCATTCACGGCAGCGTCGATATCGGCGTCGTCCAGGATCACCTGCGGCGCCTTGCCGCCCAGCTCCAGCAGCACCGGCTTGAGGTGTCGTGCGGCGGTTTGTGCGATGATCTTGCCGACGCGGGTGGAGCCGGTGAAGTTGATCCGCTTCACCTTGGGATGCTCGATCAGCCGCGCGACGACCTCTGGTGCATCCTCGGCCGAGTGCGTGACGACGTTGATGACGCCCTTGGGCAGGCCCGCCTCTTCAAGGCATTCCGCGATCATCATGTGCAGCCTGGGGCACATCTCGGACGCTTTCAGCACGATGGTGTTGCCGCATGCGATGGGCATGGCGACGGCGCGGGTGCCCAGAATCACGGGCGCATTCCACGGCGCCATGCCGACCAGCACGCCGACGGGCTGGCGATAGGCCATGGCAAGGTTGCCGGGCTTGTCGGACGGCACGACTTCGCCCTTGATCTGGGTGGTCATGGCGGCCGCTTCGCGCAGGATCTTGGCCGCGAAGGACACGTTAAAGCCGATCCAGGGGCCTGTCGCGCCGGTTTCCGCGATGCCGACCTCGATGAATTCCGAGGTCTTTTCTTCCATCACGTCCGCGGCTTCCATCAGGATCTCGCGGCGTTTGGACGGGCCGGTCTCGGACCAGTCGATGAACGCCTTGGCCGCAGCCTCGACCGCGCGGTCGACATCTGCGGTTGTTGCTGCGGCGGCGGTGGTCGCGACCTCGCCGGTGACGGGATCCTTGCGCTCAAAGCTCTTCTGTCCGTGCGCGGCACTCTTTTCGCCGCCGATTAGCAGGTCGATGGTCGACATTGGGGTTCCTCCGTTCGCCGTTGTTTCCCGCACAGATGGTGCGTCGGCATCATTTGACAATGTTCATTAATTTCCGTGTGTTTGCCATAGAATTGAACTAGATTCACTGTTTATGGACCGGAAACCAAAGGGGGGAGCCGCCATGAAGGATACCAGCGTGCAGGGCGAGACATCGACGGGCGCAGGCACAAGCCGCATGACGGCAGGCGGAGCGATCTTCACCCGGCTCAAGGCGCTTGGCGTTGACTACGTGTTTACCAACTCCGGCACCGATTTCCCCCCGATCATCGAAGGCCTGGCCGAAGCTGCCGCCAAGGGGATCGACCTGCCCGACGCCGTGGTGATCCCGCATGAACACGCCGCCATGGGCATGGCGCATGGCTATTACCTGATGACCGGCAAGAGCCAGGCGGTGATGCTGCACACCAATGTCGGCTTGGCGAACGGGGTCATCGGCGCGATCAACGCGGCGTGCGAACATATCCCGATGATCCTGATGTCCGGGCGCACGCCGACGACCGAAAAGGACCGGTTCGGCGCGCGCACCGTCCCCATCGCCTGGGGGCAAGAGATGATGGACCAGGCCGGCCTCGTGCGCGAAAGCGTCAAGTGGGACTATGAGCTGCGCTTCCCCGAGCAGGTGAACGACATGCTCGACCGGGGCTGGGCGATCGCCAATTCGACTCCGAAGGGCCCCGTATACCTGTCTCTCCCGCGTGAGACGCTGTGCGAGGAAATCGACGCCAGCGCGCTGCTGGACGCGCCGCGCATGGCCCCGGTACGGGGTGCGCCTCATGCCTCCGACATCGCACGCGCCGCCGAGATGCTGGCGATTGCCGAGCGCCCGCTGATTATCGCGCAGCGCGGCGCGGGCGATGCGGAAACCTTCGCCGCCTTCGCCGACTGGGTGGAAGACTGGGGCATCCCGGTCTGTTCGTGGTGGGCCACGCACCTGACGCTGTCCACTGAGCATCCTTGCGCCATCGGTCCGAACCCGAAGAAGTTCCTCGACAAGGCGGACGTGGTCGTCGTGCTCGACTGCCTGGCCCCGTGGTGGCCGGACGAGCATCCGATCAACCCGGCCGCCAAGGTCATCAACATCGGCCCCGACCCGATCTTCTCGCGCACGCCGGTGCGGAACTTCCGGTCGGACGTGTCCATCGCGGGCGAGACCAGCACGACCATCCCCGCGCTGATCGAGGCGATGGCCGCCCTGCCCCGCAACCTTCGCAAGATCGGCGAACGGCGCCGCTCCGTGGCCGAGCAGTCCGAGGCGACGCGCAAGGGCATGCGTTGGCAGGCAGCCGCGCGCAATGCGCAAGGCATCACCAAGGAATGGTTCAGCTACCGTCTGGGCGAAGCGCTCAAGGGCCGCGATGCGAGCGTGTTCTCGGAACTTGGCACGATGCTGGGCATGATGGCGCGCGAAGATCATCGCAGCTTTTTCCAGGAGCCGCATTCTGGCGGGCTTGGCTGGTCCTTGCCTGCGTCGCTCGGCGCGCAACTGGCCGACCGGGATCGCCTCTGCGTCGCCACGATGGGCGATGGCAGCTACATGTTCGCCAATCCAACGGTGTGCCACCAGATCGCCGAGGCGCTGGAGCTTCCGGTGCTGATCTGCGTGCTGAACAACGAGGAATGGGGTGCGGTGCGCAAGTCGGTGAAAGAGCTTTATCCCAACGGCTACGCAGCGCGGGCCAACCGGATGCCGCTGACCTCGCTGTCGCCGTCGCCCGATTTCACGCTGACCGCGCAGGCCAGCCGCGCCTGGACCCGCGTTGTGCGGGACGCCCACGACGTCGACGCGGCGCTGGCCGAGGCGATCCGGGTGGTCACGGTCGAGAAACGCCACGCGCTGCTGGAAGTGAAGACCCTGCCGACGGGGTAGACGGCTACAGCACGCCCTCAACATGCATCTGCCGCGCGTAGAGGTAGATGCAGGCCATCACCGCGATGGTGACGATCATCACGGTCGCCGCCTGTCCGCCCGCTATGGTCCACAGGCTTGGCTCTGCCAATGTCAGAAGCCAGCCTGCCGCCAGCACCAGCGAGACCACGGACACGCCCAGCACCAGCGCTGCCAGCGATGAGCGGGTGAACATCAGGATCGCACCGAGGAGGCCCGCCCAGACCCCGATGGCCCAAAGCCCGTCGATCCACAGCGGCAGGTTGCGGTAATACGCGATCTGGTCGGGGGTGAAGCTGCGCAGGTAGAACTCCGCGCCATATTGCGTCAGCGTGTAATCCGCCGCCCCGATCGCGGTCCAGACCAGCGCCACGACCGCCACGGGCCAGTGATACCAGGGTGCCTTGTCCATCGCCGCCTCCAAAAGCTTGCCTTGCACAGACTGTGCCGCTCGCCCGGCCCGCTGTCCAGCGCCTCGCCTTGCGCGCAGCAAACGAAAACGGCCCGCCGAGGGACATCAGCGGGCCGCATCCGGGCCGGTTGCCCGGCCACTGCAAACTGGATCTCTAGCGCATCAGGCGCCGGGCCTCGCCGCCCGACAGCACCCGGCGGGCCGCAAGATAATTGTCACGCCCGGCGTCGGTCGCCAGTTCGGGGAACAGCGACAGGATTTCCGCCCGCTGTTCCGAACCAAGGCCCTTGAGCGAATGATCGCCCGGCTGAAAGCTTTCGCTCCAGGCGCCGTTGGCAAGGACGACCTCGTGATGCTCGAACATGAAGTGGATGTAGGTGGTGCCCAGAACCTGCGCCTCGCTCACGCCTGCCGTGCCGACGAGGTGCTTGGCGGACACCAGAACTTCACGCTCGCCGAACGTGTTGGCGGCATGATCGCCAGTGATGAGCATCCGGTGATTGGGGCTGACCAGCGTGTCCTTCATCGGAAGGCCCGGGCCGAACGCGTCCTTCTGGATCAGGACGGGGCGCAGGTGCGGGTAGCTTTCGATCTCGGGCAGGCGAATTTCCTTGGACCCCACCCAACGGATCGTCTGGATGCCGTTGTCGCGGGTCAGAACACGGTCGCCGACGCCCAATTCTTCTGCAGCGATCAGGCCACGGGGCGTGGTGATCCCGGTGCCCGGCGTGAAGCACGGCGTGGTGCTGGCGTCATCCTGCCGTACAAGGCGGCGCGCACGCCGCTTGGCAAGGAGATCGATCCGAGGTTCCGTCATGGCAGTTTCGTCACCCTGTATCTCGGCCAGGCCGATGCGAGCCCCCACTCGCAAAGTCGTTATTGCACATGCCGCGCTGCGGCCAAAGCCCTGGAACAGAAATATGCCATGATTTCGCTTTGAAGGAGCCGTGCTTAACAGGCTGATTTGTTTCCCGTTTCACCCTACCGCTGCGTGCGAGGCGGGAAAACGGCCTCCAAACACGGCAAAAAGGGGGCAAAACGGGTGCCAAGGCGGCAATTTCGTTCCCGTAGTCGAAACAATGCCCGACCTTGCAGGTGAGGCGTCTGACGCAAGGTAACGCCTTGATGCCCTTCGAAACTGTTTCCGTCCTGCAGCCCCAAGGGGAACGATCGTTTCATTGTTCTCGCAAACCGCCCGTTTACGCAACGTCGGCCGATTGCTCGCCCGATTCGGGGCGTGGCGCCGCTTCGCCCTTCGTCATCCACCGGCACGGACCGTGATCCTGCCGGATCGTCACATCCGTTTCGCGACTTCTTCCAGCATCACCTCTGTCGCGCCGCCGCCGATGCTTTGCACCCTTGCGTCGCGGGTCATCCGTTCGATCGTGCTTTCGCGCATAAAGCCCATGCCGCCGTGGAATTGCAGGCAGTCATACATCACGTCGTTGACCAGCTCGCCCGCCAGCGCCTTTATCATCGACACCTCGCGCACGACATCCTCGCCCGCTGCCGCGCGGGACGCGGTGGAATAGATGAACTGGCGGCACGCCTCGACGCGCGCCGACAACATGGCAAGCCGCTGGCGGATACCCTGCTTTTCCCAAAGCGGTGCGCCAAAGGCGATGCGGCCCCGCACATGCTCGACCGTCAATTCCAGCGCCGCCTGCGCCTCGCCCATCGCCATCGCCCCGATCACAAGACGCTCGTTCTGGAAATTCTTCATGATCTCGTAGAAGCCGCCGCCTTCCCGGCCCAGCACGTTCTCGGCAGGAACCCGGACATCCCGAAAGCTCAACTCGGCGGTGTCAGAGGACCGCCAGCCATGCTTGTCCAGCGGCCGGGACACCGTGAAACCGGGCATGCCTTTTTCGACAAGGAACATCGTGACGGATTGCGACGGCCGCGCCTCGGGGTCGGTCTTGGCGGCGACGCAGTAGACGTCGGCATGGACCCCGTTGGTGATGAACATCTTGGCGCCGTTCAGGACGTAATCGTCCCCGTCCCTGCGCGCCCGCGTGGCGATGCCCTTCACGTCCGATCCCGCGCCGGGTTCCGTCACCGCCACCGCCGAGATCGCCTCGCCCGCGATACAGCGCGGCAACCACTTTGATTTTTGCGCGTCGGTTCCTGCGTTGAAGATGTGGACCGATGCCATGTCGGTGTGCACCAGCGCAGTGATCGCGACGCCCGAATAGGTCGAGCGGCCAAGTTCTTCGGCCCAGACAACCGTTGCCCGCTGGTCGAGGTCCGAGCCGCCAAGCGCCTCGGGATAGCGGATGCCGAAGAAACCGAGGTCTCCCATCTTGCGCAGCAGCGCGCGGGGCGTCGCGCCCTCGGTCTCCCAGGCGTCGGCGTGAGGCTTGATCTCGGTCTCGACGAAGCGGCGGATCTGGTCGCGCAGCATGACGAGGGTTTCGTCGAAGAAAACCGGGCTGCGGGCGCCGCTGTCAAAGGGGGAGAAGTCGGGCATGTGTCGCTCCTGTCAAATGGTGGTCTGGCCGGTGATCCCGGCGGCAGCGGCGACCGGGAGGGCCGTTGCGTCGAATTTTCCCTGCCCAAGCACGGTCATCAGGTGTCGTCCATGTCCAGCTCGATCAGGATCGTCTTCTGGGTCACGGACTGGCCGGGCGCGACGTCGACGCGGGCGACGCGGCCCGAGACGGGCGCGGTCAGCGCATGGACCAGCTTCATCGCTTCCATCACCGCCAGCGTCTGCCCGGCCTGCACCCGGTCTCCGGTCGCTACGCGCACCTCGGTGACAAGGCCGGTCAGCGGGGCGATCACGACACCTTCGGCGTGCAGGTCGGTGCGGTCCTCGATCCGTGCTTCGGCCAGCGGACGCACGATCGCCATGATCGACAGCCCGCGCAGCGTCGCGCTGACATGATCGCCGTGGCGCGTGACCGTGACGGATGCGTCAAGCGCCTCGCTGCGACCATCCTGCCCCACCTCGGGCGGCTGCCCGAAGGTCAGGCTTATCTCGGCGCTGCCATACCCGTCCTCGACCTTGAGCATTGCGCGCCCCGGCACGTCGGCCCCGCCAACGCGAAATCCGTCACGGCGCGACAGCGGGTCGTCCCCCTTCCCCAGCGAGGCAAGCGCAACATGGCCCCTCAGACGCAGCAAGGTCCCCGCAACGGGCGCCCATCCGCCGGGAAAGGTATCCTCCAGAAACCCGGTCGTCGCCTCGCCGCGCGCAAAGGCGGGCGCATCCAGGCAGTCGCGCAGCAGGCCAAGGTTGGTCCCCACGCCAGAAAGCCGCGTTCCGTCCAGCCCCGCACGCAACCGCTTCAAAGCTGCATCGCGGTCCGCGCCGTGGGCGATCAGCTTGGCGATCATCGAATCGTAGTGGCTGGATACCGTGTCGCCGTCCTCGAACCCGGTCTCGAACCGCAGGCCCGGCCCGGCGGACAGGACGTCGATCCGTCCGGTGTCAGGCAGGAAATCCGCCTCTGGCCGCTCGGCGTTCAGGCGCAGCTCGATCGCATGGCCACGAGGGCGGATCTGCGACTGGACAAGCGGCAAGGGCAGACCGGCGGCCTGCCGAAGCTGCCATTCCACAAGGTCCACACCGCAGATTTCCTCTGTCACCGGGTGCTCGACCTGCAACCGCGTGTTCATCTCGAGGAAATAGGGCTGGCTGTCGCCCGCAGCCAAGATGAATTCCACCGTGCCCGCCCCCGCATAGCGGATCGCCGAGGTCAGGTTGAGCGCATGGGCGAACAGCGCCTCGCGCACGGCGTCCGGCAGGTTCGGCGCAGGCGCTTCCTCGATGATCTTCTGGTGGTTGCGCTGGACCGAGCAGTCGCGTTCGTGGAAATGCAGCGCGCCGCCCTGTCCATCGCCAAAGACCTGCACCTCAAGATGGCGAGGGTTCTGCACCAGCTTTTCGATGAAGACCGCCTCGTCGCCAAATGCGCCCCGAGCCTCGGCCCGTGCAGATTTCAGCGCGTCCGTCAGGTCCCCCGGCTGCATCACACGGCGCATCCCCCGCCCGCCACCGCCCGCGCTGGCCTTGACCAGAACCGGATAGCCGATGTCCCTGGCCGCGCGGGCCAGGTCCGCGTCGGCCGCGTCCCTGTCGGAATAGCCGGGGACCAGCGGCACGCCCGCCTTTTCGGCAAGGCCTCGGGCCATGATCTTTGACCCCATGCTTTCAACAGCTTCGGCATCGGGGCCGACAAAGATCACGCCCGCCTTGACCACCGCGCGGACGAACTCCGCGTTCTCGGACAGAAACCCATAGCCGGGGTGCAGCGCATCCGCATCCGTCGCCACAGCCGCCGCGATGATCCGGTCGATCGACAGATAGCTTTGCGCCGGAGCCGCCGGGCCGATCGCGATGGCCTCGTCCGCCATGCGCACATGGCGCGCCTGCGCGTCCGCCTCGGAATATACCGCGATCGAGGTCAGGCCTAGCCTGCGGCACGTCGCAATGACCCGGCAGGCGATCTCGCCCCGGTTGGCGATCAGGACGCGGCGGATCGGGCGCGGTGCGGTCAGGAACTCTGTGGCGGTCACGGGCACGGGCTTACATCCTGTAGACGGGACGATGTGCCCGCACTTCGGGGCGCAGGTTCACCACCGACAGGCACAGCCCCAGCACCCGCCGCGTGTCGCGCGGATCGATGATGCCGTCGTCGAAAATGCGCGCGGTGCAGAAATAGGGATCGGACTTTTCCTCGAACATCTGCCGCAGTTTCTGTTCATGCTCGGCCAGCTCGTCGCTGCTTGCCTCGCCGCGCGAGATCGAGGCGCGGCGCAGGTCCATCAGCACCGAAGAGCCGACATCGGGGTTCATCCCGCCCAGCCGCGCGTTCGGCCACATGAACATGAAATGCGGGCGGAATCCCCGGCCGGACATGCCGTAATTGCCCGCGCCGTAAGAGCTGCCGGTAATCACCGTCAGGCGCGGCACGCGGGTGTTGGACATTGCGTAGACCAGCTTGGCCGAGTGCTTCGAGATGCCGCCGAGTTCCGCGTCACGGCCCACCATGAACCCGGTGGTGTTCTGCAGAAAAAGGATCGGTGTGCCACGCTGGTCGCACAGCTCGATGAAATGCGTGGCCTTGAGGCAGGCCTCGGCGAACATCACGCCGTTGTTGGCGATGATCCCGACGGCAAAGCCTTCGATCCGGGCGGTGCCGCAGACGATGGTGTCGCCCCATTCCGGTTTGAATTCGTGGAAATCGCTGCCGTCGACAATGCGCGCGATCACTTCGCGCTGATCGAAGGGACGCGACAGATCGGTGCCGACGATGGACGGGATCTCGCCAGCATCAAGGCGGGGAGGCACAGACGCCGCGCGCCCCGGTGCGAAGGGCTGGGCATAACCAAGGCTGCCCACCATGTCGCGCAGCCGACCAAGCGCCGCGTGTTCATCGGGCACGATATGGTCAGAGACGCCCGATTGCCGCGAATGCAGCGCCGCGCCGCCAAGATCGTGACGGTCCACGACTTCCGAGATCGCGGCCTTCACGATCTGCGGGCCGCCAAGGTGGATCGACGCCTGCCCCTCGACCATGATGAACTCGTCGCACAGCGCAGGAATATAGGCCCCGCCCGCCGTGCATTCGCCGAACACCGCCGCCAGTTGCGGGATGCCTTGCGCCGACATCGTGCATTGCCGGTGAAAGGTGCCGCCGAAATGGGTCTCGTCGTAGAAGACTTCTTCCATCTGGTTCAGGTTCGCCCCGCCGCAATCGACAAGGTAGAGGCAGGGCAGACGGTTCTGCGCCGCGATGTCCTGCGCTCGGATATGCTTCTTGACGGTCTCGCGGTGGAACGAGCCGCCCTTCACCGTGGCGTCGTTGGCGATGATCATGCAGGCGGTGCCGCGCACCGTGCCGATCCCCGTGACGATGCCCGCTGACGCCAGCTTGCCGTCATACAGGCCCCAGCCGGCCAGCGGCGTGAGTTCAAGAAACGCTGTGCCGGGGTCGATCAGCAGGTCGATCCGGTCACGGACGAGGATCTTGGCGCGGTCATGGTGCCGCGCGATCATCCGCGCGCCGCCGCCCGCCCGTGCCCAGGCCAGCTTGCCGCGCAGATCGTCGATCAGCGCAGCATATTCGGCGGCCCGCTGGCGAGGGTCCTCGGCGTTGGCCAGAGGCGATCCGATCACCGCCATGCGTGGCCCCTGAGGGAGTCAGAATTCACTACGGTCCTCCGGGCGGGCGGCTTGGTTCCACAAGCGCCCCTTTTACCTAACACTTGTTATAATTTCTTCCCGTGCATCCGGTCAATGACCGATGTGACCCGGGGCAGCAGCACTCCCTCTGCATCTTGCCTCATGGCAAGACGCCGGACTAAGGAAGACCGGTGCTGCAAGGGAGACTTGATCGATGCCCGTGACCCGCAAGCCCGACGAGCGGTTGAGGGATGTCTCGCGCCGGATGATCCTGGACCGGACGGCAGGGCTTCTGGTGCGGCAGGGCTATGGCGCCACGTCCCTGCGCGACATCGCGCAGGCCTGCGACATGAAGGCGGGCTCGCTCTACTATCACTTCGACGGCAAGGACGCCCTGGTCGAAGAGATCATGACCGAAGGGGTGAAGCGCGTCGAAGCCTCGGTGCTGGACGCGCTGCAAGCTGCGTCGGGATCGCCCCCGCTCGACCGGGTGCGGATCGCGATGGAGGTCCATCTGCGCACCCTGCATGACAAAAGCGACTATGGTTCGGCCCATATCCGCTGCTTCGCGCATGTTCCCGCCGACATCCGCCACCGGCTGCGCAGCACGCGCGCGGGTTACGATGCGGTCTGGGCGCGCCTTCTGTCCGAGGCGCAACAGGCCGGAGCCATCGCCCCCGACATCGACCTGCACACGCTGAAATTCGCGATCATCGGAATGATGAACTGGACACTGGAATGGCCGCTGCAAAATGGCGTCGGCCCCGAAGAGATGGCAAACAGTTTCTTTCGCATCGCGTTCATGGGTGCAGGCCAGGATTGACGGTGCTGGTCACACGTCCACGGACACCTGGCGTGCCACGAGGCCGGGCAAGGCGGCGAAGTCCGAGAACGCGGCGGCGTGCGGCATCTGGTCGACCGGGCATTTGCGATAGCCTTCGGTGAACAGAAGGAACGGCACCCCGGCGCGCCGTGCCGTTTCGGCATCGACCTCGCTGTCGCCGACGTAGATCTCGGGCGCCTGTGGCAACGCCTCGAACACGGCGCAAAGCGGCGCCGGGTCGGGCTTGTGCACCGGCAGGCTGTCACCGCCGAGGACGGTCTCGAAGAACCGCTCAAATCCAAGGTGCCGCAACACTACGCGCGTCGGCCGGATCGGCTTGTTGGTGCAGATGCCCAGGACGTGGCCCGCCCGGAGCAGCGCCGAAAGCGCCTCTTCCACTCCGGGATAAGGCCGCGTCAGATGAACCGCGTCGTCATAGCGGCGGATGAATTCGGCCAGCAGCCGGTCATGGTCGGCGTCCGGCAGATCCCGCGCCGCGCGCAGGCGCGCCACGAAGACGCCCGCGCCATTGCCGATGAAATCCCGCGTCTCGGCCAGGGTGATCGGCGCGCGGCCCACGCGGTCCAGCAACGCATTGGCGATGCCGCAGATGTCGGGCGCGCTGTCGATCAGCGTGCCGTCCAGATCGAAGACGATGGCAGCCATCACGCGGACCCGTCATTGCCGCCGGTCATCGCAGCGCCATCAGCCTGCCGCCTTGCGGATCGCCGCGATGTTCTGCCCGTAGACCTCGGGCGCCTCGACCGATCCGCCCTTGAACACCGCCGACCCCGCCACCAGCACGTCCGCCCCCGCCGCGACCACCAGAGGCGCGGTCACGGTATCGACACCGCCGTCGATCTCGATATGCACCGGGCGGTCGCCGATCATCGCGCGCAGGGCGCGGACCTTGGCGGTCATGTCGATGAACTTCTGCCCGCCAAAGCCGGGGTTCACCGTCATCACGCAAACCAGATCGGCCATATCCAGCACATGCGCGACCGCCTCGGCTGGCGTGCCGGGGTTGAGCGCGACGCCCGCCTTCATCCCGGCCCCCCGGATCGCCTGAAGCGTGCGGTGGATGTGCGGGCCGGCCTCGACATGCGCGGTCAGGATGTCCGCGCCCGCTTCGGCATAGGCCTCGATGAAGGGGTCCACCGGCGCGATCATCAGGTGCACGTCCATCACCGTCTTCACATGGCGCCGGAACGCCTTTACCGCGGGCGGCCCGAAAGTCAGGTTCGGGACGAAGTGGTTGTCCATGACATCGACATGCACCCAATCGGCGCCCTGATCCTCGATGGCGCGGATCTCGGCGCCGAAGTTCGCGAAATCGGCGGACAGGATGGACGGCGCGATCTTAACGCGGCGGTCGAATGTCATGGTGCGGTCCCTTCTGCTTTGGGCGGATGTGCCGCCGGTGCAGGGCCCGCGTCAAGCCCCCGCGCGGCACAGGCGCCCTGCCCGCTAGAGCACTTGGTAGACATCCACGCAGACCGAGGACGGCGCGGGCCATAGCGAACAGACGAACAGACGCTCGCGCAGCCAGGCGTGCGGCCCGTCGGGCGCATCGAACGTGGGCGCGGTGCGCATGTAGAATTCGCCGGGGCCAACGGGTTCTCCGGCACGGATCTTGTCGAGCGCAGCGCCAGAGGACACCCGCAACCCCATGTTTCGCACATAGATCAGCGTGCCGTCGTCGGCTTCGATCGAGTAATGCGCCTCGATGCGGGAATTGCCGTCGGGGCCGATCACCGGCCAGTCCGATCCACCCGGAAGCACGCGCGCGGACAGGCGCGGCCCGCTGACCCGCCCGCCGGTGATCGGGATGTGAAGCCGCTCGCCCACAGGGTTCTTGCCTGCGGACCGGGGCTTGTCGATGTCCGCCTCGATGCGGAAGACGAAGTCGAGTTTCGGCTCGGGCGGTGTCATGCCTGCGCCATTGCAGGCGTATCCGCCAGCCACGCCGACATCGCGCGAAGCGACGCCTCGGACGCAGGGCAATACTCCATCGCCCGCAGATAGCCGTGGATCAGCCCCGGTCCGCGGTCGAGTGTGACCGGAACCCCCGCCGCCTCCAGTGCCTCGGCATAGGCAAGGCCGCTGTCGCGCAAGGGGTCAAACTCGGCCACGGCGATATAGGCGGGCGGAAGGCCGGAATGGTCCTTGGCCACGAGCGGTGCAAGGCGCGGATCGGTCGAAAGCAGCGCGGGGTTTCCGGAATACATGGCATTCACCCGCTCCATGTCGGCGGCGCGCACGATCGGGCCTTCGGCGTTCTCGGAGTAGGACGGACGCGAGGCATCGAAATCGCAGGCCGGGTAAATCAGCAGTTGCGCGTTGAACAGATCCTCGCCGCGCAGGTCCAGGGCAACCGCTGCCGCAAGGTTGCCGCCCGCGCTGTCCCCGCCGATGGCAATGCGCGCCGGATCGACGCCGAGGCCCGCCGCCGAGGCATGGACCCAGCGCGCCACGGCGACGCACTGATCGAAGGCGGCGGGAAACGGACGCTCGGGCGCCTTGGCATAGTCCACGCTGATGACCGTCTGGCGGTTCCAGTCGGCAATGCGCGCGGTTATGTCCCAATGCGTCTCGGGGCTGCCCTGCATCCAGGCGCCGCCGTGCATGTAGATCAGGCAGGGTTGCACGCCGCCGTCCTTGTGCCGAAAGACCCGGACGCGGACCTGTCCGGCGGGGCTGTCGATCCAGTGCTCGGCGTCAGTGTCCACGGAATCGGGGGTCGGCAGGCGCATCTCTCGCGCGATGCCCTCGAACGCGGTGCGACGGTCGGCCGGGGTCGCGCCGGGCGGCACCCGCGTCCATTTCTCGGCCCAGGTGGTCAGGAAAGGTTCTAGATCGGGGTTCATGGGTCGTTTACCTTCACATGTGACAGGATCATGTCGACGGCCTGCCCGCGCAGCGCATTCTGGCCTTCGGGCCCGAACAGGCCGGGGCCGAACAGCGCCGAGAAGGTCGGCCGGTTCGAGACGTTGAAGAAACTCAGCGCGCTGATCTGCCAGTGCAGCGCCACCGGATCGAGACCGGGACGGAAGGCGCCTTCGGCTTCTCCGCGGCGGATGATCTCGGCCAGCCGGTCGATCGCGGCGACGTTGACCGTGCGGATCACCTCGGAGCGTTTCAGATATTGGGCATGGTGGATGTTCTCGATCATCACCATCCGAATGAATTCCGGGGATTTGCGGTGGTGGTCGAAGGTGAAGGAGACTAGTTCGGCCAGTGCGTCGGCGGCGGTCAATCCTTCGAGGTTCAGCTTTTTCTCGCCTTCGCGGACCTTCGCATAGGCGGCTTCCAGCACGCGGGCATAGAGGCCTTCCTTGTCGCCGAAGTAGTAGTAGATCATCCGCTTGGAGGTTTCGGTTCGCGCCGCGATTTCATCGATCCGGGTGCCCGACAGACCGTTCGCCGCGAACAGTTCGGTCGCGATCCGCAGGATGTCCGACTTCACCGCTTCGGGATTCTGCTTCCAGTTCTGCTTCTTTTTTTCGTTCGGCACCAAAGGCTTGTTCACAGCACTCTCCCTTCCTCGGGGAATGGGTAGCATGGCCCGATTTAACTGAACAGTTAAAAGTGTTGACAGCAATTAACCGCTGCGAACATTGTGCGGCAAGGAACCGGCGAGTCGTCGGCGAGGGAGGATCAGCAGATGGCCATGCGCATCGACAGCGCCGGGACGGGCAGCGCGCAGGCGCCCGGCCTTGGGTCTGTTCGCGTCGCGCTGATCGGCCGCGGCATCCAGAAATCCCGCACCCCCGCGATGCACCGGGCCGAGGGGGACGCACAGGGCCTTGCCCTGACTTACGAGCTTTGGGACACCGACGTTCTGCCTCAGGACGACGCCCAGGTCGCCGCGCTGCTGGCCCGCGCAGAGGCCGAGGGGCTGGCAGGACTGAACGTCACCTTCCCTTACAAGAAGGCCGTTATCGCGCATCTCGACGAGTTGTCGGACGCGGCGCGGCGTGTTGGCGCGGTGAACACCATCGTGTTCCGTGGCGGGCGGCGATACGGCCACAACACCGACCTTTGGGGGTTCGCCGAAGGGTGGAAACGCGGCCTTCCCGGCGCGGCATTGGACACGGTCCTGTTGCTGGGCGCGGGCGGCGCGGGCGCGGCCGTCGCACATGCCCTGTGCGCCGTGGGTGCGCAGCGGCTTCTCATTGCCGACAGCGACCGGGGCGCCGCACAGGCACTTGCAGCGGACATCCTGGCCGACGGCGCGGCGCACGCGGAACCTGTCGCCGATCTTGCTGCGGCGGCCAAACGCGCGGACGGCATCGTGAACGCGACGCCGATGGGCATGGCCAAGCTGCCGGGCACCGCCATCGACACGGCGCTATTGGAGCCCCGGCACTGGGTCGCCGACATCGTATATTTCCCACTGGAAACCGAGCTTCTGGCGGCGGCGCGCGCGCGCGGCTGCCGCACGCTGGCGGGATCGGGGATGGCGGTGTTCCAGGCTGTCCGGGCCTTCGAGCTGTTCACCGGCCTCGCGCCGGACCCCAAACGGATGTGGGCCACCTTCGAGGCCTTCATCGAGACCGACGCCGCAAACGGCGGCTGACCAACACGCAACAGGGAGGAAACCAGATGCGTTCTACCACTTCGACCTTGGCCCTTTTCATGGGCCTGACCCTCGCCGGGGCCGCCTCGGCGCAGGACACCGTAACTCTGCTCTACTCGGACACGGTGCCTGCAAGCGACATCCGGTCCGAGTTGCTGGCGTCCGAGTTCGGCGGCTGCCTTGGCGATGGCTTTGAATTCGAGCCGCACCACGGCGCAACGCTGTTCGAACAGGGCACCGAGCTGACCGCGATGCAGCGCGGCAACCTCGACATGGGCAACCTCGCGATCTTCGACTTCTACAATCAGGTTCCCGCGACCAGCGTGCTGGGCACGCCGTTCCTGTTCCGCGATTACGAGCACATGCGGGCGGTCTATGACGGCGACGTTCTGGACGCCCTGGAGCAAGAGATCGAGGACGCCGCAGGCGTGAAGGTCCTCGCCTGGCCCTACATCGGCGCGCGGCACATCGGCTATGTCGGCGAAGAGCGGATCATGACACCCGAGGATCTGAACGGCGTGCAGCTGCGCATGCCGCCCGGAGAGGGCTGGCAATTCGTGGGCGAGGCGATGGGCGCAACCCCCGTTCCGGTGCCCTTCACCGAGGTCTACACCGCGCTTCAGACCGGGCAGATCGACGGCCAGGACAACGGCTTTCCGGCCACGCGGTCGATGAAGTTCGACGAGGTGCTAACGCATATCGGCACAACCTCGCACCTGATGGCGTCGAACCTGTTCACCATCTCGCTCGAGACGTGGAACGGCATGACCGAGGACCAGCAGGCCAAGACCTTGGAATGCGCCGACCGGTTCCAGGACGCCGTCGACGCTGAAACCCTGTCGCTGGAGCAATCGCTGTCCGAGGACATGGCGGCGAACGGCGTCGACGTCTACATGCCCGATCTTGCAGCCTTCCAGGAGCATGTGCTCGCGGTCTATCGGGACTCGAAGTATTCCGCCGACTGGCCCGAAGGCCTGGTCGAGCAGATTCAGGCGGTCGGCAACTAGGGCCGCCACGACACAGGGCCGCGGGGCATCGCCGCGCGGCCCGAACCGGCCGCTCTTCGCGCCCGCCCCCTCACCCGACAGGAGGACCCCCGAATGGACCGTGCCAGACCCTTGGTCGACTGGCTTGCCCGCCGCTGCGAGAACGTCCTCGCGCTGCTGCTCGCGTCGATGTTCGTCGCGTTCATCCTGCAGATCGTCTTTCGATATGTCCTTGGCTGGTCGGTCGGCTGGACGATCGAATGGGTCACCATTTCGTGGGTGTGGTGCATCCTGTTCGGCTATGCCTTCGTGGTGCGGGACGAGGACGTGATCCGTCTCGATATCGTCTATCTCGCCGTGCCGCGGCCCGTCCGCCGGGCCTTCGACGTCTTCGCGGGCCTCGGCTGCGCGGGCATCTTCGCCTACACGCTGCCCGCCGCCTGGGACTACATCGACTTCATGGCGCGCGAGCGCACTGCCTACATGCGCTGGCCGTTCAACCTGGTCTTCTCGATCTACATGGGCTTTGCCCTGTCGGTCATCCTGCGTGCGCTTCTGACCGCCTGGAACGGCCTGATGGGCCGCGGCCCCTGGGCCAGCGCCGCCTCTGCCCCGGAGCATCACGATCATGCTTGATCCCTTCACGCTGTCCATTGCCCTGATCGTGGCCCTGACGGTCACCGGGCTGTCCGTCGGGCTGGCGGTGATGAGCGGCTCGTTCCTGTATCTCATCCTGCGCGGTCTCGACCCTTCGCTGGCGACCGAGTCGATGTTGCAAGGGCTGTTCAACGGCTACACGCTGCTGGCGATCCCGCTGTTCATCCTGGCCGCCGACATCATGAATGTCGGCTCGCTGTCGGACCGGCTGCTGCGCTTCTGCCAGGCGCTGGTCGGGCGGTTCCGGGGCGGGCTGGGCCACGTCAACGTGGTGTCCTCGGTGATCTTCTCGGGGATGTCCGGCTCGGCCGTGGCCGATGCGGTGGGCATGGGCAAGATCATCATCAACCTGATGACCAAGGACGGCAAGTATCCCCCCGCCTATGCCGCCGCGATCACTGCGGCGACGGCGACGGTGGGGCCGATCATCCCGCCGTCGATCCCGATGGTGCTTTATGCGCTGGTCTCGGACCAATCCGTCGGCTTCCTGTTCGCGGCGGGGCTTTTGCCGGGGCTGCTCATGGCGCTGATGATGGCGGTGATGAACTACTTCATCGCCCGCCGCCGGGGCTTTCCGACCGACGAGTCGGTCAGTCTGGCGGAACTGCCGCGCCTGACCTTCAACGCGGTCCCGGCCCTGATGCTGCCGGTGATCCTGCTTGGCGGCATCTATTCGGGCGTGATGAGCCCGACCGAGGCGGCTGCCGTCGCGGCGCTCTATGCGCTGGTGATCTCGGTGCTGTTCTACCGCTCGGTGTCGATCAAGCAACTTTATACCGCGCTTCTGAACAGCGCGCGGTCCACCGCATCGGTAGGCGTGCTGATCGCAGGCGCGCTGACCTTTGAATACGTCATCGCGCGGGAACAGCTGGCGCGGTCGATCTCGGTCCTGATCTCCGGCCTCGATCTCAGCCAGGCCGGGTTCCTGATCGCCATAAACGTGCTGATCCTGCTGCTGGGCTGCGTTCTGGAAGGCGGCGCCATCCTGCTTATCATTGTCCCGATCCTGATCCCGGCGGTCGAGGCGATGGGAATCGACCTGCTGCATTTCGGCGTCATCGTCGTCGTCAACGCGATGCTCGGCCTGATCACGCCGCCCTATGGCCTGCTGCTGTTCATCGTATCCAACATCACCAAAGAGCCCATTGGCCGCGTCATCCGCGAGGTCTGGCCGTTCATCGTTGCCCTGCTCGGGGCCCTGGTAATCATCACCTTCGTGCCGGACTTCGTTCTCTTCCTGCCGCGCCTTCTGGGCTACGGGGGCTGACGCATGCGCACCGGCATCGCCACCGTTTCGATTTCAGGCAACCTCGAGGAAAAGATCGAGGCGATCGCAGCAGCCGGGTTCGACGGCATCGAGATCTTCGAGCAGGATTTCATCGCCGATGCCCGCAGCCCCCGCCAGATCGGCCAACTGGTCCGCGACGCCGGGCTGGACGTCATGCTGTTCCAGCCGTTCCGGGATTTCGAATGCCTGCCAGAGCCGCTGCGATCCAAGGCGTTCGACCGGGCGCGGCACAAGTTCGACACCATGGCCGAGCTTGGAACGGACCTCATGCTGATCTGCTCGTCGGTGCACCC
Source organism: Anianabacter salinae (assembly GCF_019061145.1). Classification (GTDB taxonomy): domain Bacteria; phylum Pseudomonadota; class Alphaproteobacteria; order Rhodobacterales; family Rhodobacteraceae; genus Anianibacter; species Anianibacter salinarum. Next base: position 426,499 of record NZ_JAHQZS010000002.1, on the reverse strand, counting down.
CCAATCGCTGGGCGGGATCGACCGGGCCGCCGACGATCTTGCCGCGCTGGGCGAGATCGCAAGCGAGCGCGGGCTGCGCGTGGGGTACGAGGCCCTCGCCTGGGGGCGGCACATCGACGACCACCGCAACGCCTGGGAGATCGTGCGACGCGCCGACCATCCGAATGTCGGCCTGATCCTCGACAGCTTTCACACGCTCGGGCGCGGGCTTGATCCCGAGACGATCCGCGCGATCCCGGGCGACCGCATCTTCTTTGTCCAACTTGCCGATGCGCCGCTGATCGACATGGACCTGCTGTATTGGTCGCGCCACTTTCGCAACATGCCCGGCGAGGGCGATCTGGACATCACCCGCTTCATGCGCTCCGTCATGGCCACCGGCTATGACGGGCCGATCAGCCTCGAGATCTTCAACGACCAGTTTCGCGGCGGGAACGCCCGGATCATCGCCGAGGACGGTCATCGCTCGCTCGTGGCGCTGATGGACGACGTGAAGCGTGCCGAGCCGCAGTCCTGCCTGACATTGCCTGCGCTGCCCGCGCGTGTCGCCCCGACCGGCGTGTCCTTTGTCGAGTTCGCCGCCCGGGGCGACGAGGCGGAACGCCTGGCGAATGCCCTGACTGCGCTGGGCTTCAGCCACGCCGCGCGCCACCGCAACAAGGCGATCGACTTGTTCACCCAAGGCGACATCCGCATCGTTCTGAACCGCGATGACGTCGGACACGCCGCCCACAGCTGGAACGCGCGGGGCACCTGCGTGTGCGATATCGGCCTTGGCGTTGCGTCTGCCGCCGATACCGTCACGCGGGCGGCTGCCCTTGGGCTTGAACCCTTCGGCCAGCCGCTTGGCCCCGGCGAGCGGGATATCCCGGCGATTCGAGGCCTGTCGGGGTCGGTGCTGCATTTCCTCGATCCGGGCGCCGAGACGGTCTGGGACGAAGAGTTCCTCCCGCTGGACCACGCGGACAGCGGCGCGGGCCTGACCCGGATCGACCATGTCGCGCAGACGATGTCCTACTCCGAGATGCTAAGCTGGACGCTGTTCTACACGGCGCTGTTCGACATGCGCAAATCCCCCATGGTCGATGTCGTCGATCCCGATGGGCTGGTGCGCAGCCAGGCGGTAGAGGCGCCGGGCGGTCAACTTCGGGTGACGCTGAACGGCGCAGACACCCACCGCACCTTCGCGGGCAGTTTCCTTGCGGAGTCTTTCGGTTCATCCGTCCAGCATATCGCGCTGTCGACGGACGACATCCTCGAGACTGCGCGCGTGCTCAGGGCGCGCGGGTTCGAAGGGCTGGCGATGCCAGAGAATTACTACAGCGATCTGACTGCGCGGTTCGATCTGCCCGCCGACCTGCTGGCACGCATGCGCGCGGCGAACATCCTCTATGACGCGGACGACCGGGGCGCGTTCTTTCAGCTTTACTCCGTCACCCTGCCGGGCGGCATCTTTATCGAGATCGTTCAGCGCACCGGCGCCTATGGCGGGTACGGCGCCCCCAACGCGCCGTTCCGCATCGCCGCGCAAAAGCGCGCCGGGCGGCGCAAGGGGATGCCGCGCGCCTGATCCGGCCGCATCGGGCATTGTGCCGGTCCATTACATCGCCTATCGACGATCCACGAATGAGGGGCGGGCGTGCCAGACATGGACATCCACATCGCCGAACTGGCAAAGGCGCTGGCGCATCCCGCGCGCCTTCGCATCCTGCGGCTCTTGCTGGCCACGCCCGGCTGCATCGGCGGCGACATCGTCGGCGCTGTCGGACTGGCGCAATCCACGGTGTCCGAGCATCTGCGCATCCTGAAGGCCGCTGGCGTCATCACCGGCGAGATTTCGGGGCCGCGCACCTGCTACGCGCTGAACCCGGACGCCTTTGCCCCGCTTGCGACCTTCATAGGGGCGCTGACGCCGCCCGAAGGCGCAAACTGCTGTCTCCCTGACGATAAGGAAACGCCATGAGCCTCTTTGAACGCTGGCTGTCGCTTTGGGTCGGCTTGTGCATCCTTGCGGGGCTGGCCTTGGGCACCACGGCACCGGGGCTGTTCGGTGCGCTGGCGGGGCTGGAATATGCCTCGGTCAACTTCGTCGTCGCCGTCCTGATCTGGGCGATGGTCTATCCGATGATGATCGCGGTGGATCTCGGCTCGCTCAAGGCGGTGGGGCAGCGCCCCAAGGGCCTGATAATCACGCTGGCGATCAACTGGCTGATAAAGCCCTTCACCATGGCGGCGCTGGCGGTGCTGTTCTTCAACCACGTCTTCGCCGGGCTGATCGACCCTGCCCGCGCCCCCGAATACATCGCGGGCCTGATCCTCTTGGGTGCCGCACCCTGCACCGCGATGGTCTTTATCTGGTCGCAGCTGACCAGGGGCGATCCGAACTACACGCTGGTGCAAGTGTCGGTGAACGATCTGATCATGGTGGTGGCCTTTGCCCCGATCGTGGCCTTCCTGCTGGGCGTGACCAACATCAACGTCCCGTGGGAGACGCTGATCCTGTCCGTCGTCCTCTACATCGTGATCCCTCTGATCGCCGGCATGCTGACACGGCGGGCATTGATCGCGCGGGGCGGCGCAGGAGCGGTCGACGCCTTCACGGCCCGGATCAAGCCCGCCTCCGTGCTGGGCCTGCTGCTGACCGTCGTGCTGCTGTTCGGCTTTCAGGGGCCAGTGATTCTGGCACAGCCGCTGCTGATCGTGCTGATCGCGGTGCCGATCCTCATCCAGTCCTACGGCATCTTCGCGCTGGGCTATGGCGCCGCCTTTCTCTGGGGTGTGCCGCACCGGATTGCCGCGCCCTGCGCGTTGATCGGAACCTCGAACTTCTTCGAACTCGCGGTAGCGGTGGCGATCGGGTTGTTCGGCCTGAACTCCGGCGCGGCTTTGGCGACGGTGGTTGGCGTGCTGGTCGAGGTGCCGGTGATGCTGAGCCTTGTCGCCGTCGCGAACCGCACCCGCGCACGTTTCCCGGCATGAGTGGGAGCACGGCAAGTAGCGCCGGACGGCATCATTGGCCCGTGGCGCGTGCATCCAGTCCGAAAACCGCCATCTGGCTGGCCCCCCCGAAATCGGGGTGCTGCCCGGCGATATCCTCGACGCGGACGGAATAGCCAGCCGCCCCGGCCACGCGCGCGCACCAGTGCCGAAACTGCGCGCGGCCCCATTCGAAACGGTGTCCCGGATGCCGCATCCTGCCGGGCGGCACCCCGAGCAGCCGGTTGAAATCCGCGTTCGGCGTCGAGATCACGGCAAGGCGCGGGCGCATCTTGCGGAACAGCGCCTGTTCCAGCCGCGACAGATCGCCGGGGGCAAGATGCTCGATCGTCTCGACAAGAATCGCGCAGTCAAAGCCCGCAAGATCGGGCGCGGGGTCGGTCATCGACGCCTCGCGCAGATCGATGCGGCACGCCCCGGCTTTCGCGGCGGCCAGCCTGCTGCGCAGCCGGTCAAGCGAGGCCCGGCAGATATCCACCCCGACAAGTTCCGTATAGCGCGGATCGGCGGCGAGCCGAACGAACATGTCGCCGTCGCCGCACCCAAGGTCGAGCACCCGCCGCGCGCCGCTTGCCTCTACCACGTCCAGCATGGCCTTCAGCCGCTCCTCGTGAAGCCAGCTTGTCATGGCGTCCCTGGCGGACAGCGCGTCACATGGCTCATCTTGCTGGCATTCCCGAATTGCACGACCGCGTCTCCGCCGGAGGCAGGACGCCTTCTTATCCGGCGGATCGCGCGCAATCTCAATCGCGGCGGCGCGCTGTGCTCGGCGCCTTGGCAGACCGCGCAAAAAGAAACCCCGCCGGGGGCCTTGCAGTCGTAGCTTTCCCTGACGACCTGCCACAAGGCGCAACACCGCGTCGATACCCGCCTGACCGAAGGCGACGTGCCGAACGGGCCCCGTTCGCGCAGCACAAGGTCGAGAAACTAGGATCGTTGGGCACCGTGATGGGCAGATCTTCGGGCCACGCGCCGGACGAGGGCGACACAGGGCCTCTGGCGGGGCGCGATTTTTTCGCGGGACGCCGGGACATGGTCGACGGGTTCGTGGCGCGTCATTTCACCTGGCCGGGCACCCTTCGGCTGCACGGCGCCGCGCTTGGCTGGGATATCCTCAAGGCGCCGCTGAACGTCCTTCTGTCGCCGATCCTCGTTCTGACCCGGCTCGCCGCCTTTCTTGTCCGCCGCGCGGGACTGCGCGGCGCCGCAGACTGGCTCGACCGGCGGCGCATCCTGCTGCGCACCTCGGTCGCGCGGCGGGTCGAGGTGCTGGTCGCGCGCGATCTTCTGGGCATCCCTCTTGGACCAGAGGCCGCCTTGCGCGACCCCTCTGCCCTGCCCCGCGCCATCCTTGCCGCCCCGCAGCTGCGCGAGATGATCCGCCAGCGCCCAAGCGCCGCAGCCGCTGAAGCCCTTGGCCAGCGGATCGCCGGAACGCTGGGCACCTACGCCAGCACAAGGTCCGCCGTTGCCGAGATGACGACGACGCTGTGTATCCTCGTGATCGGCGCGCTGGTCTTCCAGGCGCTCACGCCGGGCCTGATCTCGATGGCGCCGGACGTGGCAAGCTCGATTTCCCGCAGCCAGGCGATCGCGTCGTTCCCGCTGGGCCAGACGCTGGGCGGGGTGTGGTATGGTGTGCTGGGCGTCCGTGCCGCGCCGTGGCTGATCGGCGCGTCCGTGGCGGGCCTGATCATGCTTGGCTCTGTCTTCACCGCGTTTGCGGGCGTCATTGCCGATCCGGTGCAAAGCCGCCTTGGCATCCATCACAGGCGCCTTGGACGCTTGATAGACACGCTGGAGGCAGACGTCACGGGAGGTGCAGGCAGGCCCTTTGCCGCGCGAGAACACGTCTATGCCCGCATCCTCGACCTGTGGGACGCGGCCGCCAGCGCCGTGCGTCTGTTCAGAAGCTGACCAGACCGGCCTCACCCCGGGATCGGTTATCGCGAGGGCAATGACCCCGTGGCGGTCATCCGCAGGCGGGGAGTCCCCTACAGCAGACATTAAAACATCAATAGAAACAATCTGGTACCCGAGGTCGGACTCGAACCGACAAGCCTTTCGGCGGGGGATTTTGAATCCCCTGCGTCTACCATTCCGCCACTCGGGCCCAGTGGCGCATCGAATAACGCCCAAGGCCCCGGCCCGTCCAGAGCGAAAATCAAAGCTGACGGGCGGAAAACGTGTCGCAGACCGAGGCATCGCCCGTGTCGAACCCGCGGCGGAACCAGCGTTCGCGTTGAGCTGACGTGCCGTGCTGGAAGGTGTGCGGCTGCGGCACGCGGCCCGCGCTGCGTTGCAAGGTATCGTCCCCGATCTGGCGGGCGGCGTTCAGCGCCTCACCAAGATCGCCGCGCTCCATGATGTCAAAGCGTGCGTCGGCGTGGGCGGCCCAGACCCCCGACAGGCAATCGGCCTGCAACTCGATCCGCACCGAGATTGCGTTCGACTCGGCCTCGCTCGCCCGGGCGCGCGCCGCGTTGGCCTGCGCGAGGATGCCAAGCTCGGCCTGCACATGATGCGCGATCTCGTGCGCCACGACATAGGCAGCGGCGAAATCGCCGGACGCGCCAAGGCGCTCGGACAGGGTCGTGAAGAACGCGGTGTCGAGATAGGCCTTCTTGTCCGCAGGGCAGTAGAACGGGCCGGTCGCGCCCGATGCCCCGCCGCAGGGCGACTGCGTGACACCCTTGAACAGCACCAGGGTCGCGGGCGCATAGGTCTCGCCGAACTGGTCGCGGAAGATGTCTGTCCAGACCTCCTCGGTGTCGGCCAGCGTGACGGCGACGAAATCGCCCGCGCGCCGGTCCGCCTCGGTCAGAGGCGTGGCAGCGCTTGTCTGCGGCTGCCCGGTGCCCTGAAGCAAGGGCGTGACGTCGATCCCGAGGAAGTAGCCGATCGCCAGCACCGCCAGCAGCCCGACACCGCCGATCCCTGCGCCGCGCCCTGCACCGCCGCTGGTGCGCCGGTCCTCGATGTTGCGGCTTTGCCGCCTGCCCTGCCACCGCATCGTCCGCCCCTTGAACCTGCCCCGCGCGCAGAGTTTACCCGTCCCGCGCGCCTGCACAACGCTCTTGATCTTGACCGGCGCGTGCGCGCGTGGCGTAAGGCGCGCGGACAGGTAGCGCGAGGCACCGATGCTCAGACGGCTTTATGACTGGACGATCTCGCTGGCCGAGACGAAATACGCGCTCTGGGCGCTGGCGGCGGTGGCATTCGTCGAAAGCTCGGTGTTCCCGATCCCGCCCGACTTGCTGATGATCCCGATGATCCTTGCCGCGCCGCGCCGGGCCTGGCTGATCGCGGGGATCGCCACGGTGTCCTCGGTCCTCGGCGGCGTTCTGGGTTACGTAATCGGCGCGTTCTTCTATGACAGCCTGGGCCAGCCGATCCTGGAAGCGCTGGGCAAGGCCGACCGAATGGCCGAGTTCAACCAGCGGTTCAACGACTTCGGCTTCTGGCCGGTGCTGATCGCGGGGATCACGCCGTTTCCCTACAAGGTCATCACGATCATGTCCGGCTGGACTGGCCTGCCGTTCATGACCTTCGTGATCGCCTCGATCATCGCGCGGGGCGCGCGGTTCTTCATCGTCGCGGCGCTGCTGTGGAAGTTCGGCGATCCGATCCGCGACTTCATCGAACGGCGGCTGGGGCTGGTGTTCGTTGCCTTCGTGCTGCTGCTGATCGGCGGGTTCGCCGTGGTGAGGTTCCTGTGACCCGGCGCGGGCTGATCGCACTGGCCGCGTCGGGGTCGGCGGCGCTGCTGCTGGGGGCGCTGGCGTTTCAGTATTGGGGCGGCCTTGCACCTTGCAAGCTGTGCATCTGGCAGCGTTGGCCCCATGGCGCGGCGATCCTGATCGGCCTCGTCGGCCTGATCCTGCCCCTGCGCTGGATCGCGGGCCTCGGCGCGCTTGCGGCGCTGTCGACGGCGGGCGTCGGGCTTTATCATGTGGGCGTCGAGCAAGGCTGGTGGGAAGGCCCCACCACCTGCACCTCCGGCAGCGTCACGGGCCTGAGCACGCAAGACCTGATGGCGCAGATCATGACGGCGCCGCTGGTGCGCTGCGACGACATCGCCTGGAGCATGGCAGGCATTTCCATGGCGGGCTGGAACGCGATCCTGTCGCTGGGCCTTGCCGCGATCTGGATCGCTGCCGCGCTGCGTCAGGTCAGCTCGAAATAGAGCCATACAAGGAAAACTGCCGTGCCGGTGCCCCAGATGTAGCGCGGCGGCACCCGAAGGATGCGCTCGCCCAGAAAGATCGCCAGCGCAGCCTCGCCGAAATACCGCAGCGCGCGGGACGATCCGATGGCGAACAGGAACACCGGGATATTGGCCCCGATGGCCCCCGCCCCCAGCGTGCCAAGCTGGATCGGTGCGGGCGTCAGCGACAGCATGAACACCGTCCAGAACATCTGTTCCAGCGCCATGTCCTGCGTCAGCATGTCCTCGATCACGCCAACGTCATAGCGCCACAGCAGCGGCCGGGCGAGTGTCTCGAAGGCATAGGCACCGACGACGTAAAAGATCATCGAGGCGATCATCACGCCGACCCACATCGACAGCGCGATGCCAAGCGCGCGGCGCGGCCGGTGGATCATCATCGGCACGGTCGCGATCTCGATCGGCACCGGCACGACGGTATTCTCCAGCACCGACGCCGCGGCGATCGCCGGATACAGCCGCCGGTCGTCGCCCCAGCGCTGAAGCGTGGCGGTGATGCGACTTGCCCGAGACGGGCGCGCAGGGCCCTGCTGCGGACCGCTCCTGTCAGGTGTCACGTCGACCGCGGGATCGCGCCGCCCCCAGACCCAGGGTGAACGCCTCGATCAGCGCGGCCAGCGTGACAGCGTTCGTGGGCGGAGGTGCGGCGACCGGGACGCGTGGTTTCAACATCGACGTGATCCCCAGGACGACAAGGCCGAGGCCGACGAATACACCGCCCATCACCAGAGCGGCAAATGTCGGATCGCGCAACTCGACCAGCACAAGCCATGCGGCGACCCCCAGAAAGATTACACCGACCAGCATCAGCACGCATGCGAAAACCGACAGCGCCGCGCGGCGCGCGGCACCTTGGGCCTTTCGGACATAGGCGTCGATCATGAAGTCACCGGCGCGTCAGCATGCCGGCGAGAAAGCCGAGACCGGCCGCGACGCCCATTGCCGCAAGCGGCTGCTGCCGGATCTGTTCGGCGGCGGTGTGCGAAAGATCCTCGGCATAGCCCTGCATCTCGCGGGCCTGCCGCTCACCGGTGGCGCGCAGGCGCTCGGCTTCGCTCCGGGCGCGGGTGCGGGCACCCTCGGCGCTTTCGCGGCCATAGGTGCCGACGGTCTTGCCCAGATCGGCGATGTCCTTGCGCAGCGTGTCGAGCTGCGCCTTGAGGTCTTCGACGGTCACGTTCTGATCGGTCGTCGTGGTTGGCTTTGCCATGCTGTCCCCTCCTGACGGGATGTTGTTCAGGCAGCCAACACGGGCGACGCGTCAAAGGTTCCCGACGTCAATTCCGCTTCAATGCAGTTTCAACCCGCCCTCGACGGTGTATTCGCCGACAACCTGCCGCCACTCGGTCGGGGCCAGCATCTTGCGGTGTACGAAACGAACCGAATGCAGCGGCCCCTCGATCCTGTCCTGCCAGTATTCGATGAAGCCGAACAGCTTGGGGTGGTCCGGCGCGGTGTCGTAGTCCTGCCAGACAAAGGTGTTCAACACGTTGCGATAGTCGGGCATCCGGTAGAACACCTCTGCCGTGGTCAGCCCGTATCCCTTGAGAAGCATTTCGGTTTCGGTCATGGCGGTTGAGCCTGTTTGCTGTTACCTGTCGGGAAATCATGCGCCAACCGTTTTAGTTTTCAACAAAAACAGTATGTTGGCACTCCCGCCCGGTGGCTGCTTGCCGCATTTCCGGGCAAGGATTGTATCCCATATGAAGGATGCGATAGACTGCGCTACAACAAGATATAGAGCGCGCGACAAGGACGAGCCGAAACGTGAGCGATACGCCCGAACCCCCTGAGAACATGGACGAAACCGGCCCCAAGCGGCATCCGCATGACGGCCCCACCATTTCCATCGAAGAGGAAATGCGCTCGTCCTATCTCGACTACGCGATGAGCGTGATCGTCAGCCGCGCGATCCCCGATCTGCGCGACGGCCTGAAACCTGTGCACCGCCGCATCCTGTATGCGATGCACGAGACCGGCAACACGCACGACAAGCCTTACCGCAAATCCGCGCGCCCCGTCGGCGACGTGATGGGCAAATACCACCCGCACGGCGACAGCGCGATCTACGACGCTCTGGTGCGGATGGCGCAGGATTTCTCGATGTCGCTGCCGCTGCTGGACGGTCAGGGCAATTTCGGCTCGATGGACGGCGATAACCCTGCTGCGATGCGCTATACCGAAGTGCGGATGGACAAGCCCGCACAGGCGCTGCTGGCGGACATTGAGAAAGAAACCGTCGCGTTCCAGGACAACTACGACGGCAAGGATCTTGAACCGACCGTCCTGCCCGCGCGCTTTCCCAACATGCTGGTCAACGGCGCGGGCGGCATCGCCGTCGGCATGGCCACCAACATCCCGCCGCACAATCTGGGCGAGGTGATCGACGCGACGCTAGCGCTGATCGAAAACCCCGATCTCGATTCGCTGCAGCTGATGGATTACATCCCTGCCCCGGATTTCCCGACGGGCGGGCTGATCCTTGGCCGGTCGGGCGCGCGCAAGGCCTATACCGAGGGACGCGGCAGCGTCATCATCCGCGCCAAGACCCGCATCGAGGAGTTGCGCAAGGACCGCTTCGCCATCGTGCTGGACGAAATCCCCTATCAGGTGAACAAGGCCTCGATGATCGAGAAGATCGCCGATCTGGTGCGCGAGAAGCGGCTGGAGGGCATCTCGGCGGTGCAGGACGAATCCGACCGCGTGGGCGTGCGCGTGGTGATCGAGCTGAAGCGCGACGCGACGCCCGAGGTGGTGCTGAACCAGCTGTTCCGCTTCACCCCGATGCAGACGTCGTTCGGCTGCAACATGCTGGCGCTGAACGGCGGCAAGCCCGAACAGCTGACGCTGCGCGAGTTCCTGACCCACTTCATCACCTTTCGCGAGGAAGTCGTCGCCAACCGCACCGCGTTCGAGTTGCGCAAGGCACGCGAGCGCAGCCATGTGCTGTGCGGCCTGGCCGTCGCGGTGTCGAACGTCGACGAGGTTGTCGCGACGATCCGGCAATCTGCCGACGCGAACGAGGCGCGCGAGGCGCTGATGACCCGCCGCTGGCCCGCGGGCGAGATCATCGACTACATCAAGCTGATCGACGATCCGACCCACACCGTGAACGACGACGGCACCTACAACCTGTCCGAACGGCAGGCGCGCGCGATCCTTGAATTGCGGCTGCAGCGCCTGACGCAGATCGGCGTCAAGGAAGTCACGGACGAGCTGGCCGAGCTGGCCGAGAAGATCAAGGACTACCTGGCCATCCTGCGCTCGCGCGAGAGGATCATGGCGATCATCTCGGACGAATTGCGCGAGGTGAAGGACCAGTTCGCCGTTCCGCGCCGCACCGAGATCGTCGATTGGTCCGGCGACATGGAGGACGAAGACCTGATCGAGCGTGAGGACATGGTCGTCACGATCACCCAGGGCGGCTATGTCAAGCGCACGCCGCTTGCCGACTTCCGCGCGCAGAAACGCGGCGGCAAGGGCGTGTCGGGCGGCGCTCTCAAGGATGACGACGTGGTGACATCGCTGTTCGTGGCGAACACCCACACGCCGCTTCTGTTCTTCACGACCGACGGGATGGTCTACAAGCTCAAGACCTGGCGGCTGCCGCAGGCGGCGCGCGGGGCGCGCGGCAAGGCGATCGTCAACATCCTGCCGATTCCAACCGGCGTTTCCATCGCCGCGATCATGCCGGTGGACCGCGACGAGGATCAGTGGGACCAGTTGCAGATCGTGTTCGCCACCTCCGAAGGTGACGTGCGCCGCAACGCGCTGTCGGACTTCACCAACGTGATGCGCAACGGCAAGATCGCGATGAAGCTACCGGACGGCGTGTTCCTCGTGAATGCGCGCATCGCCGGGGAGGACGAGGACGTGATGCTCGTGACCGCCAGCGGGCGCGCGATCCGGTTCCGGACGACGGATGTGCGCGTGTTCAAGGGCCGCGATTCCACCGGCGTGCGCGGCATCCGGCTGGGCAAGGGTGACAAGGTCGTGTCGATGGCCGTCATCCGTCACTTCGAGGCATCTGCAGAGGAACGCGCCGCCTACCTCAAGATGCGCCGCGCCGTGGCGGGCATGGCCGACGATGCCGAGGGTAACGACGACGACGACCAGGTCGCGGACGTTGCGCTGCCGCAGGACCGCTATGCCGAGATGTCGGCGGCCGAGGACCTGATCCTGACGATTACCGCACAAGGCTCGGGCAAGCTGTCGTCGAGCCATGACTACCCGGTGCGCGGCCGCGGCGGCCAGGGTGTCGCCGCAATGGACCGCGCGATGCGGGGCGGCGCGCTTGTCGCATCCTTCCCGGTGGAGACCGGCGACCAGATCATGCTTGCGACCTCGACCGGCCAGTCGATCCGGGTGCCGGTCGATGGCATCTCGTTCCGCTCGCGCGGGGCGGGCGGGGTCAAGGTGTTCAACACCGGAAAGGGCGAAGAGGTCGTGTCGGTCGCCTGGATCGCCGATCAGGGCGAGGATGAGACCGCCGACGCCGACGTCGATCAGGCCGGACCGGACGCGCCGGGCGGCGAGGTCTAGCCGCCCATCGTGGCAAAGACATCTCGGAAGTTTGGTTAAAGCGGGGTTAAAAGCCCCGCTTTTGCCATTTTCGGGCCACCATCCGGCCTTGGTGCTGGAGTGAATTGTCGAGGTCAGGTGTGGGGGCGCTACGACGACGGGACAAAATCATGTCTGCTGCCCGCCCTGCTCCGGTTGCGCACAATGGCGACGTCTGCACGTCGCGGTCCGCGCTGCTTGCAACCCGCCTTCTGATTTCCTCGTATTTCGTTGTTGTCGGTCTGTGTCTGATCGAGGACCCTGTTCTCTATACCTTTCTCATTCCCGGTCACCTGAACAGCTTTGCCTCGCAAAGCCTGCAGCTTCTGGTGATCCTTGCCGCGTCGCTGATCATGCTGGCGCGGTTCGTCCGCCCGGCGGCGCTGTTCCTGATCGTCTTCACCATGGCCTCTGCAGGCATTCACTTTGGCAGCACATGGTCGGGTGACAGCCTGGAATCGCTCTGGCGCGAGGTGTCGCTGATCGGCGCGCTTCTGATGATCGCGCTGACCGCCCGCCCGGTGATCCTGGATCTGACCGCGATCTTCGGCAAACGACCTGCCGTGACGCCGCGCAGGGTCAAGCTGGACACGTCCGGCCTGCCCGCCTCGCTGCTGGCAGAGGTCGAGGACGATGACGAAGTCGAGGAAAAGGACGCCCAGCCGCAGCTTGAGCGGGGCGAGATTTCCAACCTGTTCCACGACCTGTGGGAAGATACGCAACCGATCCGAACGCGGCCCGGCACCGCCTGAGCGCCGCGTTCACACCCACTCCGCTGCTGCCCGCTTTGAACCTCGGGAAGTGTCCAGCTCAGCAGTTCACTCATGGCGGCGGCGGACAGGCCGGGTCTTCGGACCCGGCCAACTTCGCTTTTCCGCACAGAGCCTGTGAAAATTCGGCCCTTTCACGCCCTCACGCACAAGTCTAGCTGACCCCCATCGCATAACCCGTCGATGGAGACGCACATGACCCAATCCACCAACCTGATTCTTCTGGCCGCCCGCATCCTGCTCGGCCTTCTGTTCATCGTCGCAGGCTTCGGCAAACTGGCCGATGTTCAGGGCTTTGCAGGCTACATGGCCTCGGGCGGCGTTCCCGCCGCTCTGGCCTGGCCCGTCGTCCTGTTCGAGATTCTCGGCGGCATCGCCCTGATCGCGGGTTTCCAGACCCGCTGGGTGGCGCTTGGCCTCGCCGCCTTCTGTGTCCTGTCGGGCGCGCTGTATCACTTCGTCCCCGCTGACCAGATGCAGATGACCAGCTTCCTGAAGAACCTTGGCCTTGCAGGCGGTTACCTTGCGCTGTTCGTTACGGGCGCAGGCGCATTCTCGGTCGACCGGATGCTTGGAGGCTCGCGCGGCAACGCCCTGGCCTGATCTGGCCTGATCCGCCACCTATCCGAAATCGGGGAAGGCGCGATGCGTCTTCCCCTTTTCATGGGCGGGGCAGACCGCTACATGACCGCCATGTCTGAAAAGCTTCACATTGTCGGCGGCGGCATGGCCGGGTCCGAAGCGGCCTGGCAAGCGGCGCAAATGGGCGTCGATGTCGTGCTGCACGAAATGCGCCCCGAGGTCGGCACCTTCGCGCACCAGACCGGCCAGTTCGCCGAGATGGTGTGTTCCAACTCGTTCCGCTCGGACGACGACGAACAGAACGCCGTGGGCCTCTTGCATTGGGAAATGCGCGCGGCGGACGGCCTTCTGATGGAAATGGCGACGCGCCACAAGCTGCCCGCAGGCGGCGCGCTGGCGGTGGACCGCGACGCCTTTGCCGAAGGCGTGACCGAACGGCTGCGCGCGCATCCGCGCATCAGCGTCGAGGCGGGAGAGATCAACGCGCTGCCCGACAGCGGCCACTGGATCATCGCCACCGGCCCCCTGACATCTGGCGCGCTGGCCGAAGCGATCCGCGCCGAGACCGGAACCGAGGCGCTGGCCTTCTTCGACGCCATCGCGCCCATCGTCTATGCCGACAGCATCGACATGTCGAAGGCGTGGATGCAGTCGCGCTATGACAAGGGCGAGACCGAGGAAGAGCGCACCGCCTACCTCAACTGCCCGATGGACAAGGGCCAGTACGAGGCGTTCATCGACGCGCTGCTGGCCGCCGACAAGACCGAATTCCACGAAGGCGAGACTGCCGGATATTTCGACGGCTGCCTGCCGATCGAGGTGATGGCCGAACGCGGCCGCGAAACCCTGCGCCACGGCCCAATGAAACCTGTCGGCCTGACCAACCCGCATCAGCCCGACATCAAGGCGCACGCCATCGTTCAGCTGCGCCGCGACAACAAGCTGGGCACGCTGTTCAACATCGTCGGCTTCCAGACCAAGATGAAATACGGCGCGCAAACCGAGGTTCTGCGCACCATTCCCGGGCTGGAGAACGCAAGCTTCGCGCGGCTGGGCGGCATCCACCGCAACACGTTCCTCAATTCCCCGACGCTGCTGGACGGTGCGATGCGCCTGCGCTCAAAGCCGCATATCCGCTTTGCCGGACAGATCACCGGGGTCGAGGGCTATGTCGAATCGGCCGCGATGGGCCTTCTGGCGGGCCGGATGGCTGCGGGCGAGATCCTGGGCCTGCCCGTCACGCCGCCGCCACCCGAAACGGCCACCGGCGCGCTTGTGACCCACATCACCGGCGGCGCGGATGCCAAGACGTTCCAGCCGATGAACGTGAACTTCGGCCTGTTCCCGCCCGTTGACCTCAAGGGCGGGCGCCGCAATCGCCCCGCGCGCTACAAGGCCTACACCGACCGCGCCAAGGCAGCGTGGCAGGACTGGCTTGCCCAATCCCGGCAGGACGACGCCGCTTGATATCCGCATCCCGGAGACGTTCCATGGCCAAGAGCTATTTCGACAAGGTCTATGCGGCGGACACCGCCGAAGAGACCCGCGCGCTCTATGACGACTGGGCGGGCAAGTACGACGCCGATCTGCAGGAGCATGGCTATGTGACGCCCGAGCGGGTCGCCAAGGCGTTGGCGAAGCACCTCGACGACAAGTCGCTGCCGATCCTCGACTTCGGCTGCGGCACCGGGCTGTCGGGCACCGCTTTGAAGGCGGAAGGGTTCACCCGCATCGACGGCGCCGACCTGTCGTCCGAGATGCTGGAAGAAGCGCACGAAAAAGGCGTCTACCGAAAGCTGCGGCAGGTCGGAAACGGCGCCAAGATGCCGTGCATGCAGGGCGATTATGCCGCCGTCGCTGCAGCGGGGGTGATCGGCGCGGGCGCCGCCCCGGCCTCGGTCTTCGACAAGCTGATGGGTATTCTTGCGCCCGGCGGGCTTCTGGCGTTTTCATTCAACGACCACACGCTGCAGGACGAAAGCTACACCGACAAGCTGTCCAACTGCATCAAGAGCGGCAAGGCGAAGATCCTGTTCCAGGAACACGGCGAGCATGTTCCGGGCATCGACCTTGGCGCGACGGTCTACGTTCTCGAAAAGCTGTGACGTTCACGACCCGGTTCGCGCCCTCGCCGACCGGGCCGCTGCACCTCGGTCATGCCTATTCCGCGATACTGGCCCATGACATGGCCCGCGCCGCAGACGGGCGGTTCCTGCTGCGGATCGAGGATATCGACCGCCAGCGCGCCCGCCCCGAATGGGAAACCGCGATCTTCGACGATCTCGCATGGCTCGGCCTGAGGTGGGAGGCGCCGGTGATGCGCCAGTCGGATCGCTTGGCCGTCTACCGCGCCGCTCTTGACCGGCTCTGGACAGAGGGTTGGCTGTACGCCTGCACCTGCACCCGCCGCGACATTCTGGAGGCCGCCAGCGCCCCGCAGGAAGGCGCGCCGCTGACCGGCCCTGACGGCATCGTCTATCCCGGCACCTGCCGCGGGCGGCGCGACACCGGCGGCCCGGCGCCGACCGATGCCGCCTTGCGGCTCGACATGGCGCGGGCAGTGGCCAAGGTGGCTCCCGAGGGTGTGAGTTGGCACGAGACCGGCGCCGAGCCGGATGGCGAGACCGGCACGGTCCATATCCCGCCGCAAACGGTGATCGACCGCGTCGGCGACGTGGTGCTGTCGCGCCGCGAGATGGGCACGTCCTATCATCTGTCGGTGGTGCTGGACGACGCGGCGCAGGACGTCAGCCATGTGGTGCGCGGGCGCGATCTGTTCGAGGCGACGGCGATCCATGTGGTGCTGCAAAGCCTACTGGGCCTGCCCACGCCAAGCTTCCATCACCACCGCCTGATCCGCGACGATCACGGCAAACGCCTGGCCAAGCGCGACGACGCCCGTGCAATCAGGCTCTACCGCGACGAGGGCGCATCGCCGCAGGACATCCGGGCGATGGTCGGGGCCTGACGGCGCGGCCAGCCAGGCTCACCTGATCTCGAAGCGCTGGTGAACGACGACCAGCCCCAGCTCAAGCCGCCCCGGTGTGCCGTCGTCCCATGTCTCGACACGCACATCCGTCCCGACATCGCTGAGGCGAAAGCCCCTCGGATCGCCCGGGATCGACCAGGCGTGCTCGCTGGCGTGGAAGTCGAGGGGCACATCGAAAGCGCCGTCCTTGCCTGCGACGAACGACGACATCCCGCGCAGCGGCCCCTGCCCGTCGATGAAATCCAGTTCGGTCCAGTGCAGCGCGGGCTGCCCGAGAAGGTCCATCTCGAACCCGATCTCCAGTAGCTGCGAGGGGTGCCGCACGAACGGATTGTCCAGCCTGATCCGCCGCGATGTCAGGGAAACGTCAGATTGCACCGTGAAGCGGCCCTGCGCATCGGTGACGATCATGCGCCCTGCGCCGGGACGGCGTGGCGCGGGATCGCTGCCAAGCACCACCCTGACGGAAAGGCGCGGCAAGGGCCTGCCATCAAGGTCCTGCACCACGCCAGACAGGAACAAGGTGTCGGCCCGCGCTGGGGCAGCAAGGCAGGCCGCGAACAGAGCAAGGGCCACGGTCAGTGCCTTGAACAAACCCGTCACGGTGCAGCCCCTTCATTTCGAGGGAAAGTGCGCCAGGATGGCAGCACAGGGCCCGTCCGTCAAAGGATTTGC
The DNA here is from genome assembly GCF_019061145.1 of Anianabacter salinae. Taxonomy (GTDB): domain Bacteria; phylum Pseudomonadota; class Alphaproteobacteria; order Rhodobacterales; family Rhodobacteraceae; genus Anianibacter; species Anianibacter salinarum. Next base: position 409,698 of record NZ_JAHQZS010000002.1, on the reverse strand, counting down.
GATCAGGCGTCCGGCGCCATCAACTCGACCTCATCGCCGCCGCGCACCGCGGTGTAGAAGCATGTGCGCCGCCCGGTGTGGCAGGCCGGGCCGGTCTGGCGCACGGTGACCAGAACGCAGTCGCGGTCGCAATCGACGCGCAAATCCACCAGCTCCTGCACATTCCCCGAGGTTTCGCCCTTGATCCAGAAGGCCTGCCGCGAACGCGACCAATATGTGACGCGGCCCGTGTCAAGCGTGCGCGTCACCGCCTCGGCGTTCATCCAGGCCATCATCAGCACCTCTCCGGTGGCATGATCCTGCGCGATCACGGGAACGAGACCTTGATCGTTGTAGCGCAGGGTTGCGGCATCGAAGCTCATGGCACAGTCTTTCCCAATGGCATGTCCGCGCCTATCTAGGCGTCAGGAACCGGAGAGGAAAGCCATGAGCGACGCCGATCTCATCAAGCTCTATTCTGGCCGCATCCTTGCGCTGGCCACCGACATCCCGCTGACGGACCGGCTGGAGGCGCCGCAGGCGACCGTCAAGAAGCGCTCTCCGCTGTGCGGATCGACCGTGACGGTGGACGTGGTGATGGAGGACGGGCGCATCACCGGCTTTGGGCAGGACGTGAAGGCTTGCGCGCTGGGCCAGGCCTCGGCCTCGGTCGTCGGCGCCAGCATCATCGGGCGCACCCGCGCCGAAGTGGAACAGGCGCGCGACGATCTCAAGGCGATGCTCAAGTCGGACGGACCCGCCCCTGGCGCGCCTTTCGGCGATCTTGAGGTCCTGATTCCCGCCCGCGACTACAAGAACCGCCACGCGTCGATCATGTTGACGCTGGAGGCGACGGCAGAGGCAATGGCAGAGGCGGAAAAGGCCGCCTGCGCCTGACCCTGCTCTTGAGTGCGCACGCCGCCCCGGCCCGTTCCGGGGTGCCGGGCCGAGACGACGCCACGCTCAGGCCGCGAGGATATTGACGGCCTTCACGTTCACGAACTCCTTCATGCCAAAACCGCCGTGTTCGCGGCCGTGGCCCGAATGCTTGACGCCGCCAAAGGGCATGTCGGGCTGTGCGAGGCCGAAGCCGTTGACGAACACCATGCCGGTGTCGAAATGCTCCATCGCCAGCTTGACCGCAGCGTCCTCGTCCCTGGAAAAGATGCCGCCGCCGAGGCCGAAGCGGCTGTCGTTGGCGATGCGCATCGCGTCTTTCGCGTCCGTCGCCCGGATCAGCGAGGCGACGGGACCGAACAATTCGTCGTCATAGGCGGGCATCCCGGGCGCGACATCGCCCAGAACCGTGGCGGGGTAGTAGAACCCCTGCCCGTCCGGAATCTCGCCGCCGCACAGGATCGTGGCGCCCTTGTCGACAGAGGCCCGGACCTGATGGTGAAGCGTATCGCGCAAGTCCTCGCGCGCCATCGGGCCGATATCGGCCTCGCCCTCCATCGGATCGCCCGCCTTGAGGTCGTTCATGGCGGCGACGAACGCTTCCTTGAACTGGTCGTAGACGGCATCGACCACGATGAAGCGTTTGGCCGCCACGCAGGTCTCGCCATTGTTATAGACCCGGCCCATGACGCTTTGCTTGACCGCGGTTTCGATGTCGGCGTCCTCCAGCACGAGATAGGCGTCGTTCGACCCAAGCTCGAGCACCGACTTCTTGAGATGCTTGCCCGCCTCGGCGCCGACATGCTTGCCCGCGCGCTCCGACCCGGTCAGCGTCACGCCGCGCACCAGATCATGCGCGATGACGTTATCCGATTGCTCGTGGGTGATCCGCAGCACCTTGAAGGCATCCTTGGGCAGGTCCGATGCGTCGAACACCTCTTGCAGGAACAGCGCCGATCCGGTGACGCTTTCGGCGTGTTTCAGAAGCACCGTGTTCCCCGACATCAGGTTGGCGATGGCATAGCGAAAGACCTGATACGCCGGGAAATTCCATGGCTGGATGCCGTAGATCACGCCGATCGGCGCGTAGCCGATGACGCCCTTGCCGCCGTTCATTAGATCACGCTCTTCGTCCGCAAGAGCGTTGGGGCCAGTCTCGGCGGTCCAGTCGCAGATCGCGGCACACAGGTCGATCTCTTGCTCGGACTGCGACAACAGCTTGCCCATCTCCTGCGACATCAGACGTGCAAGTGCGTCCTTGCGCTCGCGCAGGACAGCGCCGACAGAACGGATTGCGTTGGCGCGGTCCGCTGCCGGGGTGGCGCCCCAGGTGCCGAACGCCGCATGTGCCGCCTCGATGGTCCGGTTCACCTCGGTGTCCGACATCAGATCGTAACTGTTGATCGGCTCGCCGGTCGCGGGGTTGATCGTGTGAAGTCTGTCAGCCACGGGAAACTCTCCTGTTCGGAAATGCTGTGCTGCGGGGCGAACGTGGCTATCGCGGACGTTGTTCCGCCTTCCGTCGCGGCGGTCAGACCGGGCCAGAGTCGCGGCGAAGGCGCGCGGCGCCGCATTCCGGCCTTCCATGTCCCGCGCGGATCACTAGTGTCCGGCCCAACCACATCGAAGGCCGACCATGACCCAGGATCCGCTCGTCATCTTCACCCCCTCCGGCAAGCGCGGACGCTTTGCCGTCGGAACGCCCGTCCTGACGGCGGCGCGGCAGCTTGGGGTCGATCTCGACAGCGTCTGCGGCGGGCGCGGCATCTGTTCCAAGTGCCAGGTGTCGCCAGGCTATGGCGATTTCTCGAAACACGGCGTGACGGTGCAGCCCGGCGCGCTGTCGGACGTGAATGCTGTCGAGGAACGCTATGACCGGGTGCGCGGCCTGAAACCAGGACGTCGGCTTGGTTGCCAGGCCACGGTGCAGGGCGACGTGGTGATCGACGTGCCGCCCGAAAGCCAGGTGCACAAGCAGGTGGTGCGCAAGGCCGCCAGCGCGCGCGTCATGACGATGGACCCGGCAACGCGGCTTTACTACGTCGAGGTGGACGAGCCCGACATGCATTCCCCCACCGGCGATCTGGAGCGGCTCAAGCGCGCGCTGGCCGACCAGCACGGGATCGAGGTTGACCGCCTGCGCTGCGACCTGCCGGTGCTGTCAAAGCTCCAGCCCGCCCTGCGCAAGGGCAAGTGGACCGTCACCGCCGCGCTGCACAAGGGCCATGCCGACGCGCATGAGCGTATCCTCGATCTTTGGCCCGGGTATTGGGAGGGGCGGCTTTACGGCCTTGCCATCGACCTTGGGTCCACCACCATCGCCGCGCATCTGTGCGACCTGCGCAACGGCGAGGTCAAGGCCTCGGCCGGCGTGATGAACCCCCAGATCCGCTTCGGCGAAGACCTGATGAGCCGGGTGTCCTACGCGATGATGAACCCCGGCGGTGATGCCGAGATGACCCGCACCGTGCGCGAGGCGATCAACACGCTGGCGGTGGAAATCGCCGCCGAGGGCGAGATCGAGCCGTCGCAGATCATGGAGACGGTGTTCGTCTGCAACCCGGTGATGCACCATCTGCTGCTGGGCATCGACCCGGTGGAGCTTGGGCAGGCGCCGTTTGCGCTGGCCACGTCGGATTCCATGTCGCTCGATGCCCGCGAACTGGACCTGTCGGCGATCAACCCCGCCGCGCGCGTCTTCGTGCTGCCCTGCATCGCGGGGCATGTCGGCGCGGATGCCGCCGCCGTGGCCTTGTCCGAAGAACCGTACAAGGCCGAGGTGCTGACCCTGATCGTGGACGTGGGCACCAACGCCGAGATCCTTTTGGGCGACAAGCGCCGGGTGCTGGCCTGTTCCTCGCCCACCGGCCCGGCCTTCGAGGGCGCGCAGATTTCCAGCGGCCAGCGTGCAGCCCCGGGCGCCATCGAGCGGGTCGAGATCGACCCGGTGACGAAAGAGCCGCGCTTCAAGGTGATCGGCAGCGACCTGTGGTCGACCGAAGCGGGCTTTGCCGAAGCTGTCGGCGCGTCGGGCGTCACCGGCATCTGCGGGTCGGGCATCATCGAAGCGGTGGCCGAGATGCGCGCGGCGGGGATCGTCGACACCTCGGGCCTGATCGGATCGGCCGACCAGACCGGCACACCGCGCAGCGTGGCCGAGGGGAGGACGCATTCCTATCTTCTGCACGATGCAAGCGAGGATGGCGGCCCGCGCATCAGCGTGACCCAGGGCGACATCCGCGCGATCCAACTGGCGAAATCGGCGCTCTATGCGGGCGCGCGCCTGTTGATGGACGAGATGGGCGTGGACGAGGTGGACAAGGTGATCCTTGCCGGTGCCTTCGGCGCGCATATCTCGCCGAAACACGCGATGATCCTCGGGATGATCCCCGACTGCCCGCTGGAACGCGTGTCAAGCGCGGGGAATGCCGCCGGAACCGGCGCGCGCATCGCGCTGTGCAACCGGTCGGCCCGCGCCGACATCGAGGCGCGCGTGCGTGACATCCACAAGGTCGAGACGGCCATCGAGCCGCGCTTTCAAGAGCATTTCATCGCCGCCAACGCCCTGCCGCACGCCACCGCGCCCTTCGTCGAGCTGCGCAAGATCGTCACCCTGCCCGAGGTCAGCTTCAATTCGGGTGGCGAGGACGGCGGCGGTCGGCGCAGGCGCAGGCGCGGCTGACCGCCCCTTGCCAAGCCGCGCGCCGGACGGCATAAGAGCGACCGTGCGGGTGTAGTTCAATGGTAGAACGGCAGCTTCCCAAGCTGCATACGAGGGTTCGATTCCCTTCACCCGCTCCAACCCTCCCCGCTTGACCGACAACGACACAACGTCGCGCCTTGCGCGTGCCATGACGCTGTGGACAGCCCGGCGTTCGGGTGCTCTATCTTTCGGCGCAGCATCCGGGGGGAGGATCAGATGGACCTGAGCTATTCCGAGGCGGAACGCGCCTTTCAGGACGAGGTGCGTGCCTTCCTGAAAGACAGCCTGCCCAAGGACTTGTCGGACAAGGTTCGCGCGAATATCGAGCTCGGCCGCGAAGACATGGTGCGCTGGCACGCGATCCTGAACGCGCGCGGCTGGCTGGCCTCGACCTGGCCGAAGGACCACGGCGGCACCGGCTGGACCCCGGTCGAGCGGCACATCTTCGAAGAGGAATGCGCGCTGGCCTTCGCCCCGCGCATCGTTCCCTTCGGCGTGCACATGCTGGGGCCGGTGCTGCTCAAGTTCGGCAGCGAGGCGCAGAAGGCGTCGTTCCTGCCGCGCATTCTGGACGGCACCGACTGGTGGTGCCAGGGCTATTCCGAACCGGGCGCCGGGTCTGACCTTGCCAGCCTGAAGACGGCAGCGGTGCGCGACGGCGCCGACTATGTCGTGAATGGCCAAAAGACCTGGACCACTCTTGGCCAGCACGCCAACAAGATCTTCTGCCTCGTGCGCACGTCAAAGGACGGCAAGCCGCAGGAAGGCATCAGCTTTCTGCTGATCGACCTCGATACCCCCGGCATCGAGATGCGCCCGATCAAGTTGATCGAGGGCGGACACGAGGTGAACGAGGTGTTCTTTACCGATGTGCGCGTGCCCGCGTCCAACCTCGTGGGCGCGGAAAATCAGGGCTGGACCATCGCCAAATACCTGCTGACCCACGAGCGCACCAACATCGCGGGCGTCGGGTTCTCGGCCGCCGCCTTCGAGCAGTTGAAGATCATCGCGCGCAAGATCACGCGGGGCGGCAGGCCGCTGGCCGAGACGCCGCTGTTCGCCGCGCGCATGGCGCAGACCGAAATCGACCTCGAGGCGATGAAGATCACCAACCTGCGGATGCTGTCCGAGGCGCAGAAGAACGGCGCGCCGGGGCTCGAATCCTCGATGCTCAAGATCAAGGGCACCGTGATCCGGCAGACACTGAACGACCTCACACGCCGCGCGCTCGGCCCCGCCGCCGCGCCCTTCCCCTCCGAGGATCTGGACGGCAATGCCGCGCTGGTGCCCGGGGATTTCGCCAACGAGGCGGCGGAGTATTTCAACAACCGCAAGATCTCGATCTTCGGCGGATCGAACGAGATCCAGCGGAACATCCTGTCGAAAGCGATGCTGGGGCTGTGAACAGATGAATTTCGAGATGACCGACGACCGGCGGATGCTGTCGGACACGCTGAACCGCTACCTCGCAGGCAAGTATGGCTGGGAACACCGGGCCAAGGCCGCCTATCAGGCGCCGTTCCACGATCCAGCGCGCTGGGCGGAATTGTCCGAACTGGGGGTGCTGATGGCACTGGCGCCCGAGGATCAGGGCGGCTTTGGCGGCGCGGGCTTTGACATCACGGCGGTATTCGAGGCGCTGGGGCGCGCGATCTGTCCCGAGCCGGTGCTGGCGGCGCTGCTGTCGTCCCGCCTGTTGGCGGCGGCGGGCGCGGATCAGGAGGCTCTGTTGGCGGGCGCGGTGCATCACGCCGCCGCGCTGGGCGAGCTGGACGCGCCCTATGATCTGTCCGGCATCGCCACCACCGCGCGCAAGGACGGCGAAGGATACCGCCTGTCGGGGCGCAAATCCGTGGTCTATGGCGGCCATGTCGCGGAACGGTTCCTGGTAGCGGCGCTGCTGGACGGCACGATGGCCTTGTTCGACGTGGCGGCCAGCGACGCCGAGGTAACGCCCTATGGCATGATCGACGGCGGCGGCGCTGCGGAGGTGTTCCTTGACGCCGCGCCTGCCACGCTGCTGCTGGCAGAGGCTGGCGCGGCGGTGCAGGACGCGCTTGACGCCGGGACGCTGGCGCTTTGTGCCGAAGCGGTCGGCGCGATGGACGTGAGTTTCGACATCACGCTCGACTATCTCAAGAGCCGCAAACAGTTCGGCACGACCATCGGCAGCTTTCAGGCGTTGCAGCACCGCATGGTCGACATGAAAACCGAGATCGAACAGGCGCGGTCGATCACCATCCTCGCCGCCAGCCGGATAGGCACCGGCGCGCAATCGCGCAGCGTGTCGATGGCAAAGAACCTGATCGGCCGGACCGCGAAACTGGTGGCCGAGGACTGCGTACAGATGCACGGCGGCATCGCGATGACATGGGAATACCAGATGTCGCATTACGCCAAGCGACTGGTGATGATCGACCACCAGCTTGGAGACACCGACCACCACCTCGAGCGGGTGATGGCGACGCGCGGCGTCTGAGGACCCTCGCCCCGCGCTGCGCTGCGCTGCGGGGCGATCCAGCCGGGGGAGGCTTTGCCTCCCCCGGACCCCCTCCAGAGTATTTCCGGACCAAAGATGGGGCGGGACCGCGCACCCCCCCCTGCGCCGGGGTCGTGGTTGACGCGCGGCGGACTATGTCTCAATCAAGGGACGCGCAGACCTCAGGAGGAACGATCATGCCGGACGGACAGACCATGGGGCACGGCCCCTCGCTTGCGGGGTTCGACTGGGCCGACCCGTTCCTGATGGACCGCCAGTTGACGGACGACGAGCGGATGATCGCCGCCAGCGCGCGGTCCTATGCGCAGGACAAGCTGATGCCGCGCGTCACCGACATGTATCTCAACGAGACCGCTGCGCCCGAGATCTTTGCCGAGATGGGCGCGATGGGCCTTCTGGGCATCACGATTCCCGAAGAATTCGGCGGCCTCGGTGCGGGCTATGTCAGTTACGGGCTTGTCGCGCGCGAGGTCGAGCGGGTGGATTCCGGCTATCGGTCGATGATGTCGGTGCAGTCGTCGCTGGTGATGTATCCGATCCACGCCTACGGCTCGGACGCTCAGCGGCAGAAGTACCTACCGAAGCTTGCGTCTGGCGAATGGACCGGGTGTTTCGGCCTGACCGAACCCGAAGCCGGGTCCGACCCGGGCGGCATGAAGACAACTGCGACGAAGACGGACGGCGGCTATGTCCTGAACGGTGCCAAGATGTGGATCTCGAACGCCCCCATCGCGGATGTCTTCGTGGTCTGGGCCAAGTCCGAGGCGCATGGTGGCAAGATCCGCGGGTTCGTTCTGGACAAGGGCACGCCCGGTCTGACGGCGCCCAAGATCGGCGGCAAGTTATCGCTGCGCGCCTCGATCACCGGCGAAATCTCGATGGTTAACGTCGAGGTGGGCGAGGAGGCGCTGTTGCCCAACGTAGAGGGTCTCAAGGGGCCGTTCGGATGTCTCAACCGGGCGCGCTATGGCATCTCCTGGGGCGCGATGGGTGCGGCGGAAGACTGCTGGCATCTGGCGCGGCAGTATGGCCTTGACCGCAAGCAGTTCGGGCGCCCGCTGGCGCAGACGCAGCTGTTCCAGAAAAAGCTGGCCGACATGCAGACCGAGATCGCGCTTGGGCTGCAGGCGTCCTTGCGGGTGGGCCGGATGCTGGACGACGGCGTGGCCGCGCCCGAGGCGATCAGCCTGATCAAGCGCAACAACTGCGGCAAGGCGCTGGATATCGCGCGGGCCGCCCGAGACATGCATGGCGGAAACGGGATCATGGCCGAATACCATGTGATGCGCCACGCGCAGAACCTTGAGACGGTGAACACCTATGAGGGCACGCACGACGTGCATGCGCTGATTCTGGGGCGGGCGCAGACCGGGCTTCAGGCGTTTTTCTGAACCTGGATTATCAAGGGCGGGCGGCACCTTGCCGCCCTTCCTTCAAGCACCGGACGAAGCGGCATCCTGCACGAAGGCGACAAGCTGGCGGGTCGACCCGTCCTTGTCATCGGCGGAGGCGTCACCCGCGATCACCGGCTCCAGCGCCTTGGCAAGCTCCTTGCCAAGCTCCACCCCCCATTGGTCGTAGGAGTTGATCCCGAGGATCGCGCCCTCGACGAAGACGCGGTGTTCATACAGCGCCACGATCTGCCCCAGAACGCGCGGCGTGAGGCGCGGATAGACCAGCGTTGTCGACGGGCGGTTGCCGGGGAAAACCCGGTGCCGCGCCTGCCGCTCCAGCTCCTCGCCCGTGAAGCGGTCGGCGATCAACGCGCGTGCTTCGTCAAGACTGCGGCCGCGCATCAGCGCCTCGGACTGCGCCAGGCAGTTGGCCAGCAACAGCCGGTGCTGATGCGCCAGATGCGGCTCGTGCCCGGCCGCGGCGACCATGAATTCGCAGGGAACGACCTGCGTGCCCTGGTGGATCAGCTGGTAGAAGGCGTGCTGTCCATTGGTCCCCGGCTCGCCCCAGACGACAGGGCCGGAGGCGACGGAAAGCTCGGCCCCGTCCATCGACACGCGCTTGCCGTTCGATTCCATCTCGAGCTGCTGGAAATAGGCGGCCAGCCGCGACAGGCGCTGGTCATAAGGAAGCACGGCGCGGGTCGGATAACCGCAGACCTGGTGGTGCCAGAGGCCGACCAGCGCCAGCATCACCGGCATGTTGCGCTGCGGCTCGGCGCTGCGGAAATGCAGGTCCATCGCTTCGGCGCCGCGCAGCACGTCGCGGAAATCATCCGGGCCGATGGCGATCATCAAGGACAGGCCGATTGGACCCCACATCGAATAGCGCCCGCCGACCCAGTCCTCGAAGTCGAACACCCGGGCCTCGTCGATGCCGAAGGCCGCCGTTCGGTCCACCGCCGAGGACAGCGCCGCGAAATGGCCGCCCGCCGCATCCGCCCCGACCGTATCCGCGATCCAGTCGCGCGCGGTCTGCGCGTTGGTCATCGTCTCGATGGTGGTGAAGGTCTTGGAGGCGACGATCACCAGCGTCGTGGCAGGGTCCAGCCCCGTCAGCGTGTCAGCAACATGCGCGCCGTCGACGTTCGACACGAAATGGCAGCGCGGGCCGTCATGGTAGGGCGCAAGCGCCAGCGTGGCCATCGCGGGGCCAAGATCGGATCCGCCGATGCCGATGTTGACAACGTCGGTGATCCGCTTGCCACCCGGCGTCTGGAACGCGCCGCCACGCACTGCGGTCGCAAAGGCGTCCATCCGGTCCAGCGTCGCCAGCACGCCCGGCATCACATCCTTGCCGTCCACCATGACCGGTGCGCCCGACAGGTTTCGCAAGGCGGTGTGCAGCACCGCGCGCCCCTCGGTCTCATTGATCGCATGGCCTGCGAACATCGCGTCGCGCTTGTCCGCGACGCCCGCCTCTTCGGCCAGTGCCAGAAGCGCGCGGCGGGTTTCCTCGTCGATGTTGGTCTTGGAATAGTCCAGCAGCATCCCCTCGGCCCGCACCGAGAACTCGGCAGGGCGCGCCGCGTCGAACAGCGGCAGGATGCCCCGGCCCTTCGTCCTGTCATGCAAGGCTTGCAGCGTGGTCCAATCCATCAGCGACTACTCCGACCAGTGAACGGTGGCGTCCGCCAGCACGGCGCAGACGGGCGCCCGCAGGGGATCGCCGATCTCGCGCGCGCGGTCCAGCGCGCCGCGCTTGGCTCGCCCGGTGATGACGATATGGGTCGACATCGCGCCCGACAGCACGGGACGCGTCAGGGTGATGCGCGGCTCGGGCGCGCCGGGCGCGCGCATCGCCATTAGCGGCGGCGCATGGGGGGCCATCGCGTCGGCCAGACGGTCGGCGCCCGGAAACAGCGAGGCCGTGTGCATGTCGTCGCCCATGCCCAGCAACAGGACGGACAGCGGCAATTCAGGCGCCAGCGCGTCGCTCAAGGCGTCCAGCCCGTCCTCGGGCGCCTCGTGCCCGGAATAAAGCGGCACATGCACGGCGCGCGCGGCCTCGCCGGTGAACAGACGCTCGCGCAGAAGCCGCGTGTTGGACCGCTCGTGATCCTCGGGCACCCAGCGCTCGTCAGTCAGCAGCACATGCACGCGGTCCCAGTCCAGCCGGACCGCCGACAGGGTGTCGAAGATCGGCCCCGGCGTGGTGCCCCCCGGGACCGCAAAGGACGCATGATCGTGACGCGACAGACAAGACCGCAACTCGCCCGCCAGCACGTTGGCGAGGTCGATCATCATCATCTCGCGGTCGGGGTATTCGACGAGCTTCATTCGCGGATCTCCCTCCAGCGGCGCCCCTCCCGGTGCAGCAGCATCGCCGATTCCTCCGGCCCGGAGCTGCCCGGCTCGTAGGTCTTGGGACGGTCGCCGCGCGCCTCCCAGCCGTCGATGATCGGATCGGTCCAGGCCCACGCCGCCTCGACCTCGTCGCCGCGCATGAACAGGGTCTGGTTGCCGCGGATCACGTCCATGATGAGCCGCTCATAGGCGTCGGGAATATCCGCAGCCTCGGGCCCAAGCGCATCGGCAAAGGACATATCGAGCGGCACCTCGACAAGTCGCATGCCGCCCGGCCCCGGTTCCTTGATGGTGACGCGCAGGTTCATCCCCTCGTTCGGCTGTAGCCGGATCACCAGCGCATTGCCGCGCTGTTCTTCCTGCTCGCCGAAGATGGAATGCGGCGTCTTCTTGAAGATGATCGCGATCTCGGACGCGCGCCCTCTCAGCCGCTTGCCGGTGCGCAGGTAGAACGGCGTGCCCTTCCAGCGCCAGTTCGACACATGCACCTTCATCGCGATGAAGCTTTCCGTGGCCGAGCCGCTGTCTTCGACATCCTCAAGATAGCTCTTGGTGCCCTTGGCCGCGCCGTACTGGCCGCGCACGATGTCCGACGGATCGACGGGGTCGAGCGCGCGGATCACCTTGAGCTTTTCGTCGCGCACCGCGTCGGGGTCGAACTGGTGCGGCGGCTCCATCGCGATAAGGCACAGAAGCTGCATCAGGTGGTTCTGGATCATATCCCGCATCGCGCCGGACTTGTCGTAGTATTGCCCGCGCCCGCCGACGCCGACGGTCTCGGCCACGGTGATCTGGATGTGATCGACGTATTGCGCGTTCCACAGCGGCTCGAACAGGATGTTGCCGAAGCGGACGGCCATCAGGTTCTGCACCGTCTCTTTCCCGAGGTAGTGGTCGATCCGGTAAATCTGGTGCTCGTCGAAATGCTCGGCCAGCGTGGCGTTCAGCGTCCGTGCCGAGGCAAGATCCCGGCCAAACGGCTTTTCGACCACGATCCGGCTGTCGTCATCGGTGATGCCATGTGCATGAAGCCGCTCTGCCAGATCGCCGAACAGCCCCGGCGCCACCGAGAAATAAAAGGCGCGCACGACGCCGTCGCGTTGCATCGCCTTGAGGTCCGGCCAGCCGCCCTCGCCCTTGGCGTCGATGGCGACATAGTGGATATGATCGAGAAACGCCTCGATCCGGTCCGTGTCACGCTTGGCGCCCGCCACGAATTCCAGCAGCGCCTCGCGCACCATGTCCTGAAAGTCCTTGCGCGACATCTCGCTGCGGGCGGCGCCGATGATGCGGGCATCTTCGGGCATCTGCTCGGCCCAGAAGCGGCGGTAGAGGCCCGGCAGGATCTTGCGCCGGGCCAGATCGCCGGTTCCGCCGAAGATGGTCAAGTCGAACGGATCGACCGGGATGATGCGCGAAACCATTCATGCCTCCTTGAAGGGGCGCCGTTAGCGGTAACGACAACTGTCGCCGCCCATCTATCCAAGCCGCGTGCCCGAGTCCAGTATCTCGTCCAGTATCTCGTCCGGCATCTCGGGTGCACAGGTCACGCCGCCATGGCGCAAAGCAGCTCGAACATCACCGATACCCCGAGGTAAGCCGTCGCGCCCGTCGGATCAAACGGCGGAGAGACCTCGACCATGTCGGCCCCCACGATATCGAGCCCGTAGAGATGGCGGCACACCTCGAGCGCCTGATAACTGTCTGGCCCGCCGATTTCGGGCGTTCCGGTGCCGGGGGCAAAGGCGGGATCGACGAAATCGATGTCATACGAGACATAGGTTTCCCCCTCGCCCACGATGTCCCGCGCCTCGGCCATGACATCGTTGAGCCCGCGGCGGAAATATTCCTCGATCCCGATCACCCGGATGCCGACGCTGTCAGCGAAATCGCGGTCCTCGCTGTCATACATCGTGCCGCGGATGCCGATCTGCACCACGCGCCCCGGGTCCAGAAGCCCCTCTTCGACCGCGCGGCGGAACGGTGTTCCGTGAGTATAGGCGGACCCGCCGAAGTATCCCCTGTACAGATCGGTGTGGCTGTCGAAATGCACTATCCCCAGCGGCGCGCCGCGCCCCAGCGCGCGCAGCACCGGCAGAGAACACAGATGATCGCCCCCCGCCGTGAGCGGCCGAATGCCCGCCGCCACAAGCCCGTCATAGAACGCGGTGATCCGGTCCATCGTGTCCAGAACGTCTGCGGGATTGGGGCCGACATCGCCCAGATCGGCACAGCGCAGCACCTCGAACGGCCGGATCCCCGTTGCCCCGTTCTGCGCCCGGATCATGGTCGAAGCGTCGCGAAGCTGCCTCGGACCGTGACGCGGGCCGGGCCGGTTGGTCGTCCCGCTGTCCCAGGGCAGCCCCACCAGGCCGACCTCGACCTCGGAATACCGCTCGTGACCTGGCGGCACATGCGGCAGCCGCATGAACGTCGCCAACCCCGCGAACCGCGGCAGGTCGAAGCCCGAAACAGGCGTAAAGAACGCATCGGTCATCTGGCGCCTCCTGAAGGATCGGGGCAGCTACAGACCAGCCCGCGATCCTGTCCTCTTTGGTCCGGAAATACTCCGGAGGGGGTCCGGGGGAGGCAGAGCCTCCCCCGCCGGTTCAGCTTGCACATCGCACGGGCCCGGTGACAAGATCCACCAACCCGGCAAAATATCCCCAATTTCAGGTTCAGCGGGATCGGCGCCCCAGCGGAGGCCCGCCAAGCCGTCGCCTTCGTGGTCGGACCAGTCCATCCCGATCTGCCGCGCCGCCGTTCGAATTGGTGCCGGTCGAGGGACTCGAACCCCCGACCCTCTGATTACAAATCAGACGCTCTACCAGCTGAGCTAGACCGGCCCTGCGGCTGACGGGAACACCGCTCCCCCGCACCGCGCTTCCGGTGGGTAGCGCAAGTCACCTCGCTCGACAAGACCTGCCGCCGCCGCCCCGGACATCACCGCGGGGGCCTCATGTCGCGCCGGCCTCCTCGGCCTTGCGGCCCTGCTGCAACCGGGCGTGAAAGCGGGCCAGTTCGCTGCGCGTGGGGGACTGGCCAGAGAATGTCTTGACGTATCCGGGCACTCGGGCGATGCGGACGTCGGCGCTTTCCCGCACCTGCATCGAGATATAGCCGATCTGGGTCAGGTATACGGTTCGGGCGCGCACGTCCGCCTCGTCCGGGGCGAAGCCGAAGCGCTCGAACATCTGCCGGATCGCGGCAAGCCGGATCTCGTCTGCGGCCTGCACCCGCGCGGCGACATCGGCTGACTGGTGGGCCCAGCCGCGCACCGCGAAGTCCAGACGCGGCTCGAAAACGGTTTCCTCGTGAAACACCGCGATCAGGTTCAGGATCGCCTCGGAGATCGTCTCGGCATAGGCGGAACAGGCGGTGACGAAAGCCCCGGTGTTCCGCGCCTCCCAGTCCGCGAGAAGCGCGTCCAGAAGCGCCGTCCTGTCCTTGAAGAACCAGTAAAAGCTGGTGCGCGAGATCTGCAGACCGGTCGCCAGAGGCTGGATCTTGACGGCGTCGAGACCGGACAGAACCAGAGCCTGCTTGGCCGCGTCCAGCCACAGCTCGCGCGAGCCGCGCCATCCGGTCGCCTTCTCCGGCTCGTCCGACTTGTCTGAAGTGTCCTTCCGGTTCGGCATGCGGGCGAGGATAGGCCCCCCGCCCGGGCGCGACAAGAAAAATATACGCCGATGAACTCATACTTGACATAAGTGAACATTCCGGGGAATCCTGACCACGTCAGCAAGGATGCCCGCATGTCCAACGATCCCCTTCTTCAGCCGTATCAGCTCAAGCATCTCACCCTTCGCAACCGGATCATGACCACGAGCCATGAGCCGGCCTATCCCGAGGACGGGATGCCGAAAGAGCGCTATGCCGCCTACCACGCCGAACGGGCGAAGGCGGGCGTGGCGCTGGCGATGACCGCAGGGTCCGCCGCCGTGTCGCGCGACAGCCCGCCGGTGTTCAACAACGTGCTGGCCTACAAGGACGAAGTGGTGCCGTGGATTCGGCAACTGACCGATGCCTGCCACGACCACGGCTGCGCGGTGATGATCCAGCTGACCCACCTCGGCCGCCGCACCGGCTGGTCCAAGGGCGACTGGCTGCCATCCGTGTCCTCGTCCAGGCACCGCGAACCGGCGCACCGGGCGTTCCCCAAGCTGGCCGAGGATTGGGACATCGAGCGTATCATCGGCGATTTCGCCGACGCGACCGAACGCATGAAGGCGGGCGGCATGGACGGGATCGAGCTTCAGGTCTACGGCCACCTGCTCGATCAGTTCTGGTCGCCGCTGACCAACGACCTGGACGGGCCCTACGGCGGGCAAAGCCTCGACAGCCGGATGAAGCTGCTGATGGACGTGCTGGCAGGCATCCGAAAGCGCGTCGGCGACGATTTCATCGTCGGCTTGCGCTACACCGCCGACGAGGCCGAGGCGGGCGGCATCACCCCCGAAGAAGGCATCGAGATCTCGAAGCGGCTGGCGGCGACCAGAATGGTCGATTTCCTGAACGTGATCCGCGGGCGCATCCATACCGATCCCGCCATGACCGACGTGATCCCGGTGCAGGGTATGAAGACCGCGCCGCATCTCGATTTCGCGGGCGCGGTCAAGGCCGCCACCGGAATGCCCACCTTTCACGCGGCCCGAATACCCGATGTCGCCACGGCGCGGCATGCCATTCAGGCCGGGCTTCTGGACATGGTCGGCATGACCCGCGCGCACATGGCCGACCCGCATGTCGTGCGCAAGATCGTCGAGGGGCGCGAGGATGACATCCGCCCCTGTGTCGGCGCCACCTATTGCCTCGACCGGATTTACGCCGCGGGCGAAGCACTGTGCATCCACAACGCTGCCACCGGGCGCGAGTTGACGATGCCGCATGACATCGCCCCCGCGCCCGAACGCAGGCGCGTTGTCATCATCGGCGCAGGGCCCGCCGGGCTGGAAGCGGCGCGCGTCGCCTCTGCGCGCGGCCATGAGGTGACGGTGTTCGAGGCCCAGCCCGACCCCGGCGGACAGATCCGCCTTACTGCGCTCAGCCCAAGGCGGCGCGAGATGATCGGCATCATCGATTGGCGCATGTCGCAATGCGCCGCGCGCGACGTCACGTTCCGGTTCAACACCTGGGCCGAGGCCGAGGATGTGACCGCCCTGGCCCCCGATGTGGTGATCGTCGCAACGGGCGGGCTGCCGAACACCGAACTGTTCGAAAGCGGCACCGACCAGCCCCATGTCGTCAGCGCGTGGGACCTGATCTCGGGCGATGTGAAGCCCGGCCAGGATGTCCTGATCTATGATGAAAGCGGCGATCATCCCGGCCTGATGGCCGCCGAGGTGGCCGCGACCGCGGGCGCAACCGTCGAGGTGATGACCCCCGACCGCGTCTTTGCTCCCGACATCATGGCGATGAACCTCGTGCCCTACATGCGCGCGCTGCAGGACAAGGACGTCGCCTTTACCGTCACCCGGCGGCTTAAGGGCGTGGTGCGCGACGGCAACCGGCTGAAGGCGACGATCGGCACGGACTACAGCGATTTCACCAGCACGAAGACCTATGACCAGGTGGTGGTGAACTACGGCACCCTGCCCCTCGATGATCTGTATTTCGCGCTGAAGCCGCTGTCCTCGAACGAGGGAGAGGTCGACCACGACGCGCTGATCGCTGGGCGCCCGCAGACCGCCACGCGCAACCCCGGCGGCGCGTTCCAGCTGTTCCGCATCGGCGATGCGGTCAGCGCGCGCAACATCCACGCGGCGATCTACGATGCGCTGCGGCTGGTGAAGGATCTCTGACCGGTTCCAGCTATGCCGCCTTGTCGCGGTTGGTTCGGGCCAGAAGCAGCACGGCCGCCAGACCGACGCCGATCACCAGCATCGCGGCGGGGGCCGCCTCGCCTATCTTTTCCAGTGACGCCTTCTCGTGCACCCGCGTCGCGAGGGTGTGATAGCCGAAGGGCCGCAGAAGCAGCGTGGCGGGCAATTCCTTGACGCAATCGACAAACACCAGAAGCAGCGCGGTGCCGACCGACCCGCGCATCAGCGGCACATAGACCGACCGCAGCGTGCCGCCTGACGAGCGCCCGAGCGACCGCGCCGCCATCGCGAGTGACGGCGCGACCCGGCCCATGGCGGCATCCGCAGCGCCCTGCGCAATGGCAAAGAACCGCACCGCGTAGGCATAGACGATCGCGACGGCAGAGCCGGTCATCAGAAGCCCGATGTCGCGCCCCGTCATATCCTCGACCACGTCCGCCAGCCAGTTGTCCGCCGCCGCCATCGGGATTAGCAGCCCGACGCCCAGCACCGCGCCCGGCGCCGCATAGCCGATGGTCGTCAGCGGCAGCAGCAGGCGCGGCAGCCCGCGCCCGGTCTGGCGCATCCCCCAGACCATGAACAGCGCCGCCGTCACCGTGACGCCCGCCGCGATGCCGCCCACCGCCAGCGTGTGCCACAGCGCCCGCAACAGCCCCGGATCGATCCAGTAATCGGGGTGGCGCAGCGCGTGGCTCAGGATCACGCCCGTCGGCAGCACAAATCCGATGGCGAAGGGCAGCGCGCAGGCGGCGGTGGCGGCCCAGCCCTTCCCTCCGGTCAGTGTGATCCGCGTCACGGGCCGGACATGACGCGCGGCCTGAAAGTGGCGCAGATGGCGGCGCGAGGATTTCTCGATCGCAACCAGCACGAAGATCAGGATCAGCACCACGCTGGCCAGTTGCGCCGCGCCGCCCGCGTTTCCCGCCTGCAGCCAGACCGAGAAGATGCCGGTGGTCAGCGTCTGCACCGCAAAGAAATCCACCGTGCCGAAATCGGACAGCGTTTCCATCATCACGATGGCGGTTCCGGCGGCGATGGCGGGACGCGCCAGCGGCAGGCCGACCGACAGGAACCGGCGCCACGGCCCCGCGCCAAGCGTGCGCGCGACCTCGAACGCGGCGCCCGATTGTTCGCGGAACGCGGTGCGCGCCAGAAGGTAGGTGTAGGGAAACAGCGAGGCCGAGATTACCAGGATCGCGGCGCCCATCGAGCGGATCTGCGGGAACCAGTAATCGCGTGAGGTCTGCCAGCCGAACAGATCGCGCAAGGCCGTCTGCACCGGCCCCGCGTATTCGAGGAAATCGACCAGCGCATAGGCGCCCACATAGGCCGGGATCGCCAGCGGCAGCAGCAGCAGCCATTCCAGAAGCCCCGCGCCCGGAAAGCGGTACATCGACACCAGCCAGGCGGTCCCTGCGCCCACGAAGGCGGTGATGCCCCCCACCGAGACAGCAAGGATCAACGAGTTGCTCAGGTAGCGCGGCAGCGTCGTGGACAAAAGGTGCGGCCAGATGTTCTCGGTCGGATTCAACGCGATCCAGCCGACCGAAACGATGGGCAACAGCACAAGCGCCGCGATGATCGCGGCGCCGACCGACCAGCCGGACACGGACAGGCGCCGCCGGGCGCGCCCAAGTTGAGCGTTTTGGTCAGCCATAGCGCTGAGCTAGGCGCAATCCGGGCCCGAGTAAAGCCGCCTCAGGACATCCCGAGCGCGGATTTGTACATCTCGAGCACCGCTTCTTCCTCGGCGATGTCGTCCTTGTCGCGCTTGCGCAGCGCGATCACCTTGCGCATCACCTTGGTGTCGTAGCCGCGCGCCTTGGCTTCGGCCATCACCTCTTTTTGCGCGTCGGCGATGTCCTTCTTTTCCTGCTCCAGCCGCTCGAAGCGCTCGATGAACTGGCGCAATTCGTCGGCTGTGACCTTGTAGGTGTCGGGGTTGGTCGCGGTATCGCTCATCTGTCCTGCCTCTTCGGGATGCTCGAAGCGCCGGGATAGCGCCCGCGCCGGGGTGCCGCAAGGGTCTGAACGCTTGCCCGCGCGGCGGCTTCGCGGTACGCAGTCGCGCTTTCAGGCAGGAGAGACGGCGATGGAATGGCTTGTGTGGATCGGAACGGCTTTGTCGCTGGCGGGGCTGGCGGGCCTGGTCTGGTGCATCGTGTCGGTGGCCCGCGCCAAGCGGCAGGGCCTGTCCGACGAGGCCATGCGCGCCAAGCTGCAGCGGATCGTTCCGGCGAACCTTGGCGCGCTGGCGGTGTCGGCCATCGGGCTGATGTGCGTCGTGATGGGCATCGCCCTGGCCTGACGGTGATCCCGGGGCCAGGGCGCGCGGGTCACACGAAGCGGTTCACCAGGTTCTCCAGCCGTTCCTGACGGCCCGATCGCGGTTCCGGGTTGATCCCGGCAGACCGGACATGGCTTTCCAGATCGCCGAGCGAGCGTTCGCCGCGCAGGATCTTCTGCGACTCGTCGCTGTCCCAACCGGCGTAGCGCTCGGCCCGAAGCGCCTCGAGCGTGCCGTCCTCCAGCATCGCCGCCGCCGCCTTGAGGCCCCGCGCACAGGCATCCATGCCGCCGACATGGGCAAGGATCAGGTCCTCGGGATCAAGCGACTGGCGCCGCAGCTTGGCGTCGAAGTTGGTGCCGCCGGTGGTGAATCCGCCCGCCTTGAGCACCTCGTAGAAGGCCAGCGCCATCTCGGGGACGTTGTTGGGGAACTGGTCGGTGTCCCAGCCCGACTGGTAATCGTTGCGGTTGATGTCGATGGACCCGAACAGCCCAAGGCTCGACGCCATCGCCAACTCGTGCTCGAACGAATGCCCGGCAAGGATCGCATGGCCCTGTTCGATGTTGACCTTGACCTCGTTCTCAAGCCCGAAGCGCTTGAGGAACCCGTAGACCGTGGCGACATCGTAGTCGTACTGGTGCTTGGTCGGCTCCTGCGGTTTCGGCTCGATCAGGATCGCGCCCTTGAAGCCGATCTTGTGCTTGTAGTCGACCACCATCGACAGCATCCGCCCCGCCTGTTCCGACTCGCGCGACAGGTCGGTGTTCAGCAGCGTCTCGTAGCCCTCGCGCCCGCCCCAGAGAACATAGTTGGCGCCGCCCAGCTTGTGCGTGGCGTCCATGCAGGTCTTGATGGTCGCGCCCGCGTAGGCGAACACATCGGGGTCGGGGTTGGTCGCAGCGCCAGACATGAAGCGGCGGTGCGAGAACAGGTTTGCCGTGCCCCAGAGGAGTTTCGTCTTCGACGTCTCCATCTTTTGACCGAAGTAGTCCACGATCTCCTCGAGATTGCGGGTGCTTTCCGCGAAATCAGCGCCTTCGGGGCGCACGTCGGCGTCGTGAAAGCAGAAGAACGGCGCGCCGAGGATGTCGAACATCTCGAACGCGACATCGGCCTTCAGCCGCGCCAGATCCATCGTGTCGCCGAACCACGGGCGCTGAAAGGTCTGCCCGCCAAAGGGATCGCCGCCCGGCCAGGCAAAGCTGTGCCAATAAGCGATGGCGAAGCGCAGGTGATCCTCCATCCGCTTGCCCATGACCGTCTCGTCGGGATTGTAGTGGCGGAAGGAGAAGTCGTTGGTGCTGTCGGGCCCCTCGTAGGCGATCTTGGGAAGTCCGGCGAAGAAGTCGGTCATGTCAGTCCTCGTATGGCGGTTTGCGCGGCGCGGTAACGGTCGTGGCCCTCGTCGAAGGCGGCGGACAGCGCCGGATCGGGATCAATGGTGCGGGCGATGGCGGGGCGTGTGGCCACCTCTGCGGCGCTGGCGCCGGTGGCCGCCATGATGGCAAGCCGCGCAGCCCCGAACGCGCCGCCGTAGTCGCCCGCCTCGGGCAGGTCGAGCGGCAGGCCAAGCGCGGTGGCGATGGCGCGCAGCCAGTAGTCCGAACGTGACCCGCCGCCGACGGCCAGCAGGCTGTCGATCTCGGTCCCGGTCGCGGCCAGCGCATCGCGGCAATCGCGGATGGCGAAGGTCACGCCTTCCAGCACGGCGCGCGTTGCCGCAGCGGTGTCGGTCGCATGTTCGAGACCAAGGAACGCACCCCGGATGGCGGCGTCGTTCAGCGGCGTGCGCTCTCCGCCCAGATACGGCAGGAACAGCGTCTTGCCGGGGGCGTGCAGATCCCCCAGCGCGCCCGTCAGTGCGGCGGCGTCCTGCCCCACCAGCCCGGCATACCAGTTCAGCGCATCCGTCGCCGACAGGATCACGCCCATCTGGTGCCAGGTGTCCGGCAGGGCATGGCAGAAGGTGTGCACCGCCGTCGCCGCATCGGGCCGGTAGCCGTCGTTCGCCGCGAACAGGACGCCTGAGGTTCCGAGCGACACGAACCCCTGCCCGCCCCGCACCACGCCCACGCCAATCGCTGCGGCGGCATTGTCGCCTGCCCCGCCCGCGACGGGAACGCCTGCGGGCAGGCCCCAGCGGGTGGCAAGGTCGGCGCGCATCTCGCCCGACACTTCAGAGCCTTCGACCAGCCGCGGCATCTGCGCCCGGCTGAGGTCGGTCTTGTCCAGAAGCGTGTCCGACCAGGTGCGCGCGCCGGTGTCGAGCCAGCTTGTGCCCGCCGCATCGGACATCTCGGCGACATGCTCGCCGGTCAACCACAGGCGCAGGTAATCCTTCGGCAACAGCACCGATGCGACCCGGTCGAACACCTCGCGCTCGTGCTTGCGGACCCAGGCGAGTTTCGGAGCGGTGAAGCCGGGAAAGACGATGTTGCCCGACACCTCGCGGAACGCGGGGTCCGCGTCCATCAGCGCCGCCTCGACATGGGCGCGGGTGTCGTTCCACAGGATCGAGGGGCGCAGCACCTCGTCGGCCGCATCCAGAAGCGTCGCGCCGTGCATCTGCCCCGACAGGCCGATGCCCTGCACGCCCGAAAGATCGTGGTCCGACAGCGCGTCGAACACCGCTTCGGCGGCGGCGACCCAGTCGGCGGGCGCCTGCTCGGACCAGCCCTCTGCCGGGCGCTGGACCGTCAACGGCGCCGTCGCTTCCGCGACGATGCGCTGAGAGACGTCTATCAGAATGCCCTTCAGTCCGGACGTCCCGAGATCGAGACCGATGAACATGGCTACCTCATGCGTTTTGGACTTTGGCGCCCGGACCATCGGCCCGGAACGCCGGAGGGGGTCGGATCAGGCCGCCAGCTCTTCGGGCTTCTTGCCAAGGATGATCATCGCCAGAAGATCATCCTCGGTCACGTCATCGACGTTGACCGTGCCCACAAGCTGCCCGTTCTTCATCACGCTCGCGCGGTCACACAGCCGTTTGACCTGGTGCACGTCGTGGTCGATCAGGAAGATGCCAAGGCCCTGACGCTTCAGCTCGTCGATCAGTTCGGCGACCATCTGCGTTTCCTGCGGGCCGAGTGCGGCGGTCGGTTCGTCCATAATCAGGATGCGGGCGTTGAAATACACCGCACGGCTGATCGCCACCGACTGCCGCTGGCCGCCCGACAGCGCCGACACCGGCACGTTGAACTTGCGGAAGTTGGAGTTGAGCCGCCCCATGATCTTGCGCGTCTCGGCCTCCATCTTGGAGTCGTCGACAAAGCCGAACGGCGTGGTCAACTCGCGCCCCAGGAACAGGTTCGACGCGGCATCAAGGTTATCTGCCAGCGCAAGCGTCTGGTAGATCGTCTCGATGTTGTAGCCGCGCGCGTCACGGGGATTGTTGATCGTCGCCTTCTCGCCGTTGACGAAAATCTCGCCCGAGTCCTGCTGATAAGCGCCCGACAGGCACTTGATCAGCGTCGACTTGCCCGCGCCATTGTGGCCCAGAAGGCCGACGACCTCGCCGGGATAAAGATCGACCGTCACATGGTCGACGGCCTGCACGCCGCCGAAGGCGATCGAGATGTCGCGCATCTCGACCAGCGGGGTTCCCTTGTTGGTTCCGGTGGCCATCATGCTGCTCCCGTGCGTCTGCGGTAGATGATGTCGACAAGGACGGCGAAGACAAGGACCGCACCCACGACGATGTTCTGGAACGGCGCATCGACGCCGACCATGGCCATGCCCGATTGCAGCGACTGCATAATCAACGCGCCAAGGATGGCGCCGTGGATCGTGCCGATGCCGCCCGACAGCGCGGTGCCGCCGATGACCGCTGCCGCGATGACGCGCAACTCGTCCAGCGTGCCGATGTCGTTGGAATGGAACGACAACCGCGCCGAGGCGACGACCGCCGAGACCGCGCAGAGCGCGCCCATGATGGCAAAGACCTTGACGGTCAGCAGCCGGGTGTTGATGCCCGACAACTCGGCCGCGTCGGGGTTGCCGCCGGTGGCGAAGATGTAGCGCCCCAGCCGGGTGCGACGGGCGATCAGCGTCATCACGACCGCGACGACAAGCAGGATCAGCACCGAGTAGGGCACGCCGTATCCGGCGGTGTAGCCTTCGGGCATAACCTCGCCGCGCGCCTCGAACATCCGCTCGAGCCGGGGTGTCGGCACCTCGTAGGCGTTAAGAAGCGCGACGAAACCAAGGATGACGACCGCGATGATGGTGCCAAGCATGGCTTCGGCCCACAGCGGCTTGACCGGGAAGTCATGCGCAAGCTTGCCCCGGCGCGCGTTGAACAGCGCAGCGATGGCAATCACCGTGGCGACGATGCCGACGATCCAGCTCCACGTCACGCCGAGCGTGCCGTTGATGCCGCCGAACAGAAGAAAGGTCTCGTCCAGCGGGCCGATGGTCTGGCCGTTGGTCAGATACCAGGCGACGTTGCGCCAGACCAACAGGCCCCCCAGCGTCACGATGAAGGCGGGGATGGTCAGGTAGCCGACCAGCCAGCCGTGAAAGGCGCCGATGGCGGTGCCTGCGACCAGCCCGATGACGATGGCGATAGGCGCGGTCAGCGGATGGTTAAGCCCGAGGCCCAGCATGTCGGGGGTCAGCACCGTCTGCGTCATCGCCATGATCGCCGAACAGGTGGCCAGCAAGGAGCCGACGCTCAGGTCGATATGGCGAGTGACGATGATGAACACCATGCCGGTGGCCATGATCGCCACGCTGACAGTCTGGATCGTCAGGTTGAAGATGTTCCGCGGGGTCAGAAAGCGCCCGTCGGTGATCAGGTCGAACCCGATCGACAGGACGGCGAAGGCGCCGATCATGCCCAGAAGGCGGGTGTCGATCTCCAGCAGCGAGAAGATGTTCTTCTTCTGCGCCGGAGCGGAGGGTGTGGCCGCGTCGGTCATGGGGAAACGTCTCTGGATCAGGGTGTCACGCCGCCCCACCATAGGGGCGGCGTGGTCCGTCAAGCCGTCAAGGGCTTAGTTGCAGGGTGCGGGGCCGTTCTCGACGCCCTGGCACAGCGATTCCTGGCTGATCCAGCCCGCATCGACGACAACCGACAGGTTGTCTGCGGTCACCGGGATCGGTGCGAGGAACTTGGCGGTCAGGGTGGTGCCGCTGGGCGACGTCCATTCCTGCGCGCCCTCGACATCGGCCATTGCGGTGCCCGATGCGAGTGCCACGGCGATCTCGCCCGCTTCGCGGCCAAGGTCACGCGCGTCTTTCCAGACCGAAACGGTCTGGGTGCCGCTTGCAACGCGGTTCAGAGCGGCATGGTCGCCGTCCTGACCCGACACCGGGATGCCCTGCATGCCCTGTGCGGTCAGCGCTGCCACGACACCGCCCGCGGTGCCGTCGTTCGAAGCCACGACCGCGTCGACGTTGTTGTCGTTGGCAGTCAGGATCTGCTCCATGTTGCGCTGAGCGTTCGCGGGCAGCCAGCCGTCAGTGTAGGATTCGCCGACGATGGTGATGTCACCTGCATCGATCGCCGCCTGCAGGATTTCCTGCTGGCCGCCGCGGAGGAAGTCCGCGTTCGGGTCGGTGCCCGAGCCCTTGATCATGACATAGTTGCCGGTCGGCTGTGCTTCGAGCACGGCACGGGCCTGCATCCGGCCAACCTCGACGTTGTCGAAGGTCAGGTAGAAGGCGCGCGGGTCTTCGATCAGGCGGTCATAGCCGACGACCGGGATCCCCTCGTCCGCGGCCTGCTGAACCGCCGGGCCAATGGCCGACGAATCCTGCGCAAGGATGATGAGCGCATCGACGCCTTGGGCGACGAGGCTTTCGATGTCCGAAAGCTGCTTGGACGCGGACGACTGCGCGTCGGTCGACACATAGGACGCGCCGGCGGCTTCGAGCGCGGCCTTGATCGCGGCTTCGTCGGTTTTCCAGCGCTCTTCCTGGAAGTTGGACCAGCTGACGCCGACGGTCATGCCGTGACCGGCTGCCATGGCTGATGTGGAAACGGACGCGGCGAGGATTGCCGCGAGGCTGAGTGCTTGACGCATGGATGTTCCTCCCAAAACAAGGTGCCCGGAATCGGGCGGTCCGGCAGTGGCCGTGACGGCGCTAACAATGGCATATTTAATTCAGCTGTCAAAAATAATTTTGCCTTCGCAGGTGCAGAAACCGCGTATTTGCAGCGCAGCATTCAAAAAAACGCTGGAAAAGCCTGCAAAACCGGGTAGCGTGAGCATGTTAAATTTAGCGCGTGAAGGAAATGATGCCCGACACCGGACACATGACGCCGCTTGGGCAGGACGAGTCGGCGGGCTGCGGCCCGTTGATTCAAAGCTATGCCGCACAGCCCCGTCCCTTGCGCCAGCAGGTGTTCGAGCGGGTGCGCGCCAGCGGCCTGATCGCGCGCAGCGAGGTCGCCAAGGACCTTGGCGTCAGCCCCGCCTCGGTCACATCCGCAGCGTCCGAGTTGATCGAGAAGGGCCTGATCCTCGAAGTCGACACGCCGCGCCGTGACGGCGACGGCACGCGCGGCCGCCCGCCCGTGGCGCTGGGGGTGCGGCCAGCGGCCGGGCATGTCGCCGGGCTCAAGCTGTCGGACCAGTCGCATTCCGCGATCATCTGCGACTTTGCCGGGACCGTGATCGCCGAAGCGCATTTGCGCCACGGCATCCTGCAACAGGACGCCGCACAGGTGATCGAGGACGCGCTGCGCACGCTCGACGACGCGCTGTGCCGCGCCGGGCTGGAGCGGCGCGATCTTCTGGCGGTGGGCCTTGGGCTGCCCGGGATCGTCGACAGCGACACCGGCGTGTCGATGTGGTCGCCCCTGTTCCGCGAGCGCGGAACACCCCTGGGCGCGATCCTGACCGAGCGGATCGGCTGTCCGGTGCGGATCGACAACGATGCAAATTGCGTGACGCTGGCCGAATTGTGGTTCGGCGCAGGCCGCACCCGCCCCGATTTCGCGGTCGTCACCATCGAGCACGGGCTTGGCATGGGCATCGTCATCAATCACCGCCTCTATCGCGGCGCGCTGGGGCTGGGGCTGGAATTCGGGCACACCAAGGTGCAGCTTGACGGCGCGCTGTGCCGCTGCGGCCAGCGCGGGTGCCTTGAAGCTTACGTCGCCGACTATGCGCTGGTGCGCGAGGCGACGACGGCGCTCAACTGGGGCAATCGGGGCGTGCAGTCGCCGCAGATCCTGCTGGAATCGCTCTATGACCACGCCAAGGCCGGGAACCAGTCGGCGCGGGCGATCTTCAAGCGGGCGGGCAGGTATCTGGCGCTGGGGCTGGCGAACATCGTCAACCTGTTCGACCCTGCGCTGATCCTGTTGTCCGGCGAGCGGATGCGCTACGATTACCTTTATGCCGAGGAGGTGCTGTCAGCGATGCGCGACATGACACTCGACACCGACCGGATCGGCCCGCGCGTGGAAATCCGCGCCTGGGGCGATCAGGTCTGGGCGCGGGGCGCTGCGGCGCTGGCGCTCGAGGCGGCGACCGACATCGCGCTTGCGCCAGAGACGACATGAGGGCGCTTGTCCTGATCCTTGCCGCGGCGCCCGCCGCTGCCGATCCGCAGTTCCGGCCAGTGCCGCTGCCGACGGACCATGTCTATTCCGGCGGATGGGAGCATTTCGTCGGCGGCGGGCTGGCCGCGTTCGACTGTGACGGCGATGCGATGCCAGAGCTGCTGGCGGCAGGCGGCGAGGCGCCGATGACGCTTCTGCGCAACGTCACGCCTTCGGTGGGCGGCGATCTTGCGTTTGCGGCGGGCGACTTTCCCGAGATCACCGGCGCGACGGGCGCCTACCCTCTCGACATCGACGGCGACGGCACGCTCGATCTGTTCGTCTTGCGCGTTGGCGCCAACATGGCGCTGAAAGGCGGGCCGGACTGCGCCTTCACCGATGCCACGGCAGACTGGGGCATCGACGGCGCGGACCGCTGGTCGACCGCCTTTTCCGCGACATGGGAGGCGGGGCAGGATCGCCCGACGCTGGCGGTCGGCAACTATGTCGACCGTGACGACCCGGACGGACCGTTCCAGGCCTGCGACGGCAACCAGCTGTTGCGGCCAGCGGCGCAAGGCTATGACAGCACGCCGCTGACGCCCGGTTTCTGCGCGCTGTCGATGCTGTTCTCGGATGCGGCCCGGCGCGGCGTGCAGGACCTGCGCGTCTCCAACGACCGGCACTACTACGTGCGCGGCGGCACCGAACAGATGTGGCAGTTCCCCGAGGTGCGGCTGCTGGGCCCCGAGGACGGGTTCGATCCGGTGTCGATCTGGGGCATGGGCATCGCCTCGACCGACCTGACTGGCGACGGGCTGCCCGAGGTGGTTCTGACGTCGATGGGCGACCAGCTGTTGCAGTTCGCGCGCGCGCCCTACGCCTATGACAGCGCCCCGTACGAGACCGGCGCGACGGCGCACCGCCCCCATGTCGGCGATGATGGCCGCCCCTCGACGGGCTGGCATTCGGCCTTTGGCGATGCAGACAACGACGGGCGCGAGGATATATTCATCGCCAAGGGCAACGTCGACCAGATGCCCGGCAACGCGATGCACGATCCCAATTCGCTGCTGATGCAGCAGGCCGATGGCACCTTCCGCGAGGTATCGGACATCGCCGGTGTCGCCAGCGACGCGCGCGGGCGCGGCGCGGTGTTCGACGATCTGAACGGGGACGGATTGCGCGATCTGGCCGTGGTGAACCGCCGCGCGCCGCTGGAGGTCTGGCAGAACGTGACCACAGGCTCGGGCCAATGGATCGCCGTCGAGGCGCGGCAGGCGGGCGGCAACACCCGCGCCGTAGGCGGCTTCGTTGCGCTGCGCCTGCCCGGCGGCACGGTCCGCGAAAAGGAAATCACGGTGGGCGGAGGCCATGCCGGTGGCAGCGCCCTGCCCGTGCACTTCGGTCTGGGTGATGTTCAGCGCGCCGAGGTCCGGGTGACCTGGCCGGGCGGCACCGCGACGGACTGGACCCCGATTGACGCAGGCCAGTCGATCACGATCCGGCGCCCGTAGTGCGGGACTTGTCCCGCCGCCCCCTCAGCGATCCACCGGCAACCCGCTTGGCACTGCCGCGGGAATGCCAAGCCGCCCGTCGATGGCGGCCTGATCCTCGAGCGCGGTCAGGAAAGCGATCAGCGCATCGATCCGCTGCTCAGGCAGCGGGCGGCCCGGAACGGCGGCCTCGGTGATCGCCGAGACCTCTGCGGGATCGTCCATCACCTGCCAGTCTGACAGGCTGGGCATGTCGGGCAGCACCGCCTGCCCCCGGTCATAGGCGGCAAGCGCGCCTTTGGGATCGGTGTGGGCGGCAAGGAACTTTCGCAGGTCCGAGTAGGCCCCCGAATGCCCCCAGGGACCGGTCCGCGTCACGTTGCGCAGGGACGGCGTGCGGAAGGCATAGGCGTCTTCGGCGCGCCCCGTCACACGGATGCGGCCTTCGTCGCGCGCATGGGATTCGAACCGCGCGGCCTTGCCGGGGCCAAGCTGCGGCACGCCCATCGCGTGAAAGCCGTGGTCGGTCTGGAATCGCCCGGAATGGCAGGCGGAACAGCCTGCCTCACCATAGAAAAGGTCCATGCCGTCTGCCGCCGCACCGTCCAGTGCCGCCTCGCCGCGCAGATGGGCGTCGAAGGCGCTGTCGTCAGACCGCCATTCAAACGCGATGAACGCGGCGACCGCGTTCGAGATGTCGGTAAAGCCGATGTCCTCGCCGGTCTCGATCCCGGGATAGACGGCCTCGAACCGCTGGCGATAGGCCGGGATCGCCGCGACGCGGCCTGCGATGATGTCCCAGGCGCCGCCCTCTCCGGTGATGCGGCCCTGCCGCACGGCCTGCGCGACGTCGTTCTCGGAATAGTGGCCCGCCATCTCGTCCGCGCTGAGCACGGGGAACATGGTCTGCGCCGACAGCACACCAGAAAACCCCTGCACCATGTCCTCGTCCAGCGGCGTGCGCAGGCCGGACGGCTTTGACGGGTCGGCCTCGACGCGACCATCGTGGAACATCACGGTGAACTCGCGCGCGCCGAGGTTGAACAGCGCGGTCGCGTTCCTCGGGATGCGCTGTTCGGGCATGTTGGCGGGATCGGGGGTGCGGTCAGGCCCCAGTCCGGTGCCGCCTTCGCCGAGCGACAGCGACACGCCGTCGCCGGTGGCAAAACGCGGGTGATGGCAGGTGCCGCAGGAAATGTTGCGGTTCCCGGACAGGACCGGGTCATAGAACAGAAGCTGCCCCAGTTCCGCCTCGGCGCGGCGGACGGGCAAATAGGCGTCATCGGTCACCGCAGCAGGCAGATCGCCCGCCATCGCGGCGCCGGGAACAAGGGCGGTCAGCAGAGCAAAGCGCAGGGTCATGACGTCATTCTAGCCACCGATCATAGTCCGACACCAGCAATCGTTGCGAGCCGGTGTCTTCCTCGATGTCGGAAAAGCGCCCGATGGGATCGCGAAAGATGTTGTCGGTCAGGTCGTCGTTTACGTTCGACACCTCGCCGATCAGCACGCGGCCGCCTTCCGCCCAGAAGGCGTGCCAGTGCCATGGCTCCAACGTAACGCTTTCCCCCGGTGCCAGCGCCAGAAGGCCGCCCGGCGGCAGCCGCCGCTCTACTGCATCGCAGCGCAGCACGACCCCGGCAGCCTCGTCGATGCCGCCGTCCTCGGACCGGGTGAACAGCTCGATCACCAGCGTGCCGCCGCCGCGATTGATGATGTCCTCGGTCTTGCGTTCGTGCCGGTGCATCGGCGAAAGCTGGCGATCCTCGGAGATCAGCAGCTTTTCGGCGTAAAGCATGCCCGCACCCTTGGCCACGTTCAGCGCCGACCCGTTGCGCAGGGTGAACAGAACAAGCCCCATCTCGTCGAACCGCCCTGCCCCGTAATCGGTCACGTCCCAGCCCAGCCGGGCGTCGCGGATCGGGGCGGCATCGGTCGCGACCCGCGCGCGCATGTCCTCGGGCGTCCAGCCCGCGAAGGGCGGCAGCACAAAGCCGCAGGACGCGATGAAGTCGGACGCGCGGGCGATGATGTCGTTGACGCGGGATCGTTTCATGTATTGCCTTTCCAGTTCTTTCCGGCGTTTGCGATGACGTGTAGGCAACTTGGGCCGGGGCCATGTCTTGCCTCGTCAATGGCGCCAATGCCGCGACGGAATGCTGCCAGTTGTCGCATATAACGCTTGTCTAACACAGCCCGCGCCGACACTGTCACCTCGTACCCGCTGTCATTTTCAGTCAGACGATCCTTCCCATGCTTACACTGCACAACTACTTCCGGTCTTCGACGTCGACACGGCTGCGATGCGCCCTCAATCTCAAGGGAATTAGATATTCCTACCGCAGTTATGCCCTTCTCAAGGACGAGACGCGCGGTGAGGATTTCCTGCGGCTGAATCCTGCCGGTCTGGTGCCGGTGTTGGAGCTGGATGACGGAACGGTCCTGTCCCAGTCGCTCGCCATCATCGAATACATCGACGAGACCTACCCGACGCCGCCGCTTCTGCCGCCTGACGCACTGGGGCGCGCGCGGGTGCGCTCGCTTGCCTACATGATCGCCTGCGAAGTGCATCCGCTGAACAACCTTCGGGTTCTCAAGCATCTTTCGTCCGAGTACGGGCAGGACGACACCGGCAAGGCGACGTGGTTCCGCCACTGGATCGACCAGAGCTTTCCCGCGATCGAGGCCCGGCTGAGGTACGAGAACCAGACCGGGCTGTATTGCCACGGAGAGTCTCCGTCGCTGGCCGATTGCTGCCTCTATGCGCAGGTCTGGAACAACAGCCGCTTCGACGTGGTGATGGACGACTACCCCACCATCGCACGCATCTACGAGGCGCTCGACCGCCTGCCTGCGTTCCGCGATGCCGCCCCGCCGAACCAGCCCGACGCGTTCTAGGCGTCAGTAGATCCGGCGCAGCACCGACAGCAGCATCGCGCGTTCGTCGGGCGTCAGGGCCGCGAGCAATTCGTCTTCATGTGCGGCGGCCGCCGCGAGCGCCTCGTCCAGCTTGGCGCGGCCCTGCTCTGTCGCCCGAAGCGCATAGGCCCGGCGATCCCCCGTGACAGGCGTGCGCGCGATATGGCCCTGCGCCTCCAACTCGTCGACGGTAACGACGGTGCCCGAGCGTTCGATGCCAAGCCCGCGCGCCACGTCCGACTGGGTGATGCCGGGATTGCTGACCACCACCGACAGAACCGAGAACGTGCGCTGGCTTAGCCCGACTGGCGCCAGCGCCTCGCGCAGATGTGCGGCGAACCGGGTATAGCCGCGCCGCAGGTTATAGCCGACCTGACGTTCCAGAAGGCTCATATCAGGCCCTGCATCTTGCGTATCCATCGCCACTTTCCACCAAAGAGGGGTTTTCGATCCTGCCTGAACAGTTCATCGTCCAATCATTGTCTTCCTAAACAGAAGCAAGTTCGAACAAAAGCCTGAACCTGTCCAAGGACCCGCGCGCCGATGACTTCTGCCTTGCCCCCTCCCGACCTTGCCCATGTCTGCGACCTGTTCGTCGAACTCGACCCGATCCGCGAGATGGGTGCAGGGCGCGCGGGTCAGCGCCGGATCATCCCGATCACCGGGGGCCGCGTCGAGGGGCCGCGCTTGAACGGCCGCATCCTTGATCTCGGCGCCGACTGGCAGACGATATGGGCGAACGGCGTGGCCGAGCTCGATACCCGCTACGGGTTCGAGACCGACGACGGCGCGCTGATCGAGATCGTCAACTACGGCTATCGCCACGGCCCCGAGCACGTCATCGCCGCCATCGCGCGCGGCGATGAGGTCGAGCATGACGCCTACTACATGCGCACGCAGGCCCGACTAGAGACCGGGGACGAACGCTATGACTGGGTGAACCGGACGCTGTTCGTCGGGCGCGGGGCGCGGCTTGCCGGACAGGTGGTCATGTCGCTGTTCGCGCTGGACTGACGGCAAACGAAAACGCCCCGGCATCGCTGCCGGGGCAAGGTGCCCTTTCGGGGGGAGAAACCGTTTACTTGAGGATGACCGGAAGGTTGATCGGACCGCGAAAGCCAAAGCCGCGCCATTCGACGGAAGCCGGATCGACCAGCTCCATGTCGGGGAACCGTTCAAACATCAGCGGCAGCATCACCTTGGAAATCGCCTGCCGCGCGACATGGGTGCCCTGGCAGAAATGCGGCCCGTTGCCGAAGGCCTGGTGGCTGTTCTTGCCCCGGTAGACGATAAACTTGTCGCCGTCCTCGAACAGGTCCTCGTCATGGTTCGCCGAGGCCTGAATGGTCATCACCGTGTCGCCCTTGGGGATGCGATAGCCGCGGATTTCGGTATCCTCGGTCACAAGGCGTGATGACGCCTGGATCGGCGCGACCCAGCGCACGCCTTCTTCAAAGGCCTTTTGCCAATCGCCGTTCTCGACGACCTGCGCCTTCTGGTCGGGATTGGTGAGCAATCCGTACAGGATCGTGCACAGCGCATCGCGCGGCTCGTTGATGCCGCCGCCGATGGCGATCTTGATGTTCGCCACGATCTGCGACCATTCGATCGGATCGTCCGCGTTCACCATGACCGACAGCGCGGTCTGGTTCGGATCGGCCTTGTGCCGCCGGGCCATCTGGCCGATGGCGCGGTTCATCTCGTCATTGGCGATGTCGCACCGCTCGAACGGCTCGGGTTGCCAGCCGAAATTGCCCGACCCGTCGATCAGCGCCTGCGACCAGCGCTGCATCTCGTCGTCGGTCACGACCTCTGCCAAACCCAACAGATGCGCCAGACCGCGCGCCGCCCAGGGCGCCGCCAGATGCGGGAACAGGTCAACCGGCTCGCCCTTGGGCAGCCGGTCGAGGTAAGCCTCTGCCGTGGCGCGATATTTCGGCAGCCACTCTTGCATGATGACCTTGGGATTGAACGCAGGGGCCATCGCCATGCGCTCACGCATGTGGATCTCGCCGTCCTTGCGCATCAGCGTATGCGCATTGAACGCCCGCTTCATCGGGGTGTTGGGATCATCCGACGAGAACAGCGCCGGGTTGTCCTTAACGTACTTGGTGTCTTCGGCCTTGGTCAGCAGCGTCCGGCCCACCGACTTGACGCGCAGCACCGGCGTTTCGGCGCGCAGGCGGCGATAGATCGGATAGGGGTCGCGGTCGAGCTGGTCGAGCGTGATCGTCTCGTCCAGCGGCGCCAGATCCTTGGAAATGGAACGGTCGAGTGCCATTGTGATCCTCCTTCTCCCATCACCAAGGATATGTCGGATATTGTTATAGTCAATAACAATTCTATAAGTGCGCTGTCCCGAGGCTTAGCTGTGGGCACACAGACAGGATCGCCCTGAGATCAGAGCAGAGGGCCGCTGAGCGGTTTTTCTTTCTATGGCGGGCTTTTAGACAGTCTTCTTGATGTCCGGCGCGCCGTTCACAGGCCCCAGCGCCTTCATCGCGCCGTACTGGGTCAGGAACACCTGCCCGCTCATCTCGTCGAGGAAATGGCTTCTCTGCAGGCGGTCCATCACCGGACCCTTCACCTCGGACAGGTGCAGCTTGATACCCATCTCGGCAAGGCGCCGGTTGATCGCCTCGAGGCTTTCCAGCGCCGAGGAATCGATCTCGTTCACCGCGGTGCATTGCAGGACCACATGTTTCAGCCCGCAATCCGCGACCACCCGGTCATGAACGTAATCCTCGAGAAACCGCGCATTCGCGAAATACAGGCTTTCGTCGATGCGCAGGGTCAGCATCTCGGGGTGCGTCTTGACCTTGTGGCGGTGGATGTTGCGGAAATGCTCGGTTCCCGGCACCAGTCCGACCTCGGCGATATGCGGCTTCGACGTCTTGTAGAGGTGCAGAACGATCGACAGCACCACGCCCGACGACACGCCCACCTCGACCCCGAATCCCAGCGTCAGCAGGATCGTCGCCGCCACGGCAGCGAAATCGGCGCGGCTGTAGGCCCAGGTGCGTTTCAGGATCGAGAAATCGACAAGGCTCAGCACCGCCACGATGATCGTTGCTGCCAGCGTCGCCTTGGGCAGGAAATACAGCAGCGGCGTCAGGAAAAGCGCCGCCAGCGCGATGCCGATGGCGGTAAAGGCGCCCGCCGCCGGGGTTTCGGCGCCCGCGTCGAAGTTCACGACCGACCGCGCAAAGCCGCCCGTCACCGGGTAGCCGCCCGACACCGCCGCCGCGACGTTCGAGGCACCAAGACCGATCAACTCCTGGTCCGGCGTGATGCGCTGGCGGCGCTTCGCGGCGAGTGTCGTGGCGACCGACACCGATTCAACGAAGCCGATGACCGAGATCAGGATCGCCGGGCCGATCAGCGACGCCCAGAAGTCGAGGTTCACGGACGGCAATGTCAGCGGCGGCAGGCCCTGCGGCACCGCGCCCACGATGGCGACGCCGCGCGCATCGAGCGACAGCGCGTAGGTGGCAAGGGTCGTCACCGCGACGGCCGCGACCGGCCCAGCCTTGGCCAGCACATCCGCCAGACGCGGCTTCAGGCCTGCGCGCAGCAAGACCGGCTTCAGCCCCCTGCGCACCCAGAACAGGAACGCCGTGGCGGAGACACCGATCACCAG
Organism: Anianabacter salinae; assembly: GCF_019061145.1. Taxonomy (GTDB): domain Bacteria; phylum Pseudomonadota; class Alphaproteobacteria; order Rhodobacterales; family Rhodobacteraceae; genus Anianibacter; species Anianibacter salinarum. Next base: position 375,196 of record NZ_JAHQZS010000002.1, on the reverse strand, counting down.
CGTGATGACGTTGATCTTGGGCAGGTGTTCGATAAGTGATATTATTAGCTCGGGAAGCGTCGCCCCACCCGCTGAAATGCCAAGTATGTGCTTGAGCTGTGAAAAAGCGATCAGGATGCCCGACGCGGTGATGAACCCCGCGATCACCGGATGGCTCAGGAAGTTCGCAAGGAACCCCAGCCGGAACACGCCCATCGCCAGCAGGACCACGCCCGACAGAAAGGCCAGCGTCACGGCGGCCAGCGCGATCTGCGCCGGATCGGTCAGCCCGAGGTTGCCGATCGCCGCGAAGGTCATCAGCGACACCACCGCCACCGGCCCCACGGCAAGCGCCCGCGACGTGCCGAAGATCGCATAAGCGACCAGCGGCAGGATCGAGGCGTAGAGCCCCATCTCGGCCGGAAGCCCGGCCAGCAGAGCATAGGCCAGCGACTGCGGGATCAGCATGATCGTGACGATCACGGCGGCGACAAGATCGCTTGTCGCGGTGTCGGCGTCATAGCGACTGCCCCAGTCGAGAATGGGGAAATAGCGCTTGAAGCGGGCAATGTCGGGGCGCGTCATGGGGGAAACCTCGGGACGGTGCGGCCCCAGGGATCGCTGGGGCCGTCACAATAGGAATGTGCTTTGGATCAGAGCGTTACAGGCCGTTCAGCGGAACCTTCATGTAGCGCGTGCCATTGTCCTCGGGCTCGGGCAGCTTGCCCGCCTTCATGTTCACCTGAAGCGAGGGGATGATGAGTCTTGGCATGTCCAGCTGCGCGTCACGTTCGGTGCGGAACCTGACGAAATCCTCTTTCGTCTTGCCACCGCCGACGTGGATGTTGTGCGACTTTTCCTCGGCCACCGTGGTTTCCCACGCAATGTCACGGCCGTTCGGCCCATAGTCGTGGCACATGAACAGGCGCGTCTCGCCCGGCAGGGCCAGCACCTTCTGGATCGAGTCATACAACTCGCCCGCGTCCCCGCCGGGGAAATCGGCACGCGCCGATCCGCCATCGGGCATGAACAGCGTGTCGCCGACAAACGCCGCGTCGCCGATCACATGGGTCATGCAGGCGGGGGTATGGCCTGGCGTATGGATCGCAAGGGCGGTCATTCCGCCGATCCGGTAGGTGTCGCAGTCCGCGAAGAGGGCATCGAACTGGCTGCCATCTCGCTGGAACTCGGTGCCTTCGTTAAACACCTTGCCAAAGGTGTCCTGCACCACGGTGATCTGGTCACCGATGCCGATCTTGCCGCCCAGTTGCTGCTGGATATACGGCGCGGCCGACAGGTGGTCGGCGTGGACATGGGTTTCGATGATCCACTCCAGCGACAGGCCGTTCGCCCTGATGAAGGCGATGATCTCGTCCGCATGCGCATAGGCGATCCGGCCGGCGGCATAGTCGATGTCCATCACGGAATCGATCACGGCGCAGGCGGCCGACGCGGGGTCCTTCACGACGTAGCTGATCGTGTTCGTCGCGGGATCGAAGAAGGCTGTGACCTCTGGACTCACAGTCATGTCAACAGGATAGGCAGACATCTTCTCACCTCACCTTAACAATCACGGCAGGTCTTGAGACCAAGCAGCGAATACAACGGGCAGAGGCGGAAGACCGCCGTGGCCAGCATGACGATGCCGACGATCACGGCGCCCCAGAACAGAAGCGCGCTGCCTGCGGTCAGTGAGGTGCCAAAGGCAAGGGCAAGAAGAACGACGCCGACGAGGGCGCGAAGCGAACGGTCGAGCGTACCGACATTGACGGACATGGTGGTCTCCTTGGGCGGAACACGGGCGGGATCGCCCATTCATATTCGAATTATATAATATGTGTTCCGCGCATGGATGCAAGCCCTGCGTCAGGACGCCTCAGATCGGATCAGATCGGGTCAGCCACAACCGCCAGACAATCGCCCATCTGCACCAGCCCGGGGAAATGCCGCGCCGTAAGCAACCCGTCGCGCTGCGCCTCGAATTCTGCAGGCGCCTCGCCCGTGTGCCCGGTCGGCCAGACGCGGGCAATCAACTCGCCCTTTCGCACCTCGGCGCCAAGATCCACCATCGGCTCGCACATGCCCGCGCGCTCGGCAAAGACGAAGCAGGACGCATCCGGCATGTCGAGCCAGCGCGTCGGTGCGGTCTCGGGCACGCCGTCCATGATCCCTGCATGGATCAGCAGGTTGCGCGCGCCGCGCTTGGCGATGCGCACGGTTTCCGCCCGCGCCGTGCCGCCGCCGCCAAGTTCTGTCGTGACAAACGTCTTACCCTGCGCCTCGGCCTCGGTGTCGAACATGCCGACCGCGTCGATTTCCAGCATCTTCATCGAGTATGGGGCCGCGAACGCCTCCATCGCGGCCATGCAGCGCGCTTCCTGCGCCTTGTCCGGCAGGACATGCGCGGCGGCGAAGGGCAGGAAATCGAGCGTCCGCCCGCCAGAGTGGAAATCAAGCACCAGATCAGCCATCGGCACCAGCGTGTGCGCGACATAGTCGGCGATCTTCTGCGTCACGGTGCCGTCGGGCTTGCCGGGAAAGCTGCGGTTCAGGTTCCCCCTGTCGCCCGGTGTCGTCCGCGTTCCGGCGAGGAACGCGGGCGTGTTGAGTGCCGGGATCAGGATCACGCGGCCCGCGATATCGGCCTCGCCCAGCGTCTGCGCCAGATCGAACAGCGCGATCGGCCCCTCGTATTCGTCGCCGTGGTTCGCACTGGTGAACAGCGCGGTCGGCCCGTCGCCGTGGCGGATCACGGTGATCGGGATCATCACCGCGCCCCAGGCGCTGTCATCGCGGCTATACGGCAGCCGCAGGTGGCCGTGGTGGACCCCGTCCTGATCGAAAGGAATGGTTGCAGTGATCGGATTGGCGGTCATTTGACGAAGATCTTGCGCGGGGTTTCGCAGAGGCATTCGCACCCTGTGTCGGTGATGCGGATCGCCTCGGTGATCTCCAGCCCGCCGTCGTCGAGCCAGAGCGCGGGCATGAAGTGGAACACCATGTTCGGCTTCATCTCGGTCATGTCGCCGCGCCGGAATGACATGGTGCGCTCGCCCCAGTCGGGCGGATAGGACAGGCCGATGGAATAGCCGCAGCGGCTGTCCTTTTCAAAGCCCAGCCGGTTCAGCGTCGCGTTGAAGGCGTTGGCCACATCCTCGCAGCGGTTGCCGGGGCGCGCCTGTTCCAGCCCCGCCTCCATCGCCTCGACCACGGCCTTTTCGGCCTCCTGATAGTGGACCGGCGGAGTGCCGAAGAACAGCGTGCGCGACTGCGGGCAATGGTAGCGGCGATGCGCGCCAGCGATCTCGAAGAAGTTCGATTCGCCCTTGCGCAGGGTGCGGTCGTCCCATGTCAGGTGCGGCGCGGTGGCGTCCATACCCGACGGCGTCAGCGGCACGATGGCAGGGTAGTCGCCCCAATGGCCGTCCGCGCCCAGAACGCCCTGCCGCACGATCTCGGCGACCAGTTCGTTCTTCTTCATGCCCGGTTCGGCGACCTCGAAGATGCGGTCGTGCATTGCCTCGACGATGCGCGCGGCGCGGCGCATGTAAAGGATCTCGCTGTCCGATTTCACCGAGCGCTGCCAGTTCACAAGGCCCGTGGCATCCTCGAAGCTGGCGGCGTGCAGATGCTCGGTCAGCACATGATGTGCACGGGCCGAGTAGTAGTAGTTGTCCATCTCGACGCCGATGCGGGCCTCGTGCCAGCCGCGCTCGTAGATCAAGATCGCCAGCGCCTCCATCGGGTGCTTCTGCGGGTTCTGCACATAGGTGTCGTCATAGCCCACGATGGTCTGGTCGTGGTCCTGCATGAACACCGTGCGCACCGCGCCGAAGCCGTCCATGGACCGGCCCCACCACACTGGCGGCCCCTCCATCGGGAGCAGAACCGCCTGATGGACATAGAAAGACCAGCCGTCATACCCCGAGATCCAGCTCATGTTGGACGGGTCCGAGATGATGATGAGGTCGAGCCCGCGACGATCCATCTCGTCGCGAGTCCGTGCGATCCGCGCCTCGTATTCGGCGTCGGTGAAGTTCGGATTGGATGTGGTCAACGCGGTCCCCTTCGCCCGGTGTCGCCCGCCTCAGATTGCGGCCAGCACGTCATCCGTTGCATCCTTGGCCGCCGCGACGACCTGGTCAATCTCCTCTTTGGTGATGCACAGCGGCGGCGCGAAACCGATGATATCGCCCTGCGGCATCGCGCGGGCGATCACACCCCGCTCGGCCATCTTTGCAACGATGGTCGGGATCACCTTTTTCGCCGGATCAAAGGCAGCGCGGGTGGCGCGATCGGCGGTCAGTTCCACTGCACACAGCATCCCCTCGCCGCGGATTTCCCCGACATGCTCGTGATCGCCAAACGCGGTTTTCATCGCCTGAACAAGGTAGGGGCCGGTGTCGCGGACGTTCTGCAACAGGCCCAGATCGTCGATCAGCTTCAGGTTGGCGACACCGGCCGCTGCGCCGATGGGATGCGCCGAATAGGTCCAGCCATGGCCGAAGGGCCCGTACTCGTCCGTCCCCTCCTCAAGCACCTTCCAGACGGCATCCCCGACGATGGACCCCGACAGCGGCGCATAGGCCGAGGTGAGGCCCTTGGCGATGGTCATGATGTCCGGGGTCAGCCCGTAGTATTCGCTGCCGAACATGGTGCCCATGCGGCCAAAGCCGGTGACGACCTCGTCCACGATCAACAGGATGTCGTATTTCTTCAGGATCGGCTGGATCTTTTCCCAATAGCCCTTGGGCGGCGGCACGATGCCCCCGGTGCCCAGCAGCGGCTCGCCGATGAAGGCGGCGATGGTGCCCGGGCCTTCGGACAGGATCAGCGCTTCGAGCTTCTCGGCACAATGGGTCGAGAATTCGTCTTCCGACATCCCCGCCTCGGGGCGGCGGTAGTAATACGGCGCCTCGGTGTGGATCACCTGCGCCAGCGGCAGGTCGAACTTCTTGTGAAACAGCTCCAGACCCGTCAGCGAGCCGGTCACAAGGCCCGACCCGTGGTAGCCGCGCCAGCGCGAGATGATCTTCTTCTTCTCGGGACGGCCAAGGATGTTGTTGTAATACCAGACGAGTTTCACGTTGGTCTCGTTCGCGTCTGACCCCGACAGGCCGAAATAGACCTTGGACATATGCGCGGGCGCGCGTTCCATCACCATGCGGGCCAGCGTGATCGATGCCTCGGTCCCGTGGCCGACATATGCGTGGTAATAGGCCAGGTCATGCGCCTGCTTGGCGATGGCGTCGGCAATCTCGGTGCGGCCATAGCCGACGTTGACGCAATAGAGTCCCGCGAAGGCATCGAGCAGCTTGCGCCCGTCGCGATCCTCGATGAACACGCCCTTGCCGCCGGTGATGATACGGTTCGGCGCCTCGCCGCGCGCGAACTGCGCCAGATGGGTCGAGGGGTGGAAGAAATGGTCGCGGTCCCACTGGGACAGTTGGTCGTTGGTCAGCATTTTTGGTTTTCCTTGTTCTTCACGGGTGCACCGCCTGGGCGGCGCAGAATACGACGCGTCAGCCCCAGTCGCGGCAGACGTACTTGATCTCGGTAAAGCACTCCATGCCCATCCGCGCCCCTTCACGGCCCAGCCCCGACTGCTTCATCCCGCCGAACGGGATCGGCGCGCCGGTAACCTTCGTGCGGTTCACCGCCACCATGCCGAAGGCCAGCGCGCGGCTCATCCGGTAGATGCGGCGCGGATCGAGCGTGTGCAGATAGGCGACCAGCCCGTAATCCAGCGCATTGGCGCGGTCGGTCACGTCCTGCTCATCCGTGAACCGCGTGATCGCGGCGACCGGGCCAAAGGTTTCCTCGCGCAGGATCAGCGCATCGTCGGGCACATCGGCCAGAACGGTCGGCTGATAGAACAGCGGGCCCTTGTCATGCCCCTTGCCGCCCGTCAGCAGCCGCGCGCCCTTGTCGAGCGCGTCCGCAACATGCGCCTTCTGCTTGGCGACAGCGGCGGCGTTCATCAAGGGCCCGATGTCGGGATCATCCATGCCCTGCCCGACCGTAAGCGCCGCCGTGGCTGCCGCGAACTTCTCGCAGAAGGCGTCGTAGTGATGGTCGTGGATGAAGAACCGGTTCGCGCCAAGGCAGTCCTGCCCCGAGGTTGCGAACTTGGCCTTCACGGCCTCCTCCACCGCCTGGTCGATATCCGCATCCTCGAACACGATGAACGGCGCGTGCCCGCCCAATTCCAGGATCAGCGTCTTCACCGTGTCGGCGCATTGGCGATACAGAAGCCGCCCGATCTCGGTCGAGCCGGTGAACGACAGCGCCTGCACCCGCTTGTCGGCGCACCACGGCTCGACCACTGTGGCAGGCTGCCCTGTCACCACGTTGAACACGCCCGCCGGGATGCCCGCGCGCTCGGCCAGTTCCGCCAGCGCCAGCGCCGAGAACGGTGTCTCCGACGACGGATGCGCGACCACGGTGCAGCCCGCCGCCAGCGCCGCCGCCGCCTTGCGCGTCAGCATCGCCGAGGGGAAATTCCACGGCGTGATCAGCGCGGCCACGCCCACAGGCTCGCGCCAGACCTCGACTTCGGCGTCCGGCAGGTGCGAGGTGACGGACTCCACGTTGGGGCGCCGCGCCTCTTCGGCGTAGAATTCAAGGAAGGACGCGGCATAGTCGATCTCGCCGCGCGCCTCGCTGATCGGCTTGCCCTGCTCCAGCACCATGATCGTCGCCAGGTCTTCCTTGTGCGCCAGCATCAATTCGTAGAGGCGGCGCAAATACGCGCCCCGTTCCTGCGGCAAGCGGCGCGACCAGTCCCAATAGGCGGCATCGGCGGCATCAACGGCGCTGCGGCTCTCGGCGCGGCCCAGCGATGCCACATCGCCCAGCCAGGCCCCGGTGGAGGGATCGGTGACGGGGATCGTCTCGCCGTCCTCTGCCGCGGTCCATTTGCCGCCGATGTAGGAAAACGAGCGCACGAGGCGGGGATCGTCGAGATCGGCAAGGGCCGAGCCGGGTAGCGACTGGTGCAGGGACATGGCGGCATCTCCTCGGGGTCTGGAATTGCCCCCGTGATATCCGCCCCGCGCCAGAAGGTGCCTCCGAAATCCCCAGTCCCGGCAGAGGATTCCCCTGCCGCGCCCGCGCCCGCCAGTCCGGATGGTCTGTTCAGCCGCCGCGCAGCAACTCCAGCGGCAACCCGGATACGGACTTCACCGGCTTCGTCACGATGTGGGTGTAGTAGCGCGCCATGCCGATCTCGGCCTCCAGAAGGCCGTCGATCACGCGCTGATAGCGGTCGATGTCGCGCGCGATCACCTGCATCAGATAATCGTAGCCGCCGCCGACCGCCCAGACGAAGGCCACTTCCGGGATGTCCTGAACCGCGGTTTCGAACCGGCGCATGTCGGCGGCGCGATGACCTTCCAGCTCTACCGCGACGAACACCGTGACATGCGGCCCCATCGCAGAGGCCGAAATCTCGGCGCGATAGCCCACGATCAGCCCGGCGGCCTCCAGCCGCTTCAGCCGCTCCCAGCAGGGTGTCGGCGACAGGTTGATGCGCTCGGCCAGCGCGGTCTTGGAAATCCGCCCCTCGCGCTGAAGGATCGACAGGATCTGGATATCGCGGTCATCAAGCTTCATGCCCGCGACCCTAGCGCCGCCCGGAGGCCGCCACCAGTGGCCACCCAAACCCGCCCCTGCTCATCTTTGGTCCAAAAATACCTCCGGGGAGCGCGAGGGGCTGGCCCCTCGCTCCCGAACGCGCCACCAGCGCGCCGGTCGGACCAAAAGGCCCCGGCGCCAGACAGCACCGGGGCCCCAGGTCGGCCTTCAGTCGCCTCAGGTCGCCGCCGCGACCGCCCGCTTGGTCAGCACCTTCACCAGATGCGCGCGGTAGGCCGGTGTGCCGTGCAGATCGCCGATCATGTCGGCGGCATCCACCGTCAGCCCCTCGATCGCATCGCCCGAGAAATTGCCCGACAGCGCCTCCTCGGCCTCGGCCCAGCGGAACACGCCGTTGTTCGACGCCCCCGTGACCGCGACCCGCACGCCGTCCGCGAACTTCGCAACGAACACGCCGGTGAGCGCAAAGCGCGAGGCAGGCTGGACGAACTTCTGGTAATTCGACACTTCAGGCACCGGGAACTTCACTTCCGTCACGACCTCGCCTTCGTCGAGCGCTGTGGTGAACATGCCCTGGAAATAGTCGTCCGCCGCGATCTCGCGCTTGTCGGTCTTGACCGTTGCGCCGGTCGCCAGCACCGCTGCCGGGTAGCAGGCGGCGGGGTCGTTGTTGGCGACCGATCCACCGATGGTGCCACGGTTGCGCACCGCCGGATCGCCGATCCGCGCCGCCAGCGACGCCAGCCCCGGGAACGTCGCCGCCACCTCGGCCGCGACAACGCCGTGCGTGGTCGCGCCGCCGATGCAGAGCCGCCCCTGATCGTCGGTGCAGATGCCCTTCATCTCACCCACGCCCGACAGGCACACCAGTTTCTCGGGCATCGCCAGCCGCTGCTTCAGCGTCGGGATCAGCGTCTGGCCGCCCCCCAGCGCCTGCGCGCCTTCCGCCCCCATCGCCGCGACCGCGTCGGCCAGCGTCGTGGGGCGTTCGATCTCGAAATTGTACATCTCTCAACTCCCTCTCGAAGCCGGGGCGCTTGTCCCCTTCGGCTTCTTCCTTGTGCAAATACGCAAATCCGGCAGCAGCCACATGGACCGCCGCCGGAGTATCGGATCAGCCCTGCATCGCGCTCCAGACCTTCGACGGGGTCAGCGGCATGTCGACGTGGTAGACCGAGGTGTGCCCCGCGCGCTGCAGCGCATCGACCACCGCGTTGACCACGGCAGGCGGAGACCCGATCGCCCCGGCCTCGCCGCAGCCCTTCACGCCAAGCGGGTTGTGCGTGCAGGGCGTCTGCGCCGAATGGTCGACCGAGAACATCGGCAGATCGTCGGCGCGCGGCATGGCGTAGTCCATGTAGCTGGCCGAGATCAGCTGGCCGTTCTCGTCATACGAACACCCTTCCAGCAGCGCCTGCCCGATGCCCTGGGCCAGACCACCATGGACCTGCCCCTCGACGATCATCGGGTTCACCACGTTGCCGAAGTCGTCGGCGGCGGCGAAGCGGTCGATGCGCACCTTGCCGGTCTCGGGGTCGATCTCGACCTCGCAGGCATAGGCGCCGGCGGGATAGGTGAAGTTCGCCGGATCGTAGAACGCGGTTTCCTCCAGCCCCGGCTCAAGGCTTTCGAGCGGGTAGTTGTGCGGCACATAGGCGGCAAGGCAAACGTCACCCCACGCCACCTGCTTGTCGGTGCCCGCCACGGTGAACTGGCCGTCCTTCAGCTCGATGTCGCCATCGGAAGCTTCCAGCAGGTGCGCCGCGATCTTCTTGGCCTTGGCGATGATCTTTTCCGTCGCCCGGACCATGGCCGACCCGCCAACCGCAAGAGAGCGCGAGCCGTAGGTGCCCATGCCCATCGGGGTGCGGGCGGTGTCGCCGTGGACGATCTCGACCTGATCCTCGGCGATGCCGATCATGTCGGCGACCACTTGGGCAAAGGACGTCTCGTGCCCCTGCCCGTGGCTGTGGCTGCCGGTCATCACGACCAGACCACCGGTCGCGTTGACCCGCACGGTGGCGCTCTCATACAGACCGGCGCGCGCGCCCAACTGGCCAACAAGGGCCGACGGCGCGATGCCGCAGGCCTCGATATAGCAGTTGAGACCAAGTCCCCGCAGCATCCCCTTCTTCTCGCTCTCGGCGCGGCGGGCGTCGAAGCCCGCGACGTCCGCGATCTCCAAGAGCTTGTCGAGCGTCGCGTTGTAGTCGCCGGTGTCGTATTCCACCGCGACCGGGGTCGCGTAGGGAAACTCGGTGATGAAGTTCTTGCGGCGCAGCTCCACCGGGTCCATCCCCAGCTCGCGCGCGGCCTTGTCGATCACCCGTTCCAGCTGGAACGTCGCCTCGGGGCGGCCAGCGCCGCGATAGGCGTCGACCGGCACCGTGTTGGTGAACACCGCCTTCACGTTCACGTAGATCAGCGGCGTGCGGTAGTTGCCCGCCATCAGAGTGCCGTGCAGCCAGGTCGGGACCGACGGCGCGAAGGTGGACAGATAGGCGCCCATGTTCGCGTAGGTTTCGGTGCGGATCGCCTGGAAGATGCCGTCACCGTCAAGCGCCAGTTCGATCCTGGTGACGTGGTCACGGCCATGCGCGTCGGACATGAACGCCTCGGACCGGGACGATGTCCATTTCACCGGGCGTTTCAACTGCTTGGCGGCAAAGGTGCAGAACGCCTCTTCGGCATAGTGGAAGATCTTGGTGCCGAACCCGCCGCCCACATCCGGGGCCACGACGCGCAGCTTGTGCTCGGGGATGCCCAGCACGAAGGCGCCCATCAGAAGCCGGATCACATGCGGGTTCTGCGAGGTGGTGTAGAGCGTCGATTCGTCGTTGTGCTGCGAATAGTCCCCCACCGCCACGCGCGGCTCCATCGGGTTGGCCACAAGACGGTTGTTCACCAGCTCAAGCGTGGTGACATGCGCCGCCTTTTCGAACGCGGCGTTCACGGCGCCCTTGTTCTCCTCGACGAAACCCCAGTCATAGCAAAGGTTTGTGCCGATATCGTCATGCACCAGCGTGCCGCTGTCCGCGACGGCCTTCTTCATGTCGATGACGGCGGGCAACTCCTCGATGTCGACCATCAGCGCCTCGGCGGCGTCGCGGGCCTGTTCGCGGGTCTCGGCGACCACGGCGGCGATGGGGTCGCCGACATGGCGCACCTTGCCCTGCGCGAGGATCGGATGCGCGGGTTCCTTCATCGGCTCGCCGTGGCGATCAGTGACCTGCCAGCCGCAGGGGATCGTGCCGACGCCTTCGAAATCGGCGCCGGTGAAGACGCGGATCACGCCGGGCATGCCTTCGGCTTCCGAAGCGTCGATCGAGTTGATCCGCCCATGCGCCACGTCGGAGCGCAGGAAATGAACATAAGCCTGCCCGCGCACATCGATGTCGTCGGTGTAGTGGCCCTTTCCGGTCAGGAACCGGACGTCCTCGCGGCGCTTTGAAGCGGCGCCGATGCCATGATCTTTCGGCATGTGTTTCTCCTCCCTTGGGATGCTGCGTGCGCGGCACGCGCGATGTCGGTGCGATCCGGACCGCTCCCCCCTCCTCTGAGGTGCGGCCCGGGCGATAAGGCTTGGGCCGTTACTCGGCGGCCACCGCCTGAACCTTTTGCCCGCTTGCGGCCATGATCGCCTTGACGATGTTGTGATAGCCGGTGCAGCGGCAAATGTTGCCCTCAAGGTATTCGCGCACCTCGGTCTCGCTGGGCTGCGGGTTGTCCTTGAGCAGCGCCGCCGCCGACATCACCATGCCCGGCGTGCAAAAGCCGCACTGAAGCCCGTGGTAATCCTGAAACGCCTGCTGGATCGTCGACAGCGAGCCATCGGCGTTCGCCATGCCCTCGATCGTGGTCACGTCCGCGCCCTCGGCCTCGGCCGCGAACATTGTGCAGGATTTCACCGCCGCGCCGTCGACGTGCACCACGCACGCGCCGCACTGCGAGGTATCACAGCCGACATGCGTGCCGGTCAGGCCCAGCGATGTGCGCAGGAACTCGACAAGAAGGGTCCGGCCTTCGGTCTCGCCCGAGACCTTCTTGCCGTTTACCGTCATGCTTACCTTGGTCATTCATATCCTCCCTGATCGAATGCTTGGGTTGGGTCAGCCGACAAGACGGCCAAGCCAGCTTTTCTTCTTCTCGGGATCGGGTTCCCGGGTGATCTCTTCGGCGCCCTCGCCTTCGACAACCGCCTGAAAGCGTTCGAAGAACTGGTCCGCCATCTTTTTCGCAAAGCCGTCGATGATGCGGCTGCCAAGCTGCGCCAGCTTGCCGCCGACGCGTGCATCCACATCATAGGTCAACATCGTGCCTTCGCCATCCTCGGTCAGCGTCACCTTGGCCGAGCCTTTTGCGAACCCGGCCGCGCCGCCCTTGCCGTCGCCCGACAGTGTCACCTCGGAGGGGGCGGTCATGTCTTCCAGCCTGACCTGCCCCTTGAACGTTGCCTTCACCGGGCCGACCTTCTGCACGACGACGGCCTCGAAGCCCTCTTCGGCGCTTCCGGTCATCTCCTGGCAGCCGGGGATGCAAGCCTTCAGCACATCGGGATCCAGGATCGCCTCCCAGACGGTCTGGCGCGGCGCGTCGATCTTGCGCTGGTCGGTCAATTGCATCGGCAGTCGCCTTTCCTGTCGGGTCGTCATGACGCGCCCAAGGGGGACCTGGCCGGGCCGGATCTGGCGGGCGATGGATCGCCCCCCAAACGCCCGCAGCGCGTCTCGTGTAAGCTGCATGAAGCCCGACAGACCGGGCCACGTCAACAGCGTGAAAGACCGCCCCGCCGCGAACTTTCGCAGAAGTGAACACCGGGTCATGTAGGGGGCGCGTCAGGTGCCACGCGGTTGGCGATTGCGTTGACCGAGGCGGACCCGCCGCGGGCGCAAGTGAGGCGCGGTGATGCCTCTCAAGACGATAGGGCCTGCCTGCCCGGAGATGCCAGACCGACGCAGGCGCAGAAGACGCGCGCAGGCGGCTCGACCCACACCTGCAACCATGCCGATAATCCGAATTTCCACAAGGTAATGCCGAAATGAGAACTCTGGCGCTGCGGCCATTCACCCGGAGGCTGAGCCAGAATCAATTCCACCCCGAGACTTCGCCCGCGGGGAAAGGCCGTTCCTTTCAGATTAATCATTCCGGTTGAATTGCACTATTTTTCAGCGGCTTTGTGGCCATTCAGCCATGATCCAAAGACGATCTGGATGGCAATGTGACGGACAAGGGGCCATTCCGTGGCGTCCACCCCCCTATGCTTGGATACCGAATGGAAATAGCTATCATTTAGATACATCTTTGATGATCCAGAGGATCCGATGGGCACCGCAGACCTTACCATATACCCGTATAACGGGAGCGTCGCGGGACTTTATGCCGGGGGTCTGGTCAATTCCAACCTCATCAACTCCGCCGGGGGCGGCCGCGCGGCGACCATTTCGGACCTCGACGGCACGCTGTCGCAAAGTGACAATCTGGTGTCGACCCTGTCCATCCCGGCGGACGGCGTCTCGGACGTGCCGATCACCTATATCGGGGCCGGGACCTTCTCGACGATCTCGCTTCTGGGCATCAGGCTCGACACGCGCCCCGTCGCCGCCTTCGAGGCTGGCGGGCAGGTCTATCTTGTCGCGCCCTCGGGCTTTCCGATCCTCTCCGGCTTGTCCCTCAGCTTTGACATCGACGCCAACACACCCTTTACCCTGCCTAATTTCATGCCCTGTTTCGTCGCCGGAACGATGATCCTCACGCCAAGCGGGGCCCGTGCGATCGAGACGCTGAAAGCGGGCGATCTGGTGCGGGACATCCACGGCAACGACCTGCCCATCGTCTGGACCGGGGGGCGCACTGTCACCATCGACCGCCAGAAGATCGATGAGACGGACACAGAGGTTCCCGTCCTGGTGCCGCGCGATCATTTCGGGCGCGGCGCGCCGGACCGGCCGACGCTGGTCTCGCAGCACCACCGCCTGGTGATCCGGCCCAAGGCGCTGGACAGGCGCCGCGCCCTTGCGCGCGCCAAGCTGCTGGTGGACCACGGGCTGGCCCTGTCGCGGCAGACCGGCCCGGTCGAATATCGCCACATCCTTCTGGACCGGCACGCGGTGCTGATCGCCAACGGGATGGAGGCCGAAAGCCTGCTGCTGGGCCGGATGACCGCGAGCGCGGTCGGGCCGGTGGCCTGGAAGGACATCCTGCACACCGTCCCCGCCGCGCGCGAACCCGGCTACACCCAGCGCATGTGCCTGCCGGATCTGGGGCGCGGTGCGCTGGCGAGGATCATGCGTTCGGAACGGGCGGACACCTAGCGGCGGCGGGCCGCCAGCGTGCGCCGCACGGTGTCGGCCAGATCGCCGGACGGCGCGGCGATCTCGCCCGCCCGGCCCATGGCGCGCTGCACCTCGGCGGTGGCGCGCCCCAGCGCGCCGGTCAGGCCAAGCGCGTCCAGCGTCGCCGCGCTTTCCTCCATCTCGGCGGCGCGGCGGGCACCGTGGACCAGCGTGCGCTCGAACTGGTAGGCGGCATGATCGGGCCAGCCGAGGCCGGGATAGCTTTTGGACAGCGAGGCAAGGATGGTGTCCAGCACCCCCGCCGCCTCTGCCGCCAGAAGCGTCTCGACCGTGATCGCCTCGAGCCCCTTCACGAAATTCGAGCGGATCATCTTGATCGCAGTGGCGTCGCCCACGCCGTCCCCCGCCATTGACCAGTCAAATCCAAGCGCCGTCAGCGCCGGTTCCGCCTGTGCGACCGCGCCTGCGACCAGAACCGGCGTGCGGTGGCCGCGCGGATGCACCGGCGCCATCACCGCCATGTCGAGATAGGTCGCGCCGGTGTCCGCCACCGCCGCCGCTGTCTCTTGCTTGCGTCCGGGCGACACCGAGTTGATGTCGACGAACACCATACCTTCGCGCAGGGCGCCAAGGGCCGCCGTCGCCGCCTTGAGTGACTGGTCGGCCGTCACGGCGCTGATGAGCCAGTTGGCCCCTGCCAGCGCAGCGGGCGTGTCAGCCACCGCGACGCCATCCGCCGCCATCGCGGCGCGCATGTCCTGCGCCAAGGGACCATCCAGCTTGATGTCATAGGCGGTGAACGCAGGCGCGTTAGCCTCGGCCCCTAGCGTCGCGGCAAAGGCGCGCGCGGCCTCGCCGTATCCCAGAAACGCGATCTTCATGCGAACCTCCCCGGTTTGCGGCGCAACGTGGCGCGCGTTCGGCAGGCTTGGCAAGGGCTATCCCAGCACCCGGCCCAGCACCCGGTCCGCCAGAGCACCCGACAACCACACCGGACGCCCGGCGGCAAAGCACCCCTCGATGCGCCGCGTGTTGGGATCAAGCAACACCAGATCGCCGCGCATCCCTTCGGCGATGTGGCCCCTGTCCGTCAGCCCCAGCACCTGCGCCGGGCCCGCCGAGACCAGCGCCCAGGCTTGCGGGAAATCCAGAATGCCGCGATCCACCAGCGCAAAGGCCGCAACCACGAGCGAGGGGTAGTGATAGTCCGACGCCAGCGCATCCACGAGGCCGTCCGCGATCAGGCTTTCGGCGGACACGCCGCCACGGTTGTGGCTCGCCCCGCGCACGACGTTGGGGGCGCCCATCACGACATGCTCGCCGCGCGCGCGCGCCGCCTCAGCCGCCGCCCGGGTCGTCGGAAATTCGCAGATCGCGGCCCCAAGGGCGCCGTAGCGGGCGCGCGTCTCGGCGGTCTCGTCGTCATGCGAGCCGAGCCTCACACCGGCAGCCGCCAGCCGGGGCGCAAGAGCGGCCAGAAAGCCCGGCACCTCGCCGGTGCGCGCTTCGAGTGCCTGCATGATCGCCTGATGCTCGCCCGGCGACCGGCGCGCCTTGGCGGCCGAGCCCTGCAGGCGCGGCGGCGGCAAACCGGCGCTCAGCCGGTCATGGGGCAGATGGTCGTTGAAGACGAGATAGCCGAGCCGGTGCGCCGCGATCAGGTCGAGAACCGCGCCTGCGTCGTCCAGCATGTGCGTCTCCAGCCGCAGCTGCACGCGCATGTCCAACCGCAAGCCAGGCCGCGCGGCATCCAGCGCCGCAAGCAGGGCGCGCGCGAACTCCGGCCCGCGCATCCCGCCTTCCCAGGACCAGAACTGTGCGAGCCATGCCGTGGTGATGCCGGAGGCGGCGATCTCGCGCTCGATCACCGGCATCGCCGGGACCATATCCAGCACCAGCCCCCGGCGCGGCGCGACATGCCGCTCGAACGCATCGCCGTGCAGGTCGATGGCCCCCGGCAACAGCCACAGACCCGTGGCGTCGATACAGCGCCCGGCCCCGTGCACGGCAAAGCGCCCCGCCGACAGCCACGCCGTGCCGTCCGCAAAGCCGCCCCTGGTCAGAACCCGCCCACCTGTGAACCCGATCTCCATGTCCCTGCCCTGCCCCGGCGCGGCGCAAAGCGCAAGCGGGCGAAGCGGGTTGTCAGACGCGCGCGCCCTGCCTAAACCCGTCCGGCAGGGACGAGGAGCGCGAGAAAAGCATGGCAGATCCGGACATCATCATCGCAGGCGGCGGCATCGGCGGCCTGGCGCTGGCCCTGACGCTGCACCAGATCGGCGTGCGCGCGCATGTCTACGAACAGGTGCGAGAGTTGAAACCGCTTGGCGTCGGGATCAACCTGCAACCGAACGCGGTGCGCGAGCTTTTTGACCTTGGCATCGGCGCGGACGCGCTGGACACCGTCGGCATTCCAGCGCGGGAATGGGCGTTGGTGGGCCTCAACGGCAACGACATCTATGCCGAGCCGCGCGGGCTGGACGCGGGTTATGACTGGCCGCAATACGCCTGCCACCGGGGCCGCCTGCATGTGTTGCTGCACGACACCTTCGTCGCGCGGGCGGGCGCCGATGCGGTGACGCTGGGCGCGAAGGTGACGGGCTACCGCAACGAGGATGGCGGCATCGCCGCGCATGTGGACCACGCGGACGGGCGCCGCGAAGAGGTGCGGGCCAAGCTGCTGGTCGGCGCCGACGGCATCCATTCCGCGATCCGGGCGCAGATGCACCCGGACCAGCCGCCGATCCACTGGGGCGGCGCGATCATGTGGCGCGGCACGACGCGGGCGCGGCCGATCCGGTCGGGATCGTCCTTTGTGGGCCTCGGCACGCACCGGCACCGGATGGTCGTCTATCCGATCTCGCACCCCGACCCCGACACCGGGCTGGCAGACATCAACTGGATCGCAGAAGTCACGGTCGACGACAGCTCGGGCTGGGACAAGGCAGGCTGGTTCCGCCCCGTCGCCATCGACGACTTCGCACATCACTTCGACGGCTTCCGCTATGACTGGCTGGACGTGCCCGCGCTGCTGCGCGGGGCGGACATCGCCTATGAGAACCCGATGATCGACCGCGATCCGGTGCCAACCTGGGTGGACGGGCGCGCCGCGCTGATTGGGGATGCGGCCCATGCGATGTATCCCACCGGCTCGAACGGCGCGAGCCAGGCGGTGGTGGACGCGCGCGTGTTGGGGGCCAGGCTGCTGGAGCATGGCCTCACTCCGCGCGCGCTGGCGGCCTATGACGCCGAGCTGTGCGGGCCGATTTCGGAGGTGGTACTGCGCAACCGTGGCGCCGGGCCGTTCGGGCTTTTGAACATGGTGGACGAGCGCTGCGGCGGCACGTTCGACGACATCGACGCGGTGATCCCGGCGCAGGAGCGCGGCGCCTTCATGGCGGCCTACAAGCAGGCGGCGGGCTTTGCCAAGGAGCGGCTGAACGCGGCGACGCCGACGATCCCGGCGGGGGCGCGGATCGGACAGGTCATCGCCTGATCCGGTTTCGCCCGGCTGGCGCCGGGCGACCGGCTGGGGGGCGCTGCCCCCCAGACCCCCCGGAGGTATTTGTGGACCAAAGATGTGAAATGGTGAGCGCGGGGGCTACTCGGCCGGCGGTGTGCCGTGGGAATGAAAGGTCTCGATCGTCTTGAGGCCCCAGGCCTGGCCCCTTTTGCGCTCGGCTTCCGTCCATCTTACCGGCTCCCAGTCGGGGGCGAGGATGAGGCGCGCGCCCGCGTTGGCCAGTTCCACGCGGTTGCCCGCAGGCTCCCACACGTAGAGGAAGAATGTCCCCTGGATCGCGTGCTTGTGCGGGCCGGTTTCGATATGGACGCCGTTCTGCAGGAAAATGTCGGCGGCGCGCAGGATGTCCTCGCGCTGGTCGGTGGCGTAGGTGACGTGGTGCAGGCGGCCGTGGCCCTTGCCGTGCTCTTCGGTGCAGGCCAGATCGTAGGTCTTGTTGTTGATCGTGAACCAGCAGCCGCCGATGCGCCCGTTGTCGAGTTCGATGTATTCGGTGACGCGCGCGCCAAGACAGGTTTCCATGAAGCGGCGGAATTCGGCGACATCATCCGCCAGCAGGTTCAGGTGGTCGATCCGGCGGGGCGCCGCGCCGGTGAAGGCACTGGCGGTGTTCTTGAGCACGGGGGCGTCGGCGGTATCCGGTTCGGCGCGGCGGGTGTCGTAGTAGATCTCGAAGAGATGCCCGAAGGGGTCTTCGAAGCGGAACGCGCGGCCGTGGCCCGGATCATCGTCGTGCCAGCCGTGGGTTGTGTAGCCCGAGGCCTCAATGGCGGCGACGCGGCGCGTCAGCGCCTCGGGGCTGGCGGCGCGGTAGCCGATGTGGCCGACACCGGTGGTGTCCGCGCGGGTCAGCTTGAGCGTATGGTATTCATAGTCGTCCCAGGCCCGCAGGTAGGCGCTGGTGCCATCGTCGTACGACAGTTTCAGCCCGTAGACACGGGTGAAGAAATCAAGGCTTTCGTCGTAGCGATCGGTCAGCATCTCGACATGGCCAAGATGAGCGATGTCGAAAGAGGGGTTGGTGGGGGCTGTCATGTCGCGGCGGTCCTTTGTCGGCGTCCACGCCTTGATACGCACCTGGTCGGCGGTTCGGCAAATTCAAACCTCGGGCCGCGATATTGGCTTTGCCTTCGGATTTCCGCTCAACGGCGAGGCAGATGACCTGTGCAGGCGCGCCGCGGCCGTGTGACACCGCGGAGGCCCTTGCCAACTGACACCACAAAGAGCGGTCACGCCTCGAGTTCGCTGTCCCAATACAGGAAATCGACCCAGGTCTCGTGCAGGTGGTTCGGCGGGAACTTGCGGCCGAGATTGCGCAATTCTTCCGAGCCGGGGCGCCGCGGCGGCTTGCGCAGGGCCATGCCGACCTGGCGCAGGCTTCTGGAGCCTTTCTTGAGGTTGCAGCGCGAACAGGCGGCCACGACGTTTTCCCAGCTGGTGATGCCGCCGCGCGCGCGCGGGATGACGTGATCGAAGGTCAGATCACCCTTCTCGCCGCAGTACTGGCAGGCGAATTCGTCCCGCAGAAAAAGATTGAAGCGCGTGAAGGCCACGCGCTTCTGGGGTTTGACGTAATCCTTGAGAACGACGACCGACGGTATTCGGATTTCCATCGACGGGCTGCGCACGACCTTGTCGTATTCCGCCACGATGTCGACCCGGTCCAGGAAGGCCGCCTTGACCGCCTCTTGCCATGGCCAGAGCGACAGCGGGTAATACGAGAGGGGCCGGTAATCCGCGTTCAGCACCAGCGCGGGATGGTGCCGAAGACTTCCCGGTTCACGTACGAAACTCGTCCTGAAATCACCATCCATCGCCGAATGCTTCCCCTGCCCGTGCCGCCTGCTCGCTTGACCTGGGACGGGACGCCCCGGCCCGGTCACTTGACTATATATCGTGTGCTCAAGCTGGCAAGCCTCACGATCTAAGCCTCATGACCAGAGGGGTAGCCGACAGATGTAACGCCGGGATAACAGGCAGACCGCCAGCGCGCGCATGGGGTGCACAAGGTTGTCCACAGGCTGCGGGCGTGCGCTCAGGCGATGCCCAGCTTGTCGCGCATGAAGGCGACCGCCACCGACAACCCGTCCGGCGCGATGCCGTGGCCGGTGCCTTCCATCACATGCGCGTAGACCTCGAACCCGGCTTCGGTCAGCGCGTTCCCGGCCTCGGGCAGGGATTGCGGCGGCACGACCTCGTCGGCGTCACCGTGGATCAGCAGCATGGGCGGCGTCACAACCATCTCGTCGGTCAGCCGTTCGGGGCGCAGCAGGCGGCCCGAGAAGCCGACGACGCCCGCGACGGCCTCGGCGCGGCGGGGCGCGACGTGCAGGCTCATCATCGTGCCCTGGCTGAAGCCGAACAGGATCATTTGCGCCGGGGTGATGCCCTCGTCCTCGAGCACGCCGTCGAGAAAGGCGTTGAGGTCGGCGACCGAGGCGTTCATCGCGGTCTCGGCGTCCTCCTCGCTGGATCCGTCGAGCCAGGGGATCGGGAACCACTGATAGCCCATCGGGTTCGAGATGCACTGCTCTGGCGCGTCAGGCGCGTAGAAGGCCGTGTCCGGCATGTGCGGCGCCAACGGATCGGCCAGCCCCAGAAGATCGGAGCCGTCCGCGCCATAGCCATGCAGGAACACGACGACATGGCGCGTGGTGCCGGAGGCGGCGGCGCGGTGGCTGGAGTTCAGTGCGCGCATCAACGGATCCCTTCCCTGTCTTTCGCTACCCGGTAGTAGGCCCACAAAAGCCGCGCCGCAACCGCCCGCCACGGCGCCCAGTCTTCTGCCATCGCGCGAAAGGCCCGCTCAGAAGGCCGTGTCTCCAGATCGAACAGCAGGCGCGCCGCTTCCTGAAGCGCAAGATCGCCGGGTGCGAATACGTCCGCCCGCCCGAGCGAGAACATCGCGTAGACCTCGGCGGTCCAGCGGCCGATGCCGGGCACCTCGACCAGCGTTGCGATCACCTGTTCGTCCGGCAGATGCCGCAAGGCGCCATAGTCGATGCGGGCGGCGGCGAGCGCCTTGGCATAGCGCACCTTCGGCCCGCTCAGCCCGCAGGCACGCAGGTCTGCCTCGGAGGCGCGCAGCACCTTGCGCGGGCCGGTCAGGCGCGCGGCCTTCAGCCGTGCCCAGATCGCCGCCGCGGATGCCACCGACACCTGCTGCGAGACGATCGCGCCCAGAAGCGCCTCGAACCCGTCCTTGCGAAGGCGCAGCGGCAATGGCCCGGTCTGCCCCAGCGCCGCCGCAAGGCGCGGATCGCGTGCGGCGAGGTAGGCCGCGCCCTCGGCGACGCAGTCCGGGGTCTCGATGATCCGGCCGATCATACCAGGCTGCGGACCCAGGCCAGCGCCGCCGACACCGTCGCCACGCGGGGCGATTCGGGCTGCATCGGGCGGCGGATCATCGCGACGGGCACCCCCAGTTCGCGCGCCGCATCCAGCTTGGCGCGCCCCGACGAGCCGCCGGAATTGCGCGCCACCACCCAGTCGATCCGGTGCCGCTGCAACAGCGCGATCTCGTCGCCGGTGCGATAGGGCGGCCGCGACACGATCCAGCGCCCGGTCTCGAAGGGAAACGGATCGTTTGTCGCATCGACGCGGCGGCCAAAGACGACGCGGCCCGGCAACGGACCAAAACGGTCGGCCGAATGCCCCCCCGTCGTCAGCAGCACGCGCGCGCCCTCGGGCACATGCTTGTGCACGTCTTCCTCGGAGTTCACGAAGGACCATGTGTCGCCATCCTCGGGCGACCACGGCGTGCGCAGGAACTGCATGTAAGAGACGCCTTCCTCGATGCAGACGTCAAAGGTGCGATGGCTCATGCTCACGGCGAAAGGATGCGTGGCGTCCAGCACCGCGTCGACCCGTTCCTTGCGCAACCATTGGCCAAAGGCCTTTCGCCCGCCGAACCCGCCGATCCGGGTCAGCACGCCAAGAGGTTCAGGAGTGCGTGTCGCCCCCGCCAGCGAAGCGATGGTCATCACGCGCGGCTCGTTAGACAGCGCCCGCGCCATCTGCCGCGCTTCCGCCGTCCCGGCCAGCAACAGAAGCCGAGTCATCCCGCCTGCGCGAGGATCACTCCGGCGCGGTCGATCACCACGATGTCCACGTTTGTCCCCGTCCCTTTCAACTGATCGTCCACGACGGCCTTTGCCGCTTCTGCGATCTTTTGCGCCAACACGGGACCTGCGATCTCCACCGCGCGCAGGGCCGTTTCCGCCGACGCGACCGCCTCGTTGCCGCAAAGCTGTGCAAGACGCTCGTATACTATTGTGGACCGGGAAGAGTGCAGGTCAAGGGCGCCCTGCGACAGTTTTGCCAGCTTGCCGACGCCGCCGCCGACGGTGAGCCGCGGAACCGGGTGTTTGCGCAGGTATTTCAGCATCCCGCCCGCGAAATCGCCCATGTCCAGCATGGCATGATCCGGCAACCCATAAAGCGTCTGCACCGTGCGCTCGCTGGTCGCGCCGGTGCAGCCCGCGACATGAGGCGTGCCCTCGGCCCGCGCCACGTCGATGCCCCGGTGGATCGAGGCGATCCAGGCGGCGCAGCTGAACGGGCGCACGACGCCGGTGGTGCCAAGGATCGACAGCCCGCCCGCGATGCCAAGGCGCGGGTTCCAGGTCTTCAACGCGATCTCTGCGCCGCCGGGGATGCTGACGGTGATCTCGACATCGGGCGCCTGCCCGTACTGCGCGGCGACCTCGGCCACCACGCCGCGCATCATCTCGCGCGGGACGGGGTTGATGGCAGGCTCTCCGGGCGGGATCGGCAGGCCGGGCTTGGTCACGGTTCCCACGCCCTCCCCGGCGCGAAACACGATGCCGCCGCCGGGCGCTCCCGCGCGCACCCGCGCCACGATCAGCGCGCCGTGCGTCACGTCTGGATCATCCCCTGCATCCTTGGTGATGCCCGCCTCGGCCCAGCCCTCGCCCGCCTGGGCATGGGCGAGCGGGAACTCCGGCGTCTCGCCGCGTGGCAGGGTGATGCCCACCTCTGACGGAAAGGCGCCGCCCCACAGCCGGATCAGCGCCGCCTTGGTCGCGGCGGTCGCGCAGGCGCCCGTGGTCCAGCCCCGGCGCAACTCTCCCTCGGGCTTGCGGCTCATGGCGCGACTATAGGCACGGGCGCGCCGCGCCGCCAATGGCCGCCGTGAGGTCGCATCCCCGCTTTCGCAGGCTCCGCCAAGACGCCATAAAGACCCGCATGACCGACTCGATCCCCGCCCTGCCCGCCTCTGACTGGCCGACGCTGTTGCCCGGCTGGGTCTGGCTGTGCGGCGCCGGTCCCGGCGATCCGGGCCTGTTGACCCTGCACACCCTCAACGCGCTGCGGCAGGCGGACGTGATCGTCTACGACGCCCTTGTCGATGCCGCGATTCTTGACTGGGCGCGCCCCGAGGCGGACCTTGTCTACGCTGGCAAACGCGGCGGCAAGCCGTCGGCCAAGCAGCGCGACATCTCGCTGCGGCTGGTCGAGCTGGCCCGCGCCGGGCGCCGTGTCCTGCGGCTCAAGGGCGGCGATCCCTTCGTCTTCGGGCGCGGGGGCGAGGAGGCGCAGACGCTGGTGCAGCACGGCATCCCGATCCGCATCGTGCCCGGCATTTCCGCCGGGATCGGCGGGCTGGCCTATGCTGGCATCCCCGTCACCCACCGCGACGTGAACCAGTCGGTGACCTTCGTGACAGGGCACGACCAGTCGGGCCTGACGCCGACATCACTGAACTGGAAGGCGATTTCCGACGGCAGCCAGGTGCTGGTGATCTACATGGGCATGAAGCACATCGCCCAGATCGCGGGCGCGCTCTTGGACGCGGGCCGCGCCCCGTCCGAGCCGGTGGCTGTGGTGACAGAGGCGACGACCCCCAGCCAGCGCGTGCTGGAAACCACGCTGGAGCGGCTGGAGGCCGATCTGGCAGCGTCAGGGCTGGAGCCGCCCGCGATCATCTGCGTGGGTCGGTCTGTCCTGATGCGGCAGACGCTGGACTGGCAGGCGATGATGTCCGGCGAAGCGCCGCGCGACACCGATCCGCTGGGGCGGGAGCGTCCGGCGGAAAGCGCCTGAGCGTGCAGCCATGCCCGGCCTGATCCTGTCCGCCCCCGCCTCGGGCAGCGGCAAGACCACGGTGACGCTTGGCCTGTTGCGCGCGCTGGCACGTCAGGGACGGCTGGTGCGCGGTGCTAAATCTGGCCCCGACTACATCGACCCGCGCTTTCACGAGGCCGCCTGTGGCGCCCCTTGTCCCAATCTCGACGCCTGGGCGATGACGCCCGACCGCCTGGCGCAGCTTGCCGCCGGACCGGGGATGCTGCTGATCGAGGGCGCGATGGGGTTGTTCGACGGCGCGCCCCCCGAGGGTCGCGGCGCCACCGCCGATCTGGCGCGGCATCTATCCCTGCCCGTGATCCTCGTGATCGACGCCGCGCGGATGGCGCAGTCCGTTGCGGCAATCGTTGCAGGCTTTGCCGCCCATGATCCTGATGTGACCGTTGCGGGCGTGATCCTGAACCGCGTTGGCAGCGCCCGGCACGAGCGGATGTTGCGCGCCGCGCTTGCGCCGCTCGGGCTGCCGGTGCTGGGCGCCCTGCCCCGTGACAGCGGGCTTGCCCACCCCTCGCGCCACCTTGGGCTAGTGCAGGCCGGGGAACGCCCCGATCTTGCTGCCTTCCTTGACCGTGCCGCCGACGCGGTCGAGCGGCATGTCGACATCGACGCGCTGCTGGCGCTCGCATCGCCCTTGCCGAAAGTGCCCCCGGCCCGTCCCGTGCCGCCGCCCGCGCAGCGCCTCGCCATCGCATCCGATGCCGCCTTTGCTTTCGCCTATCCGCACCAGCTGGCCGACTGGCGCGCAGGCGGGGCCGAGATCACGCCGTTCTCGCCGCTGAACGACGATCCCGTCCCGGCGGCGGATCTGGTGATTCTGCCCGGCGGGTATCCCGAGCTTTACGCCGGACGGCTGGCCGCCAACGCGCGCTTCCTGACCAGCCTGAGGCAGGCCGCCACGACGGCACAAGTCTACGGCGAATGCGGCGGCTACATGGTGCTGGGCGAGGCGCTGACAGACGCCGACGGCCATGTGCACCGCATGGCCGGGCTTCTGCGGCTGGAGACCAGCTTTGCCGAGCGGAGGCTGCACCTTGGCTACCGGACCCTGACCGCCTCCGATGGTCCGTTCCCGGGCCGCCACGCCGCGCATGAATTTCACTACGCCACCACCCTGCGCGCGGACGGCTCGCCGCTGTTCGACGCGACGGACGCCGAGGGCACGCCGCTTGCACCGATGGGGCTGCTGCAAGGCCGGGTCAGCGGCTCTTTCGCGCACCTGATCGAGCCGCGGCGCTGACCCCTTTCCAAAGCCGCGCGGCGGCGCTACGGCTTTCGCCCATGACCGACATTCCCGCCGACCAGCCCGCCTCCGACGCCCGCGCCAAGCGCAACGTGGCGATCCTTGTCCTTGCGCAGGCGGTGCTGGGCGCGCAGATGCCGATGATCTTCACCATCGGCGGTCTGGCCGGGCAATCGCTGGCCTCGAACGTGTGCTTTGCAACGCTGCCGATCTCGATGATCGTGCTCGGCTCGATGATCTCGGCCACGCCGATGTCCAGCTTCATGCAGCATTACGGACGCCGCGCAGGGTTCTTCGCAGGGGCGCTTGGCGGGGCCATCGGGGCAGTCATTGGCGCCTGGGGCCTCTACATCTCCAGCTTTCCGCTGTTCCTTGTGGGCAGCTTCCTGACCGGCGTGTATCTGTCGGCCCAAGGCTTCTACCGCTTCGCCGCAGCCGACACCGCATCGGACAGCTTCCGCCCCAAGGCGATTTCCTATGTCATGGCGGGCGGATTGGCCTCGGCGATCATCGGCCCGCAACTGGTCAAGGTGACGGCGGACGCGATGGTGGTGCCGTTCCTTGGCACCTATCTTGCCGTGATCGGGGTGAACCTGATCGGCTCGCTGTTGTTCCTCGGGCTGCAGATCCCCAAGCCGCCGGTGCCGTCGGCAGACGCCCCCAAGGGTCGCAGCCGGGGCGAGTTGCTGAAAACACCGCGCGTCGCGGTGGCGATCATCTGCGCGATGGTGTCCTACGCGCTGATGAACCTGATGATGACCTCGGCGCCGCTTGCGGTCGTGGGCTGCGGGTTCAGCCAGAACTGGGCGGCGGATGTCGTCACGGCGCATGTTCTGGCGATGTATGTCCCGTCGTTCTTTACCGGGCACCTGATCGCGCGCTTCGGGGTCGAGCGGATCGTGGCTGCGGGCCTCGTGATCCTTGCCGCCGCTGGCATTGTCGGCTTCACCGGCGTGACGCTGACCAACTTCTTCGGCGCGCTTGTGCTGCTGGGGATCGGCTGGAACTTTGGCTTCATCGGCGCGACGACGATGCTGGCCGGTGCACATTCCCCGGCAGAGAGGGGCCGCGTTCAGGGTCTCAACGACATGATCGTCTTTGGCTGCGTGACGATGGCCTCGGTCGCGTCCGGCGGGCTGATGAACTGCTCGGGCGGCACGGCGGTCGAGGGCTGGACGGCGGTGAACGTCGCAATGGCGCCGTTCCTGGCGCTGGCGGGCGGTGCGCTGATCTGGTTGGCGCTGCGCCCGCGCGATCCGGCGCGGGGCTGAAGCGCGGCGCGAAACCGCGCCGCTGCCGGTCAGTCCGCCGGTTTCGAGATCATCGCCATGACTTCGGCCTCGGCGACGATCTCGTCGCCGACCTTGCCGGTGCAGGCCAGCTTGACCACGCGGCTGGTGGCGCCGCGCACGGTCACGACATGCAATTCCAGCACGTCGCCCGGGATGACCTTTCGGCGGAACCGCGCCTTGTCGATGGACATGAGGTAGACCGAGACGCCCTTGTCCACGAAATCGTTGGCCACCGAGATCATCACCCCCGCCGTCTGGCCCATGGCTTCAAGGATCAGAACGCCCGGCATGACCGGCTCTTCGGGGAAATGCCCCTGGAAGAACGGCTCGTTGATGGTGACGTTCTTGATGCCGACGGCGCTCTTGTTGCCGTCGATCTGCACGACCTTGTCCACCATCAGGAATGGATACCGGTGCGGCAGGATGCGCTTGATCAGGCCGATGTCGGCGCTCTTCATGGTGTCACTCATCATCCCTGCCCTTTGGCCAGCGCGCGTCGTTGCGCGAGGTGGTAGCAACTGCCGGACGGATCGGCAAGACAGCGGTTAGTTGTCCTGCGCGCCTGGCTCTGCATCATCGACAGAAGGCGCCGCTTCGCCATCTTCCTCGGCGTCCTCGGCTGCGATCGAGGCATCGACGCGCGCGATCAATTCGTCGGTGATGTCGATGGCGTCGGATACAAGGAACGCGGCGCGGCGATCGAGAACGATCAGCGCCGAGCGTTCCTGTGCCACCTGTCCCAAGATCGGGCCGATCTGGTTGATGAACACCTGCTGGTCGGCATCGCGGCGGCGCTGCAACTCGCGTTCCTTCTGGTCCTGCTCGGACCGCAGCCGCTGCACCTTCTGGTCGAAGGCGTCGGCAAGCGCGCGGAACTCTTCGGGCGGCAGCGTCGCGCGCTGTTCGGTCAGGCGCAATTCCTCGGCGGACAGTTGCGCCTCGATCTCGCGGTTCTCGGCGGCCAGCGCGGCGGCGGCGTCCTCAAGCTCCTCGGTGATCCGGGTGCCAAGGGCCGACTGCCGGAAAAGGCGCTCCTGGTCGATGACCAGCACGGGCGAGTCGATGGCGGCGCTGTCGAGCGGTTGTGCCCATGCCGGGGTCCAAACGGCAAGCGCCGCGACAAGCGCGGCGCCCGGTAGTGCAAGGAAGCGACCCATCAGAACTTCGTAGACACGGTCAGGTCGAAGTTGCGCTCGATGTCGTAGGGCTGCTTGATCAGTGGCTGCGCGAAGTTGAAGCGCAGCGGACCGATGGGCGTATCCCAGAACACCGACAGACCGATCGACGCGCGCAGGTAGGCGTTGTCGTCTACTGCCCCGCCGGTGCCCGCAGTATTGCCAAGCCCGAACACGGTGCCAACGTCAAAGAACGCGCCGCCCGCGATGCCGTATTCTTCCGGCAGCCCGATGGGGAAATCGGTCTCGAAACGCGCAGTGGCGTAGAAGTTGCCGCCAAGCGCGTCGCGGTTGCCCGCATTCAGGTCACGCGGGCCGGTGCCGCGCACGTCGAAGCCGCGAAGCTGGTTGGTCGACAGGAAATAGCGGTCCGTCACCTTGGTCGGGTTGCCGCCAAGGCTGTTGATCGCGCCGCCTTCAAAGATCGCCCGGAACGTGATGTCGCGGGTCGGAAGCGTGGTTTCCGCGACAGCCAGCGCGTTGGTGCGCAGGAAGGCATCGCTGCCGCCAAGGCCCGCGATGTCCTGGCTGAAGCGCAGCAGGACGCCGGCGTCGGGGTTCAGGCCGCCAAGGCGGTTGTCGAACTCGAACTGGTAGCCGATGGCGCTGTAGGTCTCGAGGCCATAGCCCTGCTCGGTCTGAAGGATCGCCGAAGACGCGGCAGGCACCGAGAACACTTCGGCGCCGCCGAAGGTATAGCGCAGCTCGAGGCGGCTGTTCTCGCCGGTCGGGAAGCTGATCGCGGGACGAACCGAGAAGGACGTGGTGTTGTAGGACGTGTTGGTGGCCGCGTCAGACGTGCTGTAGGTTGCGCCCAGCGAGAAGCCTACGTCGCGTCCCAGAAGGCTGGGTTCGATGAACGTGAAGCTGTAGGTCTGCGTGCCGCCGCCCAGTGTCAGGTCTGCGCCGACGGTCTGGCCACGGCCAAGGAAGTTCCGCTCCGAGAAGGAGAAGTTGAAGCCGACGCCGCTTGACACACCATAGCTGGCGCCAAAGCCGACAGACCCCGTGGGCTTTTCCTCGACATCGACGTCGATGATGACCTGATCCGGCGATGTGCCTTCGCGGCTTTCGACGTTGGCGTCCTCGAACAGGTCGAGCGCGCGGATACGCTCGGCCGCCTCGCGGATTTCACGCGGGTTGAAGGGGTCGCCTTCGACGGTGTCGAACTGCGTGCGGATCACGCGGTCAAGCGTGGTCGAGTTGCCTTCGATGTCGATACGCTCGACAAAGATGCGCGGGCCACGCTCGATCACGAACTCAAGGTCCAGCGTCAGGGCGCGGTCGTTGCGGGTGACGCGCGGGTTGGCGCGGATGAAATCCAGCCCCTGCTGCACCGCAAGCGTTTCGAGGCGCGCGATGGTGCGGTCCACAAGCATCGGCGAATAGGTCTGCCCGGGCCGGATGCGGATCGCATCCTGGTAGGCGGCAAGGTCGATCTCTGCCAGGTCGCTGCTGACGCTGATGTCGCCGAACGAGAAGGGCTGCCCTTCCTGCACGTTGAACACCACGAAGAACGCGTTGCGTTCGCGCGAGAATTCGGAACTGGCCGACAGGACCTGCATGTCGATGTAGCCGCGCGCCAGGTAGAAGTCGCGCAGAAGCTGCTTGTCGAACTCGACCCGGTCCGCGACGAAGGTGTCCGACGACACGATCGCCCGCAAAAGACCGGCCTGTTTGGTTTCCAGCACGCGGCGCAGGCGGCGGTCGGTGTAGGCACGGTTGCCGACAAAGCTGACACGCTCGACCTCGACGGACTGCCCCTCGGCGACCTCGAACACCAGATCGACGCGATTGTTCGAGCGGCGAATGATGACAGGATCGACGGAGGCGGCAAGGCGGCCCTGCGACTGGTACGCTTCGATGATGCTCGCCGCGTCCTGCTGGGCAAGGGTCGGGCTGTAGACGCGGCGCGACTGCGACTGCAGCAGCGGCGTCAGGGCATCATCGTCGAGACGGCGGTTGCCCTCGATCGAGATGCGGTTGATCGTCGGAAACTCGGTAACTTCGATCACCAGCGTGTTGCCGCGCGGTTCGATCGATACGGTCTCGAACAGGCCCGAATTCACGATATTCTGGTAAGCGGCGTTCAATTCACCCGCGCTGACCGTCTGGCCCCGAGGAATCGCCGCATAGGACAGGATCGTGCCGGATTCGATCCGCTGGTTGCCGGAAATCTGCACGTCGCTGAAGCGGTAGGATTGCGCCGCAGCAGGTGTGACCGAGGCCAGCATGCCAATGAGAACAAGGACAATGGCAGCAACCCAGACGAGCAAGGTGTTGGAGCGCCGCTTGTCGCTGCTACCATATATGCCCGCGAATCCATCACTCATCGCTCACGTCCCCCAAGGCGCCTGTTTCGAATGGGTTAGCTTGAACAGAGCAGGATGTCAAAAGCATGAGACCCCGCGAAGGAGATTTCCTTCACGGGGTGTCACATCTTTTCCGCCGGATTGGACGCGGGTTCAGAGTTGGCCGAGCTGTGCCCCGGCGACAAGCGCCGATACGACCGCAGCAACGGTCAGAAGTCTGTCCCAGTTGAGATCGGCCACAAGCACGACCCCAGGAAATTTTCGCTTCAGCGTCTGCATTTTTGCCTCACGCGTTTCGCTGCCCCATTCACATTGCAATCTGGCGGCGAAATCGGGCGGAAATGGGGCGCTGGCGGGGAGATACGGCGACGCTTGCCGCGCGGCTTATGGGCAGAACAGATCGTTCGACAGCGCGAAGATCATCAGCGTGATGAGCAGCGCAAAGCCCGTCGCCATCATGTAGCGCAGCGCGGTGTCGCTGGGTGGTTTGCCGCGCACAGCCTCATAGGCGTAGAACACAAGGTGCCCGCCATCGAGCACCGGGATCGGAAACAGGTTCAGAAGGCCGACCGCCGTAGACAGCACCGCGATGAACCAGATGAAGTTGGAAATTCCTTGGCTGGCAACGGCACCGCTGGTTTCGGCGATGCCGATGGGGCCGCGCAGGTTGCAGCTGGAAATCGCACCCACGGCCATGTGGTACATGCCCGACAGCGAGGATTCGACGATGAACAACGTCTGCTGCACCCCCTGCCCCAGCGACTCGAACGGTCCGGGCAGACGGGTGGCAGGCTCGAACATCAGCCCGCCGGTCACGCCGATCAGATAGCGGGTTTCAAAGCCCCCCTCTGCGGTCGGTAGATCGGTCGAGCGCGGCTGCAACGTCACCGCGCGCGTCTCGCCGCCGCGCCACACGTCCAGCGCCATCGGATCGCCGCCCGACGCACCGACAGCCTCGCGCAGTTGGGTGAAGGTGAAGATCTCGGTGCCGTCGATGGCGGTAATCACATCGCCGACCCTCAGCCCTGCGTCCATGGCGGCAGAGCCGGGCGTCAGCCCCGACACCAGCGGGGGATAGGGATAGGGCGCGCGCACGGCAGTCTCTGATCCGCCGCGCTGCACGGTGTAATCGAGGATCGGCTCGACCGGCAGATTGGCCGCGGCGGGAAACTCGGCAATCGTGGAAAACGACTGGCCCGCGACGGACAGCAGCGCATCGCCCTGTCGCAACTCCTGAACCTCGGCAGGCAGGGGCGTCAGCGTGTCGATGGTCAACGGCTCGGACGCGGTGCCGCGCACCATGATAACGGCGGCGAAGACCACGACCGACAGGATGAAGTTGAACACCGGTCCCGCCGCGACGGTCGCAGCCCGTGCCCACAGCGGGGCACCCTGCATCGTGCGGCGCTTCATCTCGTCAGGCATCTCGCCCAGATCCTCACCCGGGCCCGCGCTGGCCGCGTTCGCATCGCCAAGGAACTTGACGTAGCCGCCGAACGGAAGCGCGGCGATCTGCCAGCGCGTGCCGCGCCTGTCCATCCGGCTAAACAGCACGGGGCCGAACCCCAGCGAGAACACCTCGGGCTGGATGCCCGACCAGCGCCCGACGATGTAATGGCCGTATTCATGGACCGCGACGATCACCGACAGCGCGATGACGAATGCCGCGAGGGTGTAGAAGAACCCTCCGAACGACGGGATCAGTCCGACAATATCCACTGGTCTTCCTTGTTCATGCGGCGCGCAGGCGCGCCTCTGCCCCGGCCCGTTCCCGCGCCAGATGGTCCATATCGGCCACGGCTTCAAGGTCGAACCCGCCCCCGCTCGCGGCAAGTTCACCGGAAAGGCCGTTCAGCGTGGCCTCGACGACCTCGGCCATGCGGGTGAACCCGATCTCTCCGGCGATGAACGCATCGAGCGCGCGTTCCTTGGCGGCATTGAACACCGCGCCCGCGAGGCCGCCCGTCTGCATCACCTCGCGCGCAAGGCGCAGCGCGGGCCAGCGTGCCTCATCGGGGGCGCGGAAGGTGAGTTGCCCGATGGCGGCAAGGTCCAGCCGCTCCACCGGCAAATGCCGACGGTCAGGCCAGTGCAGCGCATAGCCGATGGCGTGGCGCATGTCGGGCGGGCCGACATGCGCCATCAAAGCCCCGTCGCGGAACCCTACCAGCGCGTGGATCAGGCTTTCAGGATGCACCAGCACCTCGATCCGCGCAGGATCGATGCCGAAATATTCCCGCGTCTCGATCAGTTCGAGCGACTTGTTGAACATCGAGGCGCTGTCGATGGTGATGCGCTGGCCCATCGCCCAGTTGGGGTGGCAGGACGCCTCGGCCAGCGTGGCGTTCGGCAGGTCCTCCAGCGGCCAGTCGCGGAACGCGCCGCCCGAGGCGGTGATGACGATGCGCTCGACCGCCGCCATGTCCTCGCCCACAAGCGCCTGAAACACGGCGGAATGTTCGCTGTCCACCGGCAGGATGCGCGCGCCATGGCGGGCAGCCTCGGCCATCAGCAAGGGACCGGCAGTCACAAGGCTTTCCTTGTTCGCCAACGCCAGCGTCGTGCCCTGCCGCAGCGCGCGGAACCCCGGCGCAAGGCCTGCGGCGCCGACGATGGCCGACATGATCCAGTCCGCCGGGCGGTCCGCCGCCTCGACCAGCGCCTCTGCGCCCGCCGCCGCCTCGATCCCGGTTCCGGCCAAGGCCGTGCGCAGGTCGCCAAGCAGCTCGTCATGGCAGGTGACCGCGATCTCTGCACCAAAGCGGATCGCATCGGCAGCCAACTGGTCGATGTTGCGCGCCCCGGTCAGCGCAACGACGCTGTATTCGTCAGGCGCGCGGGCGATCAGGTCGAGCGTGTTCTGCCCGATGGACCCCGTCGCACCAAAGATCGACACCCGCCGCACCATCAGAACGCCACCGCGGGCGCGTGATAGGCGTAGGACAGCAGCAGCATGATGAGAGAGCCGCCCAGCAAGCCGTCGAAGCGATCCCAAAGCCCGCCGTGACCCGGCAACAGGCGCGAGGAATCCTTGACCTTCATCGCCCGCTTTACCGCGCTTTCGGCGATGTCGCCCAGTTGCGAGGCAAAAGAGACCAGGATCGAGAACAGGATCAACTCGCCCTGCGCCTGCGTCACGCCCAGGAACGCCGCGCCGACCAGCGCTGCCGCAACCCAGCCCGCCAGCACGCCCGCCCAGGTCTTTTTCGGGCTGATCGCGGGCCAGAACTTGCGCCCGCCGATCATCCGCCCGCCGAAATAGCCGAACACGTCTGTCGCGGCGACCACGATCACCAGCCAGAACAGCCAGGTCGACCCGTTGCTGTCGCGAAACAGAGGCAGGCCCCAGCTTGCGACCATGATGCCAAGGGCATAGGCGGCATAGACGCGCCGACGTTCGGGCATGCGAAGCCCGGTCCAGATCGTCGTGCCAAGGATGATGAGAAGCGCGATCGCCACCGGCGCATGCACCGCCAGCAGAACCGCCAGACCGGTGCCGATGCCGATGCGCACCGCCTTGTCAGGGTTCGACGGCGACACCATGCGGACAAGCTCCCACACCATGACGCCGGACACCACGCAGGCCAGCAGGATGAACCAGTAGCCCCCCGCCCAGATCGCCGAGACACCGACCAGCATCAGCACCGCGCTCGTGGCCAGCCGGACGGCCAGGTCATCCCACTTCGCGGCGTGGTCCGTCATGCGGTGACGGCACCGAAGCGGCGGTCGCGCTGGCCGTAAGCCCGGCAGACATCACCGAAATGCCGCGCGGTGAAATCCGGCCAGAGCGTGTCGACGAACTCGTATTCCGAATACGCCGACTGCCACAGCAGGAAGTTGGAAATCCGCGCCTCGCCGCTGGTGCGGATCACAAGGTCGGGGTCGGGCAGAACGCAGGTGTCGAGGAAGCGCGCCAGCGTCGTCTCGTCCACGCTGTCGGCGTCGATGCGGCCCGCGGCCACCTCGCGCGCAAGTCGCTTGGTCGCGCGGCCGATCTCGTCGCGGCCGCCGTAGTTGATGGCGATGGTCAGGTGCAGCGCATCGTTGTGCGCCGTCATCAGTTCAAGCTCGTCCATCATGCGCACCAGCTTGGGCTCTAGCCGCACGCGGTCACCGATAAAGCGCACACGCACGCCCTCGTCGCGCAATTCGCGCGCCTCGCGGCGGATATAGCGGCGGAACAGCGACATCAGCCCGGCGACCTCGGATTGCGTGCGCTTCCAGTTCTCTGTCGAGAAGGCGAAGAGCGTCAGGTATCGCACACCGGCATGGGGGCAGGCCTCGACGATCTCGCGGACGCGCTTGGCCCCGGCATGGTGGCCGAACAGGCGCGGCTTGCCGCGCGCCTGTGCCCAGCGTCCGTTGCCGTCCATGATGATGGCAACGTGGCGCGGGCCGGTCGGGGGCTGAACGGTCATGTCGCGTCTCCTGTCCGTCATGCAGGATCAGACCTGCATGATCTCTTCCTGTTTGGTCTCAAGCGTTTCATCGACCATCTTGATGTATTTGTCGGTCAATTCCTGCACTTCGCCCGACCACAGCTTGTTGTCGTCCTCGGACATGCCGGCGGCCTTGGCCTTCTTCAGCTGGTCCATGCCATCGCGGCGCACGTTGCGGATCGCGACGCGGGCGTGTTCGGCATATTGCGCGGCCACCTTGGTCAACTGGGTGCGGCGTTCCTCGTTCAACTCGGGAATCGGCAGGCGGATGATCGTGCCGTCGGTCTGCGGGTTGATGCCCAGCCCCGACTCGCGGATCGCCTTTTCAACCTTGCCGACCATCGCCTTGTCCCAGACGTTCAGCGTAATCATCCGCGGCTCTGGCACGTTGACCGTGCCGACCTGATTGACCGGCGTCATCTGGCCGTAGGCGTCGACCATCACCGGCTCGAGCATCGAGGCAGCGGCGCGGCCCGTCCGCAGCGATCCGAATTCGGTGCGAAGGGCGGCGATGGCGCCATCCATCCGGCGCTTGAGGTCGTCGATGTCGATGTCGCTGTCGTCTGCCATGTCAGTTCTTCTCTTTGTCTTCCGGGCGGCGCCGGGCGCGCCCAAGTTCAGATGTCTATACCGTCAGCCATGTACGGTTGTATAGGTGCCTTCCCCCGCAAGGATGCCCCGGAACCCGCCCGGCTCGTCCAGCGAGAAGACGATGATCGGCAGGCTGTTGTCGCGGGCAAGCGCGATCGCAGAGGCGTCCATCACGCCCAGATGCTGCTGCAGAACCTCGTCATAGGTGATCCGGTCATAGCGCACGGCGTCGCTGTGCTTCTTGGGGTCCTTGTCATAGACGCCGTCGACCTTGGTTCCCTTGAAGATCGCCTCGCAACTCATTTCATTCGCACGCAAAGTCGCGGCCGTGTCGGTGGTGAAATAGGGGTTTCCGGTGCCCGCAGCAAAGACGCAGACGCGCTTTTTCTCAAGGTGGCGCACGGCGCGGCGGCGGATGTAGGGCTCGCACACCTGGTCCATCGGGATCGCGCTGACAACGCGGGTGAAGACGCCGATCTGTTCCAGCGCGGACTGCATCGCCAGCGCGTTCATCACGGTGGCAAGCATGCCCATGTAGTCGGCTGTCGTCCGCTCCATCCCCTGTGCGGACCCCGCCAGCCCGCGAAAGATGTTGCCGCCGCCGATGACCATGCAGATCTCGACGCCCAGGTCGTGGACCGATTTCACCTCGTTGGCGATGCGCGACACGGTTGGCGGGTGCAGGCCAAAGCCCTGGTCCCCCATCAACGCCTCGCCGGAAATCTTCAGAAGGACGCGCCTGTATCTTGTCACCGGCTTCGTTTCGTCGCCACTCATGTCACTGTCCTGTCCACCGGTTTTGCGTTGCGCGCGAAAATGTCGGAAAAGCAGCGAAGTTTCAACGGCCCGTCGCGGCCCATGAGTGAGGCCCACAATGCGCCTGTCCGGCATCGCGCGCGACCGCCCCGTCCTGATCGCGGGGCCGACGGCGTCGGGCAAGTCCGCGCTTGCGTTGGATATCGCCGAGCGTGACGGCGGCGTGATCGTCAACGCCGACGCCTTGCAGGTGTTCAGCGACTGGCGCGTGTTGACCGCGCGGCCCTCCGAGGCGGACGAGGCGCGGGTGCCGCACCGCTTGTATGGGCATGTGCCGGGCGATCATCCCTATTCGGTCGGGGAATGGCTGCGCGAGGTGGCGGCGTTGCTGGACGGCGCGCGGCGCCCGATCATCGTCGGCGGCACGGGGCTGTATTTCAAGGCGCTGACCGAGGGGCTTGCCGACATCCCCCCGACCCCGCCCGAGGTGCGGCAAGAGGCGGACGCGCGGCGTGCGGCAGAGGGCGCGGCGGCACTGGCGGCAGAGCTTGACGACGAAACCCGCGCCCGGATCGACACCGCCAACCCGATGCGCGTCCAGCGCGCCTGGGAGGTGCTGCGCAGCACCGGGCGGCCGATCTGGGCCTGGCAGGACGACACGCCGCCGCCTCTCTTGCCGCTGGACAAGGCCGAGGCGCTGGTGCTGGACGCAGTCCGCGACTGGCTGAACGACCGGATCGCGGACCGCTTCGAGAGGATGCTCGCCGGCGGCGCGCTTGACGAGGCGCGGGCGAACCGCGCAACCTGGCGGCCCGATCTTCCAAGTGCCAAGGCAATAGGCGCCGCCGAGCTGATGGCCCATCTCGACGGCAGACTGTCGCGCGCGGACACCAGCGCCGCCGGAAAAATCGCAACTCGGCAATTTGCCAAGAGACAGCGGACGTGGTTCAGGTCAAACATGAGGCAATGGCGCGCGATTGCGTTGCCCTGAGACCTTCACTTTATCCACAAACACCTGTGGATAATCCCGCAATGAAGACGAAAGACAGCACAATACCAACATCATGCTGAAAACCGCCCCTCCCTCCCCAGAGATCAGTGAAGATGCCCGGATTGAGAGTTTCCGGGTGATTCCCCTGCCCCGGCTTGCCTTTGGCGGGCGCTGGCGGACCGAGGCGATGCGCAGTTACCGGCAACCGATGCTGCTGTGGTTCACCCGCGGACAGGGGCGGATCATCGTGTCGGGCGTGACCCGCGGCTACGGCCCGCACCACGCGTTCTTCATGCCGCCCGGCACGATGCACGGCTTCGAGATGTCCGGCCAGGTGTTCGGCACCGCCGTCTATTTCCCGCGCAGCGCCGATCTGTCGCTTCCGCAAGAGCCGGTGCATTTCAAGTTCCGCGAGACGCAGGCGCAGGGCGAATTGACCCAGCACATCGACGCGCTGTCGCGCGAGTTGGAACACGACGCGCCCGCAAAGGACCGGGCGCTGATGTATCAGGGCGGGCTTCTGTCGGTCTGGCTGGAGCGTGAACTGATCAAGACCCGCGACGTCGATATGGAAACCGATGCGTCCCGCCGTCTGGCCGCCGCCTATTCCGCGCTGGTCGAGGCGCATTATCGCTCGGGCAAGACGATCAACGACTACGCCGCCGAACTGGGCGTCACGCCGACACACCTGTCACGGGCCTGCAACACGTCCTGCGGGCGCCCTGCTTCGGCGATCCTGGCGGACCGCATCCATTATGAGGCCCGCCGCCTGCTTGTGGAATCCAAGCGCCCGGTCAAGGACATCGCGAGCGAGCTGGGCTTTACCTCGGCCGCCTATTTCACCCGCGCCTTCCAGAAATACACCGGCCTCACGCCATCGGCGTTTCGCGAACACGGCTGACCCGGCGCGCGGATACCCGGTTGCACCGGGCGCGAGGATGTCGTTTTTAAACATCATCCATGTCGCATTCGTGACGGATACGGTCTGTTATAGCCGTTGACGCAGGCACCTGTGCCATGTGCAACTGTGACAAGACCAAGAGCATCCGCCGCGCGCGGCGCAACCGCGCGGACGCACCGCGTGAAAAGCACGCTGAAAATACTGTTGATGACAGGGAGAACATCATGACTTTCGCACCCGACACCGCCAAGCCGATCCATTCGGCGGCCCGCATGCATGCAAGCGAGTTCAAGGCGGGCAAGCTGAGCCGCCGCGAATTCCTGACCCGCGCGACCGCCCTTGGTGTTGCCGCACCCGCTGCCTACGCTCTGATCGGTCTGCCGCAGCCCGCACAGGCGCAGGCGACCCCGGTTCAGGGCGGCACCCTACGCATCCAGACGCTCGTCAAGGCGATGAAAGACCCCCGCGCCTATGACTGGTCCGAGATCGGCAACCAGTCGCGCGGCTTCCTCGAATACCTTGTGGAATACCAGCGCGACGGCTCGTTCCGCGGAATGCTGCTGGAAAGCTGGGAAGTGAACGAGGACGCGACCGAGTACGTCCTGAACGTCCGCCCCGGCGTGACCTGGAACAACGGCGACGCCTTCACCGCCGAGGATGTGGCCCGCAACATCGCAGGTTGGTGCGACAAGGGCATGGAAGCCAACTCGATGGCGTCGCGCATGGGCGGGCTGATCGACGAGGCGACCGGCCAGGCCCGTGACGGTGCCATCGACGTCGTCGACGACATGACGGTGCGGCTGAACCTGTCGGCGCCCGACATCGCGATCATCGCCAACATGTCCGACTATCCGGCGGCGATCACCCATTCGAGCTATGACGGCGGCGATGTCTATGCCCACGGCATCGGCACCGGCCCGTTCCGCCCGGTCTCGATCGAGGTCGGCGTCAAGGCCGTGATCGAGCGCGCCGAAGGCCACACCTGGTGGGGGACCGACGTATATGGCGGCCCGTACCTCGACCGGATCGAGTTCATCGACTACGGCACCGACCCTGCCGCCTGGGTGGCGGCGGCCGAGGCCGAGGAAGTCGACCTGTTCTACGAAACGGTTGGCGAGTTCATCGACGTGATGGACGCGATCGGCTGGCAGAAGACCGAGACGGTGACGGCGGCGACGCTGGTCAACCGCTTCAACCAGGTGGCCGAGGTCGACGGCGTGGTGCCCTATTCCAACCGCGACGTGCGCAAGGGCCTTGCGATGATGGTCGACAACAGCGTCTGCCTCGAGCTTGGCTATTCCGGCCGGGGCGAAGTGGCGGCGAACCACCATGTCTGCCCGATCCACCCGGCCTATGCCGACATCGGCCCGGCGGAATTCGATCCGGCGGCCGGCAAGGCGATGGTCGATGAGGCGGGCTTTGGCGATTTCGCCTTCGAGCTGATCACGCTCGACGACGACTGGGAGCGGAACACAGGCGCCTCCATCGCCGCGCAAATCGCGGATGCGGGCATCAACATCAGTCATACCGTCCTGCCGGGCTCGACGTTCTGGAACGACTGGCTGAACTATCCGTTCAGCGCGACGACCTGGAACCACCGCCCGCTCGAGGTGCAGGTCCTGTCGCTCGCCTACCGCTCGGGCGAGGCGTGGAACGAGAGCGCCTACAACAACCCCGAGTTCGACGCGCTGATGGCCGAGGCGCTGTCGATCGCGGATTCCGACGCACGCCGCGCGGTGATGGAGCAGATCGAGCAGACGCTGCGCGACGACGGGGTGATGATCCAGCCGTTCTGGCGCTCGCTCTACAACCACAACAACGGCAACGTTCTCAACGCCGAGAAACACCCGGCGCACGAGTTCCACCTCTACAAGTTCGGCTTCGCCTCCTGACGATGCCAACGCCTGCGCGCGGGACCTCCCGCGCGCAGGCACACGGACGGCCTGGCCCTGCGACAGTGATCCATGGTCACGCGCGCAGGGCGCCGTCCGCCCCTTAGGAGACCCTTGCCCATGGCCATGTTCATCCTGCGCCGGATCGGCGTGATGCTGCTGACGGCTTTGTGCCTGACGTTCGTCGTTTTCGTGCTGACCAACCTCGAGCCAAATCTCGAAAAGCTCGCCAAGACCCAAGGCAACGTCCGCATGACGGACGAGCAAGTCGAAAGCTGGCTGGACCGGCGCGGCTATTCCGACCCGGTGCTGATCAAATATGGCCGCTGGCTGGGCGTGGTGCCCGGGTTCGTCGGCGAGGACAGCGCGGGCCGTGCGGTCGGAAGCTGCATCGGCGAAGGGGTCGAGGCCACCAATGCGCCGCGCTTCTGCGGGGTGCTGCAGGCGGACTGGGGCTATTCCACCGTGTTTCGCGATTCCGTCTGGAACATCGTCACCACGCGGCTGGCGCTGACCGGCAAGCTGATGTTCTGGGTGATGGTCCTGATGGTGCCCGCCGCGCTGATCATCGGCGTGCTGTCGGGCATGCGCGAGGGGTCCAAGCTGGACCGTTCGCTGTCGTCGGTGTCGATCCTCAGCACGGCGACCCCCGAATACGTCTCTGGCGTGATCCTGATCGCGGTCTTCGCCTCATCCGCGGTGGGGCTGAAATGGTTCAAGGGCACCGCGACCAGCGCGATGGAATCGGCCAATTTCGACAACTTCTTCCTGCCGGTGCTGACCATCGCGCTTTACGGGATCGGCTATATCGCCCGGATGACCCGCGCCTCGATGGCCGAGGTGATGACGGCGCAATATATCCGCACCGCGCGGCTGAAGGGCGTGAGCTTTCCGAACATCGTGATGAAGCATGCGCTGCGCAACGCGCTGATCGCGCCGTTCACGGTGATCATGCTGCAGTTCCCGTGGCTTCTGAACGGCGTGGTGATCGTCGAGACGCTGTTCAACTACAAGGGCTTTGGCTGGACGCTGGTGCAGGCGGCAGGCAACAACGACATCGAGCTTCTTCTGGGCGTGTCGGTGGTGTCTGTCTTCGTGGTGCTGGTGACGCAGCTGATCTCGGACATCGGCTATGTCTATCTCAACCCGCGCATCCGCATCGCCTGAGGAAGGACCACCATGGAAACCCTGACCTGGGCCGAGATCATTCCCACCGTGCTGGCACGCTTCTGGCCGGTCTGGCTGGCGCTTGCCCTGCTGTTCGCCGTGTCGCTGTCCACGAGGCGCCGGACCGGCCTTTACGGCAAGCTGTTCGACAGCCCCATCGGCATGATCGGCTTTGCGCTGGTGATGTTCTGGATCTTCACCGCGCTGCTGGGCGGGTTGATCATGACGCACGATCCGCTGGCACAGATCGCGCAGATGAAGAACGACGTGCCGGGCTCGCCGCTGCCGGACGGCGATGCGCGCTTCGGCTGGTATCTCTTTGGCGGCGACAACCTGGGGCGCGACGTGTTCAGCCGGATGGTGGCGGGCGCCTGGATCGTGGTTCAGATCGCGCCGCTGGCGACGTTGTTCGCCTTTATGGTCGGGATCACCCTGGGACTGCCTGCGGGCTATTACGGCGGGCGGCTGGACACGGTGCTGTCGTTCCTCGCCAACCTGATCCTCGCCTTCCCGGTGATCCTTCTGTTCTACCTGCTGGTCACGCCCGAGATCGTCGAGACCGGCATTCCGCAATACATGGCGGCGGTGATGTTCCTGTTCCCCATCGTGTTCCTGGTGGTGCTGGTGAACGCGCGCTACCGCACGCAGGCGCGGATCAACGTGCCGGTGATCGTGGGCATCGTCGTGGTGGCGGGATACCTTTACCTGTCGCTGGTGTCAGAGCCCTTCACCCCCATCGCGGTGCTGCCCGCCTCGCTGGACGCGATCAGCATCCCGGGCGGCGTCCTGGTGGTGTTCGTGTCGGTGGTGTTCGTGAATTCGCCGACTGTGTTCCGCATCGTCCGGGGCCTCGCGCTCGACATCAAGACGCGCGATTACGTCGCCGCCGCCCAGACCCGCGGCGAGGGCCCGTGGTACATCATGCTGTGGGAGATCCTGCCGAACGCGCGCGGGCCGCTGATCGTCGATTTCTGCCTGCGCGTCGGCTACACCACGATCCTGCTGGGCACCTTGGGCTTTTTCGGGCTCGGCCTGCCGCCCGAAAGCCCGGACTGGGGCACGACGATCAACGACGGGCGCCGCCTGCTCACGATCTACCTGCATCCCGCGCTGGTGCCGTCCTTCGCGCTTCTGTCGATGGTGCTGGGACTGAATCTGCTCGCGGACGGGCTGCGCGAGGAATCGCTGCGCGACTGACGGGGCGCGCGGCGGGGGGCCAAGGCCGGGGGGCTCTGCCCCCCGGACCCCCCGGAGGTATTTGAAGACCAAAGATGGGAAAGGCGCGGGAATGAAAGACACCGGATATGAAGGTCCGATCCTGGAGATCGAGAACCTGTCGATCTCGTTCTTCACGCGGCTGCGCGAGATCCCGGCGGTGATGGATTTCTCGTGCCGGGTGTTTCCGGGCGAGGCGATGGGGCTGGTGGGCGAATCGGGCTGCGGCAAGTCGACGGTCGCGCTGGGGGTTATGCAGGACCTTGGCGTGAACGGGCGTATCGTGGGCGGCTCGATCAAGTTCAAGGGGCGTGACCTGAACGCGATGTCCCCGGCCGAGTTGCGCAAGATCCGCGGGTCCGAGATCGCGATGATCTACCAGGAGCCAATGGCGTCGCTGAACCCCGCCATGCGGGTCGGCCAGCAGTTGATGGAAGTGCCGATGATCCACGAAGGTGTATCGGAGGCCGAGGCGCGCAGGCGCGCGCTGGAGGTGGTGGGCGACGTGAAGCTGCCGGACCCCGAGCGCATCCTGCGGGCCTATCCGCACCAGCTGTCGGGTGGTCAGCAGCAGCGCATCGTCATCGCCATGGCGCTGATGTCAAAGCCTTCACTGCTGATCCTGGACGAGCCGACGACGGCGCTCGATGTGACCGTCGAGGCCGCGGTAGTCGATCTGGTCAAGGATCTGGGCACGAAATACGGCACCTCGATGCTGTTCATCAGCCACAACCTTGGGCTGGTGCTTGAGACCTGTGACCGGCTGTGCGTGATGTATTCCGGCGAAGCGGTGGAAACGGGCAGCATCGAGGACGTGTTCGACAAGATGCGCCATCCCTATACGCAGGCGCTGTTCCGCTCGATCCCGCTGCCGGGGGCAGACAAGAACGCCAAGCCGCTGATCGCCATCCCCGGCAATTTCCCCCTGCCCCATGAACGCCCGCCGGGCTGCAACTTTGGCCCGCGCTGCGAATATTTCGAGGCCGGGCGCTGCGATGCGGGCGAGATTCCGATGGATCTTGTCGAGGGCGACGAGCGGCACCGCACGCGCTGCCTGCGCCATGAGGAGATCGACTGGTCGATGATCCCGCTGGGCAAGGACGCCACACAGAAGACCGAGCCGGGCGATGTGATCCTGCGGATGGACGATCTGAAGAAATACTACGAGGTCGCGCCGAATGCGCTGTTCGGGCGCGGCGCGCGCAAGGTGGTGAAGGCCAACGAGAGCCTCAGCTTCGAGGCGCGCGAATCCGAAACGCTGGCCATCGTCGGCGAATCGGGCTGCGGCAAGTCGACCTTCGCCAAGGTACTGATGGGGCTGGAGACGGCAACCTCGGGCACGATCACGCTCGACAACCGCTCGCTCGGGGATGTGGCGATCGAGAAGCGCGACACCAAGACCGTCGCCGATGTGCAGATGGTGTTCCAGAACCCGTTCGACACGCTGAACCCCTCGATGACCGTGGGCCGCCAGATCATGCGCGCGCTCGAGGTGTTCCGCATCGGCACGTCGGACGCGGACCGGCGCGAGCGGATGCTGACGCTGCTGGATCTGGTGAAATTGCCGCGTGCCTTTGCCGAGCGGATGCCGCGGCAGTTGTCGGGCGGGCAGAAGCAGCGGGTCGGCATCGCGCGGGCCTTTGCAGGGGGCGCGCGGGTGGTCGTCGCGGACGAGCCGGTGTCGGCGCTGGACGTGTCGGTGCAGGCGGCGGTCACGGACCTGTTGATGGAATTGCAGCGCGAGCAGAAGACGACGCTGCTGTTCATCAGCCACGATCTGTCCATCGTGCGTTACCTGTCGGACCGGGTGCTGGTGATGTATCTTGGCCATGTGGTCGAGTTGGGAACGACAGACCAGGTCTTCTCGCCGCCCTACCACCCCTACACCGAGGCGCTGCTGTCGGCGGTACCGATCGCGGACACGCGGGTGAAGAAGAAGCACATCGTGCTTGAGGGCGAGATCCCGTCAGCGATGGACCCGCCGCCAGGCTGCCCGTTCCAGACGCGCTGCCGCTGGAAGTCCGAGGTGCCGGGGAACCTGTGCGAGACGGTGATGCCGCCGATCAAGACCACCGCGCCGGGGCATCAGATCAAGTGCCACCTGACCGACGATCAGATGGCGGGGATGGAGCCGGTAATCACGCTCGCCGCGGAATAGCACCGCGCAGAAAAAGGGCCCGCGCGATGCACGGGCCCTGTCCTGTGGAGACTACGTTTGATGCGGTCAGTTCGACACACCGCCGCTTTTCGCATCCGCGGTCGGCGTGCGCAGTGACACCTGATCGATCTCGGCATCAACCTGTTCGGCGAAGCCCAGGAGCATCGCGTTGTAGAACGCGGTGTCGGACGGCAGCGCGATCAGCGTGCCCGGGGGCACGGTCAGCGACCCGAGTTCGGCCCGCAGCGCGATGACCGCATTGCCGAGGATTTCTTCGTTGCCATCGTAGATCGCGGCATCGCCGCTCATGGTGTTGAACGCGCCGTCGTCGCCAAGCGTCACCGCACCGTCGAGGCTGACCTCGTTCAGCGTGATGCGGATGTCATAGCCATCGTCCGCCGCCCGGTCGATCAGCGTCTGTGCGACGACCTGCTGCAGATCGGCTTCGAGGTTCGGCCAGCGCTGCAGGACGTTTGTGTCATCGACGGCCGAAAAATCAGCGGTCACTTCGATGTCGTTCACGGCAAGCATGGGCTGCGCGGCCACCGGCAGCGCGGCAAGCGAGAGGCCAAGGGCGAGAATGCTGGTCTTGAGCATGGGGTCTACTCCTGTCTGCGCGTCCGGCCCGATGTGCACAGTGCACGGCAAGTCCGGAGCGGGGATCGGGAGGTAAAGACCGGCGGGTCACAGTTTGTTCCCCAGAGGCCCGGCGCGGCTGGGCCGAATTCCGCCGATGCATGCACGGGATCGGCAGAAATGCCAGGGAGCAGGAGCCTCCAGGACAGAGCGACTCAGCTGCCCCAGATCACCTTCACGTAGTTCTGGGTTTCCTTGTAGGGCGGGATGTCACCATGACGCTCGACCGCCTCTGGTCCGGCGTTGTAGGCCGCCAGCGCCAGCCGCCACGAGCCGAAGCGGTCGTATTGCATCTTGAGATAGCGCGCGCCGCCGTCGAGGTTCTGCATCGGATCGGTATGGTCGACGCCAAGGATCGAGGCGGTCGCGGGCATCAGCTGGGCAAGGCCATAGGCGCCCTTGTGTGATTCCGCGGTATCGTTCCAGCGCGATTCCTGATGGACCAGCTTGAGGAACAGATCCTCGGGCACGCCATATTTCCGCGCCGCCGCCCGGGCATGCGCGATATAGGGGCCGTTGTAGGCGCCGGTATAGGGCGCGGTCTTGCCCGGTATGCTGTGGGTCGTCGGCT
Organism: Anianabacter salinae; assembly: GCF_019061145.1. Taxonomy (GTDB): domain Bacteria; phylum Pseudomonadota; class Alphaproteobacteria; order Rhodobacterales; family Rhodobacteraceae; genus Anianibacter; species Anianibacter salinarum. The sequence goes on along the minus strand of NZ_JAHQZS010000002.1, from coordinate 330,361 downwards.
GCAGCCGAACGCTGGCCGCGTATTGCTGCGACGCCCTTCGGTCGAGCACGCTGGTCTGCGATTTGAAGAGCGCTGTGCGATTCTTCTGGGAAAAGTTCAGGCCCTCGGCAAAGGCCGGTGCCGAAGCGGCGAAGGCAATCGCCGCGAACACGCCGATACAGGCACGCATCACTCGTCTGTCCCCCAAGTTCATCCAAACGGTTTATAGCGCAATCGACTGCAAAGGCCAATGCCGCGCCCGGTGCGGGCCAGCCTCTCGACGCCGCGAGCGGGGGCGATTACGGTTGCCTTAACCAATCTCGGGTGATGACTCCGGGACAACGCAGAATCGACATATCGACAGGAGGTCAGAATGGCCGGGTCCGTGAACAAGGTAATCATCGTCGGCAATCTCGGGCGCGACCCCGAGGTGCGGACCTTCCAGAACGGCGGCAAGGTGTGCAACCTGCGCATCGCCACGTCCGAGAACTGGAAGGACAAGAACACCGGCGAGCGCAAGGAACGCACCGAATGGCATTCGGTCGCGATCTTTTCCGAACCGCTTGCCCGCATCGCCGAGCAGTATCTCAAGAAGGGCTCGAAAGTGTACATCGAGGGCCAGCTTGAAACCCGCAAATGGCAGGACCAGAGCGGTCAGGACCGCTATTCTACCGAGGTGGTGCTGCGTCCCTACAAGGGAGAGTTGACCATGCTCGACGGCGCGTCGGGCGGCAGCGGTGGCGGCGGCGGCGGTTATCAGCAGGATGACCGTGGCTACGATGGCGGCGGCTATGGTGGCGGGTCCTCGGGTGGCGGTGGCGGCGACCGTGGCGGCTATGGCGGCCCGGCGCCTACAGGGGACATCGACGACGAAATCCCGTTCTAGGATACTGCGCCCGTGACCACCTTCCCCGCCTTCGAGGATGCGCTTGGCGCGCGGCTGATGGCCTATTGCGCCATCGACAGCCAGAGCGACGAGCAGTCGGAGAGCCAGCCCAGCACGGCGATCCAGCTTGACATGCAGCGCCATCTTGTCGCCGAACTGGAACGGATCGGCGTGCATGATGTCACCTTGACCGAGTATGGCGCGGTGCTGGCCACGGTGCCCGCCACCGCAGAGGGCAAGCCGGTCATCGGGTTCTGCGCCCATGTCGACACCGCGCCGCAGTTTCACGCCGCGGGCGTCAAGCCGCGCCTGCACAAGGCATGGGACGGCAGCGCGATCACCTTTCCCGACGCGCCGGACCTGATCCTTGATGCCACCGCCGCGCCCTACCTCGCGGGCAAGGAGGGCGAGGATATCGTCACCGCGTCGGGCACCACGCTTCTGGGCGCGGACGACAAGGCGGGGGTCGCGATCATCGTGACGCTGGCGGAATACCTGCTGACGACGCCCGGGCTGGCGCATGGCAAGATCCGGCTGGCCTTTACCCCGGACGAGGAAATCGGCCGTGGTGTCGATCCGCGCCTGCCTGCCGACATGGACGCCGATTTCGCCTACACGCTCGACGGGGCGCGCAAGGGCGAGATCGAGTATGAAAGCTTTTCCGCCGATGCCGCCACGGTGACGATACACGGCGTCTCGGCGCATCCGGGCTATGCCAAGGACCGGTTGGTGAACGCCGCGCATCTGGCGGCGCGCATCGTCTCGGCGCTCGACGTGGACGGACAGACCCCCGAGACGACGGATGGCCGCGACGGGTTCATCCATTGCTACGGGATGGAAGGCGGCGCGGCGACGATGACTGTCCGCTTCATCCTGCGCGATTTCGAACTGGACGGGCTTGAGGACAAGGGCGCACGCCTGCGCGCGCTCTGCGCCGAGACCGAGGCGGCGCATCCCGGCACCCGCGTCACCTGCGACATCCGCAAGCAGTATCGCAACATGCGCTATTGGCTGGAGAACGACATGACGCCCGTTGATCTGGCGCGCGAAGCGGTCCGCGCCGAGGGACTGACGCCGGTGTCCGTGCCCATTCGCGGCGGCACGGACGGATCGCGGCTGACCGAGCTTGGCGTGCCCTGCCCGAACATCTTCACCGGGATGCAGGACATTCACGGCCCGCTCGAATGGATATCCCTGCAGGACATGGCGGCGGCCACGCGGGTCTGCTCCCGGCTGGTGACAGCGCCCTAGCGGACGGCCAGCGCGTCCTTCAGCACGGCGCGCACCGTGTCCGCAGGCACGTCGCTGGCAACGAATGCCGCGCCGATCCCGCGCGCAAGAATGTAGCGCAGCTTGCCGCCGACCACCTTCTTGTCCTGCGCCATCAGCGCCAGCAGTCCCTCTGCATCCGGCAGATCGCCCGGAATGTCGGCAAGGTCGGTCTTCATTCCCATGTCGCGCAGATGCGCGCGCACCCGGCTTGGGGTTTCCTGCGCACAGAGCCCCAGCCGCGCCGAGGTCTCGAAGGCCAGCGCACAGCCGATGGCGACGCCTTCGCCGTGCAGCAGGCGGTCGGAATATCCCGTCGCGGCCTCGAGCGCGTGGCAGAAGGTATGGCCAAGGTTCAGAAGCGCGCGGTCGCCCTGCTCGGTCTCGTCGCGGGCCACGATCTCGGCCTTCATCTCGACGGACCGGCGCACGGCATGCCGCCGCGCCGTCTCGTCGCCGTCGCGCAGCGCTGATCCATGCGCCTCGAGCCAGTCGAAGAACGCGGCATCCCCCAGCAGGCCGTATTTCACCACCTCGCCATAGCCCGCCAGAAAGTCGCGGCGCGGCAGGGTGTGCAGGACGTCGGTGTCGGCGAGCACCAGCGAGGGTTGGTGAAATGCGCCGATCAGGTTCTTGCCCTGCGGCGCGTTGATCCCGGTCTTGCCGCCGACGGAACTGTCCACCTGCGCCAGAAGCGAGGTCGGCACCTGAACAAAGCGCACACCGCGCCGCAGGACGGCGGCGGCAAAACCGCCCAGATCGCCGATCACGCCGCCGCCCAGGGCGATGACCACATCGCGCCGCTCGATCTTCTCGGCCAGCAGCCATTCAACGGCGCGGCTGAACTGCGGCCAGCCCTTGGTCGCCTCGCCCGGCGGCAGCGCCAGCGACACCGCCTCGATGCCGCGCGCCGCCAACCCGTCCGTCAGCGCGCCCAGATGCAAGGCAGCCACGGTCTCGTCCGTCAGCACCGCCACGCGGGGCCGGTCCAGCAGCGGCGCGATTTCCTCTCCGGCCCGCGCCAGAAGCCCCGGGCCGATGCGGACATCATAGGCGCGCGCGCCAAGGGGAACGTGAACCGTCTCGATGCTCATCTCGGCGTCTCCAGCACGTCGGGTCTTGTCTGCAGGGCGGCGAGCACGCGGCGCGCCATGTCGTCGATGGAATAGCCCGGGTCCGCGTCGACGATCAGGTCGGCCAGCGCATAGACGGGCCTGCGCACCCGGTCGAGATCGGCAAGCGTCCGGCGCGGATCGGGCGTGCGCAGCAGCGGCCGGGTCGTCTTGTGCCGGACCCGTTGCCAGAGCAGGTCAAGATCGGCCCGCAGCCAGACCGCCACGCCCTCGGCCTTGATGCGGTCGCGGTTGCCGGGCGCAAGCCAGGCGCCGCCGCCGGTGGACAACACGCCCGGTGTACCTTCGAGCAGACGCGCGATCACCTGCGATTCCTTGCCGCGAAAGAAATCCTCGCCGTCGCGAGCGAATATCTCGGCGACGGTCCGATTGGCTGCCGCTTCGATTTCGGCGTCGGAATCAAGGAAATGCACGCCAAGCATTCGCGCAAGGGCTGTGCCGACGGCGGTCTTGCCCGACCCCATCATTCCAACAAGCACAACCGTTTTCTTCAGTTTCCAGCCCAACCGGCGGGCCCTCGCGCAAAATAAATCGCCCGTCTCAATGGCCTGTTGTAGCCTGAAATGCCATATATAAACGCAAGGTAAAACCGGCCGTGGCCGGAAACCCGAGCGGAGGTCAGACAGGCATGTTTCGGTGGCTCTTTCGATTGATCCTGATCGCCCTTCTGTTCGGCGGGATCGGGCTGGTCGGGTATGCCTATCTGGGCGACCTGTCACCGGACCAGTCCGATGTCACCACTCCGGTGATCCTGAATGCGGACTAGGGCAGCAGCCGCAGTTCTGATGTTCGGCGTCCTTCCGGCAGGGGCGCAAGAGGGTCCGCTGTCGATCATCGACTGGCTGTCGAACAGCATGGCCGAGCCTGCGGTGGCCGCGCCGCGGCCCCAGCCGCCCACCAGCGACGGCGCGTCGCCCCCAGGCATCACCGTTTCGACCATCGAAAATGCCGCCCCCGTGGCCGTGGGTCTTTTGCCGGTGTCCGTTACCGGGCTGCCGCGCGATCTGTGGGGCAAGGGCAAGCCTGCCGACATCGCCGCTGCCTTCGCCGCCTTGCCCCAGGGGCTGACCCCGGGCTTGCGCGACCTGGCGTTCACGCTGCTCCTGGCCGAGGTCGATCCGCCTTTGGGCGGCGATCCCGCAGATACACTGTTTCTGGCACGTCTCGATACCCTGCTGCGCTACGGCGCGGTCGATGACGTCAAGGCGCTCGTCGACCGGGCGGGACGGACCACTCCGCCGATCTTTCGCCGGTATTTCGACGCGGCCCTTCTGACCGGCACCGAAACCGAGGCGTGCGAGCGCCTTGCCGCCTCGCCCGATCTTGCGCCCAGCTTTCCGGCGCGGGTGTTCTGCCTTGCGCGGGCGGGCGATTGGGACACCGCCGCGCTGACGCTGGGCACAGGCGAGGCCATCGGCGTGATCGACCCGGCCGAGGGCGACCTTCTGCACCGCTTCCTCGACCCCGAGGCGGCCGAGAACGGCGCGTCGCTTGCACCGCCGCGGCAGCCGACGCCGCTGGAATTGCGCCTGTTCGAAGCCATCGGAGAGACATTGCCAACCGGCAACATGCCCCTCGCCTTTGCCCGCGCCGACCTGTCCGACCAGACCGGCTGGCGCCAGAAGATCGAGGCGGCAGAGCGGCTGGTGCGGTCGGGCGCGCTGGAGCCGAACCTTTTGCTCGGCCTCTACACCGAGCGCAGCCCCGCCGCGTCGGGCGGCCTGTGGGACAGGGTCGCGGCGGTGCAGGCCTTCGATGCCGCGCTGGCATCGGGCGGGGCGGATGCCGTGGCCGCCGCCCTGCCCTCTGTCTGGTCGGAAATGCAAGGCGCCGGGCTGGCCGTCGCGCTGGCCGATCTTTACGCCGACCGGCTGGCCACCGTGGACCTCGAAGGGGACGCCGCGCGGCTGGCGGTGCACCTGCGGCTTCTTGGGCCCGCCTATGAAAGCGCAGCGCAGGCCACAGCGGCCGAGGCGGGCCCCCTTGCCGTCGCCATCGCCACCGGGCGCGCGGACGGGGTCGAGGGCAGCGACGCCCAGGCCCGCGCCTTGCTGGACGGGTTTCGCGCGCGCGGTATCCCCGAGCGCTACGGACGCGAAATCGAAACCTCCGGCCTTGGCGCCGCGATCCTGTCGGCGATCGGGCATTTCGAGCGCGGCGCCGCCGGCGATCTGCGCGATCTGACGGACGCGGTCGCGTTCTTTCGCGCCATCGGACTGCACGACACCGCCCGCCGCGCGGCGCTTCAGACGCTGATTCTGGACCAGCGGGGATGAGCCGCCGCTGGATACAGGGCTTCATCGAGGCGCAGGCGGCGGAACTGGACGCGGCGCACAACACCCAGCTTGCCTATGCGCGTGATCTGAAAGACTTTGAGGACTGGCTGGCGGTGCGGGGATCGGGCCTTGAGGCCGCGACGCGGGACGAGATCGAAGCGTATCTGGTGCACTGTGATGCGCACGGGCTGGCCCGCGCGACACGGGCGCGGCGGCTGTCATCGATCAAGCAGCTCTACCGCTTCGCCTTTGAGGAAGGCCTGCGCGCCGACAACCCGGCGATCCAGATCAAGGGACCGGGCCGCGACAAGCGCCTGCCCAAGACGCTGTCCATCGACGAGGTCGACCGCCTGATCGCGGCGGCGCACGGCCACGGGCGCGGTGAGGCCGACCGCCTGCGCAACGCCTGCCTGATGGAGCTGCTTTACGCGACGGGCATGCGGGTCACGGAACTGGTGTCGCTGCCGGTGTCGGCAGCGCGGGGCGATCCTCGGATGCTTCTGGTGCGCGGCAAGGGCGGCAAGGAGCGCATGGTGCCCCTGTCGGAAGCGGCCCGCGAGGCTGTGACCGGCTGGCTTGCCGCGCGCGATGCTGCCGAAGCGGCGCGCGCCACTGACGGGCACCGCGCCTCAGGCTTCCTGTTCCCCTCTCCGTCGAAAGACGGGCATCTGACGCGGCACCGCTTCTACATGCTGATCAAGGAGCTTGCCGCCGCCGCCGGGGTCAGCCCCGCCAAGGTGACGCCGCACACCCTGCGCCACGCCTTCGCGACGCATCTTCTGGAGAACGGCGCCGACCTGCGCTCGATCCAGACGCTGCTGGGCCACGCCGACGTGGCCACGACCGAGATCTATACCCATGTGCTGGAAGCCCGGCTTCGGCAACTGGTTCTGGACCACCACCCGCTCGCCAAGGGGTAAGGCTGGGGGGACGCTGTCCCCCCAGACCCCCCTGGAGGTATTTGAAGACCAAAGATGAAAGCGGGCGCGCGCTTGACGATGGGGGGGCGGTGCCCCTAAGTCCGCCCGGATCATGACAGTTGCGAGCCAATGGACGACCTGACCCTACATCTCGACAGCGCCTTCTGGATCAGCGCCGCGGCGATCCTTGGACTGCTGGTGCTATCGGCGTTCTTTTCCGGCTCCGAGACGGCGCTGACGGCGGCCTCGCGCGGCAAGCTGCGCAGCCAGGCCGACAAGGGATCGAAGGGCGCGGCGCAGGCGCTCGAGATCACCGAGGACAACGAGCGGCTGATCGGCTCGGTCCTGCTTGGCAACAACATGGTCAACATCCTGGCGACGTCGCTTGCCACGGCGCTGTTCACCCGGCTGTTCGGCGAAAGCGGCGTGGCGCTGGCCACGCTGATTATGACGCTGCTGGTGCTGATCTTTGCCGAGGTGCTGCCAAAGACCTATGCCATCACCAACGCCGAGGTCGCCGCCGCCCGCGTGGCGCGCCCGATCCGGGTCATCGTGCTGGTGTTCTCGCCGGTGGTCAGCGCCGTGCGTCTGCTGGTGCGCGGGATGCTGCGGGTGTTCGGCGTGCGCGCCGATCCCGACAGCCAGATCCTGGCGGTGCGCGACGAGATCGTCGGCGCGATCACACTGGGCCATTCCGAGGGTGCGGTAGAAAAGGAAGACCGCGACCGCCTGCTTGGCGCGCTGGATCTTGGCGACCGCACGGTCGAGGAGATCATGCTGCATCGCTCCGGCATCGAGATGATCGACGCCTCGCTGCCGCCCCGCGAGGTGCTGGAGCAGTGCCTTGCCTCGGCGCATACCCGCCTGCCGGTGTTCCGTTCCGAGAAGGAGAACATCGTCGGGGTGATCCACGCCAAGGACCTCTTGCGCGCGATGTATGCGCGAATGAGTGATCCTGGCGACGGCGCGGACCCGCTTGACGGCTTCGACATCCTTGATGTGGCGATGAAGCCCTATTTCGTGCCCGAGACGACGACGCTGGATGACCAGATGCGGCAGTTCCTGCGCCGCCACACGCATTTCGCGCTGGTGGTGGACGAATACGGCGCACTGCAGGGGTTGATCACGCTTGAGGACATCCTGGAAGAGATCGTCGGCGAGATCACCGACGAATTCGACGCCGAGGGCGAGCATCCGGTACGCAAGGCCGATGACGGCTCGTTCCTGGTGGACGGCGCGATGACCATCCGCGATCTCAACCGCGCGATGGACTGGCTGCTGCCCGACGAGGAGGCGAACACCATCGCGGGCCTCGTGATCCACGAGGCCCAGATGATCCCGGCGCAGGGACAGGTGTTCTTGTTCCACGGCTTCCGGTTCGAGGTGGTCGCCAAGAAGGAGAACCGCCTGTCGCGGCTGAAGATCAAGCCGCTGGAATAGGCGCTACACCCCGTAGAGATCGCCGAACTTGGCGTCGAGGTAATCGAGCAGCGGGCCTTCGGTCGGCTGGTTTCCGGCGGCATGGGCGATGGTGGCGCGGGGCTCGTGCAGGCCGCCGTGCTGTTGCAGGTGCTCGCGCAGCCAGGCGGTCGCCATGCTGGTGTCCCCGGCGGCGAGTTGCGCGTCGAGGTCAGGGACCGCCTTGCGCAGCGCCTCGTGCAGGCAGCCGGCATAGACGTTGCCCAGCGTGTAGGTCGGGAAATAGCCGAACAGGCCCACCGACCAGTGCACGTCTTGAAGGCAGCCGTTCGAGGGCTTGTCGACCGCAACGCCGAAATCGGCCTCGAAGCGGGTGTTCCACGCCTCCGGCAGGTCGGCGACCGGCAGATCGCCCGAGATCAGCTTCCGCTCCAGATCGAAGCGCATCAGGATGTGCAGGTTGTAATGCACCTCGTCCGCCTCGGTGCGGATGTAGCCTGAATGGACGCGGTTCACGGTGGCGTAGAATGCTTCGGGGCCGTCGATGCCGATGTCGCCGAAGCGGTCGGTCATGCGGCCATAGAGGTAGGAGGTGAAGGCGCGTGAGCGGCCAAGCTGGTTCTCGTAGATCCGGCTTTGGCTTTCGTGCACGCCCATCGACACGCCGCGCCCCAGCGGGGTCAGCCAGTAGGACGGGTCGATCCCCTGTTCATAGCTGGCATGGCCGACCTCGTGGATGGTCGAATAGATGCAGTTGAACGGATCGCGGGGCGCGGTGCGGGTGGTGATGCGCGCATCGGCGCCGCCGCCCGACGAGAACGGGTGCACCGCCTTGTCGATGCGGCCCCTGTTGAAGTCGTAGCCGAAGGCGCCCGCGATCTCGGCGGCGAGCGCCATCTGCTGATCGGCGGGAAAATCGCGACTTAGCGCGGCGGGCTGGCGGGCGGCGCCCAGCACTTTTTCGCGCAAGGCCACAAGGCGCGGGCGCATTGCACCGAACAGGTCTTCGAGGAAGGCCGCGGATGCCCCCGGCTCGTAGTCCTGCAGAAGCGCGTCATAGGCATCGCCGCCGTCGGCGATGGCGGCAGCCTCTTGCTGGCGCAGGGCGATCACCTTTTCCAGCGTCGGCGCGAAGGCGGCGAAATCCTCGGCGGCGCGCGCTTCGGCCCAGACGCCTTGCGCAACGGACGTGACGCGCGCGATCTCGGACGCCAGCCGCGCAGGCACCTTGGTATTGCGCAGATAGTCGCGGCGCATGTGGCGCATCACTGCCTGCCCCGCCGCGTCCAGCGCGGAATCGTCGATCGCGGCCAGCCAGTCGCCAAGGCGCGGATCGGTGCGGCGGGCGTGCAGCACGCCCTCCATCGCCGCCATCTCCTCGCCGCGCTGCTGGGCCGCGCCGCGCGGCATCATGGTTTCCTGGTCCCATCCCAGACGGCCCGCGACGGCGCCAAGGGCTTCGGTTTCGCGCTGGAAGGCGGTCAGATCGTCATAGGCGGACATCATCAGGCGTCTCTCACGGATTGGGACAGGGGGAATTGGGCAAGGTGGCGGCCACGGATGATGAGGACCCACAGCAAGACCGCGCCGAACTGGTGCAGGATCGCAAGCTGAAGCGGCGCGGAATACATCACGGTGACGATGCCAAGCAGCATCTGCAGGACCAGCATCCCGAGCACCAGATCAAAGGCGCGCCTGGTGCGGGTATAGGACGACCGGCGCGAGCGGAACCACGTCACGATACCAAAGGCAAAGAGCAGATATCCGGCGATGCGGTGCATGAACTGAACAAGGCCGTCGTTCTCGAAGAAGTTGCGCCACACCGGCTCCAGCGCCAGCGGGCCGGGCGGCAAAAGGCCCCCCGCCATCAGCGGCCAGTCGGTATAGTTGCGCCCTGCGTCGATCCCGGCGACCAGCGCGCCCAGCAAGATTTGCAGGAAGGCGAAATGCATCAGGCCGGTGGCGTGGCCCTTCAGGCGCGGCTCGTGCGCCCGGCGGGCCTGCATCAGGTCACGCTCGGTCCGGCCAAGCTGGAAGACATACGCGGCAATGAGACCAAGTATCACGAAGGCCAGGCCAAGATGTGTGGCCAGCCGGTAGCTGGCCACGTCAAGCATCGTGCCCGTCAGGCCCGAGGACACCATCCACCAGCCGATCGCGCCCTGCAGGCCGCCAAGTGCCCCAAGGCCCAACAGGCGCGGCGTCCAGCCCAATGGAATGCGCCGGGTCGCCAGGAAGAAGAAGAACCCCGCCGCCCAGACAAGGCCGATGATGCGGCCAAGCTGGCGGTGGCCCCATTCCCACCAGTAGATCACCTTGAACTCGGCCAGCGACATGCCTCGGTTCTGCAACTGGTATTCGGGAATGGCGCGGTATTTCTCCAGCTCTGCCTCCCATGCCGCGTCGGACATCGGCGGCAGCGCGCCGGTCACGGGACGCCATTCTGTAATCGACAGGCCGGAATCGGTCAGCCGGGTCAGCCCGCCCACCGCGATCATCAGGACGACCAGCGCGAACAGGACCATCAGCCAGACCCGGATGGCGCCGCGAGCGCCGCGGGCCTTGGCGTCGATCACGCCGGTCGCGCGCGTTTGCGGGGCATCGGCCTTGTTCGCGTCGACTTCCTCGAAGATGGATCGTTTCTCGGCCACGCCCTGCCCTTTCGCTTGTGCGAGGGGGACAGTAGGCCCCGCCCCCCGGCCCTTCAAGTCAGTCGCCGCGTTCCTTCCAGCGCACCATTTGACGCAGCACCCCGTGCAGGATCTGCACATCAGGGCGCGTGAGCGGCATCCGGGACCAAAGGTTGCGCAGGTTGCGCTTCATGCTGGCGGCCTTGTCTTCGGGATAGAAGAAGCCGGCAACCTCCATCCGCTCCTCGACATGGCGGGCAAGCGCGTCGATCTCGCCTTGCGTGGCCCAGTCGGACCCCGCCATCTCGGTGCGGCGGGCGGGGGTATCCGTGACCTGCTGGCGCCACTCATAGGCGGTCAGCAGCACGCATTGCGCAAGGTTGAGCGACGGGAAGTCCGGGTTCACCGGCACCGAGATGATCGTGTTCGCCAGCGTGATGTCCTCGGTCTCGAGCCCCGTGCGCTCGGGCCCGAACAGCACCGCGACCCGTTCGCCGCCTGCGATCCGCAGGGCGGCGTCGCGCATCGCCTCTTCGGGGGTCAGCACGGGCTTGGTCATGCCGCGCTGGCGCGCGGTCGTGGCGTAGACATGGGTGCATTCCGCCACCGCCTGCGCCGTATCGTCAAACAGCCCCGCATTGTCCAGAAGCCGCCCGGCCCCGCTGGCCATTGCCGCCGCCTTGGGGTTCGGCCAGCCGTCGCGCGGGGCGACGACGCGCATCCGGTCGAGGCCGAAATTCCACATCGCCCGCGCGGCGCCGCCGATGTTCTCGCCCATCTGCGGGCGGACAAGGACGAAGGCAGGCTGTGTCGGCAAAGAGGTCATGGCGCGTTCCCGTTTATCCGGCGCGGTGATAGGCTGCACCCGGCGCAAGGGCAAGGAGGGCGGGCGATGGCCTATGACGAGGGGCTGGCCGAGACGCTGCGCGGCGATCTCGAGGGGCGCGATGTCCGCGAGCAGAAAATGTTCGGCGGTCTGTGCTTCATGCTGGAGGGGCACATGCTGTGCGGCGCGATGTCGGGCCACGCGATGTTCCGCGTCGGCGCCGCGAACATGCCCGCCGCGACGGCGCTGGACGGGGTCGACCAGGTCGAGATGGGTGGGCGCCGCATGACCGGCTTTGTCTGGGCGGCCGAGGACGCGGCAGCCGACGATGACACGCGCGCCGCCCTTCTGAAGATGGCGACGGGCTTTGTCGCGACACTTCCCCCCAAATGAACAAGCAGGTATAGCGCGGGTCCAGGAACAGGAGCCCGCACATGGCCGACGCCGCCGATCGCCCTCAGATCTACCTTGTCACGCCACCCGATGCCGATGCGCAGCAGTTCCCGGACCGTCTTGCCGCCGTGCTGGACGCGGTCGAGGTCGCCTGCGTGCGCCTCACCCTCGGCTCCAGCGACGCGGATCATGTGGCGCGGGTGGCTGATGCGCTGCGCGGGATCGCCCACGACCGCGACGTCGCAATCGTGATCGAGGCGCATGTCGCGATGGTCGAGCGCCTTGGCCTCGACGGGGTGCACCTCAACGATGGGGCGCGCTCGATTCGCAAGGTGCGCGCCGATCTCGGCGCCGATGCGATCGTCGGGACATATTGCGGCACCTCGCGCCATGACGGGATGACGGCGGTCGAGATCGGCGCGGACTACGTCTCGTTCGGCCCCGTGGGCGAGACGGTGCTGGGCGACGGCACCCGCGTCGAGCGTGAGGTGTTCGAGTGGTGGTCCGAGATCATCGAACTGCCCGTCGTCGCCGAAGGCGCGCTGACAGAGGCGCTGATCGCCGATCTGGCCCCGGTCACAGACTGGTTCGCGTTCCGCGACGAAGTCTGGAGCGCCGAGGACCCGATTGCGACGCTAAAGCGCCTTGTCGCGGCGATGGGCTGAGGCTTCGGCGCCCAGGGGCAGCCGATCCTCGACCCCGCCGCGCACGGCCAGCTCGCAGGCCCGCGCCAGCGCCTTGCGGTCCTGCGCCTCGGCGACCTTGAGGGGGTCGTGAAACACGATCTCGACTGAGCCCTGCCGCCGCGCGGCCAGCGTCTTGACCAGGTGCGCGCCGAAACTCATGTCGCCCCACCAGCCGTAAAATCGCGGATCGGCGCCTTCTGGCGGGTGGTAGATCACGCTGACCGGCTGCACCGAAAGAAGCTCGCGCAGATCGTCCGCGAAGAAGGCGGCGAACAGCGTCGATTTGAAATCCAGCACCCGGCGGCCATCGGTCGAGGTGCCTTCGGGAAAGAACAACAGCTTGTGCCCGGCCTTGAGCCGATCCTCGAACACCTGCCGCTGGTGGCCGGAGTGGCGCGGATCGCGGGTGATGAACACGGTGCCAACCCCGCGCGCCAGAAGTCCGATGCCGGGCCAGCCCGCCACTTCGGATTTCGACACGAAGTAAAGCGGCCCGGCGGCGTTCAGTGAAAAGATGTCCAGCCAGCCGCAGTGATTGGCGACCAGAGCGCCCGGCTCGGTCATCATCCGCCCGGTGATGCTGTGCTTGATCCCCAGCACCGCAAAGGCGGCGCGGGCGGCCGCGACGGTGATCCACGGCGTCCAGGGGCGGTGCAGCCCGAACAGCGGCCGCTCGATCAGACGCAGCAGCATCTGCACCGCGAACAGACCGAAGATCACCGCGCCCAGCACCGTCCCGCGAACAATCGCGCGCAGCTTTCCGGCGACCGGAACGCGAGGCTCGGGCGGGGCCGTGTCGGAGTGCCAGGTGGTCACGCGGCGCCCCGCGCATAGATAGCCGACTGGCGCGGGTTCAGGCGGGCCGTGTCCATCACAAGGCAGATGTCGGTGGTGTTGAAGGCGTGGTCGATGAACGCCCCCTCGCCCACGAACCCGCCAAGCCTGAGGTATCCCTTGATAAGCGCAGGCGTCGCGCGCATCGCGCGCACCCGGTCGATGCTGTCCAGCGGCAGCAGGTCCATGCTCTGGAACTGCGCGGGCTGCGCCCTTACCCGCATGTCGGGTGGCGCGAGATAGCGGTGGTGCAGGTAGGACAACGGCTCGGCCAGCGCGGCGATGTCGGTGCCGTGGAACGAGGCGACGCCGAACAGCACCTCGATGCCGTGGTCCTTCACATAGGCAGCCAGCCCGTTCCACAGGTGATACATCGCGGTGCCGCCGCGGTAGTCGGGATGCAGGCAGGACCGGCCAAGCTCCAGCAGGGGGCGACCCGAGGCGCGCAGCGGCGCAAGGTCATACTCGGTTTCCGAATAGAACCGGCCGATGGTGGCGGCCTGATCGCTGCGGCACAGACGGTAGACGCCCACGACGGGCGCGCCGGTGCGTCCTTTGTCGATCAACAGAAGATGGTCGAAATGCGGATCGAGCGCGTCGCGTTCCAGCCGCGCGTCGTGATCCACCAGCGGGCCGCTGCCGCCCAGTTCCTCGACAAAGACCGTATAGCGAAGACGCTGCGCCGCGCGCAGGTCGGCTTCGTCGGCGGCAAGGCGCAACTCGAAGTCAGGCTCTGCGGCGATCATCGGCGCTGGGGCGTCCTGTCGTTGAAAGGTCGGGTTCGTCTACTGGCGGCAGGCCGCGTTTGCAACAGGTGGCTCGACACACGTTAAGGCTGTGTTTACCGTTCACGGCCATGCTGAGAGGCACGGATCACATATCATAGACCGGCATGAGCTCGACCTTGCGACCATCGATGACCAGCTTGCCCTCGTTCTGGAAATTCACGGTCACCTTGCCGCCGATGTTCGATTGCACCTGTCCGATGCCCCAATCGGGACGCGCCGGGTTGCGCACGAACATTCCGGGTTCAAGAAGGGAATTCAGGTCAGACATGATGGGCAAGCGTAACGGGCGCGCGGCATGAATGCCAAGGGCGATGATCGCGGCGCTCTGGACCTTTGCGCGCTGATCGGCGCGCGGATCTGCCATGACCTCAGCTCGCCCGTCGGCGCCATCGCCAACGGGATCGAGCTTTTGGCGATGACCGGCGGCGCAGACGGGCCAGAGGCCCGTCTCATTTCGGACAGCGCGGCGGGCGCTTCGGCGCGGCTGCGGTTCCTGCGCATCGCCTTTGGCGGCGCTTCGGGCGCGCCGGTGTCGGGGCACGAGGCGGGGGATATCCTGCAGGTGCTTCATGGCGGCGGGCGCATGGTGATCGACTGGCAGGTCACGGACGCCGTGCCGCGCGCCGAGCTGCGTCTCGCGTTCCTGTTGCTTCTGTGCGTCGAGGCTCCGCTTGCGCTAGGCGGGCATCTTCGCGTCACGCGTGGCGGCACAGGCTGGCATCTGGCGGCGGAGGGAGAGCGTCTGCGCGCCGACCCCGCGCATTGGGCGCATCTGTACGGGGAGCAAGACCTGCCCGGCGCGCTGACGGCAAACGACGTTCAGTTCGCGCTGGCCCCCCTCGCCGCGCGCGCGCTTGCACGTCCGCTTCAGGTCTCGCTTGCACCCTCCGCGATCGACTTGCGGTTCTGACGGCTCAGGCGCGCAGCGTGCCGTCTCCGACGACAAGATACTTGAAGCTGGTCAGTTGCTCGGCCCCCACCGGCCCGCGCGCGTGCATCTTGCCGGTGGCAATGCCGATCTCGGCGCCCATGCCGAACTCGCCCCCGTCCGCGAACTGGGTCGAGGCGTTGTGCATCAGGATCGCGCTGTCGAGCCTTTCGAAGAACCGCGCCACTGCGCCCGCGTCCTCGGTCAGGATGCAATCGGTGTGGTTCGACCCGAAGCGGCGGATGTGCGCGATGGCCTCGTCGATGTCGCCGACGACCTTGGCCGCGATGTCCATGTCGAGGTATTCGTGGCCCCAATCGTCATCCGTCGCAGCCAGCGTGCGCCCTTCGTCATGCAGCGCGGCATCGGCATGCACCCGAACGCCAGCCTTGACCAGCAGGTCGATCAGATCGCGGCCCAGAGTGTCCGCCACGTCGCGGTGTATCAGCAGGCATTCGGCAGCGCCGCAAACGCCGGTGCGGCGGGTCTTGGCGTTCAGCACGACATCCAGCGTCTTTTGCGGATCGGCCGCCTTGTCGATGTAGATATGCACGATGCCTTCGAGATGGGCAAACACCGGCACCCGCGCCTCGCGCTGCACAAGGCCGACGAGGCCCTTGCCGCCGCGCGGCACGATCACGTCGATATGGTCGGTCATGGTCAGCATCGCGCTGACGGCGGCGCGGTCGCGGGTCGGCACGCGCTGGATCGCATCCAGCGGCAGGCCCGCCGCCTTGAGCCCCTTCACAAGGCAATCGTGGATCGCCCCCGACGAATGAAAGCTTTCCGACCCGCCGCGCAGGATCACGGCATTGCCCGCCTTGAGGCACAGCGCACCGGCATCGGCGGTCACGTTCGGGCGGCTTTCATAGATCACGCCGACAACGCCAAGCGGCGTGCGGACGCGGCGAAAATGCAGGCCCGTGGGCTGCGTCCATTCCGCGATGACCTGCCCCACGGGATCGTCCTGGGCCGCGACAGCACGCAGGCCTGCCGCCATGTCCTCAATCCGCGCCTCGTCCAGCATCAGCCGGTCGAGCATGGCGCCCGACAGGCCCTTTTCGCGGGCAAAGGCCATGTCGCGCGCGTTCGCCTCGATGATCCGCGCGCGGTCCTTCCAGACAGCATCGGCGGCGGCCTCGAGCGCGCGGCGCTTGGCCTCTGCAGGAGCGAAGGCAAGGTCGGCTGCGGCGGCGCGGGCGCGGGCGCCGATGTCCTGCATCATCGCGGGAATGTCGCTGCCGTCGGTCATCGCAGTTTCCTTCATCGCCGTCTCCTTCACATCACCAGATCGTCGCGGTGGACCAGCGCGGCCCGCCCCGGATAGCCCAGAAGCGCCTCGATCTCGGCGCTGCGGTGCCCCTTGATCGCGCGCGCCTCGTCCGAGGTATAGCGCGACAGGCCGGTGGCCAGCACCCCCTCGGGGCCGCGAATGGCCACCGGATCGCCGCGCCCGAAGCGCCCTGTCACCCCGGTGACACCCGCAGGCAGCAGCGACTTGCCGTCCGACAGCGCACGGGCAGCGCCCGCATCGATGCTGACCTCGCCCTTGGGCTTCATCGCGGCGATCCAACGCTTGCGGGCGGCCTGCGGGTCCCCCTCGGCCAGGAACCACGTCGCGGCGGCGCCGTTCTCCAGCGCCAGAAGAGGATGCAGCACGGACCCTTCGGTGATCGCCATGGCGCAGCCCGCGCCGATGGCGGTTCTGGCCGCCATCAGCTTGGTCTTCATGCCGCCCTTGGACAGGCCGGACCCCACGTCGCCCGCCATCTTCTCGATCTCGGGCGTGATCCGCTCGACCACGTCGAAGCGGGTGGCAGAAGCATCCTCACGCGGGTTGCCGGAATAGAAGCCGTCGACGTCCGACAGCAGGACCAGCGTGTCGGCACCCACGGTCACGGCGATCTGCGCGGCAAGCCGGTCGTTGTCGCCATAGCGGATCTCGTCGGTGGCGACGGTGTCGTTCTCGTTCACGATGGGCACAGCGCCCGCGCCCATCAGCGTCTCCATCGTGGCGCGCTGGTTCAGGTACCGGCGGCGGTCGGCGCTGTCCTCGAGCGTGACCAGCACCTGCGCGGCGGTGATGCCGTGAGGGGCGAGCACCTCCTGGTAGGCTTGCGCAAGGCGGATCTGGCCGACGGCAGCGGCGGCCTGCGACTGTTCCAGCGCCAGTGTCCCGGCGGGCCAGCCCAGCACGCCGCGTCCCAGCGCGATGGACCCGGACGAGACAAGGATCACGTCGGTGCCGCGCGCCTTGATGCGCGCCACGTCCTCGGCCAGCGAACGCAGCCAGCCGTCGCGCAGCGCGCCAGAGTCGCGGTCCACCAGCAGCGCAGAGCCGATCTTGACGACCAGCCGCCGCGCACCCGTCAGGGACGCCAAGGCGCGTCCTCCTCGGCCTCGTCCTCGGCTGTCCGGTGGCGCAGACGGTCAGCGTCGATGCGGGCCCGCAGCGCTCGCAGAACCTCGGTCACGCCCTCGCGGGTGACGCCGGACATCAGCATGACCTCGCCGCCTGTCACGGCCTCCATCTCGTCGCGCAGGAAGGCGCGTTCCTCGTCATCGAGCGCGTCGATCTTGTTCAGGACGGTGACGCGCGGCTTGTCGGCCAGCGCGCCGCCGTAGGCCTCAAGCTCGCCGATGATGGTGCGCCAGTCCTCCATCGGGTCGTCGGCGGTGCCGTCGACAAGATGCAGAAGCACCGAGCAGCGTTCGACATGACCAAGGAACAGAACGCCAAGGCCCCGCCCCTCGTGTGCGCCCTCGATCAGGCCCGGAATGTCGGCGATGACGAATTCGACCTCGTCCACGCCGACGACGCCAAGGTTCGGGTGCAGCGTGGTAAAGGGATAGTCTGCGATCTTGGGCCGCGCGTTCGATGTGGCGGCAAGGAACGTCGATTTGCCTGCGTTCGGCAGGCCCAGAAGCCCCGCATCGGCGATCAGCTTGAGCCGCAGCCAGATCGTGCGCTCGATGCCCTCCTGACCCGGATTGGCGCGGTTCGGCGCCTGGTTGGTCGAGGTCTTGAAGCGCAGGTTGCCCCAGCCGCCATTGCCGCCCTTGGCCAGAAGCACGCGCTCGCCGATGGTGGTCAGGTCGGCAATGACCGTTTCCTCGTCCTCGTCCAGGATCTCGGTCCCGACAGGCACGCGCAGGATGATGTCGTCACCGTCCGCGCCGGTGCGCTGGCGGCCCATGCCGGGCGTGCCGTTCTTCGCAAAGAAGTGCTGCTGGTAGCGAAAGTCGATGAGGGTGTTCAGACCGTCCACCGCCTCGGCCCAGACGTCACCGCCGCGCCCGCCGTCACCGCCATCAGGACCGCCGTATTCGACGAACTTCTCGCGGCGAAAGCTGGAACAGCCGCCGCCGCCGCTGCCCGAACGGATATAGACCTTGGTGAGATCGAGGAATTTCATGGCGTGCGCCTTCAGCTTTCTGTCGTCGGATAGCCGAGGCGCAGGAGGCTCTCAAGCCCCGCCGCGAAACCCTACAGCTTGCGAATATAGGTCCAGGTGGCGACCTTGGCGTTTCTCGCGACCGAGAAGGCTTCGGCGTCACCGATGTATTCAAAGCCCGCGTTCGTCAGCACGCGCGCCGACACAGCGTTGTCCTGAAACACGCTGGCGAACATGGTCTTGGCGCCCAGCGGGTTGGCGGCGATGATCGCCTCGACCGCCTCGGACGCGATATGAGTGTTCCAGAACGCGGGCGCGACCCAATAGCCGACCTCGCACTGGTCGCGGTCCATCCGTTCCAGCGCGATCAGGCCCAGAAGCTCGGACAGGTTCGACTTGGTGCCGTCCATCGCCCACACGTCCTCGTCCCGGTCGGGCGCATGGGCGCGGCGCAGGAACGCCTCGGACGAGCCGGGCGGCAGCGGATGCGGGATCGAGCGGGTCATCTCGGCCACGCGGCGGTCGCTGGCATAGAGGTCCAGAAGACCCCTGTCCGACGCCCGCACGGGACGCAGATCAAAGCGCGCGGCCTCGATCGTCATTTGCTCGACAGTCGGCTCGGTCAGCATCGGCGCTCTCCTCCCAAACGCTTGCGGGGCTCGCCCCGCGCCCAAACTGGGCAGATGATCGTAAAGGTTTCGCATGGCCTGTCAGGTTCCCCGGAAAAGGCCCCCCGAAACGCAACAGGGGACCGGCGTTGCGCCGATCCCCCGAAAATCATTCAGCCAGAGGTGTCGGCTTACTCTGCGGCCTCCGCCGCCGGGAGCACCGAAATGAAGGTGCGGCCCTTGAGGCCCTTGCGGAACGTCACATGACCTTCGACCTTGGCAAAGATCGTGTGATCCTTGCCGATGCCGACGCCCTCGCCCGGCCACCACTTGGTGCCGCGCTGGCGCACGATGATGTTGCCCGGGATCGCGGACTGGCCGCCAAAGAGCTTCACGCCAAGGCGACGACCGGCAGAGTCGCGCCCGTTCCGGGATGAACCGCCTGCTTTTTTGTGTGCCATCGGTGTCTCTCCTTACTCTGCGGTCTTCGCTTTGGCCTGGTCGACCCAGCCTTCACGCTCGATCCGGCCCTTGAAGCTCAGCTTCTCGTCCATCTCGGCGATGTCGGCATCGGTCCAGGCAGCGATCTGTGCGAAGCTGGTTACGCCAGCCTCGTGCAGCTTCTTCTCGAGCGCGGGGCCAACGCCCGACAGCTCTTTCAGGTCGTCCGCGCCTGCAGCGGCGGCAGCGGCAGGCTTGGCCGCCTTTGCCGGAGCTGCGGCCTTGGCGGGCTTTTCAGCCTTCGCCGCCTTGGGGGCAGCCGCGGTGATCGCGGCACCCGATACGGACCCGGCGCCGATTGCTGCCTTCACGCCAGTCGCATCCGCGCCAGAGGCGAGGATGTCGGTGACGCGCACAAGCGTCAGCTTCTGGCGGTGGCCCTTGGTGCGCTGCGACGAATGCTTCCGGCGGCGCTTGACGTAGTGGATGACCTTGTCGGCCTTGATCTGGTCGATCACCTCGGCCTGCACGGCCGCACCGTCGATCAGCGGGGCGCCGATCTGGTCGCCGACCATCAGAATCTCGTTGAACTGGATTTTCTCGCCGGCGTCAGCTGCAAGTTTCTCGACGCGGAGGATGTCCCCGCTCTGAACCTTGTACTGCTTGCCGCCAGTCTTCATGACCGCGAACATGCGCGTCTTCCTTTTTTCTACCGCGTCGTTCGGCCCCGGAGTTCCCGGCGTTCCGGCCCCTGCTGGGACCACCTCGGACAGCGCGCCCGTCTGGGGGCGACTTTGAAATGAATCACCGGCAGCTTGCGCCACCGGAGAGAGGCCGCTGTATCGCGGCGAATGGCCCGCCTGTCAAGGGCCGGTCAAAGCTCCTGCCCGCCGACAAGCTGCGCCGCCGCAAGCCCGAGATCGCGAGAGATGTCGACGAACAGCACATCGAACGCCGCAAAAATGGCGCGGGTAATCTCCTGCCCCGCCTCGCTGCGCGAAAAGGCGACATAGGCGGCCAGATCGTCATCGTCGAGTGGCCCGTAGGCCAGCGCGGTGTAGGAATAGACCCAATCCACGGTCGACTCTCGGATGGCGGCTTCCTGCGCCCAGACGTCGCCCGCGATCTCGCTGTCGGTCATTCCGCCCGGGAACGCGCCGCCCGCACCGAGGCCCTTGTAGAAGGCGAAATTGGAATTGAGCGTGCCGACGACGTTGCTTTCGACAAGCCCGTTCACCTCGGCATACTCGCGCAGCAAGGCGACACGCCCGGGGTCTTCATTTGCGAGCCGCGCGAAGGCCTCAAGCGCCGCCTCTTCCACGCTGTCGTCCAGCATCGCCTCGCGCGCGGACAATTCCAGCGCGACGATCCTTTCGCCGCGGGGCGATCCGAAGAAGTCGATCATTGGGCCGATGTCGGTCCCGTCCAGCGCGGCTGCGAACTCTGCGCGCACCGTCTCGCCCATGCGGCCGCTGTCGTAGATCCGGTCGACCTCTGCCTGCCAGACCGCGCCGCCGCGCCCCGGAAACAGATCGTCCCGGATCTGGTCGCCGTAGGATCTGCCTTCTTCGACCATGATCGGCAACAGTTCCGGAAAACCCAAAAGGTCATACAGCCGGTCGACATCGCTGTCCTGCGCTTGCGCAGGCAGACCGAACGCCAGGAGCGGCGACAAGACAAGGGCAGACAGGGTTTTGCGCAGCATGGGACGACCTTTGACCGTTTGTCTTCAGATACGCCGCCCTGCCCCGGTTTCCAAGCCTGAGCCTCGATTGCAGCCGGAAAGGATGCACCGCAAAATCCCTGTTGCACCCGGAATCCCGATGCCTTAGACGGCCCGCCTACAGACCCTTCAGCGGAGAGGTGCCGGAGTGGTCGAACGGGGCGGTCTCGAAAACCGTTGACCCTTCACGGGGTCCCAGGGTTCGAATCCCTGTCTCTCCGCCACCGCTTGCCCGCGCGAGCGCAGGTGAGCTGTGAAACCGCAATAATTTCCGGATTTCATGGCGATAGCCCCCGGCCAAGGGGTGCTTGCCCTGGTCGTCAGGCGATCGTGTCTATCCCCCTGAGATAGCAAATTTCGATGTGGCCGCGCGCGGCCGTCCGTATCAGCCCGCGTCCACTCGCCCGCGCAGGCTGGCCAGAACCGCCTCGGTGTCGGCCCCCAGTTCAGGCGCGAGGCTTGCCACGCCCGGCCCGTCCCGGCCAAAGCGGAAACCGGCGTTCAGGACGCGCGATCCGTCCGGCAGGTCTTGGAACAGGTCACGGCCTTGCAACTGTTCCATCTCGATCGCCTCGTTCAGCGGGCGCACCTTGCCTGCGGGCACGCCCGCCGCCGCCAGGTCGGCCTCCCATTCCGCGGCCGTCCGGTCGGCAAAGCGCTCGACCAGCAGGGGACGCAGCGCTGCGTCATGGCTCAGGCGCGCGTCGGGCGTCGCAAAGCGCGCATCCTCCAGCAACTCGGCACAGCCAAGCGTGCGGAACAGGCGCGCCACCTGGACCTGCTGCACCGCGCCGATGGTGATCTCGCCGTCGGCGGTCGGAAACGTGTCGGCGGTGGGCGCGCCGGAGAAACCGCGATTTCCCGCGCGCACAGGCTCTTGCCCGGACAGGAGCATCGGCACCACGACCGAGCTCATCATCACCATGGTCGCGTCCAGCATCGAGACGTCGATCACCTGCCCTCGCCGCGCCGGATCACGTTCGCGCTGCAGCACCGCAGACAGGATCGCAAAGGCCGACAGCAGCGCCGAATACGTGTCCACGACCGGAAAGCCGATGCGTTCCGCCGCCTCGCCCTCGTGCCCCGACAACAGCATAAGGCCCGAAACGCTCTGGATGACCTGGTCGATGGCGGGGAAATCGCGCAACGGGCCATCCTGCCCGAACCCCGAGACCGAGCAGCAGATCAGCGAGGGATGCGCCGCCGACAGCGTCGCGGGGCCAAGCCCCAGCCGGTCCGCGACCCCGGGGCGGAAATTCTCGACGACCACGTCCGCCGTCGCCACCAGGTCGCGGGCGGCGGCGCGGCCCGTGTCGGTCTTGAGGTCGAGCACGACGGATTTCTTGCCCGCGTTCGCCCCGACAAACGGCTCTGCCATACCGCGCCGACCCGGATCACGGGTGTAGTAGCGCATCGGATCCCCGGCGGGCGGCTCGACCTTGATGACCTCGGCCCCCAGAAGATTGAGGAACTGCGTAGCAAGCGGACCCGCGATCACATGGCTAAAATCCGCGATGCGTATCCCGTCAAGCGGCTTGGCCATGGCGCGATCCTTTCCCTGCGACCGAGCCGCGTTGCCGCCAACATCAGGTCAAACTGGTTTCCAAAAGAAACGGAATGTGCGGTTCTGTCAAGAACCTCGCAAGCCTCAAATCCGGTCGGACGCGCCCGAATTATCGATCAGGCGCCACAACAGCTCGAACAGCATCGCCCGTTCGGCAGAGGTCAGCGGCGCCAGAAGATCCTCTTGCAAACGGGCCATGTCGGGGCGCATCCGCGCCAGGCGCGCCGCCCCCTCGGTGGTCAGATACAGCGCATTCAACCGCTTGTCCGCGCCTTCTTTGCGCCGCTCGATCAGGCCTGTGCGCTCCATCTCGTTGACCAGCTTGGTCAGGGCGGACTTGCGCAGCACCACCACCTTGGCAAGGTCCTTCTGGGTCAAGCCGGGGTTGAGCCCGATGAGGTTGAGCACCGCAACCTCGCCGCCCGCAACCTCGTGCGTGGCAAAGAAAGACGCGTTGCGCTCAAGGATCTCGGATCGCAGGATCCGTGTCACGAAGGACAAGTCTTCTGCCAGATGCCCCAGGATCGGGGCGTCTTGAGGCTCGGGTGGCTTGTCCATCGTCCTGAGGCTCCGCTTGGGTCGTTCTTCGCTATGCCGCAGACCCGGGCTTGTCAAACTTTGCTGTTGACAGACTCGCAAAACAGTTTCCAAGATGAACCAGTTTTAAGACCCAGTCTTAAGGCATAGTCGCAAGGGAGGGCGCAGTGCCGGTTCATGCCACGTTGGAGCACGCCTTCAGGACCCGCGCGGACGGTGCGCGCGCCGCTGGCGCCGCGCGTGTCGGCGTGTTCGGCGAGGGCGTTCCGCTGCCCCTGATCGCGGCGATGGGCGGGCTGGCCTTGGACATCAAGGCGCCGCCCCTGAGCGATGCAGCCGATGGCCCGCACTCTGCAGTCGTCGCCGCCGTGACCGAGCCGTTCCTCGACGCTTTCGCCGCGCGCTTCCTGCACCGCTTTGCCGCCGGGGCCTTCGACAGCTACGCCACGCTGATCTTTGCGCGCGATGACGTGGCCGGTCTGGCGTCCTACCAGTATGCGCTGGAACTGCGCCGCTCCGGCCGGCTGCCTGCCACGGGGCCCCGCCTTTACCTGTGGAACATGCTGCACAGCGACAGCCCCCCGGCACTGGCCTTCAACAGGACAGAGCTTGCGCGGCTGAGCGACCATCTGGCCGAAACGCTTGGCTCGGTGCCCGACCCGGACAAGCTGTCCGCCGCCGTCGCTGGTGAAACCCGCCGCGCAAAGGCCGTCGCGTCCCTGCCCTCCGGCGGGGCCGAGGCGTTCGTGGCACGCAATGCCGGGCGCTGGATGACGTCAGAGGACCACACAGCCGCCCTCGGCCCAGTGGCGCAGACGGACGGTCCACACATCGCGCTGGTCGGCAGCGCCTGTGACGTTCCCGTGATGCACGATCTCTGCTCCGGGTTCGGCCAGGTTTGCGCCGATCTTCAGGACTATGGCCGCCCTCGCCCAATCGCCGAAAATGCCGCCGACCTCTTGCAGAGCCTCGCGAAGGATCCCCTTGCCGTCCGTGCCGCGCCGCCAGACCGTTTCACCCGCGCATTGCAAAGCGGCACCGAGACCGCCGAGCTCGTCGTCGCCAGCATGGACAGCAACGACGACTCGTTCGGCTGGGAACTGCCGATCCTCAAACGCGCAACCGAGGCGCGGGGTGCGCGGTTCCTGAACCTCGGGTTCCGTCCATTCCGCCCGGATGCGGCATGGCAGGACAGGGCGCGCGGCCGCATCGCGGAGGCTTTGGCATGACCTGCGCCGCCGCCGCGACTGCGTATCAGCGCGACTGGCTCAAGGGTCTGCGCGCGCAGATCACCGCCGGAACCGCCTACGCCTTCGTCAACGCCGACACCCCGCACGAGCTGTTTCATTTCATGGGCGTGCCGATGGTCACGAACCAGTGGTGGTCCGCCGTGATCGCCGCCAAGCAACTGGCCCCGCACTACTTCGACCGGATGGAGGCGCTGGGGTTCCACGCGCACCTGCCGCGCTATTCCAGCTTGCCGCTGATCGCGCAGATGGAGGCGGATTTTGACCGCCAGCCCTGGGGCGGGTTGCCCGCGCCCGCGATCCTGTGCGCGCGCGCCAGCTCGGACGAGCATCCGCGCATCTTTCAGCGGTGGGCCGAGTTGACCGGCGCCGACCTGCACATCCTGTCTGCTCCGGCGGTGCCTGATCCCGCGCCGGACTGGTGGGCGCAGGCGCGCACGGACTGGGAGGGCCTATACGGCAGCGCCCGGCTCGACCTGATGGTCGCCGAGATGGAGCCGCTGATCGCAGCGCTCGAACGCCTGACCGGACGCGATTTCGACCTTGCCGGGTTCGCCGCCTACATGGCGCGCATCGACGAACAGGAACGCATCCTGGACGAGGTCGCGGACAAGATCGCGAACGCCAAAAAATGCCCCATCGGCATCGCCGAGCAGATGCCGAACGTGATGATCCCGCAATGGCACCGGGGGTCGGACTGGGCGCTGTCGCATGTCTGCGCCTTCCGCGACGAGATCGACGCCCGCATCGCAGCGGGCGAGGCAGTCTGCGAGGGCGAGCGCACGCGGATGATGTGGATCGGTGCGGGCCTGTGGTTCGACACGTCGTTCTACCGAGCCTTCGAGGACAGCCACGGCGCGGTTTTCGCCTGGTCGATGTATCTGCCCTTTGCCGCAGACGGCTACATCCGGGCCGATCACGGCGATCCGCTGCGCGCGCTGGCCGCAAGGGTCTCGGCGATGAACGAACAGTTGCACCAACCGCCGTGGGTCAACGAATGGCTGGTCAAGGAAGCCCAGCGCTGGCGGATCGACGTCGCCGTGATGCTGGTGCCCGAGCATGACCGGTTTTCCGGCTACGGGTCGTATTTCGCGCGCGAGGCGCTGAAGGCGGCGGGCGTTCGGGTGGTCGAGATCCTGTCCGACATGGTCGATCCGCGCGACTGGGACCGCGCCGCGATGGAGGCGCAGGTGCGCGCCGCGCTGGACCAGAGGGAGGCTGCATGATGGGCGCGCTGGACGGATTGAAGGTCGCGGATTTCTCTTGGGTGGGCGCCGGGCCACGGTCCACCAAGGATCTGGCGGACAACGGGGCCGAGGTGGTCAAGGTGGAATCCTCCCGCCGTCTCGATCTGGGACGCCGGTCGCCCCCCTTTGCAGGGGGCGACCGGCGCAACCACGATGCGTCGGTGTTCTTCGCGCAGACCAACACGTCGAAGAAAAGCGTGACGATCAACCTGTCGGACCCGCGCGGGGTCGAGGTGGCCAAGCGGCTGGTGGCCTGGGCTGATGTGGTGGTCGAGAATTTCGGCCCCGGCTACATGGATCGCATCGGTCTGGGCTGGGAGACATTGCAGGACATCCGCCCCGGGATCATCCTTGCCAGCGTATCTGTCGCAGGGCGCACCGGCCCGATGGCGGGGTTTCGCGGCTACGGCAATTCCGCTGCGGCGTGGTCGGGCCATTGCGACATGACCGGCTGGCCGGGATCGGAGCCGCATATGCCGCCGCTTGCCTACGGCGATGTCGTCGCGCCGATGATGCTGACGGTGGCGATCCTGTCGGCGCTGGAACACCGCGACCAGACCGGCCACGGCGTGCACGTGGATGTCAGCCAGATCGAGGCGATGGTGCATGTCGCGGGTGATCTGTTCGCCGCGATGCCGGGCGACAAGCCCGCCAACGGCGACCCCGAGATGCACCCGCACGGCGTGTTCCCCTGCAAGGACGGCCAGTGGATCGCCATCGCCTGCGAAACCGACGCGCAGCGCACGGCGCTGGCGACCGTGGTGGGCAGCCCGCTGGAGGATCACACGGCGGATTGGGACATCGGGGCACTTGAGGCGGCGCTGGTGGCCGCGAGCATTCCGGCTGCGGCTGTCCTTGACGGCAAGGGGCTGTCGGAACACCCGGCGCTGAACGCGGCGGGGCATTTCGTGGCGGTCGATCATCCGATGATCGGCACGGCGAAGATGCCCGCGCCGCCCTATGCGTTTTCTGACACGCCGTGCCATGTCGGCGCCTCCCCGTGCCTTGGCGCGGACAATGCGCAGGTCTTTGCCGAGATCGGGCTGACCGAGGCCGAGGTTGCAACACTGATGGCGGCAGGGGCGCTGGCATGACGCTGCTTACCGGCATCAAGGCCGTGGTCCTTGCCGATCACCTTGTCGATTTCGGCGGCAGCATGCTGGCACGGCTTGGGGCCGAGGTGATCCTTGCCAGCGCCGCGCCCGTGACCGAAGCGCGCGCCAAAGCGTGGCACAAGGGCATGATCCGTTCGGACGCGCCACTGGTCGAGCTTCTGGACGGTGCCGACATCCTGCTCGACGACCGCCGGAGCGATCCGCGCGCCGGTGTCGATGCTGTGGCTGCGCGGCACGAAAGGCTGATCCACGTAATCGCGACCGCGTTTCCGGGCGCGCATCGCCCCATGACCGACCTCACGCTGATGGCGCAGTCCGGGCTGATGCACGTCACCGGCACGCCCGACCGGCCCCCGCTGCGGCTGCCGGGCGAACAGGCTTATGCGCTGACCGGCATACAGGCGGCGACGGCGGCGCTGATGGGGCTGAGGGCGCGGCGGCTGACCGGCAGGGGCCAGCGCATCGCGCTGTCGGCGCTGCAATCGGCGGCGCTTGCCAATTACCGCGAGGCGGTGATGTATGAACACACGGGCCGGATCGGCACGCGGCGCGGCAACATGCTGGTGCGCGGCAAATCGGGTGTGCGGCAGATCTGGCCTTGCGCGGACGGCTATGTGACGTGGTCGATGATCGACAATCCCGGCATGATGCGGGCGCTGGTGCGGGTGATGCAGGCCGAAGGCGCTGCGGGCGAACTGGCCGCGATCGACTGGGACGCGATCCTTGTCGCCGACACCGATCAGGACATCATCGACCGCTGGCAAGGCGTCGTTGCGGCGTTCTTCGTGCAACATGACCGCAAGACGCTGGCCGACTGGTCGCTGGACCACGGCTGGGGCCTGTCGCCGGTGATCCGCCTGTCCGAAGTGCGGGATACACCGCAGATGAAGGCGCGCGGGGTCTTCGACGCGGACGGCGTGCCGGGGCCGCTGTTCGCGGTGCATAAGAGGCGCGGATCATGAGCGCGCTCAGCGGTCTGCGTGTCCTCGATTTCTCGCGGCTGCTGCCGGGGCCGTATTGCACCTGGCTTCTGGCCGATCAGGGCGCAGAAGTGATCCGCGTCGAGCATCCGCGCGAACTGGCCAAGCAGGCAAAGGTCTTTGGCTGGGACAAGCTGGACGATGCGGGCCGTGCGCGGCAACGGGCACGCGACATGCTGGCGCGCGGGAAGAAATCGATCTGCCTCGATCTTGGCGAGGCGTCGGCGCAAGGTGTCTTGCGCGATCTGGCAGCAACGGTGGACGTGGTGATTGAGGACTACAGGCCGGGGGTGCTGGACGGCCTGAACCTTGGCCATGCCGCCCTGTCCAAAGGCAACCCCGCCCTTGTCTATACCTCCCTTACGCTGTGCGGCCAGACCGGCCCGTTGCGCGACAAGCCCGGACATGACCCGGTGGCGCTGGCGCTGGCCGGTGTCCTCAGCCGCACCGGCGAAGACCCGGACGCACCCGGCCTGCCCGGCTTTGCCGCCGCCGACGTGGCCACCGGCGCCCATGCGGCCTTTGCCACGCTGGCGGCGGTCATGCAGGCCCGCGCCACCGGCCGGGGACAGCATGTCGATGTGGCGATGGCCGATTGCTCGCTGGTGCTGCTCGCCAACCTGATCGCGCGCTACGAGGACCACGCCGAGATCCCGCCGCGCGGCACCCGGCGGGCCGATATGGGTCTGTGGCGCTGTGCCGACGGCGAATGGCTGGTGACGACCGATATGGAGCCGCGCTATTGGGCCGCCTTCTGCACCGCGATGGGCCGCCCCGAGTATGCCACCTGGCAGATGGACCCGGCGCGCCGCCGCGAGATCCGCGACGGGCTTCAGGCGGTCTTTGCCGCCAGGCCCCGCGCGCATTGGCTGGCGCATCTGGAGGCTGCGGGAACGCAATTCGCCCCGGTCAACACCCTGGCCGATGCCCTGCAAGAGCCGCATTTCCGCGAGCGTGGCATGGTGATCGCGCTCGACGCCCCCGGCGGCGCACTGACGCAGGCGGGCCCGCCCGTCCGGCTTGGGCCGTTCACGGCGCCCGCGCCCGCCGCCCTGCCCGGCACCCACACCGCCGAGGTCCTGACCGGCCTTGGACTGACCCAAACTCAAATAAACGCGCTTGTGCAAACACAGGCGCACCAGACCGGGCCATCAACCCCGGCACGACCCTGAAACATCCGCAAGGGAGGACAAACCATGCTTCGGACAACGGCACTTGTGACACTCTGCCTCGCCGCGCTGCCCGCCTGGGCCGCCGACTTCAACCTGACCTACGCCTCGCCCTATACCGAGATGCATCCCTACGGCGCCGCCGATGCCGAATGGATCGCCCGCATCGAGGAACAGACCGGCGGGCGCGTGGACATCACGCCCTACTGGGGCGGTTCGCTTGTCACGTCGCGCGAAGGCGTGGACGAGTTGGCTGCAGGCGTCGCGGACGTCGGCTATATCGCGCCGATCTATGCACGCTCGGGCTATGACATGAACCGCCTCGTGCCGGGCATGTTCTATGGCTACACCGACCCCGAGAAGGTGCTTCAGGTCTACATGGACCTTGTCGAGACCTATCCGGTCTTCGCCGAGGAACTGCAGGGCGTGCACGTCGTCGGCTACAACGTCGGCACGCCGATGCACCTCTTGCTGCGCGACAAGCCCGTCGAGACGCTGGACGACCTTCAGGGCCTGCGCATCCGCTCGGCAGTCGACTTTATCGGCCCGCTGGCGGCCTTCGGCGCCGAAGGCGTGACGATGCCCATGACCGAGACCTATCCGTCGCTGGAAAAGGGCGTCGTGGACGGCGTGATCGCCCCCTACGAGGCGCTGAAATCGCTCAGCTTCGCCGAGGTGGTCAAGTATTACTCCGAACTGCCGCACTCGCGCGGGGCCTATCCGTCGCGGGGCGTGAACAGCAGCGTCTGGGACAGCCTGCCCGAGGACATCCAGCAGGTGTTCGACGACAACGCGGAATGGCTGAGCCTGCGCACGCTTGAACTGGCGCAAGTGGCCGAGATGGCGGGCCGCACCTATGGCGAGGAAGAAGGCGTCGTCTTCAACACCGTCGCGCCCGAGGTCGTGGCCGAATACTCCGAGACCTTCGCGCCTGCGATCCAGGAGGTCGCGGACGGCCTCGATGCGATGGGCAAGCCCGGCTCCGAAGTGCTGGGTGCGATCCGCGCGGCCTACGCCGAGTAACGACTGACCGGCGGCGCGGAGGGCGCGCCGCCGGGTTTCATCTGGAGGCAACCCGATGCGAGCCGTCGAAACACTTCTGCGCGCCGCCGTGCGCGGGGCCGCCGCCCTGGGCGTGCTGTCGCTGGTGGCGCTCATGGCGCTGACGGTGGTGACGGTCGCCTTTCGCGCCGCCGGAATCGCCTTTCCCGGCACTTATGTGCTGGCCGAGTTGCTCTTGATCCCGACCGTGTCCTGCGCGCTGGCCTTCGCCGCCTGGGACGACGCACATACGCGGGTCGAATTGCTGGTCCAGACCTTCCGCACGCGCGTTGCAGGCGCGGCGCAGGGGCTTACGCTTCTGGCTGGAACGGTCTTCTGGGGCTTCGTTCTCTACGCCGGGATCGAAGAAGCGCTGCGCCGGGGCCGTCAGGGCGAGACGACGCCGCTTCTGGACATTCCCGTCGCGCCGTTCCGCTGGCTGATGGTGGCGGCGATCACGCTTCTGATTTCCATATGCCTTCTGCGCGGCCTTCAGTTCATCGCGGGCCGGGAGCGCCGGACATGACACCCGTTCTGGCAGGCATGGTCGGCATCGGCACGATGTTCGTCTTCATCGCCTTCGGGATGCCCATCGGCTTTGCCATGGGTCTGGTCGGCATCCTTGGTTTCGGACTGCTCATCAGCTTTCACGCGGCGGTCATCAAGGTTGGCGTCATCGCGTTCGATCTTGCGACCAACTATGCCATCGGGACCGTTCCGCTGTTCCTGTTCATGGCGCATGTGCTGTTCGCCTCGGGGATCGGGCACGACCTGTTCGACTTCGCGGCGCGGATGCTGGGGCACCGGCGCGGCGGGCTGGCCATGGCCACGGTCGGCGCGTCGGCCGGCTTTGCGTCGGTCAACGCCTCGTCGCTGGCCACCACCGCGACGATGGGCCTTGTCGCCCTGCCGGAAATGCGCCGTCATGGCTATTCGCTGTCGCTCGCCTCTGGATCGGTGGCCGCAGGCGGGACGATCGGCAGCCTGATCCCGCCGTCGGGCATGTTCATCATCTACGGCATCCTGACCGAGACCTCTATCGGCGACATGTTCGCTGCGGGCATCATACCCGGCATCCTGCTGGCGCTGTTCTACATGACCGTGATCGCCATCCTCTGCCGCATTCGGCCAGCGGCAGGCCCGGCAGGTCCGCGATATGGCTGGCGTGAGCGCTGGCAGGGCTTTCTGCGCACTGGCGACGTGATCGTCCTGTTCGTCTTCGTAATGGGCGGCATCCTTTGGGGCTGGTTCACCCCGACCGAGGCCGGTGCGATGGGCGCATTCGGCGCGCTGGTGATCTCTGGCATCCGGGGCAAGCTGAGCGTCGCGGCCCTGCGCAAGGCCGTCTACGACACCCTGCGCACCACGGGCATGATCTTTGGCATCTTGTTCGGCGCGCTGGTGTTCAACGCCTTCGTGACGGTGACGACGATTCCGCTGAACCTTGTCGGCTGGGTCAGTTCTGCCGAGTTGCCTGCCCTCGCCGTGTTGCTGATCATCCTCGCGCTTTACCTGCTGCTGGGCATGATCCTAGACGCCTCGGCGATGATGACCCTGACCGTGCCGCTGTTCTTTCCGCTCGTGACGGGGCTGGGCTACGACGCGGTGCTGTTCGGCGTGCTGGTGGTGCGGATGACCGAGATCGCGCTGATTACGCCGCCCGTGGGGATGAACGTCTATGTCCTGAGCGGCGTGGCGCGGGATATCCCGCTGACGACGATCTTCCGCGGGACGACGCCGTTCGTGCTGGCCGACCTCCTCCATGTCGCGCTGCTGATGGCGGTCCCTGCGCTGGTCCTGTGGCTGCCGTCGTTGTGAGCTTGCGAATGTCAGAGACTTCCCCAACGTCAGGAAGTGCGCTATCCGCGCATGACATCGGCAAGTGGGTCTCTGGATGGATACGCGGCGCTACCTCACCCTCGACCTGATCCGCGGCCTGTGCGCGGTTGCTGTCGCGTGCTACCA
The DNA here is from genome assembly GCF_019061145.1 of Anianabacter salinae. Classification (GTDB taxonomy): domain Bacteria; phylum Pseudomonadota; class Alphaproteobacteria; order Rhodobacterales; family Rhodobacteraceae; genus Anianibacter; species Anianibacter salinarum. The sequence goes on along the minus strand of NZ_JAHQZS010000002.1, from coordinate 298,362 downwards.
CTTCGCCACCTGGAACTATGGACTGACAATCGAGAGCGCAGGCGCCTTCGGAGTCTATATCTTCTTCATCCTTTCAGCGCTTGCGATGATGATCAGCCATGCCGAGCGGTTTCATCACAGCATCGACGCCGAGGGCCTTTATGACTTCTTCGCCAAGCGGATCGCCCGCATCCTGCCACTTCTCATGCTGGTTGCGCTTGCCATGTTCCTGCGTGCGGCCGTGCGGGGGCAGCCGATGGACAGCGCCCTGCCGCAGGCGATCCTGACCGGAACTGCGGCCTTCGGGTTCCATCTGCCCGGTTATCTGTCGAACGCCGTCGGCGCGTGGTCGCTGGGGATCGAGGCGATGTTCTACGTCGTCTTTCCGCTGGTCGCCCTGGCCATGGCGCGGATCAGCAGCGCCCAGCTTGCGGCGGCGACACTGGCGGCCATCCTGTTCCAGCAGCTTCTGATGTGGGTGATCGCGCCACTGGGGCAGCCGGATCACTGGTACTTCTACGCCACGCCTCTCACCTTCGCGCCATTCTTTGCATTTGGGCTCTGGGCTTGGCGTATCGGCCCCGCCGACGATCCACGCATGTTCTGGGCAGCGCTGGCGGCGCTAGTTTTCGTGCTCGCTTTCTCGATCGTCGACGGGCGCGACATCTACCGTGCACCCCTGGCGTACTTGGGGCTGAGCGCCCTTTCGGCGATCGTCGTTATGGCCGCCTTCCGCGCGCGGTGTCCTGCAATGCTGGCTAGGCTCGCGGTCTGGCTGGGCGAGATCAGCTATGCACTGTACCTGACCCACTGGTTCACCAACGAGGTCGTCACCCGGCTGGTCGCGCGTCTGGGCGAAGTACCCGCGGCCCTGCATCTTGCGATCTTCCTCGCGGTGGCGATGACCGTCGCGGCCGCCACCTACCGCCTGTTCGAGCGGCCCGCGCGTGTCTTGATCCGGCGGCGCATGATCGGGGGTGGCAAAGCGCCCTCCATGACGGCACCCTGACGGCATCCGCACCCCGCACAAGGACCGCGACGATGATCGACCTCTATACCTGGACCACGCCGAACGGGCGCAAGGTCTCGATCCTGCTCGAAGAGCTTGGGATCGACTACACGGCCCTTGCCGTGGACATCACCAAGGACGAGCAGTTCACGCCCGAATTCCTTGCCATCTCGCCCAACAACAAGATCCCCGCGATCCGCGACGAGGCCAGCGGCCTGACGCTGATGGAATCAGGCGCGATCCTGGTCTGGCTGGCGCAGCGCGAGGGGCGGTTCCTGCCCGAAGGCGACGGCTATTGGCGGGCGATGGAGTGGCTGATGTGGCAAATGGGCGGCTTTGGCCCGATGCTTGGGCAGGCGCATCATTTCCTGCGCTTCAACAAGGGCACGTCGGACTATGCCGAGAAACGCTTCGGCAGCGAGGCGGCGCGGCTTTACCGTGTGCTGAACGATCGACTGACGGGGCGCGATTTCGTCGCTGATGAGTATTCCATTGCCGACATGGCGATCTGGCCCTGGGTGTCGCGCTTTGAATGGCAGGAGATCGACCTGAACGCGTTCCCGAACGTGCGTGACTGGTACTTGCGCCTTGCGGACCGCCCTGCCGTGCAGCGGGGCTATGACGTGCCAAGGAAGGTCGGCGACATCCCCCTGCCGTGAGCGCGCAAGCGGGCCTCAGGCCCGCTCGGTCGCTGGGAGGATCACGCGCGGGTCGTCCTCCCACAGGGCATCGGCCAGCGCCTTGCGGTGCCGCAGCACGGCGCGCTGGTTGATCGACCCCTTGTCAGTCACCTCGCCCTTGTCGAACTCCAGCGGATCGGCAAGGAACATCGCCCGCGTCACGCGGCTGGCCGACCCGGTAGAGCGTGCCATATGATCGGCCAGCGCCTGTGCGACCGCGCCGCGCACCTTGGGATGCGCCAAGAGCGCCTCACCCTCCAGCGCCTCGCCCGCCAGCGCGCGCAGCGCCGACCAGTCGGGCACGATCAGCGCGCCAAGCTCGGTGCGTTCCTCGCCCGCGATCACCGTGTCCGACGCCAACCCCTTGAGATCGTTGGTCAGCACCGCGCGCAGCGGGCCGACCGCGACCCAGGTGCCCGAGGCCAGCTTGAAGTTCTCGGCCAGCCGCCCGTCGAACAGGAAGCCCGCCGCAGGGTTGCCATCCTCAGCGAATTTGAACGCGTCGCCGAAGCAGTAATAGCCTTCCTCGTCAAAGGCTTCCGCCGAAAGCTTAGGATTGCGCCAGTAGCCCGGCGTCACCGAGGGGCTCTTGATGCGCCCCTCCAGCTTGTCGCCCTGCGGCACCAGCTTGAAGCTCACGCCATGCGCGGGAATGCCGAGGTTGCCCGAGCTTTCCAGCCGCTCGGTCAGATTCAGCGCGAACGGCCCGGTCTCGGTCGAGCCAAAGCCGGTCGAGATCATCACGCCGCCCGGCACCTCGCGTTCGGACGCCGCCGTCAGCCGGTCCCAGACCGGCTGGCTCATCCCGGCGCCCGCGTAGAACAGCATGCACAGGCGCGAAAAGAAGGTGCGGCGCAGGTCGGCGTCGCCTTCCAGATGATCGAGCAGCATCTGGTAGCCGAGCGGCACGTTGAAATACCAGGTCGGCGCGATTTCCTTGAGGTTGCGCACCGTCTTGAGGATGCCGTCCGGCGTCGGCTTGCCATCGTCGATGTAATAGGTGCCGCCGTTGGTCATCACCATGTTGAAGACCTTGTTGCCGGCCGCCGTGTGGTTCCACGGCGCCCAGTCGACCACGACGGGCGGCGTTTCGGTCACGAAGACAAAGCACTGCCGCACCATCTGCTGGTTGGAACACAGCATCTCGTGGGTGTTTATCACCGCCTTGGGCGATCCGGTCGTGCCCGAGGTGAACAGGAACTTGGCCACCGTGTCGGGGGTGATCGCCGCGTGGGCGGCCTCCATAGCGGCGCTGCGGGGCGTGGCGACCAGGTCGGCAAAGGCATGGCGGACACGGCCGGGCGCGTCACCCTCGACACTGGCCACCGGCACGTCCGCGGCGAACACCGCGTCGATGGCGGGCAGGAATTTCTGCGTGCGGTCGGCAAAGATAAGGCCGGGCGTCAGCTGTTCGGCCACGTCGCGCAGCTTGGCATGATCCCCGCCCGACAGCGCATAGGCAGGCGCCAGCGCCGCCGAGGGCACGCCGACATGCTGCGCGCCCAGAGCCATCAGCGCATGGGCGACCGAGTTGCCCGACAGGATCAGAAGCGGGCGGTCCTCGGACAGGCCCATCTCCATGAGCGCCGATCCGATCGCCCGGATCCGGTCCCAGCCTTCGGCATAGGTGGTTTCCGCCCAGGCGCCATCCGGCCCGCGCTCTGCCATCCAGACGGTATCGGGTGTGCGTTCGGCCCAATGTCCGAAATATTCGGTGATCGCCCGGGCATAGCCACCCAGCGGCTCATCCTGCCAGACAAGAATCGACCCGTCGGCGCGGGTTTCGCTGCGCACGGTCGGGGTCCAAAACGTGGCGTCGGGGCGAGTTCCGGTCATGTCTCCTCCAGGCGGTCCCGTGACGCGCCGGAGATTGACAGTCTTCGCAGAATTTGTCTACTAGGAAACTAATTGCGTGAGGGAGAGCAGGCGATGACCGAGAACCACAGCGATGATCTGGTGCGCTACGAACAGGACGGGGATGTCGCAATCCTGACCCTGAACCGCCCTGAAAAGCGTAACGCCATCTCGGACCGGTTTGTCGAGGCCATCGCGCTGGCGGTGGCCCGTGCCACAGAGAACGCCAAAGCGGCCGTCTTCGCAAGCGAGGGCACGCATTTCTGCGCCGGGCTGGACCTGGCCGAGCATTCCGAGAAACCGCTGTTCGACGCGGTCAAGGGATCGCGGCGCTGGCACGCGGTGTTCGACCTGATCGAGCGCGGCAACATCCCCTTCGTCTCGGCGCTGAAAGGCGCGGTCGTGGGCGGCGGATTCGAGCTGGCGGCGGCGACCCATGTGCGCGTGGCGGACACCACCGCCTTCTTCGCCCTGCCCGAGGGTACGCGCGGGATCTTCGTTGGCGGCGGCGGATCGGTGCGCATCGCACGGCTGATCGGCGCGGCGCGGATGGGCGACATGATGCTGACCGGCCGTTCCGTCTCGCCCGACCGGATGGAATCCTGGGGCGGCGTGTCCTACGTCGTGCCCGAAGGCGAGGCGCTGACCCGCGCCTCCGAGATCGCGGCGCGCATGGCCGAGAATTCGCCGGTGTCGAACTATGCCGTCATCAACGCCCTGCCCCGCATCCGCGACATGTCGGCCGAGGACGGCCTGTTCACGGAATCGCTGATGGCCTCGATTGCGTCCGACACGCCCGAGGCAAAGGACCGCCTGCGCGCCTTCCTGGAAAAGCGCGTGGCCAAGGTGCAGGCGCCCGGCGATGGCTGACGGCGCCAAGACACCCGATGCGCCGGTCGATCTGGGCGCCCTTGGCGAGTCGCTGGGGTTCCTGTTGCGGCTGGCGCAGTTGCGCGCCTTCGAAGGGTTCTTCGAGGCGATGGGCGACCATGACGTGCGCCCCGGCGAGGTGTCGGTGCTGATGCTGATCGCGCGCAACCCCGGCCTGCGGCAGGGCGTTCTGGCGCGCCACCTGTCGATCAAGCGCGCGCATATGGCCAAGATGGTCGCGCAGATGGAACGCAGCGGCTGGATCGACCGCCGCGTGCCCGACGACGACCGCCGCGCCGTCGAATTGTCGCTGACCGAGGCGGGCCGCAAGTATCTTAGCCAGGTGCAGCCCGCCTTTGACACACACGAGGCCGATGCCGCCCGTCCGCTGTCGCCGCAGGACGAGGCGACACTGAAACGGCTGCTGAAACGCTATCTGTCCCTGCCCAACGGAAAGGACCCGACATGAACCTCGACACCGTGGTCGCCATCGACTTTCACACCCACGCCGAGGAACCCTGCTGCGGCCCGCGTGACGATGGCTATGACGATTTCCAGGCGGCGATGGCCAAGTATTTCCGCAACCCCGCCGGGGCCGACGGCATGCTGCCCGCCGTGCAGGACACCGCCACCTACTACCGCGAGCGCAACATCGCCGCCGTGATCTTTCCCGTCGATGCCGAGCGCGAGACCGGCTTTCGCCGCTATTCCAACGAGGAAGTCGCGAAACTTTGCGCCGAGAATGACGACATCCTGATCCCCTTCGCCTCGATCGACCCGCACAAGGGCAAGATGGGCGCGCGCGAGGCGCGGCGGCTGGTGCGCGAGTTCGGCGTGAAGGGCTTCAAGTTCCACCCCACCATGCAGGGCTTCTTTCCCAACGACCGCATGGCCTATGACCTCTACGAGGCGATCGCGGATGAAGGCGCGATCTCGCTCTTTCACACCGGGCAGACCGGCGTCGGATCGGGGATGCGCGGCGGCATGGGGATGCGGCAGAAGTATTCAAATCCGCTGTATGTCGAGGATGTAGCGGTGGATTTCCCCGACATGCCCATCGTGCTGGCGCACCCGTCGTTTCCCTGGACGGAAGAGGGGCTGATGGTCGCCACGCACAAGCCCAACGTCTACATCGACATGTCCGGCTGGGCGCCGAAGTACTTTCCGCCGATCTTCGTGCAGTATGCCAACACCATCCTGAAGAAGAAGATGCTGTTCGGGTCGGACTGGCCCGCGATCACGCCCGACCGCTGGCTGTCCGAGTTCGAACAGCTCGAGATGCGGGACGAGGTGCGCCCACTGATCCTGAAGGAAAACGCGCGGCGCATCCTGGGGATGTGAGCGGGTCCAAATCCTTCAAGGATTTGGTCACAATTCCTTTCAGGAATTGCTCTCGCGTCCCCGGAACCCCGTCGCCACGACAAATTTCTCGGAGCTGTCCGACCGGCTGGCGGGCGGCTTGACGTTGGCGACCTTGGTGAAGCGTTGCTTCAGCACACTCTGGAGGCTGTCCTCGGCGCCGCCCTGCAGCACCTTGGCGACAAAGGTGCCGCCCTCTTCCAGCACGTCGAAGGCGAAATAGGCGGCGGCCTCGCACAACGCGACGATACGCAGGTGGTCGGTGCCCTTGTGGCCCGACGACGCCGCGGCCATGTCCGACATCACCACTGTCGCGGTGCCGCCAAGCCACTCTTTCACCAGCGCGTCAGCATCGTCGGCCATGAAGTCAAGCTGATGGATCTCGGCCCCCGTGATCGGCTCGATCTCTTGCAGGTCGACGCCCAGCACGGTGCCCACGGCCTTGCCCTGCTTTTCGCCAAGCGCGTTGACGCGGGCCACCGCGACCTGGCACCAGCCCCCCGGAGCGCAGCCGAGGTCAACCACCCGCGCGCCCGGCACAAGAAAGCGGTACTTGTCGTCAAGCTCCAGGATCTTGAACGCCGCGCGCCCGCGATAGCCCTCGGCCTTCGCGCGCTTGACGTAGGGGTCGTTCAGTTGCCGTTCGAGCCAGCGCGTCGAGGACAGCTTGCGCCCCCGCGCGGTCTTGACCTTGACCCGCAACTCGCGTTCGCCGCGTCCGCTCGTGTTTTTTGCCATGTCGTCATCCTGCCTTGTCCTGCGCACATAAGCCACCCGCGCGGGATGCGAAAGATCACCGGCGCGGCGGCGATCCGTGCGATACTGCGCGCAGCCATCAACCGGAGGCATACCATGGCCTATTTCGATCTGTTCGTCGCCCCCATCGCAGCGGACAAGAAGGACAGCTACGCCACGTTCTGCAGCGAGATGCAGGGCTATTTCCTCACCCTTGGCGCAACCGAAGTCGTCGATGGCTGGGCCAGCGACGTTCCGGACGGCACGCTGACCTCGCTACCGATGGCGGTGAAGTGCGAGGACGGCGAAGTCGTCACCGCCGGCTGGATCGTCTGGCCCGACAAGGCCACCCGCGACGCAGGCTGGGCACAGATGTCGCAAACCGATGGCGGCGAGATGCCGTTCGATGGCAAGCGGCTGATCTTTGGCGGCTTCGACGTGATCCGCAAGACGACCGCCTGAGCTGACTAGAACGGCCCGTCTTCCAGCACGCCGTCCGCGGACATCTGCGCATAAAGAAGCCCCTCGCGCAGGCCGCGGTCGGCGACGGACAGCCGGTCGGTCGGCCACACGCGCAGAAGCGCCTGCAGGATGGCCGCGCCCGACATGATGAGCGTGTGGCGGTCGCGTCCGATACGCGGATCGGCGCGGCGGCCCGCCGGGCCAAGGTGCAGGTAGTCGCGGATCACCGCGTCGATCTGGTCGGATGTCATGCGCAGCCCGTCGACCTTGTTGCGGTCATAGCGGCGCAGGCCAAGGTGGCTTGCGGCAACAGTAGTGACGGTGCCCGAGGTGCCGATGATCTGGAACCCATCGCGCGTCTGCTCGGCGTCGTAGGGGGTGAAATTGGCGAGGTTCTCCTCGAAATACCAGCTCATCAGGGCAAAACGGGCCGAATCGTCCTCGACGTCGATGAACTGGTCGCGCAGCGTCGCAACGCCAAGCGGCACCGAGATCCAGTCGACCACCTTGGCATGGGGAAACGGGCTCTCGGCGGGGGTGAACCCGGTATGCAGCCGCATGATCGCCTTGGGCCGCTCAACGCGGGGCACGCGGGTCAGGTCGATCCACACCAGCTCGGTCGAGCCGCCGCCAATGTCCACCACCAGCAGCTGTTCGGTCCGGGTGGACACCAGCGGCGCGCAGGAGATCACCGCCAGCCGCGCCTCTTCCTCGGTCTCGATGATGTCCAGCCGCAGGCCGGTCTCGCGCTCGACCACGTTGACGAATTCGGCGGCATTGGTGGCGCGGCGGCACGCCTCGGTCGCGACAAGCCGCATCCGGGTGACGTTGTGCTTGTCGATCTTGCGCTTGCAGATCCGCAGCGCCTGAATGGTGCGCGCCATCGACCCGCGCGACAGCCGCCCAGACGCTTCCAGCCCCGAGCCAAGCTGCACGGATTTGGAAAAGCTGTCGACGACATGAAACTGGCTGCCCTTGGGCTGGGCAATCAGCATGCGGCAACTGTTGGTCCCGAGGTCCAGCGCGGCATACAGGCTGGCCGGGTCGGGCTTTGGCGGCGCTGGCGGCTCTACCGAAATCGGGAACGCGCCCGCACCTATGGGACGCTTGGGCGCCATCGTGTCGCCCTCCAGAACTAGTTGCCTTGAAGAGTAATCCTGCACGGGGCCGCAAACAAGCGTTGTGATTGCCTGCCGTGACCCCGCGCCGCCTCATAATGGATATGAGAATTACGACGGCGGCGGCGTCTGGTTTGCCGACCCGCGATTTCGTATCCGTCGCATTGTCGCGGGGAGATGTCGAAATCCATCCCCGAACACCCTGCGGCGGCGCGTAGAAGCGCAAGGAACGGTCAAGGGAATCGCACATGCCCGACGTCACCATCGTCTACTGGCGGGACATCCCGGCCCAGGTCATCGTCGGCAAGGGCCGCCGGGGATCGAAGGCCGCGCTGCCCGAACGCTTTGAACAGGCGATCGACCGGGCGGCGATGAAGACCGGGGCCTCGGGCACCGACGCCTACCTTGCCGAATGGCGCAAGGCCGACCCCTACACCGTCGAGGGAGACCCCGACGCGGTGGCACAGGCAGAGGCCGAGCGCATCGACCGCGACTACGACCAGGACCGCATCAAGGCCCTGATCGCCAACGATGGCTGGGCATGAGCCTGAACCGGGCCGACGCGCCCGGTCCGCAACCGGGATGGAGAGACCGCATGGCATCGCTTCTGAACTTCCGCCGCCGCGAGGCTGACCGCCCGCGCGCCGCCGCGCCCGAGCTTGAGGCGTTCCTGGAGGGCTATTCGATCGAGGTGATGCCGCGCACCGCCGAGAAGGTCGAGGAGTTCCGCGATCTGCTGCCCGAGGGCACACGCGTCTACATCGCGCACATCGACGGCACGCCCATCGAGGACATGGTCGCCACCGCGCGTCGTCTGGCGGCGGGCGGGTTCAACGTGATGCCGCATTTCCCCGCGCGGATCATCGCGGACGAGGCGATGCTGGCCGACTGGATCGCGCGCTATCAGGGCGAGGCGGACGTGCGGCAGGGCCTTGTCCTTGCGGGCGGCGTGCCGCAGGCGAAGGGGGCGTTCCACTCGTCGATGCAGCTTCTGGAAACCGGGCTGTTCGACAAGGCGGGCTTTACCCGCCTGCATGTCGCGGGCCACCCCGAGGGCAACCGCGACATCGACCCCGACGGGTCGGACCGCATGGTGATGGACGCGCTGCGCTGGAAGCAGGACTTTGCGAACCGCACCGATGCCAAGGTCGCACTGGCGACGCAGTTCTGTTTCCAGGCACAGCCGATCATCGACTGGGTATCGCGGATGGACGCCGAAGGCATCCACCTGCCCGTCCATATCGGCATCGCCGGTCCCGCCAAGCTGCAGACGCTCATCAAGTTCGCCATCGCCTGCGGTGTCGGCCCGTCGCTGCGCGTCCTGCAAAAGCGCGCGATGGACGTGACGAAGCTGGTCCTGCCCTACACGCCGGACGAGGTCCTGATGGACCTTGCCCGCCACAAGGCCGCCAACCCCGGCTTCGGGATCGAGGCCGTGCATTTCTTCCCGCTTGGCGGCATAAAGACCAATGCCGACTGGGCCATCGCCAACGGCGGCGCCTCGGCGCGCCCCGCAAACCACATCTGAAGGACCATCCATGACCCGCACCGTCATCGAGTCGAAAACCAAGACCGTCACAATCGGCTTTGACGAGCCGTTCTGCGTGATCGGCGAGCGGATCAATCCCACGGGCCGCAAGAAACTGGCGGCAGAGCTTGAGGCGGGCGATTTCTCGACCGTCGAGAAGGACGCGCTGGAACAGGTCGCCTGCGGGGCGATGGTGCTCGATGTGAACGCGGGCGTCGTCTACAACTCGAACCCCAACCCGAACGAGACCGAGCCGCCCCTGATGGTGAAGATGCTCGAACTGGTGCAGGCGCTGGTCGACGTGCCCCTGTGCATCGACAGCTCGGTGCCTGCCGCGCTCGAGGCCGGGCTTGCCGCCTGCCACGGCCGCCCGCTTCTGAACTCGGTGACGGGCGAGGAAGAGCGGCTCGAACTCGTGCTGCCGCTGGTCAAGAAGTACAACGTGCCGGTCGTGGCGATCTCGAACGACGACACCGGCATCTCCGAAGACCCCGACGTGCGTTTTGCCGTGGCCAAGAAGATCGTCGAGCGCGCCGCCGATTTCGGCATTCCGGCGCATGACATCGTGGTCGATCCGCTGGTGATGCCGGTCGGCGCGATGGCCTCCGCCGGGCAGCAGGTGTTCACGCTGGTCCGCCGCCTGCGGGATGAGCTGGGCGTCAACACCACCTGCGGCGCGTCGAACATCTCGTTCGGGCTGCCGAACCGGCACGGAATCAACGCCGCCTTCCTGCCGATGGCGATCGGTGCAGGCATGACCAGCGCGATCATGAACCCCGTCCGCCACGTCGAGATGGAAGCGATCAAGGCCGCCAACTTCCTCGCCAACCACGACCCGAACGGCGCCGAGTGGATCCGTTTTGCCCGCGTGCTTGAGGCGATGAAGGATGGCACCAGCTTTCCCGACGCCGCCCGCGCTGCCGCCGAGGCGGGCTCGGGCCGGGGCCGCGGGGGCGCAGGCCGCCGTCGCCGGGCCTGAAATAGAGCCTTACATAAAAAAACCGCCGCTTCCCGGGACAGGGGAGCGGCGGCAAGGGGCGTATCTGTAGGCAACCGGCCGGCCGGGGGATGAGGCAATCCCGGCTCTGGGTTTGGGACAGGAACCCTGCGCAGGGCTATGGGGACAGGCAGCGCAAGGACTTATGACCGGCGACAGACCGCAGGCAGTTGGGGAAACGGGGTAAGGTCAGGCGACGGCGGGCAGGTGCAGCAGCGCCACCAGAAGGACCATGAGCGAGGCCGCCCCGGCGAAATCGCCCAGGATCGACCCGTTGTCGGAAAGCAGTGCCTTGATGCGCGTCTTCATCTCGAACCTCTGTGCTTTTTTGTGCTCTGTTGCCACTTTGTTCTCACATGATTAACGCCATGTAAAGAACTTTGTGAGAACATTTGAGAACAAAACGCGTAAGTGGTTCCCTAGCCTACGGAAATCAGCCGGATCGCGCGGTCCTGCTCCATCAGCCACAGCAGCACTCGGGCCGCCTTGCCGCGCTCTGTCTCAAGCGCGGGATCGTCGTGCAGCAGCTTGCGCGCGTCCGACTGCGCCAGCGCCATCAACGCCGACTGCCGTTCCAGATCGGCGATGCGGAACCGGGGCAGCCCGGACTGCGCCGTGCCGATCAGATCGCCCGCGCCGCGCATCGCAAGGTCTTCCTCTGCGATGCGGAATCCGTCCTCGGTCTCGCGCAGGATCTCCAGCCGCCGCTGCCCCGTCTCGGTCAGAGGCGGCTGATACATCAGCAGACAGGTCGACGCAGCCGCCCCCCGCCCGACACGCCCGCGCAACTGGTGCAATTGCGCCAGGCCAAAGGATTCCGCCTGCTCCACCACCATGATCGACGCGTTCGGCACGTTCACCCCGACCTCGATCACCGTGGTCGACACCAGCACCTTTGTCTCGCCCGCCACGAAGCGCGCCATCGCCGCATCCTTGTCGCGCGGCGGCATCTGGCCGTGAACCAGCCCGACGACACACTCGCCAAGGCTCGCCCGCAACCGTTTGAACCGCTCTTCGGCGGCGGTCATGTCGACGCTTTCGCTTTCCTCGACCAGCGGGCAAACCCAGTAGGCCTGCCGTCCCTCGGCCACGGCGCGGCGCAGATGATCCACCACCTCGCCCAGGCGGGCGGTCGAGATCAGCGCCGTCTTCACCGGCGTCCGGCCCGGCGGCTTTTCGTCCAGCACCGAGACATCCATGTCGCCGTATTGCGCCAGCGACAGCGAGCGCGGGATCGGCGTCGCCGTCATCACCAGCACATCGGCCAGCGCGCCCTTGGAGCCCAGTTCCATCCGCTGCGCCACGCCGAAGCGGTGCTGTTCGTCGATGATGGCCAGCCGCAGGTCGCGGAACGCCACGTCCTTCTGGAACACCGCGTGGGTGCCGACGAGGATCTGGATGTCGCCCGCCGCCAGCGCCGCCAGCTTCGCCGCCCGCTCGCGCCCCTTGTCGCGGCCCGTCAGCAATTCAAGCACCACGCCCGCGTCCTCGGCCAGCGGGCGCAGCCCGTCCAGATGTTGCCGCGCGAGGATCTCGGTCGGGGCCATCATCACGCCCTGCCCGCCCGCCTCGACCGCGTTCAGCAGCGCCATGAACGCCACCAGCGTCTTGCCCGCGCCGACATCGCCCTGCAAAAGCCGGTTCATCCGCTGCGGCGCGGCCATGTCGGCGACGACCTCGGCGATGGCGCGGGTCTGCGCGCCGGTCGGTGCATAAGGCAGCGCCGCCAAGACCTTGGCCTGCAAGCGCCCGTCGCCCGCCGTCGCCCGCCCCTTGCCCTGCCGCAACGAGGCGCGCGCCAGGGCCAGCTTCAACTGGTGCGCCATCAACTCGTCATAGGCCAGCCGCTGCCGCGCGGGATGCGTCGCGGCCAGTTCGGCCAAGGACAGCGGGCGATGCGCGGTGGCCACCGCGACGTGCCAGTCGGGCCAGCCTTCGCGGGCGCGCAGGGCCGGATCGATCCATTCGGCCAGTTCCGGCGCGCGGGCGACGGCGGCGGCGGCGGCCTTGTAGACCGTGCGCTGCGTCAGGCCCGAGGTCAGCGGATACACCGGTTCGAACCCCGGGATCTCGTCCGCCTCCTCAAGGCGCAGGATGTGGTCGGGGTGGACCATCTGGCCGATGCCGTCGAACAGTTCCACCTTGCCCGACACCACCCGGCGCTGCCCGGTGGGGTATTGCGTCATCAGCCAGTCGCCGCGGGCGTGAAAGAACACCAGCTGGAACGTCGTCTCGGCGTCGCGCACCTCGATCCGGTAGGGCCGCCCTCGCGACTTCGGCGGCAGGTGATGGCCGATCTCGACCTCGACTGTCACCGTCTCGGGGAAATCCGCACCCAGGATCGTCGCACGCCGTCGCCGGTCGATGCCGGAATAGGGCAGCGTGAAGATCAGGTCGCGCGGACGCTCGACACCCATCTGCGCGAAATGCTTTGCCGTCTTCGGTCCGATCCCGTCGAGCGTTTCCAGCTCTGCGAACAGCGGGAACAGGACCTCGGGGCGCCCGCTCATGCGTCCGCGATCAGCGCCAGCCAGGCGTCTTCGTCGATGGTCTCGACGCCCAGCTCTGCCGCCTTCTTCGCCTTGGACCCCGCGCCGGGCCCCGCCACCAGAAGGTCGGTCTTGGCCGACACGCTGCCCGACACCTTGGCGCCCAGCGCCTCGGCACGCGCCTTGGCCTCGGCGCGGGTCATCTTTTCAAGGGTGCCGGTGAAGACGACGGTCTTGCCCACGACGGGGCTGGCCGAATCTTGCGGCGCGGCCACATCCTCGACCGTCAGATGCGCGGCCAGCCGGTCGATCGACGCGCGCTCGGCCTCTTGGTCCATCGTGGCGATCAGCGACCGGGCCAGGGTTTCGCCCACGCCGTCGATGCCGAGGATCTCGGCATAGTGCGGGCTGGCGGCCAATGCGGCCTTGCGGTCCTCAAGGGCATTCAGGATCGGCTCGGCGGCGGCGGCATCGACGGCGGCGGTCAGCGCGTCCCATGATCCGAAATGCCGCGCCAGCACCTGTCCGGCAACCTCACCCACATGCCGGATCCCGAGCGCAAAGATCAGCCGGTTGAGCGGGATGCGCCGCTTTTCCTCGATCGCGGCAAAGAGGTTTTCGGCGGATTTCTCACCCCAGCCCTCGCGGTTCTTCAGCTGCTGCATCCCGCTGCCGTAGCGGTCTTTCAGCGTGAATATGTCGGCAGGTTCCTTGATCCAGCCATCCTGGTAGAACTGTTCGACCTGTTTCGCGCCCAGCCCCTCGATGTCAAAGGCGGCGCGGCTGACAAAATGCTTCAGCTTTTCGACGGCCTGCGCAGGGCAGATCAGCCCGCCGGTGCAGCGCCGCACCGCGTCGCCTTCCTCGCGGATCGCCTCGGACCCGCATTCGGGGCAGGTTTGCGGAAACGCAAAGGGTTGTGCCCCTCCCGGGCGCTGCGACAGGTCGACATCCGCGATCTTGGGGATCACGTCCCCCGCGCGGTACACCTGCACCAGATCGCCCTCGCGGATATCGCGGCCCTCGCGGATCGGCTGGCCGCGGGCGTCGCGGCCGGCGATGTAATCCTCGTTGTGCAGCGTCGCGTTCGACACCATCACGCCGCCGACATTGACCGGGGTCAGCCGCGCGACAGGGGACAGCGCGCCGGTGCGGCCGACCTGGATTTCGATTCTCTCAAGCCGGGTCCAGGCCAGTTCGGCAGCGAACTTGTGTGCGGTGGCCCAGCGCGGCGTGGTCGAGCGAAAGCCAAGGCGGCGTTGCAGCGCAAGATCGTTCACCTTGTAGACGACGCCGTCGATGTCATAGCCCAGCCCCGCGCGCCCAGTCTCGATCCGGGCGTACTGCGCCAGCATCTCGTCCGGCCCGTCGCACAGCGTCGTCAGCGGGTTGATCTGGAACCCCAGGTCCCCCAGCCGCTTGATCGCGTCCATCTGGGTTTCGGCCAGCGCATCCGACAGCGCGCCCCAGGCATAGGCGAAGAACCGCAAGGGCCGGGACCGGGTGATCTCGGGGTCGAGCTGGCGGAGCGATCCGGCGGCGGCATTGCGCGGATTGGCAAAGGTCTTGCCCCCTGCCGCCGCCTGCCGCTCGTTCAGGGCGGCAAAATCGGCGTGGCTCATGTAGACTTCGCCGCGCACTTCCAGCACGTCCGGGGCGCCGGTCAGCGTTTGCGGGATGTCGTCGACCGTCAGCGCGTTGCGGGTGACGTTCTCGCCGGTTTCGCCATCGCCGCGCGTGGCGGCCTGCACCAGCCGCCCGCCTTCATAGCGCAGCGACAGGGACAGCCCGTCGATCTTGGGCTCTGCGGTATAGGCCAGCGGTGCATCTGCGCCGAGACCCAGGTAGCGGCGCACCGTGTCGTCGAAATCGCGCACGTCCTGCGCGTCAAAGGCGTTCGACAAAGACAGCATCCGCACCTCGTGGCGGACCTTGGCAAAACCTTCGGAGGGCGCGGCGCCGACCTGGTCCGAGGGGCTGTCGGGGCGCTTGAGACCGGGAAAGCGCGCCTCGATCCCGGCAAGGCGGCGTTTCAGCGCGTCATAGTCGGCATCGGTGATCTCTGGCGCGTCCTGCCCGTGGTAGGCTTCGTTCGCGCGATGAATGTTCTGCGACAGATCGGCGAGTTCCCGGCGCGCGGCGTCTTCGTCCAGCTTGTCGATCGGGGTCGGACCGGGCATGCGGGGGGCGCCTTTCATCGGTTACTGCGCGCGACCCAAGTGATAGGTCCAGCCCCCAGCGGCGTCCAGTCCGTTGCGCCCCGTGCCCCGCCCGGATCAGGCCCGGATCAGGCCCGCAGCACCAGCCGTTCGGCGTCGTGGTCAGGCTGCGGGTCGCGCAGCACATAACCCCGCCCCCACACCGTCTCGATGAAGTTGGCGCCGCCCGTCGCCTCGGCCAGCTTTTTGCGCAGCTTGCAGATGAACACGTCGATGATCTTGAGTTCCGGCTCGTCCATGCCGCCGTAGAGGTGGTTCAGGAACATTTCCTTGGTCAGGGTCGTGCCCTTGCGCAGCGAGAGCAGTTCGAACATCTGGTATTCCTTGCCGGTCAGGTGGACGGTGCGCCCGCCGACCTCGACCGTCTTGGCGTCGAGGTTCACCTCGATCGGGCCGGTGCGGATCACCGATTGCGCATGCCCCTTGGACCGACGGATGATCGCGTGGATGCGCGCCACCAGTTCGTCCCTGTGGAACGGCTTTACCAGGTAGTCGTCGGCCCCGAACCCGAATCCGCGGATCTTGTTGTCGGTGTCGTCGGCGCCCGACAGGATCAGGATCGGCGTGTCTATCCGGGCAAGGCGCAGCTGGCGCAGAACCTCGAGACCGTTCATGTCCGGCAGGCCGAGGTCGAGAAGGATCAGGTCGTAGTCGTAGAGCTTTGCAAGATCGATGCCCTCTTCCCCCAGATCCGTGGCATAGACGTTCAGATTGGCGTTCGAGAGCATCATCTCGATACTGCGCGCCGTCGCGGCGTCGTCCTCGACCAATAGCACCCGCATGACAGCCTCCTTCATAACATTGTCCGGCCAAAGATCGGACACAATAGTTAAATCTCCGTTAGCAATAATTGAGCGCACCGCAACTCATGGTTGTCTATATTTTTGTGTGAGCGTGGTCTTGAGAGCCGCCTCTCCGAATTCCGTGTAGCCCTTGCGCCACATGCCGAACTCTTCCGCCGAGAGGTCATAGAGAGACAGCGCCTCGTCTTCAGAGATCAGCCCGGCATCGACGGCGCGCACCACGGCGGACTTGCGCCGCGCCACCCAGCGTCGGGTATCGGCAGGCGGCAGGTCCGCCCGCGTCATGGTGGTTCCGTCGGGCAGCGTCACCAATCGCGGCCCCGGTGATTTTCGCAAGTACATCGGCCTCACCCCTTTGTGTGCGGTCCCGATCCTGCGGCAGCCGTGTTTAAGGAGCGATGAAACCGCCCCTTGTGAATAAGGCGCATTTTCCTATATTCCGGCACACCCCCGGAAAAGGCATTCCCCCATGGCGCTCGACCGCACCGACCACCCGCTCAATTCGCTCGGCTTCGCCAAGCCGCCGTCGCAGACGCGCGTCGTGGTGGCGATGTCGGGCGGCGTGGACAGCTCCGTTGTCGCGGCAGAGCTGGCGCAGGAAGGCTATGACGTCGTCGGCGTGACGCTGCAACTGTATGACCACGGCGCGGCGCTGGCGAAAAAGGGCGCGTGCTGCGCGGGTCGCGACATTCACGACGCCCGCCGCGTCGCCGAGACGATGGGCTTTCCGCACTACGTCCTCGACTACGAGAACACGTTCCGCGAATCGGTGATCGACGAATTCGCCGACAGCTACCTTGCGGGCGCGACCCCGGTGCCCTGCATCCGCTGCAATGAACGGGTGAAGTTCCGCGACCTGCTGGAAACCGCCAAGGACCTTGATGCCGACTGCATGGCGACGGGTCACTACATCCAGCGCTTCGACGGTCCGAACGGGCCAGAGCTGCATTCTGCCGCCGACCCGGCGCGCGACCAGTCGTATTTCCTGTTCTCGACCACGCCGCAGCAGCTGTCCTATTTGCGCTTTCCGCTGGGCCATCTGGCGTCCAAGGCAGACACCCGCGCGCTTGCCGCGCGGCACGGGCTGCCCGTGGCGGACAAGCCCGACAGCCAGGACATCTGCTTCGTGCCGAACGGCAACTATGCCAGCGTGATCGAGAAACTGCGCCCCGGGGCGGCAGAGCCGGGCGAGATCGTCCATGCCGATGGCCGGGTGCTGGGCACGCATTCGGGCGTGATCCACTACACCATCGGCCAGCGCCGTGGTCTTGGCATCGGCGGTCTGGAAGAGCCGCTGTATGTCGTCAAGCTGGACGTCGATGCGCGCCGCGTGATCGTCGGCCCCAAGGACATGCTGTCCGCCCGCACCGTTCCCGTGCGCGAGATCAACTGGCTGGGTGATGCGCCCTTCACGTCGCGCGCCGAATGGCATGTTGCGGTCAAGGTCCGTTCGACCCGCCCGCCGCGCGAGGCGGTGATCCGGCCCCTGTCGGACACCGAGGCCGAGGTGGAACTGCTGGTGGCCGAGGAAGGCATCTCGCCCGGACAGGCTTGCGTGTTCTACGACACCGAAAGCACGCGCATCTTCGGCGGCGGCTGGATCTGGAAGGGCCGGTAGGCCGCCGTCAGCCGCCCAGCATCCGCAGGATCAGGCGCAGGCGCTTGCGGCCTTCGGGGAGCGCGAGACGTCCCTCTGCGACCGCCTGCGGATCACGCTGCGCCAGTCGCAACAGCGGCGCGGCGAACACAGTGTCATTGAGCGCGTGGCGCGCAGGTCCCCGGATGCGGCCCGCACGCGACAGCCGGTCCAGCGCCTCGGCCGCGAAGGCGCGCACCCGCTCTGGCCGTCCGTCGACCATCGGCACCCTGCCCTTCGCCTGCAGATCGGGCACGGCCTGAAAGAACCGCGCAAGACCGCTGGCAAAGGCGACATCGCGCACCGCAGCCTCGTTGCCCTGTGCCCCCAATGCCCGCGCCGCCGCCCAGGCAAGGTTGCCGGACGTCGCATCGAGATAGGCGCGGAAATGATCCTCGTCCTCGAAGGGCTCGGAATACACGTCCCAGCGCCGCGCGGCGATGACCCCGTCGAGCAGCGCGGCACCGTCCGCATCCAGCACCTCGGCCAGCGGCAGCGTCACCTCGTGGCTGCGCACCCTGGCGCCCTGCCCGATCTCTTCCAGCGCATCGCGCCACCATTGCAGCCGCATCTCGGCGATCATCGACTCTGCCGTGACCCAGGGCGCCCGCGCGATTTCGAGGTTGAAGGCATAGACCGGGAACAGCACCTTGCGCGCCGTTGGCGGGGCGGCCAGCGCGGCGCGTAGCCGGTCGGGATCGCCGCGTTCCAGAAGTTCGGCGCAGGATTGCAGGCTCATCGGTCGTTCACTCCGGCGTGGCCACGACCTGAAGGTAGCCGAACGCGTCCCGATGCGCACGCCAGAGGGCCATTTCGCGCTCTTCCGCATCCAGTGCCTCGGCCAGATCGTCCGGCACCTCGCCCGACCGCAGGAACGCCACCCGGCGGCCAAGGGGCGTGTAGTATGCCTCCCAGGCGGCATCGGGCAGAAACCGCGCGGCCACGATGCGATAGCCCGCCTCTTGCACCTGCGTCAGCACGCCGTCGCGGTCGGTCATCGGCGGATAGCCTTCCGCCCAGAACGCCGCCGCCTCGGTCGGCCGGTCGGAAGATTTCCAGGCAAGCTGCGAGAAGGCGACGATCTTCGAGCCCGTCAGCCTGGGCGTCCACGCAGTCAACGCCTCGGTCACGCCCGCAAAATAGACTGCGCCCGCGCACCAGATCAGATCGAACGGACCGTCTGCCGCCAGCATGTCCGCGACTTCCGCCGTCACCCGGCTGTCCCCTGCATGCCGGGCACGCACTGCATCGATGAACGGCGCATGGCTGTCGAGCGCCGTCACATGCCCCTCGGGCGCATGGTGCAGAAGCCCCGCAATGTCCGCCCCCGGCCCGCAGCCCGCATCGAGGATGCGGGCATCCTTCGGCACCCGGGCCAGCTCCAGCGCCCAGTCGAGGCTGTCGCGGTCGCCGGGGCCTTCGCGGTCAAGGCTACTGTGGATTTCAAAAAAAGCGTCCGTCACGGTGCAGTCGCCCCGTCGCGCATCAGCTTCCAGTTCACCGCGTCCAGAAGCGCGTCAAAGGACGCATCCACGATGTTCGGCGACACGCCCACGGTGGACCAGCGGCGACCCTGCCCGTCCTCGCTGTCGATGATGACGCGGGTCACGGCCTCGGTGCCGCCCTGGGTGATGCGCACCTTGAAATCCACCAGCCGCATGTCGTCGATCATGTGCTGATAGGGGCCCAGATCCTTGGCCAGCGCGCGATACAGCGCGTTGACCGGCCCCCGGTCGGTGCCCGTGGCATCATGGCTTTCCGACACCGACAGATTCTTCTGATCGCCGATCTTGGTCACCACGACCGCCTCGGACACGCTGACCATACGGTTGTACTTGTTCTTGCGCCGCTCGACCGTGACGCGGTAGCGCTTGACCTCGAAAAAGCGCGGCAGCGCGCCAAGCTCGCTCCGCGCGATCAGCTCGAAACTGGCCTGCGCGGTGTCGTAGGAATAGCCTTGGGTCTCGCGCTCCTTGACGATGTCGAGGATACGCGCCAGCGCCGGGTCGCCCTTGTCCGTCTCGATCCCCATATCGGTCAACCGCGCGCGCAGGTTCGATTGCCCCGCCTGGTTTGACATCGGCACGATGCGCGTGTTGCCGACCTGCGCGGGGTCGACATGCTCGTAGGTGGCGGGGTCCTTGGCGATGGCGCTGGCGTGCAGCCCGGCCTTGTGCGCAAAGGCCGAGGCGCCGACGTATGGCGCCGACTTCAGTGGCACCCGGTTCAGGATTTCGTCGAGCATCCGGCTGGCGCGCGTGATCGTCGGCAGCCGGTCCACGGTCACCCCGATCTCATAGGCGCTGCGATAGGGCTCTTTCAGCAGAAGCGTCGGGATCAGCGTGGTGAGGTTGGCGTTGCCGCAGCGCTCGCCCAGCCCGTTCAGCGTGCCTTGAATCTGCCGCGCGCCCGCATCCACGGCGGCAAGGCTGTTCGCCACCGCGTTGCCGGTGTCGTCATGGGTGTGGATGCCCAGCCGCGTTCCGGGAATGCCGCTGGCGATGACGGCGCGGGTGGTGCGGGCGATCTCGTCCGGCAGGGTGCCGCCGTTGGTGTCACACAGCACGATCCAGCGCGCGCCCGCATCATGGGCAGCGTGCAGGCAGTCCAGCGCATAACCGGGATTGGCGCGGTAGCCGTCAAAGAAATGCTCGGCGTCGAACAGCGCCTCGCGCCCCTGCGCCACCAGATGCGCGACCGAGGCGCGGATGTTCTCGGTGTTCTCGTCCAGCCTGATGCCAAGCGCGGTGGTGACGTGGAAATCATGGGTCTTGCCGACAAGACAGACCGCGGGGGTGCCCGCGTTCAGGACAGCGGCCAGCACGTCGTCGTTCTCGGCCGACCGGCCCGCGCGCTTGGTCATGCCAAAGGCGGTGAACGTGGCGTTCATCTGCGGCTTGTCGTCGAAGAACTGGCTGTCGGTGGGGTTCGCGCCGGGCCAGCCGCCCTCGATATGGTCGATCCCGAGCGCATCGAGCGTCGCGGCAATGCGGTGCTTTTCGGGGGTCGAGAACTGCACACCCTGCGTCTGCTGCCCGTCACGCAGCGTGGTGTCGTAGAGATAGAGCCGTTCGCGGGTCATTGCAGTTGCCTTTCGGCGGGGGGCGGCGGGACAAGTCCCGCCCTACGGCGGCGCGATGAGGGGGCTCTGCCCCCGCCGCCTGCGGCGACTCCCCCGGAGGTATTTGCAGACCAAAGATGTGAGGGGCGCGGGGTCATTCGAGGCCTTCGAGTTTGGCGGGGTCGAAGTTGGGGCCGGGGACAAGTTCGACGCCATCCTTCGACATGCGGACTTCGACGCCAGCCGTCAGAAGCGCGGATTTCAGACGGTCGACCTCTGAGAAATCCTTGGTCACCTTGGCCGTCGAGTGCGCCTCCGACACCTTGTTGGCAAGCGCCTGTTCACGGTGCAATGCCTCATTGACCACAGTGGCCAAGCCGTCACGAGACTCTGCATGTAGCATAGCTGAAGCAGTCTCTCGGAGATCAAAACCTAGGAGCATCTGCGAGGCGTAAATGTCCTCAAGGCGCTCCGAAAACTCAGCTACGTTGAAATGTTTCCTCAGAGATTTCGGCTGTAGTGCCTGAAGTGCAGAATGGGTATTAAGGTCGTCACGAAGCGCGTCCATCACTTCCGGCAAGGGTTTCCCCGGCTTCAGTTCCTTTAGGCGTGCGGCACCGTCAGAACCAAGCAAACCCGCCCATTGGTTCAAAGTCTGCCTAGCCTCAGTGGCCTTTCTAAGAGTCCAGTCCATCGGCTTGCGGTAATGCGTCGACAGGAACACGAAGCGGATCACTTCGCCCGGTACCCCCTGATCCAGCAGGTCTCGCACGGTAAAGAAGTTGCCGAGCGATTTCGACATCTTCTTGCCCTCGACCTGCAGCATCTCGTTGTGCAGCCAGACCTGCGCAAAGCCCTCGCCGTCATCGGCGTGGCCGTGGGCGCAGCAGCTTTGGGCGATCTCGTTTTCGTGGTGCGGGAACATCAAATCATTGCCGCCGCCGTGGATGTCGAAGCTCTCTCCGAGCAGCGCGTGGGCCATCGCCGAGCACTCGATGTGCCAGCCGGGGCGGCCGCGGCCCCAGGGCGATTCCCATCCGGGCAAATCGCCGGACGACGGCTTCCACAGCACGAAATCCATCGGGTTGCGCTTGTAGGGCGCAACCTCGACCCGGGCGCCGGCGATCATGTCGTCGACCGACCGGCCCGACAGCGCGCCGTATTTGGCATAGCTGTCCACGGCGAACAGCACATGCCCCTCGGCGGCATAGGCATGACCCTTGGCCACCAGATCCTCGATCATGGCGATCATCTGCGGGATGTAGGCGGTCGCGCGCGGTTCCTCGCCCGGGCGCAGCGCGCCGAGCGCATCCATGTCGTCGTGATACCAGCGGATCGTCTCGTCCGAGCGTTCGCGGATGAGGTCTTCGAGCGTGCCCGGGGCGCCTGCCTGCTGACGCCTCAGCGCCGTCTCGTTGATGCGGTCGTCCACGTCGGTGAAGTTGCGGACATAGCGGACGTGATCGGCGCCGTAGACATGCCGCAAGAGACGGTAGAGCACGTCGAACACGATCACCGGGCGGGCATTTCCAAGATGGGCGCGATCGTAAACCGTGGGGCCGCAGACATACATCCGCACATCCGCAGGATCGAGCGGGGCAAAGACCTCTTTCTTCCGGGTCTTCGAATTCGTTAGCCTGATCTCGGTCATGTGTCGTCCTCGCAAGGGCGCGTGTCCCGGCGGGGCTTTAACAACTTCGTTGGAAAGTGAAAACGAAAAGACCCCGCGCGACGATGTCAGCAGGGAATGCAGCAGGAAATGATGCCACGCGTTTTCATGGCTCCAGCGGTAGCCGCCGTGTTCCCGCATTGCAAGCGGCATGATAGCATCACGCCATGTTCAATGACCGTGTCACCGCCATCTGCACGCCGCTGCCCGGCGCCGAGGTCTCCGACCCCTGGGGCGGCGGACATGACGCGTGGAAGGTCGGCGGCAAGATGTTCGCCTGCATCGGCGCGGTGCAGCGCGGCGTCGTGGTCAAATGCGACTCGGTCGAGACGGCTGAGATGCTGCGCGCGGCGGGTGTCGGCACCAAGCCTGCGTATTTCCACCGCTCGTGGATCCTGTTGCCCGAGGATTGCCCCGAGGATGAATTGCGCCACCGGATCGAGGCGTCTTACAGCCTCATCCGCGCCGGGCTGACGCGCAAGGCACAAGCGGCGCTTGACCCCTGGCCGGTCAAGGGTTTCGGCTGACTGCGGGACGCATTGACAAGTCGGCGGCGCCGGGGTCGTGTGCACCAGGATACTTAACAGGTGAAGCAATGGAACTCTCGGCACGGATCACCGGGCTCAACGGCGGCGGCGGCGACGGCTGGGCGGTGTTCTACCAGGCGCGCGCGATGAAGGCGGCGGGTCAGCCCGTGACCGAGTTGACCATCGGCGAGCATGACGTGCCGACGGACCCGGCGATCCTGAACGCGATGATGCGCGCGGCGCGCGGCGGGCACACCGGATACGCCGACGTGCCCGGCCTGCCTGCCCTGCGCGCGGCCATCGCCGGACGGGTCGCGGCGCAGTCGGGCGTTGCGACGGGGCCCGAGAACGTGATCGTGACGGCGGGAGGACAGGCGGCGCTTCTGGCGGCCCACGCGACGACCTGCGATCCAGGCGACGGCGCGCTGCACCTCGATCCCTACTACGTGACCTATCCCGGCACGATCCGTGCCGTGGGCGCGGTTCCGCATGTCATCGCAACCTCTCCAGACAACGATTTCAAACCGTTGCGCCGCGATCTTGACGCTGCACCTCAGGCCCGCAGCCTGCTGATCAACACGCCGAACAACCCGACCGGCACGGTCTATGATGCCGCCACGCTGGACACCATCGCGGGCTTTGCACAGGACCGAGACCTGTGGCTGATCTCGGATGAGGTCTATGACAGCCAGGTCTGGGACGGCGCGCATTTCAGCCCGCGCGCCCTGCCCGGCATGGCCGCGCGCACGCTCGTCGTCGGCTCGATGTCGAAAAGCTACGCCATGACCGGCAGCCGCATCGGCTGGATCGTCGCGCCCGCGCCGGTGGTCGAGGCGCTGGCGAGCCTTGCGCTGGCCACCACTTATGGCGTGCCGGGCTTCATCCAGATGGCGGCGCTTTATGCGCTGAACCGTGGCCCGGACTTCGAGGCGTCCATCGCAGAGCCGTTCCGGCGGCGGCGTGACCTGCTTGCGGCCCGGCTTGAAGGGCAGAACGTGCTGCGGCTGATCCCGCCGGGCGGCGCGATGTATGCCATGCTCGACATCCGCGCGACGGGGCTTTCGGGCATCGAGTTTGCAAACCGCCTGCTGACCGAGCGGCTGATTGCCGTGATGCCCGGCGAAAGTTTCGGGCGCGCGGCGGCGGGGCATGTCCGGCTGGCGCTGACCCGGCCCGATGATGAACTGGACGCCGCCCTGACCAGCCTCATCCGCTTCACAGAGGAGATCACCCCATGACACGCGACATCGGCGCGGAGTTCCGCGCGCTGCACCGCCCCGGCATGCCCTTTGTCCTTGCGAACGCCTGGGACGCCGGGTCTGCCCGGATGCTGGCCGCCCTTGGCGCGCCCGCGATCGGCACGTCCTCTGCCGCACATGCCTTCACCCTTGGCCGCCGCGATGGCGGCACCGTGACCCGCGATGAGGCACTGGTCCATGCCGAGGCGCTTGTCGCGGCGGTCAACGTGCCGGTGTCCGGCGATTTCGAGAACGGATTCGGCGATGACCCCGAGACCGTGGCCGAGACCGTGCGCCTGTCCGCCGAGGCGGGGCTTGCGGGCATCTCCATCGAGGACACCGATTTCGCGGCCGGTGCGCCTTACGCCCGCGATCTGGCGGTGGAACGCATCCGCGCCGCCGTGGCCGCCGCCCGCGCCCTTTCGGGTGATTTCGTGCTGGTGGCGCGCGCCGACGGCGTGATGACCGGCGCCTACGGCATGGAAGAGGCCATCGCGCGGATCGAGGCGTTCGACGCCGCCGGGGCCGACTGCCTCTATGTGCCGATGCCGCCCGGCATGGCGTCCTTGAAGAAGGTCGTCGCGGCCACGGCCAAGCCGGTCAACGCGCTTGCAGCGGGCCGCTTTGCCTCGACCAGCCGTGACGCCTTTGCCGCTGCAGGGATCGCGCGGATCTCATTGGGATCGGCGCTGGCGCGCCTGACCCACCGGGTGATCGCCGAGACGGCAGGCGATATCTTCAACCACGGCGATTTCGGCGCGCTGGGGGCCGGGATGCCCGGCGCGGACGTCGATGCACTGCTGACCGGCGCCGGAAAGGACACCGCATGAACCACGACGATCTTGCGCATTGGTCGAAGCGAGCCGCCGACTGGACCCGCGACTATCACGCGGGCCTGCGGGACCGCCCGGTGCGCGCGCAGGTGCAGCCCGGACAGACCGCCGCCGCCCTGCCCGCGCAGGCCCCCGAAGCCGCTGAAAACATGGAAACGATCTTTGCCGATTTCGAGCGGATCGTGCCGAACGCCATGACCCACTGGCAGCACCCGCGTTTCTTTGCCTATTTTCCCGCCAACGCCGCCCCCGCCTCGATGCTGGCCGAACAACTGGCCAACGCCATCGCCGCGCAGGCGATGCTGTGGCAGACCTCGCCCGCGGCGACCGAGATCGAACAGGTCATGGTGCGCTGGCTGCGCGATGCCTTGGGCCTTGGCCATCACTTCACCGGCGTGATCCACGACAGCGCGACCACCGCGACCCTGTCGGCGGTTCTGACCATGCGCGAGCGGGCCCTGGACTGGCGCGGGCTGGAGGACGGGTTGTCGGGGATGCCGAAAATGGCGCTGTTTGCCAGCGGGCAGACGCATTCCTCGATCGACAAGGCGGCGCGTATCGCGGGGATCGGGCAGGCGAACACCATCAAGATTCCAACAGACGACACGCTGTCCATGCGTCCAGATGCCCTGAACAATGCACTGGTGCAGCACAAATCGAACGGAACGGCCATTGCGGGGGTGATCCTTTCCGTCGGCGGCACGTCGGTGGGCGCCTCGGACCGCATCGCCGAGTGCCTGAAGGTCGCCAAGGCGCATGATGCCTATGTCCATGTCGATGCGGCATGGGCTGGATCGGCGATGATCTGCCCGGAATTCCGGTATCTCTGGGACGGCGTCGACGGCGCCGACAGCATCGTCTTCAACCCGCACAAATGGCTTGGCGCGCAGTTTGATTGCGCGGTCCAGTTCCTGGCCGACCCGGTTCCGCAGGTCCGCACGCTGGGCTTGCGGCCCGAATACCTCAATACGCTGGGGCAGGACGAGATCACCAACTTCAATGAATGGACCGTGCCGCTGGGCCGCCGGTTCCGCGCGCTGAAACTGTGGTTCCTGATGCGCGCCTATGGCCTCGAAGGGCTGCGCGCGCGCATCAGGAACCATGTCACCTGGGCGGCGGAGCTGTGCGAGGTGATCCGGGGCATGGACGGCTTCGAGATCGTTACAGAACCCCGCCTGTCGCTGTTCACCTTCCGGCATGGCGACAACGCTGCGACCGAGGCGCTGCTGGAGAGGATCAACGACGACGGGCGCGTCTACCTGACCCAGACCCGCCACGACGGAGCCTTCGTGATCCGCGTGCAGGTGGGACAGTTCGACTGCACCCGGGATGACGTGATGTGTGTGGCAGAGGTTCTGCGCGACCTCACGTCACAAACGAAGAACGCCGGGCAAAGGCCCGGCGTTCAATGAGTTTCTCAGGCCAAAGGATCAGAAGCGGTAGCCGACCCGCGCCGAGAAGGTCGTCGCATCGACGTCGGTGGTCGTGTTGCCGACATCGTCGAAGCGGTTGTAAAGCGCCTCGGCGCCGACGGTCCAGCGATCGGTGACGGCATAGTCCATGCCGACGCCCACGTTGTAGCCGGTGTCGGAGAAGCTGTTGCCGTTCACGGTGCCGTTCGCCAGCGTCGCGCCGCCGGTTGCGTAGAACAGCGCGCGGTCAGCCTCGACGCCGAACTTCGCCTTCAGACGGGTGAAGTTGTCGATCCGGCCGGCGCCGCCGCCATAGGTGATGCCCGACTGCTGATATTCGGTTTCCGCACCCACGACGAAGTTGCCGAAGTCGTAGTTGTAGCCGACGAACGCGCCGCCGACGATGCCGTCACCGCTTGGGGCCGTGCTCGTCACCGACGTGCCATAGCCCAGCGACACACCGCCATAGCTGCCGGACCAGTCGACACCGGCGGGCGCTGCGACAGGCGCAGGCTGGACGATCACCGGCTCAACGGGTGCGGGGTCCAAGTTCCCGGCGAATGCCGAGGTCGAAATCAGGGCGGCGGAGCCGCCTGCGATCAGTAGCGTTTTCATGCCTGTCTCCATCGTTGTGGTTCGCAGCGTCGCGGCCGCCGTTCGGTGACGACCATCGCCTGCTCAACGGGCAGAAATCGGGTTTGTTCCGGGGTTGCGACGCGCGTTTCCGTGATCGTTTCGCATGCGCGCCGAATTGCCCAAACCGGGCCCGGGTGTCGGCGGAAAGATGCCTTTCACGCAGACGTGTCAGGCGCCCGCCTTTTCGGCGAGAGACAGCCATTCGTCCTCGCACCGCGCCAGCCGTGTCTGGCGTTCGGCCAGCGCCTCGGTCGCCTTGCGGAACTTCACCGGCTCCCGCGTGAACAACGCCGGATCCGCAAGCAACTGTTCCAGCTTGCCGATCTCGGCCTCGAGGCGCTCGATCTCTGCCGGAAGACTGTCCAGCCGGTGCTTTTCGGTAAAGGTCAGCGCAGGGTCCGGGGCTTTCGCGGAAGCCTTGCCGCTTACCGCAGGCTTCTGGGGGGCCGTCCGTGCAGGCTCGTCCAGCGCTGCTGCCTCCGCGCGCTGGTCGCGGTAGTCGCTCCACCCGCCGGCATAGACCGTCGCCTTGCCGTCGCCTTCCAGCGCCACCGTCGTCGTCGCCACGCGGTCGAGGAAGTCGCGGTCGTGGCTGACCACAAGGACGGTGCCGTCGAAATCGGCGACCAGTTCCTGCAACAGATCCAGCGTCTCGACATCCAGATCGTTAGTCGGCTCGTCCAGCACCAGAAGGTTCGATTGCCGCGCCATGATCCGCGCCAGCAGCAGCCGCGCCTTTTCCCCGCCCGACAGCGAGCGCACCGGCGCGCGCGCCTGCGCGTCCGAGAACAGGAAATCCTTGAGATAGCCGACCACATGGCGCGGCTCGCCGCGCACCATCACTTGGTCGGACTTGCCCGACACCCGCATGCCGTGATCGCCGGTCAGCGATTCCCAAAGCGTCAGGTCGGGGTCGAGCGCGCTGCGGTTCTGGTCGAACACCGCCATCTCGATGTTGGTGCCCAGGCTGACGCGGCCGGTGTCCGGCGCAACCTCGCCCGTCAGCATCTTGAGAAGCGTCGTCTTGCCCGCACCATTGGGGCCGACGAAGGCGATGCACTCACCGCGTTCCACGCGCAACGAGAACGGCCTCAGGATCGTGCGGTCGCCAAAGGATTTCGAGATGGCTTCGGCCTCGATCACCTTCTTGCCCGACTTCGGCCCGGCGTCGATCGCCATCGCCGCCGCGCCCTGCCGCCGGATCATGCCCGCCCGCGTCTCGCGCAGCTTGCCAAGTTCGCGCACCCGGCCCTGGTTGCGCTTGCGCCGGGCGCTGATGCCTTCGACGGCCCAGCGGGCCTCGGCCTTGATCTTGCGATCAAGCTTGTGGCGCGCGGCGTCCTCGTCGTCCCAGACCTTGTCGCGCCACGCCTCGAAATGCTCGAACCCTTGTTCCTGCCGCCGCACGACGCCCCGGTCGAGCCACAGCGTCGCGCGGGTCAGCGCGCGCAGGAAGGCGCGGTCGTGGCTGATGAGGATGAAGGCGGTGCGCGTGGTCTTGAGCTGATCCTCCAGCCACTCGATGGCCTGGATGTCGAGATGGTTCGTCGGCTCGTCCAGCAGCATCAATTCTGGCGCCTCGGCCATCAGCTTGGCCAGCGCCGCACGGCGGCGCTCGCCCCCCGAGGCCTTGTCGGTGGGCGTGTCGAGCCGCAGCTTCAGACCCTCGGCAGCCATCTCGACGCGGTAGGCGTCATCGGGATCGAGGCCGCTGGCGGCGAAGTCGCCCAGCGTCGCGAAGCCCGAGATGTCGGGGTGCTGTTCCATGTAGCCCACGGAAACGCCGGGCGGCACGACACGCGCGCCGCGGTCGGCTTCGACCAGCCCTGCCATGACCTTCATCAACGTCGACTTGCCCGATCCGTTGCGCCCCACAAGGGCAATGCGGTCGCCGGGTTGCACGGCCAGATCAAGGCCGTCGAACACGGGATCGCCGCCGAACGTCAGCGCGATATCGGAAAGCTGGAGGAGTGGGGGCTGTGCCATGGGCGCCGAGCTATCCTTGCCGCGCAGCGCCGTCAACGGGCGCAAAATCCTGACAGGATTTTGGTTCAGGATTTCGATGAAATCCTGTCGCCCTACCCGGCCGCCGCGCGCAACAGGCGCTGGCGCGCGGGCGGGATCGCCCGGATCTCCAGCCCGGTGAAGACATGCAGCGTGTTCAGGTCCCGGTCGACCACCGCGTGGTCCGACACCCAGCCGCCCATCACGAGATACGTGCGCAGCAGCGGCGGCATCGTCAGCATCGCGCGCTTGGCGTCCGGCTTGCGGCGCAGGCGGCGGGCAAAGCGGAACACGTTCGGCGCCTTGACCTTGGGCAGCCACAGCTTGGGCGCGAGGTGCCGTTCTTTCAGCATGGCGAAGGCATCGAGGTAATTCTCGGTCTCGGTGCCGTGGAAGGACGAGCAGCCGAACAGCATCTCGACTCCCTGCTCATCGACATAGCGGGTCATCGCGCCCCAGGCGACGCGCAGGATATCGGGGTCCTTGTAATCCGGGTGGATGCAGAAGCGCCCCATCTCGACCATCGGGCCGTCGAACGCCTCGAGCGCGCTGAGGTTGTAGTATTGCGCCGAATAGCTGCGTCCGATCTCGGTGCCGCGCGGCAGCGGCAGCAGGCGGAAACAGCACACGAGGCGGCCCGTCTTCACCTCTTCCACGAGAACGTGATCGCAGACCGCGTCGAAATCATCCGCATCGCGCGCGCCCTCGCGCGGGGCGGCGCCGGACGAGGCGATGAAGGTCAGGTAGCGCAGTTCCTGCGCCGCACGGATGTCGGCATCGCCCTTGGCGAAGCGCGCGGCGTAGCGGCCCTTGCGTAAGCTCAGCATGTCTTGCGCGCTCCTTGGCTTGGAGGACGGGGGATCACCGCCTAAATATGGTTCGAGGTGCATTAGCACACAAGATATGACAGCCGTTTGACGGCACAGGAGGACGCGAAAGATGGACAAGGTGGTCAAATCCGAGGCTGAATGGCAGGCCCAGCTTGACGATCTGGCCTACAAGGTGACGCGCAAGCACGGCACCGAGCGGGCCTTTACCCACGATGATTTCCCCAAGGCGCCCGGCACGTTCCGCTGCGTGTGCTGTGATGCGCCGCTTTTCGACCAGGAGCACAAGTTCGAAAGCGGCACCGGCTGGCCGAGTTTCTGGCAACCGCTGGACGGAGAGATGGTCGGCGAAAGCGTCGACAAGAGCTGGTTCATGACCCGCACCGAAGTGCACTGCAACCGCTGCGACGCGCATCTTGGCCATGTCTTTCCGGATGGCCCGCAGCCGACCGGGCTGCGCTACTGCATCAACGGAGTCGCGCTGGCCTTCGATCCCGAAGACGGCTGAAGCGTCGCGGCGGGGGCGTTAACGGCTCCTCGCCGCTATCTTGATGGCCGCCTTCGATCAGTTCAGCAGTTGCGCCGCGTCGAGACGGCCGATGTTGCCGAACAGTTGCCGCAAGAAGCCGATGCCCTCGACGTTGGAATCGGTTACGCGGCGCGACAAGGCCACCACGCGCCCCTCTTCAAGCCCGAAGCGTTCGATGTTGGTCACCACCTCGTCCTGGTTGAAGGTGATCGCCACGACCTCGCGGTCGACCTCCTGCTTGGGCAGCGGGCCGCGCGTCTGGAATTCCGAACGCACATAATACCAGCCCGCACCGTCGAGAACTCCGGCGGCGCTGGGCCGTCCGATCACGTCCTCCACCGAGGCCTTGGTGTCGACGCCGACGATGATTTCCTCCAGTTGCGCATCCGACGGGACATAGCCGTGGTTGCGCTCGATCGGCGAACATGCGGCGATCACGCACAGCACTGCGGCCGCGATCCAGCGTCTTGCCTTTGTCATGCTCTGCCTCCCAATGCCCTGACCCCTTGTCACGTGGCGTATCAATCCGTACCTCGACCTACATCACTCGGGACACAAGGTTCAAGAATTGGAAACGATATGGCCCAGATAGGCAAGGATCGCCTCAGACTGTCCGACCTGCCTGCAGGCGAGACGCGCGCATTCGTGATCGAGCCGGACGCGTCCGAGCGTGCTGCCATCGCCGCAGACCTGGGCATCCTGGGCCTGCGCAAGCTGCGGCTGGAGGGGCGGCTGATCCCCGACGGCAAGCGCGACTGGCGGCTTGAGGCGGTGCTGGGCGCGACGGTGGTGCAGGCCTGCGTTGTCACCCTCGATCCGGTCTCGACCCGCATCGACGAGGCAGTGAAGCGCCGCTACAGCGCCAATCCGCCCGAGGTGCCCGAGGCCACCGAGGTCGAGATGCCCGAGGACGACACGGTCGAGCCGCTGCCCGAGACGCTGGAGCTTGGCGCCGTGATGCGCGAGGCGCTGGCGCTGGCGCTGCCGCCGTTTCCGCGCAAGGACGGTATCCCGCCGGTCGAGGCCCGGTTCACCGAATCCGGTGCCGAGCCGCTGACCGATGATGATGTGAAGCCCTTTGCCGGGCTTGCGGAACTGCGCGACAAGCTGGCCCGGGACAAGGACTGAAACCGTCCAGATACCCCCTTGCGCTGCCGGGGAATCCGAGTATGTTCCCGGCTTCGCTCGACAGGGTTCGAAACGGAACGGCCACGGCCGCGAAACACCCTGCAGATATTCATGAATTTGGGGACATGCGCCCCGGAAGACCGAGGTTGAGACATGGCTGTCCCTCAGAACAAGATCACGCGCTCGCGTCGCAACATGCGCCGCTCGCATGACTCGCTGACCGCTGAGAACCCGAACGAATGCCCGAACTGCGGCGAGCTGAAGCGCCCGCACCATGTGTGCGCGTCCTGCGGCCACTATGCCGACCGCGAAATCGTCGCACAGGCCGACGAGATCGACCTGGACGAAGACGCGGCCTAATTCTGGCCGGCGGCGCATAAGCGTATGTCGGATTTCCCTTCGGCCAATGTGACGCCCAGCAAGCGTATCGTGATTTCGGTCGACGCCATGGGCGGAGACCGTGGACCTGCCACCGTGGTGGCAGGTCTTGCGCATTCGGCGCGCAAGAATCCCGACATCGCCTTTATCCTGCACGGTCCCGAGGACGTGCTGTCCCCGCTCGTGCGCAAGCGCAAGATCGAGGACCGCTGCGTCATTCGCCACGCCGACGGCGTGGTGACGATGGATGAAAAGCCATCCTACGTCATGCGCCACGGCAAGGGCACGTCGATGTGGTCGGCGATCGAGGCGGTGCGCGACGGCGATGCCGAGGTCTGCGTGTCCTGCGGCAACACCGGCGCGCTGATGGCGCTGTCGATGGTGCGCCTGCGCAAGCTTCCGGGCGTGAACCGGCCCGCCATCGCCTGCCTGTGGCCGTCGCGCAACCCGGGCGGGTTCAACGTGATGCTGGATGTCGGCGCCGACATCCGCGCCGATGCACAGGACCTGATGCAATACGCCCTGATGGGGTCAAGCTATGCCCGCAACGGGCTTGGCCTCAACCGGCCGCGCGTGGGGCTTCTGAACGTCGGCACCGAAGAGCACAAGGGCAGCGCAGAGCTGCACGACGCGCATGAGCGCATCGCGGCGGCGGCGGCCAGCGGCCAGTTCGAATTCGTCGGCTTCGTCGAAGGCGGTGACATCCCGTCCGCGCGGGTGGACGTGGTGGTGACGGACGGCTTCACCGGGAACATCGCGCTGAAGACCGGCGAAGGCACCGCGTCTCTGATCCGCGACTTCCTGAAAGAGGCGTTCAACGCCACGCCCCTCAGCCGCATCGCCGCGCTGCTCGCGCTGACCTCGCTGCGCCGCCTGTCGAAACGGATCGACCCGCGCCGGGTGAACGGCGGGGTGTTCCTTGGCCTCAACGGCACTGTCGTGAAAAGCCATGGCTCGGCGGATGCCACTGGCGTCTCCTCGGCGATCAAGCTCGCGTTCACGCTGGCACAATCAGGATTTACCGACCGACTGGCGGCACGGGTTGCATCCGTCCCGTCCCTCGCCCAGTCTGAGCCACGCGCCGGGGAAGAGAGCGAGCAGGACCAATGACGACCAGAGCCGTTGTGCGGGGCGTGGGACACTACCTGCCCGACCGCATCGTTCCGAATTCGGAATTCGAGACATCGCTGGACACCACGGACGACTGGATTCGCTCGCGCTCGGGGATCGAGCGTCGGCATTTCGCGGCCGAGGGCCAGACCACGTCGGACCTGGCGCAGCGCGCGGCACGGGCCGCATTGAACGACGCCGGGATGCAGATCTCCGAGGTCGACGCGCTGATCGTCGCCACCTCGACCGCCGACCTGACCTTTCCCTCCGCCGCGACGATGGTGCAGGCCGCGCTTGGCATGACCAAGGGCTATGCCTTTGACGTGCAGGCCGTCTGCGCGGGGTTCATCTATGCGCTGGCGAACGCCAACGCGCTGATCGTCTCGGGCCAGGCCCGCACCGTCATGGTGATCGGAGCGGAAACCTTCAGCCGGATCATGGACTGGAGCGACCGGTCGACCTGCGTGCTGTTCGGTGACGGCGCGGGGGCGCTGATCGTGCAGGCCGAAGACGCTGCGGGCACCCCGCAGGATCGCGGCATCCTGTCGACCGACCTCAATTCCGATGGGCGCTACAAGGACCTGCTTTATGTCGATGGCGGTGTGTCCACGAACTCCACCGGCTACCTGAGGATGCAGGGCAAGGAAGTGTTCCGGCACGCGGTCGAGAAACTGGCCGACACGGCGCATGCCGCGCTCGGCAAGGCCGGGCTTGGCGCCGACGATGTCGACTGGATCGTGCCGCATCAGGCGAACCTGCGGATCATCAAGGCGACCGCTCAGAAGATGGGGCTGCCGATGGACAAGGTCGTCGTGACCGTCCAGGACCACGGCAACACCTCGGCCGCGTCGATCCCGCTGGCCCTGTCGGTCGGCAAGGCGCGCGGCCAGATCAAACCGGGCGATCTTCTGGTCACCGAGGCCATCGGCGGGGGCCTTGCCTGGGGCTCGGTCGTGCTGCGCTGGTGACACGTCAAGCGCCTGCTCCAAGTCATTGAGATTGACTCGGAAAAATCCCTGACCCTATGCTCACGAAAGTTTCAGGAGATGAGTATGGGCGAAAACACGTTGACCCGCATGGATCTGAGTGAGGCCGTGTTCCGCGAGGTCGGGCTTAGTCGCAACGAATCCTCGCAACTCGTGGAAAGCGTGCTTTTGCACATCTCCGATGCGCTGGTCGCGGGCGAGACCGTCAAGATCTCGTCTTTCGGCACCTTCAGCGTGCGCGACAAGGCGGCCCGCGTCGGCCGCAATCCCAAGACCGGAGAGGAAGTGCCGATCAGCCCGCGCCGCGTGCTGACCTTCCGGCCGTCCCACCTCATGAAAGAGCGTGTCGCAGCCGGGAACAAGAAACACTAAAGGCCCGTCTTCGCATGGAAAAATCCCCCGACGCCTTCCGCACCATAAGCGAGGTCGCCGACTGGCTCGGCACGCCGACGCATGTGCTGCGCTTTTGGGAAAGCCGGTTCACGCAAGTGAAGCCGGTCAAGCGCGCGGGCGGGCGTCGCTACTATCGCCCCTCTGACATGGAACTGTTGGGCGGCATCAAGAAGCTCCTGCACGAAGACGGCATGACCATCCGCGGCGTGCAGAAGATGCTGCGTGAAGAAGGCGTGAAACACGTCGCAGCGTTGGCCCCGCCGCTGGATCTGGAGGATTCGCTCGAGGCGCCGTTCACTGAAGCGCCAGAGGAACAGACCGGCGCCGAAGTGCTGGCATTCGAGCAACGGCGCGGCGGTACGCGGGCCGCCCGGCGCGCGGAAGCTGCGGCCGAGGCGGACGCGCAGGACAAGCCTGCCCTCGATCCCTCGCCCGCTGCCGCCCCTGATCTGCCGCCAGAGCCAGAGCCAGAGCCTGCGACCGACGATGCCGTTGCAGCCCTGTTGGCCGAGACCGGCGCCGACACCCCGCCCGAGGCGGAAACCGAAGCCAAGGACGCTGCGGCCCCGCCGCCCGCCGAGCCTGTCAGCGCCGCGCCCGAAGACCTTGGCCCTGCCCCGGCCCCCCCGACTGCAGAGCCCGAGGCACCCCCCTCCGTTCCGCCTGTCGTCGCCCCCGAACCTGCACGTCCGCATGTGTCGGCCCATGATCTTATCTCGTCCCTGCGCGACGGTGCGCGCCCCGATGCGGCTGCGCTGCGGCCCCTTTACGAGCGTCTGACCCGGCTCAGCGTGCGCATGGCGGCAGAGCCGACGCCGAAGTCCGATTGACCTGCATCGGGGATGGAGATTTTCCCTTGCCCCCACCGGCGAAACCGGTATGTAGGCCTCCACGTCGGGCTATGGCGCAGTCTGGTAGCGCGTCCGTCTGGGGGACGGAAGGTCGTAGGTTCAAGTCCTGCTAGCCCGACCAAAACACATCGCGCCCCTGCGGTTGCAGCGGGCGCTTTTTGTTGCCTGCGGGCAGCCGGACGGGCCCTGGGGAACCGCGCAGCATGACCGGAACCGGCGTTCTTCCAGATCATCAGATCGCAGCGCTGCTGGATACGGGCGCGATCGCTTGCGACAGGCCGCCCGTCGAGGGGCAGATCCAGCCCGCCTCGCTCGACCTGCGCCTTGGCACCACCGCCTACCGCGTGCGCGCCTCGTTCCTGGCGGGGCACGGACAGCGCGTGATCGACCGGCTTGCCGATTTCGAGATGCACCGCGTGGACCTGTCGAACGGTGCGGTGCTCGAGAAGGGCTGTGTCTACCTCATCCCGCTGATGGAACGGCTGGACATGCCGGACGGCGTGACCGCCGTGGCGAATGCCAAGTCCTCGACCGGGCGGCTTGACCTTCTGACGCGGGTGATTGCCGACGGAGGCACCGAATTCGACCGCATCCCCGCAGGTTATCAAGGTCCGATCTATGCCGAGGTCTGCCCGCGGTCCTTTTCGGTGCTGGTGCGGCCCGGAATGCGGCTCAACCAGATCCGGTTCCGGCGGGGTCAGGCGATCCTGACGGACGCCGAACTGACGGCGCTGCACCAGGAGACCGGGCTGGTCACGGGCGAGCCCGTGATCGGCGACGGGCTTGGCTTTTCGGTAGACCTGCAGCCCGAGGATGGCGATCTGGTCGGCTTCCGGGCCAAGCCGCATACCGGGGTGATCGACCTTGACCGGCTGGGCCACTACACCCCCGGCGAGTTCTGGGAAGACATCCGCACACGCGAGGGGCGCATCATCCTCGATCCCGGCGCGTTTTACATCCTCGTCAGCCGCGAGGCGGTGCACATCCCGCCCGACTATGCCGCCGAGATGGCGCCGTTCCTGGCGATGGTGGGCGAATTCCGGGTGCATTACGCCGGGTTCTTCGACCCCGGCTTTGGCCATGACGCGGCAGGCGGCGCGGGATCACGCGGCGTGCTGGAAGTGCGCTGCCACGAGGCGCCCTTTGTGCTGGAGCATGGCCAGACTGTCGGCAGGCTGGTCTATGAACGCATGTCCGCGCGCCCTGAGGTGCTGTATGGAGCGGGCATCAAGTCGAACTATCAGGGCCAGGGCCTGAAGCTGTCCAAGCACTTTCGCAGCGCGTGACGGGCCGGTTCAGAACCGCCCCAGCCTCCGCGTGACACGGGCCGCCTGACGCGCACGCTTGGACGTCTCGGCACCCTGCTGCGCATTGCGCGCCTGCGCCTGGGGATCGTCGGTCTTGGACTTGCCCATCCGCTTGCTCGCGGCAGAAATCCCCGCGTTGATGCCGCGCCCCACAAGCCGCCGCATCACAAGTCGCATCACCATGTTGATGATCTGGTTGGCATTCATGATCGTGCCTTCCTCTGGTTACTCTTCGAACATATCGCCCTGATCGTCATCCTCGGCGTCGTCATCGTCGCTGGTGTCCGCGCGGCCCGGCATCGAGCGGGCATCCAGAAGGCCCGCCGCCCGCAATTCGCGCAGGCCCGGCAGGTCGCGCGTGCTTTCCAGACCGAAGTGATCCAGGAACCCCTCTGTCACCACATATGTGACGGGACGGCCCGGAGTCATCTTGCGGCGGCCGAACCGGATCCATTCCAGTTCCAACAACTGGTCTACCGTGCCTCGGGACACCGAAACACCCCTGATTTCCTCGATCTCGGCGCGGGTCACGGGCTGGTGATAGGCGATGATCGCCAGTGTCTCGACGGCGGCGCGGCTTAACTTGCGCTCTTCGGTCACGTCCTTCTGCATCAGAAAACCGAGGTCGGGCGCAGTGCGGATCGCCCAGCGGTCGCCGACACGCACCACCTGCACGCCGCGCCCCGCATAGCGACGGCGCAGGTGCTGCACGGCCTCTGCAGCGTCAGACCCGTGCGGCATCCGGCCCGCCATCTCGGCGATGGACAGGGGTTCGGCGCTGGCGAACAGCATCGCCTCGACCATGCGCTCCTGCTCGGCCATTGGCGGCGCGCTGAACAGCATCGGATCGCGCTCGGGTGCGGTGTCGTCAGCCATCGAGCGCCTCGCGTCTGCGGATTTCGATGGGATCGAAGGTGCCGCCTTGACGGATTTCGATACGCCCCGCCTTTGCCATCTCAAGCGCGGCGGCAAAGGTCGCTACCGTGGCCGAGCGGCGGCGGACCGGGTCTTCCGCCCAGCCATGCGGCAGGAACCGCGACAGGTCGGCCCAGTCGCCCGCAAAGCCGATGAGGTGGCGCATTTCCTCAAGCGCCTGCTCCATCGTCAGGACATTGTCGCGGTCCATCACGTAGGGGCGGAAATCGTCGCGGGTGCGGATGCGGGCATAGGCCTGCATCAGGTCCAGCAGCGTCGCGCTGTACGTAACCTTGCGGCTGCGGGTGATGTCCTCGGGGATGCCGCGCACGAAGATCTCGCGCCCCAGCCGGTCGCGACCCATCAGCCGCGCCGCCGCCTCGCGCATCGCTTGCAGGCGTTCAAGCTGGAACGCCAGATGCGCCGCCAGATCCTCGCCCGATGGCCCGTCTTCCTCGGGTTCGGGGGGCAGCAAGAGGCGCGATTTCAGGAACGCAAGCCACGCCGCCATCACCAGATAGTCGGCGGCCAGTTCGATCCGCAACTCCTTGGCGCGCTCGACAAAGACAAGATACTGCTCGGCCAGTTGCAAGACCGACACCCGGCGCAGGTCGACCTTCTGGGTGCGCGACAGGGTCAGCAGCAGATCGAGCGGTCCCTCGAAGCCATCGACATCAACGATCAGCGCCTCGGCCGCGCGCCGCGCGTCGATGCTGGTCACCGCTTCGAATTCGTCGTCGTCCGGGCCGTCAGCCATGAACCTCGCCCCCGAGAAGCCTTGAAAGCTCGGCCTCGGCGGCCTCGATGTCAATGGGTTCGGGCGATTTCCGGCAGGCCAGCGCCGCCTCTGACCGTGCCAGTGCCGCCTTTGACAACCTGCCAGAGGCTTCCGCCACGACCCTCATCTCGGCCATGTCGCCGTTGCAGTGCAGGATCAGGTCGCACCCGGCGGCAAGGCTGTCCTGGCACCGATCCGCCATTGGATCGCTCAGCGCCTTCATCGAGATGTCGTCGGTCATCACCAGCCCGTCGAAGCCGATCTCGCCGCGCACGATGCGCATCACCTCGGGCGAGGTGGTGGCCGGGCGGTCGTCGAACGCCTCGTAGACGATATGCGCGGTCATCCCGAGGGGGATGTCGTTCAGCCTGCGGAACGCCTCGAAATCCCTCTCGAACAGCGCTTCGGCAGGATCGCTCAGGCGCGGCAGGTCGTGGTGACTGTCGGCGACCGCGCGGCCATGTCCAGGGATGTGCTTGAGGATCGGCAACACGCCGCCGTCAAGGCAGCCGTCCGCGACAGCGCGCGCGACGGCAACAACGTCGTCCACATTCGTGCCATAGCAGCGGTTCTTCAGGAACGGGTGCGTGGTGTCGTCGGCGATGTCGGCCATCGGCGCACAGTTGGCGTCGATCCCCAGCGCGCGCAATTCGTCCGCGATCAGGCGATAGCGCAGGTACATCGACCGCGCAGCATTCTCGCCCGCCCGCGCCACCTGATCGAGCGGCGGCAGCCAGTCGCGCGCCAGCGGCGGGCGCAGACGCTGCACGCGCCCGCCTTCCTGGTCGATCAGGATCGGCGCGTCGCGGCCCACGCCGTCGCGCAGCGCATCGCACAGCGCGCGGATCTGGCTTGCGTTCTCAAGGTTGCGGTCAAAGACGATGAACCCCCAAGGGTCGGCATCGCGGAAAAAGGCGCGCTCCTCGGCGCTCAGTTCCGTCCCCGCGCAGCCATAGATCGCGGCGCCCGTCACCGTGTCACCACCGGGATGCAGTTCGCCCCGCCGTCCTGCAGCACGGCGCAGAACCGGCGCGCATCGGCGAGGGCATCGAAGCCGACCGCGCGCAAACGGTAGAACGCCTTGCCGCCAGAGGTGGCGCGCTGCACGGTGCGGGACTTGTCGATCAGGAAATCGGGGAACCGCGTGGCAAGACGCGCCCATTCCTGTTCGGCCACCTCGGGGCTGTCGAAGGCGCCAAGCTGAACCAGCTGCGTGCCGGGGGCAAGGCTGGCCGGATCGACGGCATCGCCGCGCACCGCGCGGTCGACCCGCGCCACGAGGGCCGCGGCGACAAGATCGCCCGAAGGACGCGGGCGCGGGATCGGCGAGGCCGCGATGCCGGGCACCGAGGGCGGCACGAGCGCCAGTTCACGCTCGGGGTTTGCCGTGTCGCCAACACCAAGGCCGGGAACACCCTCGGGTATCGCTGGGTCCAGCGTGACCGGCGCCATCACGGCAGACGTATCCTGGATCGCGCGCGGCACCGCCAAATTCGCAGCGGCAAGAAGCGCAAGGTCGGCCGCTGGAACATCCTCGGCGGCCAGCGACAGCGGGCGCGGCGCAAGGATGATGCGGTTGGGCGGCGGCGCGACGGCACCCGTCCCGGCGATGGCATTGACGGCAAGCCCCTGCTGCACGGGCAATTCGCCGCCGGGAGACTTGGGCCGCATGCGCATCGCACCCTGTTCGGCCCGCACGACGGGAATCCCCGCGACGTCGCGCGACACCAGCTTGTAGCCCCAGCCGCCAAGTCCCAACACCAGCGCAAGCGACAGGAGCGCGCCGATCCAGGTCACGGCAGAGGTCAGCGTGTGCCCGTGATCCGCGCCCTGGTCCTCGACGAACCCTCGCCCGCCCGTGACGGCCATCAAAGCTTCTCCACTACGCCCCTCGGGACACACACGAGTTCGGACTGTCCGGCGGCATGGACGGTCTGCGGTGGCAGGGCGCCGGGGGCTGCGGCAACGGCTGCAGGCACGGCACCGGGCGCCGCGACTGCGCGAATGATGCGGAAGTCGCCATTTGCGGCCTCTGGCCGGGGCTCGGCATTGGTGAAGGCGATGTTGGTCAGCGCGATGTCATCGCCGTCGTCGATCAGGGTGACGTCCTGCTGCCCGCCAAGCGCCTCGAGGATCGCCCGCCGTGTCGCGTCTTCCTCCCGCTCGGAGGCCGTCATCGCGGGCGTCGAGGCGATCTGCGCAGACGGCCGGCGCACCGGGCGCGGCGAGGCGGCAACGGCCGCTTCAGTGCGCGGCTGAACCGTGCCTTCGGGCAAAAGCGTGTCCATCTCCTCGGCCACTGCGGCCGGGCGCGGCAGCGCGGCGGCGGCAAGGTCAAGCGGCTCTGGCGGCGCGATGCGTAGCGGCGCGGGTGCGGACAATGCCCCGCCCGAGCGATCCGCCGACGTGAAGGTCGCCGTCTCCATCGCCTCGTCGACACCGGCGGCGTCAAGCTCGGCCACCTGTTCGGGCACCTGTTCGGGCGTATCCGCCTCGGGCGCGGGCAACTCGGCTATCCTGACATCGGACGGTGCAGGCGGAACGACGCCATTCAGCGCAAGGACGACCGGCACGCCGGACACGTCCCGCGACACCAGATCGGCCATCCACAGCGTCGGCGCACCAACGACGGCCACGGCCAGCGCCGCGCCCGCGATATGCGACCAATGGAAGGAAATGGCGCCAACACGCCAGCCCGACGGCCGCATCGCGGCCCGAAGTTCGTTGTCACCCATCACTGCCTCGATCCCGCCTGTTCCGGCGGATTATCTTTGCCTGCCACGCGACCCGGTGGCCAAGGCGCGCCTTGTGGTCAGCGCATTTCCTCGACCGGGGTCACGCCAAGAATACCCAAACCTGCGCAAATAACAACGCCGACGGCCCGGGGCAGCGCGATTTTTCCTGCCGATGCGGCAGGATCGTCGTCTTGCAGGAAGCGCAGCGCGGGTTTGTCGTTGCCCCGGTTCCACAGCGCGTGGAAGTCCGAGGCAAGGTCATAGAGGTAGAACGCGATGCGGTGCGGCTCGTGTCCCTTGGCGGCGA
The DNA here is from genome assembly GCF_019061145.1 of Anianabacter salinae. Lineage (GTDB taxonomy): Bacteria > Pseudomonadota > Alphaproteobacteria > Rhodobacterales > Rhodobacteraceae > Anianibacter > Anianibacter salinarum. Next base: position 257,000 of record NZ_JAHQZS010000002.1, on the reverse strand, counting down.
TCTCGACCAGACGCGGCCATTCCGCCAGCTTCTTGGCCACCGCAACCTCGGCCTCATCGGTCATGTCGGGCGTATCGGTCAGGGTGATCCCCTGCTCTGCCGCCTTGCGCAGGACCGAGTTGATCCGGGCATTGGCATACTGGACATAGAACACCGGGTTGTCCTTGGACTGCTCGGTGACCTTGTCGAAATCGAAGTCCAGCGGCGCGTCGTTCTTGCGCGTCAACATCACGAAACGGGTCACATCGGCGCCGACCTGATCGACCACGTCGCTGAGCGTGACGAAATTGCCCGCGCGCTTGGACATCTTGAACGGCTCGCCGTTCTTGTAGAGCTTGACCAACTGCGTCAGCTTGATGTCCAGCGGCACCCGTCCCTCGGACAGCGCCGAGACGGCCGCCTTCATCCGTTTGACATAGCCGCCGTGATCGGCGCCGAAGACGTCGATCAGCTGGTCATAGCCGCGCTGCACCTTGTCGTAGTGATAGGCGATATCGGGCGCGAAATAGGTCCAGGCGCCATCGGATTTCATGATCGGGCGGTCGACATCGTCGCCGTGGTCGGTCGAGCGGAACAGCGTCTGTTCGCGCGGCTCCCAGTCATCGGGGGTCTTGCCCTTGGGCGGCTCCAGCGTGCCCTTGTAGATCAGGCCCTTGGCGCGCAGGCTTTCGATGGCGGACTCGATCAGCCCGGTCCCATACAGCGATTTTTCGGAATAGAAGACGTCCATCTCGACGCCGAGCAATTTCAGGTCGGCGCGGATCAGGTCCATCATCGCCTCGGTGGCGAAACTGCGCACCTCGTCCAGCCAGACCTCTTCGCCCTGCCCGACATAGGCCTCGCCGACCTTGTCGCGCAGCGCTTGTCCGACGTCGATCAGGTATTCACCGGGATAGGTGCCGTCGGGAAACTCGACCGCCTCGCCATGTGCCTCAAGATACCGCAGGTAGACCGACCGCGCGAGGACATCGACCTGCGCGCCGCCGTCGTTGATGTAGTATTCGCGGGTGACATCATACCCGGCATAGGCAAGGAGCGACGCCAGCGCATCGCCGAACACCGCGCCGCGGGTGTGGCCCACATGCAAGGGGCCGGTCGGGTTGGCCGAGACATACTCGACGTTCACCTTGCGGCCCTGCCCCAGCCCGGTGCGGCCATAGTCTGCGCCATCCGACAGGATGCCCGTGACCAGCCGTGACCACATCGACGCATCAAGCCGCAGGTTCAGGAACCCCGGCCCGGCCACGTCGGCGCTTTCGACACGCGGATCGGCGATCAGCCGGGACGCCAACGCCTCGGCGATGTCGCGCGGCTTGAAGCCCGCAGGCTTGGCCAGCACCATCGCGGCATTGGTCGCCATGTCCCCGTGCGCGGCGTCGCGCGGCGGCTCGACCGCGACGTTCGACAGATCAAGCCCGGCGGGCAAGGCACCTGACTCCTGCATCTCGGCAAGCGATTTCAGCACCAGCGCGTGAATGTCGGTGAATAGGTTCATCCGCCCGTTCCTTTCGAGGATCGGGCGGGGTGTAGCATGCAAGCGGCCAGCGTCAACGGGCGGCAGCGGCGGCGGACTGCGGCTCGGGCGGATAGAGCGCGACAATGCGCCCACCTTTCGGCGGCTCCAGCGTCTCGTCGTCGACGACAAAGCGGATCTCGTTCGACTTGGCGATGGTGGCGATCACGATGCCCTCGGGATTGGTGGCGCGCCAGTCGTCCAGCGTGAACTCTTCGGACAGCTTGGTCACGCGCACCGTCCAGTCGCGCCAGATCAGGCTGCGGAAGGCGGCAAAGGTCTGCTTCTGGCCGAACGCCCGCCCGCCCAGCGACGCGGGCAGCGAATACCGGGCGCTGTCCGATTTCTCGCGCGCGACCTGGTAGACGTTGGCGCGGCCCACCTCGGGCGCCAGATCGGTGGCGACCAGCGTGTTGTAGGCATCATTGTCCGTGGCCGCGACGACAGTGGTGTAGGCCACCATCTCGATCCGGTCCTCGGCGGCATCCGACAGCACGTCCCCGTAGAAGGTCTTGAGCCCCGATTTCCACGCCGCGCGCAGGTGCGTCGGGTTGGGATCGGCCATCAAGACCGGCACCTCGGCCTTTTGCAGCGCCTCGCCAAGCGCGACGGTAAAGGAATTGCCCCCCACCAACAGCACCCCCGGCTTGTCGCCGCCCGTCAGGCCAAGCGCCCGCGCGATGGGGCCAAGCGTAAAGCCGTGCAGCACGACGCTGACCGCCACCAGCACGAAGGCCAAGGGACCGACCAGCGCCCCGTCCGCGACGCCTAGCGCCGCCAGACGCTCGCCGAACAGGCCGGCGACCGCGACCAGAACCACGCCGCGCGGGCCGGTGGTGGCGACCAGCACCCGCTCTTTCACCGGGACATCGGTGAACATGAGCGCGGCCAGAACAGTGACCGGGCGCGCGACCAGCACGACCAGCGCCACGAACAGCCCCGCCCGCCAGTCAAGCGCCCCAAGCGCCGCGAAATCCAGCGAGGCCGCCAGCAGGATGAACACGCCCGACACCAGCAGGATCGTCGCGTGTTCCTTGAAACGCCGCACCTCGGTGAAACTGGGCAGGTCAGAATTGGCGATGACGATGCCCATGACGGTGACGGCCAGAAGCCCGCTTTCGTGAAGAAAGGCGTCGGATGCGGCGAACACTGCCAGAAGCGCGGCAAAGATCACCGGAACCTTCATGTATTCCGGCACCTTGGCGCGGCGGAACGACTGTGCGACGCCAAAGCCGCCCGCAAAGCCAAGCGCGGTGGCAATTCCGATGCCCAGCACGAACTCGGTCACCGCAGCGCCCGCCGTCGTCGCGGTATAAAGGACCTGCACGACCTCGAAGGCCAGAACCGCCGCCAGCGCGCCGATGGGATCGTTGACGATCGCCTCCCACTGCAACAGAGCGGCGGGGCGCCGCGACAGCCGCGCCTGCCGCAGCAGCGGCGCGATCACGGTGGGGCCGGTCACGATCAGGATGCCGCCGAACACCGCCGAGGATTCCCAGCTGAGCCCCGCACCGAAATGCAGCGCCAGCGCCGACAGAAGCCAGCCCAGCGGCGCACCGACGAAGACCAGCCGCCGCACCCCGCGCGCCCGGTCCTTCAGCCCGTGAAATTCAAGCGTCAGGCCGCCCTCGAACAGGATCACCGCGACCGCGAGCGCAATCAGCGGCTGCGTCAGCGGACCGATGTCGCGCTGCGGGTCGAACAGGCCCAGCACCGGCCCGACGATGACGCCCGCGACCAGCATCAGCACGATGGCAGGCAGCCGCAGCCGCCACGCGAGCCATTGCGAGCCAACCCCCAGCGCGCCCACAAGCGCGATCGCCGTCACGGGCGAGAGCGCGCCCGCCGCCGTTTCTATCGCCATATGAGCGCCGCCTCTTCCCCGCCCGTCAGCCGGGCATGTTCCTTGATCGCGAACCTGTCGGTCATCCCTGCGATATAGTCCGCCACGATCCGCGCCAAGGCCGTGTCGCCGCTGGCCTCGGCGACGTCCTTGCGCCATTGCCGCGGCAGAAGCTCGGGCTGAGCCAGATAGAGCGGGAACAGATCGTCGATCACCTTGGTGACATGGCCGCGCATCTCGACCACGCCGGGCGCGCGGTACATGCGGTGGAACAGGAATTCGCGGATCACCTTCAGCCGTGTCCAGATCTCGCCGGAGAAGCGGATCATCGGTCGGCCCGCATGGCGGATGTCGTGCACCGATGTCGGGTTCAGGTCGGTCAGGCTGGCCTGCGCCTCGGCGATCACGTCCTCGACCAGAACGCCGAAGAACCGGCGCAACGCCTCGTGGCGGCGGCGGTAGTAGTTCAGATCGGGATACTTGGCGTCAACCGCTGCGAAACAGTCGTCCAGCAGCGGCAATTCGGCAAGCTCGTCGGTCGAGAACAGCTCGGCCCGAAGACCGTCGTGCAGGTCGTGGTTGTTGTAGGCGATGTCATCGGACAGCGCGGCCACCTGTGCCTCGGCGCTGGCATAGGTGCCGAGTTCCAGATCATGCCGCGCGTCGTAGTCGGCCAGCGCATATGGCAAATCTCCCGTCACGGGGCCGTTATGTTTGGCGATCCCTTCAAGACTTTCCCAAGTCAGATTCAGCCCATCGAAATCGGCATAGTGGCGTTCCAGCGAGGTGACGATGCGGATCGCCTGCGCATTGTGGTCAAAGCCGCCGTAAGGCGCCATCAGGCGCTGCAGCGCATCCTCGCCGGTGTGGCCGAAGGGCGGATGCCCAAGATCATGGGCCAGCGCGACGGCCTCGGTCAGTTCAGGGTTCAGCCCAAGCACGCCCGCGATCGTCCTTGCGACCTGCGCCACCTCGATGGAATGGGTCAGCCGGGTGCGGAAATAATCGCCCTCATGCTCGATGAAAACTTGCGTCTTGTGCTTGAGCCGCCGGAACGCCGAGGCGTGGATGATCCGGTCACGGTCGCGCTGGAAACACGAGCGGAAGGTGCTTTCCTCTTCCGCGAACAGCCGACCCCGGCTGTCCTCGGGATGCGAGGCATAGGGTTGTCTCATGCGTGCCGCCCGTTCCGTTGCCCGTTCTGCTCTGCGTCTTGCTGTGCCGTCCCGCGGCCCATATATCGAAAGGAAGACGCAATAGAAACGCCGGAGTGTTCCCGCGATGGACCTGACCCTGCCCCCCAAAGTCACCGACCGTGCCTTTGCCCGCCTTGCCGAGATCGGCGCCGGAACGGACGGCAAGGCCCTGCGCGTCGCCGTCGAGGGCGGCGGATGCTCGGGGTTCCAGTACGACATCTCGCTGGATGCGCCCGAGGCGGACGATCTGGTGCTGGAGGGCCAGGGCCAGAAGGTCGTGGTCGACAAGGTATCGCTGCCGTTCCTGTCGAACGCGGTGATCGACTTTACCGAAGAACTGATCGGGGCGCGTTTCGTGATCGAGAATCCGAACGCCTCGTCGTCTTGCGGCTGCGGCGTTTCGTTCTCGATGTGAGGTTCTGCGTGGCAGATTTCGGGAGCGAGGGGCTCTGCCCCTCGCGCTCCCCGGAGGTATTTGAAGACCAAAGATGCACAGGCGCGCGCCGGGCATGAGGGTCGATTGCCTGGTCATCGGCGCGGGTGCGGCGGGGATGTATTGCGCAGGGCTTGCCGCCGCGCAGGGCGGGCGCGTGATGGTCGTGGACCATGCCAAGGCGCCCGGCGAGAAGATCCGCATCTCGGGCGGCGGGCGCTGCAATTTCACCAACATGTTTGCGGGGCCGGAGAATTTCCTGTCCGGCAATCCGCATTTCTGCAAGTCGGCGCTGGCGCGGCACGGCCCTTGGGAGTTCGTCGCGCTGATGGACCGGCACGGCATCGGCTGGCACGAGAAGACACTGGGACAGCTGTTCTGCGACGGCCGCTCGGCTGCGGTGATCGAGATGCTGCTGGACGAGATGGGCGACGCCGAGTTGCGGCTGGACACGCGGGTGACCGGGATCGAGCGCAGCGCGGCGGGATTTCGCGTCACGCTGTCGCCGGGCGACACAGTCGAAACGAGAGCACTGGTGGTGGCGACGGGCGGCAAATCGATCCCCAAGATGGGCGCGACGGGGTTCGGCTATGACATCGCGCGGCAGTTCGGGCTGGCGGTGACCGAGACGCGGGCGGGCCTTGTGCCGTTTGTCTTCGGCCCTGAGGTGATGGACGACCTGCGCCCACTCGCAGGAGTGGCGGCGCCGTCGCGGGTGACGGCGGGGGGCGCGGGGTTCGACGAGGCGCTCTTGCTGACCCATCGCGGGCTGTCGGGCCCGGCCTGCATCCAGGCGTCGAGTTACTGGCGCGAGGGGACGGCGATCACCGTGGATCTGGACCCGTCGGCACGCGTCGCCGCGCGGCTGCGCGAGGTGCGGGCGACCGCGGGGCGGCGCGCGCCGGTGACGGTCTTGTCCGAGGTTCTGCCCGAACGGCTGGCCCGGTTCTGGGCCGCGCGGCTGGGCCTGTCGGGCAATGTCGCCGACCTGACAGACGCGGCGGTGGACGCCATCGAAGACGCCTTGCGCGCCTGGCGTCTGACGCCGGTCGGCACCGAGGGCTACCGCACCGCCGAGGTCACGCTGGGCGGTGTCGACACCGACGGGCTGGACGCGCGCACGATGGAGGCCAAGGCGGTTCCCGGGCTTTACTTCATCGGTGAGGTTGTCGATGTAACCGGCTGGCTAGGCGGCTATAATTTCCAATGGGCCTGGTCATCGGGCTGGGCCGCGGGCACGGCCATCGCGGCAGGCGGTGGACAAGGCGCGCGCCCCGCCCGATAAAGGCGCAAGGCGGCGGTGCGGAGGCCCGGATGAAGATCGCGACGTTCAACATCAACGGCATCAAGGCGCGGGCCAATGCCCTGCCCGCGTGGCTGGAAGAGTCGCAACCGGATGTCGCCGTCCTGCAGGAGATCAAGTCAGTCGACGAAGGCTTCCCGCGCGATCTGTTCGAGGACATGGGCTATAACGTGGAGACCCACGGGCAGAAATCCTTCAACGGCGTCGCGATCCTGTCGAAGCTGCCGCTCGAAGACGTGGTGCGCGGCCTGCCGGGCGACGACGGCGACGAGCAGGCGCGCTGGATCGAGGCCACGGTCGTCGGCACACAGGCGGTGCGTCTTTGCGGGCTGTATCTGCCGAACGGCAACCCCGCGCCGGGCCCGAAATACGACTACAAGCTGGCCTGGATGGAGCGTTTAAGAACGCGCGCCAAGGCCTTGCTGGAGAACGAGGAAACCGCGTTGATGCTGGGGGACTACAACGTCATCCCGCTGCCCGAGGATGCCGCCCGTCCCGGCGCCTGGACCGAGGATGCGCTGTTCCTGCCGCAGACGCGCGCGGCGTTCCGCAAGATCGTCAACCTCGGCTTTACCGATGCCTTTCGCGCGCGGCACCTGGGGCCCGGTCACTATTCGTTCTGGGATTATCAGGCCAACAGCTGGGAGCGGAACAATGGCATCCGCATCGACCATATCCTGATGACGCCCCAGGCTGCCGACCTGATGACGGGGTGCGGCATCGACCGCGAGGTGCGCGGGCGCGAGAAGCCGTCGGATCACGTCCCGGTCTGGGTGGACCTCGCCGCCTAGGCGGCCTGCTCTTCCGCCATCTGGCGTGTCCACATCGCGGCATAGCGACCGCCGCGCGCCAGCAGGACCTCGTGGCGGCCTTCCTCGACGACCTCGCCGTTTTCCAGCACGACGATCCTGTCAGCATCGACGATGGTGGACAGGCGGTGCGCGATGGTGATGACCGACCGGCCCCGGCTCATCGCTCTCAATTCGTCCTGGATATCGCGCTCGGTCTCGGAATCGAGCGCGCTGGTGGCCTCGTCTAGCAACAGGATCGGCGGGTTCTTGAGAAGCGTACGGGCGATGCCGACGCGTTGCTTCTCGCCGCCCGAGAGCTTGAGCCCGCGCTCGCCCACCTGGGTCTCGTAGCCTTCGGGCAAAGACGCGATGAAATCATGTATTTTCGCAGCCCTGGCGGCCGCTTCCACGTCGCCGCGGAGGGCGTCGGGGCGGCCATAGGCGATGTTGTAGTACACCGTGTCGTTGAACAGGACCGTGTCCTGCGGCACGACGCCGATGCGCGCATGCAGGGACGCTTGCGTGACATCGCGCAAGTCCTGCCCGTCGATCAGCACCGCGCCGCCGCTGACGTCATAGAAGCGGAACAGCAAGCGCCCGATGGTCGATTTGCCCGACCCGGACGGACCGACAAGCGCCACCGTCTCGCCCGCGCCGACGGTGACGGTCACGCCCTTGAGGATCGGACGCGCGGCGTCATAGCCAAAGCGGATATCCTGGAATTCAACCACACCGCTTGTCACATTCAGGCTTTTGGCATCGGCTTTATCCGACACATCGGGCTTCTGACCCAACAAATCGAACATCTGCCCCATATCGACCAGCGCCTGCCGGATCTCTCGGTAGACGGTGCCGAGGAAGTTCAGCGGCATGGTGATCTGGATCATGTAGGCGTTGACCATGACGAAATCGCCGACCGTCAGCGCGCCGGACTGCACGCCCACGGCAGCCATGACCATCACCGCAACAAGGCCCGATGTGATGATGAGCGATTGCCCGAAGTTCAGAGCCGCCAGCGAATACGACGTTCGCACCGCCGCCTCCTCATAGCCGGCCATGGCGGCGTCGTAGCGGTCGGCCTCGCGGCGTTCGGCGCCGAAATACTTGACCGTCTCGAAGTTCAGCAGGCTGTCGATGGCCTTCTGGTTGGCGTCTGTGTCCTGCTCGTTCATCACCCGGCGGATGCGCACGCGCCATTCCGTGACCTTGAAGGTAAACACGACGTAGACGACGATCGTCCCAAGAACGACGACCAGATACCAGATGTCGAACACCACGGCGAGGACGACGCCGATCATCAACAGTTCCAGAAACAGCGGCCCGATCGAGAACAGAAGGAACCGCAGGAGGAACTCGACGCCTTTCACCCCGCGTTCAATGATGCGGCTCAGCCCGCCGGTCTTGCGGGTGATGTGATAGCGCATCGACATGCGGTGGATGTGCTCGAAGGTTTCAAGCGCGATCTGCCGCAGGGCCCGCTGGCCAACGCGGGCAAAGATCACGTCACGCAGCTGCTGAAAGCCGACGTTCATCGCGCGGGCCATGCCATAGGCGACCGTCAGGCCGACCGCGCCCGCACCAAGCGTCCAGGCGGCATCGGCGGCAGCATCGCCCGACAGCGCGTCGACGGCGGCCTTGTAGAAAAACGGCGTGCCCACGGCGACGATCTTGGCGATCACCAGCGACACCAGCGCCAGCACGACGCGGCGCTTTACCCAAGGCTTGTCCGCAGGCCAGAGATAGGGCGCCACGCGCCGGATCACGTTCAGACCGCTGGCGCGCTCTTCTGCGGCGATGCGCTGTTCGTCGTCCGCTGCGGTGCTGTCTGTCATCTGGCGTTCCCCTGCTCGGGGGGAAGCTAGGCATTGGCGCGGGGTGTTACCAGTGCGATCAGCCGCCCGGCACCTCGAACACCTGGCCCGGATAGATCAGGTCGGGGTCGCGGATGCGGTCGCGGTTGGCGTCGTAGACGCGCACATAAAGGACGCCGTCGCCGTAGCGGTCCGAGGCGATGCCCCAAAGCGTGTTGCCCGGCTGCACGGTGATGACATTCGGCCCGGGCGTCTGCGCCTGTGGCTCCGGCGCGAGCGAGGCCAGAACCTCGGGCTCCTCGCGCTTGAACGGGGTCTCGGCGCGGCTGGTGACCTTGCCCTCGCCGTCCACCTCGTCGACGCGCAGGGTGTAGACGCCGGTGTCGACGTCGGGCAGGTCGGCGGACCACTGGCCATCGGCGGCGATGGCGGTGGTCAGGATCGGGCGATTGTCGAGGTAGACGCGCACAAAGCCGTCGCTGGCCCCGCGCCCGCCCAGCGACACCTCGCCTTGCGGATCGTAGCTGATCGTGTCGATGGCGACGGTGCTGACCACGGGCGGGGTGTCTCCGCCGGACTGCAGCACGCGGATGCCGGTCTCGTCGGCCAGCAGAACCTGCGGCGCGCTTGCGGTATCGACGGTGGGCGGCGCGGCGGCCTCGCCTGCGTCCGGTGCGGCGGGGGTGGCGGGCGACGCAGGCACGGCATCGGGGGCGCTGGCGACCTCGGTTGCCTCGGTCTCGGGCGGCGCGGGCCTATCTGCAAGGCCGGGACCGCCGATCTGGGGCCGGGTCGGTGTGTCGCTGGTCGCGGCGGCGGTGTCGGGGGCGCCGGGCGGTGCCATGCCGGTCTCGGGGTTGGCCAGCGCGATGCGTTCGGCGGGCTGCGGCGTTTCGGGCGAAGGCTCTGCCTCGGCGACCGCGATCTGCGGCGCCTGCGCGGCGCTTGGCGCAAGGATGACGGAGCTGCGCGAAGGAGTGCTGATGCCCGCCGCGTCCATGTTCAGCGTGACCACGCGCGGCTGCGCGGCGGCGTCGACGTTGAACATCGCGACAAAGTTGCCGCCCTGATCCGCCATCGCGCTGTGCACTTCCTGGCCGTCGATCAGGACACCCACCTTCGACCCCGGCGCAGCACGGCCCGCGACCAGCGTATCCCCGAGCGCGTCAGAGCGCACGATGTCAAAGGACGGCAGCGACGGCGTGGTTTCAGGGACCGGTTCGGGCGCGGCTTCTGGCGCGGCTTCTGCCGGGGCCTCGGGCGCTGGCGCCGGTGTGGCGGCGGTCTCGGGCATCTCGAGCGCGGCGACCGGAGGCTCGGTCTGGCTTTCCTGCAGCATCCGCATGCCGACCAGTCCGCCGACCACCACGGCCACGCTCATGGCCGCCCCCGCCGCGACGGTTCCGCTGACACCAAGCCCTGACCAGATTGCCATTACCACTCCATATTGCGCGCCCCGAAGGCCGGGGGCGCTTGATCGAGCATAGCAACCCCCCTATCAGGGGTCAAAAGCGAATAGTGAAAGGCACTTGACATGTCCGCGACTGCCCCGTCGATCTGTGTCTTTTGCGGCTCACGCACGGGGGGCGATCCGGCCTACCGCGCGGACGCCGAGGCCCTGGGGCGGCAACTGGCCCGCGCGGGCTGGAGGCTGGTCTACGGCGCGGGCGATGTCGGCCTGATGGGCGCGGTGGCGCGCGCGGCGCAGGCCGAAGGCGGCGAGACGTTCGGCGTGATCCCGGTGCACCTGCTGGAATGGGAGGTCGGCAAGCGCGACCTGTCGCGGTTCGTCGTCACCGAGAACATGCACGAGCGCAAGAAGGTCATGTACATGAACTCGGACGCCATCGTGGTGCTACCGGGCGGCGCGGGATCGCTGGACGAGTTCTTCGAGGTGCTGACATGGCGCCAGCTAAGGCTGCACGCCAAGCCGATTTTCCTATTGAACACATCGGATTACTGGGCGCCGCTCATGTCGCTAGTGCAACATGTCGTGGACCAGGGCTTCGCCGATGCCACGCTTCTGGATTACGTCACGGTCGTTCCCAACGTAGAGGCGCTTGAGGCCGCCCTGCGCGACGCGCTCTGAACGGGTTCAGAACCGCATCCTGACGCCGACCTGCACGTTGTGCGCCGAAGTCTCGATGGAGAACGGGACACTGGGAATCCCAGCACCCGGGGCGGTGAATCTCATGTTCGCGTCCTCACCCTTGACGTACGTATACTTCGCCAAGAGTTCGATCCGCTCGCTCAGACGATAGATCGTACCGACGCCGATCTTACCCGCAAAGACCGTAGCGCTGTCGTCGATGAACCCGTTGAAATTCGGCCCGGTCTGGATGTTAGACGCAGAAAGGGTCAGCACCCCGGCACCTGCCTCAACAAACCCCGAAAAGCGGTCGTTGAAACGATGCTCGTAGGCTGCATCGACAAACGCTGACGCCCCACGGATACTGCCGCCGAGCAGCACATTGTCATTGGGTGGAGGCGTCGGATAGACGACATCCATGCTCGTCGTATCAAGGCTGAAGTAATTGATTTCGACGCCAATGCGAACATTGGGCGTTACGAAACGACCGATCGAACCGCCGATGGTGAAGGCATCGTCATAGTTCACCGTGCCACTCAACGGACCACCCGCGTTCGAGTTCGGCGCGAAGAAGCTGTGTGCTTCAAGGAACGGCCCATAGCTCCCATGCAGCGTCCAGTAGTTGTTGTCCGCCGATGCGGCAGTTCCCAAAAGCAGCGCGCTTGTGGCAACGGCGGCAGACTTAAGGTTGATCACGGGGAACCTCACTAGCGCCTTAAAGAAGTTCAGCTTGGGATGAGGGATGCCGCAAGGGCAACCGCCATGCTCTCTGGTATGCATCTGCCACCTAGAATGTGGCGCATGCGCAACTTTGGGTTTGACCACACCTGCGACACGGAGGGGCGTGGGATCAGTTCTTATGCGAGGTGGCTTGGGTGGCATGCGGTACATGAAGCCTAGGCCGACGCGACGCCCTGTCCTGACGGAACGCCTCGGCGCTGTAGAGAGCCAGCGCGGTCCAGATCATTCCGAAGGCCAGACCGTGCCACAGCGTGAAGGTTTCCGTGAAGATCAGCGTTGCGACAAGGAACTGCAGCGTCGGGTTCAGGTACTGCACCAGGCCGATGGTCTTCATCGCCACGCGGCGGCTGGCGTAGGAAAACAGGATCAGCGGCGTCGCGGTCAGCGGGCCTGACAGCGCCAGAAGCGCACTGTCGCGAAGATCACTTCCGAACACGCCAAGATTGCGCCCGACAAAGCCGGTCCAGCCCATGACGTGCACGCCCCACAGCCAGAAGATGGCAAGCGGCGCCAGGATCACCACCTCGGTGGTGACGGAAACGACCGGCCCCACGTCCAGCCGCTTCTTGACGACACCGTAGGTGCCAAAGCTTGCGGCCAGCGCAAGCGCGATCCAGGGCGCCGCACCAAGCCCCACGATCAGGGTCAGGACGGCGGCAGCAGCCAGCCCCACGGCAACCGCTTGGCCCCGGCTCAGCCGCTCCTGGAACAGGACGACCCCCATCAGCACGGCGACGAGCGGATAGATGTAATATCCAAGCGAGGCTTGCAGCGCGCGTTCGGTCTGCACCGCCAGAATGAACAGAAGCCAGTTGATCGAGATGAAGAATGCCGCCAAGGCCACAGCCCAGACCTGACGGCTGAGCACCAGTTTCGGCACCAGCCCGATCCGGCCCTGCACGCCCAGCACTCCGCCGAAGAAGATCAGCGACCAGAGCGTGCGGTGCGACAGCAATTCCAGCGGCGGCACATGCGCAAGCAGCTTGTAGTAGATCGGCGCAAGGCCCCAGACGCAGCACGCGCCCACCATCGCAAGAACGCCCTTGCCCGCGTCTGTCATGTCGCCCTGCCCTGTCGTCTGGTCGGCGCGACCATGCGCCGACGGCTGGCGGACCGCAAACCGAAAGCCGCAAGGCACGGCCCCCGGTCCGCCGCTTCTAGCCTGCGTTGTGAAGCGCGTCCTTGACCACCGCCTCGATCTCGTCGAGCGGGTGGTTGGTCAGCGTCTTCGGAACCTCGCCGATGATGCTGCCCGCGACCTCCTTGTGCAGGTGGCTGCGCATCTCGCCCAGCACCTTGGGCGCCGCGACGATGACGAGCCGCTTGAAGCGCCCCTTGTGCGCCATCTTGTAGAGCCGGTCCGCCAGATCGTCGGCGAACCTGTCCTTGGCAAGCTGTTGCCAGTCGGTGTCCTGCACCGCAGAGCGATGTGTCGACGGTCCGTCATTGAAGCGCCCCGGCCTGTTTGCCGACTGCGCGGCATCGGACGGGTTGTCCTGTTCTTCCTCGCGGCGCACGACAAGATGCGGGTCCTGTCCGTCGCCGATGTTTTCCAGAAACAGCGCCTTCTCGCCATCGGCGACAAGCACCCAGGTGCCGGTATCAAGCCGCTCGGACATCACTCGTCCTCCTGCCCGCGTTCCAGCGACTTGGTGACGCGGGTCTTTCCCGCCGGGTCCTTCACCGCGCGCTTCTTCTCGTCGGCGGTGGCGACATTGCGGGCAGGTGCACCGCCCGCGCGCCCCGCCTGATCGATGTCCACGTCAGGCTGTTCGCCCAGGATATCGCGGGTTTCCTGATGTCCGTCCTTGGATCGCTTGCGCTCGGCCATGGGGATCTCCTTTGCGTGTCTGCAGGGAAAACGCGAGGCGGCGAAGGGCAGTTCCGGGATGCCGTTGCGGCAGGACCGCATACGAAACGGGCCGCCCAGAAGGGCGGCCCACACTCGATACAGTGAATCGTTAACCAGTCACTCGTCAGGAACCTGGTAACTGCTCGACGTCAGCCTGCCTGACCGGCGGGCAGCAGCACGCGGTCGATGACGTGCACGACGCCGTTCGACTGATCGACATCGGCGATGGTCACGGTCGCGACACGACCATTCTCGTCGCGCAGCTTGACCTCACCGCCTTCGACATAGGCGTCGAGGGTGCAGCCGCCGACCGTCTCGACGGGGTGCACACCGCCGCTGTCGGCGATCATGCCGGTGATGGTGCTTGCGAACGCCTCGGCGGCGACGACGTGGCAGGTCAGGATCTCGGTCAACTGGCCCTTGTACTCAGGCTGCAGAAGGGTCTGCAGCGACGCCTCGGAAATGCGGCCGAAGGCATCGTTCGTGGGGGCGAAGACCGTGAACGGACCGGCGCTGTTCAGGGTGTCAACAAGGCCTGCGGCGCCAACGGCGGCGACCAGCGTGGTCAGGTTCGGGGCGTTCGATGCGTTCTGTGCGATGGTCATGTCTGCCATCATCGGCGCGCCGCCGACCGTCGGGTTCTCGGCCATCTGGGCGGTCGCGAAACCGGCGGTGCCGAGGATTGCGGCGGTGGCGATAAGCGTCTTCTTCATCGTGAAGTCCTCCGTTGATCTCATGTCAGCGGGACCGATCGTTGCGGCCCTCACGCGAACTCACGCATCGGGGAGTACATGGGTTTCACCGCCTCACGCAGGCGTGAGCGGCTCTGACACACCGTTGAAGCCGCTTGAAACGAAAGCGGCCCGGGCTAATGCCCGGGCCGCTACAGTCAGACGGGTCCGCTGCGATCACATGCGCGCGGCGACGTTTTCCCAGTTCACCAGATTGTCGAGGAAGTTCTGGATGTAAGCGGGGCGTTTGTTGCGGAAGTCGATGTAGTAGGAATGCTCCCACACGTCGCAGCCCAAAAGCGCGGTCTGGCCAAAGCAAAGCGGGTTCACGCCGTTCTCGGTCTTGGTGACCTTGAGGCTGCCGTCGGTGTCCTTGACGAGCCAGGCCCAGCCCGAACCGAACTGGCCCGCACCGGCGGCGGCGAATTCTTCCTTGAACTTGTCGACCGATCCGAAGGCGTCGTTCAGCGCCGATTCAACTTCGCCCGGCATCTTCTTTTCGCCGGGGGCCATCATTTCCCAGAACTGGTTGTGGTTCCAGAACTGCGAGGCGTTGTTGAAGATGCCGTTCTGCGCGACCTTCGAGGGATCATAGGTGCCCTTGATGATCTCCTCGACCGACTTGCCGTCCCACTCGGTCCCGGCGATCGCCTTGTTGCCGTTGTCTACATAGGCCTTGTGGTGGATGTCGTGGTGATATTCGAGCGTCTCCTTCGACATGCCAAGATCGGCCAGCGCGTCATGTGCATACGGGAGATCGGGAAGTTCAAAAGCCATGGGTGCCCCTCCTACGGGTTTCTTGAAATCGGATGCGCCATACCTGAGTGCCGCGCGGCATGGCGTCAAGCGATAGGGGAACGAAAGTGCCCGCCCGCCTGTTCCGTCGCCGATCCATTCCGCACCGCCTGATGGCGCGTTCAGAACAGCCCGAGCGGGCGTCCCTGCGCGGCATTGGCAAGGATATCCATCACATAGCGCGCGACCGAGCGGAAGCAGTAGACCTCTGCCTCGTTGTCCGAAACCATGCGGATCGCGGCGGCTGATTGCGCCAGCCGGGTGCGGCGCACCATGCCCGGCGGGAAGCTAGCGGGCGCGACATCGGCGGGCGTCAGCCGCGCCAGCGTCTCGCGCAAGGCGCCCCCGGTCAGCCGCAGCACCGCGCGGGCGTCCGAAACATCGGCGACCAGGTGGTGCGTTCCCTCCAGCGCCTCGGCGAGGCTTGCGGTCAACGCAGAAGCCTCGGCAAAGGGCGCAAGGACCAGCACCTCGTCGGTGGACATCCACAGAACCGCGCGGTCCCCGGCGACGGTGCTGCCAAGAGCCTCGGGAACCCCGGCGCCCAGGATTTCCGTGCAGGCCGCCTTGAACGCTGGCGACGACAGATCCCCGCGCAGGACGATCATGCCGCACAGGCCCGCATCCTCGACCGTGACGGGGCCGTCCACCCGCGCGCCCAGCAGCACCGAAACCGCGTCAGACATTCTGCTTCTCCCCTGCCTTGTCGAAGAACACCGGATCGACGATCTTCGTCTTCACCACGGTGCCGGTGCCGTCGAGCGAGGCGAAGTCGATCACCTCGCCCATCCGGTCCGGCCCGTCCAGCACCAGCCCCATGGCGATGCCGCGCGCCAGCGTCGGCGAATAGTAGGTCGATGTGACGCGCCCTTGCGTGACGCGCTGGCCGTTCTCGTTGACCCCATCGCCCACCGCATAGGCGCCGTCGGGCAGGACGGTGCCGTCGACGGTTTCCAGCCCCACCAGCTTCCACCGTGCGGGATCGGTCATGTGGCTGCGCTCTTGCGCCCGCTTGCCGATGTAGTCGTCCTTTTTCTTCGAGATCGCCCAGCCAAGGCCCAGGTCCTGCGGGATCACCGTGCCGTCGGTCTCGTCGCCGATCATGATGAAGCCCTTTTCCGCGCGCAGGACATGCAGCCCCTCGGTGCCATAGGGCGTCGCGCCGAACTCGGCGCCCGCGTCCAAGAGCTTGTCCCACAGCGCGCGGCCCTCGTTCGCCTTCACCGCGACCTCGAACGACAACTCGCCCGAGAACGAGATGCGGAACACCCGTACGGCATGGCCCGCAAGCGCGCCATCAGCCCAGGCCATGAACGGCAGCGTCTCTTTGGAAACGTCCATGCCGCCAAGCTTATCCAGCACCTTGCGCGCATTCGGGCCGACGACGGCGATCTGCGCGTATTGCTCGGTCAGGTTCGCGGTGTAGACCTTCCAGTCCCACCACTCGGTTTGCAGCCATTCTTCCATGTGCGCATGGATACGGTCCGCGCCGCCGGTGGTCGTGTGGCAGAGAAAAGCGTCATCCGACAGCCGCGCGACCACGCCGTCGTCCATCAGGAACCCGTTTTCCGAGCACATCAGGCCATAGCGGCATTTCCCGATCGCCAGCGACGACATCATGTTGGTGTAGAGCATGTCGAGGAAGCGGCCCGCGTCGGGGCCTTTGACAAGGATCTTGCCCAGCGTCGAGGCATCGAGAAGGCCAAGGCTGGCCCGTGTCGCGGTGATCTCGCGCGCGACCGCGTCCTCGGTCGCCTCGCCTGGCTTGCGGTAGGTATAGGGACGGCGCCATGCGCCGACAGGTTCCCACACCGCGCCGTTCGCCTCGTGCCAGTCGTGCAGCGGCGTGCGGCGCAGCGGCTGGAACAGCTCGCCCCGCGCCTCGCCCGCGATCGCGCCCATCGAAATGGGGGTATAGGGCGGGCGGAAGGTGGTGGTACCGACCTGCGGGATCGCGGCGTTCAGGCTGCCCGCAAGGATCGCCAGACCATTGATATTGCTCAGCTTGCCCTGATCCGTCGCCATGCCGAGCGTGGTGTAGCGCTTGGTATGCTCGACACTCTCGAACCCTTCACGCGCGGCAAGCTGGACGTCCGACACCTTCACGTCGTTCTGGTAGTCGAGCCACATCTTCTGGCGCAGCGCTGCCCCCGCGCCCTGCGGCATCATCCAGACCGGCGCCATCGGCGCCTCGACTTCTGAGGTGGCCTTGGGCGCAGCCTTGCGCGTGGCGGTGTGGCCCGCAGCCTTTGCCGCCGCCTTGCCCGCTTCATGGGCGTCGGCGATGGCCTCGGCGGTCAGCAGATGACCATTCGCGGTGCCTGCCACGGTGACAAAGGCCGTGCCGTCGGCGCCGGTGGGCGCGCGGGACGGGTCGGGGCGAAAGAATGCGCCCGCATCATCCCAGTTCAGCTTGCCGCCGCAATGCGACCACAGGTGCACGACCGGCGACCAGCCGCCCGACATGGCGACAGCGTCACACTTGATCTCCTCCAGAACGGCGCCCTCGCCCGCCTGCGCGCAGATCGCCACGCCTTCGACGGCGCGGCGGCCCTTGACCTTGGCGATGCCGCGCCCCGTGAGCACGCGGATGCCTGCCGCGCGCGCGGCTTCGGGCAGCGCGCCGGTCGCCTCTAGGCGAGCGTCGAGGATCGCAGGAACCTCCAGCCCGGCCTCCTTCAGCGCAAGCGCCGTGCGGTAAGCGTCGTCGTTGTTCGTGACAACCACGGTGCGGTCGCCCGGCGACACGCCGTAATTCACCACGTAGTCGCGCACGGCAGAGGCCAGCATGACCCCCGGCAGATCGTTCGCGGCAAAGGACAGCGGGCGCTCGATGGCGCCGGTCGCCGTCACGATGTGGCGCGCGCGGATCTTCCACAGGCGGTGGCGCGGGCCGGTCTTGTCGGACAGGTGATCGGTCAGCCGCTCGTAGACCAGCGCATAGCCGTGATCGTAGACCCCTGCTCCCATCGTGCGGGTCTGCAAGCGGACGTTGGGCATCGCCTCTAGCTCGGTCACGGCAGACGCGATCCAGTCCTCGGCGCCCTGCCCGTCAATTTCGGCCCCGTCGACGGGCGCGCGGCCGCCCCAATGGCCGGTCTGTTCCACCAGCAGCACCGACGCGCCCGACAATCCCCCCGCGCGGGCTGCGGTCAGCCCGGCGACGCCGCCGCCGACGACCAGAACGTCGACATGCAGGTAGGCGTGTTCATAGACATCCGCGTCGCGCTCCTTGGGCGCGCGTCCCAGACCGGCAGACTGGCGGATGAACGGCTCGAACACATGTTTCCACGCGGGACGCGGCGCCATGAAGGTCTTGTAGTAGAAGCCTGCGGGCAGGAAGCGGCTGACGTGGCTGTTCACCGCGCCAATGTCGAATTCGAGGCTCGGCCAATGGTTCTGGCTCGCCGCTTCCAGCCCGTCGAACAGCTCTTGCGTGGTCGCGCGCTGGTTCGGCTCGAACCGCCCGCCCGAGCCGAGGTTCATCAGCGCATTCGGTTCCTCCGCGCCCGAAGCGACGACGCCGCGCGGGCGGTGATACTTGAACGACCGGCCCATCAGCATCTGGCCATTGGCCAGAAGCGCCGAGGCAAGCGTGTCGCCCTCGACCCCGCTCAGGCGCTTGCCGTTGAACGTGAAGGACACCGAACGGCCCCGGTCAAGGAGGCGTCCGCCGGTTGCAAGGCGTGTGGTCATGCGGTTGGCTTTCCGGCTGCGGCGATCTTCGCGGTGATCTCGGGCGGCGGTTCGGTCACTTGTGCCGAATAGGTGCCGAACACTTCCATCGTGGTGGTCGAGCGGGCGGCGTGGAACCACTTGCCGCAGCCATAGGCATGGCGCCAGCGCTCGAAATGCACACCGCGAGGGTTCTGGCGCAGGAACAGGTAGCCCTCGAACGCGTCCTCGGACGATCCGGGCCCGAAACGCTTCAGGTGCGCCTCGCCGCCGGGCGCCAGCTCGGTCTCGTCAGCGGCCACGCCGCAACAGGGGCAGGTCAGGATCAGCATGGGGACCTCAGTTCAGGAATTCGTCGCGGCAGAAGAACATCGCGCGGATCAGTTCGGGACGCATTGCCAGGTCGATCTGCACGGAATCGTTCACCGCCGGCATGTCGATGCGCAGGCTCTGGTTGGCCTCCAGCAGGCGGTAGAACTGCTGCGCCTTCGATCCGAACCCGATCTGCGTGCCCAGAACCGACCCGTTGCGGGTCATGTCGAAATCCATCGCCCGCCCGTCCGGAAACACGAAGCGGATCGGCTGGTTGCCTTGCACGGCGCGGTAGCCGGGATGCTGGGTGATAAGGTGCAGCGACCGGCCGGGGCGCCAGTAGACGGTGAATCCCACCGCTTGGCCTTGGGCCGAGCGCGCGGTCTGCTGCGCCTGACAGGTCTGCTTCGAGAAGGTGCCGACCACCGTGAACGGGCCGAAGCGGGTGCGGAACGTCTCGCCCAGATCCTGGGCAAGAACTGGACCCGCCAGCACCGCACACAGCGCAAATGCGCTAGAGGTTCGGATAGACCACGTCAGCGGGCGTCGGCGAGACGAAATAGCCGTGCCCCTGGTAAATGACCGTGACCAGCATTGCACCCACGAGACAAACCGCGACACCAAAGGCGAAACCGGCGGCCTTGGGCGCGCGGCGCAGGAGGGCTTCGCGGGTCGGCAGTCTGGGCAGGCGCATGGGGCATCTCCGTGATTGCCCACCGGACCTATACTTGTTCTGACGGGGTTCAAGTTCGCCATCAATGCGCCACCCCCGCCGCGACGCTTTCGTCGATGAACCGGCCCTCGCGGAAGCGACCGAGCGAAAAGGCATCGGCCAGCGGCGACGTGCCCTTTGCCATCAGTTCGGCCATCGCCCAGCCCGAGCCGGGGATCGCCTTGAAGCCGCCGGTGCCCCAGCCGCAGTTGATGAACACGCCGTCCACCGGCGTCTTCGACAGGATCGGCGAGCGGTCGCCGGTCATGTCGACGATCCCGCCCCACTGCCGCAGCATCTTGAGGCGTGAAATCATCGGGAACGTCTCGATCAGCGCGCGCACGGTTTCCTCGATGTGATGAAAGCTGCCGCGCTGGGTGTAGTTGTTGTAGCCGTCCGCGCCGCCGCCGATGACCATCTCGCCCTTGTCGGACTGGCTCATGTAGCCGTGCACGGTGTTCGCCATCACGACGACGTCCATGCAGGGCTTGATCGGCTCGGACACCAGCGCCTGAAGCGCGACGGATTCGATCGGCAGACGGAAACCCGCCATGTCGGCCAGATGTCCCGAGTGCCCCGCCACGACGATACCCAGCTTGTCGCAACCGATGTCGCCGCGCGTGGTGGTCACGCCCGTGACCTTGCCGCCGTCGCGGGTCACGCCGGTGACTTCGCAGCGCTGAATGATGTCCATGCCCATTGCCGAGCACGCCCGCGCATAGCCCCAGGCGACCGCATCGTGCCGCGCGGTGCCGCCGCGCGCTTGCCACAGCCCACCGAGGACGGGGTAGCGCGGCCCGTCCAGCGCGATGATCGGCACCAGTTCCTTGACGCGCTTGGGCGTGATGTATTCGGTCTTGACCCCTTGCAGTGCGTTGGCGTGCGCCGTGCGCTTGTAGCCGCGCACCTCGTGCTCGGTCTGGGCCAGCATGATGACGCCGCGCGGGCTGAACATGATGTTGTAGTTCAGGTCCTGGCTGAGCGTCTCGTACAGCGAGCGTGATTTTTCATAGATCGCCGCCGACGGGTCCTGCAGGTAATTCGAGCGGATGATCGTCGTGTTGCGCCCGGTGTTTCCGCCGCCAAGCCAGCCCTTTTCCAGCACCGCGACATTGGTGATGCCGAAGTTCTTTCCAAGATAATAGGCCGTGGCCAGACCGTGCCCGCCCGCGCCCACGATGATGACATCGTAGCGCTTCTTCGGCTCGGGCGACGCCCAGGCGCGGTCCCATCCGGTGTGGTTGCGCAGCGCCTCGCGGGCGATGGCGAATGCGGAATAGCGTTTCATGGCCCGATTCCCTTTCCCGGCCCCGTTCCAGCCGGAGTGCCCCTTCCCTATCTTACGGGCAAGGGCGGTGCTGACGGCAAACGGCAGGTTTGAACAGAATAGCGACATCACGCCTCGCCGTGCCTGAGGCATCCTGTCCCGCCTTGGGGGTTTTGCGGCGGCGCGCGTGCGGATACATGGGGACGGAACCAAAGGGATACCCGCATGCTGTTCTGGATCGTCGCCACCGTGTTGTCGCTTGCCGTTGCAGGCGCCGTTCTGGCGTCGGTCCTGCGCCGCTCGGGCGAGGCCGCCCCAGCCGAAGCCTTCGATGTCGCCGTCTACCGCGACCAGCTTGCCGAGGTGGACCGCGACCTTGCGCGCGGTGTCGTCAGCGACGCCGAGGCAGATCGGCTGCGCACCGAGGTCTCGCGCCGCCTTCTGGCCGCCGACAAGGCCGCCTCCGAAGCCCCGCCCGAAGGCCGCGCCCCAAAGGCCGCGTCCTGGATCGTGGCCGGGGTCTGCGCGCTGGTCATCGTCGGCGGCGGTCTTGTGACCTATGCCCGGATCGGATCGCCCGGATACGCCGACCTGCCGCTGGCACAGCGTATCGCGACGGCAGAGCAGATGCGCGCCGACCGCCCCGGCCAGGCCGAGGCAGAGGCCGAGGTAGAGGCACGCTCGCAACTGCCCGACCTTCCCGCTGCAGAGCCTGACTTCATGGCGCTGATGGAGCGCCTGCGCGGCGTCGTCGCCGAGCGGCCCGATGACGTGCAGGGCTTGCAGCTTCTGGCGCGCAACGAGGCGCGGCTGGGCAATTTCCGCGCCGCGGCCGACGCGGCAGAGCGCATCCTGTCGGTCAAGGGAGACGCCGCCGAGGCGCGCGACTATGCCAATTACGCCGACCTTCTGATCCTCGCGGCGGGCGGCTATGTCTCGCCCGAGGCCGAGGCGGCCTTGCAGGGCGCGCTGGCGCGGGACGGGGCGAACGGCACCGCGCGCTACTACTACGGCCTGATGTACGCGCAGACGGGACGGCCCGACCTGGCGTTCCGCATCTGGCGTTCATTGCTGGCCGACAGCGCCGAAGGCGACCCCTGGACCCGCCCCGTTCGCGACCAGATCGAGGATGTGGCGGCCCGCGCCGGGGTCGACTTCACGCTGGCCGACATCGCGACCCCGCCGGCAAGTGCTGCGCCCGGTCCGACCCGGGAACAGATGGAAGCGGCCGGCGAGATGAGCGCCGAAGACCGCCAGGCGATGATCCGCGGCATGGTCGACGGGTTGGCACAGCGGCTTGGCTCGGAGGGCGGGCCGCCCGAGGACTGGGCGCGCCTGATCGGGGCGCTGGGGGTTCTGGGCGACACGGACCGCGCCGCCGCGATCTGGGCCGAGGCCCAGAGCGTCTTTGCCGACGCGCCGGACGCGCTGGCCGCGATCCGCAGCGCCGCGCAAGATGCAGGAGTGGCAGAGTGATCCTTGACGAGATCGGCGCCTTCCTGGCCGCCCTGCCCCCGCGCCGCGCCATCGCGGGGCTCGATCTTGGCGACAAGACCATCGGCGTCGCGGTGTCGGACGGCACCCTTTCGGTGGCGACGCCGCTTCTGACCGTGCGGCGCAGCAAGTTTGGCGTCGATGCCGAGGCGCTGTTGAAGATCGTCGCCGAGCGGGCGCTGGGCGGGCTGATCCTTGGCCTGCCGCGCAACATGGACGGCAGCGAGGGGCCGCGCTGCCAATCGACGCGCGCCTTCGCGCGCAACCTCTCGCGGCTGACCGAGGTGCCGATCACCTTCTGGGACGAGCGGCTGTCGACCGTCGCCGCCGAACGCGCGCTGCTAGAGGCCGACACCTCGCGCAGGCGCCGCGCCGAGGTGATCGACCACGTCGCAGCCGGGGTGATCCTGCAAGGCGCGCTGGACCGCATCCGGCATCTGAGGGCAGAGCGATGAGCGACGACACCTGGACCCGGGACGAGGTTCAAAGCCCCTGCGTGCGCATCTGCGTCGTGCACCCCGAAGAGCGGCTGTGCGTCGGTTGTCTGCGCACGCTGGACGAGATCGCGGCCTGGTCGCGGATGACCGGCGACGAGCGCCGGGCGGTGCTGGAGGCCTTGCCGGACCGTGCCCCGCGCCTGCGCAAACGCCGCGGCGGACGGGCGGGTCGGACCGGGCGCGACGGATAGCTCGGCGCTGGGGGCGAGGCTGGGGGGACGCTGTCCCCCCAGACCCCCCTGGAGGTATTTGAAGACCAAAGATGAGCAGGGCGGCGCGCTAGAACCCGAGCGAGCGGCGCAGCATGTTCAGGGCGACCATTGCGAGGAAGAAGGCGAAGACCCGCTTGAGCGGTTTCGGGTCCATCGCGTGCGCCAGCCGCACGCCAAGGGGCGTCGTGATCAGGGTCATGGCGATGATGACGGCAAAGGCGGGCAGGTTCACCGCGCCGATGGTGTAGGGCGGCGTCACGTCGCCGGGCAGGTCCAGCAGCAGGAACCCCGCCACCGAGGGCACCGCGATCAGGATGCCGAAGCCCGCCGCCGTGGCCACGGCCCGGTGGATCGGCACCGAATAGAGGCTCATCAGCGGCACCCCGAAGCTGCCGCCGCCGATCCCCATCAGCACCGACAGGAACCCCACCGCCGGGGACAGCACCCAGCGCCGCGGGCCCGATGGCATCTGCGGACCGAGCGACCAGCTTTGCCGTCCGAAGGCGAGGTAGAAGGCGATCACCAGCGCAAGGCAGCCGAAGATGAGTTGCAGCGTCTGGGTGCGCAGCGCGGCGGCGACACCGACACCCAGAAGCGCGCCGATGGCGATGCCGATCGCCCAGCCGCGAAGGATCGTCCAGTCGACCGCGCCCTTCTTGTTGTGCGCAAGGACAGAGCGCAGCGACGTCACGACGATCGTGGCCAGCGACGTGGCGAGGCAGATCTGCATAAGGTAGGGGCTGTCATAGCCGAGCCCGGCGAAGGCGTAGAAGAACGCGGGCACCAGCACGATGCCGCCGCCCACGCCCAGAAGCCCCGCTAGAACGCCGGCCAGCGCGCCGATGACCAGCAAGAGCGCCAGCATCGGCAGGATCAGTGACATCTCTGGCATGGTGCGCCCTCCTGCGGCAACGCGAACTTGCGCCAGATAGACCGCAGCGGCGGGCGGATCACAATCGCTATTGCGCGCAGGGTCTGTGCACGCCCCATGCGGGCCCCTGCGCGCGTTCCGTCACTCTGCCGCCGCAGCCTCGGGCAGAAGTTGCGCCAGGGCGTCATCGAGCAACCCGAGCCCGGCGCCCGACCTGTGTGCCCCTTCGGACAGGACGCGCCGCCAGCCCCGCGCACCCGGCAGGCCCGCGAACAGGCCCAGCATATGCCGGGTGACGTCGTGCAGCCTGCCGCCCTCGGCCAGATGCGCCGAGATGTAGGGCTTCATCGCTTCGGCCACCTCGGCGCGGGTGAGCGGAGTTGAGGCCTCGCCAAAGATGCGCCGGTCCGCGTTCAGAAGGATGTCTGCGGGCTGCTGGTAGGCCACGCGCCCGATCATCACGCCGTCCATGCCAGCCGCAAGCTGGTCCTCCGCCGCACCAAGCGAGGCGATGCCGCCGTTGATCGACAGGTGCAGGCCCGGAAATTCCCGCTTCATCGCGTGGACCAGCGGATAGTCGAGCGGCGGGATGTCGCGGTTCTCCCTCGGGCTGAGCCCCTGCAGCCACGCCTTGCGGGCATGGATCGTGATCCGCCGCACCCCGGCTGCCTGCACCGCAGACAGGAAGTCCGGCAGGACGTCTTCAGCGACCTGGTCATCGACGCCGATGCGGCATTTCACTGTCACCGGCACAGGCTGCGCCGCGATCATCGCTGCCACGCAGTCGGCCACGAGACCGGGGGATTTCATCAGCACCGCACCGAAGGCCCCCGACTGCACCCTGTCAGACGGGCAGCCGACGTTCAGGTTGACCTCGTCATAGCCCTCGTCCGCCGCCATCCTTGCCGCTTGTGCGAGCTCTGCCGAGTCCGATCCGCCAAGCTGCACCGCGACGGGATGCTCTGCCGCGTCAAAGCGCAACAGATGCCGCGCGCCGCCTCTCACCAAGGCGGGCGCCGTCACCATCTCGGTATACAGCAGCGTGCGCCGCGACATCAGCCGGTGGAAGTACCGGCAATGGCGGTCGGTCCAGTCCATCATCGGGGCAATGGACAACCGCGCGGCCCGGGTGGCTGCGTTCTGGGGCATTCAGCGATCTCCTCGGGTGCGCCCTCGACCGGAACGGACCCATTGTGCACACAATACGCACACGGCGTCTGTCCTGCCACCCCACCCCGTGCAAAGACAGGAAGACGGCGGCGTTTGAGTAGTGGTGCCTCGAAACAAGGGGCATTGCTGAACCCTTCAGCTTCAACAAATGTTGTAATGTGGGACATGATCGACTATCCTCTCCCCGTTTCCAGACTCTCGATCGATATCTCGACGGAAGACCACCAGAAGCTCAAGGCCATCGCTGCTCTCAAGGGGCAGAGCATCGAGGACTATGTTCTGGGTCGAGCGCTTGGCGACACCCCTGCCCTCGACGGCATGAGCGAGGACCAGGCCTTCATGGCGCTGGCCAACTTCCTGGAGCCGAGGATCGAGCAGGCGCGGCGCGGCGAACTTTCCGGCAAGTCGCTTGACGAGATCCGGCGCGAAGAATGCAAGCGCACCGGTTTCAGACTTCTCCAATCCATGTCATCAGATTTCCTTGCCGCTCCAGAGGATCTCTGAGGGCCCTTCGGAGCCTCTCAGGACGCACTACATCGACGAGCGAGGTCACCGAACTTATGATTAACTTCTTCTAAAGCGCTCGTCGGTACAAAGGTGTTTTGAACAAGCAGCCCGGTGCGTGAAATGACTCTGATCGACCCGCAAGAGTATCGGGAAGCCTTTGTGCAATATCTGCGCAAGGGAACACCGATCCGGTTTGAGACGAAGAACACCCGGCCAACCACGGATTACGTCTGGCGGACACGTCGCGATGGCAAAGTGCGCTCGTCTCATGCTGAGCGCGAAGGTCAGGTTTTCTTATGGGACGATCCGCCAGAAGGTGGCCACCCTGGGGAAGATTATGGATGCCGCTGCACGGCGGAACCATACCTCCCACAGACCTCCGAATTCATAGAAATCTCCCTGCAGGGTGTTTCGGGCGGCGGTGCCGCTTGGAGTAGCAGGGATTTTGTGAACCACTACTACCGTGGAACCGGTAGAAGCGTCACCATACGCGAGACTGGCCATCTGTCGGCAATCGTTAGTGAGTACATGGCTCGGGTGGAAAAACGGCTGAAAGATCAAATTGCAACCGAAGCACGCCGTAAACGCACGGGTGGCTTCATCTATCCATTTGGTAGGCCGTACAACAGGACAAGTGTTGTTTTCAGCATCGGCGATACGGTGATCGGCGGTGAATTGTCAGGTAATGTAGAAGAAAAGCACGGTGTCCTGAGCGTGGAAGGCTCGTTTGATTTCTACTTGAGAGACGAATTTGCTGACCCTGCCGACATAGGGGTTGAGATCATTGATCCTGGCGAGACAATCTTTGAGAACATCCACAGACCCCTCGATAATCATCTCAGGGGCCGTACCGGCCTTCCACCGCGTGGCCCCCAACGGCTTGGGGTTCAAACCGGTGAGCCGTATTCGATAACTGACGACTGGTCAGGGACGCTGAGCGGGCAAATCTACTTGGATCCTGCGCGAAGCGCCTATGGATAGCTTCCGCCCCCTTTTGGCAATCGGAACGCTCTCTGCAGTTCTTGCACTAGGGTTCTTCTGCGGGGTTCCGACGCACTGCGTGCAGCTTCCCAATGGCTTGAACATCGGTAAACAAGCTCTGATTGATCTGAGCAGACCATATTTCAGGCCAGATATCGTGCCCAAGTTTGACAACGGAAAGTCATTGCTACCGGGCGACGCATGGCCGTTCTACGCCACAGAAACAACAGTTTACGGGCTCGCGCTAGAAGCCGATCCGGACAATGATTTCTGGTTCGCGTGGCGAGAAGACACTGGTTTGGTTCTAAAGGTCGAAAACGCTGCACTCTACGAAGAACTGATTTCCGAAGCGGGCACGCCTTTGGGAAACAAGGGTGTTAGGGGCGTGGATTCTCATATCGTCATGATGGAGCTACAAAGGCGACCTGAATATGTCAATCAAACCTGTCGGACGCGGTGGATCGTAGTTGGCACAGGTGACCTTTAGTTTGCGGTCGGCCCAACTCTCATTTCGTCAGGATGAATGGCCGGACGGGCTGACCTATCTGGAAAATTACATTCAGGAGGATGAGGCCGAAAGGCTCGTCCGAAAGATTAACGCAGCCCCCTGGCGCACCGATCTGAAGCGGCGGGTGCAGCATTACGGCTGTCGCTACGACTACAAGGCGCGGCAAGCCCGGCGGGAAGACTATCTTGGACCACTGCCTGACATTTTTCAGCACCTGGCGGAACGGTTGACCTCTGAAGGCCATTTTCAAGCCTTTCCGGATCAGGTCATCGTCAACGAATATCGGCCCGGACAGGGCATTTCTGCCCATATCGACTGCCAACCCTGCTTCGGGGAAGCGATAGCCTCACTGAGCTTGCTCTCGGCATGCATGATGCGGTTTGCCGCGCAGAGGTCTTCCCGGCACATGGAGCTTCTGCTTCAGCCCAACAGCCTCTTGGTCATGGCAGGTGAGGCCCGCCATGAGTGGACCCATGCCATCCCGGCCAGAAAGACGGATCTTGTCGAAGGCCAGAAGTCCCGACGAACGCGACGCATTTCGCTGACATTTCGGAAGATGAGATTTGAGAATTGAGTTCCGCCGTTTCGAGCATGACGAACCGAAGAGAACACGACGCCGCACGACATTGCGCGATCGAAACATGAACATACATTGCACACGACTCCACTCAACCCTTTGAAATACAGCTTAAATCCCCACCATCCATCATCGGGGCTGTCGATAGCCTTGCTGCATCGGTGGCTGCGCTCTGGGGCATCCTGGGTTCTCCTTGGGATCGACGGTTCTCATGCCGGGCCCGCGTTGCACACTTTACGCACACGGACACGCTCCTGCCACCCTGTCCCCGCGCCACGTCAGGCTGGCGGCGGCGTCCGGGACGGTTTCGCAGGGGTCATGGAACGCGATGGACAGGGGACAAGCGCCTGATCAGCGAAGTTCGGCATCGATCGACGTCGTGATCCGGTGGCGGGGCCAGTATCCGTATCAGCTGCGGTGATGCCGGCGGTGTTGATCGCGACGTCCCGCCTCACGCGCCCCGACTTGGCGCCAGAACGCTGGCAGTCGGCGGGATGGTCACGTTGCGCGGCGCTCTCGTCGGAGCGGCCGGTCAGGGGGGGAGGCGGTGCTTCTTGACACCGCCTACATAGGCAATCGCTGCACGTTTCCGACCGAATGCGGGAAAGACGTGACTCGGTATCCATGCATGGCAGTTGATTAGGTTGATCCGCTGAGGTGCGGACAGGTCCATGACGCTGCCGTCCGTCGCCAACCGCGGAGGCGATGCCCGTAGCCGGTGACCAGTCTAGGATCATCCCTCAGTTCAGGAACGAGATACCAATCCTTGCCCCCACCATCAGGACGGGAAGTATACTGCGTCCTCTACAGGCCCCTTTGGATCACGGACTCCCATGGTCGTCTGCGCGATATCGACCCGCTGCAGCGCAGGGGCCGACCAAGGTTTCTTCGCCTCGCCTGCGTCATTCTCGGACGGCGATACGTGCGACTTCGTCATGGTGAATTCCGTTCCGTCCAGAAAAAGCATCATCCTCGGATGGTTGATCGCTAGTGCACCCGCACCCGCAAGGCAAGAACTGTCTGCGAGCGTTGCGCAAAGCCGCGCAGGGCGTCGCCGCGTTGCTGCGCCGCAGGCGCGCGCGGAGTGACGCGCTATTCCTCCCCCTCGCCGATCCCCGGAACCGGGCCATAGGACCGCGCGGCGCCGGTCTCTTGCACACCCGGCGCGGGAAAGCTGACCGGGCCGCCGGGGGTGTCGACGGTGATCCGCCGCAGGTGCGGGTGGGCGGCGAGGCCTGCCATGTCGTTGACCTTGGCAAAGGCGATATCGGCGGCCAGCAGCAGCGTCTCGGCCTCGTCCGACGTGCGCGCGGCGAAACCGGCCTGCACGGCGGCGTCTGTCGATGTTCGGTTCTTCACCCGCGCCACGTTGGTGGCAAAGCGCGGATCGTCGGCCAGCGCGGCATCCCCGATGAAATCTCGCGCAAGGATGCGCCATTCGCGGTCGGACTGGACAGAGATCAGGATCGGCGGTCCCTCGCGCGGCTGGAATACACCGTAAGGCGCGATCGAGGGATGGGCGAGGCCGACGCGGCGCGGGGTCCTGCCGCCCTCGTGGTTCAAGAGCGGCACGGTCAGCCAGTCGGCCATCACGTCGAACATCGACACCGACAGGCGCGCGCCCTGCCCGGTGATGCCGCGCCGGATCAGGCCTTCAAGGATCGCGGCGTGGGCGGTGGCACCGGTGGCGATATCGACGACCGAGGTGCCGACGCGGGCAGGCTCGGACGGGCCGCCGGTAATGGAACACAGGCCACTGTCGGCCTGGATCAGCAGGTCATAGGCCTTGCGCGTCGCCATCGGGCCGGTCTCGTCGTAGCCCGAGATGGAACAGGAGATCAGCGCCGGGTTCTCGGCGTGCAGACGATCCAGCGCGAAGCCAAGCTTGGCCATCGCGCCGGGCTTGAGGTTCTGCACCAGCACATCCGCGCCCGCGATCAGGTCGGCCAGCCGTGCCTTGCCCGCGTCAGAGGCCATGTCGATGACCACCGACCGCTTGCCGCGATTGAGCCAGACGAAATAGCTCGATTGCCCCGCCGCCACGTCGTCGTAGCCGCGCGCGAAATCACCCTCGGGGCGTTCCACCTTCCATACCGTCGCGCCCGCGTCTGCCAGCCGCGAGGTGGCGAAAGGCGCGGCGACCGCCTGCTCCACTGCGACGACGACAAGGCCCTCCAGCGGCAGCATTCAGAACGACCTCGGCAGGCCGAGCATGTGCTCGGCCACATAGGAGAGGATCAGGTTGGTCGAGATCGGGGCGACCTGATAGAGCCGCGTCTCGCGGAACTTGCGTTCGACGTCGTATTCCGACGCAAAGCCGAACCCGCCGTGGAACTGGATGCAGGCATTCGCCGCCTCCCAGCTTGCCTTGGCCGCCAGATACTTGGCCATGTTCGCCTGCGCGCCGCAGGGCTGGCCCTCATCGAACAGGCGGCACGCTTCGTAGCGCATCAGGTTCGCCGCCTCGACCTCGATGAAGGCCTCGGCGATGGGGAACTGCACGCCCTGGTTCTGGCCGATGGGGCGGCCGAACACCTGACGCTCGCCCGCATAGGCGGTGACCTTGTCGATGAACCAATAACCGTCGCCGATACATTCCGCCGCGATCAGCGCGCGTTCGGCGTTCAGACCGGTGAGGATGTATTTGAACCCCTGCCCCTCCTCGCCGATCAGGTTCTCGGCGGGGATTTCGAGATTGTCGAAGAACAGCTCGTTCGTCTCATGGTTCACCATGTTGCGGATCGGCTTGACGTCCATGCCCTTGGCCATCGCGTCCTTCACGTCGACAAGGAAGATCGACAGCCCTTCGGATTTCTTCTTCACATCCGCTAGCGGCGTGGTGCGCGCCAGAAGGATCATCAGGTCGGAATGCTGCACCCGGCTGATCCAGACCTTCTGGCCGTTGATGACATAGCGGTCGCCCTTACGCACCGCGGTGGTCTTGATCTTGGTGGTGTCGGTGCCGGTCGTGGGTTCGGTCACGCCCATGGATTGCAGGCGCAATTCGCCGCTGGCGATCTTGGGCAGGTAGCGCTGGCGCTGCTCTTCCGATCCATGCCGCACCAGCGTGTTCATGTTATACATCTGGCCGTGACAGGCGCCTGAATTGCCGCCCGCGCGGTTGATTTCCTCCATGATGACAGAGGCTTCGGTCAGCCCGAGGCCGGAACCGCCGTATTCTTCGGGGATCAGCGCGGCCATCCAGCCGCCCTTGGTCAGCGCATCGACGAAGGCCTCGGGATAGGCGCGGTCTTCGTCGATCTTGCGGTGATACTCGGGCGGGAACTCGGCGCAGAGCGCGCGCACGGCGTCCCGGATGTCGTCATGGGCGGCGCCCTGGGTGGTCTGGATCATCTTGCGTCCTTTGGATCGGGCACCGTCATCAGGCGGACGGACATCGGCTGCGACAGGCCGGGGCGACCATCGCGAAGCGTGGCATGGGCGTCGAAAGCCGCCCGCAGCGCCGCCTCGTGCCGCTCAACGGCAGGCGCGCGCGCCGGGTCGGCAGCCAGGATGCGGTCGCGAAACGCGGCAAAGCCGTCATAGCTGTCGCGCCGGTCGTAGCGGTAGGCGCGGGTCTGGTGCAACACGCCCGACGCAGCGGCCCGGTCAAGAGCCGCCTGCGCGGCGGTGCGGATTTCGGTCTCGTCATCGACGATGGCAAGCACACGGCTCAGATCGCCTGTCGCGTCCGGTTCGATCACCACAAGGCGGCCGCCGGGGACAAGCACGCGCGCGATCTCGCGCAGGGCGGCGTCCATCGCGGGCATGGGCACATGGTGAAGGGCGTTCACGCAGACGGCAGCGTCAAAGCTGGCATCCGCGTAGGGCATCGCCTCGGCCACGCCAATGTCGATGCCGGCCCCCGCACCAGCCGGATCGAGGCCGCGCCAAAGTGCCCCCGCCTCGGTCAGCGCGCGCTGCAGGGTGCCAGAACCGCAGCCGACATCAATAATCCGCAATCCCCCGAGCGGATCAAGGTTCGCCGCGATGACGTCCAGCGCAGAGGTCATCGTTGCCGCCCCGAAGGCAGGGAATGTCCGATTTTCAGGGTCTTGAAAGGCATCATTCACCACGCGCGCACGCCCGCAGGATCGGGCGCCCGGACGGTAGAACGGCCACGCACGGGCGGCAAGACCGGCGCATGGGAAACCTCTGCGGGCTTTTGCCGACAAAAATACTCAGGATTGACATGCCTTACTGTTTCACTCAACAATCCACGGAAGGATCAGCCTCCCCTGCAAGAAGGACCGTCCAGAATGACCGATCAGACACCGATCCGGGGCGGCGCACCCGTTGGCCTTGTCGCTGACCTTGCGCCCGTCGAGGCTTGGGCGGTGGCCTGCCTGCGCCGCTGGAACGACGGGCCGGACGCGCAAGAGGACATCCTGCGCGAGATCGTGGGACAACTCGGCGCGCGCCACGGAGAAACCGCGATGTGCGCCTTTCAGGACCTGTGCATCCTGTGCGCGCGCTATGGGCGCCGCCCGATGATGCGCCACCAATCCGGGTGCAAATGCCTTGGATCAGACGAGGCCTGCTTTGCCAATTTCATCGGCGCGGCTGCGGACGGCGCGCGCGAGGATGCGCTGATGATGGCGATGCTGCTGGTCCGCGCCGACATCGCGCCCTGCCTCGTCGGGCTTGCGGAAACCGTCGGGCTCGCGCTGCGCCGCATGACGCTGCACGCGGATGACCGGCACGCGCGGTCCGGCAGCGACGTGGCGCGCCATTTGCACTAGGCGCCGGGCGGCGCGTCAGGTCTGCGGGCCCAGAACCTCTTCCGTGTCCTGCCCAAGCCGCGGCGGCGCGACCGGATCACGCAGCGGCGTGTCCGAGAACCGCAAGGGCGAGCGCACGAGCCGCAGACGGCCATGCACGGCGTCCGGCACCTCGACCACCAGGCCGCGCCCCTGAACGTCATCGGAGTTCAGGGTATCGCCCACCGACCTCACCTTCCCGACCGGAACGGCGGCAGCCTTCAACAGCGTGATCCAGTCGTCGGTGCCGCGCGTGCGGAAGGCGTCCGAGAGACTCGGGATCAGCGTTTCCCGGTTATCGACGCGGTCCCGGTTCCTGAGGTAGCGCGGATCGGCGGCAAGATCGGGGCGATCCATCGCGGCGCAGAGGGCCTGGAACTGGCTGTCGTTCCCGCAAGCCAGCGCAACCGTGCCGTCCGCCGTGTCGAACAACTGATAGGGCACCACCGTCGCATGGGCATTGCCATGGCGCGACGGCTCTTGCCCGGTCTGCAGATAGCCGCTTGCCACGTTCGCCAGAAGCGCGACGGCGCTGTCGAACAGGGCAAGGTCAAGATGCTGCCCGCGCCCGGTCCTCTCGCGCGCGAACAGCGCGGCAAGGATCGCCTGCACCGCATTCATTCCCGTCGCCAGATCGGTGATCGCCACGCCCAGCTTCATCGGCTCGCCGTCCGGCGTGCCGGTGATCGACATCAGCCCGCTTTCCGCCTGGATCGTGAAGTCGTAACCGCCCTCGCCCGCGCGCGGCCCGGTGCGCCCGTAGCCCGAAATCGAGCAATAAACGAGACGCGGGTTCACGCGCAGCAGCGTGTCCGGGTCCAGCCCGTATTTCGCCAGCGCGCCCAGCCGGAAATTCTCGACCAGCACGTCGGCGCGGGCGGCAGGCTCGGCGATGCGCGCGCGCCCTTCCTCGGTCTTGAGATCCAGCGCGACGGACTTCTTCGAGCGATTGCAGCACAGGAAATAGGTGGAGTCGCCGCCGATATCGGGCGGCATCCAGCCGCGCGTGTCATCGCCCCGGTCCGGCGGTTCGATCTTCCAGACCTCGCCCCCCAGATCGGCCAGCGTTTGCGTGCAGGTCGGCCCCGCCAGCACCCGGCTGAGATCCAGAACCGTGATCCCGTCAAGTGGCGGTGCCATCACGCGGCCTCGATCATGTGCAGCCCCGCGCCGATATGTGCGCCGCCGTCGAGCTGGATCAGCTGGCCGGTCATCAGGCGCCCCGCCGGACTGGCGAGAAAGGCGGTCAGTTCGGCGACTTCCTCGACGCTGGTTTCCGCGTGCATCGGGGTCGCGTCCAGCAAACCGTCAAGCAGCGCGCGCGCCGCCTCGTCCGACAGGCCCGAGGTCACCACCGTTCCCGGCCCGAGGCAGTTGAGGCGGATGCCGTCCGCCGCCCATTCCAGCGCAAGCGAACGGGTCATGCCAAGTACGCCCGCCCGGGCCGCGATCGAATGCGCAAGCCCCATCGAGCCACGTTCGACCCCCGAAAGGGACATGTTCACCACCGCCCCGCGCGATGCCTTGAGGTAGGGATAGGCGGCCTTGGTCGCGGTGAACACCGCCGACAGGTTCAGGTCGATCACCGCGTCCCAGCCACGGCGGCTGATTTCCGTCGCGGGGGCAAAGAACTGCCCGCCCGCGTTGTTCACCAAAAGGTCGATGCCATGTGCCTCGCCCGCGTCCGCGATCGCCTTTTCGAGCGCCTCGGTCTCGCGCACGTTGCACGAGACATGGCGAAAGCTGCCTGCAAGCCCCCTGGCAGCCTCGGCGGTTTCGGCAAGTGGCTCTTCGCGGCGGCCAAGGCCGGTGACGGACATGCCAAGCGCGACAAGACGCAGCACGATGGCGCGGCCGATGCCGGTGCCCGCGCCGCTGACCACGGCGCCCTTGCCCGCGAACAGGCCGTCCTTCAGCACGGCCGATGCCGCGCGGATGTCTTCGTCCTTCATCTCAGTCCTCCGTAGGTTCGTTCGGGCCCGCCAACGGCGGCGCCGGGGTGCGTGCGATCCGCGCGCCGTCGAAAAGGGCGGGATAGGCGGGGATCGCCTGCCCGTCGCTGTGCAGCGTCACGCCCGCGCCGGGCCGCAGCCTGCGAATGCGGTCCAGCGCCTCGGCCGGGTGCCGCACGGCCCCCGCCGGGATGCGCAGGCGCGCCATGATGGCCAGAACGTCCTGGGCGGTCTTGTCGCCGGTCCACGCCTCGACATGGGCGTCATACTCGCCCGCCCGTTCCAGCCGCTCGGCAAAGCTTGCGTCCGGCGCGCCGATTTCGGTGTTCAGCGCCCGCCAATAGGCATCAAGCCCGCCGTAGATGTAGACGTGCCCGTCGCTGCACCTGTAGATGCCGGACGGCGCCGAGGCGCGGTCGCGGTTGCCAGACGGTGCGCCCAGCGGCATCCCCTCGGCCGCCAGAACCGCCGCAGGGCCAAGAAGCATCGCCGAAGCGACTTCCATCATCGACAGATCGACGATCATGCCGCCCTCGCGCACAGGGTCGAGCATCGCCATCGCGGTCGCCATCCCGGCATAATGCCCCGAATAGAAATCGACCGGCCACGAGGTCGACACGCGCGGCGTTCCGTCGAGATTGCCGTTCATCCAGGCGAACCCGCTTTCGCATTGCGCGATGGTGTCCATGCAGGATCGATCATCGTCCTGTCCGAAGCCCGAAATGAGCGTCGCCACAAGATGCGGAAAACGGCGGCGCAGGTTCTCGGGATCGAGCGACAGTTTCTTCAGAGCGCGCGGCGCCACGTTGCAGATCAGCGCCTCGGCTCCGTCCAGAAGCGCCGCAAAGGCCGCCTGCCCGTCTTGCGTTGCCATGTCGAGGACATGGCTGTCCTTCGACGTGTTGAAGCTGCGGAAATAGGCAGAGCCGTGCGCCCCGCCTGGCAGCGCGCGCGACCCGTCGCCGCGCGGCGGCTCTACCTTGATGACCTCGGCGCCGTAGTCGGCAAGCATCTGCGCCGCCGTCGGTCCGGCGATGAACTGCGAAAACTCGACGACGCGGCGGCCCTTGAGCGGTTGCGGCGTCATTCCCGGATCAGCCGCTTGGCCTTGTGCACCGTGCGCGGCAGCGTGCCGAGGTCCAGAACCTCGATGTCGAAGCGCACGTTCAGCTTGTCGCGCAGGGCACGGCCAAGGCTGTCCTTGAGGCTGTCATCCGCCAGGCTGGCCCGCTCTACACGCAGAACGACCCGGCCCAGGAACCCGGTCTCGGGGTCCTTCATGTCGTCCGAGACGACGAGCGCGTATTCGTTCGTCGTTCCGGGGTGCGCACGCACCACGTCCTCGACCGCCGAGGGGAACAGGTTGACGCCCCTCACGATCAGCATGTCGTCGGCGCGTCCCTGGACACCGCCGACAAGGCGCGCGTGGGTGCGCCCGTCGGGGGCGGGCGTGCTGTCGCGCACCACGATGTCGCCGGTCCACCAGCGCACCAGCGGGCAGGCCCGCTTGTCGAGATGTGTCAGCACCAGAACGCCGGGGGTGCCGTCGGGCACCGGCTCGTCCGTGTCGGCATCAAGGATCTCGACGTGGATGAAATCCTCGGCCAGCGTCGGCCCGATCTGAAGCGCGGTGTCCCAGCCGATCGGCTGGCATTCCAGCGCGCCGTAGCAGTCGAACATCCTCGCGCCCCACTGGCGTTCGATCCGCTCGCGGGTGCCGGGGATCGACGCGCCCGGCTCGCCGCCGACGCAGACCATCTCGACGCTGCTTGCAGGCAGGTCCACGCCGCGTGCATGGGCGGCTTCGGCAATGTGGGCCATGAAGGACGGCGTGCCGATCACGCAGCGCGGGCGGTATTCGAGGATCGTGTCGATCTGGCGCTGGGTGTCGACCGAGCCGCCCGGGATCACCAGCGCGCCAAGGTGCTGCGCCGCCATCGTCGCGCCAAGCCCGCCGACGAACCACGAATAGCCGAACATGCAATGGAACACGTCCGACGCCCGCAGCCCCTGCGCATAAAGATACCGCGCATAGAGGTCCGCCCAGCGGTCAAGGTCGTCGTGGCTCCACAGCACGGGCGCAGGGCGCGACGTGGTGCCCGATGAATAGTGCACCCGCGCGGCATTGGCCATCGACACGGCGCGGAAGCTGCCGAAGGGCGGATCGTCGGCAAGCCCCTGAACATAGTCCTGTTTCTTGGTAAGTGGCAGCTTGCGCAGATCGTCGAGCGACTTCAGATCGCCCGGTTCGAACCCGATGTCCTTGAAAACGCGGCCATAATGGGCGCTGTTGCGCGCGACATGGTCAAGCTGCACCGGCAGCGTCTCGGTCTGGAACGCCGCGATCCTGTCGCGCGACCAGGTTTCCACCTCGTCCCAGATGGTGTCGGAATAGGGCTGTCTAACCGCCGGCCTCATGAAGTCCTCCTTTGTCGACCAGCAAGCCGCGCATCGCAAAATCCACGAGCGAAGAGCAGATCATCTCGATGTCATCTTCGGACTGGGTGCGACGCGGGCGGTACCAGACGGTGGCCCAGTTCATCGCTCCGAAGAACGGTTTGGTCAGGATGCGCGGCGAACCCTTGACGAAGACCCCTTCGCGCGTCCCTGCGTCGATCACCTCGGCGAAGAGCTGTTCATAGTCGTCGCGAAGCTGGTTGATCTCGGCCAGCGTCTTGGCGTGGCGAAAGCCTTCGGCCTCGAACAGGTATTTCTCGAGTCCCTGCACCGCGACCTTCTGGATCGGCATGTCGCGGATCAGCAGCGACAGATGCGCCTTGGCCATCAGCGGCAGCTTTTCGGCAGGCTGCAGCCGCGCGCGGGCGATCGGGTCCACCTCTTCGAAAAGGCGAGTCATGGCCGCGCGCTGAATGTCGAAGAATATCTGCGACTTGCTGCGATAGTAGTGATAGATGCGCCCCTTGGTCGCGCCCAGTTTCTCGGCGATTGCGTCTATCGACGTCGCCGAATAGCCGTAGTTCATGAACAGCTCTGCTGCCGCACGAACGATATCGTCCTTCGCGTCGTTCTCGTTTGCCGGAGCGGGGTATTGCATGACCATTGCGCGCATCCTCGTATGAAATATCAGGCTGCCCGTTCCTTTACGGACGCCTCAACTTCATTTCGCACAGACCGCGCCAAGACAAGTCTCTGGATTTCCGACGTGCCTTCGTAGATTTCAAGAATGCGCTGATCGCGGTATAGCCGTTCGGCCAGGTTCGGCTTGCAATAGCCAAAGCCGCCCCAGATCTGGACCGCCGCATCCGCCGCCTTGTGCGAGACTTCGGACGTGTAGAGTTTCGCCATCGCGCCAAGGACTTGCACGTCCTCGTCCGCGTCATAGGCGCGAGCGGCCTCGTACAGCATCATGCGCGCGGCAGACAGTTCGGTCGCCACGTCCGCCAGCTTGTAGCCGATGCCCTGGTTGTCGATGATCGGCTTGCCGAACGCCTCGCGCGTCACCGCGCGCTCTGCGGCTGTCCGGTAGGCGGCGATGGCAAGGCCGGTGGACTGCGCCGACACCATGATCCGCCCGACGTTCAGCGTCTTGAGCGCAAGGCGCAGCGCCTTGCCTTCCTCGCCGAGCATGGCGCTGGCTGGAACCCAGGTGTCGAGCTTGAGGTTCGAGGTCTGCGTGCCCCGAATGCCCATCTTGTCGTTCAACTCGTCGATCTCGACGCCGTCGTCTTCCTTGTCGACCATGAAGGCGGTGATGCCGCGCCCGCCCGCATCGGGATCGGTCTTGGCAAAGACGACGTAGTAGCGCGACGCGCCGCCGTTACCGATCCAGTATTTCTCGCCCTTGATGCGCCAGCCGTCGCCTTCACGCTCGGCGGTGGCGGTGATCGCGGCGGCGTCGGACCCGGTAGACCGCTCGGACAGGGCAAAGCTGGTGGCGGTTCCGCTGGCCATCGCGCCGAGGTATTTCTTCTTCTGCTCCTCCGTGCCGCCCAGCAAGACCGGAAAGGCGCCAAGCTGGCAGGCGCACAGGATCGCGGCGGTCGAGGCGCAGCCGGTGGCGACCTCTTCGACGGCGGCGACGGTGGCGCGCAGCGGCGCGCCCTGCCCGCCGTATTCCTTGGGGATGAACATCCCCGCCAGCCCCGATTTCACCAGCTTGTCGATGCTTTCCCACGGATACCGCTGGTCGCGGTCCAGTTCTTCGGCAAGCGGCGCAAAGGCATCGCGGGTCAGTGACGCGGCGGTCTGAAACCACTTCTGCGCGTCCGGTTCGAGAGCGGGGGACCAGATGACGGACATAACTGTCTCCTTAGACTTCTTGCCGCTCGTCGAGCGGACGGGATTTCTTGCGCCGCAGCATCGACAGGGCGTCGACGACAAGGCCGTAAAGGCCGCGCGGCAGGAACGAGAGGGCGAGGATGAGAAGTGTGCCGAGGATGATCCGGTCGACATAGGCGCCGTAGGACAGGAACCGTTCCTGCGTCACCACGATGGCCACACCGATCAGCGGCGCCAGCAGGATCCGGCGCCCGACCAGCACGACGGCGGTCAGCATCAGGATCAGGAAATACGGCGTCAGGACATCGGCGCTGATGTAGGCGCGCTGATAGGCATAAAGCCACCCGGCCGACGCGGTGATCGGCGCCGAGACGAGGAATACCTTCATCCGCACGATCTCGGGGCTGATGCCGGACATCCGCGCCAGCGCGGGGTTGAGGTGCACGGTCATCGCCGCGTGGCCCAGCCGCGACTTGCGGAAAGCCGACACCAGATACAGCACCACCACCAGAAGCCCCCATGCCAGCGGCCACAGCTGGCGGTCGGTCAGCGCGCGGAAGCCCGCGAATTCGAAGGCCGGGATGCCGGTCACTCCGTCCGATCCGCCAAGGAACGCCCAGTTCGCCGCCACGGTCATCGCCACCACGGACACGGCATAGGTCACCAGCGAGAACACGAACTCGCGCAGCTTGAGCGTCACGAAGGCAATGGCCGCCGCAAGCGCAAGGACCACCACGACGGTCAGCACCAGCGTCGAAGCCGGATCGAGCCCATAGCGCGACGACGCGATCGAGGTCGTGTAGGCGCCGCTCGCAAAGAACACCGGATGCGCAAGGCTGACCTCGCCAAGGTCGGACACGATCACGTCCAGCCCGTAGGACATCACGGCAAAGATCGCGATGATGACGCAGGCCGAGAAGACCACGTTCGCCCCGCCCAGAAGCCAGGGCAGCGCAAGTAGGGCGATGGCCGTCACGGGCAGCACGAAGGGCCGAAGACGGGATGCCGTCATCTCAGTGCCCTCCCATCTTCTGCGTCATGCCGCCGGGCCGCAGCACGAGAACCGCGATCAGCACGACGAACATCGCCGCCGTGGCATAGGCCGACGAGACATAGGCCCCGAAGAACGCGGTAAAGAGCCCAAGGCCAAGCCCCGCAAGATAGCTGCCGGTGACAGAGCCGATGCCGCCCAGAACGACCACGACGAAGGTGATGATGACCTCCTCGAACCCCATCGAGGTCAGGATCGGCGTGCGCGGCGCGACCATCGCGGCGGCCAGCGCGACCGTCGCCCCCTCGAAGGCGAAGACGCCAAGGTAGACCCGCTTGATGTTGATGCCGGCCAGTTGCGCCAGCTTGGGGTCTTCGGCGACCATCCGCACGCGGCGCCCGACGGGGCTGTTCTCGATCACGTATTTCAGCGCGATGAACACCAGGATCGTCACGACGACGATGGCGATGTCCTGCCAGGTGAACCAGATGTCCCCGATGTAGATGTCCATCAGCGACAGCGGCGTGTCGAGGATCTGGCCAGTGGACCCGAAGGTCAGCGCCGCCGCGCCCTCGATCACATAGCCGAAACCCAGCGTCACGATCATCACGGACACCAGATCCTGCCGGATCGTCAGGTTCAGCATGGTGCGCTGCATCAGATAGCCGACGCCGACGCCCACCGACATCGCAAGCGGGATCGCCACCAGATAGGGCAGCCCCCAGGCCGACATTGCGAACCAGGTGATGAACGCGCCGAGCATGTACATCTGCCCGTGGCCGAAATTCACCAGCCGGGCGACGCCCAGAAGCACCGTCCAGCCGATGGCGATCAGCGCAAAGGCATGGCCCAGCACGATCCCGTTGATGATCTGCTGCGCAAGGTTCATGTGGCGTGTCCTCCAAGATAGGCTTCGGCGATGCGGGGATCGTCGCGCATCTCGGCGGCGGCGCCTTCGGCCAGAACGCGGCCGCGCTCCAGAAGCGCCATGCGGTCGACGACCTCGACGGCCGCCTTCACGTTCTGCTCGATCAGAAGGACCGTCAGGCCGTTGTCGGCAAGCTGGCGGATGGTCCGCAGCACGGTCAGCACCAGCTTGGGCGCAAGACCGATGGACGGCTCGTCCAGAAGCAGCACGCGCGGCGCAAGGCGCAGCGCCCGTGCGATGCCCAGCATCTGCCGCTCGCCTCCCGAAAGCTGGCCGCCAAGGTGGCCGCGGCGGTTGGCGAGGTTGGGGAACAGATCGTAGATGTCATCAAGCGAATAGACGTGGCGCCCGGCCGCGTCTGCCGCACTTGCGTGATGCGCCAGGTTCTCGGCCACGCTCATGCTGTGAAAGATCAGCTGGCTTTCCGGGATCAGAAGAAGCCCCTTCTTGACGCGGCTCGGGGTGTCCATGCGGCTGAGATCCTCGCCGTCGAGGATCACCTCGCCGGACACGCGCGGCGCGCCGCGCGACCAGTTGAGGATTGCGCCCACCAGCGTGGACTTGCCCGCACCATTCGCGCCGACCACGCCCAGAAGCTCTTGCTCGTGCAGCGCCAGATGGTCGATCGTCAGCGCCCGGTTGCCGTTGTAGTCGGCGGTCAGGTTCCTGACTTCCAGAACGGGGGATTGCGCGCCGGTCATTCCGAACGCCCCAGGTAGGCTTCAAGCACCTCGGGCGAGTTGCGGATTTCGGACGGCGTGCCGCTGGCGATCATGCGGCCCTGGTCGAGCACGACGATCTGGTCGGTGACGCTCATGATAAGGTCCATGTGATGTTCGATGACGACCAGCGCGACGCCGTCGTCCCGCAGCGATTTCATCAGCGCGACAAGCTTTTGCATGTCCTCGCCGCCAAGCCCGGCTGCGGGCTCGTCGAGCAGAAGGATGCCCGCGCCCGTCGCATTGGCCAGCGCGATCGAAAGCGACCGCTGCGTGCCATAGGGAATCTGTGTCGGATAGCTGTCGTGGTAATTCTCGGGCACGCCCATCCGGATCAGCGCCGCCCGCGCCGCGTCTCGCGCCTCGGCCGCTCGGCGGGCAGAGTGCAGCGGGCGAAAGATCGTCTGCCCCAGCGACGAGCCATAGTCGTGCTGGATCACGGCGATCATGTTGCCCAGGACCGAGATGTCGGAGAAGAAGGTGTTCTGCTGGAACGCCCGGCGCAGACCCATCCCGGCCAACTTGTGCGCGGGAACCTCGGTGACATCCTCGTCGTCGATGAACACCCGGCCCTCGCGCCCCACCATGTGAGTGGTGGCGTTGTAGCAGGTGCTCTTGCCCGCGCCGTTGGGCCCGATGATGCCCAGGATTTCGCCGGGGCGCACGGTGAAAGAAACCCCGTCGAGGGCGACGAGCGCGCCGTAGCACACCCGAAGCCCTTCGACGGTAAGCGACCGCCCGTTCTGTGATTGAATGCTCATCTGGCGATCGCCCTGCGCTTCAGCCGTCGGTGCGGACGACGATTTCGCCATCGACGATGTCGAACAGGTAGTGGTTCGAGTTCAGCTGTCCGTTGTCGCCAAAGGTGATGTCGCCCAGGATCGTGCCCTCAAAGCTGCCGCCGCGGATCCGTTCCGCCACAGGCTCTTTCTCGAAGCTGCCCACATCCTCGACCGCCTTTGCCCAGACCTGAAGCGCGGCTGCGCCAAGCGCCATGAACTTGTCGGGCGTGTAGTCGTGAAGCTCTTCGGTCTTTGCGACGAACGCCTGGTTCTCGGCGTTGGATGCGAAGGGCTCGACGTTGGGGAAGTAGATGTCCGCCCCGACGACGCCGTTGGCTGCAGGTCCGGCCACATCGATCACGCTTGGCGCGACGGTTCCGACCGCAGCGACCAGTTGCCCGGGCAAACGCGAGCGCGAGGCCTGGCGGATCAGCGCAGGCATCCCCAGACCTTCGTTCGCGTTGATCGCGATGGTCACGTCGGGCTCGGCGGCCTTCACGTTCGACAGCGCGACGCGGAAATCGGCCTGGTCGAAGGGAAACTTCTCTTCCGCGACGATTTCATAGTCATGGCCGGTCGCGTCGAGCGCCGACAGGATCGAGGCTTGCGCGCCGTTTCCGTAGGCATCGTTCTCGGTCATGAAGGCGACGCGCGAATAGCCATTGTCGACGATGTACTTGGCGACGACCTCGCCGTCTTGCGCGTTCGAGCTGTTGAAGCGGACAGCAAGCGGGTTGCCCTCGCCCGACAGGATCGGGTCCGCCTTGGAGATCGCCGTGAGATCAAGGATGCCGGCGCGGCTGATGACCGGCTGCATGGCAAGCGTCACCGGGCTGTTCCAGCCCTCGATGATGACCTCGACGCCCTCTGCGATCAGCTCGTTCGCGCGCGACACGCCGACCGCCGGGGTCGATTCATCGTCGCGCATCACCAGTTCGATCTGGCGGCCAAGAACGCCGCCGTCCTCGTTGATGAGCGCGGCCATCGAATCGATCGCCCAGCTGACGTGCTGGCCCTGCGGACCCGCGCCGCCACTGAACGGAAAGATGACGCCGACCTTGACCGGGTCATCCTGGGCAGTCGCCGCGCCTGCGGCGAGGCCGAGGCCCACAGCGGCTGCAATCATTGGCTTGAAGATGGTGTGCATGGTTTATCCTCCCTGGTGAGAAGAACCATACTCATAGGTATGTAATTCCGTCAACCCATCGCAACCCTGCCTGGTGTGATCCCGGATCACGGCGCAATCCCGCCAGAGTCGCTCGCGCGCGCGAGGCACCGGAACTGCACTATGGGCCAGCAAGACGTGCCCATGTCCAATAATAATTGGAATTCCTGGCGAATGGATTCGCTGCCGTGCAGCATGGCCAGCCAGCAGGACGTCGCGCGCACAGCCCCGTCGGCAAAAACCAAGGCACCGCCCCCGCAGGCAATGGCACAGCCGGATTGCGGCTTGCATCCATACTATTGAGTATGTCAGGCTGGCCGCAAGGAGGACGACCATGCCAGGCCAACAGCACACTCCGGTTTCGGTCCAGACCGACGCGGGCGTCATGACGATCACCATCCAGCGGCCCGAGGCGCGCAATGCGCTGAATGCCGAGGTGCTGACGCATATCGCGGACGCGGTCGATGCGGCCAACGCCGATGCAACGGTCCGCGCCGTGATCCTGACCGGCGGAGAAGACAACTTCTCGGCCGGGGCGGATATCGACATGTTGTCAGGTCACACGGCGGCCAGTTATGTGGTGTCCGAGAACCGCCACGCCTTCGACCGCATCCGCGCTGCGCGCGTGCCGGTGATCGCGGCGGTTGCGGGCTATTGTCTTGGCGGCGGCTGCGAGATCGCGCTGGCCTGCGACGTGGTCATCGCGTCGGATACAGCCGTCTTCGGCCAGCCGGAGATCCGGCTT
Source organism: Anianabacter salinae (assembly GCF_019061145.1). GTDB lineage: Bacteria > Pseudomonadota > Alphaproteobacteria > Rhodobacterales > Rhodobacteraceae > Anianibacter > Anianibacter salinarum. Next base: position 212,838 of record NZ_JAHQZS010000002.1, on the reverse strand, counting down.
GGGATCATCCCCGGCGCGGGCGGCACCCAGCTTTGGACGGATCGCGCCGGTCCGGGCGCACAGGCAATGGCGGCCCTGACAGGCGCGCCCGTCGATGCCTACACAGCGCGCCGGATCAAGCTGGTGGACCGCGTCGTGCCATCAGGCTGCGCCGTATCGGCAGCGCAATCTCTCGCCGCGCAACTGGCCGCGCAGGCACCGCTGGCCCTGCGGGCGACCAAGGCGGCGATGCGCGCCCGCTGGGGCATGACGCTTGACGCGGCCCTGGGGCACGAGGTGGCCGTGATGGCGAACCTGCTTGCCTCTGGGGACGCGAACGAGGGCATCACGGCCTTCCTTGAAAAGCGCGCACCAGAGTTCCGGGGGGCATGAGCATGACGGATATCGCCCTTTCCGCCGATATGCCCGACGCCGACCTCGCCAAGGCGATCGCCAAGGCGCTGCGGGCGGGCGCTCCGCTCGCGCTGCGCGGCGACGGCGGAGGCGGACTGCACGCGTCGTCCACGGGATGGGTCATGGCGCTGGCCAAGGCGCGCCGGCCGGTAAGCGTGCATCTGACCGGGACATTGGCAGAGCGCGGCGTGGCGCTGGCGCTGCTGGCAGACGCTGCCGAATGGACGCAGGCGCAGGCGCAGGATGGCGCGCACCAGACCCCAATGATCGCGGTGATCGCGGCACAGTGCCTTGGCCAGACCGCCGCGCGCCGGTTTCTAACTGATCCCGATCCTGCCGCCGCCCTCGCGGCCTGCGGGCTTGCGCAGCCGCCGCTGCCCTCGGTCTTCACCGCGTTGAAACCCGCACTGGTCGCGGCGGCGGAATTGCCGCTTGATGAGGCGGCAGACTTCGCCGCCCTCGGCGCGGCTTCGACGGAGCGTCAGGCATGACCAACAGCGACCCCAGATTTGGCGGCCCCGGCCCCGAGGCCCGGTGGACCGAGATGCTTGCAGACGGCATCTTTGCAATTCAGCGCTGCGGCGCTTGCGGTGCGGCGCAATTCCCGCCCGTCGCCACCTGCAAGGCCTGCGGCGCCGCCAGCCCTGACATGATCCCGGCGGACGGGCGCGGCACCGTCTATTCCACGACCACCGTGCGTGCGCGCGAAGGCGATCACGACGTCTCGATCGTCGAGCTGTCCGAAGGTCCGCGCCTGATGACTTGCGTCACCGGCATCGCGCCGGGCGATGTCCGCATCGGCATGGCCGTCACAGCGCGCATCGAACGTGCGGCGGACGGCCCGCGCGTCGTGTTCGACGCCCCGGAGGCAACCTGATGACCGATCTGCGCGGCGCCATTTCCATCGCCGGGATCGGCAACACCCAGCGCTGGGACGCACCCGGCCGGTCTGCGTTCGACCAGTTGCAAGAGGCCTCGATCCTTGCGCTGGAAGATTGCGGGCTGAGCCTTGCCGATGTGGACGGGCTATATTGCGCCATGTCCGTGTCGGGCTTTCCGGTCCTGAACGTCGCCGAACGGCTGGGGATCGCGCCGCAGCTGCGCCACGCCGATGGCACCATGGTCGGCGGCGCGTCGTTCCTGTTCCACCTGCGTTCTGCCATGTCGGCGCTGGCCACAGGGCAATGCGACGTGGCTCTTGTCTGCTACGGATCGAACCAGCGCAGCGCAGGCGGCCGGTTGGCCGCGATGCCAGATCCGCAGCCGTTCGAGGCCCCCTACAAGGCGCGCTATCCGATCTCGGGCTACGCGCTCGCCGCCGCACGGCACATGCATGACTACGGCACGACCCGCGCGCAGCTGGCCGAGGTTGCCGTGGCAGCGCGCCAATGGGCCAAGCTGAACCCCGCGGCCTTCGAGAGGGGCGACATCACGGCGGACGAGATCCTGGCGTCGCGCATGGTGAGTGACCCGCTGACCAAGGCCGACTGCTGCCTTGTCACCGATGGCGGCGGCGCGCTGGTCCTGACGCGCACCGACCGGGCGCGCGACCTGCGCCAGCCGCTGGTGCCGGTGCTTGGCACGGGGGTTGCGGTCAGCCACCGCCAGATCGCCGCGATGCCGTCGCTGAGCGAAACCGCCGCAAAGCGCTCGGGCGCCGCCGCGATGGCCGAGGCGGGCGTAAGCGTCGCCGACATCGACCATGTGATGTTGTATGACGCCTTCACGATCTGCACGCTTCTGTTCCTCGAAGACCTTGGGTTCTGCGCCAAGGGCGACGGCGGGCCGTTTGCCGCCTCGGGCGCCATTGCGCCGGGCGGAGACTTGCCGGTGAACACCAATGGCGGCGGGCTAAGCTGCAATCATCCCGGGATGTATGGCCTGTTCACGTTGATCGAGGCCGCCGTGCAACTTCGCGGACAGGCGGGCGCGCGGCAGGTGCCGGGCGCCGAGATCGCCCTGGCCCATGGCAACGGCGGCGTGCTGTCCAGCCAGGCGACGGCGATCCTTGGAACGGCGGCAACGCTTTGAAACACAGGAAGGAGACACCATGACAGGGGTTCTGCAAGGAAAGACGGCCATCGTGACGGGCGCCGGACAGGGCGTTGGGCGCGCCATCGCCGAAGGGCTGGCCGCAGAGGGCGCGAACGTGGTCGTCAACGACATCGGCGTAACCCTCACCGGAGAGGCCGAGAACGCGAACGCCGCCGAAGAGGTCGCGGAAAGCATCCGCTCCAACGGCGGCAGCGCGATCGGAAATGCGGAATCGGTCAGCGACTGGGACGCCGTGCAGCGCATGGTCGCCGCCGCGATGGACACCTTCGGCGGCCTCGACCTGGTGGTGAACAACGCGGGCATCCTGCGCGACACGATCTTTCACAAGATGGACCCCGACCAGTTCCGCGCCGTCATCGACGTGCATCTTTTGGGCAGCTTCCATCTGAGCCGGGCCGCTGCGGGCGTGTTCCGCAACCAGAAAAGCGGGTCGATGGTCCACATGACGTCCACATCCGGGCTGATCGGCAATTTCGGACAGGCCAATTACATGGCCGCCAAGATGGGCATCGTCGGGCTGTCGCGCGGCATCGCGCTGGACATGCAGCGCTACAACGTCCGCTCGAACTGCATCGCGCCCCTCGCATGGTCGCGCATGGTCTCGTCGATTCCGACCGAGACCGAGGCCGACAAGGACCGCGTCGCCAAGCTCAAGCGGATGACGCCCGAAAAGATCGCGCCGATGGTCGCCTACCTGGGCTCTGACCTGTCCAGCCATATTTCGGGACAGGTCTTTTCGGTCCGCAACAACGAGATATTCCTGTTCTCGCAGCCCCGCCCCGTGCGCAGCCTGCACCGGGGCGAAGGCTGGACGGCCTCGACCATCGCCGACATGGCGCCCGCCTTTGCGCCGCATCTCACGCCGCTGGAGCGTTCGGCCGATGTCATCTCGTGGGATCCCGTCTGATGCCTCTCGATCCCGACTACCTGATGGCGCTCGACCGGCCAGAGATCGTGCAGGAGTGGACGTGGAAGGACGCGGCGATCTACGCGCTGGGTCTGGGCTACGGCGACGATCCGCTGGACAAGGGACAGCTTCGGTTTCTGGACCGCGCGCAGGACATGCAGGCGATGCCCGCAATGGTGAACGTGCTGGGCTATGACGGCGCGTGGCTGAGGGATGAAAGGACCGGCATCGACTATCTGCAGGTCGTCCACGGCGAACACGCGATGCAGATGCATGGCCCCCTGCCCGTAGAAGGACGCTTTCGCGCCCGCACGAACATTGTCGATCTTGTCGACAAGGGCCCCGGCAAGGGCGCAATCGTCGTCACGCGGCGCGAGATCACCGACGATGCCACCGGCGACCGGATCGCCACGGTGAACCACAACATCTTTTGCCGCGGCGCGGGCGGCTTCGGCGGCGCGTCCGTGCAGGCGGAAAGCGCCCCGGCGCCGGTCCTGTCCGGCGCGCCGGACGGCACTGTGCGGATCGAGACACCGCCGCAGCTTGCCCTGATCTACCGGCTGTCTGGCGATCTGAACCCGCTGCACGCCGACCCCGATGTGGCGCGGCGCGCCGGGTTCGAACGTCCGATCCTGCACGGGCTGTCCACCTTCGGGATCGCCTGCCGGGGGCTGATGGCCGCGCTGTGCGGCAATGACGCCGGGCGCGTTCTGGCGCAGTCGGGCCGCTTTTCCGCGCCGGTTTATCCCGGCGAGACGCTGACGCTGGCGTGGTGGACCGATGCGCCCGGGCGAGTCGGCTTCGAGGTGCGCGCGGCGGACCGCGACGCCGCCGTTCTCAAGAATGGACGTTTCGATTTCAAGACGGAGGCCGCTGGCCAATGAATTTCGACCTGACCGACGACCAGATCGCCTTGCAGGACACCGCACGCAAGTTCGCGCAGGCCGAACTGCCTGCGCTTGCGGATGAGGTCGACGACACCTGCAAGCCGGTGAACCACGACTGGCTGAAACGCTACGCCGAAATGGGGTTCCTGGGGGTCAATACCCGCGAAGAGCATGGCGGGCTTGGCCTGCCGCATCTCGATGCCTTCCTTGTCATGGAGGAATTCGCCAAGGTGTCGGTCGGCGTCGGCTTTCCGGTGTTCGAATGCTGCGCCGGGCCTGTGCGCATCGTCGAGGCGCTGGGGCATCCAGACCTTGCTGCGCGCGTCGTCTCCAAGGCGGCGGCGGGCGAGATGCTGGTGGCGATCTCGATGTCGGAACCGGACGCGGGCACAGCCTTGACGGACCTGCGCACCTCGGCCCGCTTTGACGGCGACGAGATCGTCATCAACGGCACCAAGCGCTGGTGCTCGGGCGCGGGCCATTCGGGCGGCTATGTCGTGTTCTGCCGCTTTGACGGCATCCCGGGCGCCAAGGGCGTCGGCGCGGTGTTCGTGGACAAGGACACGGCCGGGCTGTCCTTTGGTCCGCAGGAGCGGCTGATGGGCTTTCGCGGCGTTCCGTCCGCCGACATGGCGTTCGACGATGTCCGCGTCCCGCGCGAGCATCTGCTGGTCGAGGCGGGCGGTTTCGGCAAGCTGATGGGACTGTTCAACATCGAACGGTTGGGCAATGCCACGATGGCGCTCGGCGTGGCCTCCGGCGCGCTGGAAAAGGCAACGCTCTACGTTCAGGAGCGCAAGCAGTTCGGCAAGCCGATCGTCGATTTCCAGGCGGTGCAGCTTCGCCTTGCGGAAATGGCCGTCAAGGTCGAGGCGTCGCGCCTGATGATCCACCGCGCTGCCGCCCGCGCGGGCACCGGGCTGCCCGACAGCCAGGAAGCCGCGATGGCCAAGTGCATGGCCAACGAGATCACGCGCGAGGTGACTGCGGCCGCGATGCAGCTCATGGGCGGCTATGGCTATGCGCGCGAATACGGGATGGAGCGCCGGGTGCGTGACAGTTTCGGCTGGGGTATCGCAGGCGGCGCCATCGACATCCAGAAGGTCAACATCGCCGCCGGGCTGGTCGGACGCCGGTTCAGCCAGAGGGGCTGAGCATGGCCCGCCCCCATGTTCTGATCGCGGGCGCGTCCGGTGTCATCGGCCGTGCGGCGGTGCAACGCTTTGCGGCGGCAGGCTGGCAGGTCACGGCGCTGTCGCGGCGCGGCCCCGGCGTTGCCTGCAGCTATCGTCACCTGTCGCTCGATCTGACAGACGGGGCGGCCTGCGCCGATGCGGTTGCAGGGCTGGACGATCCGGTGACGCATCTTGTCTACGCCGCCGTCTACGAGGAACCCGATCTGGTCAGCGGTTGGCGATCAGCTGCCCAGATGGAAACCAATCGCGCGATGCTGGCCAACCTGCTGGCCCCGCTGGCGTCCACCGGGCACCTGGCGCATGTTTCGGCGTTTCAGGGCACAAAGGCTTACGGCGTACACATACGCCCTTTCCCGGTGCCCGCGCGCGAACACTGGCCGCGCCACGACCATGCGAATTTCTACTGGCTGCAAGAGGATCTCTTGCGCGAGGCGGCGTCGAAGGCTGGGTTTGCCTTCACGATATGGCGCCCGCAGGTGGTGTTTGGCGACGCCATCGGCGCGGTGATGAACGTGCTTCCGGTAATCGGCGCCTTCGCAGCGCTTGAGGCGGCACAAGGGCGCCCCCTGACCTACCCCGGCGGGCCTGCCTATGTCCTTGAAGCCGTCGACGCGCGCCTGATCGCGCGGGCGCTGCAATGGGCGGCAGAGGCGGACAGCGCGCGCGGCGAGGTCTTCAACATCACCAACGGCGATGTCTTCGTCTGGCAGAACCTCTGGCCGGTGCTGGCAGAGGCGCTTGGGACCGATCCGGGCGACGAGGTGCCGCAAACGCTGGCCGACACGATGCCGCCCCAAGGTGATGACTGGCGCGCTCTTGCCGCACGTCTGTCGCTGGCCGAGCCCGACCTTGGCGCGCTGATGGGCCGCTCGCACCACTACGCCGATTTCACCTTTGCCACCGGCGCGAAACGCGCCCCTGCGCCCGTGATCGTCTCGACCATCAAGCTGCGTCAGGCGGGTTTTGCGGACTGCATCGACACCGAAACCATGTTCCGCGAGCTGATCGCCGACCTTCAGGACCGCCGTGTCCTGCCGGGCCGGGACGAGATGCGCGGGCTGTTGCAAGGGAGCAAACCATGACCACACAGCGCTGGAAGAACCGCCCCGAGGGATCGAACTGGGGCGATTTCGGCCCCGACGACCAGATCGGCCGGATGAACCTCGTGACCCCAGAGGCCCGCCTGAGCGGCGCACGCGAAATCCGCGAGGGGCTGTCGTTCTGCCTGTCGCTGCCGCTCGATTATCCGGGCGGAAACGTGCTGTTCCCCTTGCGCAAAGAGCCGGTCTTTCACCACGAAAAGCGCGGCGACGGGCACAACTTCAACTTCGACATGTCCGCGCTGTCGCCGTGCTACTGCGATGTCGTGTCCGACGACGCGGTGACGCTGTATACCCAGTATTCGACCCAGTGGGATGCGCTGGCCCATGTCGGCATGCGTTTCGACGCGGACGGCGACGGCGAGGCGGAAAAGGTCTATTACAACGGCTATCGCGGCGGCGAGGACATCGTTGGCCCCGACGACGGCGGCAGGCCGAACGGGGCCGCCGCGCTGGGGATCGAGAACCTTGCCGCGTCTGGCGTTCAGGGCCGCGGCGTGATGGTCGATCTGGAACGCAGCCACGGACGCGACCGGGTGCTGATCGACTACGATGCTCTGATGAAGGCGATGGACGGCAACGACACCGACATCGCCGAGGGCGATTTCCTGTGCCTCAACACCGGATTTGCGGACCTTGTCCTGTCGATGAAGAAACAGCCCGACGGCGAGGTCTTGGGCAAGTCCTGCGCCGTGCTCGACGGCCGCGACACCCGGCTTCTCAACTGGATCACCGACAGCGGCATCGCGGCGATCTGTGCCGACAATTTCGCGGTCGAGGCCTATCCGGCCCGCACCCCTGAAGGCGAGCGTTTCCCGGCGCTGCCGCTGCACAACCACTGCCTGTTCAAGCTGGGCATCCATCTGGGCGAGTTGTGGAACTTTTCCGAGCTTGCGCGGTGGCTGCGCGAGAACGGCAGATCGGCCTTCTTCCTGACCGCCCCGCCGCTGCGCCTGCCCGGCTCGGTCGGCTCTCCCGTCACGCCCGTCGCCACCGTGTGACCGCGTGACAGCGCCTACCGGTCCCGCTTCTCCTTCAGGGACCGGTAGAGCGCGAAAAGGATGATCGCCGCGCCGATCAACCCGGTGATGACCTCGGGGACATGCACGATGGACTGCGCGAACATGATGATCGCCAGCAGAAAGATCGCGTAGAACGCGCCGTGTTCGAGAAACCGGTACTCTGACAGCGTGCCGCGATCGACAAGGAAGATCGTCATCGACCGCACATACATCGCGCCGATGCCCAGACCGATGGCAATGATGAACAGGTTCGTCGACAGCGCGAAGGCCCCGATCACCCCGTCGAACGAGAACGAGGCGTCCAGCACTTCAAGGTAGAGGAACGCGCCAAGGCCGCCCTGCGCCGCTGCCGTCGTCGTGGATTGCTTGTCGATGATCGTGCCCAGCGCCTCGACCAGCAGGAAGGTGATGAGGCCCAGCACCGCGCAGTAGAGGAAGGTGTCCGCCTTGTCCGGCCCCAGCAGCCGCGAGAACACCGTGATGACCACAAGCGTCAGCAGCACCTCGCCCGACCGCAAGCCGCCCGACCCGGTCAACCGCCGCTCCAGCCAACCGAACCAGTGCACGTCCTTGTCCGCATCGCAGAAGAACGACAGCGCGACCATCATCAGGAAGGTGCCGCCGAAGGCGGTGATCGGCAGGTGCGCCTCTTCCATGAGGGCGCTGTAGCGTTGCGGCTCTGATGCCGCCAGGACCACGGCGTCGATAGGGCCGATCCGTGCGGCGATGCAGACGACGAGCAGCGGAAACACGATCCGCATGCCGAACACCGCGATCAGGATGCCCCAGGTCAGAAAGCGCCGTTGCCATTCGGGGCGCATCGTCTTGAGCTTGTTGGCGTTCACGATCGCATTGTCGAAGCTGAGCGAAATCTCGAGAACCGCGAGCACCGAGCAGATGAACAGGAATTCGAGGAACCCCGCCACGGTGCCTGTATAGGCGTAGCCAATGGCCCCGCCCAGCGCGAGGCCAAGGACGGTGACGATCCCCGGCCAGATGAAATACGAGTGCCCGGACCGGACGCGGGCGGCGGCGTTGTGGTCTGCCATGATGTGATTGTGGCGTGCCGGGGCGCCCCGTCGTGGGGCGCGTCAATCCAGCGGTGCCAAGCCTCGGCGACAGGTTTCGGTCGAGTGCCGACATCACGGGCGCGTCGCAGACGCCCGCCAGAGGGGCCCGGTCACTCGGTGCGGTCAAACCGTTGAAGAGGCAAGAACGCCGCCTCTGATCCGCAGCCGCACCCTACGCCGAACTGGCGCCGACGCAAGCCCGGTCAGCCTCGTCCAGGCGGCTTGCTGTCGGTACCGCCGGACTTCAGCAGCGTCTCGATCTCGGTCAGGCGGGCCAGCACCTCGTCGCGGTAGCTGTCGGTCTTCTCGTTCGATTCCGCGTGGTGGGCATCCTGCATCGAGTTCACGATGAGACCGACCAGAAGGTTCACTACGGCAAAGGTCGTGACCACGATGAAGGGCACGAAGAACATCCAGGCATAGGGATATGCCTCCATCACCGGGCGCACGATGCCCATCGACCAGCTTTCCAGCGTCATGATCTGGAACAGCGTGTAGCCCGACCGCCCCAGCGTGCCGAACCAGTCGGGAAAGGCGTCGCCGAACAGCTTGGTCGCCATCACCGCGCCGATGTAGAACAGCATCCCCATCAGCAGGAACACCGATCCCATGCCGGGAAGCGCGTTCACCAGCCCCTCGACCACGCGGCGCAGCGACGGCGCCACTGACACCACCCGCAGCAGCCGCAGGATGCGCAGCGCGCGCAAGACGCTGAGGCCCTGCGCGGCGGGCGCGAGAGAGATCGCCACGATCACGAAATCGAAGATGTTCCAGCCGTTCCGAAAGAACCTCCGGCCGCGCGCGAACAGCTTCAGCGCAAGCTCGACCACGAAGATGCCAAGGCAGATCGTGTCGAGCGCAAGGATAAGCGGCCCGGCGCGGTCCATCACGGTGGCAGAGGTCTCAAGCCCCAGCACGATGGCGTTGAACAGGATCACGCCAAGGATGAAATTCTGCACGGCCCTGCGGTCCACAAAGCGGGCGACGCGGCCGCGCAGGGAGTCGTGGTCGGGCGCGCTGTGGTCGGTCATCAGGGTCACACTCGGAATGGCCCGCCAAGGCGGCGGCGCGGCATGAAGGACGGGCGCCGGAATCGGGGGCATTCCCGATCCTTCAGCCCAAGCCGTGCCTTAGCATTCGTGCGGTGTGCTCTGCCAGATCAATGAGGCCGGGAGCAGCCTGCGTCTTGCGCGGTCACATCCGCTTGTGCCGCGCCGTTCCCGCCGATGCCCGAAATTGCCTGGATCAGGCTGTCCTCGGTCACTTCCTCGGCGGTGAACTCGCGCACGATGCGGCCCTGGTGCATCGCCACGACACGGTCGGCCAGGTGCAGCACCTCGGGCATTTCCGAGCTGATGACGATCACCGCATAGCCCTGCGTGGCCAGATCGCGGATCAGGTTGTGAATCTCGGCTTTCGACCCGACGTCGATGCCGCGCGTCGGCTCGTCCACGATCAGCAGCTTGGGGTTCATCGACAGCCACTTGCCGATCACGATCTTCTGCTGATTGCCGCCCGACAGGTTCCCCACCGTCTGCCGCCAGCCCGGCGTGCGGATGTCCAGCTTGTCCTTGTAGTGATCGAAGATCGACAGCTCGGCGCGTTCGGATACGAAGACCGAAGACGTCATGTCGTCGACCTGCGGCAGGGTCATGTTGTCCCGGCAGTTCATCCCCAAGACCAGCCCCTGCCCCTTGCGGTCCTCGGGGACCAGCGAGATGCCGTGACGGATCGCGTCGATGGGCGAGGCGATGCGCACTTCCTTGCCGTCCAGATAGATCGCGCCGGCATCGGGATCGCGCAGGCCGAATATCGTCTCGGCGATCTCGGTCCGTCCCGCGCCGACCAGCCCGTAGAACCCCACGACCTCGCCGCGCCGCACCGAAAAGCTGATGTCGCGGTACACCTTGCCGCAGGACAGACCGCGCACCTCGATCGCCACCTCGCCAAGTTCGGCGTGGGCATGGTTGCGCGACAGATCGAGACTGCGCCCGATCATCAGTTGCGTCACCTCGTCCTCGTCCGTCTCGGACGTGTTCAGGGTTCCGCGATACTGCCCGTCGCGCAGAACGCTGATCCGGTCGGTGATCTTGAAGATCTCTTCCATCCGGTGCGAGATATAGACGATGCCCACGCCGCGCGCCTTGAGGTCCGCGATCACGTCGAACAGCACGACCTTTTCGGCATCGGTCAACGATGCGGTCGGCTCGTCGAAGATCACCGCGCGGGGATCGACGGTCAGCGCGCGGGCAATCTCGACCATCTGCTGGTTGGCGATGGACAACTCGCCGACACGCGTGCGGGCGTTGAATCCCACGTTCAGCTTGCCAAGGATGTCGTCGGTCCGGGCATAGAGCGCCGCCCAGTCGACGCGCCCGAGGGTCTTGCGCGGCAACTCTCCAAGAAAGATGTTCTCGGCCACCGACAATTCGTCCGCAAGGCTGAGCTCCTGGTGGATGAACACCACCCCCCGCGCCTTGGCCTGGATCGGCGAGGTCATCACCGTCGCCTCTTCGTCGATGAAGATGCGCCCCTCGTCCGGCTGGTGGATGCCGCCAAGCACCTTCATCAGCGTGGACTTTCCGGCGCCGTTCTCGCCCATCAGGGCGTGCACTTCGCCGGGCATGACGGCAAAGGACACATCGTCAAGCGCGCGCACGCCGGGGAACGTCTTGACGATGCCTTCAAGCCGCAGGGCGGGGGTCTGGTCGGTCATGTCTTCAATTCCTCCTTGCCACGCCGGTTAAGCTGCCGGTCGAGGAACAGCACAGCGATCAGGATCAGGCCGATCACGAGGTTCACCGTTTCGGTGTCCGCGCCGATGTGCCCAAGGCCCTTGCGCAGAAGCTGGATCGCGATGACCCCGCCCAGCGTCGAGATGATCGAGCCATAGCCGCCCGTCAGCTTGGTGCCGCCCAGCACGACCGCGGTGATCGCCCACAGCTCGTAGAGCATTCCGTCATTGGGGTTCACCGACCCGGATTCCGAATAGAACACCACCGCCGACAGCGCGGCGAGAAAGCCGATCAGCATGAAATTCCACAGGAAATGCGGACCCACGCGGATACCGGCATTCACCGCCGCCTCGCGGTTGTTGCCGATGGCATAGGCGTTGCGGCCATGCACGGTGCGCGTCATCACCAGCCACAGGACCAGCGCCGCCCCCAGCAGGAACCAGGTTGCGGTGTGCAGCCCCAGGAACTGCGCCTCGGCGAAATCCACCAGCGTCCAGTTGAGATGGCTCGTCGGCTGCTCGCCGTTGTACATGAACACAAGGCCGCGGTAGCCCAGCATCGCGCCCAGCGTGACGATGAAGGCGTCGACCCCCGTCTTCCAAACGATCAGCCCGTTGATCGCGCCCAGTACCGTTCCGGTCAGAAGCGCGAACAGCCACGCCAGCGGGATCGCCCAGTCGCCAAGCGCCTGCATGAAGGGCCATGTCATGCTGTCCAGAAGCACGATGGCGGCCAGCGCAAAGGTCGCGCCGACGCTGAGGTCGATGTTGCCGTTTATCATCACGATGGTCATGCCAAGCGCGATGATCCCGATGGGCGCGGATTGCTTCAGAAGCAGCAGCATGTTGCCGTAGTCCATGAAGGCCACGTCCGTGACCGACAGGAACTCTCCGGCGATCGAGAAGAACGCAAGCTCGACCAGGATGAAGACCCAGATGCCGCCTTGCTTGATGAGTGTTTCCTTGTTCATGCCATCCGCCCCTATGCGATCGGGGACCAGAGACGGCCCCGCTTTGCAGCGATGTCCAGCCAGACCGCGAGGATGATGATCGTCCAGGTCACGACGTACTGGACGTAGAATTCGAGCCCGACCAGAAGAAGTCCGTTCTGGATGAAGCCGAGGATCAGCACACCGATCACGGTCTTGAAGATCGTGCCCGACCCGCCCAGCAGCGATGCGCCGCCCAGGATCACGGCGGCCAGAACCTCAAGCTCCATCCCCTGCCCGACGGTGTTCTGGCTTCCCATCGACCGGCTGGCCTGCATCAGACCCGCAGTCGCGACACAGAACGCCGAAAGAAGGTAGGTGGTGAACACCACCCGCGCACGCGGCACGCCCGAGAATGTCGCCGCCGTCCCGTTGCCGCCAACGGCATAGACCTTGCGGCCGAACGGCGTGCGCGCCAGCACGATGCCCAGCACCGCGGCAAGCCCGGCGAACATCAGGATCGGCATCGGAATGCCCATGACCGACCCCTGCCCGAAGAAGCCGAACCAGGTGCCCGACTTGTCCGCGATGTCCATGTTCTTGCCGCCCGACCAGGTCAGCGTCAGCCCGTGGATCGCCGACAGCATCCCCAGCGTCACGATCAGCGAATTGAGCTTGAGATACCCCACGAGGAACCCGATGAAGGCGCCCAGCAGCAGGGTCAGCGCGAACATCGCCGGTATGGCGAGCGCGGGGCCAAGCTTGTCGTGCAGGTCCAGCACCACGATGGTCGAGAACGACATCATCGAGCCGACCGACAGGTCCAGGTTGCCGCCGATGACGACAAAGGTCACGCCAAGCGCCATGACACCAAGGATCGCCGAGGACCGGATCACGCCGAACACGTTGTCGACGGCGATGAACCGCTGGTTCGCGATGGCGAACCCCACCATGAAGATCACGAAGGCGATCAGGATGCCCTGTCGCGCAAGAACTCCGGCGACGCCGGATTTCGTCAGTTCAGCCATGCCTTTCCCTCCCAAAATGGCAGCGGCGCCTGTCGCAGCGCGTCAGACCAGCGTCATGCCCCCGTCGATCATCACGATCTGGCCGGTCATGTAGTCGCTGGCCGCAGACGCGAGGAACGTCGTCGTTCCGGTGATATCCGCCGGTGTCGCCACGCGCCCGCGCAGGATTTCGGACGAGAACTCGTCCATCGCCTGCCCTGGCCGGTCTGCCGCACCGATCTCCATCAGGTCGCGGTCGACCTGCTCCCACATTTCGGTCGCGACGACACCCGGGGCAAATCCCGTCACCGTGATATCATGCTTGGCAAGGTCGCGCGCGCCGGACTGGGTCAGCGCGACCACGGCGAACTTGCTGGCGCAATAGGGCGCCACGTTGTCAAAGCCCTGCCGACTGGCGATCGAGGCGGTGTTGACGATCTTGCCGCCGGAGCCTTGCGCGATCATCTGGCGCGCGGCTTCCTGCATGCCGATCAGGCAGCCCAAGCCGTTGATGTCCATGATGAAGTGCCAGTTCGCCTCGGTCACGTCGAGAAAGTTCATCGGCCTGTTCACACCGGCATTGTTGAACTTCACGTCCAGCTTGCCGAAGCGATCGACGGTGTGGGCGATCATCGCGCGGACCATCTCGCGGTTGGTGACATCGACGACCGAATGCGTGATGCGCCCGCCGCCTGCCCGCGCGCGGGCCGCGTTGCACTCTGCCACTTCGGCGACCTTGGCGGCATTCACGTCGGCAAAGCAGACGTCGGCGCCCTCATCCAGGAGATCCTCGGCGATGGCGCGTCCGATCCCCTGCGCTGCGCCCGTGACGATGCACGAGCGACCCGAAACACGGCCCATGCCGTCCCTCCCCTCGGTCTTCTTGTATGCGTTGAGGAAAAAGGACACGCGCGAGGCACCAGGGCCCCGCGCGTGTCCAGGGGAGGAACTTAGAATACGGGCTTGGTGAACTCGTCCATGTTGTCCTGCGTGATCTTCGGCGTGTCGAAGTAGTTCAGGAACGGAACCTCTTCGCCGTTCAGCACGTCGATGGCGGTCTGAAGCGCGGCCTCGGCATCGTCGACCGGCGACTGGTAGATCGAGCCCCAGTAGTCACCTGCAGCCATCGCCTCGTATCCGACGGCAAAGTTGGTGGCCCCGACGAAGGTGATGTCGCCCGCGCGCCCGGCCGCCTTGGCCGCGTTCAGAGCGCCGACGCCCATGTTGTCATCGCCCGAATAGACGCCATCGATGTCGTCATACTTGACGAGGAACGCTTCCATCACCTGCTGCGATTTCTCGCGGTTCCAGTCGCCCGGCTGGGTCTCGACCAGCGTCACGTCGGGGCAAACCTCGGGCAGACGCTCTTCAAAGCCCTGCGCGCGCTCGATCGCGGTGGTGTAGCCGGGCTGACCCGAGATCTGCACGACCCGCGCTTCGCCGTCGATGCCGAGATCCTTGAAGCGGTCGCACATGATCTCTGCCGAGCGCGAGCCTTGCGTGATGTTGTCCGGCCCCGAGAAGCTGGCCACGAAATCAAAGCCCTGCTCGGCGATGTTCGAGTTGGTGACGATGACCGGGATCCCGGCCTGGCTGGCCTTGCGCACGGCGGGAATGACCGCCTCGCCGTTGGTCGGCCAGATGATGATGGCATCGACTTCCTGCTGGATCAGGTCTTCCATCTGCGCGATCTGCCGCGCCACGTCGCCGCCTGCATCCAGAACGACCGTCTCGACCATGTCATTGGCCTCGGCGGCCGCGATGAACGCCTGCTCATAGGTGGTCTGGTAGCTGTCCACGCCGACGTTGTTCTGCGTGATGCCGATGGTCATCGTGTCGCTGTGCGACGCGGCAAAGGCCGCGCCCGAGATGGCGGTGGTGGTGGCAAGAACTGCACCGAATGTGAGTTTCATAGGTATATCCCCTCCCTTGGGTTCATTGTTCTGCGATTGCTGCTGTCCTCCCAGCCCGAGCCACAGCCCGATGCAATCTGTTCCTATCCAGCGCGATTCTCCGTCCCGGAGTCACCCTCGATTTATCCATGTTGGATATTCTGGTATCCAGCTTGGACAAATGGGGCATGTCGGCACGCCCTCAATCTGGACATTATCAGGATAATCGGAATGAAGACGCCCCCCAAACCCGCCAGGACCGGTAAAGACACCCCCGCCATGCACGCGACCGCATCAAGAAATATCCATATCGGACGGGAATTGGCGCAAGCGCGCCCTGCCCCGCCGACTGCGGGCCCCGAGCCCGAGCTGGATCGCGTTGTGGGGTTCCTGGGCGAATTGATGGTCGAGATCGACACCTCGCTCGACCCCAACACCCCGAACCCGCATCTCAGCATGATCCTGAACCTGCTGCGGGGGCATCTGGAGGGACGGCTGGTGTCGCCCTCGTCGCTGGTGGCCTCGTCGGGCGTTCCCTATGCCACGGCGATGCGCAGGCTGGCCGAGATCCAGGCGGCGGGGCTGGTCGAACAACGCCCGCGCACCCGCACCGGCAAAAGCTTTTCCTTGCATCCCAGCGCGCTTCTGCTCGACCGTTTCAAGCAACTGTCCGACCGCATCGACCGCATCGCCACCGCCGCCTTTGCCGGACCCGGCGCCGCCGAGGGCGCGCGCGACTACTACTTCGGCGGATCGTATCAGCCGGGCACCGCGATGATCCCGCCGCCGCGCGCGTTGCCGCAACCGGTCAAGATGCCGGGCGGCCTGCGCATCCTGGTGCACAGCGATCCGACCTTCATGGTGATGGAGAACCTCAAGCGCCACTTCGAGCAGATCATCGGCGCCGACATCCAGCAGCGCGCGTTCTCGATCGACCGGTTGCGCATCGAGGCGCTGCGCAATGCGGAGCGTCCGAAAAGCCGCTACGACCTGATCGCCGTCGATCTGCCCTGGGTGGGCGAGTTCGTGCGCAGCGGCGTGATCCGCCCCCTGCCCGAGATCATGGACGTATCGCGGCTTGACCCCGCCGACTTCCACACCGCCGGATGGCGTGCCGCACACTGGAACGGCGTGCCTTACGGCGTGCCCAGCCAGACGACGCCCGAACTGATGTTCTTCCGCAAGGACTGGTTCGCCGCCGAAGGGCTGGAGCCGCCCAGCACCACCGACCAGGTGATCGAGGCCGCGCGCCATTTCCACGATCCGCGCCACGGGCGCTATGGCGTTGCGTGGAACGCGGCACGCGGCACCGCGCTGGGCCACACCTTCATGATGACCTGCGCCGCCTTCGGCCAGCCCATCGTGGACCTGCCGAAGCACGCGGGCGGCTATGACGCTGACCAGATCGAAGGCCGCGCGCTGCGTCCCACGCTCGACACCGACCGCGCGCTTGCGGCGGCGGACTACCTCATGACGCTAATGGAGTTCTCGCCGCCCGACATCCTGTCGATGTCCTGGTATGAACGCGTGCGCCCCTATGCGGCCGGCAAGGTCGCGATGGCCTACGGCTACACCCTGCTCGCCCCCTATTTCGAGCTGGACGAGACCTGCCCGGCGCACGGCAACACCGGCTATCTGCCGCATCCGCACGGCCCCAAGGGGCGGCCGATCGCGCCCGTGGGCGGCTATGTGCTGTGCGTGCCGTCCAATCTTGCCGAGGATCGCATCGAGGACACGGTGGAATCGCTCGTCGCCTTCACCTCGCCCGCGGCGCAAAAGGTCTACGCCCAGAACGGCAGCCGCACCGCGCCCCGCTATTCGGTGGGCGCCGACCCCGAGGTGCGGCGCCTGTCGCCGATCTTCGAGACGGTGGACCAGATGTCCTGGCGCGACGAGCTGCAATTCTGGCCGCGTCCGCCGATCCCGCAGATCTCGGACATCATCCACATC
This sequence comes from Anianabacter salinae, assembly GCF_019061145.1. GTDB lineage: Bacteria > Pseudomonadota > Alphaproteobacteria > Rhodobacterales > Rhodobacteraceae > Anianibacter > Anianibacter salinarum. The sequence goes on along the minus strand of NZ_JAHQZS010000002.1, from coordinate 195,696 downwards.
TGCGGACACGAGCTGCACGACATGCTGCGCGGTCTCGTGACCCCGCGCGAGGCGCTCGCCCGGGTTCAGGCCCGCGCCGAAGCCACAATGACCACGACCGACACCTAGGGAGGAAACCATGGACCCCAATCGCCTGACCGGAAAGAACATCCTGATCACCGGCGCCGCCCGCGGCATGGGTGCCGCCAATGCCGAGCATTTCGCCGCACAGGGCGCGAATGTCTGCCTTGGCGATCTTGACCAGGATGCCGCGCAGGAGGTTGCGGACCGGATCAATGCGGCCGGAGGCGGCAAGGCCGTTGCGGTGCGGATGGATGTCACCAGCCGCGCCGACAACGCCGCCGCCGTCGCCGCCACGGTCGAGGCGTTCGGCTCGATCAACGTCGGCCTGTTCAACGCGGGCCTGAACAAGCCCCGGTTCTTCATGGATATCGATGAAGACAACTGGGACATGATCATGAACGTCAACACCAAGGCGATGTGGCTTGGGATGCAGGAGACCGCGCGCCAGATGATCGCGCAGGGCCCGCAGGATACGCCCTACAAGCTGATCAACGTGGGCAGCATCGCATCGCGCAAGCCGCTGGTGGACGTGACCGTCTACTGCACCTCGAAATACGGCTGCCTCGCGCTGACCCATTGCGGCGCCATCGCCCTGTCCGAACACAACATCACCGTCAACGGCTATGCGCCGGGCGTCGTGGTCACGCCGCTGTGGGAACAACTGGACAAGGACCTGGTGGAGATCGGCTTCAAGCAGAAGGAAGGCCAGGCCTACGAGGACATCGCGCGCGACGCGCTGCAGATCAAGCGGGTGTCCTACCCGGACGACATCGTCGGCACCGCGTCTTTCCTGGCCAGCCACGACAGCGACTACATGACCGGCCAGATGATCCACATCGACGGCGGCTGGTGCATCCAGTGACGCCCTGGTGACACCCACGGGGGCGCGGGTGCCGCGCCCCCACCACCTGACACGACACTTGACCGGTGCGCCCCGCGCGGTGCGCCGAAGGGAGGACTTGCCCATGACGCGCGCCCTGATGCCGAACCTGCTGACCCCGCAGGACCTGGAGCCGAACTGGGAATGGCGCGACCGCCTGCCCGCCTCGGGCCACATGTCCGTGGATTTCGAGCGCCGGATCGACCACGACCGCCTGCGCCGCTACCGGCTGGCCCGCACCCGGCAGTCGCTGCAGAACTCGCAGGCCGGGTCGCTGCTTCTGTTCGACGTGAACAACATCCGCTACGTCAGCGCGACCAAGATCGGTGAATGGGAGCGGGACAAGATGTGCCGCTTCTGCCTGCTGACGGGCGACGATTCCCCGTATGTCTGGGATTTCGGCTCGGCCGCCGTTCACCACAAGCGCCATTCCGACTGGCTGGAGCCTGACCACTGCCTTGCCGGTGTCGTCGGCATGCGCGGCACGATCCCGCCCGAATTCGGGTTGATGCGCAAGTACGCCAAGATGATCGCGCAGCTCATCAAGGACGCAGGCATGGCCGACATGCCGGTCGGCGTCGATTATGCCGAGACCGCCATGTTCCACGCGCTGCAAGAGGAAGGCATCAAGGTTGTCGACGGCCAGCAGATCATGCTGGCGGCGCGCGAGATCAAGAACTGGGACGAGATCCAGCTTCTGACGCAGGCCGCCGCGATGGTCGATGGCGTCTACCACATGATCTACGAGGAACTGAAACCGGGCATCCGCGAGAACGACATCGTCGCGCTGTCCAACAAGATGCTCTACGAGATGGGCAGCGACGACGTCGAGGCGATCAACGCGATTTCGGGCGAGCGGTGCAATCCGCACCCGCACAACTTCACCGACCGGCTGATCCGGCCCGGCGATCAGTGCTTCTTCGACATCCTGCAAAGCTATCAGGGCTATCGCACCTGCTACTACCGGACCTTCAACGTGGGCCGCGCGACACCGGTGCAGAACGACGCCTACGTGAAGGCGCGCGAATGGATCGACGCCTCGATCGCGATGATCAAGCCCGGCGTGACCACCGACAAGGTGGCCGAGGTCTGGCCGACGGCGGAATCGCTGGGCTTTCCCAACGAGGACGCGGCGTTCGGCCTGCAATTCGGCCACGGGCTTGGGCTGGCGCTGCACGAACGCCCGATCATCAGCCGCGCGGTCAGCCTTGAACACCCGATGGAAATCAAGACCGGCATGGTTTTTGCGCTCGAAACCTATTGCCCCGCGACCGACGGTTATTCCGCCGCCCGGATCGAGGAAGAGGTCGTGGTGACGGAAAACGGCTGCGAAGTCATCAGCCTGTTCCCTGCCGAAGAGCTGCCCATCGCCAACCGTTACTGACGGTGCGGCGGGATAAATCCCGCCCTACGGACCGTTGTAGGGCGGGGTTCACCCCGCCTCCCCCCTCTTGGAGGACCACCATGGCCAAGGCCAAGACCAACACCGAAGACTACCTGCGCATGTACCGCCAGATGGTGCGCATCCGCACCTTCGAGGACAACGCGAACCAGCTGTATCTCTCGGCCAAGATGCCGGGGCTGACGCACATGTATTCCGGCGAGGAAGCCGTCGCCGTGGGCATCTGCGAGGCGCTGACCGACGATGACCGCATCACCTCGACCCACCGGGGGCACGGGCACTGCGTCGCCAAGGGGGCGGAGTTCAAGGAGATGTTCTGCGAGCTTCTGGGCAAGGCCGAGGGCTATTGCCGGGGCAAGGGCGGCTCGATGCACATCGCCGACCAGAGCCACGGCAACCTTGGTGCTAACGCCATCGTCGGCGGGTCCATGGGCATCGCCACTGGGTCTGCCTTGCGCGCGAAACTGCAAGGCTCGGACGATGTCACCGTCTGCTTCTTCGGTGACGGCGCGACGGCGCAGGGGCTATGGTACGAGGTCATGAACATGGCAGCACTCTGGAAGCTGCCGGTGATCTACGCCTGCGAGAACAACGGCTATTCCGAATACACCAAGACCGAGGAGATCGCCGCAGGCTCGATCACCGCACGTGCCGAAGCCTTTGGCATTGAGGCGCATCAGGTCGACGGACAGGATGTCATGGCCGTCAACGCGCTGGCGCAAAAGCTGGTGGCGCGGGCCCGCAAGGGCGAAGGGCCGTTTTTCATCGAACTTATGACCTACCGCTACCACGGCCACCACGTCGGCGACATCAACCGCGAATACTACCGGTCCAAGGATGAGGAAAAGGACTGGAAGGACAACCGCGACCCGATCATCCGCTTCCGCGCGCATCTGGTCAGCGAAGGCATCGCCTCGGAAGACGAGATCGACGCGATCAACGCCGAGATCGAGAAGGATGCCGCCGAGGCCGTCGCTTATGCCGAGGCCGCCGCCTACCCCGATGTGTCCGAAGTGGACATGCACGTCTACGCGGCCTGACGAGGCCTGAGGAGGACCACCATGCGAGAGATCACCCTGTCCCAGGCCGTCAACGAGGCCATCGCCGAGGAAATGCGCCGCGATCCCACGGTCTTTCTGATGGGCGAGGACGTGGCCGAGGCCGGAACGCCCTTCAAGGTGCTGTCGGGACTGGTCGAGGAATTCGGCACCGAGCGGATCATCGACACGCCCATCTCGGAACCCGGTTTCGTCGGGCTGGCCGTCGGTGCCGCGATGACCGGCGCGCGGCCCATCGTCGATCTGATGTTCGGCGATTTCATCTATCTGGTGATGGACCAGCTCTGCAATCAGGCGGCCAAGCAGCATTACATGTCGGGCGGCAAGCTGACCGTGCCGATGGTCCTGCGCACCAACATGGGCGCAACGCGCCGGTCCGCCGCGCAGCATTCGCAATCATTGCAGGCGCTTGTGGCGCATATTCCGGGGCTGAAAGTGGCGATGCCGTCCTCGGCCTACGAGGCCAAGGGCCTGATGAAGACCGCGATCCGCGACAACAACCCGGTCGTGATCTTTGAAGACAAGCTGATGTATCAGGACAAGGCGCCGGTGCCCGAAGAGGAATACCTTATCCCCTTCGGCGAGGCCTTTGTGAAGCGTGAGGGGCGCGACATCACCCTGATCGCCACGTCCTCGATGGTGCAGGTGGCCGAAAAGGCCGCAATGGCACTGGCGCAGGAAGGCATCGAGGCCGAGGTCATCGACCCGCGCACCATCGTGCCGCTGGACGAGGCCACGCTGATCGAGAGCGTCAAGAAAACCAGCCGCGCCATCGTCATCGACGAGGGCCATCAAAGCTACGGAGTGACATCCGAGATCGCGTCGCGCCTGAACGAAAAGGCGTTCTACCATCTCGACGCCCCGGTGATGCGGATGGGCGCGATGGACGTGCCGGTGCCGTTCTCGCCCGCGCTCGAGGATCTGACGGTGCCGACGCCGCAAGCGGTCGTCGAGGCTGCGCGCAAGCTGTGCGGCGGAGAGATGATCCATGCAGCGTGAAAGCGAAGGTTTCACGCGGCGTGACGTGACGATGCCGCAGCTTGGCATGGCGCAGGACACTGGGCGCATCGTCGCCTGGCTGAAGGCGCAGGGCGACGCGGTGGCAAAGGGTGACGTGCTGTTCGAGGTCGAGACCGACAAGGCGACGATGGAGGTCGAGGCGCAGGCGAGCGGCTATCTCACCAGCATCGCGGCAGGCGAAGGCGACGACGTGCCCGTCGGGCAGGTCATCGCGCGGATTTCCGACAGCGCCGAGGATGACGCACCGCCGCCCGCTAAGGACAAGGCTGAAGCCCCCGCGCAGGAGGACGACGCCCTGCCCGAAGGCCGCGCCGTGACCATGCCGCAGCTTGGCATGGCGCAGGACAGCGGGATTCTGGTGGCGTGGCTGAAAGAGCCGGGCGACGCGGTCAGCGCAGATGATCCGCTGTTCGAGGTCGAGACCGACAAATCCACCATGGAGGTTCCCGCCGGGGCCGACGGCTTTCTGGCGGCAACACTGGCGCAGGACGGCGACGCGGTGCCGGTCGGCCAGACGGTCGCGATCATCTCGAATGACAAGCCGGACGCGCCGGTGGCCCGCTCGGTGGCGGATGCCGCCCCTGCCCCCGCGGCGCCGGCCGAGGCAAAGGCTCCGCCACCCGCCCCGCGCGAGACGCCAAAGCCTGCACCTGCACCTGCCCCCGGCGGGCGCATCCTCGCCTCGCCCAAGGCACGGCGGCTGGCGCTGGAACAGGGGCTCGATCTGGCGCGGCTGGCCGAGGCGGGACACCCCCAGCCCTACCACGTCCGCGATCTGGACACGTTGCGCGCGATGCCCGCCAAGGCCGCAGGCCCGTCGCTCCAAGGCGCGGCCCCTGCCCGTCACGCCACGGCACAGGTTCCCGACGATGGCTTTGCCGCCTTTGCCAACTGGGCAGCCGAGGCGCATGGGCTGACCGACGCCAAGGCGCTGCTGGCGGGGCTCGCCGCCTCCTGCCTGCGTGCTGCCGGGGCCGACGCAACCTGCGTGGCGATCGAACGGCGCGGGACACGGCAAGCTTACAGTGTTGGCGGGCTCGGCCTGTCCGACGTTACCGCAACCGACAACGCACCGCACCTGATCCTGCGCGACCTGCGCGGCTCTGCGGTGCGGTCGGTCACGCTTGGCCCCGAGGATGTGCCGGTGCTGACCCTGATGACACAGGGCGACGGCCTGACCGTGACGCTGGAATGCCCGGCGGACGCTTTGGATGGCGCCGCCGCCCTGACGCTTCTTTCCGAATTCGCGGACCGGCTGCACCAGCCGCTGCGCGCCCTGCTCTGACAGCGAGGACCGACATGGATTTCACCGATCTCTACATCGACGGCACATGGAAAACGTCGGCCGAACGCTTCGACGTCATTAACCCGGCCACGGAAGAGGTGCTCGCCTCGGTCGCCTCCGCCGACATCGCGGACGCCGACGCAGCCCTCGATGCGGCCGAACGCGCGATGGCCGACTGGGCCGCGCGCACGCCGCGCCAACGCTCCGAAGTGCTGCGCAAGGCGTGGGAGTTGATGACCGCGCGGCTGGACCACTTCGCGCATCTCATCACGCTGGAGAACGGCAAGGCCGGAACCGATGCCAAGGGCGAGGCGACCTATGCCGCCGAGTTCTTCCGCTGGTTCGCCGAAGAAGCGGTGCGCGCCGATGGCCTGATCACCCGCGCGCCTGCATCCGTCGCCCGGATCATCGTGCAGCACAAGCCCGCCGGTCTGGCGGTACTGATCACGCCGTGGAACTACCCCGCCGCGATGGGCACGCGAAAGATCGCGCCCGCGCTGGCGGCGGGCTGCGGCGTCATCATCAAGCCCGCGTCGGAAACGCCCCTGACCATGCTGGCGCTGATGCCGCTTCTGGAAGAGGCAGGCGTGCCGAAGGGTCTGGTGAACGTCCTGCCGTCGAAGAAAACCGGCGCGCTGGTCGATCACATGCTGCACGATCCGCGCGTGCGGGTGGTCAGTTTCACCGGGTCCACCGGGGTCGGGCGGACGCTCTTGAAATCCGCCGCCGATCAGGTGCTGAAACCCGCGATGGAACTGGGCGGAAACGCGCCCTGCATCGTGTTCGACGACGCCGACATGGACACCGCGATCGAGGGCACCATGCTGGCCAAGATGCGCAACCTCGGCGAGGCCTGCACGGCGGCGAACCGCATTTACGTCCACGAGGCCGTGGCAGACGAGTTCACCCGCCGGCTGAGCGCCGCCATGTCCGCGCTCAAGGTCGGCGACGGCACCGATCCGTCGGTCGATGTCGGCCCGCTGGTCAACGCCAGCACCCGCGACAAGGTGGCAGAGTTCGTCGCCGACGCCGTGGCCAAGGGCGCGAAGATTGAGTGCGGCGGCACGGTGCCGGACGGCAAGGGATACTTCTATCCGCCTACCGTCCTGTCGAACGTCCCCGAGACCGCTGACTGCGTCCATGACGAGATCTTCGGCCCCGTCGCCGCGATCCAGACCTTCACGGATCAGGACGACGTCATCGCCCGCGCCAATGCCACCGAATACGGTCTGGTCGCCTATGTGTTTTCCGAGGATTTCAAGCGCGCCCTGCAGGTCTGCGAGCGGCTGGATTACGGCATGGTGGGCCTCAACCGCGGGCTGGTCAGCGACCCCGCCGCGCCGTTCGGAGGCACCAAGCAATCGGGGCTGGGGCGTGAAGGCGGGCATGAGGGCATGCTCGAATTCATGGAAACGCAATACATCTCGGCCAGCTGGTAACGGAGGCGCCCCATGTCAGACACCATCGCCAGCCCGTCCGTCCGCCGCATCGCCCGGCAAAAGGGCGTCGACATCGACCGCCTAGCGCAAGACCTTGGCCGCCAGACCATCGGCGCCGAGGATCTGGACGCCGCAGCGTCCCGCAGCCAGCCGGACGCGCCCGCGACCAGCGCCTTCTGGGATGTGGACCACGCGCAGTTCGGCTCCGTGACGTCCGAGCCTCTCAGCCGCTTCGCCAAGGTCGCTGCGCGCAATCTTGGCGCCGCGCAGACGCATATCCCCGCCGTCACCCACCATGACCGTGCCGATGTCTCTGCCATCGAGGCGCTGCGCAAGCTGTGGAAGCCCGAAGCGCAGGAGCGCGGCGTCAAGCTGACGGCGCTGGCCTTCCATGTCGCCGCCCTCGCCCGCGCGCTGCGGCGCTTTCCCCGCTTCAACGCGTCGCTGTCGGCGGATGGCGAAAGCCTGATCCTCAAGGATTACGTTCACATCGGGATCGCGGTGGACACCGAACATGGCCTGATGGTGCCGGTGATCCGCGATGCGGGCCGCAAAGGGCTGTGGCAGATCGCGACCGAGATCGCGGACCTTGCCACGCGCGCACAGGCGCGCAAGATCGGCCCGGACGAGATGGGCGGCGCGTCGATGACGATCACCAACCTCGGCGGCATCGGCGGCACGGCGTTCTCGCCCATCGTGAACCCGCCCGAGGTGGCGATTCTGGGCATCACCCGCACCGAGACCATCACGGTCTGGAACGGCGACACGCCGCGCCCGGTGCCAATGGTGCCGCTCGATCTGTCCTACGATCACAGGGTCATCAACGGCGCCGATGCGGCGCGGTTCATGGCGCATCTGTGCGGCCTGATCGCCGATCCGCGGGCGCTGGCGCTTTAGTCACCATATCTCGGCAAGATCACCCGGCGGGCGCCCGGATTTAACTCGGTGCGCCTCCTGTTGCAGTGTGCGCCGCAGCGAAGCCGATTCGGTCCGCGCCCACCGTCGCGGGCCGTGTCCCGACGTCAAAAGCCAGCCGACGCACCCCTTTGCCGCATCGGACGATGGAGGGCAAAGTATTGATCCGCATTGATAAAACAGAACTCGCGTCGGCAGCAGCCCGCCGTGATCCCCCGTTCGTCGGCGGCTGTCATTAAAGCGTTACAAAACCTTTTCATTAGCGTCACAGCGGCCCCCTAATTGTGCGCCCATGGCCGCCGACTCATGGCCTACTCAAAAACCTGGGAGTACTCATGTCCTATCTCAAGATTTCCGCTTCGGCGTTTGCTCTGGCCGCGGTTTCCGCAACCGCTGTTGCCGCTCAGAGCCGTGACAACGTGCAGATCGCCGGTTCCTCGACCGTCCTGCCCTACGCCTCGATCGTCGCAGAAGCCTATGGCGCCAACACCGATTTCCCGACGCCCGTCGTCGAATCCGGTGGCTCCTCGGCTGGTCTCGCACGCTTCTGCGAAGGCGTCGGCGAGAACACCGTCGACATCGCGAACGCATCGCGCGCCATCCGCGAGAGCGAGATTGAAACCTGTGCCGCCAACGGCGTCGAGGACATCATCGAAGTCCGCATCGGCTATGACGGCATCGTCTTTGCCAGCCAGATCAACGGCCCGGAATTCACCGCGTTCGAAGCGACCGACTGGTTCAACGCGCTTGCCGCTGAACTGCCCGTCGATGGCGCGATGGTCGCAAACCCGAACACCACCTGGGCCGACGTGAACGCCGATCTTCCGGCAGTCGAGATTGCTGCTTTCATCCCCGGCACCAAGCACGGCACCCGCGAAGTCTTTGAAGAAAACGTGCTGCGCGTGGGCTGCGAAGTCAGCGGTGCCATGGAAGCCATGGTCGCCACCGGCATGAGCGAAGACGATGCCGAGGATGCATGCATCGCCGTCCGCGCCGATGGCGCATCGGTCGACATCGACGGCGACTACACCGAGACGCTGGCGCGCATCGAGTCCAACCCCGATGGCCTTGGCGTGTTCGGCCTGTCGTTCTACGAGAACAACACCGACAAGCTGAAGGTCGCCACCATGGGCGGCGTCGCGCCGAACACCGACACCATCTCGTCCGGCGAATACCCCGTCTCGCGCCCGCTGTTCTTCTACGTCAAGAAGGCCCACATCGGCGTGATCCCCGGCCTGAAAGAGTACGCATCCTTCTTCGTGTCGGATGAAATCGCAGGTCCGAACGGCCCGCTCGCCAACTACGGCCTCGTGTCCGACCCCGAACTCGCCGCGACCCAGGAAAAGGTTGCGAACGAGACCACGATGTCGGAAGAAATGTAATCCAGCGCAAGTTCGCAGGATTATCGGGGGCGGCGTAACCGCCGTCCCCACTCGCCTTTTGGGCCAATCCGAAATACAACGAGGGCACAAGATGCCACTTTCCTGGATCGTTCTGACCGTGCTTGCGATCGCGGCTGCAGGCTATGTGCTCGGGCGGGGCCGCGCCTTGCAAAGCGCAGGCGGCGATAGCCGCAAGCTGCATTCGTTGCCTTCGTACTACGGCACCAACGTCGCGATGAAAGTCATCGTGCCAAGCCTGCTGATCCTTCTGGTGTGGCTTCTGGTGCAGCCGATTGTCGTGAGCCGCGCGGTCGTCGCGAACGTGCCCGAGAACGTGGTCGCCAGCGGCTCCAGTATGGGCCTGTTCATGTCGGACGTGCGCCGGGTCGCCGACGGTCTCGACGCCGCGGTGGCGCAAGGCAGCCTGACCCGCAAGGAAGCCTTCGACATCCGCACCGAATTCACCAACGTGACGCAGCGCATCAACGAGGCGGGCGTGGCGCTTGGGTCGGCGGTCACGCCCGAGACCCTCCGCGCCGCGCAGGAGTTCCGCACCCTCAACCGTATCGGTTCGATCGCCATGTCCGTCGTCGTGGCGCTGGCCGCGCTTGGCGGTATCGCCTTTGGCTTGCGCGAAAGCGTCGCCGGGTTCCGGGCGCGCAATGTCGTCGAAGGCGGCGTGAGGCTTCTTCTGATCGGCGCCGCGTCCATCGCCATCCTCACGACCGTCGGCATCGTGCTGTCGCTGATCTTCAACACCATCGAATTCTTCAGGATTTATCCAGCGGCCGATTTCTTCTTGAGCCTGACGTGGCAGCCGTCGTTCGGAGGCGGATCGTCCCTCGGGATCTGGCCGCTCTTGTGGGGCACGCTTTATATCTCGCTCATCGCACTGGCGGTGGCCGTGCCCATCGGACTGTTCGCGGCGATCTACCTGTCCGAATACGCCAGCAAGCCGGTGCGCGCCATTGCCAAGCCGGCGCTCGAAATTCTCGCCGGTATCCCGACCATCGTGTACGGGCTGTTCGCGCTGCTGACGGTCGGGCCGATCCTGATGGTCGTGTTCGGTGATGACGGCGTCGGCTGGATGCGGTCGGCGACATCGGTGATGACCGCGGGCCTGGTGATGGGCATCATGCTGATCCCCTTCGTGTCCTCGTTGTCGGACGACATCATCAACTCGGTCCCGCAGGCGATGCGCGACGGCTCTTACGGGCTTGGCGCAACCAAGTCCGAGACCATCCGGCAAGTGATCCTTCCCGCGGCGCTTCCCGGCATCGTCGGCGCAATCCTGCTGGCGGCCTCGCGCGCCATCGGCGAGACGATGATCGTCGTTCTCGGTGCGGGGGCCGCCGCACGCCTGTCCCTCAACCCGTTCGAAGCGATGACGACGATCACCGCCAAGATCGTCAGCCAGTTGACCGGGGACTCGGACTTCAACAGCCCCGAGGCGCTTGTCGCCTTCGCGCTCGGGATGACGTTGTTCGTCATCACGCTCGGCCTCAATGTCTTCGCCCTCTACATCGTGCGGAAATACCGGGAGCAATACGAATGACCGATACCAACATGGACGGCCCCGCAACCCCGCAGCGCAAGAACTCACTCATGGCGCCGGATGCGCGGACCAAGCAGCGCAACGCCGCCGAAGCCCGGTTCAAGGCCTACGGGATCATCGCGATCCTCATCGGTGTGTTCTTTCTGGTGGTGCTGGCAGCCTCGATCCTGCGCAACGGCCTGCCCGCCTTCACGCAGACCGTGGTCGAACTTGAATTCACCCTGACCGAAGAGCAGTACAACGACGCCGAGAGCAAGGTTCTCAAGACCGCCGCCTACAAGGAATTCCTGGTGACGGCCTTCCGCGAGAACCTGAGCGAGCGCGGAGTCGAGGTGCCGTTCGACGAAAGCGCCATCGACCGGATCGTCGGACAGGCCGGAAACACGCTTCGCACCTACTTCCGTGCGAACGAGGACCAGCTTGGTCAGCCCGTGACCTTCTCGCTCGGGGCGTCGTCGCGCGTCGATGGCTACTTCAAGGGGCGCGTGACCCGTGAAGACCTGTCCAACAGCCGCTTTCTCAATGCCGAGGACCTCGACATCGTCGACGTGCTTGCCGACGTCGGGATCATGAAGCAGCAATTCAACTGGACCTTCGTGACGGGCAAGGACGCTGGCGTGGACAACCCTGGTGGCGCAGGGATCGGGGCTTCGGTCATCGGCTCGTTCTTCATGATGCTGGTGGTGCTTATGCTGGCCTTGCCAATCGGCGTCGCCGCCTCGATCTATCTTGAGGAATTCGCGCCCAAGAACCGGTGGACCGACCTGATCGAGGTGAACATCTCGAACCTCGCCGCCGTCCCGTCCATCGTGTTCGGTATCCTTGGCCTTGCCGTGTTCATCCAGCTTGCCGGTCTGCCCCAGTCGGCGCCGCTGGTCGGGGGCCTTGTGCTGACCCTGATGACGCTGCCGACGATCATCATTTCGACCCGCGCTTCGCTCAAGGCGGTGCCGCCGTCGATCCGCAGCGCCGCACTTGGCGTCGGGGCGTCCAAGATGCAGTCGGTGTTCCACCACGTTCTCCCGCTGGCGATGCCGGGCATCCTGACCGGAACGATCATTGGCCTTGCGCAGGCGCTGGGTGAAACGGCACCTCTGTTGCTGATCGGCATGGTCGGCTTCGTCGCCCGCGAATATCCCGACGGGATCGTGAGCGGTTTTACCGATGCAAACTCGGCCATGCCCGCCCAGATCTACACCTGGGCCGCGCGGGCCGATCAGGCGTTCTACGAAAAGGCCTGGGGCGGCATCATCGTGCTGCTCGTCTTCCTTCTGGCGATGAACGTCCTCGCCATCATTCTCCGCCGCCGCTTCGAGCGTCGCTGGTAATTCCCTGGAGGCACATCCATGAACGACATGAGAAAAATCGAAAGGGACGTGGACATGAACGACGTGAAGATCTCCGCGAAGGGCGTCCAAGTCTATTATGGCACCACCCATGCCATCAAGGATGTGGACGTGCTGATCCAGGACAAGACGGTCACCGCCTTTATCGGCCCGTCCGGCTGCGGCAAGTCGACGTTCCTGCGCTGTCTCAACCGAATGAACGACACCATCGACATCTGCCGCGTGACAGGTGACATCCGCATCGACGGCGACGACATCTACGACAAGCGCGTCGATCCGGTGCAACTGCGCGCCAAGGTCGGCATGGTGTTCCAGAAGCCGAACCCCTTTCCGAAGTCGATCTACGACAACGTGGCCTACGGTCCGCGCATCCACGGCATGGCCAAGAACAAGGCCGACCTGGACGAGATCGTCGAGCGGGCGCTGCGCCGCGGCGCCATCTGGGACGAGGTCAAGGATCGCCTCGATGCCCCTGGCACCGGCCTTTCGGGCGGCCAGCAGCAGCGTCTGTGCATTGCGCGCGCCGTCGCCACCGAACCCGAGGTTCTTCTGATGGACGAGCCGTGCTCGGCGCTCGACCCGATCGCCACCGGCCAGGTCGAGGAGCTGATCGACGAGCTGCGCAACGACTACTCGGTCGTCATCGTCACCCACTCGATGCAGCAGGCCGCGCGCGTCAGCCAGAAGACCGCGTTCTTCCATCTGGGCAATCTGGTCGAGTACGGCGAGACCGGCCAGATCTTCACCAATCCGCAAGACCCGCGGACCGAAAGCTACATCAGCGGCAAGATCGGATAATCCAATGGCCCCGAACGACAAACATATCGTCTCGTCCTTCGACCGCGATCTTGAATCGGTCCAGGCACTGATCATGAAGATGGGCGGCCTTGTTGAATCGATGGTCAACGACGCCGCCAAGGCGCTGGTCGACCGCGACGAGGAACTGGCGCTCAAGGTGCGTGATGCCGACAAGCGGATCGATGCGCTAGAAGTCGAAGTGAACGAGGAAGCGGCGCGCGTTCTGGCGCTGCGCTCGCCCACGGCAGGCGATCTGCGCACCGTCCTGACCGTCATGCGCATCTCGGCAAATCTCGAACGCTGCGGCGATTACGCCAAGAACCTGGCGAAACGCACCTCGGTGCTGGTCCAGATGCAGCCCATTGACGGTGGTTCGACCTCGATCCGCCGCATGGCGCGCGAAGTCGAGTTGATGCTCAAGGACGCGCTTGACGCCTACATCCACCGCGACGTGGCGCTGGCCGAGGACGTGCGCCAGCGCGACGGCGACGTGGACCAGATGTACAACGCGCTGTTCCGCGAATTCCTGACCCACATGATGGAAGACCCGCGCAACATCACCGCCTGCATGCACCTGCACTTCATCGCCAAGAACATGGAACGGATGGGCGACCACGTCACGTCCATCGCCGAACAGGTGATCTACCTGGTGACGGGCGCGATGCCGACGGAAGGCCGACCCAAGCGCGACAAGACATCGCTGACAGGAACGGAGACGACCTGATGGCTGGCGGACACCCCCGTGTCCTCTTGGTCGAAGACGAACCCGCACAGCGCGAGGTCCTGTCCTACAATCTCGAGGCCGAAGGCTTTGACGTGACCAAGGCGGGCACCGGCGACGAGGCGCTGATGCTCGTCGACGAGGACCGGCCCGACATCATTGTCCTCGACTGGATGCTGCCCGGCGTGTCCGGCATCGAGATCTGCCGCCAGCTGAAATCGCGCAGCGAGACGCGGAACATCCCGATCATCATGCTGTCCGCCCGGTCCGAAGAGGTCGACCGGGTGCGCGGGCTGGAAACCGGCGCCGACGACTACGTGGTCAAGCCGTATTCCGTGGTCGAGCTGATGGCGCGGGTGCGCACGCAGCTGCGCCGGACCCGGCCCGCAGCCGTTGGCCAGAGGCTCGAGTTCGAGGACATCATGCTCGACAGCGAGACGCACAAGGTCTACCGGCGCGAGAAACAGCTCAAGCTGGGGCCGACCGAGTTCCGCCTGCTGACCACCTTCATGGAAAAGCCGGGCCGAGTATGGTCGCGCGAGCAGCTTCTGGACAGGGTCTGGGGCCGCGACATCTATGTCGACACCCGCACTGTCGACGTGCACATCGGACGCCTTCGCAAGGCGCTCTGCCAACACGGCGGCGAAGACCCGGTGCGCACCGTGCGCGGCGCAGGATATGCGCTGGGGTGACACAGCCCCGCGCCGATACCCGCCCCAACGTCCGGACCGGCATGGCGCGATAGATGCGCGTGCTCCTGCTTTGCGACCCCGCCCCGCTTGCCGCTGCGCGGGCGCGGATCGGCGGCCTGGGGGAGATGAGCTTTGTCGCCACCCCGCAAGCGTTTCTTGAAACGCTTGGGCGCATCAGCATCGACCTTGCGATTCTTCACCGATCCGCCGTCGGACCGGGCGATCTGCCGTGCCTGATGCGCAGCGCGCTTGCCGTGAAACGAACCGAAGACCTTCCCGTAGCCTTGTTCGGGAAATGGTTTTCAAGCGATCTGCGCGGGCTGGAAGGATTGGGGATCGAAGCGCTGGTCGGCGACGCTCAGGGACGCGCCGACGTGCAGACGCTGTGCCGCTCTGCGGTGCGGCGGATACGTCCGCAGGCCGTGGCCGAGACGCGGCAGTTCGGCGCCATGACGCTGGACGAGGAAACCTTCGGCCTCAGGGCGCGCGACGGGACGATGCCGCTGACCCGGATGGACGTCACCATCCTTGGCATGATGTTCGACGCCCCCGCCCGCATCTGGAGCAGGGACATCCTGCAGCAGGCGGTATTCTCGCCCTTCGACATCCCGAAAAGCCGTGCGCTCGAGGCCAAGATCAGCCGCCTGCGCCGGTCCGCGAAGGATCAGCTTGGGATCGACCCGATCAACCTTGTGCGCGGTGCAGGCTACAGGCTGAACCCGTCCTGACCGCCCCGCGCCGCCGTCACCGTTCGGGGATCAGCCCGCGCGGGCTGAACCGCAGCACGACCAGCAGCACGATCCCCATGGTCATCAGCCGCATGTGCGCGGCGGCGTCCAGAAGATGCCCCTTCAGCCACGAGCCTTCGGCCATCGGTGCGGTCACAAGGTCCATTATCAGCCGCCCCAGCGGCTCTACCTCGACCCAGAGGAACCAGATCAGGAAGCCGCCCAGCACCGCACCGAAATTGTTGCCGGACCCGCCGACGATCACCATCACCCAGATCAGGAAGGTATAGCGCAAGGGCTGGTAGGTGCCCGGCGTCAACTGCCCGTCCAGCGTGGTCATCATCGCCCCCGCGACGCCGCAGACCGCGGAGCCAAGGATGAAGATCTGCAAATGACGCCGCTTGACGTCCTTGCCCATCGCCTCGGCCGCCGTCTCGTTGTCGCGGATCGCGCGCATCATCCGCCCCCAGGGCGAGGCAAGCGCAAGCTGCGCCAGCACCAGAACCACCACCAGCACGACCGCAAAGAGGCCCATGTAGCCCAGCTTGACGTACAGCGTCGATGCCGTGACGGCGTCCAGCCCAAGGCCTTGCGCGCTTTCGACGAAGGCGGGGCTTTGCTGCAGGTCGATCTCGTTCGGCACCGGGCGCGGCAGGCCGATGACGTTCTTCACGCCGCGCGCCAGCCAGTCCTCGTTCTTGAGCATCGCAATGATGATCTCGGCGATCCCCAGCGTGGCAATCGCCAGATAGTCCGAGCGAAGGCCAAGCGCCGTCTTGCCGATGATCCAGGCGGCGCCCGCCGCCAGAAGCCCGCCGACAGGCCAGGCCATCAGCACCGGCAGGCCCAGCCCGCCGAGATAGCCGGTGGAGGCCGGGTTCACCGCCTCGACCGCCTGCACGCCCGCGTCGAACACCCAGCGATAGGCGAAAAACCCCGCGACCAGCAGCGCGACCATGGCCAGCGCCCGGGTCCGGCCCGGCGCCATGCGCTTCCACAGCGCGATGGCCGCGCCGATGGTGGCCGCCCCCAGTGCCAGACCCGCCAGCACCCGCGCGCCTCCCGCCGACCACGCCTCGCCCACCGGACCGGCCGAGGTCAGCACCACGGCCAGACCACCCAGCGCGACAAAGCCCATCACGCCGACGTTGAACAGGCCCGCAAAGCCCCATTGCAGGTTCACCCCCAGCGACATGATCGCCGAGATCAGGCCCATGTTGAAGATCAGGAGCGCGGTGTTCCAGCTCTGGATGAACCCGGTGGACAGGATCAGCCCGAAGACCACGACAAACAGAAGCGCATTGCGCAGCGGCTCGGTCATACCGATTTCCCCCTGAACAGGCCGGTCGGGCGGAACAGCAGCACGATCAGCAGGATCATGAAGCTGACCGCGAACTTGTAGTCGGTCGACAGCAGTTGCACGAGACCGTCCGGCGCAAGGGTCTCGGGCAGAACATAGGTCAGCACCTTCTTCCAGGCGTAGGTTATCATCACCTCGGAATAGGCGATCACGAAGCCGCCCGCGATGGCGCCGATCGGACTGCCAAGTCCGCCGACGATGGCCGAGGCAAAGATCGGCAACAGAAGCTGGAAATAGGTGAAGGGTTTGAACGACTTGTCGAGGCCGTAAAGCGTGCCCGCCACGACCGCGAGCGCCGCGACGATCATCCAGGTGACCATCACCACCCTCTCGGGATTGATGCCCGACAAAAGCGCAAGGTCCTCATTGTCGGAATAGGCGCGCATCGACTTGCCGGTGCGCGTCCGGTTCAGGAACCAGAACAGCAGGACCACCGCGATCACCGCGACCACCAGCGTGATGCCTTGCGTCGTGCGGATCGCAAGCCCTTCGTCAAGCCCGGTGAGATTGCGGAATTCGCGCGCGCCCAGCAGGAACCGGCCACCATCGGCAAAGTTCTGGTCGTCCGGGCCGATGATGAACCGCACCACACCGTTCAGCACGAACATCACGCCGATCGAGACGATCACAAGGATCACCGGCTTGGCCTTCTGCGCGCGGTAGAAGCGATAGACGACCCTGTCCGTCAGCAGGACAAGCCCGATCGTCGCAAGGATGCCGACCGGAAGCGCCAGCAGCGCCGTGGGCAGCGGCCCCAGCGACACGCCCATCGCCTGCAGACCCCAGGTCGCCAGCACGACGCTCATCGTGCCAAAGGCCATGGTGTCGCCGTGGGCAAAATTGGAGAACCGCAGGATGCCGTAGATCAGCGTCACCCCCAGCGCGCCAAGCGCAAGCTGCGCGCCGTAAGCGGTGGCCGGGATCAGCACGAAATTGGTCAGCGCCACGATGGCGTTCAGGAATTCCATGTCTAGTGCTTCCCTGTTTCTGGCGCTGCGGTGACGGACCTGCTGATCTCGGCGATTGCGCTCAGGGCGATGCTTGCGACGATGACAATCAGACCATCCTCCAGCAGCCGGGGAATGCGCCCGACGGGAAGACCGAAAAGCTCGGTCCCGGGCGCGGGTGCCTGGGCGAGAATGGTCATTCCGAGAACGACCGAGACGATGCCCAGGGCCAGCATGGCCGACGCCAACACGAAAGCGATCTTCGTGAACATGTCTTCAGCCCCCCAGGAACGACCGGCGGACCTGTTCGTCCGCCAGAAGCTCCTTGCCGGTCCCGGTATGCGCGTTCGCACCCTGCACCAGCACATATCCCTTGTCCGCGATGGCCAATGCCTGCCGTGCGTTCTGTTCGACCATCAGCACCGGCAGCCCGGTGCGCGCGATCTCGATGATGCGGTCAAACAATTCGTCCATGACGATGGGTGACACGCCCGCAGTCGGCTCGTCCAGCATCAGCACCTTGGGCTTGGTCATCAGCGCGCGGCCCACGGCGACCTGCTGGCGTTGCCCGCCCGACAACTCGCCTGCCGCCTGATGGCGCTTGTCCTTCAGGATCGGGAACAGGTCATAGACCTGCTCCATCGTGCCCCGGAAATCGTCGCGGCGCACAAAGGCGCCCATCTCGAGGTTTTCCTCGACGGTCATCGACGGAAAGATGTTCGAGGTCTGCGGCACAAAGCCCATGCCCTTGGCGACGCGCGCCTGCGGCGTCAGGCCGGTGATGTCCTCGCCGTCCAGCCGCACCGAACCCGCCCGCAGCGGCAGCATCCCGAACACCGCCTTCATCGCCGTCGACTTGCCCGCCCCGTTCGGGCCCACGATCACCGCGATCTCGCCCGGGTTCACCGCCACCGTGCAGCCGTGCAGGATGTCGGGCCCCTGCCCGTAGCCGCCCGTCATGCTGTCGCCGATCAGGTAGGCGTTCGAGGTGTCCATCGCCTGCCCGGTTCCGGGATGCGCGCCAAGCGTGCCGGTCTCGCCGCCCTTGGTGATCGACCGGTCGGTGTTGCCGCGTGCGCCGTAAGCATCAGACATGCGCGCCGCCCCCTTGCATCTTTGGTCCCGAAATACTCCGGGGAGCGCGAGGGGCTGGCCCCTCGCCCTGCGACATCCGCCTCATGCGCCCACCTGCTCCTTGTTCTTCAGCCCGGTGCCGAGATACGCCTCGATCACCTGCTCGTTCGCCTTGATCTCGGCCAACGTGCCCTCGGCGAGCACGCGGCCCTCGGCCATGCAGATGACCGGGTCGCACAGGCGTTCGATGAAATCCATGTCGTGTTCGATCACGACGAAAGTGTAACCGCGTTCCTTGTTCAGCCGCAGGATCGCGTCGCCGATGGTGTTCAGAAGCGTGCGGTTCACCCCGGCGCCGACCTCGTCCAGAAACACGATCCGGGCATCCACCATCATGGTGCGGCCCAGTTCCAGCAGTTTCTTCTGCCCGCCCGACACCTGCCCGGCCTTGTGGTCGGCCAGATGCGAGATCGTCAGGAACTCCAGCACCTCGTCGGCCTTGGCGCGCAGCGCGCGTTCCTCCTCGGCGATGCGCTTGCGGCCGAACCAGGTGTTCCACAGCGTCTCGCCGGATTGCCCGCCGGGCACCATCATCAGGTTCTCGCGGCAGGTCATCGAGGCGAATTCATGGGCGATCTGGAAGGTGCGCAAGAGGCCCTTGTGGAACAGCGAATGCGGCGGCAGGCCGGTGATGTCCTCGCCCGCCATCGTCACCCGGCCCGAGGTCGGCGGCAGAACGCCCGCGATCACGTTGAACAGCGTCGTCTTGCCCGCGCCATTGGGCCCGATCAGCCCGGTGATCGACCCCTCGCGGATCGACAGGGACGCGCCGTCGACGGCGTGAAACCCGCCGAAATGCTTGTGAAGGTCGTGGACTTCGATCATCCATCTTGCCTTTTCGTTCAAACAGGCAACCCGGAACGCGGGCGCTCCGGGTTGCCAAGGGGTCTGGTCAGATCAGACGATCAGCGGAACTGAACCGTCGAATAGTCCGCGTCTTCCACGGTATATTCGCGGTAGGTGCCTGCCGCTTCGCCGGGGCCGATCAGTTCCACGTTGGTCGCGCCAACATAGTCGATCTCGCCGCCATCCTTGAGGATCTGCAGCGCCTTGGCCAGCTCGCCCGGCAAGATCGGCTCGCCCGGAGCGTTCGCCACGTTCAGGATGTTCGCCGCAATCGCCGCCGGGGTCGCTTCGCCGCCCGCCTGCATCGCCAGCGCCAGAAGCGCCGCCGCGTCATAGGATTCGCGGGTGAACGAGGTGTCGCCGTTGATCCCGGCCGCTTCGGTCACGGAGGTGAAGGCTTCGGCGCCCTCGCCCTGGCTCCACGGAACCGCGCCGAACGAGCCGGCCATGTCGGCACCAAGATCGGCCATCAGGCTGTCGGCGAACATGCCGTCACCCATCATGAACGTGTCGAATGCGCCGGTGTCGAGCGACGCCTGGATCACGCCCTTGCCGCCCTGGTCGGCATAGCCGAGCACGGCCAGAACCTCACCGCCGCCCGAGGCGAGCGATGCGACTTCTGCCGAATAGTCGGCCTTGCCGTCTTCGTGCGGTGCGCTGATCGTCACGGTGCCGCCGTTCGCCTCGAAGGACGAGATGAAGGCATCCGACAGGCCCTTGCCGTAGTCGTTGTTGGTGTAGGTCACAGCGACTTCGGTGATGCCCTTGTCGGCCAGGATGGCGGCCAGAACTTCGCCCTGACGCGCATCCGAAGGCGAGGTGCGGAAGAACAGGCCGTTGTCCTCTGCGGTCGACAGGCCCGGCGAGGTCGCCGAGGGCGAGATCATCGGGATGCCGTTCGGAACCGCAGCGTTGGCGAGGATCGCGCCGGTCACGCCCGAGCAATCGGCGCCCATGATCGCGACGACGCCGTCCGAGGTGATCAGACGCTCGGCCGCGGCAGTGGCGGCGGCGCTGTCGATGCAGGTCGAATCCGCGCGCACCGGCTCCAGCATCATGCCGTCAAGGACGCCGCCCGCCTCGTTGATCTCGGTCATCGCCAGTTCGGCGGCGGCGGCCATGTTCGGGGTCAGCGATTCAATCGGGCCGGTGAAGCCAAGGATCACGCCGATCTTGACGGCGCCGCCCTCGTGGGACGCCGCCATCGCGCCGCCGGTGAAGGCAAGGGCCGCAGCGGTGGAAAGCAGAAGGGTCTTCATAGGTGTCTCTCCCGTTGGTTGCCGGGGTCCATGTCGGGCCCCCGGTGGTCAGGGCAGGCCGCATGACGCGACTCCGCCCAGGTAGATGTGGATACCAGTTTCACGACAGTCCGCGCGCCCGCGCAAGGGGCGCCGCATCGTCCTTTGGCCTGATCGAAGAAATTCCCCATCCCTGCCGGGCAAGGTATCACCGCGCGCTTGAAAGGGTCAATCGGATCACCGTTCTCCATCCGGGGTGCCGTGGCGTCCCGCAGCTGTGCCCGCCAAACCCGCTCAGATTACCGCCTTTTCCAGAAACGGTCTGTTCTCGATCACGCGCTCATACCCGACCTCGGACAGATCGAGCGTCCGGTATCCGCCGTGGACGATCAATTCGGCCACGGCGCGCCCCGTCGCCGGGGCCTGTTGCAGCCCGTGGCCGGAAAAACCATTGGCGAAGATGAAGTTCGCCACTTCGGGATGGCGTCCGACGATCAGGTTGTGATCGAGGACGTTGTAGTCGTAGTGCCCCGCCCAGCAGTTCACCACGCGAAGCGCCTCGAAGGCTTCGGACCGCGCGGCGAGCGCGGGCCAGACCGTGTCGTCGAACTCGGCGTGGCGGGGATCGAAATCGTCCCAGTCCACCGCCGGGTCCGGGTCGGGCACGCCTGCGGCCATGAAATAGCGCCCCTCGGGGCGGCAATAGACGCCCGACGGGTCCACCATGAGCGGCAGCCGCCCGCCGTTGATCCGTGCCGTGCCCTCGGGGCTGCGCGCGCAGTCGAAGACAAAGGTGGTGCGTTTGCGCGGCTCTATGGGCACCTCGAGCCCCGCCATCCGCGCCGTCAGCGCCGCGCGCGGCCCCGACCCATTCACCAGCGTGCCCGCCCCGATGTTCGCGCCGGACGAGAGCGTCACGCTGGTGACGCGCCCGCCCTCTCGCGCGATCGCGGCCACCTCGCCCTTCAGCACCTCGGCGCCCTGCGCGCGCGCCTTGGCGCGAAAGCCGTTCATCAGCCCGGTGTTGTCGAACCACCCCTCGCCCGAGCGTCCGTAACAGCCAAGCGTCAGGTCATCGGTCCGCAGATGCGGAAAGGCCTCGGCGATCTCGCCGGGACTCATCAGCACCGTGTCGGCGCCGCAGGAGCGCTGCACCGCATGGTTTTCCCGCAGGGTCTGCGCCCCCGCTTCGGTTCCGGCCAGCATCAGGTAGCCGCCGGGATGAAAGTTCAGCGAGGGCCGGGTGCCGTCCACCTCCATCAGATCACCGAAATTCCGAATGACCTCATGACCATACTGGCTGATCCTGACGTTGATCGCGTTCGAGAACTGGGTGCGGATCGACGCCGCCGACAGCGCCGTCGCGGCCCGCGCATAGGTCGGATCACGCTCGACGATCAGCACCGATCCACCGAAACCGGGATCGGCGGTCAGGTAATATGCGACGGCCGAGCCGATGACCGCCCCGCCGACGATGACGACATCGTAGTGGTCCCGCATTCTCAGCCCTCTTGCGCCGCAAGGGCCGCAGCGCGCATCTGGGCAAGCGTCTGGCGCGGCGTCACCGCCTCGGGCGAGACCACCAGATCAAGCACCGCGCCGGTCGGCGACGCGCAGGCGCGGGCGAAGGCATCCGCGAAATCCTCGGTCCGCTCGACCCGTTCGCCGTGAAAGCCGTAGGACCGCGCCAGCGCCGCGAAATCGGGGCTCCACATCTCGGTGCCCGACACGCGGGCGGGGTAGTTGCGTTCCTGATGGGCGCGGATGGTGCCGTAGATGCCGTTGTTGACGATCAGCACGATGGGGCAGGCATTTGCCTGACGGGCCGTCGCAAGCTCTTGGCAGGTCATCTGGAAATCGCCGTCCCCGGCAAAGCACACCACGCGCCGGTCCGGCTGCGCGATCCTCGCGGCGATAGCAGCGGGAAGGCCGTAGCCCATCGCGCCCGACTGCGGCGCCAGCAGGCGCGCCTTTGGGCCGAAGCGGTAGAACTTGTTTGGCCAGACCGCGAAATTGCCCGCGCCGTTGGTCAGGATCGCATCTTCCGGTAGCACGTCGCGCAGATGCGCCGTGACCGCGCCCATATCCACAGGCGAATCAAGCGGCGGCAGATCAAAGCCCGCCTCATAGGCGGCCCGCGCCCCTTTGCACCACTCGCCCCAGTCGCCGCGCACCGGCGTCAGCGCCAAGGCGACCGCGTTGTGGCTGGCATGGATGCCAAGGCTGGGCTGATACACCTTGCCGATCTCGCGGTCCGAGGCATGGACATGGATCAGCGTCTGGTCCGGCACCGGCACCCTCAGAAGCGTGTAGGCATCCGTCGTCATCTCGCCGAACCGGACGTTCAGGGCCAGGATCACATCGGCGTCCCGGATCGCCGCCTTGACGTTCGGCGGCATCCCGACCCCCGCCTCGCCCGCGTAGACGGGCGAGTGGTTGTCGAACATATCCTGATAGCGGAAGGCGCAGACCACGGGGATGCTTGATGCCTCGGCAAAGGCCTGCAGCGCCGCACGGGCCGGGGCGGTCCAGTTGGCGCCGCCGATCAGGATCAGCGGACGCTGGGCCGCTGCCAGCATGTCCTGTGCGCGGGCCAGCGCCCCGGCATCCGGCGCCGCCTCGGCCACCGGCGACAGCGCGGCCAGCGGCGCGGCATCGCATGGCCCCGACAGCATGTCCTCGGGCAGTGCGATCACCACCGGGCCGGGCCGCCCGGTCGTCGCCGTCACCCAGGCGCGCGCGACGATCTCGGGGATGCGGTCGGCGTGGTCGATCTCGACCGCCCATTTCGCCATCGTGCCGAACACCGCGCGATAGTCGATTTCCTGGAACGCCTCGCGCCCGCGCATGTCGGTGCCGACCTGTCCCACGAACAGCAGCATCGGCGCGCTGTCCTGCATCGCGGTATGCACCCCGATGGACGCATTGGTGACGCCGGGGCCGCGCGTGACAAAGGCGATGCCGGGCGATCCGGTCAGCTTGCCCCAGGCCGCCGCCATGAAGCCCGCTCCGCCCTCGTTGCGGCAGTTCACGAAATCCAGCGCGCCGCCGGTGTCGTGCATCGCATCGAGCGCCGCGAGAAAGCTTTCACCCGGAACCCCGAACGCCTTGCGCGCGCCGAGCGCGACCAGCGATCGCACCAGAACCTGCCCGCCGTGGATCATCGCCGCCTCTCCTCTTGCCGCTGCGCCACGCTAGCCGCAGCACAAGGCGGGCTGCAACCAGATGCAAGGGGGCGTGTTCCGCGCACAACGCCCGCCCACCAGTGTTGCGGTCTCACCCGATTGTGACAACGTTCACAGACTGTTCCGGGGCCATGATCGCCCTGCCGCGACGTGCCCCCGCCGCGCCGCATCCGTGCGGGACGCACAGTGTCGCGGCAAAATGCGAACCGATGGCCACATCGGCGGGAAATCTGCGCGAAGACAGTTGATTTCGTGCTGGTCCTCGCGGACAGATCAAGGCCGAGACGATACAGGAGAACTGCGTGCCCCGTTTTCTTTCGGCAATTCGTCACAGGCCGATCCCGACCGCTCTTGGCGCTCTGGTCTGCTCCGTGATGGCCCCTGCCGCCCTTGCCGCCGAAGACATCCCGCCCGCTGCGGATGCCGTTCTTGCCCAGCAGATGGAGCAGTTTCGCGCGCCCGTGCCCGGTTCGGTGTTCGCGCTGCAACCCTTCCGCAACGCGGCCACCGCGACCGCGGAGGACGGAACGGTCTACACGCTGACCTCGCTGAACCCGCACATCAACATCTGGTACGTGCTTGAGATCGCGCCGCCGAACACGCGCGCTGCAAGCTACCACCTCGAACTTGCCGACCCGGACACCAGCAGCCTTGCGCTGTCCACCGGCGCCGCTCCGGCACTGACGGTGATGCGCGACGGCGAGGCGAGCGACTGCCGCGACTGGCGCGCCGAGATCGAGGAAGCGCGGCAAAGCGCGCTGCCCTACGCCCCGATCTGTGACTGGGCGGCCTATCTGCGCAACCCTGTCTCTGGCAACCGGTCCACCAAGGAGGCGGTGGCGGATTTCCTGCGCGACAACGTCCTGTTCGGCGACAGCATCGTGAACATGATCAAGGGATCGTTCTACGAAGACGCCTTCATGGTGTCGTCGGACGAATTCGAGGCCGAGGTCGTCAATGATGGCGTCGAGGTGCTGGGGGCCGCGCTTCTGGACCGCGCGCCGCAGATGCGCCCCTACATGGGCTTCGACGTGATCGGCACCGACGGCGGGCTGATGCAGGCCGGATCATGGTACGAGATCGAGGACGCGCCGGGCATCTATGCCAGCGTCGTTCAGCCCGGCATGGTGTCGCGCGAGATCCTGAATTCCGGCGGCGCGGGCTGGCCGGACGGCGTCGAAAGCCGCGCCGATGTCTACATGGTCGCCTTCGACATGCAGCAATTCGAGATCGGCTACGAGGTTGGCACCGACCATCCGCGCGTCAACTGGTCGCCGCGCCCCTCTGGCCGGGGCGGGCGCCACTATGAAGGTCAGGGACCCGACGGCTTTGGCACCACCGATCCCCTCGTGACGGTGGGCGTTCTGAACCCGTCCAAGGCCGACCGCGTCGCCGCCACCTTCACCGGCGGCTTCAAGCGCGAACACGGCGCCTGGCGCTTTGGGCCCTACGCACAGGCGAACTGGGGCCACCACTACGGCTTTCTTGAAAACGGCGTGATGCTGTCGCGGCTCTGGCCGACGCTGGCGACGCTGTATGTGCTGGATGATGGCTCGGTCCATATGGAAACCTGGACCGAGGAACATGAGGCGCTGCTGCCGCGGATCGTCTTTGCCCGCCAGAACGGCGTTCCTGTGATCGAGGACGGCGTGCCCGGCAGCCAGGTGGCCAGCTGGGGCGGCGGCAACTGGTCGGGCTCGGCCAACGCAGACCTGCGCACCCTGCGCGGCGGCGCCTGCCTGCGCACCGTCGGTGGCCGGCAGTTCATGATCTACGCCTATTTCTCGTCGGCGACGCCGTCGGGCATGGCGCGCACGTTTCAGGCGTATCAGTGCGATTATGCGATGCTTCTCGACATGAACTCGCAGGAACACACCTACATGGCGCTTTACACGCACGAGGAAGACGGCATCAAACCGCATCACCTTGTGCAGGGCATGTCTGCCATCGACGGGCGCGGCCGCAGCGGCGAGGTTTATCCGCGCTTCGTGTCCCAGCCCGACAACCGCGACTTCTTCTACCTTCTCAGAAAGGACTGACATGCTGCGCCGGATTGCCCTGACTGCCGCCCTTGCCTGCGTGACGGCGACCGCCGTTCCCGCGCAAACCCTCAGCCAGAACAACGACGCGATGTTCGCGCTGATGCAGCGCGAGCGCGGGGTCAGCGCGGGCCAGATCGCTGCGATCAAGCAGGTCTTCGCGGGATCGTCGGTGATCGGCCAAGGCAACCCCGCCGTCACACGCCACCCCCTGACGCCGGAACAGGCCGCCGCGCGCCTTGGCGGCAGCGTGGACAGCGTGCGCGAAAGCTATCGCAACCCCGCCTGGGAACGGATCTGCGGCGGCAAGTGGATGGCGCCGCTTTACGATCCGGCGACCCAGCGCCCCGAGGATGCGACCGTCTGCGCCGACATGTTCGAGTACCCGAACGTGCCGCTGGCCTATCCGGTGGTCTGGGTCCGCGCCGACGAGGCCGCGCGCATTTGTGCCGCCGAGGGCAAGCGCATGGGCGACGCGCATGAATGGGAAGGCGCATCCGCCGGGCAGTTGACCCCGCCCGACTATCCGTTCGAGCGGGTTCGCGGCATGGGTCTGTCCCCCGCCGTGAACACGATCCGCGCGTATCACAACGCGAAATACGCCCCCACGCGCGGCACCTATTCCATCGGCGAATGGCGCAGCGGCGTCTGCGCGACGGGCAGTTCCAAGTCCGGCAGCTGCAACGGCGGCAGCTTTACGGGCTGCGGGTCGAACACCTATCCCGTCGGCTCGTTCCCGGCGTGCAAAAGCCCGCTGGGCGTCTACGACATCGACGGAAACGCGGCCGAGCACATGAACCTGCCGCTGGCCCTCGACCAGATGGCAAGCGCAGGGTCGACCACGCTCGGTGCGACCGAGATGAAGGGCAGCTGGTTCATCTGGGACCAGATCCGCGCGCATGAACACTGGTCACGCTGGCGCGCCCCGTTCTGGCACGGAACGCGGGTGATGTCGGCGGCAAGCCATCACAATTATCACCTTGGGTTCCGCTGCTTCAAGGACGTGAAGTAAGCCAAGGGCCGGACAAAGAAAAAGCCCCGCGCGAGTGCATCGCACGGGGCTTTTTCATGTCTGCCTCGGCGCGCTACTGAAGCGAAGCGTAGCGCGCGGTGTTCCGCAGCGGCCCGTCCGAATTTAGCACCGCCGCGTATTGCGGATCGGCCAAAAGGTCCATCAGGTCGACCGCACGCCCATCGACGATGGCGGTGCGGGCCACCAGCCGGATGCCGTGGCTGTAGTCTGCATAATTCGCGCCATGCACCGTCGACAGCGGCTGGATCGGTGTGCCGTTGGTGCGGTGCCAGCCATAGATCGCCACCCTGCCCCACATCTCGTTCAGGCGATTCGCGATCACCAAGTCCTTCTTGTGCCCCGCCGTCAGCAGGTCGCCCCGCGACGTGCGGCTGCGGATCTGCGCATCGACCGTCTGGTCGTGCTGCGCGAAATACGCGGTCGAGGACATCTGCGGCCCGGGCGTCATCGGCGACGGTGCGACCTTGAGATCGGCCTGGCGGTAGACCGCATCGACAATGCGCGTCGTGGGCAGAACCATGTCAAAGCTGCGCGCCACCTGCATCGCGGCAGGCAGGCCCAACGGCACGCGGATGTTGTCGCCATCCGACCCGACGGCAAGATAGTCCGAGGTCACGCAGACGGTGATGTCGGTCGGCCGCCCGCTCACGGTGCCGCGCAGGTGCACGGGGCGCAGGGTTCGGATGCTGTCCGGGACATTGCCGCGCAGAACCTCGGAGACGATGCGCCCATCGCGCGAGGCTCCTCCGATGCCGGCAACCGCGTTAATCACGCTGCTGCCGCCGGGGGCATTGCCGGGCCGGCGCGGAATGCCGCGCGCCATCGCTGCGGAACAGGCTGACATGCGCGGCCCCTTGTCGATACCGATATCGGGCACTTCGAGCCGCGCGGACTGGACGGTGTCATCCAGCGGCTCGGCGCGCGCCACGGTGACAGTCTCGGGCGCGGGCTGCACCGGGGATGCCGGGGCGACGATCCGGGCGCGGGCGAGCGCTGCAAGGCGCGGGCTGCGCGGCTGCGGCAGCGGGCTGGACGCCACGATCAGCGGCGACAACGGCTGTTCTTCGGATGCGGCTTCGGGCGCCTCGGCAACCCGCTCTGCCGGAACCAGCCGGTCGGGGCGCGGCACGGGACGGCGCAGCGGCACATCAGGCTGACCGCCGAGCACGGGCGTTTCGATGTCGGCGCCCTGATCGAGCGCGGCGATGATGGTGTCGCGGACGGCTACCGCCTCGGGGCGCAGCACCGGGCGCGGCAGGGCAAGCGCCTGCTCGGTCGTCAGACCGCGCGCAAGGCGCAGGACGGTGACATCGGCGGTTTGCGGACGCAGGCGTGGAACGACGGGCGGCGCACCGCGCACGACCCGGATGGTCGGGTGACGCCCGCTGCTTCCATCCTCGGCCAGCGCGGCCGCATCGGGCACTGCACTGCCGGGACGCTGTCCGCGCGGCACCTGCGTGATGACGGTTTCAGGCCCCCCAGACGGAAGCAGCACGCCGGAGGCTGCGCTTTCTTCAATCGGTGGAGCGAGCGGTGTAACTTCGATCACTGCAGAAGGCTGCCGGTCTGCGGTTCCAAGCGCTGTCAGGCCAAAGTAGCCCCCAAGCGCAACCGTGGCCAGAAGCGCCCCCGCCAACGACAGGCCCATCGGGCCGCGCAGCGTGAACATACCTGTCTTTTCGACCGTGTCCCCGGTGTCGAATAACATGTCGATCTGTCCCTCTTGCACAATCGGTAGTGCCAACCAGCCCATGCCGCAACAAAAGCTTTCTGCATGGCGCGTGCCAGACGCCATTCCGGCGGCAACCCGCCCAATCGTTCATCCACTGGCCCGGTTCAGGGCCGAAAGGATACCCGGCTCATAGGTTCAGTTTCTTAAAGATCGGTTCCGGTATGGAAACGATCACGGCCATCACCAGCCGCCAGAGGGGGCGGACGTAGATGATGTTCCGGCCCTTCGCAACCGCAGCAAAAATCGCGTCGGCGACTTCCTGCGCGTCGGCGGTCAGCGGCTTGGGCGTGTCCATGCCCTCGGTCATGGCGGTGGCGACAAAGCCGGGCTTGACGGTGACGACATGCACGCCGCGCTTGGCCAGCCGGTTGCGCAGCCCCGACAGGAAGGCGGTGAACCCGGCCTTGGCCGAGCCATAGACATAGTTCGTCGCCCGCCCCCGGTCGCCCGCGACCGAGCTGACCCCGACCAGCGTGCCCGACCCGCGCGCCTCCATCCCGTTGGCCAGATGCGCCAGCACCGATGCAGGCCCCTCGAAGGTCGCGCGCATCACCTCGACGCCCTTCAGAGGATCGGCCGCGTTTTCAGACTGTTGGCCCATCGCCCCGACAAAGCAGATCGCCACGTCGGGCAAGTCCGGCAGGGCATCCACGAAGGCCTTGTGCCCCTCGGGGGCCAGCGCGTCGAAGGCATGGCAGGAGGCGTCGACGTCGCTGCGGGTGCGCAGATCGGCGACCAGCGTCTCGAACCGTTCCGGCGACCGCCCGGCCAGTCGCACGGCGTATCCTTTCGACGCATAAAGCCGCGCCGTGGCCTTGGCCATGTCAGACCCCGCCCCGAGGATCAGAACGCTTTTCGTCATAGTCCCAGCCTTTCCGATTGCGCCGATCCGAAGACGCCAGAGTGCCCCGCCGCGCGCCGCGCCTCGGCAAAGTCTTGTGCGCGGGTCTCCGCCGACCGGAACGTGCCGCGCGCCAGCCGCGCGTCCTTGGCGAGGTAGAATCGCCCGCCGTGGGCCAGCGTGATCGAATCGAGCCGTTCCATCAGCCGCTCGGACCACGCCGCGCGCGGGAAGTCGAGCGCCAGCGTGTAGCCCTCCATCGGGAACGACAGCGCACCCGAGGACGGGCCGAGTTGCTTGAGCACCGACAGGAACGCGCCCCGCCCGGACGCCGCGACCGTTTCGATCAGCGCGCGGATGCCGGCGCGCCCCTGCGCGAGCGGGATCACGCACTGGAACTGGTAGAACCCCCGCCGACCATAGGCGCGGTTCCAGTCCAGCACCGCGTCGAGCGGGTAGAAGTAGCTGTCCCAATCCACAAGCGCGGTGCCAGCCTCGCGCGCGCCATTGCGGTAATAGGCGGCGTTGAACGCCCGCGCGGTAAAGCGGTTCAGCGCAAGCTGCGGCAGGTCCACCGGCAGGCGCCGCGCCCGCCGGGCCGGGGTCTCGAACGGGCGCGCCCGCTTGCCCGGCGTCAGATCGTCCAGCGCCGCGTGCCGCCCCGCCATCGCGATCCCGCGCCCAAGGCCCGCCCCCCGTGTCGTGCAATCGACCCAGGCCACAAGGTAGGGACGGTCCGCCTGCGCCTCGAACAGATTCAGCAGCGCGTCCAGATCCGGCGCGGCGGTCGTCTCTTGCACGATCCAGGCGGACTCCACCGGCCGCAGCCGGAGCCCGGCGCGCAGGATCACGCCTGTCAGGCCCATGCCGCCCAGCGTCATGCGGAACAGATCGCCGTTCTCGGACTTGCGGCAGCGGATCACGTCGCCGTCCGCTCCCATCACGTCGATCCAGTCGACGAAGGCGCCGAAGGACCCGTCGATATGGTGGTTCTTGCCGTGCACATCCGCCGCGATGGCGCCACCGAGCGTGACGAACTTTGTGCCCGGCGTGACCGGCAGGAACCAGCCGCGCGGCAGGAAGGCGGCGATGATCTCGGACAACAGGACGCCCGCTTCCGCCTCCAGCACGCCGGTTTCGGGATCGAAGCCCAGCATGTGATCCATGCCGCGCATGTCGACTGTCAGCCCGGCATTGAGGGCGGCATCGCCATAGGCCCGCCCGTTGCCCCGCGCGATCAGGCTGCCCCGCCCCAGCGCGGCGGCGATCTGCGCCTCGGTGCGCGGGCGCAGCACGTCGCAGGCGATGCGCGGCGTTCGGCCCCAGCCTGACAGCGTCTCGATCATGCCGAGCGCCCCGCGCGGAACACGAAGCGCCGGTCGAGCCGGTATTTCACCGTGTAGCCGAAGGCGAGCCCGATCACCGCCCCCGCCTCGCGCGCCGCATCGGTGCCGAACCACAGCCAGAACCCGGTTTCCGTCACCCAGAACAGCAGCGTCGTGACCGCGCCCGTCGCCGTATACAGAAGGAACGCCGAGGTTCCGCCGCGCAGACTGGTCGGCACCTCGTCAAAGATCCACACCGCGTCGGCGACGAACTTGACCACCAGTCCCGCGCCCGTGCCCGCCGCCATCGCCAGCACGAACCAGCCCGCGCTGTCGCCGCCGATCCAGAACACCGCGCGCTGCACGCCAAGGTTGGCCACCGTGGCCACCACCGCGAACAAGGCATAACGAACCACCAGCCCGCCCGTCGTCACAACGCCACCGCGCCCAGGATCAGCGCGCCCATCGCAAGGATCAGCCAGCGGCTTTTCGGATCGCGCAAGGTGTGAACGATGGGATCGTCGTGCATCTCGCCGCGCCCAGCCTCCATCACCATCAGGCTCAGCCAGGCCAGCAGCACCGGGCACACCGCCCACAGCATCCAAGGCTCTCCAAAATTCACCCGCGCCCGCGCCTCGTCGACGTAAAGCGCCAGCACCAGCACCGCGACATAGCCCGAGGACACCGCCATCTGCATGATGACGCTGCGGTCCGACGGGGTATAGCCACGGCGGCTGGCGGCGCGCGCGCCGGTGCCCTCGCCCGACAACTCGCCCAGCCGTTTGACGGCGGCGAGCGAGAAGAACAGGAACAGCGAGAACGCGAACATCCACACCGACGGCTCTGCCGCGATGGCGATGGTTCCTGCCGCGATCCGCAGGGTATAGAGCGCCGCAAGCGTGCAGATGTCGATCAGCCGGTGCCGTTTGAGCCAGACCGAATAGGTCAGCGTCGTGGCAAGGTAGATCACCACAAGCCCAAGGAGCAGCGGCGACACGGCCAGCGCGATCGCCGCGCCCGCAAGCACCAGTGCGCCGCAAAGTCCCACAGCCGCCGCGATGGGCAATTCGCCGGACGCGATCGGGCGCGCGCGCTTGCGCGGATGGTTACGGTCGTCTTCGAGATCCAGAAGATCGTTCGCCACATAGCCGGCCGACGCCATCATCGACAGCGCCGCGAAGGCCGCCACCGCCGCCAGAACGCTGCCAGTGTCAAAGGCGTGGTCGGCCAGAAGCGGCAGGAACACCAGAAGGTTCTTCAGCCACTGGTGCGGGCGCATCTCGCGCAGCATCGCGCGCAACGGTCTGCGGTCCGCTCCGATATGGCGTGCGGGAATGCCCAAGGTGTCGAGCGCGCGGCGCACACGCGGCGCTGCGCCCACGCTGATCGCCGCCGCCGCGCCCGGCCAGACGGCAAGGTCGGCAGCGCTGTCGCCGACATAGACGAACCCGCCCGAACCGAAGGCCGCTTCAAGATGGCGGCGCTTGGCCTCACCCTTGAGGTTCAGATCGCCGTCGCTGGAATGCACCTCGTCGAAGATATCCAGATGCGCGGCAATGGCGCCTGCGATCCGCGCATCGCTGGCCGTCACCAGCGCGGTGCGCCCCCCGGCGGCGCGCCAGCGTGCAATCTCGTCCAATACGCGGGCATCATAGGGCAGCCCGGCCGGGTCGATCGCGGACACCTCGGCCAATTCAGCCTTCAGCGCAGCTCGGCCCCGGCGCAGCGCCAATCCGGCGCGCACAACCGTCATCGGCGCGGCGTGCGCTGCGGCCAGCAGCGTCTCGTGCAGCATGTCCGAGCGCAGAAGAGTGCCGTCCAGATCGACGGCCAGCACCACCCCTGCGGCGATCATCCGCCCGGTGTCGCCAACGCGTTCGGGATGTGCAGCGAAATCGTCCAAACCCGTGACCTTCGTGATTGCATCAGCGCCGCGCGACACGGCGCAGTCCCCTTGGGTCAAGATTACCGGGCGCCGGTGTCGACAGGAACTCAAGACACCCTTAAGACTGGACTGGAAACGGATTTTTCAGCCGAAGGTTACATCCTTGTCACGTTTAGCCCCGACTGCCCTTGCCGCCGTCCTTGCCGCGCTCGCCGTCACCGCCCCCGCGCTGGCCCAGACCGACGCCGCCGCCCCGGCTGAACTCTCTGTCGCCGAACAGTGCGCCCAGATCGCAGGAGCCCCCAGCGCCGAGGTTCCGATCAGCGCCGACGCGCAGAAGGCGATGTTCGCCCGCCTTGCCGAAGCGCGCAGCGCCTGCGAGGCCGCCGCAACCGAAGGTGACGGCGCGGCGCTGTTCCACATCGCCACCATCGC
Organism: Anianabacter salinae; assembly: GCF_019061145.1. Lineage (GTDB taxonomy): Bacteria > Pseudomonadota > Alphaproteobacteria > Rhodobacterales > Rhodobacteraceae > Anianibacter > Anianibacter salinarum. Next base: position 162,412 of record NZ_JAHQZS010000002.1, on the reverse strand, counting down.
GCAGGCGCGCGGCCGTCACGACGAGGCGCTTGATCTCTACGGACAGGCCGCCGAGGCCGGGATCGCCGCCGCACATTCGCGGATCGGCGACTACTACAACTTCGGCATCGGCCGGACCCGCCCCGACGTGGAAAAGGCGCTGGCCAGCTACCGCGCGGGGATCGAACAGGGCGATCCCGCCGCGCAGACCACGCTTGGCATGATGCATGTGCTGGGGCGCGGCGTGTCCCGTGACAGCGACCGGGCCATCGCGCTTTTGGGCGAGGCGGCGGACAGCGGATACCACTTTGCGCAGGCGCGGTTGGCGGCGCTGCTGCTGGAGACCCGCGCGAGCGATGCCGCGTCGGTCACCCGCGCGCGCACCCTGCTGGCAAGCGCCGCAGGTCAGGGCAGCCTCGATGCGCTGTCGCAACTGCCGGATTTGTTCGCCCGCGATCTGCCGGGCCTGCCGCCTTCGCCCTTCCAGCGCTTCTATTGGACGGCGCGGGCGGTAGATGCAGGTCTGCCCGACGCGCTTGCCGCGCGCGGCCTGCTGCATGAATTCGGCATCGGCACCACCGTGAACCCTGAGCGTGCGGCGGACGACTATATCGCCGCGCTAGAAACTGGCGAAGTCGACGCCGACACCCTGCGCCGTGGCCCGGATGGCAATACCCCGCGCTGGACGCGTGAGACCGCGCTGGCGTTCCAGCGCATCCTGCAGGACCGGGGGCTGTATCGCGGCCCGCTCGACGCAATCGTCGGTGGCGGCACGATGGCGGCGGCGCGCGCGGTGGCGAACAACTAGGCCCTTGGCCCGGTCGATCCCCGCTCGACGATGCGGCAGGCCAGCTCCACCCGGCGCGGCGGCAGATCCGGCATCGACAGCGTGTCGCTGAGCAGATCAAGCGCCAGCGCGCCGATGGCCTGCATCGGAATCTCCAGCGCCGACAGCGGCGGCGACTGCAGATCGCACTGCGGCAGCCCGTCAAAGCCCATCACGCTGACCTCGCCCGGCACATCGACGCCCGCGCGCGCAAGGCCAAGCAGCGCGCCGGTGGCAAGGCTGTCCCCCGCCGCAAGGATCGCGGTGAAGTCACGCCCCGCGGCAACCCGCGCCGCCACCGCCTCGGCGGCCAATGCGGGCAGCCAGTCGGACACCTCGATCACGCGGGAGTTGTCGGCGCATAGCCCTTCGGCCCGCATCCGTTCGGCCCAGCCTTCACGGCGGCGGGCGATGGTGCGGCGACCGGGGCGCGTCAGGAACAGGATATCACGGTGCGCCAGCGCAATCAGGCGATCGGTCGCCAGCGCAGCCGCCGTCCTGTTGCAGGGCGCCACGGACGACAGGCGCATCATCGGGTCATCCGAGTTGATGATGACCGCCGGGACGCCCAGCGCCGCAAGCGCCTCGATCTGCGCGTCCGTCTCGGGTGACAGCAAGAGGTATCCGGCCGTGTCCCGTGCGGCGGCGAATGTCGCCTCGAACGGCACGGCGGCGGTGCGGATTTCCAGCTCCAGCCCCCGCGCCTCTGCCCGCGCCCGCAGGCCTTCCAGAACGTGCAGGGTGAACTGGTTGCGGGCGTAATCGGCCATCGCCGCCTCGCTCGCCACCAACGTCACGCGCTGACCTTTCAGCTTGGACGGCAGCGCGTAGCCAAGCGACTGCGCCGCCTCGCGCACACGGGCGCGCAAGTCGGGGCGCACGCCGGGGCGGTCCGACAGCGCACGGCTGACCGTCGCGGGCGACACGCCGCAGCGGGCGGCAAGATCGTCGAGGGTGACACGCCGTTTCGTCATGGCGCTCATACTGCAAGAATCTTTCGTCTTGCGCCATATCTTTCATGTCGGCACCGTCGCGGTCAGGGAGGACTGCTTGCCATGCGCGACGAACCGGATCACCGGCGCGTTCTCGACCGTCTGGTCGCGGGGATGACCGCCCTTCGCCATGACGGCCAGTTCGACGAGCCGAACCTTGATGGTTCAGCCGGTGACTACATCAGCTTCGATGCATGGGAATGGCCGCAGGGCGTCGGCCTCTACGGCCTTGCCAAGCTGTGGCGCGAGACCGGCGACGACACTTGCCGAACGATCCTCGAAGACTGGTACACCCGCGCGCTGAACCGTGGCCTGCCGGGGTTGAACGTCAACACCACCGCGCCGATGCTGGCGCTGGCGCTGTTTTGGGGCAAGACGCGCGATCCCCGGTGGGAGCCTGTGCTTGAGGACTGGGCAACCCGCGTGATGACCGATGCGCCCCGCACACCCGAAGGCGGGTTCCAGCACGACGTGTCCGACAAGATCAACGCGGGCGAGTTGTGGGACGACACGCTCTACATGGTCGCGCTGTTCCTTGCCGCCTACGGGCAGGCATCCGGAAAACGCGCGCTGGTGGACGAGGCGGAACGCCAGTTCCTTGTCCACGCCCGCTATCTGACCGACCCCGAAACCGGCCTGTGGTTCCACGGCTGGACGTTCCAAGGCCGCCACAACTTCGCCCGCGCCCGCTGGGCGCGCGGCAACGCATGGATCACCGCCGGGCTGGTGGACCTGCCCGACCTGTGCGACCTTACGCCGTCCGTCGCCGCCTATCTGCAAGGCGTCCTGACCAGCCAGATCGACGCCCTTCTGCCGCTTCAGACTGAAGGCGGCGCGTGGCGTACGCTGCTGGACGATCCGTCCTCCTACGAGGAAACCAGCGCCACGGCGGGCATCGCCTATGGCCTGATGAAAGCGGCGCGGCTTGGGCTGGCGGGGCCAGCGGCAGCTCTGGCAGGGCGGCGCGGCGTCAATTTCCTTCTGTCGAAGATCGGCCAAGACGGCGTCGTGCAGGGGGTATCCTACGGCACCCGCATGGGCCACGATCTGCAATTCTACCGCGACATCCCGGTGCAGCCGACCGGCTACGGCCAGTCGCTCGCCATTCTCTGTCTGACCGAGGCGCTTCACGAATGACCTGGACCACCCGCTACGGCGCGTCGCCATCCCAAATCGACATGATGGGCACCGACGATCTGCGCGACGAATTCCTGATGCCTGGCCTTTGGGCGACGGGCGAGGCGCGCTTTGTCTACACCCATGTCGACCGCATGATCGTGGGCGGCATCGTGCCCAAGTCCAAGCCCATCGCCATCGGCGACGGGGCCGAGGTCGGCACCGAGACGTTCTTTCAGGCGCGCGAGGCGGGCATCGCCAACCTGTCGGGCGGCAACGGCTCGATCACCGTGGACGGCGAGGCATTCCCGCTGGCCCCGCGCGACATCCTCTATGTCGGGCGCGGCGCGAAGGACGTGACGCTGGCCTCCGACGACGCCGCCGATCCCGCCCAGTTCTACCTCAACTCGGTCCCCGCGGGCGCTGACCACCCGCACCGCCTCATCACCCGCGCGGAGTCGAAACCCGTGACCATGGGCGACGATTCGAAATCCAACAAGCGCACCCTGCGCATGTACATCCACCCCGAGGTCGCGCCGTCCTGCCTTCTGCTCATGGGCATCACCGACCCCGCGCCGGGCAGCGTCTGGAACACCATGCCGCCGCACCTGCACGAACGCCGGATGGAGGCTTATTTCTACTTCGACATGTCGGACGACGACCGCGTCATGCATTTCATGGGCCGCCCCGAGAACACCCGCCATCTGGTCGTGGCCTCGGGCGACGGCGTGCTGTCGCCCGCCTGGTCGATCCACATGGGCGCAGGCACGGGGCCCTATTCTTTCGTCTGGGGCATGACCGGCGAGAACCAGGTCTATCAGGACGTGGACCCGGTTCCGGTGAAAGACCTCAAATGACCCACCTGACCCGCCCCCTGTCCAACGGCCAGCCGGTCACGCTCTGGCGGCATTCGCCCGTGACGGAAACGCCGTGGGACGTTGCCGATCAGCCGATGCAAGGCGAGATGGACCCGTTCTTCTTCCTGACCAAGGAAAAGAACTTCATCCCCCACGAATACCCCTGCCGCACCGAGTTTGCCGCGACCTACCGGGGCCACGCGCCCGAGGAACGCGCGACGGGGGCTTGCGACACCGTCTGGCTCGGCTTCGGCTCGCCGCGCCTCGATCTGTCGGGCTTCTGGTTCCGCCCCACGCGAATCGCGGCCTCTGCCGAGACGTGGCTGCAGGTGTCACAGGCTGGCCGCGCCACGCTGCGGCTGGCGACCTGCGGCGGCGCGATCCTGCGGGTGAACGGCACGCAGGTGCTGACCATGTCGGACTACAAGCGCAACTTCGAGACGATGGCCGAGGTCGCCCTCGACCTGCCTGCGGGCGAGGTGCATATCGCACTATACCTCGACGATCTGGCCGAGCGCGACACGCGGTTTTACGCGCAACTCGACTATCGGGACGGTCCCGGGGCGGTGCAGGCGATCCCTGCGCCCGAAGGGGCTGCCGCCGTCGAGGCCACGCTGGACGCGATGCACTTCACCCGCCCCGCGCATATGGGCGGCACGCTGGCCGTCACCCTGCCCGCGCCCCTGCCCTTTGCTGCCAAAGCCACAGCACGGATCGCGGGCGATTTCATGTCGCACGACACCGCGCCGGTGCTGACCGCCGATGTGACCGCAGGCGCGGACAGCATCGACTTCGGCCCCGTCGGCGATCTGCCTGCAGATTTCCGGCAGATCGAGGTGACGCTGTCAGTGGACGGCTTCGCCGCGACCCGCATTTTCGGCACCGAGATCGCCCATGACCACGGCGCAGCCGCTGCCACCCTGCAAGACCGGATCACCGAGGCGCTGCAGGCGGTCGCCACGCACGGCGAACACGACACCGTCGGCGCGCTGGCGCGTCTGGCCCTTGGGATAGGCGACGACACCACCCGCGCGATGATCGAGGTATCCTTGCCGCGCATCGACGCCTGCTGGGACTGTGCCGATTTCGCGCTGGTGCCGCTGATCGTGGCGCGGACAAAATACGCCGATCTCTTGGGCGATCTCTGCGCCCGTATCGACGAGACGATCCTTGGCTATCGCTACTGGATGGATGAGCCGGGCAATGACGTGCAGTGGTATTTCTCGGAAAACCACGCGCTGCTGTTCCACACCGCCGCGCATCTGGGCGGCGCGCTTCTGCCCGACGCCACCTTCCGCCGCTCGGGCCGCAGCGGGGCTGACCAGTCACAGGTCGGCGCCGACCGCCTGCACGCCTGGTTCGACCATTTCGAGGCGTGGGAGATGGCCGAGTTCAACTCGGCCCCGTATTTCCCCATCGACCTCAAGGGGTTGACCGCCATTCAGGCGCTATCCCCGGATGCGACCCTACGCGACCGCGCGGGCAAGGGCATCGCGCGGCTGGTCGAACTGGTCGCCAACTCGGCGCACAAAGGCGTGCTGACGGCGGCGCAGGGGCGCAGCTATGAACACTCGCTCCGATCGACCATGACGCTGGAACTGTCGGCCATCGGCCGGATGCTCTGGGGCACGGGCAGCTATGGCTCGCGCTTCCACGCGCTGCCGGGTCTCGCGCTCTGCCTGCGCGATCACGGGCTGGACCTGCCCGACCTGACAGCCCGCGCCGACTGGCAGGGCGACGACGCGCAGGAATGGGCGTTCGCGCAAGGGCAAGACCGGATTGCCAAGCTGTATCACCACAAGACCGCCGACACCGCGCTAGGGTCCGCCGTCACCTACCGCTGGTATGACTGGGGCTATCAGGAAACCCTGATCCACGCCCGCATCGGCACCGATCCCAACGCGCAGGTCTGGATCACGCATCCGGGCGAGCTGATCCATTCGGGCTATGGCCGTCCGTCCTACTGGGGTGGCTCGGCGTCGGTGCCGCGCGTGCAGCAATACCGCGACCTTGCGCTGGTGCGTTTCGCCGGACACCCGGTGCAGCCGCCCTTTACCCATGCCTGGTTCCCGCGCGCGGCGTTCGATGATGCGCAGGTCAAGGACGACACCGCCACGGCACAGGGCGGCGACGGACACCTGATGCTCAAGGGCTCCGCCGCGTTCGAAGAAGTCACGACCGGTCCCTCGGCGAATTCGGAACTGCGCCTGCCCGGACGCGACGGCTGGTGGCTGGTCCGGCTGGGCTGCACGGCGCTGCACGGCGATGCGGATGCCTTCCGCGTCCGCTTCGAAACGCTTTCCGCGGCGGAAAACGGCGACGTCATCGTTGTGGATGACGCCGATTATGGCAAGGTGAGCTTTCACGCGTCCGGCCTCGTCGAAGCCGAGGGGCGACGAATCGATCCTGCTGCCTTTACGGTCGCAGGAGAGCGGACGGTTCTGCCGCGCGGGGCGCTTGCCCGGTAACAGGATCAACAGGGACGGCCCGGCAAGGGCCGATAAAGGGAGGAAAGAATGATGAAACGCACCATGACGTCTTTTGCCGCGCTGGCTGTCGCCATGCTTGGCACGTCGGCGCTTGCGCAGGATCCGGTCGAACTTCGGATGATGTGGTATTCGGACGGTGTCGAGGGTGAGGTCATGCAGGACCTTCTCGACCGCTTCGAGGCCGAGAACCCCGACATCGACGTGGTTCTGGACAACGTCGCCTACCAGGTGATCCAGGAACAGCTGCCGATCCAGCTGGCATCCGGCCAGGGCCCCGACATCGCGCGGGTGACCAACCTCAAGGAACAAGCCGTTCACTGGCTTGACCTGCGCCCCCACGTCGCCGATGCGGCCTATTGGGACGAGAACTTCGGCAACCGCTTCGACTGGATGCGCGAAGACGGGTCCGACGCGATCCCCGGCTTCCTGACGCAGCTGACCATGGTCGGCGGCTTTGCCAACAAGACGCTGTTCGATCAGGCCGGGGTCGAGATGCCCGGCGCGGACGGCACATGGGACGACTGGGTGAACGCGGCAGAAGAAGTCCGCCAGAGCCAGGGCACCACCGCAGCCTTCGCCATCGACCGTTCGGGCCACCGGATTTCCGGCCCCAACGCGTCCTTCGGCGCCAACTACATCGGTGAAGACGGGATGCCCGCACCGATCGACGACGGCACCATGGCCTTTGTCGAAAAGCTGGTGAACTGGACAACCGAAGGCAAGCAGCTGCCCGACGTCTGGGTTTCGGCGGCAGGCACCACCTACCGTTCGGGTGCGGATGACTTCATCAACGCGCAGATCCCGTTCCTGTATTCGGGATCGTGGCAGGTGGCGAACCTGTCGACCAAGATCGGCGACGCGTTCGACTGGGTCGCCATCGGCTCGCCCTGCGGCCCGGCAGGCTGCTCTGGCCTTGCGGGCGGCGCGGCACTGGTCGGCATCAAGTACACGGAGCACCCCGAAGAGGTTGCGCGCGTGATGGACTACCTCGGCTCCGAGCCGGTGGTGCGTGAATTCTCCGAACGCACGCTGTTCCTGCCCGCGCATGCCGGGATCGTGGAGACCGGCGGCCTGAACTTCCAGTCCGACGATCCCAACGTGCCCCCGGCACTTGACCGCTTCGTGCAGGCCTCGGGCGAGACGCTGCCGCTGGCCGACAAGCTGCCCGCGTGGAAATGGGCCAACGCCTATTACGGCGCGCTCGTCAGCCGCGTAAGCCAGGCCATGGCCGGTGAGATCACTCTCGATGAAGCACGCATGCTCATGGACGAGGATATCGCCGACGTCGTCGCAAACGCGCAGTAAGCCAAGCGCATGGCCGCCATCTCGAAGTCATTGGGCACCGTCGTGACGGTGCCCCTTGCCTGGCTCGCCCGGATCATCGACTACCCCTTGCGGTGGTGGCAGATCCGGACCGGCCAGGGCGGGATGGCGGCTGTCTTCCTGTTCCCGAACCTCGCCATCTTCGGCGTGTTCGTCATCGTGCCACTGGTCCTGAATTTCCTGTATTCGACCACATCCGGCACCGACATCTTCCTGCCCGACCGCACCTTTGTCGGGCTCGATCAATACCAGCGCCTTCTGAGCTGCGACGACTACACGCGCCGCATCACCTGCCGCGAAGACCAGTTCTGGACGGCGGCGGGCAACACGCTGGCCTTCGTCATCTTCCAGGTCGCGACGATGGTGGCGGTCTCGCTGATCACCGCGCTGATCCTGAACCGCAACATCGCCGGGCGCGGGTTCTTCCGCGCGGTGTTCTTCTTTCCCGTCCTTCTGTCGCCCGTCGTGGTCGGCCTGATCTGGCGCTGGATCCTGCAGCGGCAGGGCCTTTTGAACCTGATCATGGTCAATCTCGGGATGGAGCCAGAGGTCTGGCTGAACGACCGCGCCTATGCCTTCACCGCCACCATCGGCGTGTCCGTGTGGGCACATATGGGGTTCTACACGCTGATCCTCTTGGCCGGTCTGCAAGCGATCCCGAAGGATCTGTATGAAGCCGCCGACATGGACGGCACACCGCCCGCCCGCGTGTTCTGGCGCATCACCCTGCCGCTTCTGGGGCCGAACCTGGCCGTCGTGCTGGTGCTGGCGCTTATAAAGGGCGTGCAGATCTTCGATGAAGTCTACGTTCTGACCGGAGGCGGGCCGGGCACGTCCACCTTGTATCTCACGCAATACATCTACGAGGTCGGCTTTGCCTCGATCCTGCGCAATCCAGGGCTGGCGGCGGCCGCCTCGATCCTGATGGGGCTGGTGCTGGTGGTGCTGACGCTGATCCAGCTGTGGCTGTCGGGACGCAAGGAAAAGGCGGGCAAGCGATGAGCCGCGTGTCGCAATTCATCTTCCGCCGCCGGGGCGGGTCCGGCTGGCACTGGACCGACATCGTCACATGGGTCTGGCTGATCGGCGGCACGATCCTGATGTTCGGCCCGGCGCTGTGGCTGGTGTCGTCATCCCTGAAGGGCCCCGCGCAACTGGCCGAGTTCCCGCCGACGCTGCTGCCCTATACACAGATCACCATGCCGGTCGAGGGCTTCGACAATCCCCTGCCACTGTATACGGTGACAAACGAGGACGGCACGACCGAGGTGCTGGCCGAGATCCGCCGCGTCGGCACCAACGCGCAGATGGTCGACCCCGACGCACCCGAGGACCGGATCAACGTCAACATCGCCAACCGCGAACCTCTGCGCGAGATCGGCTTTGCCACCGACAACTATGTCCAGCCGCTTGTGACCAACGACTTCCTGCGCTTTCTGTGGAACTCGGTCTTCGTCACCACAATGGCGACGCTCATCACGCTGTTGACCAACTCGATGGCGGCTTTCGCGCTGTCGAAATACGACTTCCGGGGGCGCGATGCGGTGATGCTGATCATCGTCGGCACGCTGATGGTGCCACTGTCGGTGATCCTTGTGCCGCTCTACTCCGTGGTCAGTGCGACAGGGCTGCTCAATTCGCTTTGGGGCGTGATCCTGCCCACCGTCGCCACGCCAACCGGCGTGTTCCTGTTGCGCCAATACATGCTGACGATCCCCGACGAGTTGCTGGAAGCCGCGCGCATGGACCATGCAAGCGAATGGCAGATCTACTGGCGCATCGTGCTGCCGCTGGCTGCCCCTGCCCTTGCCGTGCTTGCGATCTTCTCGGTCGTGTGGCGCTGGAACGATTTTCTCTGGCCGCTGATCGTGCTCTCGCAGCGCGAGACCTACACCCTGCAGGTCGGCCTCAACACCTACGCGGGCGAATTGAACGTCCAGTGGCATTACATCCTTGCGATGACCGTCGTGACCATGATCCCGGTCGTCATCGTCTTCATCTTCCTGCAGCGGTTCATCACCACCGGCATCGCGGGCGCAGGCATCAAGTAAGGAGACCCTGACATGGGCCGCATCGCGCTCAAGGACATCCGCAAGAGCTTTGGCGGCGTCGAGGTCATCCACGGCATCGATCTGGACGTGGAGGAAGGCGAGCTTGTCGTCTTCGTCGGCCCGTCAGGCTGCGGCAAGTCCACCCTTCTGCGCCTGATCGCGGGGCTAGACCGCCCGACCAGCGGCGCCATCGAGATCGACGGCAAGGACGTCACCCGCGTCAACGCCGCCGACCGGGGCCTTGCGATGGTGTTCCAGTCCTACGCGCTTTACCCGCACATGACGGTGCGCCAGAACCTGTCGTTCGGGCTGGAAAACACCCGCATGGCCAAGACCGAGATCACCGCCCGCATCGACGACGCAGGCCGGATGCTCGAGATCGGCGAATTGATGGAACGGCGGCCCACGCAGCTTTCGGGCGGCCAGCGCCAGCGCGTCGCCATCGGCCGCGCCATCGTGCGCGAGCCATCTGCCTTTCTGCTGGACGAGCCGCTGTCGAACCTTGATGCGGAACTGCGTGTCACGATGCGCGCGGAACTGGCGCAACTGCACGACCGACTGAAGACGACGATGATCTACGTCACCCACGACCAGGTCGAGGCGATGACGCTGGCCGACCGCATCGTGGTGCTGCGCAAGGGCGTGATCGAGCAGGTGGACACCCCCCTTGGCCTTTACAACACGCCCGCCAACCTGTTCGTCGCAGGGTTCATCGGCGCGCCGAACATGAACTTCTTTGAGACGACGGCACAGGGCGGCCATGCAGAACTGCCGGGCGGTCTGACCGTCAAGGCGCCCGGCGACGGCAAGATCACCGTCGGCATCCGTCCGCAGCACCTGCGCCTTGCCGACGACGGCGAGGAGGCGCTGGAAGGCATCGTCACGCTGGTCGAGGCGCTGGGGGCGGAAACCGTGGTCCACGCCCGCGCGGTGGACGGCACCGGCATGGTCACCGTGCTGTCAGGGCAGCCCGGCCTGCACATCGGAGAGCCCGTGCGCGTCGCGCTCGATCACGCGCAGATCCACCTGTTCGATGCGGACGGCCAGCGGATCATCCCAGCGTCCGGCTGAAGAACGACAGCACCCGGGCGCGCATCTGCGGCGTCTCGACATGGCCGACGCCCCTGTCGATCAGGATCTCCAGCGCATCGGGCACCGCCGCATACCCCGCGCGCAGATCGTCCAGCGCGATTGACAAGGCACCCGGCGGGGTCAGCGGATCCAGCGCCCCGAAGCAGCCCAGTTGCGGGCGCGGCGCGATCATCCCCGCGATCTGGCCGTTGCGCGCGGTGCGCGGCAGGCCGGGAATGGTCAGGTAGGGGCCGTGCAGGTCATGCGCGCCGGTCGCAATCAGCGCGTCCAGGTCGGCGAGGCAGCACAGGTGCGCCAGCGCGGCGATGCGCGGCTCGACGGCGGCCAGCCAGTATCCCAGCGTCGCCCCCATCGACAGACCGTAGACCCCGATGGGGCCAAAGCGCGGATCGGCCGCCAGCCAGTCGATCTGGCTCGACAGCTCACCCATCATCTGCCCGGCCAGGCTGCGCCCCTGCCACAGCGCGGCCTTGGCTGCGGCGTTTTCAACGGCGGAGCTGCGCCCGCCGAAGCACGGCAGATCGAGGCACAGCGACGCGATCCCGCGCGCCCGTAGCACCGGACCGATGGGTTCGGGCGCGGCAGGGCGCCCCTCGACCAACTCGCGCGCGCCGATGTCATGGCGGTTGCCGTGGGCGTGGATGACAAGGACGACGGGGTGCGGGCCGGGGCCATCGGGCAGGATCAGAAAGCCGTCCACGGCCTCCCCACCAAGGGTCTCGAAACGCACCCGCCCGTCCGCTTCAGTCACGAAGGCAAGCGGGTGATCTCCGATCTCGAAATGGCGCCTCAGCGCCGCGCTGTCTGCCATGCCCCGCTCCCTTGTCCGGGGCCGAGCCTAACGCGCAGGTCGCCCGGCGCCAGCGCATTCTAGAGACTATTCCGCCGCGATCCGTTCGGGTTCGCGGTGCTGGTCCGTCAGCGCACCCAGGAACCGCGCGCCCGCTTCCCCGGCAAGATAGGCAAGCCGCCCGCCCGAAATCGTCGCCTCGACCTGCCGCGTCGTCTCGTTGACGATGACGACGTCGGCCCGGCGGCCAAAATCCAACCGCCCGCGATCCGCCAGCCCCATGATCTCGGCCGGAACCGACGAGATCATCGCCCATGCGTCCGGCAAGGTCCTGACGCCGTCATCGACCATCCGCCACGCTGCCTGCGCAAGCGCCGGGTAGTGGTAGTCGGACACCAGCGCATCGCACAGGCCCTTGCGGATCAGCGCCATCGCCGACACACCGCCCGATTGCGACCCGCCGCGCGCGACGTTCGGCGCGCCCATCAGGACGGGATCGTTGCAGGCCTTGGCCACGGCGGCGGCGCTGGTCGAGGTCGGAAATTCGGCAATGCAGGCGCCGATCAGCCTGTAGTATTCGCGCGTCTCGCCATCGGGATCGTCGTGGCTGCCGTAGGACACGCCCAGAAGATCGAACGCCTCGGCCAGCGCGCACAGGTGACGCGGCACCTGCGCCTTCTTTGCGGCGGCGTCGCGGACCTTCTTGACGAATTGCTCGACGGGAAGGCCCTCGCGCGCGGCCCAGCCCTCAAGGCGGTGCGGCGCGGCGTCGATTGCGGCGATGGCTTCGGGCAGGTGGTCGTTGAAGACGACATAGTCGATCCCGTAGCGCCGAACAGCGGCCAGCAGCCGGTCGCGGGTTTCCGGCAGATGCGTCTCGCAGCGGATCTGCAGGCGCAGGTCGATCAGCGCGCGGGGACGGTAGGCGGTCAGCGCGGCCATGACGCCCTCGGCATAATCGGGACCGCGCAAGCCGCCTTCCCAGCTCCAGCTTTGGGCGATCCAGGCGGTGGTGACGCCATTGGCTGCCGCATCCCGGTCGGTGCCGATCAGACCGCTCTCGATGGAAAACGGCGCGGTCGGGCGCGGCGCGGTGTGACGCTCGAAGGCGTCGCCATGCAGGTCAATGATGCCGGGCAGGATCAGGTAGCCGGACAGGTTCACCTCGGGCAGCGGACCCTTGGTGATCCGCCCATCCGCGATGGCCAGCGACCGGCGCTGAAGCGCGCCGTCGCGGAGGGTCGTTGCGCCGGTGAGGCGCAAGGGAGGAAGAAACGACATGATGTGAACCTGCCTGTAATTGGCAGGTGTTGTGCCTTGCCAATGTATCAGGCGGGTGACACGGCCATGTCAGAGCGGCGAAAAAAGCGCCTCACTGCCCTTGTTTTCATGGTTTCGTGAACGTCGGTGATCCCAAGGGACGCTTGTTGATAACTTTGTGTTACCCGCCGCGCACGTGCTGCGCTGCGGCGTGAATCGCCTGCGCCAGAACCTCACGGTCGCCGATATGGTTCGACAGGATCAGCACCAGCCGCGCGGCAAAGGCGCTGGCCTCGTCGTCGGTCATGTGGTCCTGCGCCGCGATCAGGTCGGCGTAAAAGCCGTCCGGGTCGGGGATGTTCGGGGTCGTGACAAGCGCGCTCATGCGGTCTCCAGCGTGCAGGCGGTGTGCAATGCGGCGCGCACGGCGGTCTCGTCAAAGCGGTCCCAGCGGGCGGCGACGTGCTGATCGGGGCGGATCAGGTAGACCGCGGATGGCGCGTCACCCAGATAGCGCTCGGCCAGCAGCCCGGCGGCATCCTCGGCCCCCGTCAGCGCGACGCGGCGCATCCCGATCCCTGCTTCCTCGAGCGTTTCCGGCGCCTCGGCGTTCAGGGTCAGAAGCACGAAATCGCCGCCCAGCCAGTCCAGCAGATACCCGCCCGCAATGGGGGCATCGGGGCACGCGCTTCCGGGGCGGGTGCGCGGCGGTCCGCCCGGCAGCGCGTCGGGTCCGTTCAGCGGCAGACCGTCATAGGTGCAAGGCACGCTCAGGCGGCCCGAATTCACCAGCGGGCGGGCGAATTCGTAGTCTTCTGCCAGACCGAGCACGGCGTTGCGGAACACATGGCTCATCTTCGTCTTGGGCGTGATGAAATCGGTCGCGCGGGTGGAATTGCGGATGTTCTCGTCGGCGCCATGCGCCCGCTCGGCATCGTAGCTGTCCAGCAGCGCCTCGGGCGCCTTGCCCGCGATCACGAGGCCCAGTTTCCAGCCAAGGTTGTCGACGTCCTGCATCCCGGAATTCGCCCCGCGCGCGCCGAAGGGCGACACCTGATGCGCGCTGTCACCGGCAAAGATCACGCGGCCGTGGCGGAACTTCTTCATCCGGCGGCACTGGAAGGTGTAGATCGACGTCCACACCAGTTCGTATTCGACACCCTCGCCCAGCATGGCGTCCAGACGGCGACGGATGTTTTCCTCTTTCAGCTCTTCCTTGCGGTCGATGTCCCAGCCGATCTGGAAATCGACGCGCCAGATGCCGTCGGGCTGCTTGTGCAGGAGCGTCGATGCGCCCGACTTGAAATGCGGCTCGAACCAGAACCAGCGCTCGGTCGGGAAATCGCCGTCCATGCGGATGTCGGCGATCAGGAAACTGTCCTGAAACACCCGCCCCTCGAAATCGAGGCCCATCATCCCGCGCAGGGGCGAGGATGCACCGTCACAGCCGATCAGCCAGTCGGCCTCGATGCTGTAGGGGCCATCGGGCGTCTCGATGTCCAGCGCGACATGGTCGTCGTGCACCTGCGCATTGGTCACACGGTTGCGCCCGCGCAATTCGATCGGCGCGCCCTGCGCCTGCGCCTCACGCACACGTTCCACCAGGAACTTTTCGAAATAAGGCTGTTGCAGGTTGATGAAGGCTGGAAAGCGATGGCCGTCCTCAGGCAGCAGGTTGAACTCGAACACCTTGCGGTCGTCGTGGAACACCTTGCCAAGGTTCCACACCACGCCCTTGTCCAGCATCGGCGCGGCGCAGCCATAGCGCGCCGAGATCTCCAGCGTCCGCTTGGCGAAACAGATCGCGCGGCTGCCCTGCCCGATGCCTTCATGGTCGTCCAAAAGCACGACCGGGATACCCTGAAGCCCCAGATCGAGCGCGGTGGCGACACCAATGGGACCGCCGCCCATGACGACCACGGGGTGACGCACCGGCGCGTCCGCGTCCTGATCGGCGCTGCGGGCGTAAGGGTAAAGCTTGAAGGCAAGCTGATAGCGGTCGTGGAACATGGCGGTCTCCTCCCCCGGTGTCCGGTCTATCCCTGCAGGGCCTCCCACATGTCCTTGTCGCGCTGCGCCGTCCAGATGCGCGGCGTGTCGATGTCGCGGGCCTCGTCATAGGCGCGGGCGACGTTGAAGGGCAGGCAATGCTCGTAGATTGCATAGTCCTTGAACTTCGGATCGCATTCGGCGCGCACCGCGTCCCAGGCGTCTTTCAGGCTGCCGCCCGCCAGCGCGACCCGCGCGGCCGGGCGATAGGTCGAGCGGACGAAATCCGTCGTGGCGTCAAGCGCGGCATTCACCATGTCGCGGCCCACAAGCGCATCCCCCCGCCCCGGCGCGATGGCATCCAGATCGAAGCGGCGGATCGCCTCGACGGTGCGGGGCCAGTCGTGGAAATGCCCGTCGCCGCAATAGCAGGCCGAGTGGTATTCGACGATATCGCCGGTGAACATGACGTTCTGGTCCGGCACATAGATCACCGCATCGCCCGCCGTATGGGCGCGGCCAAGCTGCATGATATCGACGCGGCGATTGCCAAGGTAGACCGACATGCGGTCGTTGAAGGTCGTCGTCGGCCAGGTCAGGCCGGGAATATCCTCGTGCCCCTGGAACAGGCGGGGAAAGCGCTGGAATTCGCTGTCCCAGTCTTCCTGCCCGCGCTCGACCACCATCGCGCGCGCCTTTTCGGACATGATGACCTCCGGCGCGCCAAAGGCCGACGCCCCCAGCACGCGGACGGCGTGGTAATGCGTGAGCACGAGGTGCGTGATCGGCTTGTCGGTGACGGACCGCACGCAGTCGATGACCTTGTTCGCAAGGCGCGGCGTTGCCTGCGCCTCGACGATCATCACGCTGTCATCGCCGATGATGACGCCGGAATTGGGATCACCCTGCGCGGTGAAGGCATAGAGCCCCTCGCCCACCTCGGTGAAGCTGATTTCCTTGTCGTCCATGTCTCCGGCAGAGGCGAAGGCCTTGGCCATTGGGAATCTCCCTTGAGTCTTGTGTGCAGGTCCGGGCGCTTACGCCCAGTCGGGTTTCTGTTGGGCGGGGCGGACGGTGCCGCTGCAGGCGCCAAAGCCGACGCGGTATCCGTCGCCTTTCGCCGCGCCGCGCAAGGTGATCGTGTCGCCATCCTCGATGAAGCTGCGGGTGACGCCGCCGTCCAGCGCCAGCGGCTCTTTCCCGCCCCAGCTGAGTTCCAGAAGGCTGCCGCGTTCCGGCTTGGTCGAGCCGGATATCGTGCCCGACCCCAGCAGATCGCCCACATTCATCGGGCAACCCGACGAAGTGTGGTGCGCAAGCTGTTGGGCGGATGAATAATACATCTCGGCATAGTTCGTGCGTGTGATCGTGGTCGCGGTGCCGCCCTCGGGGGCCAGATCGACCTCGAGCGCGATGTCGTAGAGCATCGGCCCCGGCTGGCGCAGGTAGGGCAGAAGCTGAACGTCGCGTTCCGGCGTGTCGACGCGGAAAGCGTTCAATGCGGCGGCGGTGACGATCCACGGGCTGATCGTGGTCGCCGTGGCCTTGGCCTGAAACGGCCCAAGCGGCTGGTATTCCCACGCCTGAATATCGCGCGCCGACCAGTCGTTCAGCAGGACATAGCCAAAGATCATCCGGTCCGCCTCGGCCACGCTGACCATGCCGTCCGACGGCTGGCCGACGATCGCGCCCATCTCAAGCTCGAAATCGAACCGCTTGCAGGGCGCGAAGACGGGCGCATCCGCATCGGGCGCCTTCAGTTGCCCCCAGGGCCGCTGCACGTCGGTGCCCGACACCACCACGGACGACGCGCGCCCGTTATAGCCGATGGGAATGTGCAGCCAGTTCGGCGGCAAGGCGTTCTCGGCGCCCCGGAACATCGTTCCGACATTCGTGGCATGGTGCCGCCCCGCGTAGAAATCGGTGTACTCGGCAACGGCGAGTGGCATCAACATCTGCACCTCGGCCTGTGGCACAAGGAACGGCTCGACCGCCGCGCGGTCGGGCGATCCTTCCGCCAGAAGCGCGGTCAGCCGGTCACGGAAGGCCGCCCAGGCATCGGGGCCAAGCTCCATGAAGGCGTTCCAGTGCGGCACGTCGAAGACGGTCGTGTGCCGCACGGGGTAGATCACCTCGGCCTCCTCGGCGGCGGTCACGTCAAGGATCATGTCGCCGATGGCGACGCCGCATCGCCCTTCGGCCCCGTCGCGGGTGAACACGCCGTAGGGCAGGTTGTTGAGCGGAAAGTCGGTGTCGGGCGAATTGGCGCTCTCGACCCAGCTGCGCATCAGCGGCATGTGGCGATCCTTCTTCGTTGTCGTTCAGCGGGCGGCGGGACACGTCCCGCCCTACGGCCACCGCAAGGTGGGGGTCGCCCCTTCGTTCCTACTTGGTGCCCGGCGTTCCGTCGAATTTCTTCTCGAGGCTGTCCCAGCAGTCGATGTAATTGTCCTGCAGCGGGGCCTCCTTGGCGGCGAAGGCGGTCAGGTGCTGCGGAAAGCGTGTCTCGAACATGAAGGACATGGTGTTGTCCAGCTTGTGCGCCTTGAGGTCCGCGTTCGATGCGCCCTCGAACGCCTCGCGGTCGGGACCGTGCGGCAGCATCATGTTGTGCAGGCTGATCCCGCCCGGCACGAAGCCCTGCGGCTTGGCGTCATACTGGCCATAGATGTTGCCCATCAGCTCTGACATGATGTTCTTGTGGTACCACGGCGGGCGGAAGGTGTGTTCTGCCACCATCCAGCGTTCGCGGAACAGCACGAAGTCGATGTTCGCGGTGCCCTCTTGTCCAGAAGGCGCGGTCAGCACCGTGAAAATCGACGGATCGGGATGATCGAACAGGATCGCGCCGACTGGGGAATAGGTCCGCAGATCATACTTGTAGGCGCAGTAGTTGCCGTGCCACGCCACCACGTCGAGCGGCGAATGGCCAATCCAGCTTTCATGGAACTGGCCGCACCACTTGATGACGACACGGCTGCGCGTCTCGCGGTCCTCGAAGGCGGCAACCGGGCACTTGAAATCGCGCGGGTTGGCAAGGCAGTTGGCACCGATCGGGCCACGGCTCGGCAGGTCGAACTTCTGTCCGTAATTCTCGCAGACAAAGCCGCGGCACGGGCCTTCCAGCACCTCGACGCGGTAGACCAGCCCGCGCGGCAGGATCGCGATTTCCTTCGGCTCAAGGTCGATCACGCCAAGCTCGGTGCAAAACCGCAGCTTGCCCTCTTGCGGCACCACCAGAAGCTCGCTGTCGGCGGAAAAGAAGTATTCGTCCTGCATCGAGGTGTTCACGAGGTAGACGTGGCTGGCCATGCCGACTTGCGTGTTCACGTCGCCCGCCGTCGTGACCGTGCGCATTCCGGTAATCCAGGTCAGGGCGTCGCCGGAATGCGGCACCGGATCCCAGCGGTATTGACCAAGCGAGATGACGTCGGGGTCGATGTTGGGCGCCGAGGCCCAATAGGGCACGTCGATCTTCTGGAACCGGCCGACATGATGCACCGAAGGGCGAATGCGGTAGCACCAGGTGCGTTCGTTCTGGCCGCGCGGCGCGGTAAAGGCTGTGCCCGACAGCTGTTCGGCATAAAGCCCGTATTCGCATTTCTGCGGGCTGTTCTGGCCCTGCGGCAGCGCGCCCGGCAGCGCCTCGGTCTCGAAGTCATTGCCGAAGCCGGGCATGTAGCCGTCATGCGTGCCGGTGGTGCCAGCGGCACGGACCATGCCTTGGGCAAGCTCGTGGCGGGTCATGCGCATCCTCCTCGCATCTCGATTCGAGCGGTATCGAATTGATGTGCATTATTCGTTGCATTTGCAACGAAGTCAACCGCGCGGCGTCGAGGGGGCGCGCCCCGAAATCCACTGGCAAGGGATGAAGCGGCCCGCGCTACTCGGCGGGTTGCGCGCCGGGAACGACACGCCGCACAACCATGCGCGGATCGATTGCCCGCGCTCCGGCCCGGCGCAGACGCAGTGCATTTGCGACGACCAGCACGCTGGACGCCGCCATGGCCCCCGCCGCAAGGATCGGCGACAGCAGCACGCCAAAGAACGGATACAGCACCCCCGCCGCCACCGGGATCAGCGCGACGTTGTAGCCGAACGCCCAGAACAGGTTGGTGCGGATGTTGCCCATGGTGCGGTGGCTGAGGTCTACCGCCGTCACCACGCCCTGCGGATCGCCAGAGACAAGCACCACGTCCGCCGCCTCGATGGCGATGTCGGTGCCGGTGCCGATGGCGATGCCAACATCCGCCTCGGCCAGCGCGGGGGCATCGTTGATGCCGTCCCCGACGAAGGCGATCTTGCGCCCGTCGCCGCGCAAATGCTGGATCGCGTCGACCTTGCCGCCCGGCAGCACGCCCGCGACCACGGTGTCGATCCCTGCGCGGAACGCGACGGTGCGGGCGGCAGCCTCGCTGTCGCCGGTAATCAGCGCAACCTCGACACCGCGCGCCTTGAGCCCGGCAATCGCCTCCGCGACGCCGTCCTTCAGCGGATCGGCCACCGACAGAAGCGCCACCGCCTCGCCGTTGCGGGCGACATACAGCACGGTCTGCCCGTCACTCTCGGCGCCCCGCGCGGCGTTGGTGAAGCGGTCGATGTCGATGCCCTCGCGGTCCATCAGCCGCGCGGCGCCGATGAGGAAGGCATGACCCTCGACCCGCCCCGACAGGCCATAACCGGGGATCGCCTCGACCATCTCGGGGCGGGGCACGGACAGTTGCCGCGTTTCGGCGGCACGCAGGATCGCATAGGCGATAGGATGCTCTGACTGCCCTTCTATCGCCGCGATGTGGCGCATCAGCGTGTTGGCATCGCCGCCCGCCGTGACGAAATCGTTCAACTCGGGGCGGCCTTCGGTCAGGGTGCCGGTCTTGTCGAAGGCCACCACCTTGACCTCGTCCAGCGCCTGAAGCGCGTCGCCCCGCCGGAACAGCACGCCAAGCTCGGCCGCGCGCCCGGTGCCGACCATGATCGAGGTCGGCGTGGCAAGTCCCATGGCGCAGGGGCAGGCGATGATAAGCACCGAGACACCAGCGACAAGCGCGGCAGACCCGGACGGACCGAACGCCAGCCAGACCAGCACCGTAAGCGCCGCGATGGCCAGAACGGCCGGAACGAACCACAACGTGATGCGGTCGACGATGGACTGGATCGGCAGCTTGGCGCCCTGCGCGCCTTCGACCATGCGCACGATGCGGGCAAGGGTGCTGTCGGCGCCTACATGGGTCGCGCGCATCCGGAAGGCCCCGGTGCCGTTCACCGTGCCGCCCGTCACCGCGTCGCCGACATGCTTTTCGACCGGCAGCGGCTCGCCGGTCATCATCGCTTCGTCGACATAGCTGGCCCCCTCGGTGATCGCGCCATCGACCGGAATACGCTCGCCCGGACGGACGAGCAGGATGTCCCCGGCGACGATGCTCTCGACGGCGGTGGCGACGGGGATGCCATCCCTCTCGACAAGGGCGGTGTCCGGCTGCAACCCGATCAGGGCCGAAATCGCAGAGCCCGCCTGCCCCTTGGCGCGCGCCTCCATCCAGCGCCCCGCGAGGATCAGCGTGACGATGACCGCCGCCGCCTCGAAATAGACCGCGCGCGAGGCTTCGGGCAGCAGCGCGGGCGCGAAGGTGGCGATAGTGGAATAGACCCAGGCCGCGCCCGCGCCGATGGCGACAAGTGCATCCATGTCGGGCGCCAGACGCGCCAGCGCCCGCGTGCCGCGCTGCAGGAACACGCGCCCCGGACCCAGCAAAACAGCCGTCGCAAAGGCGAATTGCAGCGCGCGGCTGGTGTCATGCCCGATGGTGTTGCCGATCAGGGCGTGAAAGCCGGGAATCCAGTGTCCGCCCATCTCGAGGATGACCACCGGCAGCGCCAGCGCCGCGGCGATCAGCGTCAGGCGGCGATAGCTTGCGATCTCTTGCGCCGACCGGGCGCCGGGATCGGGCGCCGCGTCCTGCCCGCTGAGGCTTGCAGCATATCCTGTCCGGTCCTGCACCGCCCGCACCAGCGCGGCGGCGTCCACAGCCCCCGCAAGCATGGTCACGGTGGCGCGGCCCGTCGTCAGGTTCACGCCCGCGTCCAACACGCCGCGCGCGTCCCGCAGCGCCGCCTCGACCCGGCCCACGCAGGACGCGCAGTGCATGCCTTCGATGTCCAGTACCGCGCTGGTCGTCTCGGCGGGATAGCCGACCTCGTCCAGCGCCTGAACAAGGGCGGCGGTCTCGACCGGGCCGGTCACGTCCAGTGTCCCGGTGGCAAGATTGACATGCGCGGTCTCGACACCGCCCAGCCGCGCCACGGCACGCTCCACGCGGCCAACGCAGCCCGCGCAGTGCATTCCTGTCAGATGAAGACGAAGCGAGGAATCAGACATGTTCATACCCTACCCCGTCAGGTAGGGCGTTACGGTCCGGCAGGGAAGGTTGATGTTCGGAAATCTTTGCTCAGGCGAAGCGGATCGTGACATTCCCAAAACGCCCGAAGTCCGCATCGATGTCCGCGCCCTGCGGCGCCTCGATCGGGCGGATAAAGCTGCCGGACAAGACCACCTGCCCCGCCTCGATCCCGTCGCCGTACTGCGCCAGCCTGCGCACCAGCCAGACGATCCCCGTCGCCGGATCGTCCAGCACGCCCGCGCCAAGACCGGTTTCCTCGACCACGCCGCCGCGCTTCACGATGGCGCCCATCCAGCGCATGTCGGTCGCCGCCGGATCGAAACGTCCGTCGCCCAGTACGATCCCTGCGTTTGCCGCGTTGTCGCTGATCGTGTCGGTGATCCTGCGGGCCACGCCGGTGCCGGGATCGGCGCGCAAGATGCGCGTATCGAGGATTTCGAGGCTGGGCGCGATGTAGTCTGTCGCGGCCAGCACATCCTCGCGCGTCACGTCCGCGCCTTTCAGCGGCGCCTTCATCACGAAGGCAATCTCGGCTTCGACACGCGGCTGGATGAACCGCCCCGCCGGAACCGTGTCGCCGCTGCGGAACAGCATGTCGTCGAACAAGACGCCCGAGTCAGGCGTGTCGATCTTCAGCGCGTCCTGCATCGCGCGGCTGGTCAGGCCGATTTTCCAGCCGATGACCTTGCGCCCGGCGATCAGACGGCGGCGCACGAACTCGGCCTGCACGGCATAGGCATCGTCCAGCGTCATTCCCGGGCATTTCACCGACAAGAGCCCGATCTGCCTGCGCGTCTGCTCGGCCTCGAACAGGGCTGCGCCTGCGGCGGCGTGTTCCTCGGGCGTCATTCGTCCGTCACCCCGTTCACAAGGCGGCCTATCCCGTCCGCTTCGACGACGATCTCGTCGCCGGGAACCAGCCACACCGGCGGGTCGAACCTTGCACCTGCGCCCGTCGGCGTGCCGGTCAGGATGACGTCACCCGGCACCAGCGTCGTGAAGGTCGAGATGTAGTGGATCAGGTAGGGCACCGGGAAGATCATCCGCCCGGTGCGGTCGTCCTGACGCACCTTGCCGTTCACGCGGGTCGTCAGGCGGATGTCGGCGAGTTGCTCGGGCCCCTCGAGCGGCACCAGCCACGGACCGATGGCGCCGCTGGCGTCCCAGTTCTTGCCTTGCGTCACGTTGAACTTGGCGTGGCGCACCCAGTCGCGGATCGTGCCCTCGTTCGCCAGCGTCATGGCCGCGACATGGCGCCAGGCGTCGGCCTCGGCGATGCGGCGCCCGGGTCTGCCGATGACGATGGCGATCTCGCCCTCGTAATCCAGTTTTTCGCTTTCGGGCGGGCGGATCAGCGGCTGGCCGTGCCCCACGAAGGAGCGCGCAAAGCGGATGAACAGCGACGGGTTCGGCGGCGCCTCTTGCCCGTCCTTGTACTCGGCGTTCCGGTCCGGATAGTTGACGCCGACACAGATGATCTTCTCGGGGTCCGGCACCGGAATATCCCAGTCGAACGTCCCGGCGGGATGGGTCACATCGCCGTTGCGTGCCGCTTCAAGAACAATACTCAACGCCTTGTTCTCGATGACATTTCGAAGCGTCCGCCATTGCGGGAACTCCTGGCTTAGCGCGATCATGCCTTCATTGGTCGCCACGCCCCAGAAGGCGCGCCCGGCAGAGGTGAAACTCGCCAGCCCGTTCATGGTCCCGGTCATGGCGCCACGATCGGCTGGGCGTCCAGCTCTGGCGCGCGGGTGTCTATGCCTTCGAACAGCGTGCCTTCCTCGAACCAGGATCGCGGCGCGGGCGCGCCCCAAAGCGTCTGGCGCTGCGGGTCCTTGAGATCCCAGTGGATCGGCTCGTGATCGGGATCGACGGTCTGGTAGTCCGAGCAGTATATCTCGATCCGGTGTCCGTCTGGATCGCGTATGTACAAGAAAAAGGCGTTCGATATGCCGTGCCGCCCCGGCCCACGTTCGATATGTGAAACATATCCCGTCGTCGCCATCAGGTCGAGCAGGTCGATGATGTTCAGCGGCGTCGGCACCCAGAACGCGACATGGTGCAGGCGCGGGCCATGGCCATTGGTGAAGGCCATGTCATGCACGCCGCCCTTGCGGTGCATCCACGCCGCCCAAAGCCGCTTGCTGTCCTTGTCCTCGGTATACTCGGTGACGCGAAACCCCATCTCGTTCCAGAAGCCGACGCTGTCGTCGACATTGGGCGAGAAGCAGTTGAAATGGTCGATCCGCAGCGGTTTCACGCCCCTGTACAGCTTGTAGTGCTGGTGGATCGGCTCCAGCCGGTCCATCCGGGCGTAGAACTCGATGGGCAGGCCGTGCGGATCGCTGCTGCGCAGGGTGCGGCCCTGCCAACGGCGGTCCACCCACTCGGTCGGCCGGCCCTTGTCGGCGAACCAAGCCTCCGCGAGATCAAGGTCCGCCTCGGACCAGACCTTGAACACCACGGCTTGTGCGCTTGGAGCCTCGGCGCGGCGCAGGATCAGGCAGTGGTGCCCCCGTTCCTCCATCGCGCGCAGGGTCAGCGTGTCGTCGTCCTGATGCGTCACCTGCAGGCCCAGCGTGTCGGCATAGAACGCGCGGCTCGCCTCCAGATCGGTGACGGCAAGATCGACATGGGACAATCGCACCACGTTGAAGGGCGGCGTCAGGTTATGTGCTGGAACGGGCATCTGTGTTCTCCCTCTCGATCGGCGCTCGCGCGTCAGCCTCCGAGTTTCGGTATCTTGTGGGCGGTCGTGGCAAAGGCCACGTTCCTGGCTTCCATGTAGAAATCGAAGGACCAGTCGCCGCCATCGCGGCCGATGCCGCTGGACTTCATGCCGCCGAAGGGCGCGGGCAGATGGCGCAGGTTCTCCGAATTCACCCAGATCATCCCGGCGTCCATGGCTTGCGTGAACCGCATCGCGCGGGTCACGTCGGCGGTCCAGACATAGCCCGCGAGGCCGTAGTCGACGCTGTTGGCGATCTCCAGAGCCTTTTCCTCGGTGTCGAAAGGGATCGCGGTCAGGACCGGGCCGAAGATTTCCTCTTGCGCGATGCGCATGTCGTTGGTGGCATGGGTGAACAGCGTCGGCTTGACCCAGCACCCCGTATCGCCCCAGCGCGCGCCGCCGGTGGCGATGGTCGCGCCGTCCGCCTTGGCGATGTCGAAGTAGGACAGCACCTTGTCCAGATGCCCCGGCGCGATCAGCGGGCCGATCGTCGTCTGCGGATCAAGCGGGTGGCCAATACGGATATTCTCTGCTTTCTCAACCACTTTTGCGGTAAAGCTGTCGTAGATTGACGCCTCGACCAGCAGCCGCGACGACGAAGTGCAGCGCTCGCCGTTCAGCGAGTAGATCATGAACACGGCCGCATCTGCGGCGCGGTCAAGATCGGCGTCGGCGAAGACCACCACCGGGTTCTTGCCGCCCAGTTCCAGATGCGTGCGCTTGAGCGTCGAGGCGCCTTGCCGCAGGATGTGCTGGCCGGTTGTGGATTCCCCGATGAAGGCGATGGCCTTGATCGCCGGGTGCTCGCACAGCGCGCGGCCCGCCGTCTCGCCAAAGCCATTGACGGTGTTCCAGACCCCGGCAGGCAGACCCGCGCTTTCGGCGATTTCCACGAGAAGACGAGCGGTTAGCGGTGACAGTTCAGCCGGTTTGTGAACCACGGTGCAGCCCGCCGCCAGCGCCGGGGCGATCTTCCACGTCGACAGCATGAACGGCGTGTTCCACGGCGTGATGATCCCCACGGGGCCGATGGGCGTGCGCGAGGTGATGTTGATCTGGCCGGGGCCATACAGCGACTGGCCGTCCTGCGCCTCGGGCGCGCGGTCGGCGTAGAAGCGGAAATTGTCGGCGCCGCGGATCGCGGCCTTGGACATGAAACGCAGCGCCTGCCCGGTGTCGAGGCATTCGGTAAAGGCGATCTCTTCGGCGCGCGCCTCGATGGCGTCGGCGATGGCGTGCAGCAGGTCGCGGCGCTTGGCCCCCGCCATGTCGCGCCAGCCCGGAAACGCCGCCTTGGCGGCCTGCGCGGCAGCATCGATGTCGGCGGCGTCGCCCTCGGCCACCTGCGCCAGTTCGGCCATGTCCACCGGCGAGACGGTGGCGAAGGTCTTGCCCGACGCGGCAGGCATTGCCTTGCCGCCGATGTGGTTCAGGCAGCCATCGGACCAGCGGGTCATGTAGCCCTTCGCAGTCGCCAGATTGTCGTCGAGCGTCGCCATCCTGCCCTCCCAGACTAATTGCTTAACCTGTTAAGTAATATCGTCCCCGCCGTCAATACCGTTCTTCGCAAGCACCGGGTCCGCCTCGACCACGTCTTGCAGGTCCACCAGAAGATCGAGCAGCGTCTCCATCCTGCCCGCGCCGAACACCGTTTCGATCCGGTCATAGACGGCGCGCGACTGAACGGCGGCGCTGTCATAAAGCGCGCGGCCTTCGGTCGTCAGCCGCACGCGGCGGCGGCGCGCATCCTGGTCGGCGGCAGGCTCGACCAGCCCCCGGTCGGTCATCGCCCTTAGGATGCGACTGAGCGATGGCGGCAAGAGCACGCAGCGCTCGGCCAGTTCGGTCGGGGTCAGCGCCGCGCCTTCGGCCAGCGCGCGGATCACCCGCCATTGCTGGACGGTCAGGCCGTGGGCGTCCAGATGCGCCCGGAACGGCCGCAGCGTCGCCTCGCGCGCCCGCAAAAGCGCGATGGGCAGAGCACGGTCGTAGCTTCTCATGTCGCGACGGCGGCGTGCACGGTGTTCCAGCCCTTGCGCGAGAACCGCGCGTCGATCTCGACCAGTTCCAGCGACAGCATGAACGTGCCCGTGACCTGCGGCTCCAGATACGTCCGCGCGGCGGCGTAAAGCGTGTCGGCGGCGCCCTCGCGCACTTCGGGGTCACGTCCCTGCCCCATGCGCAAGACCATGTCGAGGAAATGGTGGCCATTGCCGTCCGCCACCGCCATCACGTCGGCCTCGAACCCGCGCACGCGGATGCCGCCCAGGGGGAACACGCCCGTGTCCAGCATCGCGTCGCGCATGTGCCGCGCAAAGCCATCAAGATCGGCGATCTCGCCCAGCCCGGTGGAATACTCGAAACTCAGATGCGGCATGGCAGGCTCCCTTTGGCGGCACCATAGGGCACACCGCCGTCACTCGCCAAGACGGTGCGACCAGGGCCTTGCGTGGGTCGCGGTGCGCGCGCGCATCTGGCGTTCTCGGTCCCGCTCCAGCCGCGCCCGGCGGCGGAACATCCAGCCGCCAAAGCGCTCCGGGCGTTCGCGAATGTCCTTGCGCCGCGCTGCCCGCATGCGCCAGTCGCCCCAGACATTCACCAGATGCAGCGCCAGAACGGCAACGATCATCCCGAACAGCACCATCGCGATCGGCCGCTCGATCAAGTCCCAAAGCGTATCCACCCGGTTCATCGAGGACCGCAGCTTGACCTCCATGATGTTGCCCAGAACCATGCCAAGGATGATCGGGACCACCGGCAGCTTCAGCCGCTTGAGGACAAAGCCGATCAGGCCGAAGGCGGCGGCAAGGATGCAGTCCGTCGCCGAATTGCGCAGCGAATACACCCCGACGAAGGACAGAACGAGGATCGCCGCGCCAAGGAACCGGTTGGGGACGTTCACCACCTTGATCAACTGCCGGGTCGAGACCAGCAGGAACACGATGACAAGGACGTTCAGGATCAACAGCGCCAGATACAGCGCGACGACGAAATCCATCTGGTACAGGAACAGCCCCGGCCCCGGCACCACGTTGTGCACGTAGAACACCGACAGCATCATCGCCGTCAGCGCCTCGCCGGGGATGCCAAGCGCCAGAAGCGGCACCATCGCGGCGGCGGGCACCGCGTTGTTCGCCGTCTCGGACGCGATCAGACCCTCGCTTGATCCGTGGCCGAAATCGCCAGGCCGCTTCGAGGTCTTCTGCGCGTAGGTGTAGCTGAGGAACTGCGCGGTGAACTCGCCCACGCCGGGGATCATCCCCATCACCACGCCGCAGCTTGCCGACACCGACGCAAGGCGCGGATGGCGCGCAAGCTCGCGGAAGCCCTGGAACAACCCGCCGCGCAGCTTGGTCATGCGAGTCTTCTCGTCGATGTCGGTCATGAGCAGGAACGCCTGGCTCAGCGCGAAAAGGCCAAGCACGACGACGATCAGGTCGATCCCGCTGGACAGCCAGCTTTGGTCAAAGGTGTAGCGGCGGGTGTATTCGACCGGCTCGAGCCCGACGGTGTTGAGGAAGATGCCGAAGCTTGCCAGCGCCGCAGCGATCAGCGTCTGGCCCCGGTGCGCGACGACGACAAGGATGATCCCCAGAAGCGCGGCGAGGAATATCTCGCGGCTGCCGAACATCGGCGCGATGCGCGCCAGCACCGGGGCGAACAGGATCAAGCAGATCACGGAAAAGATGCCACCGAAGAAGCTGGCGGAATAGGCAAGGCTCAGCGCGCGCCGCGCCTCGCCCCGCGCGGTCATCGGATAGCCGTCATAGGTCGTCAGCGCGTTGACCGCCGTTCCGGGCGTGTTGATCAGGATCGCCGGGATCGCGCCGCCATACATCGACGAGCCGTAGATCCCAAGAAGGACTGTCAGCCCGACGATTGGGTCAAGTGAGAAAGTGGCGGGCAACAGGATCGCGATGGCGACGGCCGGCCCGACACCCGGAACGGCGCCGATAAGCACGCCGCCGACCGAGCCGACCAGCAGCGCCGCAACGACGTCCCAGCGCGCCAGCACCTCCAGCCCAGAGAGCAAAAGCTCCATCGCTCAGACCTTTCGCATCAGCCCGGCGCCGGTCCGGTCAGGGACCGCAGGTGCCGGATCACGGGAGAATGGTGCCATCGGGGCGCCTAGAAATTGAGGATGAAGAAGGAGCGCAGCGGACCCGGCAGCACCTCGTAGATCATCCCGCCGGGAATTTTCACCGACAGGCCCGCCTTGAACAGCACGACGATGCCGATGCCGAGCGCCACGCTCATCGCCAGCATCCCCGGGCTGCGATAGCCCAGCCGCCACGTCAGCGCCGCAAGGAACCCCACCGTGGCCAGAAGGTAGCCGATCACCGGCACCACCAGGACATAGCACAGGAACCATGCGGCGTATTCCAGCGCCGCCGCCCAGACCCGCGCCTCTGTGCCGTCCATGCGGTGCAGGCGCTTGCGGGGCAGCATGCGCCAGTGCAGCAGCCCAAACACCAGCATCCCGGCGACCGACACACCCGGCCAGAAACCGGGCTGCGCGACCAGCACACGGCCTTCGGCGTGGCTGACCTGCCAGGGAAAGCTGACAGCCAGACCCGCCGCGACGGCGACAAGCACTAGCGCGAAAAGCGGCTGGCCCCGCGTTCTGGCGGCAGAAGCCTGAAGGGGATCGTCGCTCATGTCAGCGGTCCGGACAGGGGGAACGGGCCGGGATGATCCCGGCCCGCGCCAGCATCATTCCAGGGTTTCACCGATGCGCGCAACGGTTTCGATGTCCTGCGCGATCCGCGCGGCAGACTCTTCGGCGTCCTGCCAATAGACCAGCGCGCCGGTCTCTGCGGCGACGTTCTGCGCGCGCTCGCTCATCACCGTCTTCTCGGCGACGGCGACGATCTTGTCGCGCACGTCCTGCGGGGTGTCCTTGTGCACGAACAGGCCGTTCCACAGTGCGATGTTCAGGCTGTCGTCAAGCTCGCCCACGGTCGGCGCGTCGGGCACCAGCGGAATGCGCTCGTCGGTGATCGAGGCCAGCACCTTGACCTGGTCGAGGCAGGGCAGGATCAGCTGCAGCGTGGTGTTGATGACGTCGGCATCACCCGAAGCCAGCGTGTTGCAGTCCAGCGCGTCGAAGGCCGCGTCGGACGAGTATTCAAAGCCAAGGTTCGAGGCGAAGGCCTTTGTCACCTGCGTCGGCGTCAGCACGTCGCCGAAATGGCCAAGCGCCACGTCGTTGTCCTGCGCATGGGCCGCAAGCTCGTCCATGGTCGAATAGGGCGCGTTGCCGCCGGTGGCGATGACGAAGGGATAGGTCAGGAAGATGCCCAGCGGCTCGAACTGCGCAGGCGTCAATTCGGGGATGTCGATGGTGTGGCCGATCACCGGCACGCCGATCACGAAAGACCCGATGGTGTAGCCATCAGCGGGCGCGGTCGCCACCTCGATGGCACCGGGGAACGGGCCGCCGCCGCCGCCGGGCTTGTTCACCACCGCTGCCGAAACGCCGTATTCCGCCTGGAAATCCTCGGCGATCATGCGGGTTAGCACGTCCTCGAGATCGCCGGGCGGCCAGGGCACGATGAACTCCACCGGCTTTTCGGGATAATCGGCAAGGGCCGGACCGGCAAGCGCGGCAAGGCCGAGCGCGATCGCGGTGGTCGCTTTGGGGAAAGGCATGATCAAGAACTCCCTGTTCTCTGGCTTTGATTGGTTCATTATTTGAACCTTTGGTTCTAATTCAGATTGACAGAGCCCGCGTCGATCTGTCAACGAAAAGGTGAACGCGTTAAATGCAGGCGCATCTCCGCGCCCGCCCCGCGCCCTGAACAAGAGGTCCCCCGCCCCATGGGCACCGTCGCCAAGGCCCTGTCTTTGCTTGATCTGTTCACCCTCGCCCGCCCCGAGATCGGGCTGAGCGACCTGGCGCGGCTGTCGGGCATGAACAAGGCAACGGTCTACCGCATGGTGAGCGAATTGCAGGCAGAGGGGCTTTTGGAGCAGACCGGCACGCGCGCCTACCGGATCGGCCCCGCCGTCTTGCGTCTGGCCGCCCTGCGCGAGGCGACGGTGCCGCTGCGCGCCGCCGCGATGCCGCTTCTGCAACGCCTCAGCGACCGCACGGGCGAGACGGTGCACCTGTCCTTCCTCGAGGGCGGCAAGCTGGGCACCTATGCCTTCACCTACGCCGACGCCCACGGCACCAGCGTGCGGATGGAAGACGCCGCCGTCCTGCCGTTCCATGCCACAGCTTCGGGATTGGCCGTGCTGGCCTACCTGCCGCCGGACCGGCGCGAGGCCCTGCTGACGCCGCCGCTTGCCGGGTTCACGGCCGCGACCCAGACCGATGCCGCGCGCATCCGGGCGGCGCTGTCCCAGGTCCGCGCAAGCGGCATCGCGGTGTCCACCGGCGGCTTCGAGGCCGATGTCTCGTCGCTGGCGGTGCCGCTGTTCGCCGCCGATGGCAGTGTGACGGGCGCGCTGGCCGTCGCAACGCCGGTGTCGCGCATGACCGATGCCTTGCGCGCGCGCATCGCGCAGGCGCTGACCGACACGGCCCCGGCGCTTGGCGCGCTCTGGGGCGCTTCCCCCCTCTTGCAAGACACGCCCCCGCCCCCCGTGCCCGAACCCACCGACTGAAAGGCCGCAGAGATGAAAGATTCCAACTTCCTCAAGGAAATGAACGCCCGCCACCTCTGGCATCCGATGGCGCACCCCGCCGACATGCAGGCGCATCCGCCGACGATCATCACCGAGGCGCATGGCGTGCGGATCGTCGATATCGACGGGCACGAGGTTGTCGACGGTGTCGGCGGCCTGTGGAACGTGAACCTCGGCTTTTCCTGCGAGCCGATCATCGCCGCGATCAGCGCGCAGCTGCACCGCCTGCCGTACTATTCCGCCTTTCGCGGCACCACCAACGACGTGCTGATCGAATGCGCCGAGGCGCTGCACGCCTTTTTCGCGCCCGACGGGCTGACGCGGTCGTTCTTCACCTCTGGCGGCGGGGACAGCGTGGAAACCGCGCTGCGGCTGGCGCGGCAGTATCACAAGCTGCGCGGGCAGGAAGGGCGCACCAAGTTCCTGTCGCTGAAAAAGGGCTACCACGGCACCCATTTCGGCGCCGCGTCAGTCAACGGCAACGCCAACTTCCGCACCGCCTATGAGCCACTTCTGCCCGGCTGCTTCCACACGCCCGCGCCCTACACTTACCGCAACCCGTTCAACGAGACCGGACCCGAGAAGCTGGCACAACTGTGCCTGCAGGCCATCGAGGACGAGATCGCGTTCCAGGGCGCCAAGACCATCGCCGCCTTCATCATGGAGCCGGTGCTGGGCGCGGGCGGCGTGATCCCGCCGCACCATTCCTTCATGCCCGGCGTCCGTGACATCTGCGACCGCCACGGCATCCTTCTGATCGCGGACGAGGTCATCACCGCCTTCGGACGCACCGGCGACTGGACCGGCTCGCGCCATTGGGGCGTGAAGCCCGACATGATGACGACCGCCAAGGCGATCACAAACGGCTATTTCCCCTTCGGCGCGGTGATGATCGCCGACAAGGTGGCTGAAGTGTTCGAGAACGACACCACCGGCGCGGCATCCATCGGCCACGGCTATACCTATTCCGGGCACCCGGTCGGCGCGGCGGCTGCGGTCGCCTGCCTTGCCGAAACGGAGCGGCTGGATGTGGCGACGAACGCGGGCGAGCGGGGGCGCCAGCTTTATCAGGGGCTTCAAGCCCTTGCGGCGAAATACGACATCGTCGGCGATGTGCGCGGCGGGCATGGCCTGATGTGCGCGATGGAACTGGTGTCGGACCGCGCCGCCAAGACGCCCATCGACAAGGCCAGCATCGCCGCCTTGCAGGAAGAAACCTACAAGGCGGGGGCCATGGTCCGCGTCTCGGGCAACAACGTCATCATGTCGCCGCCGCTGGTCCTGACCGCCGCCGACGTCGACATCATCCTTGGCGCGCTCGACAAGGGCTTTGCCGCGATCTGATCGCCACGCGGTTTCTTCAATCGGAACAGAGTGATCGGCCTGCCCGTGCTTGCCACGGGCAGGCAAAGCTGTGACAACTTCGGAATGTTCTGCGCCGGTTTGGGGAAATCGGTACGGCAAGGATTTCAAGCACGGCGGTCCTTGGGGGCCGGTCATGTCGCCCGATTTTGCGGGCGAGCTCGGGGATTTCAATGTTCGTCGGTCTCGGCTGGACGCTCGAATTTATCGGATTGATCGGCGCGATCGCCTATCTTGGGGCTTATGCCGCGCTGATGGCAGGGTTCATTCGGGGCGACGGCTATGCCTATGCCGCCTTCAACCTGTGCGCCGCTCTTCTGATCATGGCCAGCCTTCAGAGGGATTTCAACCTCTCGGCCATGGTGGTGCAGGTCAGTTTTGCCGCGATCAGCCTCTACGGCCTTGCCCGGCTCTATCTGGCGAACCGGCGCATCCGCTTTACCGCCGAGGAAACCGCGCTTCTGAACGCGCTGCTGCCGGACCTGCGCAGCGAGCATCAGCGCCGGTTCATGGACCATGGCGCCTGGATCGACGGCGAACCGGGCATGACCCTGACCGAAGAGGGCAAACCGGTCGGCACGCTGTATTTCTTGATGAGCGGTGAGGCCGAGGTGCGCGTGGACACGCGCATCGTTGCCACCATCGACGGCGGCTTTGTCGGCGAGATCGGCGCCCTGCGCGAGGGACCTGCAAGCGCGTCCGTCAACCTGACCCGCCCCGCGCGGCTGTTCGCCATCTCGAGCGCCGCCCTGCGCCGACTGCGGGACAGCGCGTCCGAGATCCGCGGCGCGCTCGATTCGCGCATGACCGAGGATACCGCCCGCAAGCTGATGGCCAGCAATGCGCGCGGCGCGGGGGCCAGCGAGATTTGACCAACGCCGCAGCCCTTGCGGCCAACCCGAAAGGGTCGGCCCATCCCGCACGCTCGGCCGCGGTCGGCATGATCGTCGGCTTCGACCTTGTTGGGCGCGCCGTCGCGATGGCGACGGTGATCTTTGCCGGAACGCTGGCGGCGGGGGCCGCAGCGGGCACCATGCTGATGGTGATGGCCAGCCTGCTGGCCACGGTCTCGATGGTTGCGACCGGGCGCAGCAACTGGCCGGTGATCGGCGCGGTGCAGCAAGCGCCCTTTGCGGTGTTGCTGCCGTTCTTCTTTGCGCTCTCCGCGCTGCCCGCCACGCCCGAGGCGACCTTCACGGCGAATGCCACTGCCTTCGCGCTTCTGGGCCTGACCTCGGTCCTGACGGGCGTCGCGATGCTGGCTCTGGCCTATCTGCGGCTTGACCGGATGATCCGGCTGATGCCCTATCCGGTGTCGGCGGGGTTCCTGGCGGCAACCGGCGCGCTGTTGATGCTGGCGGCGATCATCGGGGCCTTGCCCGCAGCCGACAGGAACCTTGCCGCGCTGGTAAGCGTGTCCCCCAGCACCCATTCCCCGCTGTTCCTGACGCTTGGCTTCGGGCTGGTCCTCGGGCTCGCCTACCGACTGCTCAGGGAGCGCGGGTTGGTGTTCGCCATCATCGGCGGCATTGCCCTGTTCTACACCGTCCTGTCGGCCAAGGGCATCGACCTGCCCGAGGCGCGCGCGCTTGGCCTCTTGCCTTACAGCCCCCAGGGCATCAGCGCGGTTGCCCCGTCGCCCGCGATGCTGGCCGCCATCGACTGGGATTTCGTCCGCGCCGCACTTCCCAACATCCTTGCCGCGGCGATGATCTCTGTGCTGGGACTGGCGCTGAACCTGACCGGGATCGAGCTTGCGCTGCGGCGTGACCTTGACACCGCGCGCACCCTCAAGGTTTCCGGCGTGACCAACATTGCCCTTGGCGCCGTGGGCGGCACCATCGGCTATCCGTCCTCGACCACCACGATCACCGCGCAGGATATGGGCGCGAACCACAAGGCGCTGGCCTTCGGGGTCATCGGGATGCTGACGGTGGGGTTCTTCCTGGTCGGCGACATCATCGCCTTCGTGCCCGGCTTTCTGTCGAGCGGCCTGCTGCTGTATATCGGCGCGGGCATCCTGGCGCGCTGGTTCGTCTGGCAGCGTCCGCGCCAGACCTTGCCCGACTGGCTGCTCGCGGGCGCCATCGTCCTGATCTCGGTGCTGTTCGGCGTGCTGGAGGCCATCGCTGTCGGCGTTCTTGCCGCGTCGATGATCTTTGCCTTCAGCTACGGGCGACTGCCGGTCGTGACGCAGATCAGCGATCTGTCGGCCCGCCGCAGCGCGGTCGATCGCGGTCCTGCCGAAACCCGCCGCCTCGACCGTCAGGCCGGACAGGTCGTGACCCTGCGCCTGGACGGGTTCCTGTTCTTCGGCTCGACCGAACAGCTGGTCGCCGAGATCCGCACCCTGCTGGCCACGCGGCACGATGTCCGCATCGTCATCCTGGATTTCCAGCGGGTGCGCGGCGTCGACTCGGCCGCTCTTGCCGCGCTTGGCAAGGTCGAGCATCTGGCAGAGGCGCGCGGCGCGCAGGTCGTGATCGCCGCCGCCCGGCCCGAAGTCGCCGAGGCGCTGGACCGGCAGGGTCTTGCCCTGCCCGGCACTCCGGCGCTTGTCCGCGCGGGCACCGCAGACGAGGCGCTGGCCAGCGCAGAAGAGCGCATCCTTGCCACGCCGCCCCAGGCAGACGAGGAGACCGCGCAAAGCGCGCTGACCGCGATCCTCGGCGATGCCGCCATCACGGACGCGCTGATGGCGCTGATGACCCGGCGCAGCATCCGCGCCGGAGACCGCATCATCACCCACGGCCAGACCACCGGAGAGATCTATCTGATCGACGAGGGGCGCCTTGGCATCTATGCCCCGCTGGCCGATGGCAAGATGTTGCGCGTGCGCTCGCTTCGTGCCGGGGCGCTGGTGGGCGAGATCGCCAGCTATACGGGGCTTGCCCGCACCGCCGATGTCGTCGCCGAGGTGGACAGCACGGTGTATGTCGTTGATCCCGCAGAACTGGAATCCGCGATGGCGGGTACACCCGAACTGGCGGCGTGGCACAAGCTCATTGCGATCACACTCGCCGAGAAGCTGAGCAGAACCACACTCATGTTGCGCGATCTGGCTTGACGCAGGGCGCGGCGGACGGGCACATGGAACGGCGCGGCGGGCGAAGCGCTGCCATGAGCAGAGACCTCGAAAGGGTCCCATGACCAACGAGACCTATTATCTGGCGCTGACGGCCGCGCTTCTTATCAAGCATTTCCTGGCGGACTATCAGTTCCAGACCCTCTATATGGTCCAGAACAAGGGGCGCTACGGGCATCCCGGCGGCATCCAGCACGCCGGTGTTCATGCCGCCATGTCGCTGCCGATCCTCGTGGTCGCCGGGTTTGCGCCGCTGCTGTCCCTTGCGATCTGCGTGGGCGAATTCGTGATCCATTATCACGTCGACTTCATGAAGGAAGTCGTCAGCAAGCGGCTTGGCCTGACCATTCAGGACAAGGCCTACTGGTCGCTGTTCGGGCTCGATCAGCTGGCGCACCAGCTGACCTATGTGTTGATGATCGGCGTCGCGCTGGCGTTCTAGGCGACGTTGGCCTGAGCCACGGCGACCGAAATATCCTCGTCCACCGCGATCCGCGCGATGATCTCGGACATGCCGCCGGTGGTCTGGACAAGGTCATAGACATTGTAGCCCGCAGGGTCGTCCCCCTCGGCCCCGCGCACGAAGCCAAGCCCGTCCTCGTTCTGCAAGGTGATGCTGTCGCCCGCCTGTTCGGATTGCGGCTGGTCGGGGTCGCCCTTGATCCGCAGCGCCCGAATTCCCGCCTCCAGCGCCTCGAAAAGCCCGTCTTCGCTGTCCGAATCCGACACGCAGAAGACATCCGCCGCCGAAAGCGTAAGGTCGTCCGTCTCGCCGTTTTGAAGGTCGAGCGGCCCGCTGCCAAGCAGTGTTTCCGCGCCGAACGTCTCGATCAGGTCGGATGAAAAGAAGGCGCCGGCCGCGGAATCGCTACCCGCAACAGTAACGGTCGCCGTAGCGGTGTCGAAACCTCCGTTCCCGTCCGAGATGCGGTAGGTGAAGGTATCGGTCAGGGTCTGACCGGCCTCGAGGTCCACGCACAGTGTCGCGGAATCGTAGACGACTTGTCCCCCGACGATGGACACGCGCGCGCCATTCGCGCTGAAGGCCGAGACAGAGGCAAGAGACAGCGTGTCCCCTTCGACATCCGTTGCACCGGCAAGGAACTTGGATGCGTCGAAGCTGCGCGACGACCCTTCGCCGACCCCGCCCTCGACGCTTACCGAGTAGACGCGAAGCACGCTCCCGATCACGAGCCCGCCGGTCGAATCTTGCGAGCCGACTTCGTACACCAATTCATAGGTGCCGCCTTCGGCGATGGTGCCGTTGAACGTCTCGATGCCTTGCGTGGTCCCAAGCGCGGCAGAGTCTGTGAACAACTCGGTCACGAACGCGTCGGTCTCGGCGTCGCGCAAGTAGACGCGCATCCGGCCCGCATCGCGGTCGCCTGATCCGCCGGTGGCGTCAAGCTGATAGACGATCGAAATCGCCTCTCCATCCGCGACGGTAAATCCCGAACTGACCAGAAGCGGGCCGTATCCTGTGGACTGCGAAGACACCGAACCGCCAATCGTCAGGGAGGCCGCTGTGATATCGTCCCCCGCAGGCGCGGCGTTGCCAAGCGCCGTCACGCTGCCGTTCAGGTTGGCTGTCGACGTGCTGCTGCTGGAAGTCGCCCCCTCGACCCGAAACGTGTTCTCGACGCTCCAGCCCTGAAGGCCATCGTCGAACCCTGCATTCTCGATCGCGTCCCCTGTGGGGGTCAGCGTCACATCCTGCGCCACAGGCGCGTCGTTGACCCCGGCTACGGTGAACGTCACCGTGCGCGTGTCGGTCAACTCGCCGTCGCTGACGGTGTAGGTAAAGCTGTCGGTGCCCTGGAAGTCGGCATTCGGCGTATAGGTGAACGCGCCGTTGGACTGCAGCACGACAAGACCGCTGGCAGCGCCCTGCGCCAGCGCAAAGGACAGCGCATCACCGTCCGCGTCGGTCGCGGCTAGCTGCCCTCGCGCGGTCGTGTCCTCGTTCATCGCAAGGACAAAGTCGGTGCCAACGGGTGCATCGTTCACGTTGATGACGGTGTCGCCGCCCTGCCCGCCATCGCTGTCGTCATCGCCGCCGCCGTCGTTCAGATCATCGGCGGGCGGCGGGGGCGGCGGGGGCGGCTCGCCGATATCCTCGATCGGGGGCGGCGTCGCGGGCCCGTCTCCTGCGTTGCCATCCAGCGTGATGAAGGTGCCAGATTGCCCGAACCGCTGGGTCGCAAGCTGGAAGGCAGTCAGCGCCTCGGACAGCAGGTCGGCATCATTCGCCAGATCGCCGGGATCGCGCGCGATCTCTCGGGTTTCGCCCTCGATCGGTGAGACGACCCAAGCCGTATCTGTCGCGGTGATCGTGGCAATGAGATTGCCGTCGAGATCGCGCAATTCGATCGACCCGACACCGCCATCGGGGTCGGTGTTCAGCGACACCATGACCTCGGTCACGCCGTTGACGGTTTGAATATCGACCTTCACGGTGGTGCCGCGGATGCCCATGGTGGCGGTGGGAGTGTTGACCTCCATCCCGCCGGTCTTGGCCGCCTGCCCCGCGATAAAGACGAAGCTGCCCTCGATCAGGTTGAACACGCCCGAATTGTCGCTGCCGTCGGGATCGTAGATCAATTCGTCCAGCAGCATCCGCGAGCCCGAGGCCAGCGAGAAGATCGTGCCATCGACAAAGGTGATCGCGACGGTCGCGCCGTTTCCGGTCTGCACCACGTCATTCTCGTAGACCAGCGTGCCAAGCGACAGGTTCTCGACCGTGCCATCGGCGCGTTGCACGGAGCCGTCGCCATTGATCGTCTCGACCTGTCCGATGGGGTTGGCACCCTGAATAGCCCCGGCCTGCGCATACTGGCCCGGCGCCTCGGGGCCCGCCAGCCGTTCGACCACAGGACCGCGCAGCACCGCGCCATCGCTTGTCACCAGATCGGCAGGTTCCGGCGCCGAGAAATAGCCGACGATGCGGATGTCCGAATGACCGGGATTTTCAAGCACAAGATCCGGGCCGTCGCGGGTGAACGCGGCCCGAAACAGAAGACTGGCTTCCGGCACGGTGACGCCTTCGGCATTGGCCATCAGCACAATGTCGACAGGTCCCGCCCCCGGGTTGATGAATGTCTTCATGATGAGATCAGCTTTCCCCAGCAATCTGGCAACATTACCGCATAATTGCGTTTCAAACAAAGCGAAGCGCATCACGCTTGCACAATTCTTTCGCGTGCGTCGGTTCTTCCCTTTACCCGCCTCAATCGCTTGTGAAACGCTGGGTAAATGGATGGGCGAGGGACGGTCGCGTGGGCCGAAATCTGATTTCGAACGGCTGGAGCCGGATGGCCGGGCTGGTCATGCTGGCATTGCTCCTGACGATTCGCATCCTCGACCCGACGCCGGTTTCGATCCTGCGCAACCTTGCCTTCGACACCTTCCAGCGCGTCAAGCCGCGCGAGGTGGCGCCCGCCCCGGTGACGATCATCGACATCGACGACGCCTCTATCGCCGAGTTGGGGCAATGGCCGTGGCCGCGCACCAGGCTGGCGCAGCTTGTCGACAACGCCACTGCGGGCGGGGCCGCCGCGATCGCCTTCGACGTGCTTTTCTCGGAACCCGACCGGCTGTCCCCCGGCCTGATCGCAAGCGACAACGAGGCGCTCGACCCTGCGATCCGCGACGCGCTGTCGGGCCTGCCGTCGAACGACGACATCTTTGCCGAAGCGATCGGGCGGGGCCGCGTGATCCTCGGCCAGACCAGCATCCGCGTCGCAGGGGCGGGCGGGCAAAGCGCCGTGCCGCGTGATGTGCCGCACGCGCTGCTAGGTCCCGATCCGCGTCCGTTCCTCTCGCGCTTTCCCGATCTGGTCGAGAACCTGCCAGCCCTCGAAGCCGCCGCTGCCGGGCGCGGTGTGTTCTCGGTCCGGCCCGACACTGACGGCGTCTACCGCCGCGTGCCGCTGGTGATGCTGGCGGGCGAGACGCTGCGCCTTGGCCTGACGCCCGAGTTGCTGCGCGTCGCGACCGGCGGGCAAAGCTTTGCCATCCGCAGCAACGAGGCGGGCGTGGACGGGATCGTGGTGGCCCGCCAGCTGATCCGCACCGATGCCACCGGGTCGGTGCGGCCCTACCTGTCGCACAGCGCGCGCGCGCGCTATGTCAGCGCCGCCGACGTGATCCTGAACCGACTGCCCGAGGGGCGGCTGGCCGGGCATCTTGTCCTTGTCGGCACCTCCGCCATCGGCCTCGAGGATTACCGCGCCACGCCTCTTGGCGTCGCCATGGCCGGGGTCGAGGTGCATGCGCAACTCCTGGAGAACATCCTGTCCAGCACGCTCTTGGATCGCCCGAACTACGCCATCTCGGTCGAGTTGCTGACCACCGCGATCCTTGGCCTTCTGACCGTCCTGCTGGTGCCCAACATGGCGGCGCGCTGGGTGATCCTGTCGACGCTGCTGGTGCTGGCGGCCTATGTCACGACAACATGGCTCGCGTTCGAGCGTGCGCGGATGCTGATCGACCCGACCTATCCGGTGCTGGCGACGTTGCTGATCGCAGGCATCATGACGACGGCGAACTACCTGCGCGAGGAACGCCAGCGCCGCGAGATCCGGGGCGCCTTCGGACAATACGTCTCGCCCGCGCTGATCGAGCGGCTGCAGGACAACCCCGGCAGCCTGCGCCTTGGCGGCGAGACGAAAGAGCTGACGCTCCTGTTCAGCGACGTGCGCGGGTTCACGGCGATCTCGGAAAGCTTCAAGGACGACCCGCAGGGGCTGACCGTGCTGATGAACCGCTTTCTCACCGTGCTGTCGGACGCGATCCTCGACGAGGGCGGCACCATCGACAAGTTCATGGGCGATGCGGTCATGGCGTTCTGGAACGCGCCGCTGGACATCCCGCAGCACGCCCGCGCCGGATGCCGCGCCGCGATCGCCATGCGCAAGGCGGTCGAAGAGCTGAACACGCTCCGCCTCGCCGAGGCCACTGACGGCGAGACGGTGCACCGCATTGATGTCGGTGTCGGGCTGAACACCGGCTCCTGTGTCGTGGGCAACATGGGGTCCGACACCCGCTTTGACTATACCGCGCTTGGCGACACGGTGAACCTTGCCTCGCGGCTGGAGGGGCAATCAAAGCCCTACGGCGTCGGCATCGTGCTGGGAGAGTCGACCGCGCGCGAAGTCGAGCATGACATGGCGGTGATGGAGCTCGATCTTCTGCGGGTGAAGGGCAAGCAGGAACCGGTGCGCATCTTCGCCCTGCTCGGGGATCACACACTGATGGCCGATCCGGCGACCGTCAGCCTGCTGGAAACCAACCGCGACATGCTGGCCGCCTATCGCGATCAGCGCTGGGACGCCGCCGAAGCTGCCATGTGCGGGATGGAAACGGCAGGCGCCGAGGCGATGGGGCTGACGGGATACCTCGATCTCTACCGCGCCCGGATCGCCGAATTCCGCGCCGTGCCGCCGGGGCCGGACTGGGACGGCGTCTATACGGCGACGTCTAAGTAGCAAGGAAGGCTAGCGTTCGCGGAACGCCTCGGCCCTTGCGCGCAGGATGGGCTTGGCCAGATAAGACAGCACCGTCCGGCGGCCCGTCTGGATCTCGACCGTCGCCACCATGCCCGCGATGATCGGCAGCGGGCTCGCCTCGGTGCCAAGCGTCTGGCGGTCGGTTCGCACCACGACGCGAAAGAATGTCTCGCCTTCGCCCGTGTCGATGGAATTGGCACCGATGCGCAGCACCTCGCCGGACAACTTGCCATAGATCAGCGGATCATAGGCGGTGATCGTGACCGACGCAGGCTCTCCGGGGCCGATGAAGGCAACGTCCTGCGGGCGCAGGTCCGCCTCGATCAGAAGCCCGTCATCGGCGGGCACGATCTCGGCCAGTTGCGATCCGGCCTGCACCACGGCGCCCAGCGTCGAGATGGCAAGACGGTTCACCACCCCGTCCACCGGCGCGCGGATCTCGGTGCGGGTGACGCGCTCGGTCGCCGCCGACAGCGCCTCTTGCACCACCGCAAGCTCCAGCTCCAGCCGCGCAAGGCGTTCCCGCGCGGCCAGCACATAGCCCGACCGCGCGGCGGTGATCTCGTTCTCGGCCTCGGAAATGGCGGCGCGGGTGCGGGGCAGCGCGGCGTCGGTCACCGCAAGATCGCCGGTCAGTTCGGCAAGCCGTGCACGCAGGCGCAACAGCTCGATCTCGGGCACGACGCCGCGCGTGGCCATGTCCTCGGTCAGGGTGATCTCGTCGCGCAGGGGGCCAAGCACCGCCTCGGCGCGCGCGCGGGTCGCCTGCAACTCCTGCAGGTCCGCACGGCGCTGGTCGAGCCGGTTCTCCAGAACCTCGATCTCTTGCGCAAGCTGGCGGCGGCGCGAGGCAAAAACCTCGGCCTCGGCGGCGACGGCACGGGGCACCTGCGCGCGCAGCGCGGCGGGAAAGTCGGGCGCGTCCGCCTCCTCGGCCTCGGCGGACAGGCGGATGCGCTCGGCCTCCAGCGCAGCGCGGCGTTCAAGGAACTCGCCCTGCTCGGCCAGAACCGTGGTGTCGTCGACGGTGATGAGCACATCGCCTTGCGCCACCGTGTCGCCCTCGGCCACCGCGATGGCACGGACGACACCGCCCTCGGGGGCCTGCACGATCTGCACCTGCGACGACGGGATCACCCGGCCCATGCCGCGCGTCAATTCCTCGATCTCATAGGTCGCCGCCCACCAGCCGAACGCGGCCAGCCCGCCGACGATCAGCAACAGAAACGCCCATGCGCCGCGCCCCGCCGTCCCCGCCTCTGCGGCGGCGATGTCGTTGAGGAACTCCGCTTCCGGTCCGCGTCCGAACATCACTGCGCCTCGATTGATTTGGCGGCGCCCTGAAGCCGCTGCACGACCTCGGCATAGGGCCCGTCCAGCAGCTTGCGGCCCCGGTCGAACACGACAAGGCGCGGCGCGATGGCGGCAAGCGACTGGCGGTGCGTGCACAACACAAGGCCAAGCCCCTCTGTATGCAGCGTGCGCAGGCGTTCCGTCACAGTCGCCTCCATCCGCTGGTCCATCGCGTTGGTCGGCTCGTCGAGGAACATCAGGCGCGGACGGCGCAGCACGATCCTCGCAAGCGACAGGCCCTGCCGCTGGCCGCCTGACAGCCGGTTGCCCTTTTCGCCGACATGCGCGCCCAGCCCGTCGGGATGCTCGGCCACGAAGCGGTCCATGCCCGCATACCACAGCGCGCGCGCCAGATCGTCGTCCGAGGCGCCGGGGCGCCCGATCGACAGGTTCTCGCGCACGGTGCCGGTGAACAGCTCTGCATCCTGCGGCAGATAGCCGATCCCGGCGCGCAGTTCCGCCGGATCGTAATGTGACAGCTCTTGCCCGTCGACCAGCACCACGCCCTCGGTCGGGCGCAAGAGGCCGTTGAACAGCATGCCCGTGGTGGTCTTGCCCGACCCGACCGGGCCAACCAGCGCGACGCACTCGCCCGGGGACACGGACAGGTCCACGCCGTCCAGCGCGGGCACCTTGGCGCCGGGATAGGTGTATTTGACACCCTTCAGCTCGACCGCGCCCTGCCGGACGCGCGCCGCGCTGCGCACGGCTCCTCCGCCTTCCACCGGCAGCGCCATGAAATCGGTGATCGCCCGCATCGAGCGCACCGCGTAATGCGCGCGGAACA
This sequence comes from Anianabacter salinae, assembly GCF_019061145.1. GTDB lineage: Bacteria > Pseudomonadota > Alphaproteobacteria > Rhodobacterales > Rhodobacteraceae > Anianibacter > Anianibacter salinarum. The sequence continues at coordinate 119,789 of NZ_JAHQZS010000002.1, read as the reverse complement.
GCGTCTGCGCGATGTTGGCCAGCGGCGCCAGAACGCGGCCCGCAAGGATGTTGGCGGCGATCAGCGCGCCGATGGTGATGCGCCCGTCCGACACCAGGAACACGCCCCATACGATGATCCCGACGCTGACCGCCTGCTGCACCAGCTGCGTGCCGTTCAGCGCGACGTTCGACCAGAACCGTGTCTGCCCGCCCAGCCGGGCCGAGGCGGCGACGGCACTCTCCCATTCGCGCTGCATCGCGGGCTCGGCACCCAGTGACTTGATCGTGCCGATGCCCATCAGCGACTCCACCAGCACGGTGTGACGCCGGGTCGCCACCGCCTGCCCCTTGTCGACGCTGCGCCGCATCGGCATCTGCGCGATCAGGCCCAGCAGCAGCACGACCGGCACCGCCAGCGCGGGCACCAGCGCCAGCGGGCCGACGATGTACCACAAGACGCCAAGGAAGATGCCGACGAAGGCAAGGTCGATCACCGCGACGAAGCTGGCCGAGGCAAAGAAATCTCGCACCGTGTCGAAATCGCGGATCGTGCTGGCGATGCCCGCCGCGCCGCCGGGGCGCGAGAGCAGTTCCACCGACATCGCCTGCCGGAACAGCGCAGCGCCGACGCGCAGGTCCACCCGCCGCGTCACCCGTTCCAGCACCACCGAGCGGATCATCCGCACGCAGAAATCAAGCGCGATGGCGATGCCGACGCCGATGGCCAGCGTCGTGAGGGTCACGAAGGCCAGGTTCGGGATCACCCGGTCGTAGACGTTCATCACGAACAGCGGCAGCGCGAGGTTCAGAAGGTTCACCACCAGCACCGCAAGGATCACCTGCGCCCAGGCGTCCCATCCGCCCCAGAACGGCCCCCAGAACCAGTGGCGCGCCCGGCCGCCCGGATCGGTGGACAGTCGCGGTGCCCCGTCGCCCTCGGGCGCGGCAAGGATCAAGGGGCCGCTCAGCCTGCGGCGCAACGCGCGCTGGCCGATGTCCTGCGCGTGCGCGCCCTCGGAGGGATCGACGATGCGCCACATGCGCCGCCCCTCGGCCCGGCCCGCGACGATCAGCGGCTGACCTTTGCGGGTGATGGCGATGACGGGGAACACGGCGGGGTCCAGGCGGGCCAGATCCCGCTCGACCGTGCGGGCGCGCAGGCCCACCGCCCCCAGCCCCCGGATCAGCGCGCCTCGGTCATGGGCCGCGAAATCGGTCGGCACCCGCGCGGCGACGGCGGACGCGGTGAAAGGGTGCCCGTGATGCGCCGCCATCCAGCCGATCACGGCAAACGCCAGCCCGCGTGGCGTATCGGGGGAAACCTCGCTCTCCGATCCCAGCACCGCAGGTCCGCCCGATGTCGTGGCGGCCGCGACGGGGGCGGAGGGATCGCTGGTCATTCGAGCGGCGGAACCGATGTGTTGAAGACGGCGCCGGTGGGGGCACCCTGCGCGCGGTCCTCAAAGCCCGGCGCCAGTGCCACGGCAGCCCGCGACAGCCCGAAGTGATCGGCCAGCGCGCTTTTCGCGGCCAGCAGGCGGTAGGCGCCGAAGGTCACGGCAGAGTCGGCGCTGATCTCCTGGAAACGGATGTTGAACAGCGTGCGCTCGGCCTCGAGAACGTCGATCAGGCTGCGCTTGGCCGCCTCGACCTCATCGCGGTACTGCCGAACGATCTGCTGGTTGGCGCGCACCTGCCGCGCCAGAAGATCGCGCCGCTCGATTGCCGTCTGATAGCCGTTCCACGCCCGCGCCGCGATCTCGCGCACCTCGCGGGCGATGGTCTCTGCCTCATAGGCGGCCTGTGCGGCCTCGGCGTCGAAATAGGCTTCCTCGGCATCGCGCCCGCCGCCATAGAGCTGCCAGTTGAACCGCAGCCCGACGAAGGCGTCGGTGTCCGAGCCGAAAGACCCGCTGCGATCGATCCCGTGGGCCACGCCTGCGTTCAGCGTCACACGGGGCAAACGGCGCGCCAGCGCGACGTTCTTGTCATACAGCGGCTCTCGCGCCCGCGCCCCGGCGGCGGCAACCTTGTTGGATGCGGCGACAGCCTCGGACAGGTAGGCGTCAAGGTGGCGCGGCACACCGCGCGGGTACGGCACCGACATCGCGCCCGATGGCAAATGACCGACGACACGCTCGTACCGCGCCTTGGCGTCGGACAGCGAGCGCTCGACATCCAGCACGGCGCTTTGCGCAGCAAGAATGCGGTCGTCGACAAGGAACCCGTCGCTCGCCGGAAGTCGCCCGCCATCGACCAGATCGCGGACCTGCCGCGCAAGCTGTTGATGCTGCACCACATTGTCACGCGCCAGCGCGACAAGCCGATGCAGGCGCACAACGTCGATATACGCCTCGACCGCCGTCAGGGCGAGCGTTTCGGCAGCGTCGAGGCGGCGATAGATCGCGCCGTCGATGCGCACGGAATTTCGGTAGACAAGGTTCGAGCGACGATAGCCGTCGAACAGGGTGAACTCGACGCCGACGCCGATCTGGCGCGCCAGCTTGAGCCGGTTGTTCTCGTTCGGGGCAAGCGAGGACGGGTTGTCGACAATCTGGCCGCCGACTTCGCCGAACAGGTTGACCGTCGGCTCGTATTCGGACCGCAGGCGGGCGAGGTCGGCAACCGAGGCGCGCACGTCCGCCTCGGCGGCGCGGGCCGCCGGGTTCGACGTGACTGCCGCAGCCACGGCGCTCGCCAAGGGTTCCGCGCCGACCGTGACTGGTGTGAAAAGGGCCAATACCAACGACAGGCTGGAAAGTGTTACTCGCACAGACATACCCCGCAGTGCGTCACGCGCTTGGTCGCAGCCTAGTTTAGCCCGCAGACAGCCGCCGCGATATATCCACAGGCCGAAATCTCGGTCCTGTTGTAAATATGCGCGCTTCCCGAACGACCTGTCAGATGAAGTGAACGTAGAAATCGCGCAGCGCATCGCCTTCCATCTCGCGGGTCTTGCGCACCTCCTTGCGCTTCATGAACGCATGATGCGCCACCAGATCGGCGCCGACGGCCTGCGACAGGGCGGTATCCGCCTCCAGATCGTCGATGGCGCGGCGCAGGTCTTCGGCGACGCTGACCTTGGCATCGGTGCGGTCGAAACAATCGCCGCCTTCCATCGGCGGCAGATCATAGCCGCCCTCGACCCCAAGACGCGCCGCCTGAAGCACCGTGGCGACAGCGGTGTAGGGATTGGCCGAGGCGTCGGCCATCCGGTGTTCCAGTCGCGCCTTGGCGCCGCCCTCGCCCGACACCCGCGCCGTGACGCCGCGGTGGTCGCCGCCCCAGTTGCACCAGTAGCCTGACAAGGCCGCAGGTTGCAGCCGTTGGTAGCTGTTGACCGTGGGCGCGATCAGCCCGGCCATGCCCTTGTGATGCCGCATCCAGCCCGCGATGCAGCCCTTTGCCAGATCGCTCATGTTTTCCGGCCCGCCGACGGGCCCGGTCGAGACGGCATTGCGCCCCTCGGCATCGGTGAATGACAGGTTGATGTGCATCCCCGCCCCCCCGGCTTCGGCCACGGGTTTCGGCATGAAGGACAACAGGATACCGTGATCCAGCGCGATCTCGCGCGCCATCTGGCGGAACAGGACAATGTCGTCCACCGCCTTGACCGCGTCGTCGAACTTCAACGTGAACTCGAACTCGGGCGCATCGTATTCCGCTGTCATCAGCTCCAGCTCGAAGCCCAGATCCTCGGCGCGTTCCCAGATCGCATCGGTGAAGCGCAACGGATCGGTGAAGTTGCCGGTGCCATAAACCACGGCGCCGGGGGTGTCATAGGGGCGCAGCACGCCGCGCTCGTCCGCCTGAAGCGCGAAACATTCCAGCTCAATCCCGATCTTGGGCGTCAGGCCCTTGGCCTCCCACCCGGCGACCGCGCGCTTCAGCGCCCCGCGCGGACACAGCGGCAAAGGCGCGCCGTCCGCACCGAACAGATCACCCAGGACCACCTTCGTCGACGGCTCCCACCCGTCGCGGATCTCGGCCCCCGCCCAGCGCAGTTCCATGTCGGGCAGGCCGCCCCGCACGCCTGTTCCGGGCGCATCGAGCAGCAGGTCCTTGTCGTAATGCACCGAGAACGTCGGCTGGGCAAAACGCGTGCCGCCATCGCCGATCTTGCTCCCCGGCAGGTATTTCCCCCGCAGGATCGACAGGTGATCGCAGAACATCGCGCGCAGGCGGTCTTTCATCGGGGCATCCTTCAGCGGAGTGTGACGCGCACGGGAAGCGACTTGATCCCGCCCACGAAGTTGGAGCGCAGGAATTTCTCGGTGCCCGCCATCTCGATCCCCGCAATACGTTTCGTCAATTCCTGAAACAGCACTCGCACCTCGAGCCGCGCAAGGTGCATGCCAAGGCAGACATGCGGGCCGCCCTGCCCAAAGGACAGGTGCGGGTTGGGCTTGCGCCCCGGATCGACGGTCAAGGGATCTTCAAAGACCGCATCGTCGCGGTTGGCCGAAGCGAACCACAAGAGCACCTTGTCGCCCGCGCGGATCGTCTGGCCATGCACCTCAATATCGCGCGCGGCCGTGCGGCGGAAATAGGTAGCGGGCGTGGCCCAGCGGATGAATTCGTCGGCCATCGTGTCATCGACCGCCCCGCTGGCGACCTGGTCCAGCAGCCCCGGCTGGCGCGCCAGCGCCTGCATCCCGGCGGCGATGGAATAGCGCGTGGTGTCGTTCCCTGCGGCGACCAGAAGGCAAAAGAAGTTGCGAAACTCGGTCTCGCTGATGGTCTCGCCATCCTCATCAGGCGCAAGGATCATGTGCAGGATGCCGTCGGTGTCGCCGCGCGCCGCCTTGTCCGCCATCAACTCGCGCGCATAGGCGTAAAGCTCGGCCCCGGCAGGCGAGTTGAACGGCATCATGCGGAATTCGTCGGTGTCCAGCTTGTCGAGCACATGGTCGGTGAAATCGGGATCGGTGTTGGCGATCAGCGCGTCGCCCTTCTGCACCAGCCAGGGCAGATCGGCCTCGGGCACGCCCAGAATGCGGCCCAGCATCCGCATCGGCAATTCCCGCGCGATAGCCTTGGTGGCGTCGAACTCGGTGTCTTGCAGCGCGTAGTCCAGAATATCGACCGACAACGCGCGGATGTCATCCTCGAACCCGGCGACCACGGGGCGCGAGAAGGCGCGCATCACCTTCTTGCGCACATGGGTATGCTCGGGCGGGTCGGTTTCCTGAAACGTGCGCCGCGCGAGGTATTCCTCGTAGGTCTGGTCCTCCATCCGGATGCCCCGCGCGCTGGAGAACGTCGCGTAGTCGCGCAGCATCGCGGTGATGTCGGCATGACGCGTGACCGACCAGAACCCCTGCCCGCCTGCATACCCGGTCCAGCAAACCGGCGCCTCGGCCCGCATCCGCGCAAAGGTCGCGTGCGGCGGGCCGGACGCAAAGGCGTCGTGGCTGGTCAGGTCGGCGTGGCCGTCGTCGTTGGGCGTCCAGAGCGTCATCGGCAAACTCGTTTCACTTGCAACGATCAGTCTAACCACCCTATTCAGGGGGCTGGCAACCCGTTTTCACCCGGAGGCCCCGATGAAGATCGCGATCCTGATGGCGAACACCGACGAGTCCGATTTCGCGCGCCGCCATCCCCGCGACGGCGACAAGTGGCGCGCCCTGCTCGCCCCCCTGCGCCCGGACTGGACGTTCGAGGTCTTCGCGGTGAAGGACGGCGTGTTTCCGGGCGATCTTTCGTCCTTCGACGGCGTCATCGTCACCGGCAGCCCCGCCTCTGTGCGCTCGGGCGAGGACTGGACGCTGCGGCTGATGGATCTGCTGCGCAAGGGACACAATGCAGGCGTGCCGCTGTTCGGGGCCTGCTTTGGCCATCAGGCCATCGCGCAGGCGCTCGGCGGCGCGGTCGGCGACAACCCGGGCCCCTTCGTGCTGGGCACGGTCGAGACGCAAGTGACCGCGCCCGCCCCCTGGATGGACGGTGCGCCCCCGTCGGTGCGGCAATACGCGGCGCACGGCGAGCAGGTGCTGCGCGCGCCCCCCGGCGCCGAGGTGGTGCTTACCGCGCCCGGCTGCGCCATCGGCGGCTTCCGGCTGGGGGACAGCGTCTTCACCACCGAGTATCACCCCGAGATGACGCCCGGCTTCATCGCCGCGCTGACCGACCATCTGAAGGACAAGCTGCCCGAGGACGTGACCGCAGCCGCCCGCGCCTCGCTGGCCGACCCCGCCGACACCGACACGCTGGCCCGCTGGATCGCCGCATTCTTCGAACACAAGCGCCCGTAGGGCGGGACTTGTCCCGCCTCCCCAGGTAAAGGCATCAAGGATCCGCCGCCCTGTAGGGCGGGACACGCCCCGCTGCCGCCCCTCACATCAACCAAAGCCGCGCATAGGGCGGCAGCGCGACGCGCCCGTTCCCGGTCTCGACACCGCTGCCCGACAACCCGTCCCGGAACAGCCGCACGCCATTGTCGCGGCACCAGTCGGCCGAGACCGAATGCCACCCTTCGGTGAAGTTGAACAGGCACAGCACCGCCCCCGCCGGTGCCTCGCGGGTGAAGGCGAACAGCGCCCGGCTGCCGGTGTCCTGAACCAGCGTCGCGTTCCCGCCATGCAGCGGCGCCAGACGCGCCCGCGCCGCCATGATCTGCCGCACGCCCCGGTGGATGCGCGCCGCAACGCCGGTCCCTTCCGCCGCTGCGCCCGCCGCTGCCTCCCAGTCCATCGCGGGGCGGTGCACCCAGCGGCTGTCATGGGCATGGGCAGGCACGTCCGCATAGCCGTAGTCATTCAGAAGGCCCAGCTCGTCCCCCATGTAGATCAACGGAATACCGCCATAGGACGCGATCAGCGCATGGCCCGTCAGGATGCGGTCGATCGCCAGATCGACGCCGCGCACATCGCCCGCCTCGAGCGCCGCCTCCAGCCCCGCCAGCGACGCGAAAGACCCCGAGATCCGCTTGTCGCCGGTCTCCTCGTTGACCTGAAACAGGGCGCCCTTCGCGAAACTGCCCGGAAACCCGCCCTCGTAGAATTCCGACAGGAAGGCCCGGTGCGCAGGCCCCGACAGCCCCACCGCCGCCGCGTCCTCGTCGGTGACCGCCCAGCCGATGTCGTCATGGCAGCGGATATAGGTGGCATAGGTCGCGTTCTGCACCACGGGCGGGAAATGCGTGCGCATCACATGGGTCATCAGGGCGGTGTCGCGCGCCGCCAGCGCCGACCAGAACTGCACCATCAGGCTGTTGTGATAGGCAAGGTTGCCCTCCTTGCCGGTATGCTCGCCCGCGCCAAGGTATGGGATCATCTCGCCCGGCGACACGATCGCTTCTTCCAGGTGGATCACGGCGGGCGCGGCGATCCGGCAGGCGGCGCGCAGCGCCTGCAGGATCATGTGCACCTCGGGTTCGGACTGGCAGCGTGTGCCAAGGCGCTTCCACATGAACGCGACCGCATCCAGCCGCAGCACCTCGGCGCCGCGATTGGCGAGATACAGCATCACCTCGACCATTTCGAGGAACACGGCAGGGTTCGCCCAGTTGAGATCCCACTGATGGGTGTTGAACGTGGTCCAGACCCAGCGCCCCATATCAGCGTCATAGCTAAAGCTGCCGGGCGCGGTGTCGGGAAACACCTCGACGAGGTATTCCTCATAGGCACGCGGCAGCTTGTCGGTCTCAAAGGTCAGGTAATAGTCGCGGTAGCGCGCATCGCCCTTGCGCGCCTTGCGGGCCCAGGCATGTTCGCGCGCGGTGTGGTTCAGGACCATGTCGATGCAGACCGAGATGCCGCGCGCCCGCAGCGCCGCCGCCACCTCCTCGAACTCCTGCATCGTGCCGTAGGCGGGATTGATGCTGCGATAGTCGGCGACCGAATAGCCACCGTCGCTGTCGCCCTTGCGCGGCTTGAGGCAAGGCATGAAATGCACGTAGGTGACGCCGAGGTCTTCAAGGTAATCCAGCCGGTCGAGCACGCCCTTCAGCGTCCCTGCGAAACGGTCGATGTAGAACACATAGCCGACCTGCCCCTCGCGCTGGAACCAGTCCGGCTCCAGATCGCGCGCAAGGTCCAGCCACTTCAGATCCTCCGGCCGCGCTTCCCAGGCCTTGCGCAGCGCCGTCATCAGCTTGCCGCGAAACGCCTCATAATCACCGCGCTGGCCATAAAGCCGCTCCAGCATCCCGAACAGATCGTCCCGGCTGCGCGCCAGCCGCATCTCGAAAAGCCTCTGATCGCTCGCAACAGCCGTCTCTGCCAAGCCCGCACCTGTCATCTTTGGTCCACAAATACCTCCGGGGGGTGTGGGGGGCAGAGCCCCCCACCGACGCCCGCCTCTAGGTGATCACGTCCGGCGTCTCGCGGCCGACCGCCGCAGCGATCCCGGCCAACGCGTGCGCGGCGCGGATCACCGGCGCCAGCGCCTCTTGCGGGTCCTCGGCCAAGCCCTCCGGCCCCGGCACATAGCGTTCGAGATACAGCCGCAGCGTCGCGCCGCTGGTGCCCGTGCCCGACAGCCGCATCACGATCCGCGCGCCATCGCCGAAGACAAGGCGCAGCCCCTGCCCCGTCGACACCGAGCCGTCCACCGGATCGGTGTAGTTGAAATCATCCGCCGCGATCACGGTCATGCCCTGCACGTCCTGCCCCAGCAGATCGCCCATCCGGCCGCGCAGGGCGGACAGCATGTCCTCGGCCGCCGCCGTCTCCAGCCCCTCGAAATCGTGGCGGGAATAGTAGTTGCGCCCGAATTCCTTCCAGTGCGCGGCCAGCAGGTCCGCGACGCTGCCCCCGCCCACCGCGAGGATGTTCAGCCACATCAGCACCGCCCAGAGGCCATCCTTTTCGCGCACATGGTCCGATCCGGTGCCGAAACTCTCCTCGCCGCACAGCTGCGCGCGCCCCGCGTCCATCAGGTTGCCGAAGAATTTCCATCCCGTCGGCGTCTCGAAGCAGTCGATGCCCAGCTTCGCGGCCACGCGGTCGACAGCAGCCGAAGTCGGCATCGACCGCGCGACGCCTGACAGCCCGCCCATGTAGCCCTTGGCGAGATGCGCGTTGGCGGCGATCACCGCAAGGCTGTCCGACGGAGAGACATAGGTGCCGCGTCCGACGATCATGTTGCGGTCGCCGTCGCCGTCGCTGGCGGCACCGAGATCGGGGGCGCCCTCGCCCATCATCTCGGCCATCAACTCGTGCGCCCAGGTCGGATTGGGGTCGGGGTGCATGCCGCCGAAATCGGGGAGCGGGTCGCGGTGGGTGACGGTGCCGACGGGAAAGCCAAGCCGGTTCTCGAGGATCTCGCAGGCATAGGGCCCTGTCACCGCGCACATCGCGTCAAAGCGCATGGTGAAGCCGTCGGCGATCAGCGCGCGGATGGCGCCGAAATCGAACAGCGTCTCCATCAGGTCGGCATAGTCCGCGACCGGGTCGACCACCTCGACCGCCATGTCGCCCAGCGCCACCGTGCCAAGGACCGACAGGTCGATGTCGGGGGCATCCATGATCCTGTATCCGGTGATCCGCGTCGTCGCCTCGTGGATCGCCGCCGTCACGCTTTCCGGCGCGGGGCCACCGTTCGGGGTGTTGAACTTCACGCCGAAATCCTCGTCCGGGCCGCCGGGGTTGTGGCTGGCCGACAGGATGATCCCGCCATCGGTGCCGCGCAGCCGGATCAGGTGCGACGCGGCGGGCGTCGACAGGATCGCGCCCTGCCCGACGATCACCTTTGCCGCGCCGTTCGCGGCGGCCATCCGCAGGATCACCTGCGCCGCGCGATCGTTGAAATAGCGCCCGTCACCGCCGACCACAAAGCTCTTGCCCGCCGCGCCGCCGATCGCGTCAAAGATCGCCTGAACGAAATTCTCGAGATAATGCGCGCCCATGAACACCGGCGTCTTCTTGCGCAGGCCGCTGGTGCCGGGCTTTTGCCCGTCGATGGGCGATGTCTTGACGGTGTGCACGGTCATGGTCCGCTCCTAGTCAGATTTGGGTGCGCGCATAGGCCAGCACGGCCTCGGACGGCACGCGCACAATGTCCGATGTAACGCAATTCGGCCCGGCTTCGGGTTCCGCCGTATCAAGGATGTTTTCCCACACAAGGCCGTCGGGAAGGACCGGCAAGGTCACCTCGACCTCACCGCCTGCGTTGAACACCGCGAAGATCACGTCATCCGAGGCGGCATAGTCTGGCGTCCCGTAAGAGGTGCGGATTTCGACGCACAGCGCTTTCCAGCCGGGATTGTGCCAGTCGCGCGGCTCGGGCGCGGTGCCGTCCGGCAGGCGCCAGACCACGTCGGGGATGCCGTCCTTGCGGCGCGGGCGCGAGTGCAGGAACAGCCGTTGCCTTAGCACTGGATGCTCGCGCCGTATCCGCGTCAGCTTGGCCACGAAATCGGTCAGCGCATCGTCGGGGTCCGACCAGTCCAGCCAGCCGGTCTCGTTGTCCTGGGCATAGGCGTTGTTGTTGCCGCCCTGGCTGTTGCCGAATTCGTCGCCAGCCAGCAGCATCGGCGTGCCCTGGCTCAGGAACAGCGTCGCCAGCATGTTGCGCTTGCGCTGCAGGCGGCGCGCGGTGATGCCGGGATCGTCTGCCGGACCCTCGACGCCGAAATTGTCCGAGAAATTCTCGGAATGGCCGTCGCGGTTGTCCTCGCCGTTGGCGGCGTTGTGCTTCTTGGAATAGCTGACCACATCCTGCAACGTGAAGCCGTCATGCGCGGTCAGGAAATTCACCGACGCGGTGGCGGCGCGGCCCGAATGGTCGAACTCGTCGGCGCTGCCGAGGATGCGCTTGGACAGGTCCGAGGTCAAAAGATCCCCGCCCCGCCAGAACCGCCGAACCCCGTCTCGGTACTTGTCGTTCCACTCAAGAAACGGATGCGGCCAGCTTCCGACCTGGTAGCCGCCCGGCCCGATGTCCCACGGCTCGGCGATCAGCTTGACGCGGGACAGGACAGGGTCCTGCCGGATCGTGTCGAGAAACCCGCCATGCGGATCGAACCCGTCCGCCTCGCGCGCCAGCGTGGTGGCAAGATCAAACCGGAAGCCGTCGACGTGCATCACCTCGACCCAGTAGCGCAAACTGTCCATCACCATTCGCAGCACGGCGGGATGCTTGACGTTCAGCGTGTTCCCGGTGCCGGTGTCGTTGATGTAATGGCGCCCATCGAGCAGCCGGTAATAACTGGCGTTGTCCAGCCCGCGAAAGGCCAGCGTCGGCCCCATCTCGTTGCCCTCGCCCGAGTGGTTGTAGACCACGTCGAGGATCACCTCGATGCCCGCCGAATGAAGGCGGCGCACCATCGTCTGGAACTCCCAGATCTCGCCCTGCGCCATGTAACGCGGTTCGGGCGCGAAAAAGCCGATGGACTGGTAGCCCCAATAGTTGCGCAAGCCCTTCTGGATCAGGAACCGGTCGTCGAGAAAGGCATGCACCGGCAGCAATTCGACCGCGGTGACGCCCAGCCGCGTCAGGTGGTCCAGCATCGGCTCCGAACAGACGCCCATGTAGGTGCCCTGAACCGCCGGATCGACGCGCGGGTGCGTCTCGGTCAGGCCCTTGGCGTGCGCTTCGTAGATCACGGTTTCCGACCGCGGCACGCGCGGGGGCGTGTCGTTGCCCCAGTTGAAGGACGGGTCCACCACGACCGATTTCGGCATGGCAAAGGCGCTGTCGCGGGTGTCGAAGGACAGATCGGCCCGGTTCGAGCCGACCTTGTAGCCCATCAGCGCGTCCGACCATTTCAGGCGTCCGTCCAGCTTCTTGGCATAGGGGTCCAGCAGCAGCTTGTTGGGGTTGAACCGGTGCCCCGCCTCGGGCTCGTAGGGGCCGTGCACGCGGTAGCCATAACGGGTGCCGGGCGTCAGGCCGCGCACGTAGACGTGCCAGACATCGCCGTCGCGCTCGGTCAGCGGGATGCGCGCGCGCTCCTTGCGGCCATCCTCGGTGAACAGGCACAATTCCACCAACTGCGCATGGGCCGAGAAGACGGCAAAGTTCACGCCCTCGCCATCAAAGGTCGCGCCCAGCGGATCGGGGCGACCGGACGCCAGCGGATGCTGCTTGAGGCTGGATTTGATGTCGGACGGCACTGCGTTCACGCGGCGGGACTTTCGGACAGCAGGCTTTCATACAGACGGGCATAGGCGGCGGACGAGGCGTTCCAGTCGACGGGCTGCTTCATGCCGTTCTTCTGCACCATCTGCCATTGCGCCGTATCGCCATGAAGCTGCACCAGCCGCCGCAGCGCATCGCCCAGGGCGGTCGCGTCTGTCGGGTGAAAGGTGATCCCCGTCGCCGCTTTCGCGGCAAGCGCCATCGGGTTGGCGTGGATCACCGTATCGGCCAGCCCGCCCGTCGCGGCCACGACGGGCACGGTGCCATAGCTGAGCCCCATCATCTGCGTCAGCCCGCAAGGTTCGAACCGCGAGGGCACCAGCACCGCATCGCCGCCCGCGAAGATGCGGTGCGACAGGGCCTCGTCATAGCCGATCTTGACGCCGACACGGCCCGGGAAGCGGCCCGCCGCCCGGCGCATCGCCTCTTCCAGCCCGGCATCGCCGGAGCCGAGGACGACCAGACCGCCGCCCGCCAGGATGAATTCGGGCAGAACCTCGGGGATCAGGTCGATGCCCTTCTGCGTAGTCAGGCGGCTGACCACCACGACCAGCGGCCCCGGCACATCGCCAAGGCCGAACTCGTCCAGAAGACGCGCGCGGTTCTGCGCCTTTTTCTTCAGCGTCCTGGCGTCATAAGCGACGATCTCGGGATCGGCGGCGGGCGACCAGACACTGGTGTCGATGCCGTTGAGGATGCCGTGCAGGCAATCCGCGCGCTTCGAGATGATGCCTTCCAGCCCCATGCCGAACTCCGGGCGCATCAACTCGGACGCATAGGTCGGCGACACGGTGGTGATCGCATCCGCCGTCACCAGCCCGGCCTTCAGCGCCGACACGTTGCCGTAGTATTCCAGCGCGTCAGCGTGGAATTCCGCCACCGGCAGGCCCAGCCCCCCCAGAAGGTCGGCGCCCGCGATGCCCTGGAACGCGATGTTGTGCACGGTCATCACGGTCTTGACCGGGGACGCCCCGGCATAACGCAGGTAGGCGGGCGCAAGCCCCGCCTGCCAGTCATGGGCGTGCAGGATCTCGGGCTGCCAGCCATCCGACAGGCCGCCCTCGGCGACAAGCCGTGCCGCCTTGCACAGCGCGGCAAAGCGCTGCGGGTTGTCGGGGTGATCGCCCTTGGCCCCGGCATAGGGGCCGCCCTCGCGGTCATAGAGATGCGGCGCGTCGAGCAGCAGCATCCGGGTGCCGGACGCCTCCGCCGCGACGATGCGCGCCTTGCCGCCCTGCAGATCGCCCGACCACAGCGCGGTGCCGCCGCCAAGACGCGGCAGCAGCCCCCGGTAAGCCGGCATCAGCACCCGCATCGACCAGCCGTGCCGGGCCAGCGCGCCGGGAAGCGCGCCGACGACATCGGCCAGCCCCCCGGTCTTGAGAAGCGGCGCGCATTCCGAGGCGACGGACAGGACGTTGCGGGTCATCTGCGCGTGTTATCCTTTCGCAGCCGCACGCGCGGCGATCATGTCCTGCGTGACGAGGACGATGCCGCTGTCGGTGCGGCGGAACCACTTGGCGTCTTCCTCGGGGTCTTCCCCGACGATCAGCCCCTGCGGGATGTCCACGCCCCTGTCGATCACGCAGTTCTTCAGCCGCGCCTGCCGGTTCACCGTAACGTAAGGCAGCGCCACCACCGACGACAGTTCCGAGAAACTGTGCGTCCGGCAGCCGGTGAACAGCAGCGAGTTGCGGATTTCCGAGCCCGAAATGATACAGTTGCCCGACACCAGCGACGAGATCGCCGAGCCGCGCCTGCCGTCCTCGTCGTGGATGAACTTGGCGGGCGGGTTGATCTCGGCGTAGGTCCAGATCGGCCAACTGTTGTCGTAGAGGTCCAGCTTGGGCGTGAAATCGGTCAGGTCGATGTTGGCCTGCCAGAACGCGTCGATGGTGCCCACGTCGCGCCAGTAGGGTTCATCCTCGATCCCGCTGGTCACACAGCTTTCCGAGAACAGATGCGCCATCGCCTTGCCGTTCTTGACGATGTCGGGGATCAGGTCATGGCCGAAATCGTGGCTGGAATTGGGGTCCTCGGCGTCGCGGATCAGAAGATCGCGCAGGAACGGCCAGTTGAAGACATAGATACCCATCGACGCCAGCGCATTGTCGGGATCGCCCGGCATCGCGGGCGGGTCCTTGGGCTTTTCCAGAAAGCTTGTGATCCGCCGGGTCTTGTCGACCGCCATCACGCCAAAGGCCGACGCCTCGGCGCGGGGCACGGTCAGGCAGCCGACGGTCACATCGGCGCCGGTCTCGACGTGCTGACGCAGCATCACCTCGTAGTCCATCTTGTAGATGTGGTCGCCCGCCAGGATGATGACGTAGTCGACGCCGTAGTCATCGACGATGTCGATGTTCTGGGTCACGGCATCGGCGGTGCCCATGTACCACTTGTTCTCGTCCACGCGCTGCGACGCGGGCAGGATGTCGAGGTATTCGTTCCGCTCGGCGCGAAAGAAGTTCCAGCCGCGCTGGCAATGCCGGATCAGCGAATGCGCCTTGTATTGCGTCGCGATGGCCATCTTGCGGATACCCGAATTGACCGCGTTCGACAGCGCAAAGTCGATGATCCGGGTCTTGCCGCCAAAGTAGACGGCAGGTTTGGCCCGGCGGTCCGTCAGTTCCTTGAGACGGCTCCCCCGGCCGCCCGCAAGGACAAAGGCCATGGCCCGGCTGGAAAGCCTCGTGTTCGGCGTCGGTTGCATGTCGTCCCCCCTTTTTGTCCCTGCAGGTCAGTCCTGCACGAAAATCACGGCCGAGAGCGGCGGAATGACGATCTCCGCCGACTGCTCCTGCCCCATCCACGGCACGTTCTCGGTGGCAATGCCGCCCCCGTTGCCCCGGTTGCCGCCGCCGTAGACCTCGGCGTCCGTGTTCAGCGCCTCGCGCCAGTGCCCGCCGCCCGGAAAGCCGATGCGATAGCCGTCACGCGGCACGGGCGTCATGTTGAGAGCGATCACCGCAGGCTTGTCGCCCGGCCCGCCCTTTCGCATCCAGGCATAGACCGACCGGTCGGCATCGTTGAGTTCAAGCCAGCCAAAGCCTTCGGGCCGCGTGTCGTTCACATGCAGCGCGGGCGTGCCGCGATATAGGTGGTTGAGGTCGCGCACGAGGCTCTGGATGCCCCGGTGCGGCGCGCCGTCCAGAAGATGCCAGTCCAGTGACCGGCCGTGGTTCCATTCGTCCCACTGGGCAAACTCCTGCCCCATGAACAGAAGCTTCTTGCCCGGGTGCGTCCACATGAAACCGTAGTAGGCGCGCAAGTTGGCGAATTTCTCCCAGTCGGAGCCGGGCATCTTGGCGATCATGCTGCCTTTGCCGTGCACCACCTCGTCATGGCTGATCGGCAGGATGTAGTTTTCCGAGAACGCGTAGGTCAGTCCGAAGGTCAGGTCATGGTGGTGGTGACGGCGGTGGATCGGGTCCTTCTCCATGTACCGCAGGGTGTCGTTCATCCACCCCATGTTCCACTTGAACCCAAAGCCAAGCCCGCCGTGATCGACGGGCCGTGACACGCCGGGAAAGGCGGTGGATTCCTCGGCCACGGTCAGGATGCCGGGAATTTCGCCATAGACGACGGTGTTCATCGTCTTGAGAAGATCAATCGCCTCGTAATTCTCGCGCCCGCCGTCCTTGTTCGGCACCCATTCCCCGGCCTTGCGGCTGTAGTCGCGGTACAGCATCGAGGCGACCGCATCGACGCGCAGCCCGTCGACGTGAAATTCCTCGAGCCAATACAAGGCGTTGGACATCAGGTAGTTGGCCACCTCGGTGCGGCCAAAGTTGTAGATCAGCGTGTTCCAGTCCTGGTGAAACCCCTCGCGCGGGTCGGCGTGTTCATAAAGCGCCGTGCCGTCGAACCGCGCCAGCCCATGCGCATCCGATGGGAAGTGCCCCGGCACCCAGTCCATGATGATCCCCAGCCCGCGCGCGTGCGCCGCATCGACGAAGGCGGCATATTCGGCGGGTGTCCCGTGGCGGATCGTCGGCGCGAACAGGCCCACCGGCTGATACCCCCAGCTGCCGTCAAAGGGATGCTCTCCCACCGGCATCAGCTCGATATGGGTGAACCCCATGTCGGCGGCATAGCCGACAAGCTGGTCGGCCAGTTCCACATAGCTGAGCGGCCGGGCACCGCCATCGGCCTTGCGCCAACTGCCGAGGTGAACCTCGTACACCGAGATCGGCGCATCGACGCGGTGCGCCTCGTGCCGGATGTCGAGCCAGCCCTTGTCCTGCCAGTCATGGGTGCCGATACGGCGCACGACGCTGGCGGTGGCGGGCGGGTGTTCGGCGCCGAACCCCACCGGATCGGCCTTGAGAGGCACCATCTGGCCGCCCGCACCGCGGATTTCGAACTTGTAATGCTCGCCCTCGGTCAGGCCGGGAATGAACAGCTCCCACACGCCGGTCGAGCCGCGCCGCCGCATCGGATGACGCCGCCCGTCCCAGGTGTTGAAGTTGCCGACCACCGACACCCGTTCCGCGTTGGGCGCCCAGACGGCGAAGCCGACGCCCTCGGCCCCCTCATGCGTCATGGGGTGTGCGCCCAGCACCTGCCAGACGTGGCGGTGCGTGCCCTCGCCCAAAAGGTATTCGTCCATCTCGCCCATGATCGGGCCAAAGCGGTAGGGATCGTCGGCCTCCCAGGTCGCATCCGGCGTTGTGATGCGCAGGCGGTAGGCGCTCGCGCGGCCCGGCTTGCCGGTGAAGAACCCCGGCAGCCCCTCAAGCGGGTCCATTGCGATGTCCTTGCCGCCCGCGATCAACGTCATCGCCGTTGCGTCCGGCACGAAGGCGCGCACGATCTTGCTGCGCCCCACCCTGTGTGGCCCCAGAACCGAGAACGGATCACCATGCGCCCCGGCGGCGATCGCGCGCGCTGCCTCCGGGTTCACGGGCACAGCGCCTTCCGTCTTGTTCGTTGTCGCCTTGGCCGCCATCGCGTCCTCCGGTGTCGTCGTTCCGTTACAGCGCAGCCTTCACAGACCAGATGTCTTTCATGTAGCCCCGGATCGTCCGGTCCGAGGAAAAGAACCCCACCCGAGCCGTATTCGCCGCCGCCATTCGCAGCCAGCCTGCACGGTCACGCCATGCGCTGTCCACCTCGCGTTGTGCCGCCGCGTAAGATGCGTAATCCGACGCCACGAGGAAATGGTCGTGGTTCCACAGCTGGTCGAGCAATCCGTGATAGCGCTCGGGCTCTTCCGGCGAGAACCGGCCCTCGGCCAGAAGTTGCAGCACCACTTGCAGGTCCTCGCTCGCCTCGATGGCCTGGCGCGCATGATCCGGCACATTGCGGCGCGCAACGACTTCGGGCGCGGTCATTCCGAACAGGAAGAAATTGTCCGCCCCGACCCGGTCGCGGATTTCGACGTTCGCGCCGTCCAGCGTGCCGATGGTCGGCGCTCCGTTCAGGGCGAATTTCATGTTTCCGGTGCCCGACGCTTCCTTGCCGGCGGTCGAGATTTGTTCGGACAGGTCCGATGCCGGGATCAGCCGCTCGGCCATCGACACGTTGTAGTTCGCCGGATACAGCACCTTCAGCCGCCCCTTGATCGCGGGATCGGCGTTCACGACGCGCCCCACGTCGTTAATCAGGCGGATGATCTGCTTGGCCACGGCGTATCCCGGCGCAGCCTTGCCGCCGAAGATCTTGACGCGCGGCACCCAGTCGTCCTGCGGCGCGGCGCGCATCCGGTGCCAGAGCCCGATGGTTTCAAGGATGTTCAGAAGCTGGCGCTTGTATTCGTGGACCCGCTTGATCTGCACGTCAAAGATCGCTTCGGGGTCCAGCGTCTCGCCCATCTCGTCCTTGACCCACGCGGCCAGCGCGACCTTGTTCGACCGCTTCGCCGCGCCGTAGGCGTCAAGGAAACCGGCGTCGTCCAGATGCGGCTCAAGCGCCTCCAGCCGGTCCAGATCAGCCTCCCACCCGTCGCCGATGGTGTCCGTCACCAGCGCCGACAACGCGGGGTTGGCCAGCTTCAGCCAGCGGCGCGGCGTGATGCCGTTGGTCTGGTTCACGATCCGCCCCGGATGCAGCGCATGCAGGTCCGCAAACACGGTGTCCTTGACCAGTTCGGTGTGCAGCGCCGAGACGCCGTTGACCTTGTGCGAGGTGATGAACGCCAATTCGCCCATCTTGACCTGGTCGTTCTCGATGATTGCCGTTCCCGGCGGGCGGCAGGGGTGCGCGGCGGCGTGCCGGGCGTCCAGCGCTCCGATGATCTCCATATGGCGCGGCAGCACGTTGCCGATCATCCATGTCGTCCAGCGTTCCAGCGCCTCGGGCAACAGCGTGTGGTTGGTGTAGCCCAGTACCGCCTCGGCGATCCGTGCCGCCTCGTCAAAGGCCAGACCGTCATGGTCGACAAGGATGCGGATCAGTTCCGGCCCCGCCAGCGCAGGGTGCGTGTCGTTCATCTGGATCGCGACGTGATCGGCCAGCTTGCGGATGTCGCCGTGGCCGGACCGGTAGCGGCGCAGGATGTCCTGCACGGCGGAGGACACCAGGAAATACTCCTGCTTCAGCCGCAGTTCCTTGCCCGCCTCGGTGGTGTCGTCGGGATAGAGCACCCGGCTGATCGTGCGCGCCAGAGCCTCGGGCTCGGCGGCAGCGGCGTAATCGCCCGCGTTGAACCGGTCGAGGTCGAACATTGTCGTCGGCGTGGCCGCCCAAAGCCGCAATGTATTCGCCCAGCGTCCCTGCCATCCGACAATGGGCGTGTCATGGGCCGAGGCGACGACGCTCTCGGACGGATGCCAGACACGGCGCCCGCCCTCGTCCGAGACATGCCCCTTGAACCCGATCTCGTAGACCACTTCCGGGCGCTCGAATTCCCACGGATGTTTTTGCTTGAGCCAGTCCTCGGGCGTCTCGACCTGCTGGCCGGCCTCGAAGCGCTGGCGGAACAGCCCGTGTTCATAGCGGATGCCATAGCCCATCGCGGGCACGCCCATCGTCGCCATCGATTCCATGAAACAGGCCGCCAGCCGCCCCAGCCCGCCGTTGCCCAGCGCCGCGTCCGGTTCATCCTCGATCACCGCGCCCAGATCCTGCCCCAGTGCCGCCAGCGCCTTTGCGGACACGTCACGCAGGCCAAGGTTGATCGACACATCTTCAAGCAGCCGCCCGATCAGGAATTCCAGCGACAGGTAATAGACGCGCTTGCGGTCCTCACCATAAGTGACGCGCGTGGCCGAAAACCACGGCTCGACGATCAGGTCGCGCAGGGCATAGCTGAGCGCCATGCGCCAGTCATAGCGGCTGGCATGCGCGGCGTCCTTGCCAAGGGTGAAGGTCAGGTGCCGCAGGATCGCGGCTTGCAGGTCATCGGCGGTCGGTGCTGTGGCGCTCAAGCGTCGGTCCTCATTACTGTCGCAAAGGCGTAGCGCGTTCCAAAACGCTTTGAAAGCCCCCTGCGGACAAAACAGTTAGCGTTAACACAAACTGCCCCGTGAACCGCCCAAGGAACGTGCAATCGAATGCGGTGGCAGGTCAGCCCGTGCGGGGCGTCACGTTCAGGCGGATGCCGTCGCGGGCGCGCACGGTCAGGTAGGCGACCGGCACCGGATCGTCGCCCGGAACCCTGTCGAACCGGAACGCCCGCACCAGAAGCGCCAGCAGAAGCGGCCCCTCGACCATCGCGAACCCGGCGCCGGTGCAAACCCGCGCCCCGGCCGAGAACGGCATGTAGGCGTCGCGCAGGCAGGACTTGCCGTTCTCGGTGCCATAGCGGTCAGGGTCGAAATCGTCGGGCCGGTCCCACAGCCGTTCATGCCGGTGCAGGTGCCACGGGCTGAGAACGATCTGCGCGCCAGTCGGCACGTCGCGGCCGCGAAACCGCTCGCGCCGGGTCGTCTCGCGCACCATCATCGGGACGGGCGGATACAGCCGCAGCGTCTCACGGAACACGTCGCGGGTCATGCGCAGCTTCGACAGGTCACTGAACGCGGGGCGGTCCGGCAAGGCCGCGACCTCGTCCGCGACACGCTCCTGCACCTCTGGATGAAGCGCCAGAAGATAAAGCGCCCAGCCCAGAGCCGAGGCGCTGGTCTCGTGCCCGGCCAGAAAAAAGATCGCCACCTGGTCGACCATCTCGGCGGTGGTGAACCGCTCGCCGGTCTGCGGATCGGCGGTCGTCATGATCTTGGTCGCCAGATCATCCGGCGCGCGGCCTGCCGCGATCTCGGCCATCCGCTCTGTCGTCAGCCGGGTTATCAGCGCGCGGATGGCTGCCGCGGCCGCCCGCGTGCGCCGCCGGTGCAGGCGCGGCACCCAGCGCGGCAACGGCAGGAAGGCGGCAAGGTTCAGGATCGGCTGCGTGCGCTGGTAGTCGCGGAAGCGGTGGAACACCTCGGAGGCCAGCCGATGCTCGATCGGGATCGAGAACAGCGTGCGAAAGATCACGTCCGCCGCCGCATGGCTCATCTCCTCCTCGATCTCGACAGTGCCGCCCTGCCCGTGCAGCCGCGCCACCGCAGCCTCGCCCGCCGCCAGCATCGCCGGATAGGTGTCGCGCAGGCGCCCGCCCTCGAAGGCCGGGTCGATGATCCGGCGCTGGCGCAGCCATGTCTCGCCGTTGGTCAGGAACACCGAGTTGCCGAGGAGCGGGCGCAGCCCCTCGCCGATGCGGTCGGACTTGGGAAACTCCATCGGGCGGGCCTTGAGCACTTCGTCCACCAGCGCAGGCTCGTTCACCAGATAGGACCGGAAGAACGGCGTGCGGAATTCGGCCATCCAGGCGCGATACAGCCGCGCGGGCTGCGCCGACAGGATGTCCTGCCTAAACAGGCGCAGGTAGCGCCAGAGCGACACGCGCCCCGCGCGCGAGGGCGGCTTGGGCGGCGTCATGTGGGGATCGAGGTATAGCGCGACGCCGCCGCCGTGATCCGGCTGGGCGAGGTCATCCGCCCGTCGTAGCGCTCGGCCAGCGTCTGCGCACCCGCGGTGATGCGGAAATAGTCGTAGTCACCGGGCCGGTCGAAGGCGCAGAGATACTGGAAATGCAGCCGAAAGAACCGCCAGCGCAGCCGCGCCCATGTCTCGGGCGCCAGCGTCTGGGTGAACGCCGCCGAAATGACCAGCGGCCAGCGCTGATCCTGAGGCGCGACGCCCGTGACCGCCACCGGATCGCACAGGGCAAAGGCGCAGCCGTCGCCGGGCGCGGTGATGTCGATCCAGGTCAGCGCCTCGCTGGCGGACAGATAGTGCAGATCGCCGCGCAGCCGGTCAGCGCGCGGCAGGAAGGACAGCATCGGCACCACCTGCCCCAGCGACAGGAAGGCCAGCGCCGGACCCTCGCGCGGCACCCGCCCGCCCCGGATCAGGTCGGCCAGGATCGACACCGCAAGATGCGCGCCCGAGGAATGGCCGACGACAAGCACCTCGTCGACTTCGGACGTCATCGCCGCCGCGATGGCATCGCCGAACGCGGTCATCCGCTGCTCCAGCGCGGGCGGGTTCGCGCCACCCCAACGGGCCGAGAAGGCGTAGTCGTGCATCAGGTAATAGGCGAAGAACCGGTTGTCATGCGCCTTGAACCAGCGCAGCGCGCCCCATCCCGCAAGCAAGGCGCAAGCCGCCCCCAGCCCCAGCCGCGCCGCCACCAGCGCCAGCCCCCCCGCATCAGCGCCCGTCCAGTCCGCCAGCGCATGACCTGCGGTCGAGACAAGCGCGAAGGCGGCCCATCCCGCCAGCACGGCCAGCAGCAGTTGCAGGATCAGCATGCCCACCGGGTAAAGCGCGGCGATCACCGGCCCCTTGCGCAGCCGCATCAGCCGGAACAGCGTTCCGGTCGCGATATAGGTCCAGGCCGTGCGGGCAAGCTGGCCATAGGTCGCGGCGATCCCGGCCTCCATCGACTCGCGCACGATGTCGGACCAGACCAGCACCTCGACATCTGCCGCGCTGGCGGTGCCGTCCATCTTCGCCTCGACGTGCCAGCCATAACGCCCGCCCGTCGTCTTGGGCTTCAATGCGATCTCGTAGCCGGAAATCGCGGCCTGAGCGGCACTTTCCTTGCGATACAGCTCGCGGTAGCGGCGGGGATGAATCGGATCATAGCCGGGAATGTAGAACACCCGGCGCCGCGCCACTGGGCGGTGGTCCCGTTCCGGCATCTGACCGCGTCCATCCATGCTGGCAGGCTATCGAAACAATCCGGCGAAATTAAGCCGATCGTCGCAGCGATTGAGCCCGCTCCTGCTTCTTCCTGGTCCAAATACCCAACGTGACGCCAGGCCGCCCCAAAGGGCGGAAGCGCCCTCAGCCCAGAGCCGACAGCGCCGGGAACTGCTCCAGCAGCCACCACGAAAACGCCGTGAACTGCCCCGTCAGCATCATCAGCCCGACCGTCCACAGCAGAAGGCCCATGATGCGCTCGATCCGCTCCATGTGCCGCTTCATCCACCCCATCAGACCCCTGAGGCGCGGGAAGAACGCGGCGACCAGCAGGAACGGGATGCCAAGACCCAGCGCATAGACCCCCAGCAGCATCGTGCCCTTGGCCAGGTTCGCCTCGGACGCGGCCAGCGACAGGATCGCACCAAGCTGCGGGCCGATGCACGGCGTCCAACCAAAGGCGAAGGCAAGGCCAAGCACATAGGCGCCGAACGCCGATCCGCCGCGGTCGCCCGCATCCATCCGCACCTCGCGGTCAAGGATGCCGATGCGGTATACACCGACGAAATGCGCGCCGAACACCATCACGATGATCCCCGCGATGGTGACGAACCAGTCCTGATTCTGCAGAAAGAACGACCCGATAGCCGAGGCGGTGAAGCCCAGGAACAGGAACACCGTCGACAGGCCCAGCACGAAGAACAGAGCGGCGCCCATGACCTTGCCGCGCGGCGCCTCGTCCTCGGACATCTCGCTCATGCTGATGCCACCCATGTAGGCCAGATACGGCGGCACGATGGGCAGGACGCAAGGGCTGAGGAACGACAGGAGCCCCCCGAGCAGGGCGACGGTCATCGCGGGCAGAAGGCTCGCGTCAAGGATCTCGATGCCGAACATGTGGCCTCTTGTCTGTGCCCTTTGCCGATAACGCAAGTTCCGGCCTGCGTCACCACATGGCGGATGAGGGTTTGGTGATCGCGCCGAAACATCGCAGGCCCCGGAATGCAAGGCGCCCCCAAAGCCGGGTGGCCGGGGGCGCCTTGTTCAGTCTCAGGTCCGCTTAGCGGCCAAGCGACCACCAGCCGCGTTTCTTGGGCTTGCCGTCATCCTCGGCCGTATCCTCGGCCTCGGCCATCGCAGGCTCTGGCTTCGATTCCGGCTTGGCTTCGGGCACATGCTCCGGCTCCGGCTCTGGTGCTGGCGCTTCGGCCTCCGGCTCTGGTGCTGGCTCTGGCGCAGCAGGCTCGGCTTCCGCTTCGGCAGCGGCCTTGGCGTCTTCGGCAACCGGGGCAGGTTCGGCGGGCGTGTCAGCCGCTGGCTCTGCGGTGTCCTCGACGGGCTTCTTGCGGCTCCGGCTGCGGCGCTTGGGCTTCTCCTCGGGCGCAGCCTCGACTGCCGCTTCCGGCGCCTCGGCAACAGTGTCCTGCGCAGGCGCGGCGTCGCCAGAGGGTGCCTCTGCAACCGCCTCATCAGCTTCGGACGGCTTGCGGCGCGACCGGCGGCGGCGCTTGGGCTTCTCGTCCGCCTCGGCATCTGCGGCTTCGGCAGGCTGCGCGGGCCGATCGTCCTGTCCGCCCTCGTCGTCCTGGTCGCTGTCAGCGTCATCGCCATTGGACTGGTCGTCGCCCTGCGCGTCCTGTCCGTCACGGCTGCCGCCCCGGCGACGCCTGCGACGACGACGCTTTTTCTTTGGCGCGCCGGTGTCGTCTTCCGCTGCGGGCGCGGGCCGTGCCTGCTGAACCTCGGCCTCTGCCTCGTCCTCGGTCTCGACGATATCCTCGTCGTCGTCCTCGGGGTCGGACATCAGCGCGGCATCAGCCGAAATCACATGCGTGACCTCGGGCACCGGGCGCGTGGCGGTCTTGAACTTCTCGATCGAGAAATCGGGCGCGACCAGCGACGGATCGGCTTCGATCCGCACGGCCATGCCATAGCGGGTCTCGATCTGCGCCAGATGCTCGCGCTTCATGTTGACGATGTAGTTGACGATCCCGACGGGTGCCTTGAGCAGCACCTCGCGCGACCGGCGGCGCACGCCTTCTTCTTCAAGCTGGCGCAGGATTGTCAGCGCAAGGCTGTCGTCCGACCGGATCAGACCGGTGCCGTGGCAATGGGTGCAGGGCTGCGTCGTCGCCTCGAGCATGCCGGGGCGCAGGCGCTGGCGCGACATCTCCATCAGGCCGAAGCCAGAGATGCGGCCGACCTGGATGCGCGCGCGGTCGACCTTGAGCTTGTCCTTGAACTTCTTCTCGACGGCAGCGTTGTTCTTGCGCTCTTCCATGTCGATGAAGTCGATGACGATCAGGCCCGCAAGGTCACGCAGACGCAGTTGCCGCGCGACTTCTTCCGCCGCTTCGAGGTTGGTCTTGAGGGCGGTATCCTCGATCGAGCCTTCCTTGGTGGAGCGGCCCGAGTTCACGTCGATCGCCACCAGCGCCTCGGTCACGCCGATCACGATGTAACCGCCGGATTTGAGCTGCACGGTCGGGTTGAACATTCCACCCAGATACGTCTCGACCTGAAAGCGCGCGAACAGCGGCATCGGGTCGGTGTAGTGCTTCACGTTCTTGGCGTGGGACGGCATGATCATCTTCATGAAGTCCTTGGCGGTGCGGTATCCGCCCTCGCCTTCCACCCAGACCTCGTCGATGTCGCGGTTGTAGAGGTCGCGGATCGACCGTTTGATCAGATCGCCTTCCTCGTAGATCTTCGCGGGCGCGATGGATTTCAGCGTCAACTCGCGGATCTGTTCCCACATGCGCTGCAGGTATTCGTAGTCGCGCTTGATCTCGGATTTGGTGCGTTCCGACCCTGCGGTGCGGATGATGAGGCCAGCGCCTTCCGGCACCGCCAGTTCGTTCGCGATTTCCTTGAGCTTCTTGCGGTCCACGGCGTTGGTGATCTTGCGGCTGATGCCGCCGCCGCGCGCGGTGTTGGGCATCAACACGCAGTAACGGCCCGCCAGCGACAGGTACGTGGTCAGCGCCGCGCCCTTGTTGCCGCGTTCTTCCTTGACGACCTGCACCAGCAGGATCTGCCGGACCTTGATGACTTCCTGGATCTTGTACTTGCGCGGACGCGGCTTGCGCGGCTGACGGATTTCCTCTGTCAGGTCCTCGTCGGCGACCGATTCGATCTCTTCGTCGTGGCGCGAGGCGTCGCGGAACCCGTCGTCATCGCCGCTTCCGGCGTCTTCCTTGCGGTCGTCGCCCGCGTCGTCCTGCGCATCGGTGTCGGTATCGACCGGCGCGAGGGCATCGGACGCGATGAAGTCGGCAGGCGCATCGTTGTCGTCCGCATCCTCGCCCAGATCGACGACATCCATGCCGGGAATGTCGGTGCTGCCCGCGTCGCGGGTCTGCACGGCATCGTCGCTCGTGGCCTGTGCGGCCTTGGGCTTGCCGCGGGTGCGGCGGCGGCGAGGCGATTTCTCGGCCTCGTCCTCGTCGCGCTGCATGGCTTCGGCGTAGGCGCGTTCCTCGGCCATCAGGGCTTCGCGGTCGGCGACCGGAATCTGATAGTAATCGGGGTGGATTTCCGAGAACGCCAGGAACCCGTGCCGGTTGCCGCCGTAATCCACGAAAGCCGCCTGAAGCGACGGCTCGACTCGCGTGACCTTGGCTAGATAGATGTTGCCGGCAAGCTGGCGTTTGTTCTCGGATTCAAAATCGAAATCCTCGACCTTGTTTCCGTCCACCACCACGACGCGGGTCTCTTCCGCGTGGGTGGCATCGATGAGCATTTTCTTGGCCATTGTATCCTTGACCACACCAGATCAGACCCGTCACCCGGGGGCGCGAGCCAGTCTGTGAGGTGTTTTGCTTGGGCGTGGGCACGGGGGGCGCGGGCCGTCGCGGGCCGGGATACGGCCTGCCTGTCGGTCCTGATGTCGCCTCGCAGCCTCATCGCGTTTCTTCTCCGGCGATGCATCGAGGCACCGCCCGTTCGGGGAGCCCGGTCCGCGATTGGGTGCGGTTCGGGCAAAGCGTCGGCCCCTTGGGGCCGCTTTCCGGTCTGATCATGGGCGCAGGGCGACCCTTGGGCCGCGCCGCGATGCCCCACGTTCAGGGAAATCCGTGGGCCTCGACCGTCATGTCGTGGACCCGTAAGTCAGACCATACGCGCCATGAGCGTCCAATGACAATGCTGAAAATGCCCCCAAGTCGACAGGCGGCCACCGCGCGGAACCGGCTGTTTTTTGTTTCCCCAACCGGCCCAGTTCTTCCGTTGCGCCACGAAAGACGCCGATTCGGCACCAATCGCGGCGAGGCGTCATTGCGTATGGTCGGGTGCCGCCCCCTACAGATAATCAGAGCGCTGCAGGTTATACTTGGCCATCTTCTCGTTCAGGGTCCGGCGCGGCAGGCACAATTCATCCATTACCGCCACGATGGACCCCTTGTGGCGGCGCATCGTGTTGTCGATCAGCATCCGCTCGAACGCCTCGACGTATTCCTTGAGCGGCTTGCCTTCGGTCGTCATCACCGGCTGCACGTCGTCGCCGCCTTCCATCAACAGCGACGCGATGGTGCCCGAACCCCGGCGGCTTTGCAGCACGGCGCGTTCGGCCACGTTGATGAGCTGGCGGATGTTCCCCGGCCAGGGTGCCTGCAGCAGTTGTGCGGCCTCTTGCGCGGCGACCTTGGGGGCGTCGCAGCCGTATTCGTCGGCAAAGATGTCACCGAAATGGGTGAACAGCGTCAGCGTATCCTCGCCGCGCGAACGCAGCGGCGGGACCGTGATCTTCATCGTCGCAAGCCGGTAATAGAGATCGGGGCGCAGCCGGTCCTCGCAGGTCTTGCCCTGCTCCTGCAGGTTGGAAATCGCGATGATCCGCGTCTCGGGCGGGGTGCCCTGGTCGTTGATCCAGGTCAGCAGCTTGGCCTGAAGCGCCTCTGGCAACGCCTCGATGTCCTCCAGCACGACGGTG
The DNA here is from genome assembly GCF_019061145.1 of Anianabacter salinae. GTDB lineage: Bacteria > Pseudomonadota > Alphaproteobacteria > Rhodobacterales > Rhodobacteraceae > Anianibacter > Anianibacter salinarum. The sequence continues at coordinate 92,663 of NZ_JAHQZS010000002.1, read as the reverse complement.
CCGCCGCGCGCGTCCTCCAGCGCGTGCAGACCGTCCTCGAGCGGGCCGAACAGCTTGCGCGACAGCTCGTCCTCTCCGTGGGCGGCGCAGGACAGAAGCACGAACTTGCGCCCTGCCTTGGCGCCCACCGCGTGCAGCGCATGGGCCACCAGCGTCTTGCCGGTGCCCGTCTCGCCGTCGATCAGGACATGCGCGTCGGACTGGCCGAGATCGAGGATATCCTCGCGCAGGCGGTCCATCACCGGCGAGGTGCCGATCAGCTTTTTCATCAGGGTGGACCCGTCCGACAACTCGCGCCGCAGCGCCCGGTTGTCGAGAGCGATGCGCCGCCGCTGGGTCGCGGTCTTGACCATCTCGGTCATCTTGGCGGGATTGAACGGCTTTTCGAGGAAGTCGAACGCGCCCACGCGCATCGCCTCGACCGCCATCGGCACATCGCCGTGACCGGTTATCATGATGACCGGAAGCGACGAATCCTGGCTCATCAGCTTTTTCAGGAACGCCATGCCGTCCATGCCGGGCATTTTGATGTCCGAGATCACGATGCCGGGATAATCGGCGCCCACGGCCTTCAGCGCATCCTCGGCCCCCGGAAAGGTCTCGGTCTCGAAGCCCGACAGGCTCAGCCATTGGCCGATCGACTGCCGCATGTCCTTTTCGTCATCGACGATCGCGATTTTCATGGCTTGTGCCATCTGGCCTGTCCTCATTCACAACGGTTGCGCCTATTCGGCCGCTTCAAGCTCACGGTTCAGTCGCGGAAGCTCCACCTCGAAAACGGCGCCGCCCTTGCGTCCGTTCCGCGCGGTCAGACGACCGCCAAGGTCGGTGACGATCCCCGACGAGATCGCAAGCCCCAGCCCGACGCCGTCGCCGGGCTGCTTGGTGGTGTAGAACGGCTCGAACAGGGATACGAGGTCTTCGATCCCGTGGCCGTTGTCGCGCACGGTCACGACCGCGTTGGCCCCGGCCGTCAGCAGGATGTCGATCTGCGGATCGTCCACATCGCGGATCGCGTCCAACGCATTGCGGAACAGGTTGATTAGCACCTGTTCAAAGCGCAGCCGGTCGACAAGGACCATCACCGGCTCGCGCGGGAGCGAGCGGTTGATCGAAACCTTTCGGGCCTTGAGCTGTGGCTCCATCATCGACAGCGCCGAGGACACGCAGTCGCGCGCGTCCACCTCTTCCAGCGCGTCCCCGCCCTTGCGGGCATAGGATTTCAGCTGCCGGGTGATCGCGCCCATGCGCTCAATCAGATCGTCGATACGCTGGAACGATGACAGCGCCTCGTCGGGGCGGCGGCGCTGCAGCAGCAGCTTGGCGCCCGCCAGATAGGTCTTCATCGCCGCCAGCGGCTGGTTCAACTCGTGACTGACCGCCGCCGACATCTCACCAAGCGCCGCCAGTTTCGACGATTGCGCCAGCGTCTGCTCGGCCACTTCGAGGTTCTTTTCCACCCGCTCACGCTCGGCGATCTCGCGCTGGAGCGCCGCGTTCAGCTTGCGCAGTTCGGCGGATTCCCGCTGGAAAAAGCTCAGCCGCGACAGCGCGCGGCGCGATGTCAGGAAGAACCAGCCCGCCAGAAGGATCGCGAAGCCCATGATTTCGAGCGCAAGGACGCTGTTCACCCGCTCTCGCACGCTGGCGTAGGTGGTGAATGACACCATGCGCCAGCCCTGGAACGGCACCCGCGATTCCAGCCGCATGAGCGCCTCGCCGGTAAAGAACGCGTCCGCCGGCAGCGCCGTCCAGTCGGCGGTGGCCTGGATCGCGCGCAGGATCGCCGACGGCGCCGAGCGCGCCTCGAGAGCCTCGTCAACGGTCAGCCCGCGCCAGCGCGGCTCTGTCGCAAGGATGATCCGCCCCTCGCTGTTGGTCAGCAGGACGGCATCCGCAATCCCGGCCCAGCTTTGCTCGAACTTGCGCAAATCGACCTTGACCACGATCACGCCCAGCAGCTGCCCGCCGTCCTGCACCCGCCGCGAATAGGCGAATTCGAAACCGCCGCTGTCGTTCTGGTAGGTGGTGAACACGGTGTCCGAAGACCGCAACGCGTCCACGAAGAAAGGCCTTTGGCGATTCAGCGTGCCCAGTTGCGACCGGTCGGTCGCCGCCACGATGCGTCCCGATGCGTCGTGAAGCGAAAAGGACGCCGCGCCGATTTCCTCGAGATACTGGATCAGCCGCTGCGAGGTCTGGCTGAAGTCGCCCGAATTGAGCGCGTTGATCAGCGCCGGGTCGCGCGACAGCAAGAGCGGCACCACCGAGTTGCGCTGCAGCTCGCTGATGAGATTGCCGACATAGAGCGCCTGGCGCACCTCGGCGCGGGTCTTGGTCGAGGCGGTATAGCGTTCGGTCAGGATGGCGTTTGTCACCCACACGACCGCGATCGCCACCGCCACGAAGGCGACGACGCCGATCCGGGTGCGCCAGCTCAGCCGTTGTGCGGGCTGGCCTGCGGCAGGGGTGTCCTGATCCGACATGGATTGAATTTACGCGCGGTGGGGCCGCGCCTCAAGCTCAGGCCGTCTCGAACGCACCGGCAAGCGCGCGGAAAAGCGCCGATCCGTCCGTCATACCCTGTGCAGGGTCCGCCGCCCGCTCGGGATGGGGCATCAGGCCCAGCACCCTGCGATTTGCGCTCAGGATGCCCGCGATCCCGTTCGCCGACCCGTTCGGGGTGTCGACATAGCGGAACGCGACGCGCCCCTCGCCCTCGATCCGGGCCAGCGTTTCGGCATCCGCCTGGTAGTTGCCGTCGTGATGGGCGACCGGGAACACGACCTGCGCGCCCGCCCCGTAAGCGGCGGTATAGACGCTCTCTGCCGTCTCGACGGTCAGCGCCAGCGGCTTGCAGATGAACTTGAGGCCCGCGTTGCGCATCAGCGCGCCCGGCAGAAGCCCAGCCTCGAGCAGCACCTGAAACCCGTTGCAGATGCCGATGACGTGGCCGCCGCCTTCGGCAAAGCGGCGCACCGCATCGAAGATCGGCGCGCGGGCCGCGATGGCGCCGCAGCGCAGATAGTCGCCGAACGAGAACCCGCCGGGGATCGCCACAAGGTCCGTGCCCTGCGGCAAGGCGGTGTCCTTGTGCCAGACCATCGTGACCTCGGCGCCCGCGCCGCGCAGGGCGACGGCAAGATCGCGGTCGCAGTTGGACCCGGGAAACACGAGAACGGCAGCGCGCATCGGACTGGCCTCCTACCTGGTGAAATCGGTGACGACGGCCACACCGGGCGCAGTCGGTCCGTTGAACGCGCGCAGTTCTGCCGACACGTCCGACAGCGCCACCTCGCGCGCGATCAGCGGCGAGACATCGACCCGGCCCGACGCGATCAGCGACAGCAGCGACGGATAGCGCCACGACGGCATCCCGCGCGTGCCGTAAAGGGCAAGGTTGCTCATGTAGACGGCGTTCATGTTGATTTCCATGTGCGCTGTATGTCCCACGGGCATGCCGACCTGCACATGACGCCCCAGCGGGCGCAGGCACTCGATGGACGCGTTTGTGGTCACGGGGATGCCCAGCGCCTCGACCGAGACATGCGCGCCGCCGCCAGTGATCTCGCGGATCGCCTCGGCAGTGCCGCCCTGCCGCGCATCGACCGCCGCCTCGGCGCCCAGCGCCAGCGCATGATCCAGCTTTTCGGGCACGATATCGACGACGATCACCCGCGCGCCCAGCGCGCGGCCAAGGATCAGGCAGGACAGCCCGATGCCGCCGGTGCCGTGCACCGCAAGCCATTCACCCGCCTGCAGCGCCGCGCGGCCCGTCAGCGCGTGCCAGGCCGTCGTGACGCGGCACCCAAGCCCCGCCGCCAGCGCGGGCGACATGCCTTCGGGCAAAAGCGCAAGGTTGTGGTCGCGCGGCACGGCGACGTATTCGGCAAAGGCGCCCGGCTCGATGAACCCCGGCAGGCGCTGGTCGGAACAGGTGTTCTGCGCGCCCGACTGGCAGGCGGGGCAAGACCCGCAGGCCAGGATGAACGGCGCGATCACCCGGTCGCCGACGGCGAAGGTGGCGGATGGTCCGGCCTCGATCACCTCGCCGCAGTATTCATGGCCGCCGATCTGCCCCGGCTTGACGCGCGGATGCTCGCCCACCCAGCCGTGCCAGTCCGACCGGCAGATCCCGCAGGCCAGCACCTTGAGGACGACGCCATCCTCGGGACAGACGGGCATCGCCACGTCCTCGATGGACAGGTCTTCGTTATAGGCCCTCAGGACGGCGGCGCGCATGGGCTACAGAACCTCGACGCGGTAGCTTTCGATGACCGTGTTCGCGAGCAGCTTTTCGCACATCTCGCCGACCTGCGCTTCGGTCGTGCCGTCCGCAAGATCAAGCTCGATCACCTTGCCCTGCCGGACGCCCTGAACACCGGAAAACCCCAAGGCGCCAAGCGCGTGGCGCACGGCCTCGCCCTGGGGGTCAAGAACACCGCTTTTCAGCATGACGGTGACGCGTGCCTTCATTTTTTCTCTCTCGGTGAAACCCATATGTCCGGTGGAAACGAGCCGCCGACTGGAGTCAAGCCCTCACCGTCCACTTGAAACGTCAGCCAAGCTTCATCCCCCTCAAAATCGTCTTCTTCAAAGTTAACAATGACAATTGCCTGAACGGTGCGGTGAAAATTTAGGGCGAAAACCCCAGCATGCTTGATCTCATCAACTAAGAATCTGCTCTCAAATTGATCGGATTGTTTCCAAGCACCCTGTGAAAGGGAGACATAATCCGGTAACGTTCGCAGAAATCTCTCAAAGAAAATCTCGTCAAATGGCTGAATGTTTGTTTGCCACCTAACTCTCATCCTTGTGCCAGTTTTTAGGACCAAGCCAGCAGACTTGTACATGATTGCCACTGCAATTCGCGCACTCACAAACGATATACAGAAGGGAATCTCCCTATTCTCGAATTTGATGTGCACCTTGGGGACAAGAAGATTGCCCTCTCGTATCCAGACTTTGCGCGCATTGTTTACGATTTCGTAAACGGAGGTCGGAAACCGCCTTAATGCCGAGCCAACCAATCCATGCAGTCTTTTCTCAAACTGGACGTGCGAACCACTCGCCATGGTTAAAACAATTAGCGCGAAGAACGCGTCGAACCCCGAGAAACGTTGGTTACAGTGGCGGCATGCTGGTACTTCTAATCCAGACGCACGTCTGGCCTCTAAGAACATTGCCTTTGGTGGAGCGTGCTCAATTGTTTCTGTGGGGTGAGCACCCCCACAGAAACAACAGAATGGATTAGAATCCTTGAAGCGATCTAGTCGCCGCCTCTTCTCACCCACAAAATACTTCGCTAGTTGATCAGGGTCGGTTTGGTGTGATGCGTGACGTTCGAGGGCAGCACGCCCAGACGCCGCGCGACTTCGGTATAGGCGTCGACAAGGTTGCCCAGATCGCGGCGGAACACGTCCTTGTCCAGCTTCTGGCCGGTCTCCATGTCCCACAGGCGGCAGCTGTCGGGGCTGATCTCGTCGGCGACGACAAGACGCTGATAGTCGTTGTCCCAGATCCGGCCGATCTCGATCTTGAAATCGACCAGCTTGATCCCGACGGCCATCATCACGCCGGACATGAAATCGTTCACCCGCAGGGCAAGCGCGACCATGTCGTCAAGATCCTGCTGCGTGGCCCAGCCGAAGGCGATGATATGCTCTTCGGTCACCAGCGGGTCGCCCAGCTTGTCGTCCTTGTAGTAGAACTCGATGATCGGGCGGGGCAGCTGCGTGCCCTCGGCGATGCCAAGCCGCTTGGACATCGAGCCAGCGGCGGTGTTGCGCACCACGACTTCCAGCGGGATGATCTCGACCGAGCGGATCAGCTGTTCGCGCATGTTGATGCGGCGGATGAAATGCGTCGGCACGCCGATGTTGTTCAGGCCCGTCATGAAGTACTCGGACAGCCGGTTGTTCAGCACGCCCTTTCCGTCGATGATGTCCTTCTTTTCGGCGTTGAAGGCGGTCGCGTCGTCCTTGAAGTACTGGACGAGCGTTCCGGGCTCGGGGCCTTCATAGAGGATCTTCGCCTTGCCCTCGTAGACTTTCTTGCGCCTGGCCATGGAAACTCCAATTCGGGCGCACGCGCTTTGCATGCGACCCTTCTGCCGCCGCTATAGGCCAAGGCGCCCGCCGTCGCAAGAAGCGCCAGTGCCGCAGCACTTTTCGCCTGACCTTTTCCTTGCGGCGACGGGGGCCCGTGGGCATATGTGGACCCAACGGGATTGAGGAAGGGAAGACCGATGTCGACGTTCAAGGACCGCGAAAACGCCTTCGAGAACAAGTACGCCCACGACGCCGAGATGCAGTTCAAGGCCGAGGCGCGGCGCAACAAGCTGCTCGGCCTCTGGGCCGCCGAGAAACTGGGCAAGTCCGATGACGATGCCGCAGCCTATGCCCGCGAGGTCATCAAGGCCGATTTCGAGGAAGCCGGCGACGAGGACGTCTATCGCAAGGTTGCGGGCGATCTGGGCGACCGGGTGCCCGAGGCCGAGATCCGCGCCAAGATGGTCGAGCTGATGGCCGTCGCAAAGGCGCAGCTGATGGAAGAACTGTAACGCGGTCGTCGCCCGGCCTTGCGCCGGGCGCCACACCTGCAGGCTGGGGCGCTATAGTTGAGTCGCGCCTCAGCATCATTATGACGTTTATGAATTTGCGTCATGCATGGGCGCGTGCGACACGGGCGGCAACAGGCCGGGATTTCCCGGCCCATTGCATTTGGACCTGCCCCCATGACGAACGCGCTCAGCAAGCTTCTTGAAACCCGCGACTGGCTTCTGGCCGATGGCGCCACCGGCACCAACCTGTTCAACATGGGCCTTGCCTCGGGCGATGCGCCCGAGATGTGGAACGAGGAACACCCCGAGAAAATCCATGCGCTCTACAAGGGCGCGGTGGACGCGGGGAGCGATCTGTTCCTGACCAACAGCTTTGGCGGCAACGCCTCGCGGCTCAAGCTGCACGGCGCCGAGAAGCGGGCGCGGGAACTCTCGCGCATGTCCGCCGAGATCGGACGCGAGGTGGCGGATGCTTCGGGCCGTACGGTGATCGTGGCGGGCTCTGTCGGCCCCACCGGCGAGATATTCGCGCCGATGGGCACGCTGACCCACGAGATCGCGGTCGAGATGTTCCACGAACAGGCCGAGGGCCTGAAAGAAGGCGGCGCGGACGTTCTGTGGGGCGAGACGATCAGCGCCCCCGAGGAATACAAGGCCGCCGCCGAGGCCGCCGCGCTGGCGGGCATGCCCTGGTGCGGCACGATGAGTTTTGACACAGCAGGCCGCACGATGATGGGCGTCACCTCGTCCGCGATGGTCGAGATGGTCGGCAAGCTGAAGCATCCGCCGCTGGCCTTCGGGGCCAACTGCGGCGTCGGCGCGTCCGATTTGCTGCGCACCGTGCTGGGGTTCTCGGCGCTGGGGCCAGAGACGCCGCTGATCGCCAAGGGCAACGCCGGTATCCCGAAATACGTGGACGGCCACATCCACTACGACGGCACGCCCGAGTTGATGGCCGACTATGCCGTCCTTGCCCGCGATTCCGGCGCGACGATCATCGGCGGATGCTGCGGCACCATGCCCGAGCATCTGGCGAAGATGCGCGAGGCGCTGGAAACGCGCCCGCGCGGCGAGCGCCCGACGCTCGAGATCATCGCCGAGCGGCTGGGCGGCTATTCGTCGGCCAGCGACGGCACAGGCGACGCCGCGAACGAGCCGCGCCCCGACCGGGGGCGCCGCCGTCGCCGCGCGTGACCCCGCAAGACAAGGGAGCGATCCCGATGACCCTGTCAGAACAGCGACAACTGATCGCCCACCCGGGGCGGCACACGGAACAGGTCGGTGCGCAGCGGCGCCTCGTCCCGGGTCAGTCCCAGCCGCGCGGCAGCCACGTCGAACCGGCGTTTCAAGAGATTGGCAAAGGCCCCCTCGCCCGTCATCCGCTTGCCCCATTCGGGGTCATAGTCGCGCCCGCCATGGACCGCGCGCACCCGCGCCATGACCTTGTCCGCCTGCCCCGGCACCGCCTCGGCCAGCCAATCGCGGAACAACTCGGCCACCTCGCGCGGCAGGCGCAGCATGATGTAGCTGGCCGTCGTGGCCCCGGAGACCGCGCCGCGCTGCAGGATCGCCTCCAGCTCGTGGTCGGTCAGGCCGGGGATCATCGGCGAGGCCATGACGCGCACCGGAATGCCCGCATCGGCCAGCTTGCGGATCGTCGCAAGGCGGCGTTCCGGCCCCGGCACACGCGGTTCCATCTTGCGCGCCAGGTCGCGGTCGAGCGTGGTGACGGAAATGCCGACCCGCGCAAGGCCCTGCGCGGCCATGTCCGACAGGATGTCGATGTCGCGCTCAATCAGCGTGCCCTTGGTCACGATGGCGACAGGATGGCGGTGCGCCTGAAGCACCTCGAGGATGCCACGCATCACGCGCCTGTCGCCCTCGATCGGCTGGTAGGGGTCGGTATTGGTGCCGATGGCGATGGTCGCGGGGCGGTATTTCTTCGCCCGCAGCTCGTCGGCCAGCACCCGCGGGGCCTCGGGCCGGGCGATCAGCCGCGTCTCGAAATCCAAGCCCGGCGACAGCCCGAGGAACGCGTGGCTGGGCCGCGCGAAACAGTAGACGCAGCCGTGTTCGCACCCCCGGTAGGGATTGATCGAGCGGTCAAAGCCGATATCGGGCGAGGTGTTGCGGGTGATGACGCTGCGCGGCACCTCGTCGGAAACTTCGGTGCGGAAAGGCGGCAGATCGTCGTCGATGTCCCAGCCGTCATGCACGGCCACGCGCGACGTTTTCTCGAACCGGTTGGTGCGGTTGGTGGAAACACCGCGCCCCTTGCGGCGTTTGGGATCGAGGGTATGCGACTCGGATTCACTCATGCCGCCAAACGTGAACGAAAGAAGAACATTTGTCACGGGGTCACGGCCCGCCTGCCCTGCAGAATTGGCCGGGAGTCGGGGATGATCGCGGCTATGTCGCAAATGCTCGCGTGCCGACCCGCAAATGCCCACATGAACGAACAAACCAAGGCGCAGCGATGCGCCATTTCGGAGAGCTGACATGGCTGACGAAGACGACCTGATCCTGAGCGACCTCGACGACGGCGAGCTTGTGTCGCAGATGCACGATGACCTCTACGACGGCCTCAAGGAAGAGATCGAGGAAAGCGTCAACATCCTTCTGGAACGCGGCTGGACGCCCTACCGCATCCTGACCGAAGCGCTGGTGTCCGGCATGAAGGTGGTCGGCGACGATTTCCGCGACGGCATCCTGTTCGTCCCCGAGGTCTTGCTGGCCGCCAACGCGATGAAGGGCGGCATGGCCATCCTCAAGCCGCTGCTGGTCGAAACCGGCGCGCCCAAGATGGGCAAGATGGTGATCGGCACCGTCAAGGGTGACATCCACGACATCGGCAAGAACCTTGTGTCGATGATGATGGAAGGCGCCGGGTTCGAGGTGGTCGATCTCGGGATCAACAACGCGGTCGAGAAGTACCTCGACGCGCTCAAGGCGGAAGATGCGGACATCCTTGGCATGTCGGCGCTGCTGACCACGACGATGCCCTACATGAAGGTCGTGATCGACACGATGAAGGAACAGGGCATCCGCGACGATTACATCGTGCTGGTGGGCGGTGCCCCCCTGAACGAGGAATTCGGCCGCGCCATCGGGGCCGACGCTTATTGCCGCGACGCCGCCGTTGCGGTGGAAACCGCCAAGCAGTTCATCGCGCGCAAGCACAACCAGCTCGCCGCAGGCTGACGGGTCGCAGGGCGGGGCCTTGGCCCCGCCCGCCCCTCGCCCCGGCTTGAGCCGCGCGCGCGGGATGCCCATATTCAAGGGCAGGAGGCTGCCTGAATGACACCCAATCGCTATCTGCTGTTCATCGTCCTTGCCGCCGTCTTGGCCGCAGGCGCAACGATTGCCATCGGCACGGTGATCGCCGGAACCGGCGCGTTGCCCGCGTGGGCCGCATCGGGGGCCGCAGTCGGGGCCCTTGCGCTGGCGCTGGCGTTACGGCTTGCGATGCGCCGGTGACGGGCCTGCCGGATGACGCAACGCTGACCACCGACGGTCTTGCCCCGACCGGGCGCGGCAAGGTCCTGCTGATCGCCTGCGGCGCGCTGGCGCGCGAGATCCTCGCGCTGATCCGTCTGAATGGCTGGACCCACATGGACGTGACCTGCCTGCCCGCGATCCTGCACAACACGCCCGATGCGATCCCCGACGCCGTGTCAGAGGCGATTGCCCGCCACGGTGGCAGCTACGACGCGGTCAAGGTCGTCTATGCCGATTGCGGCACGGGCGGGCGGTTGCAGGCGGTGTGCGACGCCGCTGGCGCCGAGATGATCGAAGGCCCGCACTGCTATTCCTTCTTCGAGGGCAACGCCGTCTTTGCTGCCCGCGCCGAAGATGAATTCCGCGCCTTCTATCTCACCGATTTTCTGGCCCGGCAATTCGACGCCTTCGTATGGCGCCCGCTCGGCCTCGACCGGCACCCCGATTTGCGGGACAGCTACTTCGGTCATTACGAGAAACTGGTGTATCAGGCGCAGACCGACGACGCGGCGCTGGACGCAAGGGCGCGCGACTGTGCCGCGCGGCTTGGGCTGGCATATGAGCGGCGGTTCACCGGCTACGGCGATCTTGCCACCGCTCTGGAAGGCTGGGCCGCGCGCTAGTGCGACGCGGCCTCGGCGGCGATCATCCGCACGCGTTCGATCATCGCCCGCAGCCCGTTCGAGCGCTGCGCCGACAGGTGGTCCTGCAAGCCCAGTCGGCCAAGTTCCGCCTGCGCGTCGATACCTTGCGCCGCGCGCGCCGTCTGACCGGAATAGAGCGCGATCAGGATGGCGATCAGCCCGCGCACGATCATCGCGTCGCTGTCGCCGCGAAACCGCAGCACGGCGCTTGGCCCGTCGCCATCGACCTCGGGCACCAGCCAAACCTGGCTTGCGCAGCCCTCGACCTTGGTGGACGGCACGCGAAATCCCTCTTCAAGCGGGTCCATCGCCTTGCCCATGTCGATGACGTGGCGATAGCGGTCTTCCCAGTCTTCGAGGAACTCGAAGGTCTCGACGATCTCTTCAAAGGCTTCGCTGGCCATCTTCGCTCCTTTTCGCACGGGTTTCAGGTAGGCGCCCCGGCGCGCAAGGTCCACCCCGGCGGGGCGGGCTTTTCAAGCCCGCAGGTTTCCGGTAGTCCACCGGAAATGATCCACTGGGGGCAGTGATGCGCACCACCATCCTTCTTGCCAGCCTTCTTGTCATGATCGTCGCTGGCTGTTCCTCCGGCTCGCGGCTCAATCCGCGCAACTGGTTCGGCGGCAGCGAGGCCGTCACCAACCCGGACCTTCGCCGTGCCGACATCGCGGCGCAGGACCCGCGCCCGCTGGTCAACCAGGTCACGGCCTTCGCGGTCGAACAGGTGCCGGGCGGCGCGATCCTGCGCGCGACCGGGCTGCCGGTCCGTCAGGGCTATTTCGACGGCGAGCTGATCCCGGTTGCCGACGAGCGGCCCATCGACGGCATCCTGTCCTATCAGTTCCGGATCAATCCGCCGGTGACGACCACGGCGCAAGGGCCGCAGCCCTCGCGCGAGGTGATCGTGGCGCGATTCGTGTCGGACCAGACGCTTGAGGGCGTCAGCCAGATCCAGGTGGTCGCGGCGCAAAACGCGCTTGGCACGCGCCGCTAGAGGCGCCTAAAGCTCGACGACCTCGACGCGGCTGCCCCTGGCCCGCAGCGCCAGCTTGCCATCGCACAGGCGCAAGGCGTCCTGCCCGAACACCTCGGACCGCCAGCCCCGCAGCGCCATCGCATCGCGGCGCCCTGCGGCGATCGCATCAAGATCGGCCGATGTCGCGATCAGCTTTTGCGCCACGCCCGAATCCTCGGCCCGCGCCTTGAGCAGGACACGCAAGAGATCGGCCAGTGCCGGGTTCACCTGCATCTTGTCGCGGCCATCGTCTACCTTGGGCTGCTTGTCTGCGGGCGTCGCGAGGCCAGCCTCGACGGCGGCGATGATGCCGTCCGCGATATCACCGCGCCGCGCCTCGCGCAGCAGAAGCCGCAGCTTGGACAGATCGGCCGCGTTGCGGGGCTTGGCGCCCGCGATCTCGACCAGCGCGTCGTCCTTGAACACCCGGTTGCGCGGCACGTTCTTGTCCTGCGCATAGGTCTCGCGGAACCGCGCGAGTTCCTTGACCACGGCCAGGAACTTGCCCGAGTTGGTGCGGGTCTTGATCCGCTCCCACGCTTCTTCGGGGCGGGCGATGTAGGTCTCGGGATCGGTGAGGATCGAAAGCTCTTCCTCGACCCAAGCCGTGCGCCCGCTGCGCTCAAGCTCGGCCGCGAGATATTCGTAGACGTCGCGCAGATGCGTCACGTCTGCCAGCGCATAGGTCTTTTGCGCATCCGACAGCGGACGGCGCGACCAGTCGGTAAAGCGCGACGACTTGTCGACGCTCGCCTTGGCGATCTTGCGCACCAGCGTCTCGTATCCGACCTGTTCGCCGAACCCGCAGACCATCGCGGCAACTTGCGTGTCGAACAGCGGCGCGGGGATGATCCCGCCCTCGATATAGAAAATCTCGAGGTCCTGACGGGCGGCGTGGAACACCTTGGTCACGCTCTCGTCGCGGAACAGATCGTAAAGCGGCGCCAGCGACAGGCCCTCGACCAGCGGATCGACCAGAACGGCGCTGTCCTCGTCGTCGCCGGGCACGGCAAGTTGCACGAGGCACAGCTTGGAATAATACGTCCGTTCCCGAAGAAATTCGGTATCGACGGTGACGTAGGGGTGATTGCGGGCGGTCTCGCAGAAGGCGGCCAGGCCCTCGGTGGTGGTGATTGTAATCATGAAGCGGAAATATTCCTGTCTGCTGCAACTTTTCCCACCGCGCCGCTCCTGATAGGTCAAAAAATACTGTTGTGAAAGTGTTACGTGTAGAGAGGCAACTCTCTGCCGCCCTCGGCAAAGCGGCGCAGGACCATCGGATAGAGCCTGTGCTCTTGCACAAGCACGCGGGCAGCAAGGCTTTCGGGCGTGTCGCCGTCCATCACCGGGACCCGCGCCTGCCCCAGGATCGGCCCGTCGTCGAGTTCCGGCGTCACCAGATGCACCGTGCAGCCATGTTCCGCATCCCCCGCCTCAAGCGCGCGGACGTGGGTGTGCAGGCCCTTGTACTTTGGCAGAAGCGAGGGGTGAATGTTCAGCATCCTCCCCTCGTAGGCAGCGATGAACCCAGGCGTCAGGATGCGCATGAAGCCCGCAAGGCACAGGATGTCCGGGGCATGGGCGTCGAGCACGGCGCGAAGGCTGTCTTCGAAGGCGGCGCGGTCGCCCTTGAACGGGCGGTGATCCACCGCCTCGGCCGAGATGCCAAGCGCCCGCGCCCGGTCCAGCCCGCGCGCGGCGGGATCGTTCGAGGCCACCAGCACGGGGCGCGCCGGGTGATCGCCTGTCATGCTTTCTACAAGGCGCAGCATGTTCGATCCGCCGCCCGAGATCAGGATGGCGACACGCTTCATGCGGTCAGGGCACCGTCGTAGTGAACGCCCTGCCCGCCCGCGACATGGCCGATCCGGTGCACCGTCTCACCCGCCTCGACCAGCAGGCCCGCAATCTCGTCCGCCTGGCCCGCGTCCACCGCCAGAACCATGCCGATGCCGGCGTTGAAGGTCTTGAGCATCTCGCCCTGTTCAAGGCCGCCCTCTTTGGCCAGCCAGCCGAACACCGGCGGCAGCGTCCAGGCGCCAAGGTCGATATGCGCGCCAAGCCCGTCCGGCAGCACGCGCGGCAGGTTCTCGGTCAGCCCGCCGCCTGTGATATGCGCCAGCGCATGCACGCCGCCCGCCCGGATCGCCGCCAGAGCGGGTTTCACGTAAAGCCGCGTCGGCGTCAGCAGCGCCTCGCCCAGCGTGCCGTCCGCGAAGGGCGCGGGCGCGTCCCAGCCCAGCCCCGACTGCTCGACGATGCGGCGCACCAGCGAATAGCCGTTGGAATGCACCCCGCTTGAGGCAAGGCCCAGAAGCACGTCGCCCTCTGACACGCCCGCAGGCAGTTCAGCGCCCCGGTTCACCGCGCCGACGGCAAAGCCCGCCAGGTCGAAATCGCCCTGCGCATACATTCCGGGCATTTCCGCCGTCTCGCCGCCGATCAGCGCCGCGCCGGACCCTGCGCAGCCCCGCGCGATGCCTTCGATGATCGTCGCCGCCGCCTCGACCTCAAGCTTGCCGGTGGCGAAGTAGTCGAGAAAGAACAGCGGCTCTGCGCCCTGACAGACCAGATCGTTGGCGCACATCGCCACAAGATCCACGCCGATGCCGCCGTAGACCCCGGTGTCGATGGCGATGCGCAACTTGGTGCCCACGCCGTCGGTCGCCGCCACGAGGACCGGATCGTCGTAACCCGCCGCCTTGAGGTCGAACAGGGCACCGAAGCCGCCAAGCCCCGCCATCACGCCGGGCCGGTCGGTGGATTTCGCCGCAGGCTTGATCCGCTCGACCAGCGCGTTCCCGGCGTCGATGTCGACGCCCGCCTCGGCGTAGGTCAGGCCATTCTTGCGGGTCATGGGCAGGTATCCCTTCCTGGGTGGCTGGTCGCGCCCGCGCGATACGCCATCCCCGCCCGGACGGCAATCGCCAAGACGGAACGATCCACGGTGTTGCGTGTTGTCACGGCAGGAGGCACACAATGTTCACGACATTCGCCAAGATGACCGCCGCCGCTGCCCTGACCCTGACCACCCTTGCGCTGCCCGCCGGGGGCGAGTTGCCCGGAGAGATGGGTGCGACCCATGAGGATGGGCCCTACAGCTGGCTGCCCGAGGCGATGGCGCACGGCGACGGCCCGCTGCCCGATGCCGCGCCAGAGATGACGCCAGAGGAGGAACGCGAGTTGATCGCGATGCTGAGCGCCGAGGCCGGGGAGTCCTGAACGCTTGACCCCTCCCCCCGCTCTGCTAACCAAGAGCGCAGGCCGGGCCTGTAGCTCAATGGTTAGAGCAGGGCGCTCATAACGCCTTGGTTGGGGGTTCGAGTCCCTCCGGGCCTACCATTTTCGACGGAACTGAATCGCGTCGGGTTTGCCGGAGGCTGGTTGGTCTTGGCTACGCAGGCATCTCTGATCCTTCCAGAGCCACATAGAAATTTCCCTCGGCCACCGCTGGTGGAATGTTCCCGAAGGGCTCCAGTATGCGGCGGCTGTCAGGACTCGCCGCAGGCACTTCATGGTTGCGCGCTTCGAGACCGGACGTTGGCTCTGCAATCCGTCTTCGCAGCGCGCAGCCAACCCGGTTCCTCGGCCCCCTTCCCCAAACCGTTCTTTCACGGTAGTGTGACGTTGAAACGCCCGAGAAAGAGGCTGTCGAGCAGATGATCCGGACCCGGAGCCTTGCGCCCCTTGCGGGGGCAGCCTGCCTTGCGCTGGCCGCTTGCGGTCCCGGAGGCATGGGCGGCACCGTTCCCGCCGTCGCCAGTTTCACCGAACCCGAAGTCACCCGCTTCAAGACCGAAGCGCCGCCCGGCAGCAACCCCGACGCTTGCTATGGACGCGACGTGTCCCCCGCGACCGTCGAGACGATCACAGAACAGGTGTTGCTTCAACCCGCCGAGGTGCGCAGCGACGGCACGGTGATCTATCCCGCCGTCTACAAGACCGAGACCCAGCAGCGCATCGTGAAAGAGCGGCGAGAGTTGTGGTTCGAGACCCCATGCACCCGCGATCTGACGCCCGATTTCGTCGCCTCGCTGCAACGGGCGCTCGATGCACGTGGATATTACCGTGGCCCGTTCTCGGGCGAGATGGATGCCCGCACCCGCGCCGCCGTGCGCGCCTATCAAAAGCCGCAAGGGCTCGACAGCGGGATCGTGTCCTCGGCGGCGGCGCGCAAGCTAGGGCTTGTCGCGGTCGGCCCGGTGCCCGAGGGGCTGGGCCCGATCACCGAGGTTCCGGTGACGCCCGAGACGGGACCGGCGTTCAAGCTGGACGCCATCGAGTTCACCAGCGGCAGCACCGCGCCACCCATCGTCGAGGTGGCCGAGGAGGCCCGCCCGCGGATGCTGCCCGCCTACGGACGCTTCTGATCGGCGCAGCGAAAAAGGGCGCCCCGAAGGGCGCCCAGCTTCGGACAGTGAAATCCGCTCTTACTCTTCGATCGACAGGGCCACGAAACGCGGCTCGCCCGCCCGGCGGATGAGAAGCAGAAGCGACTTGCGCCCGGCCTCCCGCGCCTCTTCGATGCGGTCCTCGAAGTTCGCCACCGTAACGACCTGCTGCTGGCCCGCTTCGGTTATCAGATCACCTGCACGAAGGCCTTTCTCATAGGCTTCCGAGTCGGCGTCGACGTCCACCACGACCAGGCCCTCTGCCCCCTCGTCGAGGCCAAGCTGCTCGCGCAGTTCGGGTGTCAGGGACGAGATGGTCAGACCCATCATGCTAAGTTCCGTCGGCTCTTCTGGTTCGGCGCCGGGCTGTGCGGCGGGAATGCCCTCGGCCTCTTCGCGGCGTCCAAGCGTGACGTCCAGCGTCACTTCCTCGCCGTCGCGCCAGACGACGACCGGAACGGTCGCGCCGACGTTGGCACTGCCGACGATGCGCACCAATTCGCGCGTGTCTTCGACTTCGGTGCCGTTGAACGACAGGATCACGTCGCGCGCTTCCATGCCGGCGTCCATGGCGGGGCCTTCGGGCACGTCGGTGATAAGCGCACCGCGCGCCTCCTCAAGCTCCAGCGCTTCGGCCAGCTCGTCGGTGACGTCCTGGATGCGGACACCCAGCCAGCCCCGGCGCGTCTCGCCGAATTCCTGAAGCTGGTCGACCACGTTGGTGACGACGTTCGATGCCATCGCAAAGCCGATGCCGATGGACCCGCCATTCGGCGACAGGATCGCGGTGTTCACGCCGATCACCTCGCCGTTGAGGTTGAACAACGGACCGCCCGAGTTGCCCCGGTTGATCGCGGCGTCGGTCTGCAGAAAGTCGTCATAGCTGCCCGACAGGGCGCGGCCTCGAGCCGAGACGATCCCGGCAGAGACGGAAAAGCCCTGCCCAAGCGGGTTGCCCATCGCCATGACCCAGTCGCCCACGCGCATCGCCTCGCTGTCGCCGAACTCGACGAAGGGCAGCGGCTCGTCCGACTCGACCTTGAGAAGGGCGATGTCGGTCGTGGGATCGGTGCCGACCACGGTTGCGTCCAGCGTCCGGCCCGAGAAGAACTCGATGGTGATCTCGTCTGCAGTCTCGATGACGTGGTTGTTGGTGACGATAAAGCCGTCTTCCGAGATCACGAAGCCCGAGCCAAGCGCGGACGAGCGGCGCGGCCGGTCGTTCGGCACGCCGGGTCCGTTACGCTCCATGAAGTCGCGGAAGAATTCCTCGAAGGGCGAGCCTTCGGGAAGCGTCGGCATGTCACCGGCCGGGGCGGCGACGTTGGTCGATGTGGTAATGTTGACGACGGCGGGGCTGACCTGGTCGGCCAGGTCCGCGAAGGTGGCCGGACGCTCTTGCGCCCCGGCCGAGAGGGTTTGCGCCATGACCAGCGCAGCCCCGATAATCAGAACCCAGATCGCGCGGAGCGGATGCGCGATGGGTGTGTCTATGGTCTTTGCCTGAGGTGTCACTCTGAACTCCTTGTCAATACCGCCTCGAAAGGACGGCTTTGCTGTGTCGCGCTGGCAACATCTCAGATAGGTGCCATGAAGCTCAACTCAAAGGCTGTCGCGCTCACTCAACTACATGTGACGGGTCTGTAACGCTGCGCGCAGTCTATCAAAGACCAAGCCACCGCGCGAGAGCGATCAGGAAAACCCCGGTCGCAAGCGCCGCGGCGCCGATCAGGCGACGGGTTTCGACGGGCAGGTCGGCGAAGGCGCGCAGCAGGTTTTCGATACGCGAAGGGGCCAGTGCAAGCACCAGCCCCTCGATGACGCAGACAGCGCCGATTGCGAAGACGATCAGCGTCACGCTGACTGCCTCAGTTCGATGCGCCGTCGACTGCAGGCACGTTGACCGCATCGCCCGCCGCGCTGTCGGCCGAAGCCGCAGAGCCTGCCCCACGCGCCGCCCGGTCGGGCGGTGCAATCCCGCCGTAGGGGTCGGCGAGGTAGTTGAAGAAGGCGCTGTTGGGCGTAATCACGAGGCTAGAGTTCGAGCCGGTGATTGCGTTCGAATAGGCCGTCAGCGAGCGATAGAATTCAAAGAATTCCTCATCCTGACCATAGGCTTCGGCGTAGATGTTGCTTCGCGCCGCATCAGCCTCGCCTCGGATGATCTCGGCTTCGCGGCTGGCATCCGATGTCAGTTCGACCACCGAACGGTCGGCCTGGGCCCGGATCCTGAGCGCGGCTTCTTCACCGCGCGCGATTTCGTCCGTCGCCTCACGCTGACGTTCGGCCCGCATCCGGGCGAAGGTAGCGTCAAGGTTCTGGTCGGGCAGGTTCGTCTGCTTGAGACGCACATCGACGACGTCGATGCCAAGATTCTGCGCCGAGACCCGCGCGTTCTCGCGGATGCGCAGCATCAGCGCGGCCCGTTCGGACGACAGGATCGTGTTCGACGTCACCTGGTCCGCACCCAGAACCTCCCTGATCTGCGAGTTCAGGATCGACGCAAGCCGGTCCTCGGCGACGGCAAGACCGCCGACACCGACCGCCTGGCGAAACTGCACCACGTCCGCGATCCGGTAGCGGGCGAAGGCATCGACGACCAGACGACGGTCATCCGAAGGCGTCACCTCGATCACGGGCGTGTCGATCGACAGGATGCGGTCGTCGTATTTCACGACTTCCTGGATGAACGGGATCTTGAAGCCGACACCCGGGTCTTCCTTCACGGCCTTGATCTGGCCGAATTGCAGGACAAGCGCCCGCTCACGCTCATCGACGACAAAGATCGAGGACAGGCCGATGAAGGCAAGCGCCACGACGAGCGGCAAAAGCAGAGTTTTCATGTTCATGGCTCAGTTCCCTTCCGACTGCTGGGCGCCCGTCGTTCGGCGCAACTCGTTCAGCGGAAGATAGGGAACGACGCCCTGCCCGCCTGCACCGCCTGACGACACGCTTTCGTCCAGGATAATCTTGTCGACGTCGCCCAGCACCTGTTCCATCGTCTCGATATAAAGACGGCGGCGGGTGACTTCCGGCGCGTCTTCGTACTCGCCCAGGATGGACACGAAACGGCTTGCCTCACCCTGTGCCTCGTTCACGACGCGGGCGCGGTAGCCTTCGGCTTGCTCCAGCGTCTGTGCCGCTTCACCGCGCGCGCCCGCAAGGACCCGGTTGGCATAGGCATCGGCCTGGCGTTCCAGCCGGTCGCGTTCCTGTTCCGCCGCCTGAACCTCGCGGAAGGCGTCGATCACCTCTTCGGGCGGATCGGCCTTGTCGAGGTTGACCCGGATGATCCGGATGCCCGACTGGTATTCGTTCAGGGTCTGCTGGATCAGCTCCTCGGCCCGGTTGGCGATCGCGCCACGGTCACGGTTGAGGATCGGCGCCAGTTCCGACGCCGCGATGATCTCGCGCATGGCCGATTCAGACACCGCGCGCACGGTCGCATCAGGGTCGCGCAGGTTGAACAGGAACAGCGCCGGGTCCGAGATGTTCCAGACAACCTGGAAATCGAGGTCGACGACATTCTCGTCCGTGGTCAGCATCAGGCCGCTGTCGTTGCCGCGCGCACCGGCGGCGCCGATCGTCTCGGTCTGTTCGCGGGTGACCGGCACGACCGTGTAGGTCGCAACAGGCCAGGGCGCGAAGTTCAGGCCGGGCTCGCCGATCTCGGAGAACTGGCCGAGGAACAATTCGACCGACTGTTCTTCGGGCCGAACCGAATAGAGCGAGGCGAAAAGCCATAGCGCAAAGGCGCCAAGCGCGCCCAGAAGCACCGTGTTGCGGGTGAACTTGAACCCGCCGCCACCGCCGCCGCCACCGCGCGGGCCGTTGTTGCCACCGCCGCGACCGCCCATGAGAACGCGCAGCTGTTCCTGCCCCTTCCGGACGATCTGATCGATTTCCGGGATGTTTCCAGAGCCCTGTGGCCCGGGCTTGCGCCCACCGCCGTTGTTACGGTCGTCATCGTCCCCGCCGCGGTTTCCACCGCCTCCCCAGGGTCCGCCGTTATTCGACGTCATCCAGATGCCTCTCATTTTCCCCATCAACTTAGTTCCTTCTGTCCGCTCACACCTGTGCACGAAACCTTGGAAATCAAGCGGTCCTGACGGGCTGCTTCATCAACACGATCTCTTCGGCCATGGTCGGATGCACCGCGACGGTGCGGTCGAAATCTTCCTTGGTGCCGCCCATCTTGACGATGACGCCCGCCAGCTGGATCATCTCGCCCGCGCCGGGTGCGATGATATGGCACCCCAGAACCTTGCGGCTGGCGGCCGATACGACCAGCTTGAACAGCACCCGTTCCTCACGGCCGATAAAGGCTTTCTGCATGGGCCGGAACGCCGCGCAGTAGACCTCGATCTCTTCGCGCTCGCGCGCCTGTTCCTCGGTCAGACCGACCGAGCCGTATTCGGGCTGGGTGAAGACGGCAGAGGGAATGCAGTCGTGATCGGCCTTGGTCGGGGCGCCGCCAAAGACGGTGTCGGCAAAGGCATGACCCTCGCGGATCGCCACCGGGGTAAGGTTCACACGGTCGGTCACGTCTCCGACAGCGTAGATCGAGGGGACGGAGGATTGCGAATAGGCATCCACCTCGATCTGGCCCCAGCGGCCCAGCTTCACGCCGATTTCTTCCAGTCCAAGCCCGTGGCTGTTCGGCTTGCGCCCCGTGGCATAAAGCACCTGGTCATAGACCCCGGTGCGCCCGTCGCTGCCCTTGACCCAGATGCGCCCGTCGTCCTGCTTTTTCATCTCGGCCACGTCGCAGCCGGTGTGCAGGTCGATCCCGCGCTCGCGCATCAATTCCGCGATGTGCCCCCGCGCCTCGTCGTCAAAGCCGCGCAGGATTTGCGCGCCGCGATAGAACTGATGCGTTTCGGTGCCGAGGCCGTTGAAGATGCAGGCAAATTCGCAAGCGATATAGCCGCCGCCGACGATCAGGATGGATTTCGGCTGCTCTTCCAGAAGGAAGACGTCATTCGACGAGATCGCATGCTCGATCCCGGGCGTTTCCCCGGGAAGGAATGGATAGCCGCCGGTGGCGATCAGGATGTGCTTTGCCGTGAACAGCTTGCCCGACGACAGCTTGACGGTATGCGCATCCTCGAGCGTCGCGCGGGCGTCAAATATCTCGACCCCCGGCTTTTCGAGGTTGGTGCGGTAGATGCCTTCAAGCCGGTTCAGTTCCGCCCGCAGCTTGCCCATGAACATCGGCCAGTCGAACGCGCCCTCTTTCAGATCCCAGCCGTAGTCGCGCGCCTCGCGGGCATGTTCGGCGTAGGTCGAGGCGAACACCATCAGCTTTTTCGGAACGCAGCCCCGAATGACGCAGGTGCCGCCCATGCGGTATTCCTCGGCCAGCGCGACCTTGGCGCCGTGCTGGGCCGAAATGCGCGCCGCGCGCACGCCGCCCGATCCGCCGCCGATCACGAAGAGGTCGTAGTCGAAAGTCGCCATGCCCTGCCCTTCTGCTCTCAGTCGCCGAGGTCCGAGAACAGGTTCGTGCTCTCGGCCAGTTCGATCTGGCTTTGCTCGCGGGTGCCTTCGTTGATGTCGGTCACCTCGACGCGCCCGTCGCCATAGCCGATCACCACCACGTCGCAGATGTCGATGAACAGCCCGTTCTCGACGACGCCGGGGATCTGGTTCAGCACCAGCGCGGTCTGGCGCGGGTTGCCGATGCGGTGCAGGTGCAGATCGAGGATGTGGTTGCCCTCGTCCGTCACATAGGGCGCATCGCCGTTCAGACGCAGCGCGGCCTTGTCGCCCAGCACATCAAGCCCTGCCAGCGTTTCCTCGACCAGCGCCTTGGTGGTCTGCCAGCCAAAGGGGATCACCTCGACCGGCAGGGGAAAGTTGCCCAGCGCCTCGACACGCTTGGACGCGTCGGTGATGACGATCATCTGGTCCGAGGCCGTGGCCACGATCTTTTCCTGCAACAGCGCGCCACCGCCACCCTTGATGAGGTTGAGGTTGGGATCGAATTCGTCCGCGCCGTCGATGGTCAAATCAAGCCACTTGGCCTCGTCGAGAGAGATCACCTGGATGCCCAGCTTGCGCGCCAGCTCTGCCGTGCGGGTCGAGGTCGGCACGCCGCGAATCCGCAGGCCTTCCTCGCGCATCCGCTCGGCCAGGCAGCGCACCATCCACGCCGCCGTGGACCCGGTGCCAAGGCCGACCCGCATGCCGTCCTCGACATACTCCACCGCGCGCTTCGCCGCGACGAACTTTGCGGTGTCGATGGGCGACAGATCTCCGGACATGGCGCAGGCTCCCCTCAGGTCTCGCCCGCTTATAGGCAAAGGGGCGGCGGGGTGCGAGGGGCGAATTGCCCTGCCCCGATGTCCCCTGCCGTGCGCGGATGGTCGCATTCGGAACCCGCCGCGCGGGCGCACCATGCGACAGAGGGTGTCAACGCGTTGCCCGGCGCCCTACCCTCTGGCAAGCGCCGCACGTCCACACAGGCCCCCAACGGAGAGTCGCGATGTTCCTCAGCGTGTTCGAGATGTTCAAGGTCGGCATCGGCCCGTCCTCGTCCCACACCATGGGGCCGATGGTGGCGGCCGCGCGATTCCTCGACCGCTTGCGCGCCTCGCCCTTCACCGCGCACGGGCTGCG
Source organism: Anianabacter salinae (assembly GCF_019061145.1). Taxonomy (GTDB): domain Bacteria; phylum Pseudomonadota; class Alphaproteobacteria; order Rhodobacterales; family Rhodobacteraceae; genus Anianibacter; species Anianibacter salinarum. Next base: position 69,932 of record NZ_JAHQZS010000002.1, on the reverse strand, counting down.
CGCGTCGCTGCACGGCTCGCTGGCCTTCACCGGCAAGGGCCACGCCACCGACCGCGCGGTGATCCTTGGGCTGGCAGGGTTCACGCCCGAGGAGTACGACGCCGAGGCCGCCGACGCCGAACTGGCGCGCATCTCGGTGCAGAACACCGTCAGGCCCGACGGGTTGTCGCCGCTGGTGTTCGATCCGCGCGGCGATCTGGTCTTTGACTATGACCGCCCCATTCCCGGCCACGCCAACGCGATGATCCTGATGGCGACGGACGCGCAGGGCGACGTGATCCTGCAGGAAACCTATTTCTCGGTCGGCGGCGGGTTCGTCCTCACCGAAGACGAGCTTGCGCAGGGCAAGGACACCGACGGCGGCGCGCCCGTCCCCTATCCGTTCAAGTCCGCCGCCGAGATGCTTGCGATGTGCGCCTCCGAAGGCAAGTCCATCGCCCAGCTCAAGCGCGCGAACGAGCTGTCCCGTCGCTCTGCCTCGGACCTCGACGGCGGCGTGCGCAAGCTGTGGCAGGTGATGCGCGACTGCATGGACCGGGGCCTGTCGACCGAGGGCCAATTGCCCGGCGGGCTGAACGTGCGCCGCCGCGCCGCCGCGATCCACGAGCGCCTGCAATCAGAGCGTGGTCTGAACCTTGCGGCGCCACACCAGATCAACGACTGGATCGCGACCTATGCGATGGCGGTGAACGAGGAGAACGCCGCCGGGGGGCAGGTCGTCACCGCGCCCACGAATGGCGCGGCCGGAACCGTGCCTGCGGTGATCCGTTACTGGCTGGATCATGTGCCGGGCGCCTCGCATGACCGGCTGCCCGATTTCCTGCTGACCGCTGCCGCGATCGGCGGGCTGGTCAAGCACAACGCCTCGATCTCGGGAGCGGAATGCGGCTGCCAGGCCGAAGTCGGCAGCGCCGCCGCCATGGCCGCCGCCGGATTGGCCGCTGTCATGGGCGGCACGCCCGAGCAGGTCGAGAACGCCGCCGAGATCGCGCTCGAGCATCATCTGGGCATGACCTGCGACCCGGTGCGCGGGCTGGTGCAGGTGCCGTGCATCGAGCGCAACGCGCTTGGGGCGATCAAGGCCATCAGCGCCGCCTCGCTTGCCCTGCGCGGCGATGGCCAGCATCTTGTGCCGCTGGATGCCTGCATCGAGACGATGCGCCAGACCGGCGCGGACATGAGCGAGAAATACAAGGAAACCGCATTGGGCGGGTTGGCGGTGAACGTGCCCAACTGCTGATGCGGTTGGCTCCTGTCAGCCCGACATCGGCACCATCGTGCCCTGCAGGATGGCGATATCGCGCCACACCTCGCCCTTGGCGACCCGCACCGTGGCCGTCACCACGACCAGCCGCCGCCCCATCTTGACCACTTCGCCCACCGCTTCCATCCGGTCGCCATCGGCGGGAGCCAGAAGGTTGATCTTCATTTCGGCGGTCAGCACCTCGTCCGCCTCGGCCATCAGCGACAACGCAGAATAGCCCGCCGCGCTGTCGCCCAGCGCAAAGGCCATCGCGGCATGGGCATAGCCGTGCTGCTGGCGCACGTTCTCGCGGATCGGCGCCGCAAGCGTGACCCGCCCCGGTGCCAGATCGACCATCTGCGCGCCAAGCGTGTCCATCATGCTTTGACGCGCAAAGCTGGTTCGCAACTTGCTTTCCCAGCCATCGAAGACAATCTGCATCGTGACTCCTCCCAGAGATGTCATACAACCTATTGTCGATTATGCATGAATGCTCTAGGCACCAAAATGCTCGCGGGTAAGTTGATAAGACTCAATGTTTAATTGGTTGGCCATTGTAAAGGCGTCGCTCCTGCGGAAGGAGGTCCTGCTGATCTGGGCGGGACTGACCCCGATCCTCGTGATCGCCGGACCCTTCGGAACCTACGACAAATCCATCCTGATTCAGTCCGCGCTGTTCTGGGGATTGGTCATCGGCTTGTCCATCCTGTTCGTGACGATGCTGCGCGTCCTTGCAGCGCAGATCGTGCCAGGCCGCTCCGAGGCGCGGCGCGTCGCGTTCGTGACCGGCGGCATGTTCCTTCTGATGACCCCCATCGTCATCGCGCTGGATGCGTCGATCTTCGGGGTCCGCCCCGAGGTGCCCCGCATCGTGATGTCGGTGGCCCTGGTGTCCGCCGCGCTGGGGGCCCTGCGCCTGTTCCTGCACCGCACAGGCGCCATACCCGCCACAGTGATGATCCTGTCCGAGGAGGCATCGGTCCCGGCGCCCGTTCCGCCACCGCCTGTCGCCGCGCCGCGCCTGCTTGCCCGTCTGGCCTGCGGTGATGCGCACATCCTGGCCCTGAGCGCGCGCAGCCACTACGTCACGGTGCGCACGAACCACGGGCCCGAGACGGTGCTCTTGCGGTTCTCGGACGCGCTGGAGGAACTCGAGGGGCTGGACGGCCTGCGCATCCACCGCTCGCATTGGGTGGCACGCGCGGCCGTCAGGCACGCGGACATGGGCCCGCAAAAGGCCACCGTGAGGCTGACCGACGGCACGGTCCTGCCGGTCAGCCGGACCTATCGAGACTCGGTCGAGGCAGCAGGCTTCCCCCCCGCCCCCTGAGCGCCCGGCATCGGCACGCGGTGCGGCGTAGGACCGGTCAGCACGGCATGCGCCTCGGGCCGCATGAGGCGGCGCAACTCAGGCGCATCCCAGCGCAGGCCGCCCGTATAGGTGCCGAACGCGGGCATCACGATCCGGTCGGCATCGTGCAGGAAACAGGGACGCGACACCTGCCGCCCGCGCGCCGCCAGCACCGCCTTTGGGTGATAATGCCCCGACACCTCGCCTGACGCGCTGGGCCGCGCGATGTGGCGCAGGGTCAGCGGCGCCTCGGGCAGTTCGGCCAGATGCGTGCCGCCCAGCGCCAGCGGGCCGGGGTCGTGGTTGCCCTCGATCCAGACCCAGCGCCGCCCCGCCATCAGCCGCATCAGCCACAGGCGTTCCGCTTCGGGCAACGCCTCGGACGCGGCGCGGTCGTCAAAACTGTCGCCAAGGCAGACGACGATTTTCGGGGCCAGCGCCTCGATCTCGGCGTCGAGCCGCGCCAGCGTATCGCGCGTCTCGTAGGGCGGCAGCATCTGGCCCGACCGCCGCGCCACCCGCTCGGATTTGCACAGGTGCAGGTCCGACACGACCAGCAGCGCGCGGCCCGGCCACCACAGCGCGCCGGTCCCGCGCGCCACCAGCGGGACGCCCGCCAACGTGATCTCGCACCCGTTCATGCTTCGTTCCTAGCCTTGTCCGAACCGTCAGGGCAAGCCCCTAGTAGGGCACGCGCCACGCCCGCCCCGGCTTTGGCTCGACCGTATCCAGCCCCGCCGTCGTCATCAGCCGCTCCGCCTCTTCCGCCAGCAGCCGCTCGGTCGCCGCGCCGTCCACCGGCACACGGCCCGGCTCAAGGAACAGCGGCGCGGCCAGCGGCGTGACCCGCGACAGGGTCAGGTGATCGACCCGGCCTTGCGTGCGCGCCAGCATCTCCTCGATGCGGCCGAAATCCACCAGCCCCTTCAGCGCCTCCTCGCGGGTGATGTCGAGCATCAGATGATCGGGGTCATAGCGGCGCAGCGTGTCATAGAGGATGTCGGACGAGAATGTCGCCTGCTTGCCGGATTTCTTCTGCCCGCCGGTCTGCCGGTCGATCAGCCCCGCGATCACGGCGCTGGCCTTGAAGGTGCGCTTCATCACCGCGTTGCCGCCCAGCCATGTCTCGAACGCCGCGCGCAGGCCGACCGCATCGAACAGCGGCGCGGGATCGGTCACGCGGTCCAGCCCCCAGATCAGCACCGCGTAATCGGTGGCGACGAACCCCATCGGGTTCAGCCCCGCCGCCTCCATCCGCTGCGTCAGCAAGAGCCCCAGCGTCTGCATCGCGTTGCGCCCGGCAAAGCCGTAGACACAGGTGTATTCGCGGCCCATGTCAGGGAAGCTTTCCACAAGGATGCGGTCGCGTTCGGGCAGTTTCGACACCCGCCGCTGCAGCGCGAGCCACTCGGCGGTGTGGCCGGGCAATTCGGGCCACGCCTCTTGCCGGAACATGTGCAGGATGCGGTCGGACAGCTGCGTCGAGGTGGCGAATTTCGTGCCCATGAAGGTCGCGATCTTGGGCGTCTTGTCGGGGCGGTTGCTGACCTCGACGGTCATCTCGCGCAGGCCCTCGTAGCGCACGACGCGGCCCCCGATGAGGAACGTGTCGCCGGGGGTCAGCGTGGCGGCAAAGCCTTCCTCGATCTCGCCGAGCGGCGCGCCGCCCCGCCCGCGCATCCGCACCTTCAGAAGATCGGTGTCCTGGATGGTGCCAAGGTTCATGCGGATCTGGCGGGTGGCGCGGGGATCGCGCAACTCCCAAAGCCCATCATCCCGCTGTTTCAGCCGCTGCCAGCGATCATAGGCGCGCAACGCGTAGCCACCGGTGGCGACGAAATCGAGGCAGTTGTCAAAGGCGGCGCGGCTCAGCCGGGCATAGGCGCCGACCGTCTTGACCTCTTGGAACAGTTCCTCTGCCTTGAACGGCCCCGCCGCCGCGCGGATCAGGATGTGCTGGCACAGAACGTCGCGCGGCCCCGGCCCGCGCGGGTCGCCGTCAAGCTGGTGGTCGCGCACCGCGCCCAGCGCAGCCACGCATTCGACAATCTCGAAACGGTTGGCGGGCACCAGAAGCGCCTTGGACGGCGCGTTGTAACGGTGATTTGCCCGCCCGATCCGCTGCACCAGCCGCTTGACGTTCTTGGGCGCACCGACCTGGATCACAAGGTCCACGTCGCCCCAGTCGATGCCAAGGTCCAGCGACCCGGTGCAGACGATGGCGCGCAACTCTCCTGCGACCATCGCCGCCTCGACCTTCGCACGCTGTTCGCGGGCAAGCGATCCGTGGTGAATGCCGATGGGCAGCGCGTCCTCGTTCTGCAGCCACAACTCGTGAAAGAAGATCTCGGCCTGCGCGCGGGTGTTGTGGAAGATCAGCGTCGTCTTGTGGCGTTTGACCTGTTCCAGCACCGCCGGGATCGCATAGCGCCCGCCGCCCCCGGCCCAGGGCGGCGGATCGTCGGTGTCCAGCATGGCGATGTCCGGTTCCGGCCCCGGATCGGCGTGCAGGATCGGACAGGGATCGGGATGGCGCGCAAGGAAGGACGCGATGGCGGCGGGGTCCTCGACTGTGGCCGACAGCCCGACGCGCCGCAGACCCGGTGCCATCGCCTGCACCCGCGACAGCGCCAACATCAACTGGTCGCCGCGCTTCGATTCCGCCAGCGCGTGGATTTCATCGACGATGATCCGTTTCACGCCCCCGAAGATGCGATGCGCGTCCTCGTAGGAGGTCAGCAGCGCAAGGCTTTCGGGCGTGGTCAGCAGGATATGCGGCGAATCGACCCGCTGGCGGCGCTTTTGCGTGGCGCTGGTGTCGCCGGTGCGGTCCTCGACGCGGATGTTCAGCCCCATCTCGGCAATCGGCGTGCCAAGGTTGCGGCGGATGTCGGCGGCCAGCGCCTTGAGCGGTGAGACATAGAGCGTGTGCAGCCCGTCGTGGTCGCCTTGCGACAGGTCCACCAACGTAGGAAGGAACCCCGCCAGCGTCTTGCCGCCGCCCGTCGGCGCGATCAGCAACAGTGACGGGTCGTCCGCACGCTCCAGCATCTCGATCTGATGGGGATGCGCCGCCCAGCCGCGCTGCGCGAACCAGTCGGCAAAGCGGGGCGGCAACAGGGGCGAGGCGGAAGGATCGTTCATCGTCCCCGCAGATAAGGCGCGAGGGACCGCGAGGCCAGTGCGGTCAGCTCTTGACCGAGCAATAGTCCTGCGCGCGGGTCCAGGCGGACATCTCGGCGCGCTTTTCGGCGGAATGGAACGGGCCCCAGTCGCGCATCCCGGTCGACACGGTGCCGCGTCGCGAGACTTGGGCCGCCGCGATCCGCACACCGCAGGACAGGTTCGCCTGCGGGTCCTTCAACGCCTCGCCCGACTGCGCAGCGCAGCCATAGGCGCGTGCCGTCCGCGGATCGATCTGCACCAACCCGAACCAGCGCCCGCCACCGCCAACGGCCTCGGGCCGCCAGGTGCTTTCATGCTTGGCCAGCGCCGACATCAGGCCCGCCCAGAACGCGGCGCGGTCGCTTGCGCTGCGGTTCGCATAATCGGGGCACCATTCCGTGATGTCTGCGGGGATCATGCCCGGCAGCGCCTCGCCGTGGGTTGAAAGCGCGCCCAGCGTCGCCGTCGTCCAGATCGCCGCATCGGGGCGAAAATCCCAGCGCATCACCGGCGGCTTGGCCGGTTCGGTCGTCTTTGGACCAGGAGACGCACAGGCGGACAAGCCGCACACAAGGGACAGAACGATCAGGAGGGGTTTCATCAAGGGTCATCGCGAAAGCACCGGACCTCTGCGCCCGGCACGTCGGCTTTAGCCCGAAACGCGCCCCCGGGCGACTCTGCTGGCTGCGCATCGGCGGGAGTCTGCCGGAACGGCCGCTTGAAACGCAGCGCGCAGGCACCCCAAGGACCTGCGCCGCCCCCCTCAACGGGGTCCTGGCCAGCCTTGCCCCCGGCACCGCGCTGACCTAGAACGCTGTCGATCAGCGAAAGGCCGCACCCATGCTCGACCTCACCTATGAGCCGCCGAAACCGAAAGTCATCCAGGGCGCCAAGCACGACTGGGAGCTTGTCATCGGCCTTGAAGTCCATGCGCAGGTCGCATCCAAGGCCAAGCTGTTCTCGGGTGCCTCGACGCAGTTCGGCGCCGAGCCGAATTCCAACGTTGCCTTCGTGGACGCCGCGATGCCGGGGATGCTGCCGGTCATCAACGAATTCTGCGTCGAACAGGCGGTGCGCACCGGGCTCGGCCTCAAGGCGTCGATCAACCTGCGCTCGGCCTTCGACCGCAAGAATTACTTCTACCCGGATCTGCCCCAAGGCTACCAGATCAGCCAGCTGTATCACCCCATCGTCGGCGAGGGCGAGGTGCTGGTGGACATGGCTCCCGGCATCGCCCGCCTGGTGCGGATCGAACGCATCCACATCGAACAGGACGCGGGCAAGTCGATCCACGACATGGACCCCAACATGTCCTTCGTGGACCTGAACCGCACCGGTGTCGCGCTGATGGAAATCGTCAGCCGCCCCGACATCCGCGGCCCCGAAGAGGCGGCGGCCTATGTCGTCAAGCTGCGCCAGATCATGCGCTATCTCGGCACCTGTGACGGCAACATGCAGAACGGCAACCTGCGCGCGGACGTGAACGTGTCGGTCTGCCGTCCGGGCGATTACGAGCGGTATCAGGAGACGCAGGATTTCAGCCATCTCGGCACCCGCTGCGAGATCAAGAACATGAACTCGATGCGCTTCATCCAGGCCGCGATCGAGTACGAAGCCCGCCGCCAGATCGCCCTGATCGAGGACGGCAAGGAGGTGGTGCAGGAAACCCGCCTCTACGATCCCGACAAGGGCGAGACGCGGTCGATGCGGTCCAAGGAAGAGGCGCATGATTACCGCTACTTCCCCTGCCCCGATCTTCTGCCGCTGGAAATCGAACAGGCCTGGGTCGACGACATCGCCGCGTCCCTGCCCGAACTGCCCGACGAGAAGCGCGCGCGTTTCGTGCTGGATTACGGCATGACCGAATACGACGCGTCGGTCCTGACGGCGGACGTCGAAAGCGCGATGTTCTTCGAGAACGTCGCGCGCGGCCGCGACGGCAAGACCGCCGCGAACTGGGTCATCAACGAGCTGTTCGGGCGGCTCAAGAAGGACGACCTCGGCATCAGCGAAAGCCCCGTCTCGGCCGCGCAACTCGGCGCGATCCTGGACCTTCTGGGCCGTGACGAGATCAGCGGCAAGATCGCCAAGGACCTGTTCGAGATCGTCTGGACGGAAGGCGGCGACCCCGCGCAGATCGTCGAAGACCGCGGCATGAAGCAGGTCACCGACACCGGCGCCATCGAGGCCGCCGTCGACGAGGTCATCGCCGCCAACCCCGGCCAGGTCGAGAAGGCCAAGGCCAACCCCAAGCTTGCGGGCTGGTTCGTCGGCCAGGTGATGAAGGCCACGGGCGGCAAGGCCAACCCCAAGGCGGTCAACGATCTGGTGGCGGCCAAGCTGGGCCTGTGACGGCGTGGAGCGCGACCTGATCGCCGTCCACAACGAAAACGGGTCAAGCTGCTGTCGGGCTTTTCCAACGCGCTCGGCCTGGGGCTGATCGGCTTTGCCGTGCTGCGCCCGTTGACCGAGAACCCCTTCTCGCTCGGCTGGCTGACCCTGTGGTGGGGCGCGGCAGGACTGGCATTTCACGTCGCCGCGCATCATATCTTGCGCAGGTCGCGAAAGGTGCCCTCGCCATGACGCTGTATGAATTCCTCGTCCCGGTCATCGCCTTCGCCGTCATCGGCGCGGGATACCTGCTGCTGCGGCGCAACGAGGCGCGCATCGACCGGCAGCTTGGCAAGACGCGGCACCACCCGGCGGAGTGACGCGGCGCGGGATTTATCCCGCCGACCCACCGCTTTGGATTGATCGAGACTGCCGATCCCGTATCCTGCACCTGATGCAGAGGTGGGTGCACTCATGAGTGATCGTCAGCAACTGGCCGAGCACGGCGTCGGCTTCTGCGTCGCGGGGCTTGGTCTTCTGGGCATGACGGCCGCTGCGCCGCTCACATCGCTCGCCGTTCTCGTGGCATGGGGGATGGACCGTCTGAACCGCTGCCCAGCGAAACGCAAGCGGGCTGCGGTGGACCGGGCCATCAAGGAAATCGAACGGCAGGGCGTCTCCGAACGCGGGATCCGGGCCGCGCTTCAACTCCTCAAGGAAAACCGCGGACGGGTGGCCATCGAACCCCGCCACCTGAAGGATGCCGAAATCCGCGGCAACTTTCCCGATGCGCTTTACGACATCGTCTTCGCAAAGGTCACCGTCCCTCAGGACGACGGCGTGCCGGGGATCATCAGGGGCGTCCTCTCTGCCGCCTACGAAGAGCTTCGGCTGGAGGAGGATTTTCACAAGGTCTTCGTGCAGGAATCCGTCGTCGAGCTGGAGCGCAGCCTGCAAGACGGCTTTGCTGATCTCCGCGCCGATATCGCCGAACTGAGAGAGGCCATCGAGAATGTCGGCGGGGCCAGCCGCGACGTGCTCGAACTCCTCGCCGCCCGCTTCGGGATCGCGGATGCCCATGACCGCTCCGACGCCGATCTTCGGCAGCTTCTGACCGACAAGGCGACCGAATACCGCGCGCTCAAGCGCGAGGTCGATGCCATCGACGACGGGCTGAAGCGGCTGTCGAACCTCAAGGCCGCAGCCCAAGACGCCATCGCGCGGGTCGATCTGGAAGAGGTCGAGGAAATCCTGTCCCGCGTGCAGGAGGTGGAACTGGAAGAGGCCGCGAAGACAGCGGAACTGCGCGCCGAGAACGCCCTGCTGCGCGGGCGGGTGGAACAGGCCTATCTGCTCTACGCCGCCGCCGCCGACAGCTTCGCCGCCGTGGACCCGCTGGAACCGGCGCGGCGGCGGTTGGCATACAATGACCCGCTATACCGGCATGGGATACGCTATGGAGGACCGGGATTGGCTCGAGCAGCCGAGATTGCACGAAGCGCAGCGACGGACGAACTATGCCGTCTGGACGGAAAACTTTGGGGAAAGCTCCAGAACAACCTCGCCAACGCGCTCTCAGACCAAGGCACCCGCACCGGCGGGGCGGAGGGCGCGGCGCTGCTGGCAGAGGCGGTCGCGGCCTATCGCGACGCGCTGACCGTCCACACCCGCGCAGACCATCCGGTGGACTGGGCCACGACCCAGAACAACCTCGCCCTCGCACTCCAAAACCAGGGCACCCGCACCGGCGGGGCGGAGGGTGCGGCGCTGCTGGCAGAGGCGGTCGCGGCCTATCGCGAAGCGCTCACCGTCCGCACCCGCGCGGACCATCCGGTGCAATGGGCCATGACCCAGAACAACCTCGGCATCGCGCTCCAGAACCAAGGCACCCGCACCGGCGGGGCGGAGGGCGCGGCGCTGCTGGCAGAGGCGGTCGCGGCCTATCGCGACGCGCTGACCGTCCGCACCCGCGCAGACCATCCGGTGCGCTGGGCCATGACCCAGAACAACCTCGCCATCGCGCTCCAGAACCAGGGCACCCGCACCGGCGGGCCGGAGGGCGCGGCGCTGCTGGAAGAGGCGGTGGAGGCGTATCGCGACGCGCTGACCGTCCGCACCCGCGCCGATCATCCGGTGGACTGGGCCATGACGCGGGAGAACATGGCGATCGCCGAGAAAGCCATCGCCGAACACGACAGCACGACCGACCCGCGCCCGCGTCTGGAAGCCGCGCTGGCGCATGTCGAGGCGGCGCTGGAGGTCTTTGACCCTGACCACACGCCCTACAACCACGACAAGGCCAGCGACCTGCGCGACGCCATCCGCGCCGCGTTGGAGGCGTAGGGCGGGACCTGTCCCGCCGCCCATGCTCGACCGTGGCGGGATAAATCCCGCCCTACGCGTCCAGCCACGCCTCCAGCCCCGCGATGCTGTCCAGCACCGCGTCCGCCAACGGCTCCAGCGCCGCGCGTTCTGCTGGCCCGGTCAGCACCGCCACCGCCACCATCCCCGCCGCACGCGCGCAGTGCAGGTCATGCGTCGAATCCCCGATCATCGCAATCCGCCCCGGGTCCACGCCCACCGCCCCTGCAAAGGCCAGCGCCATCCCCGGCCCCGGTTTCGCGCCGTGCCCGCTGTCATACCCTGCGATGAAGTCGAACGCGTCCTCCACGCCCGCGCCCGCCAGATGTGCCCGCGCAGGCCCTTCGGCGTCGTTCGTCGCCACGCCCAGCGCCAGCCCGCGCGCCCGCAACCCGGTCAGGAACGGCACCAGCGGCACCGCTTCCGCCTGCGGGGCCACGGCGGCGAGCGCATTGATCCGGGTGACCAGCCCCGCCAGCGTCGCCCCCGGCAGATGCGGCACCAGCCGCGACGCCACATCCTCGGGCGTGCCTGCGATGGCGATGCTGCCGGGCCTGAACCGCCCCGCCGCCAGGTCAAAGCCGACAGCATCCCCCAGCGCCTCGGCCCGCGCCGTATCTCCCCCCGACACCTCGTCCAGAAGCGCCTTTGCCCAAGGCTCCCACGTCGCGCGGAAGTCGAACAGCGTGCCGTCCTTGTCAAAGAGGATGCCCCCGATGCCTCGTGCCATGACGTCATCCTTTCGCCCCGCGTTGACTTGCCCCTAGCAGTAATTGACAGTGCAAACCATGTTGACCGGACCACGCTACCGCCTTCACGACTCGCTCGGGTATCACCTGTCCCTGGCCGCCCGGATCCAGGAACGCAGGCTCGACGAGGGCTTGCGCGCGCTGGGGCTGACGCGGATCACCTGGTGCGTGCTGCTGGCGGTTGGCAACGAGGACCTGACGCAGCCGTCCGATATCGCGGGCTTCGTCGGCATCGACCGCACTGCCACCAGCCGTGCGCTGCGGCAGATGGAGGATGCGGGGCTGATCGCGCGGCGGTCCGGCACCGGCGACAGGCGCACGACCGAGGTGGCGCTGACAACGCTCGGCGCCCGTCGGCTGAAAGAGGGAACGCCGCTGGCGCTGGCCAACAACGCGGCGATGGAGGCCAAGCTTGGGCCGGACGACGCCGGACACCTGACCGCGCTGCTGGCGCGGCTGGTCGAAGGCGAAGAGGCACTCAAGCAGCTTTGAGCGCGCCCCCGGGGAGGGAACATGGGAAAACTGAGGTCCTACGCGAAACGTCCCATGCACCTTGGGCCGTTTCCGCTGGAGCGGCTGGGCCGCATGGAGGCGGCCGAGGGGCTGGACACGCTCGCTCCGATGGAGGGGCTGTCGTTCCGCCGCCCGGACGATCCCCTGTCCATCGTGAACGCGATGCAGGACTATCAGGCGATGCTCGATGCCACCCGCGAAGGGCTGGTCAAGCGTGAACGGGCGGTGATCCCCGACGACGCGGATGAGCGCGCACGGCATCTCAAGGCGTTCGGCTACTACTGCGACGCCTCGATGGTGGGCATCTGCCGGTTGGACGATGCTGTGCATCTGGATACGCCTATCAAGAACCCCGACGTCGACCGTCTGGCCGACAAGCTGCGCACGATGCAGACCAAGACGCTTGCGGCGGGGGTCGATGTCATCATGGCGGGCCTGCGCGAAAGCCTTGCCCGCCCGCCGCAGGATTGCCGCCACCACACCCACGCGCTGGTGTTCCTGTACGATCTGCCGCGCGATCCCTCGGCTCAGGAGCCGGGCAGCGACTGGATCATGGATGCGCAGGCGCAGCGCGCCTGCCTGCGCGCGTCCGAAACGGCGGTGACGCTGGCGAACTACATCCGCATCCTTGGCCTCGATGCGCGGGCGCATTCAGGCGCGGCCTCGGACGTCGATCTGAACCGGCTGGCGGTCATGGCGGGGCTGGCGACCGTCGAGGACGGCGTGGCGGTCAATCCCTTCACCGGGCGCCGCTTCGGCCTTGCCGCGATCACCACGACGCTTTCGATGACGCCGGACAAGCCGCTGGCGCGCGGGCAGAAGCCGGGCTTCACCTACCTGTCGGGCATCGGGCGGCACGCGAAGAACGCGCTCAACCGCGATCCCTTTGCCAAGCGCGACTTCCGCGACGGCCCGCATGCCTTCGAGACGCTGAAACGCGTGGACGACCCCACGACCTACATCGACCGCGCCAATGTCGCCCGTGTGCCCAAACGCGCCAATATGTTCGCACGCTCGCTGTTCGGTGACCTCGGAAAAGGCCCGCAAGAGGCGGCGAAGAACGGCAACTACGTGCGCAAATCGGCCTCGGCCTTTGCCTTCCGCCCGTCGCTGGGCGCGTTCATCCTGTTGCAGGACGGCGAGACGCGCGACGTGCATCCCTCGACCCTCGATCCGGCGAAGAACGCCGACAACGTCAAGGCCGCGCTCTACTGGCTGGGGATCGACGCCTGCGGCATCTCGGCCTGCCCCGACTGGACCTATTACAGCCACGACGCGCGCGGCACGCCGATCACGCCCTACCACGACAACGCCATCTCGATGATCGTCGATCAGGGCCACGAGACGATGGAGGGCGCATCCGGCGACGACTGGATCGCCTGCGCGCAGTCGATGCGCGCCTACCTGCGCTTCTCCTTGCTGGGCGGGGTCATGGCCCAGCATATCCGCAACCTCGGTTACGGCGCCCGGACGCACACCGTGATGGATGACGAGGTGCTGCACCCGCCGCTTTTGCTTCTGGCGGGGTTGGGCGAGGTCAGCCGCATCGGCGAGGTGATCCTCAACCCCTTCCTCGGCCCGCGTCTGAAATCGGGCGTCATCACGACGACGATGCCGCTCACCCATGACAACCCAATCGACTTTGGCCTGCAGCGATTCTGCGAGGCGTGCAACAAATGCGCCCGCGAATGCCCATCAGGTGCGATCACCGCCGGGCCGAAGCTGATGTTCAACGGCTACGAGATCTGGAAATCCGACAGCCAGAAGTGCACCACCTACCGCGTCGGCCAGAAGAACGGCGCGATGTGCGGGCGCTGCATGAAGACCTGTCCGTGGAACCTTGAGGGGCTCTTCGCCGAGGCGCCGTTCCGCTGGGCGGCGATGAACCTGCCGGGGGCCGCAAAGGCGCTGGCGGCGCTGGACGACCGGATGGGCCGGGGCGAGGTGAACCCGGTCAAGAAATGGTGGTGGGACCTCGAGATGACCGACGAGGGCCCCTATGGCCCGCCCGCCGCGCCGGTGAATGAGCGCGGGCTGTCGAAGGATCTGGACCTGAAGTTCGAGGACCAGACGCTCGCGGTCTATCCCGCCCCCCTTGCGCCGCACCCGTGGCCCTTCCCCTACCCGATGGACCGCGAGGCAGGGATTGCCGCCTACAAGGCGATGATCCCGGCGGCGGAACACAAGCGTCACCGCGCGGCGGGCGATCCGCCCGAACACGTCTACACTGCGGGCAGTGGCCCCTCGCCGGTGATCGAAGTTGTGGTGTCCAAGGCCGAGCGCATGACCGACGCGGTCACGAAATACGAATTCCGCCGCCTCGATGGCGCGGACCTGCCAAGGGTCGCGGCGGGCGCGCATGTGGACGTGGTCGTCGCGCCCGAGTTCTTCCGGCAGTATTCGCTGTCGGGCGACCCTGCCGATGCGTCCGTCTACCAGATCGCCGTTCTGCGCGAAGACACCGGGCGCGGCGGGTCGAAACTGATGCACCGCATCTTCGAGCAAGGCCGCCACGTCTTCATCGGCCAGCCGCTGAACCATTTCCCGCTGCACGAGGATGCGACGTTCACCTACCTGATGGGCGGCGGAATCGGCGTGACGCCGATGATCGCGATGGCGCACCGGCTGCATGCCATCGGGGCCGATTTCGTGCTGCATTACTCCTGCTCGTTCCGCAAGAACGCCGGGTTCCTGGGCGATCTGGCGCAGGCGCCTTGGGCGGACCGCGTGCACTATCACTTCTCGGACGAAGGCAAGCGCGCCGACCTGACGCAACTGCTGGCGCACCGCGAGGGCGCGCATGTCTACACCTGCGGGCCGAACGCCTACATGGACGCGGTGATGGGTGCGGCCGAGGCGAACGGGTTTCCCGAAGAGGCGCGGCATCTCGAATACTTCTCGGTCCCCGAGACGCCGGAGTATGAGAACCACGACTTCACCCTGCGCCTGAGAGACGGCCGCGAGATCGCGGTGGCGGCGGATCAGGCGCCGACTGATGCGCTCTTGGCTGCGGGCGTGAAGGTGGACGTGAAATGCTCGGACGGGCTGTGCGGCGTGTGCAAGTGCCGCGTGGTGTCGGGTGCGGTCGAACACCGCGACTTCGTGCTGTCCAGGGCCGACCGCGAGAGCCACATGATCCTCTGCCAAAGCCGCGCGGCGGACCCGGGGGGCGTGGTCGAGATCGACCTCTGACACCTCGCGCCCAAAGTCTCGCCGAGACTTTGGGGTCAGACTTTCCGTGAAAGTCTGACCCCCTTGGCGCGCGCCGGTGCCTACATCTCGCCGCCCGAGATCTGGATCGTCTGCCCGTTGACGCTTTGCGATCCCGGGCCACAGAGCCACAGCGCGGCGGCGGCGATTTCCTCCGGCTCCAGCAGCCGCCCATGCGGGTTCGCGCCGACCATCATCTTCAGCGCCTCCTCGTCGGACACCCCCGCCCGGTCCTTGATCGAGGCGACATTGCGGTCGATGATCTCGGTGCGCACATAGGCCGGGCAGATCGCGTTGAAGGTGATCGGCTTGCCAAGATAATCCGCCGCCAGCGCCCGCATCAGGCCAACCATGCCGTGTTTGGACGCGGTGTAGGCGGCGGCCCCCTTCAGTCCCTTGAGGCCCGCGATGGACGAGATCGCGATAACCCGGCCCCATTCCTCGCCGCGCATGGTCTTGAGCGCCTCGCGCACCGTCAGGAAACAGCCATCCAGGTTGGTGCCGAGAATCCAGCGCCAGAACTCCATGTCGGTCTTGTGGATCGCACGCCCTTCGGCGACGCCCGCGTTGGCGACGTGGATCGCCACCGGCCCGCGCGCATCCACCGCCTGCGCGAAGCCGCCCACCACATTGGCCTCGTCGGTCACGTCCATCACCAGCGGATGCAGCCGCGCGTTGCCGTCCACGGCCGCCTCCAGCACCGCCATCCGCCGCCCGGTGATCGTCACCTCGGCGCCCTGCGCCGCCAGCGCCTCTGCGATCGCCAGTCCGATCCCCGTGCCGCCCCCGGTGATCAGCGCGTGCTTGCCGTCCAGCATCTGTCGTCCTCCCTTGTGCTTCGCCCGAGACTACCGGCGCGGCCCGCAGGGGCAAGCGGTTGCGTCATGCTTTGCGGTGGCGTGGATACCTGACCTCGCGTAGCGTCGCGCCATGAAATGGATCGACCTGCCTCCCGTCTGGCTCGCCCTGCATCTTGCCGGGGTCTGGATCATCGCGAAACTCTGGCCGGTGCCGCTGGGCGCCTATGCCTATGGCGGCTGGGCGCTTGTCCTGTTCGGCCTGTTCCTGATGGCCGCTGCCGTCGCCGAGATGGGCCGCGCCCGCACCACGGTGATCCCGCACCGCCAGCCGCAGGCGCTGGTCACAAGCGGGATCTTCCGGTTCAGCCGCAACCCGATCTATCTGGGCGACGTGCTGGTTCTGGTCGGGTCGACGCTGATCCTGTCCGCGCCGCTGGGCCTGATCCTTGTGCCTGTCTTCGCCGTAATCCTCACCCGCCGGTTCATCCTCCCCGAAGAAGACCGCCTGCGCGCAGGCTTTGGCACGGCCTTCGACGCGTGGTCCCGAAAGACCCGGCGATGGCTTTGAGCAACATTATTGCGCGTCCCGTGCGAGTCTCGGGTTGTTCCTGACCCAAAGGCCTGTTTATTAGACTTTCGGCGACTGCGCCCCACCATTACGGCCAAATCGGCAAATAGAGGGACGACCAAGTGAAGATCGGAACCCCGAAGGAAATCCTCGACGGCGAAGCGCGGGTGGCGATGACGCCCGACAGCGCCTTGCAACTCCAGAAACTCGGCTACGACTGCGCGATCGAGACCGGCGCGGGCGAGCGCGCGGGCTTTACCGACGCGGCCTATGAAGCGGCCGGTGTCGAGATCATCAAGACCCCGGCGGCCCTGTGGAAGGTGTCGGACGTGGTCGCCAAGGTGCGCCCCCCCACCGACGTCGAGGCCAAGCGCCTGACCAAGGGCAAGCTGTTGATATCGTTCTTCTATCCGGCCTCGAACGAGGACCTGATGGAGCTGTGCCGGTCGAAATCGGCAAGCGTGATCGCGATGGACATGGTCCCGCGCATCAGCCGCGCACAGAAGATGGACGCGCTGTCATCGATGGCCAATATCGCGGGCTACCGCGCGGTGATCGAGGCGGGCAGCAACTTTGGCCGCTTCTTCACCGGGCAGGTGACGGCGGCGGGCAAGGTGCCCCCGGCCAAAGTTCTGGTCGTCGGCGCGGGTGTCGCCGGTCTGGCCGCCATCGGCACGGCGACGTCGCTGGGCGCGATGACCTACGCCTTCGACGTGCGCCCCGAAGTGGCCGAACAGGTCGAATCGATGGGCGCCGAGTTCGTCTACCTCGATTTCGAGGACGCGCCTTCGGACGGATCTGAATCGGGCGGCTACGCCAAGCCGTCTTCCCCTGAGTTCCGTGAGGCGCAGCTTGCCAAGTTCCGCGAGCTTGCGCCCGACATGGACATCGTCATCACCACGGCGCTGATCCCCAACCGCGAGGCGCCCGAGCTGTGGACCGAGGACATGGTCAAGGCGATGAAGCCCGGATCGGTCATCATCGACCTCGCCGCCGAGCGTGGGGGCAACTGCAAGCTGACCGTGATGGACGAGAAGATCGTCACCGACAACGGCGTGACCATCGTCGGCTATACCGACTTCCCGTCGCGCATGGCGACCCAGTCGTCCACGCTCTACGCCACCAACATCCGTCACATGATGACCGACCTGACGCCCGAAAAGGACGGCAAGGTCGCACACAACATGGAAGACGACGTGATCCGCGGGGCCACGATCACCCATGAGGGCGACGTGACATGGCCGCCGCCGCCGCCCAAGGTGGCGGCCATCGCGGCCCAGCCGAAGCGGGAAAAGGCGAAAGAGCTGACGCCCGAGGAAAAGCGCGCCGCCGAAACGGCCACCTTCCAGAAGCAGACCAAGCAACAGGTTACGCTTCTGGCCGTTGGCGCGGCGCTACTGCTTGGGGTCGGGCTGGTCGCCCCCGCCAGCTTCATGCAGCACTTCATCGTGTTCGTTCTGGCGGTCTTCGTCGGCTTCCAGGTGATCTGGGGCGTGGCGCACAGCCTGCACACGCCGCTGATGGCGATCACAAACGCGATCTCGTCGATCATCATCCTCGGCGCGCTCATGCAGATCGGATCGGGGTCGTTCCTCGTGATCCTGCTGGCGGGCCTGTCGGTGTTCATGGCCGGGATCAACATTTTCGGCGGCTTCCTGGTGACACGGCGCATGCTCGCCATGTTCCAGAAGTCCTGAGCGAGGAGGGAAACCCATGGAATTCGGTTTCACAACGGCGGCCTACGTGGTCGCGGCGGTTCTCTTCATCCTTGCGCTCGGGGGGCTGTCGGGACAGGAAAGCGCCAAGCGCGCGGTCTGGTACGGCATCGTCGGCATGGGCCTTGCGGTCTTTGCGACGATCATCGGGCCGGGATCGGGCCTGTGGCTGGTGTCGGTCATCCTGATCGCCATGGGCGGCGTGATCGGTGTGCAGCTGGCGCAGCGCGTGCAGATGACGCAGATGCCCGAACTGGTGGCGGCGATGCACAGCCTTGTCGGCCTGGCGGCGGTATTCGTGGGCTACAACGCCCATATCGAACTGGCCCGCGTGCTGGCGATGGACCCCGCAGCGCGCGCAATGACCGAAGGCTTCGCAGCGCTTCTTGCCAAGAAGGACACGGTCGAGATCAACATCCTGCGGGTCGAGCTGTTCCTCGGCGTGTTCATCGGCGCGGTGACCTTCACCGGCTCGGTGATCGCCTATGGCAAGCTGGCGGGCAAGGTGAACACCGCGGCGCAGAAGCTGCCCGGTGGCCATATGCTGAACGCCGGCGCGGCGCTGGTGTCGGTGCTGTGCCTGATCTGGTACTTCAACACCGGCGGCGCGCTGCCGCTGTTCCTGATGACGCTGGCCGCGCTGTTCATCGGCTATCACCTGATCATGGGCATCGGCGGCGCGGACATGCCCGTCGTGGTGTCGATGCTGAACAGCTATTCCGGCTGGGCAGCAGCGGCGATCGGCTTTTCGCTCGGAAACGACCTTCTGATCGTGGTCGGCGCGCTGGTCGGCTCGTCGGGCGCGATCCTGTCCTACATCATGTGCAAGGCGATGAACCGGTCCTTCGTCAGCGTGATCCTCGGCGGCTTCGGCGGCCCGCAGGGCGCGCAGGCAGCGGTCGAGGGCGAACAGGTCGCCATCGAGGCCGACGGCGTGGCATCCGCGCTGAACGAGGCCGACAGCGTCATCATCGTGCCCGGCTACGGCATGGCGGTCGCGCAGGCCCAGCAGGCGGTGAGCGAGTTGACGCGCAAGCTGCGTGCCGCCGGGAAGAACGTGCGCTTTGCGATCCATCCGGTCGCGGGGCGTCTGCCGGGGCACATGAACGTGCTTCTAGCAGAGGCCAAGGTGCCCTATGACATCGTCATGGAGATGGAGGAGATCAACGACGATTTCCCCGACACCGACGTGGTGATCGTCATCGGCTCGAACGACATCGTGAATCCCGCCGCACAGGACGATCCCAACTCGCCCATCGCGGGGATGCCGGTTCTGGAGGTGTGGAAGGCCAAGCAAGTGTTCGTGTCCAAGCGCGGCCAAGGCACCGGCTATTCCGGCATCGAGAACCCGCTGTTCTTCAAGGACAACACGCGGATGTTCTACGGCGACGCCAAGGCCTCGCTCGACGCGCTTCTGCCCAAGATCGACTGATCCGGCGCGCCGGGGCCACGGCCCCGGCGCCAGACTTTCATCGAAAGTCTGACGACAAAGCCTCGTCGAGGCTTTGGGTTCAAGGATGTCTCCCATGACCGACTTCACAGCCACCCGCGCGCTGTTCGACCTGCCCGGCGGCATCGTCTATCTCGACGGCAATTCGCTCGGCCCCCTGCCCCGCGCCGCCGCCGCGCGCGTCGCGCAGGCGGTCACGCAGGAATGGGGCGAGATGCTTATCACCGGCTGGAACAAGGCCGGATGGATGGCGCAACCTGCGCGGTTGGGTGACCGCATCGGCGCGCTGATCGGCGCGCCCGAAGGCACGGTGGTTCTGGGCGACACCCTGTCGATCAAGGTCTACCAGGCGCTTGCCGCCGCACTGGCCCTACGCCCCGAGCGCCGGGTGATCCTGTCGGACACAGGCAATTTCCCAACAGACCTTTACATGGCCGAGGGCCTCGCGCGCCTAATGGCGCAGGGGCACGTCGTCAAGACCGCGCCGCCCGAAGACGTCGCGGACCACATCGACGACACCGTCGCCGTCCTGATGCTGACCGAGGTGGATTACCGAACCGGACGTCGCCATGACCTGCCCGCGCTGACAGCGCAGGCCCATGACGCGGGCGCGCTGGCAGTCTGGGATCTGGCCCATTCCGCCGGGGCCTTGCCGGTGGACGTGACCGGCGGCGCGGCGGATTTCGCGGTGGGCTGCACCTACAAGTTCCTCAACGGCGGCCCCGGCGCGCCCGCGTTCATCTACGTCGCGCCGAAACATGCCGATGTGGCGGACCCCGCCCTGCAGGGGTGGCTGGGCCATGCGGCGCCCTTCGCCTTTGATTCCGATTACCGCGCGGGACGCGGGATCGAGCGGATGCGCGTCGGCACCCCGCCGGTAATCCAGATGGCGGCGCTCGAGACCGCGCTGGACGTCTGGGACGGCGTGGACATGGCGGCGCTGCGGGCACGGTCGGTGGAGTTGTCGGAGCTGTTCATCGCCGAGGTCGCCGCGCGCTGCCCGGACCTTGCGCTCGCCTCGCCGCGCGATCCGGCGCAGCGCGGGTCTCAGGTGTCGTTCCGCTTCGAACAGGGCTATGCCGCGATGCAGGCGCTGATCGCACGCGGGGTAATCGGCGATTTCCGCGCGCCCGACATCATGCGCTTTGGCATCACGCCGCTGTACACCTCGGAGGCGGATATCCTGCGGGCGGCGGAGGTGCTGGGCGATGTGCTGGATGGGCGGCTTTGGGACGATCCTGCGTATCTGGTGCGCGCTGCCGTGACCTGAAGCCCCGGCGGCGCGGCTGGGGGGACGCTGTCCCCCCAGACCCCCCTGGAGGTATTTGAAGACCAAAGATGAGACGGGTCGGACCGGTGTCAGACGGCTGTGAGGCCACCGTCGACGGCGAGGGCTTGGCCGGTCATGAAGCTGTTCGCGGGGTCTGCGAGCAGCAGCAGCGCCTCTAGGATGTCTTTGGGCACGGCGACGCGGCGCATTGGGATGCGGGCGGCGATGCGGTCATAGGCGGCGGCGCGGTCCGTGTCGTGGCGCGCGGCGACGGCATCGGCCATCGCGTCGAACAGCGGCGTGGCGGCAAAGCTGGGGCACAGCGCGTTGACGCGTATGCCCTTGCGCGCGGTCTCGTCTGCGGCGGATTTCGTCAGGCCGATGACCGCGTGTTTCGATGCGGCATAGGCGGCAAGCTGGCCTGCACCGACAAGCCCGGCGGCGGAGGCGATGTTGACGATGGCGCCGCCGCGGTCCGCCATGGCGGGGATCTGGTGGCGCAGGCCGAGGAAGGTGCCACGCGCGTTGACAGCCATGATGCGGTCGAAATCCTCGGGTGAGGTATGCTGGATCGGCGCCATGGTGCCGCCAATGCCGGCGTTGTTGACCGCGACGTCGAGCCTGCCGAAGCGGCGCGCGATCTCGGCCATGTGCGCGGCCCAGGCGGCGTCATCCGTCACGTCGAGCCGCGCCGTCAGCGTGCCCTCGGGCAGGCCCTCCGTGTCGATGGGGCCGATGTCCGACAGGGCAAGCCGCGCGCCCTCGGCGGCAAAGCGGCGGGCTGCGGCCTGCCCGAACCCGCCGCCCGCCCCGGTGATCAAAGCGGTGAGGCCCGCGAGGCGCATCAGGTGGCTTCGTTGGTGTACTTGCGCAGCTCGGCGCGGGCGACCTGGCGGCGGTGGACCGCGTCGGGGCCATCGGCGAAGCGCAGGGTGCGCAGGTGGGTCCACATATGCGCCAGCGGAAAGTCCTGGCTGATGCCCGATCCGCCATGCATCTGCATCGCCTCGTCCACCACCTTGAGCGCCATGCGCGGGGCGACGACCTTGATCTGGCTGATCCAGGGCTGGGCGGCGCGGGTGCCTTCGGTGTCCATCATCCACGCCGCCTTCAGGCAGAGCAGGCGCGCCTGTTCGATCTCCATCCGGCATTCGGCGATGATGTCGTAGTTGGCGCCAAGGTCCACCAGCTTCTTGCCGAACGCCTCACGCGAGCGGGCGCGGCGGATCATCAATTCAAGCGCGCGTTCGGCCTGGCCGATGGCGCGCATGCAGTGGTGGATGCGGCCCGGGCCAAGACGGCCCTGCGCCACCTCGAAGCCGCGCCCCTCGCCCAGAACGACCGCCTCGGCGGGGATGCGCACATCGGTAAAGCGGATGTGCATGTGGCCGTGCGGCGCGTCGTCGTGGCCGAAGACGGTCATCGGGCGCAGCACCTCGACGCCGGGCGTCTTGGCATCCAGCAGGAACATCGTGTGGCGGGCGTGCTTGGCGGCCTCGGGCGCGGTTTCGGTCATGGTGATGTAGAGGCCGCAGCGCGGATCGCCGGCGCCGCTGATCCAGTGCTTTTCGCCGTTCAGGACCCAGCCGTCGCCGTCACGCGTCGCCCGCATCGAGATGTTGGTCGCGTCGGACGAGGCCACGCCCGGCTCGGTCATCAGGTAGGCAGAGCGGGTGCGGCCTTCCAGCAGGTCAGGCAGCCAGCGATCCTTTTGCGCCTGCGTGCCGTAGCGTTCCAGCACCTCCATGTTGCCGGTGTCGGGCGCATTGCAATTGAACACCTCGGCGGCGATCGGAACCTTGCCCATCTCCTCGGCGAGGTAGGCGTATTCGACCGTCGACAGCCCGAAGCCCTTGTCGCTGCCGGTCAGCCAGAAGTTCCACAGGCCGCGCTTCTTCGCCTCGGCCTTGAGGGTGTCGAGGATTTCAAGCTGGCGGTCCGTGTGTTGGAACCGGTCGCCCGACGGGTGCCTGCCGACCTCGGCGTGGTATTCGGCGTCGAGCGGCGCGATGTCGGTCTCGACCATGTCGCGCACGCGGGCAACCAGATCCTTGATCCGGTCCGTCATTCCAAGGTCCATTTCGGTTCCTCCCCTGTCCTTCGCGGCGCGTCAGAGCGCGTGCATGTCGGCCTTCGCGGCCTTGTAGTCCCGTGCCAGTCGCGCGACCATATCGGCGGTCGGCTCGATCGCCTTTACGGCGCCGATGCCCTGCCCCGAGCCCCAGATCGTGCTCCAGGCCTTGGCCTTGGACGCGCTGTCGTCGAAATTCATCGTGGTCACATCGCCCTTGGCCAGCGCGGCAGGGTCCATCCCGGCGTTTCGGATCGACGGCGCAAGGTAGTTGCCGTGCACGCCGGTGAACAGGTCCGAGTTCACGATGTCCTCGGCGCCGCTGTCCACGATCATCTGCTTGTAATCCGCTTGGGCGTTCGCCTCGGCGGTCGCGATGAAGGGCGACCCGATATAGGCCAGATCCGCACCCATTGCCTGCGCCGCAAGGATGGCACGGCCAGACGCGATGGACCCCGACAGCAGAAGCGGGCCGTCGAACCATTCGCGGATTTCCTGCACCAGCGCAAAGGGTGACTGCGTGCCCGCGTGCCCGCCCGCGCCAGCAGCCACGGCGATCAGACCGTCGGCACCCTTGTCGATCGCCTTGCGGGCGAAGGTGTTGTTGATGATGTCGTGCAGCGCGATACCGCCGCAGGCATGGGCCGCCTCGTTCACCTCGACCCGCGCGCCAAGCGACGTGATCCAGATCGGCACCTTCCAGCGATGGCAAATCTC
Organism: Anianabacter salinae; assembly: GCF_019061145.1. Taxonomy (GTDB): domain Bacteria; phylum Pseudomonadota; class Alphaproteobacteria; order Rhodobacterales; family Rhodobacteraceae; genus Anianibacter; species Anianibacter salinarum. The sequence goes on along the minus strand of NZ_JAHQZS010000002.1, from coordinate 46,418 downwards.
GAGATCCCGCTCCAGCCGCGCGTTCGAGCGGTGGACGATCTGGTTGACCGCATAGGGCGCTGCGGGGCTGTCGGGGTTGTCCTGGTTGTGGCGGTCCAGCGCTTCGGTGATCTCTTTCAGCCAGGCCTCGAGCTGGACCGGGTCACCGTCCTTTTCGCGGGCGTTGAGCGCCGGGAATGACCCGACGATCCCCGCCTTGCACTGGGCGATGACCAGCGCGGGGTTCGACACGATGAACATGGGGCTTGCGACGACGGGCAGGCGCAGGCCCTGCAGGATGGGGGGGAGGCTCATGTTACGTCCTTCAGATAGAAACGGTGCAGCCAGCGAGCGACGAGGGCAGGCTTGTCCTGTCCCTCGATCTCGACTGTCGCATCCCAGGAAAACCCAAGCTCGCCCGGGCGGATGTCGTCGATCCCGGCCAGCGTGAAATGCCCCCGCACGCGCGACCCCGCACGCACCGGGGACACCATGCGCAGCCGGTCGAAGCCGTAGTTGACGCTTGTTTCGGTGCCTTCGGGCAGCGGGATGGCGTCATAGGACATCGCCGCCAGCATCGAGATGGTCAGGAACCCGTGCGCGACGGTGCCGCCAAAAGGCGAGGCGGCGGCGCGCACCGGGTCGATGTGGATGTATTGCCGGTCACCCGTCAGATCGGCGAAGCGGTCGATCATCGACTGATCGACCGTGAACCAGCGAGACGTGCCAAGGCACTCGCCGACTCGCGCGCGCATCTGCGGCAGGGCCAGGTATCCCGCCGTCCTGATTTCGGCCAGTGACATCAGCCCTCACGCATCCGGCAGGACATGGTCGGCAAAGCGCTCGCGCAGCGTCAGCTTGGACACCTTGCCGGTGGCTGTCAGCGGCAGGTCCTCGACCACGACCATGTCGTCGGGCAACTGCCACTTGGCGAAATGCTCGGACAGCTTCGTCTTGATGTCCTCGAAGTCCGGCGTCTTGCCTTCGGCGGGCACCACCACCAGCAGCGGGCGCTCGTCCCACTTGGGATGCGGCAGGGCGATCACGGCGCAGCTCGCGACATCGGGATGCGCCATCACCACGTTTTCAAGGTCGAGCGACGAAATCCATTCGCCACCCGACTTGATGAGATCCTTGGTGCGGTCGCGGATCACCAGAAACCCGTCGCGGTCGATCGAGGCGACATCGCCGGTGCCGAACCAGCCTTCGGCGTCCATCGCCTTCTGTGTCGCCTCGTCGTTGCCGAAATAGCCCGAGATGATGGTGTTGCCGCGCACGAACAATTCGCCCGCCGCCTCGCCGTCATGGGGAAGCCGGTTGCCAGCGTCGTCGACGATCTTCAACTCGCAGCCAAAGATGCGGCGGCCCTGCTTGGACTTCACGGCCAGCTTTGCGTCCGCGCCCGCCCCGGCCATGCGCGCGGGCAGGTTGCCTTGGGTGCCGACGGGGCTCATCTCGGTCATGCCCCAGGCGTGGCAGACGTTGATGCCCATGTCCTCGAACGCGCGGATCATCGAGGACGGCGCGGCAGACCCGCCGATCACCACGTCGCCAAAGCCGTTCGGCGCGCGCCCCTCTTTGCGGATCGTGCCCAGAAGCCCCTGCCAGACGGTCGGAACGCCCCAGGCCGAGAACACCTGCTCGCCTTCCATCAGCTTGAACAGGCTGTCGCCGTCTAGCGCCGGGCCGGGGAACACCAGCGATGCGCCGGTCAGGGGCGCCGCATAGGGCAGGCCCCAGGCATTGACGTGAAACAGCGGCACCACGGGCAGGATGCGCTTGCCCTCTTGCAAGGCGGCGGGCAGCGACAGGGCCACCATCATCGAATGCAACACCGTCGAGCGGTGGGAATAGAGCGCGCCCTTGGGGTTGCCGGTGGTGCCAGAGGTGTAGCACAGGCTGCCCGCGTCGTTTTCGTCGAGGTCCGGCCAGTCGTAGCTTTCGGGGTGGTCGCCCAGCAGATCCTCGTAGCACAGAAGCGGTAACCCGGACTCGGGCATGTGTGCGCGGTCGGTCATCACCACCAGCTGCAGATCGTCCGGCAGCAGGCCGCGGATCTTTTCGATCAGCGGCACGAAGGTGGTGTCGAGAAACAGCACCCGGTCGCCTGCATGGCCGACGATATAGCTCATCTGCTCGGGGCTGAGGCGCGGGTTGATCGTGTGGCAGACCGCACCGATGCCGGAAATGGCGTAATACAGTTCGAAATGGCGATAGCCGTTCCACGCCAGCGTCGCCACCCGGTCGCCGGTGCCGATGCCTAGACCCTTCAGGGCATGGGCCAGCTTGCCGACGCGCCTCAGCGTCTGCGCATAGGTGGTGCGGTGCACGTCACCCTCGGTGCGGACCGAGACGATCTCGGCATCGGGGTAGACTTCGGCGGCGTAGGTCAGGATGTCCGCGATCAGCAGCGGACGGTGCATCATCATGCCCTTCATGGCTTCCTCCCAGTTGCTCGGGCCGGTCGTGCCGGCCTCTCATGCTTGGCGCGATGTAAGCAGATGGGGCGGCGGGGCGAAAGGTCGATAGGGCCGTTACGCAGCGGAGCCAGCGCGGCGGATCAGGGCCGACACTTCGGCGACCTTCTCGGCCACCAGCGCGGCATCGCCCCGCGCCTCGATGTTGAGCCGGAGCATCGCCTCGGTGTTGGACTGGCGCAGGTTCAGCCGCCAGTCGCCAAAGGACAGCGACAGCCCGTCTAGGCGGTCGGTGTCCCTGGCCTTCGGTCCGTAGTCCGCCTCGACAGCCGCCACGGCAGCGGCGGGATCGGCAAGGCGAAAGTTGATCTCGCCCGACGACGGATGCGCCGCGCGCATTCCCGCGACGAGCGCCGACAAGGGCTTGCCGGTGTCCGCCATGTGCGCCAGCACCAGAAGCCAGGGGATCATGCCGCTGTCGCAATACATGAAGTCGCGGAAATAGTGGTGCGCCGACATCTCGCCGCCATAGGCCGCATCCTCGGCGCGCATCCTTTCCTTCATCAGCGCGTGCCCGGTGGGCGAGGCGACCGCCCTGCCCCCTTGCGCCGCGACAATGCTTTGCGTGTTCCATTGCACCCGCGGGTCGTGAACGATCGCCGCGCCGGGGTCCTTGGACAGCACGGCTGCCGCCAAGAGACCGACGACATACTCGCCGTCCACGAAGGCGCCGGTTTCATCGAACAGGAAACAGCGGTCGAAATCGCCGTCCCAGGCGACGCCAAGGTCGGCGCGGTGCGCGCGCACCGCATCGCCCGTCACCGGCCGGTTTTCCTGCAAGAGCGGGTTCGGGATGCCATTCGGAAAGGCCGGGTCGGGATCGTGGTGCATCCGCTCGAACTGCAGCGCGGCGCCTGCCTGTGCCAAGGCACCCGCCAGCGCATCAAAGGTCGGACCGGCCGCGCCGTTGCCCGCGTTCACCAGCACCTTTGCCGCCCCGAGCGTGCCCGGGTCGACGAAGGACATCACGCGCGCAACATAATCCGCACGCGGATCGGCGCTGCGCCGGGAGCCGCCGCCGAGGGCTGGACCAAAGGCGTCCGCCTCGACCAGCGCGGCCATCTCGGCCAGACCGCTGGCGCGGCTGATCGGGCGCGCGCCGGCGCGCACCATCTTGATGCCGTTGTCGCCGACGGGATTGTGCGAGGCGGTTATCATCATCCCGCCGTCCGCGCCGAAATGCTCGGTGGCGAAATACACTTCTTCGGTGCCGCAGAGGCCGATGTCGATGACCTGCACGCCCTCGTCCATCAGGCCGCGCGCCACGGCGTCCAGCAGCATCGGCGAGGTATCGCGCGCGTCACGGCCCAGCACGACCTCGCGCGCAGCCGTCACGCGGGCAAAGGCGCGGCCGATCCGGGCGGCGATGGAGGCGTCAAGATCGACGCCCACGGTGCCGCGCACGTCGTAGCTCTTGAAGCAGGTGAGCACGTCAGAACGCCTTGAAGGTCAGCGTCGTCAGCGTGCGCTCGATCCCGTCGATGTCGAGCAGGTTGTCGTTGATGTATTTGCCCACATCGGCCCCCGCCGGGATATACAGCTTGAGCATGAGGTCGAATTCGCCGCTGGTCGAGAACAGCTCGGAATGGATTTCCCGCAGCGCGATGGCTTCGGCCACGGCATAGGCGGTGCCCGGGCGGCAGCGGATCTGGACGAAGACGCAGGTGGTCATGTGGCCCTCCCTTGGGATCGCGCCCGACCCTATGAGGCGGCGCGCGCGGCGGCAAGCAACAAGGCACGACACTCTGCGTGGCCCTTGGAAAACGCCGCAGCTTGTGTCTATAGCAGCGCCGAAGGGCACGGGAGACAAGCCATGCGCAGCGCGGCGATCACGCGGAAGACGGCGGAAACCGACATCTCGGTCAAGATCGACCTTGACGGCACCGGGACTTACGACAACCGGACCAGCGTGGGGTTCTTCGACCACATGCTCGACCAGTTGTCGCGTCACGCGCTGATCGACATGACGGTGCGCTGTTCGGGCGACCTGCACATCGACGATCACCACACGGTCGAGGATGTGGGCATCGCGCTCGGTCAGGCGCTGGCGCAGGCGATGGGCGACAAGCGCGGCATCAGGCGCTACGGGTCCTGCCTGTTGCCGATGGACGACGCGCTGGTGCGCGCCGCACTCGACCTGTCGGGGCGGCCCTACCTGGTGTGGAACGTCGCGCTGCCCGCCGCCAAGATCGGCAGCTTCGACACCGAACTGGTGCGCGAGTTCTTCCAGGCGCTGTCGACGCATGGCGGGATCACGCTGCATGTCGACTTGCTGCACGGGATCAACGCCCACCATATCGCGGAGGCGGCGTTCAAGGCGGTGGCACGGGCGCTGCGCGATGCGCTGGAGGTGGACCCGCGCAAGGCGGATGCGGTGCCCTCGACCAAGGGAATGCTCTAGGGCCGGTCGCTGGGGGGACGCTGTCCCCCCAGACCCCCCTGGAGGTATTTGAAGACCAAAGATGACAGGTGCGACGTGCTGACGGTTCTGATCGACTACGAGAGCGGCAACCTGCATTCGGCAGAAAAGGCCTTTCAGCGCATGGCGCGCGAGGGCGGCGGCGGCGAGGTGCTGGTGAGCGCGCGGGCCGAGGACGTGGCGCGCGCCGACCGGATCGTCTTGCCGGGCGACGGCGCGTTTCCGGCCTGCCGCGCGGCTCTGTTCTCGGCGACCGGCGTGTTCGAGGCGATGCGCGAGGCGGTCGAGGAACGCGCCGTGCCGTTCATGGGCATTTGCGTCGGGATGCAGATGCTGGCGGCGCGCGGGCATGAATACGAGACGGTGGAGGGGCTGGGCTGGATCGACGGCGACGTGGTGCGGATCGAGCCCGGTGACGTGACGCTGAAGGTACCGCACATGGGCTGGAACGATCTGGTCGTGGACGGCGTGCACCCGGTGCTGGACGGCGTGAAGACCGGCGATCACGCCTATTTCGTGCATTCCTACCATTTCGAGGTGGCGCATGCCGAGGACCGGCTGGCGTGGTGCGACTATGGCCGCGAGATCACAGCCATCGTCGGCCGCGACACCGTGATCGGCTGCCAGTTCCACCCCGAGAAGAGCCAGGCGGCGGGGCTGCGGATGATCGCGAATTTCCTGAAGTGGGCGCCGTAGGCGGCGGCTATTCCGCCGCCACCTTGCGCGGCTTCAACATCGGGCCGAGGTAGCGCCCGGTGTGGCTTTCGGCGATCTCGGCGACCTCTTCGGGGGTGCCGGTGGCCACGACCTGCCCGCCGCCGTCGCCGCCTTCGGGGCCGATGTCGATCAGCCAGTCGGCGGTCTTGATGACGTCGAGGTTGTGTTCGATCACGATCATCGAATTGCCCGCCTCGACCAGTTCGTGCAGCACCTCGAGGAGCTTCTTCACGTCCTCGAAATGCAGGCCGGTCGTGGGTTCATCAAGGATATACAGCGTCCGGCCGGTGGACCGTTTCGCCAGTTCCTTGGACAGCTTCACGCGCTGCGCCTCGCCGCCCGAGAGCGTCGTCGCCTGCTGGCCGACCTTGATGTAGCCAAGCCCGACCCGGACCAGCGCGTCCATCTTCTCGCGGATCGATGGGACGGCGGCGAAGAACTCCTGCGCGTCCTCGACCGTCATGTCGAGCACGTCGGCGATGGACTTGCCCTTGAAGCGGATCTCCAGCGTCTCGCGGTTGTAGCGCGCGCCCTTGCACGTCTCGCAGGTGACGTAGACATCGGGCAGGAAGTGCATCTCGATCTTGATGACGCCGTCGCCCTGGCACGCCTCGCAGCGGCCGCCCTTGACGTTGAAGCTGAACCGCCCCGGCTTGTAGCCGCGCGCCTTGGCTTCGGGCAGGCCCGCGAACCAGTCGCGGATCGGGGTGAAGGCGCCGGTGTAGGTGGCGGGGTTGGACCGCGGCGTGCGGCCGATGGGGCGCTGGTCGATGTCGATGACCTTGTCGAGATGTTCCAGCCCCTTGATCGTCTCGCAGGGTGCGGGCACCTGACGGGCACCGTTCAGGCGCATGGACGCCGTCTTGAACAGCGTCTCGATGGTGAGGGTGGACTTGCCGCCCCCCGACACGCCTGTCACGCAGATGAACTTGCCCAGCGGGAAATCGACGGTGACGTTCTGCAGGTTGTTGCCCGTGGCGTTCACCACGGTGACCTTCTTCTTGCCTTTCTTGCCCTTGCGCCGCTCGGCCGGAACGGGAATTTCGCGGGTGCCTGCAAGATACTGGCCGGTCACGGAATTGGTGTCGGCGATGATCTGGGCCGGCGTGCCGTGGCTGACCACCTGGCCGCCGTGGATGCCTGCACCGGGGCCGATGTCGAAGACATAGTCGGCCTCGCGGATCGCTTCCTCGTCGTGTTCCACGACGATCACCGTGTTGCCCTGGTCGCGCAGGTTCTTCAGCGTTGTCAGCAGCCTGTCGTTGTCGCGCTGGTGCAGGCCGATGGACGGCTCATCAAGCACATAAAGCACGCCGGTCAGGCCGCTGCCGATCTGGCTGGCAAGGCGGATACGCTGGCTCTCGCCGCCCGACAGCGTGCCCGCGTTGCGGCTGAGCGTCAGGTATTCGAGGCCGACGTTGTTCAGGAACCCAAGCCGCTCGCGGATTTCCTTGAGGATGGCGCGGGCGATCTCGTTCTTCTGCTGGGTCAGGTTGGCAGGCACGGTTTCGCACCAGTCGAACGCCTCGCGGATCGACATCTGCACGACCTGTCCGACATGAAGGCGGTCGTCTGCCGGACCTTTCGAGGGGCCGATCTTGACCGCCAGCGCCTCTTGCCGGAGGCGGTAGCCGCCGCAGGTGCCGCAGGAGCGGTTGTTCTGGAACCTCTCGAATTCCTCGCGCACCCAGGCGCTGTCGGTCTCGCGGTAGCGGCGTTCCATGTTCGGCACGACACCCTCGAAGGCGCGCGTGACCTGGTAGACGCGGCCGCCCTCGTCATAGCGGAACAGGATCTCCTCGCCGCCCGAGCCGTGCAGGAACACCTGCCGGACATGGGGCGGCAGATCACGCCAGGGCGTGTTCTTGTCGAACTCGTAATGCTTGGCCAGCGCCTCGATGGTTTGCAGGAAATACGGGGACTTGCCCTTGCGCCAGGGTGCGATGGCGCCGTTGTAGAGGGTCAGCGCCTCGTCGGGGACCATCAGCTTGTCATCGAAGAACAACTCGACCCCAAGGCCGTCGCAATCGGGGCATGCGCCGAAGGGCGCGTTGAACGAGAACAGGCGCGGCTCGATCTCGGGGATGGTGAAGCCGCTGACCGGACAGGCGAAGTTTTCCGAGAAGGTGATGCGCTCGGCCTCGGCGTCGTCGTCGCGGGGCGCGGTTTCCAGCACGGCGATGCCGTTCGCCAGATCGAGAGCGGTGCGAAAGCTGTCGGCCAGCCGGGTTTCAAGCCCCTCGCGCACGACGATGCGGTCGACGACCACGTCGATGTCGTGGCGGAATTTCTTGTCCAGCGTCGGCGGGTCGTCCAGTTCGTGAAAGGCGCCGTCGACCTTGACGCGCTGGAAGCCCTGCTTGCGCAGTTCCAGGAATTCCTTGCGATACTCGCCCTTGCGGTCGCGCACGATGGGCGCCAGCAGGTAGCCGCGCGTGCCCTCGTCCATCCGCATCACGGTATCGACCATGTCCTGCACCTGCTGCGCCTCGATGGGCAGGCCGGTGGCGGGCGAATAGGGCGTGCCGACGCGGGCGAACAGAAGGCGCATGTAGTCGTAGATCTCGGTCACGGTGCCGACGGTGGAGCGCGGGTTCTTGGACGTTGTCTTCTGCTCGATGGAAATGGCGGGCGACAGGCCGCTGATGTGATCGACGTCGGGCTTTTCCATCATGTCGAGGAACTGCCGCGCATAGGCGGACAGCGATTCCACATAGCGGCGCTGCCCCTCGGCATAGATCGTGTCGAAGGCGAGCGACGACTTGCCGGACCCCGACAGGCCGGTGATGACCACCAGCTGATCGCGCGGAATGTCCACGTCGATGTTCTTGAGGTTGTGCTCGCGCGCGCCGCGCACTTCGATATGTTTCATCTCTGGCATGGAGGACGCCCCTTGGTTCCCGTCTCACATAGCCATCCAGCGCGGATTCTCCAATCTCAAATGGGGATCAAAAGGGGAACATTTGCGTGCCGTGTCGGACCGCGCCGCGCAAACCGGCGCCGCTGCCGCGATCCGGGGCAGCGCAAGGGCCGCAACAAGCGCCCCGGCAACAGGGGTGCGACAGGTAGTCACGGCTGTGATCCGGTAGAAGTTGCGCGATAACGAAAAAGTTTTTCTCCTTTCTTTCCGGGCAATTAGGCACAAATTGCAGCCCGAGGCCGACAGCGTTTCGGGCTGCGGCCGGACACTTTTTGAATATGGAGTCCCCCATGAAGAAGATTGCATTCCTGACCACCGCCCTGACCGTCTTTGCCGCACCCGCCTTTCCGGCCGCGCATTCGGCAGCCAAGATGGGCTATGCGCTCGCCAATGACGGAAGCCAGCTTGTCGTGATGTCCGACCTCTCGGCGCTCGACGGCGCAACGACGGTCGATCTGTCGTCGTCGCTGGCCGCGATCGCCTACCGTCCGGTCACCGGCGATCTGATCGGCTTTTCCGCCGACGGCGCGGTCTACGGCGTGAACCCCGAAACGGGCGAGTTGACCGACATGGAAGCCGCTTTCGATGACGGCGCGATGGTCGGCGGCGATGCTGCGGTCGGTTTCGACTTCAACAACCAGATCGACGCCGTGCGCGCCGTATCGACCGATGGCGCGAACCTCGTCTACTTCCCGATGGAATTCGGCGACGAGCGCGCCAACACCGTCAAGCGCTTCACCGACCTGTTCTACGTGGACGGTGACGCGAACGCCGGAACCACCCCGGCGGTCTTTGCCAACGCCTACACCAACGCCATTCCGGGCGCCAAGGCGAGCGAGACGTTCCAGTATGCCATCGACGCCGAGACGGATTCGCTGGTGACACTGGCCAACAACGCGGGCGAGCTGACCACCGTGGGCAAGATCATGGTCGACGGTGCAGAAGTCGACGTGATGCCGATGGGCGGCTTCGACATCGTGTCGGCCGAGGAAGGCGACAACGCGGCGATGGCGATCCTTACGCTGGCGGGCATGGACAATGCCGGTCTGTACGAGATCGACCTCGAAACCGGTGCGGCGACCATGATGGGCGACACCGGCCTGACCGGCGTCACCGGCTTTGCGGCGGCCGCTGCGGGCATGTAAGCCCTCGGCGCACCTGCGCCCTGCAAGATGTCACCCCCGCGCCCGCCAGCGCGGGGGTGATGCCGTTCAGGACCGCCTTACGCGGCGGTGCACCAGTGTCACCACGACCAGACCCGCCAGCGACAGAGCGATGAACAACAGCCCGGTCCCGGCCAGCCCGGCCCCGAGGGTCAGCGCGAAGATCGGTGTCGATGTCGCGGTGCCGATGTTGCCCATCTGGGCGACCGCGCCCTGCGCAAGCGCCTGATCGGCGCTGTCCTCGTTCAGCGCCGGGACAAGCGCAAAGCTCGCGCCCGGAACCAGCCCGATGGCGACGAACAGTGGCAGCGTCACGGCAACGCGCCAGCCCTCGGGCACCGCGATCAGCACCAGCATCAGACCCGCGCCAAGCGCAAAGCCAAGCTGCACGATCCTCGCGGGCGGCAGCGCGCGGGCCAGATAGCCAGCCCCGAAGGTGCCGACCAGCGCGATCAGCGGCAGCACCGGGCCGGACCACGGCCCCAGCCAGCGCGGCAGGTAGGTCAGCAGCGAGATGAACGTGAGCGTGTGGAACACGAAACCCAGCGCGGGCGCGATGCGGCGCGGGTTGCGGTAGATCGCGAGGTGACGCTCGATCCAGCCGCCTGCCGCCTCGGCCTTGGCCACCCCGCGCGGCAGGCGCGGTGCCAGCGCCAGCGCCAGAACCAAGAGCCCCGCGCCGTGCGCTGCGAACACGCCCCCGGCCCCGAAACGCGCGATCACGGCCGGGGCGAGAATGGCGGTCAGCGCAAAGCCGATGCCAAAGAACGTGCCCCACAGCCCCATCACCACCGGCTTGTCGCGCGGCACCGCGACAGCCGCCATGAGCGTCGGCGCCGAGACGACGATGGCCAGATGCGCCGCCCCTTCCAGCAAACGCAACGCCATGAACGGCAGGAACGGCGGCAGGGTCGCCTGCGCCAGCGATAGCAACGCCCCCGCGATCAGCGCCGCCAACAGAACCTTGCGCACACCGACCCGCGCCACGATGGCCCCGGCGGTCGCGCCGAATATGATGCCCGTCAGGCTGACCATCGACACCGCCAAAGGCAGAACGCCGTCGCGCCCCGGGTACACCTCGGCCAAGGCCCCCAGCGACAGCGATATCTTGGCGAACTGTCCGGCCGCGAACAGCCCGGCGACGAACAGCAGGATCACGAGGATCCAGTCGGTGCTTGCGCGCGATGTCATGGAGCGGGTGTTGACCGCCGCGCTGCGGCGGTCAATCCCGGATTGGGCCCGGGGTCGTGTCCAGTTCTGCCCCTTCAGGCCTTGAGCAGTTCGATACCCAGCGAATACTTGATCTCGTTCACCACATCGATCTTGTCGTCGAAGGTCACGGAAGTCGTCGAATACTGCCCGTTGAAACTGCTGAGCGACACGGTCTTCGTGGGCATGGTGTGGTCACCGACATGCAGCTTGATCGAGAAATTCGAGTTGAACTTGATGATCTCGCCCACGCCCCACGAGGTAATGGCATCGTCCCGTTGCGATTCCGACAACTGGTAGCCGTCCCATGCCGGATAGCGGTAGAGCGTGCTGCTGTCTCCGTCGGAATAGAATTCGATATAGCAGGTGTCCCAGTTGTCCTTGGAGTTCTCGCAGCTCAGAGAGTTCAGCTGCACCATGTGGGAAAACTCGCCGCTCTGGTAGATCGGCGCATGGCCGAGCGCGATGTTGTTGAAATAGTAATTGCTGTTCTCGAACCCGTCGTCGAACCCCAGCGTGACGCCGACAAAGGCCAGCGCAAGCTCCTCGTCCTTGAGGTAGGTCGCCTCCATCACGCCAAGCGCGTCGTCAATGTCGATTTCCTCGCCGACATACCAGCCGCTCATGTCCTCGATGGTGTTGGTCCAGAACCCGACGCAGGCGTCGCCCTGGATGCCGCCGTCCGCGCCGACATCGACGGCGCCGCCGACATAGATCGCCGAGGCGAAGTCGGACACGTTCAGGTCCACGATATATCCGACGGACCCGCTGACGCCGATGCCGAACACCACCTGCCCCGAGACACCCAAGGATACGGCCTTGGGAATGAGGCCTTCAAGATCGACATCCAGAGACATCGTCCGGCTGGTTTCCAGAAGCGGCGCGAAGTGCGGGCCGTTCAGGGCATGCGCGAGGTGCGATTGCAGCTCGAGCAGGTTCATCGTCGGCAGTTTCGCCTGAAGCGCCGCGTACTCGGCGCTTGCCTTGTAGGCCGCAAGCGCCTCTGCCGCTGCCTTGCGCAGCGCGGGCGGCAAGGTCTTGTGCGATGGCGCAGCAGGGGCACGACCGCCGGGGCGGGTCGCCATGGGATCGACGCCGCGTTGTTCGCCCACATAGGCGATATCGGCAGCGATGCGCTGGTCGGACTGTGCGGCGCTCATGACGAGATGTTCCTTGTGAAGGTATAGTCGGCCCCGTTGTGGTTGGTCTTGGTGTTGGTGGACGACGTGGTGTTACCCTTCACGTTGATATTGAACAGGTAATCGGGGGAATCGAGGTTCTTGAGCATGTAGGAGTCCCGGTCCCACGCCGTGACGATCACGCCGTAGTCGTAGTCGACTTCGTATCCGCCCTCGAGTGTCCACTGGGTTCCCGCACCCATCGAATAGGTGCCCACGGCAGGATAGCGGGCCGGTGGCCCGCCATCGGCCTGGATCAAAAGGAACACATCATCGTCCTGAATACCCGAGCAAGGGTTGTTGCAGGTGATGTTGGTAATGGTCATTTTCATAACTATCGCGCCCCGCGTGTAGCTGAAATTAATAACTCAGCTTGCGGCAGAACGAGATTCGGAACAAGGCTTCATAGGCAAGCGAAACCCCGGCCAGATGACCGGGGTCGCCCTGCACGCAAAATGTCGAAGCCTAGTAGTGGATCGCGCGGTCGTAGGCGTCGAGCACGCTCTCGTGCATCATCTCGGACAGCGTCGGGTGCGGGAAGACGGTGTTCATCAGGTCTTCTTCCGTGGTCTCAAGCTGGCGCCCGACGACATAGCCCTGGATCAGTTCCGTCACTTCCGCGCCGATCATGTGCGCGCCCAGCAACTCGCCCGTCTTGGCGTCGAACACGGTCTTCACGAACCCCTCGGCCTCGCCCAGCGCGATGGCCTTGCCGTTGCCGATGAAGGGGAAGTTGCCGACCTTCACTTCATACCCCTTGTCCTTGGCCTGTGCCTCGGTCAGCCCGACGCTGGCGACCTGCGGCTGGCAATAGGTGCAGCCCGCGATGCTGTCGGGGTCGACGGGGTGAACGTGGTTCTTGCCCGCGATCAGCTCGGCGACCATCACGCCCTCATGGCTGGCCTTGTGCGCAAGCCAGGGCGCGCCCGCGATATCGCCGATGGCATAGAGCCCCTCGACCCCGGCGCGGCAATATTCGTCGGTCACGACATGGGTGCGGTCGATCTTGACGCCGATCTCTTCCAGCCCCAGCCCCTCGACGTTGCCGACGATGCCGACGGCGGAAATCACCGTGTCGAAGTCATGGGTCTCGGTCTTGCCGCCGGTCTCGATATGCGCCGTCACGGTGCCCTTGCCGCGATCCAGTTTCTTGACGATGGCCTTCTGCATGATCTTCATGCCCTGCTTCTCGAAGCTCTTCCTCGCGAAGGCCGAGATGTCGGCGTCTTCCACCGGCAGGATGCGGTCCATCACCTCGACCACCGTCGTGTCGGCGCCCAGCGTGTTGTAGAAGCTGGCGAATTCGATGCCGATGGCGCCCGATCCGATGACCAGCAGCTTCTTCGGCATGCGTTTGGGTTCCAGCGCGTGCTTGTAGGTCCACACGAGATCGCCGTCCGCCTCCAGCCCCGGCAATTCGCGCGCCCGTGCGCCGGTGGCGACGATGATCGCCTTGGCTGTCAATTCCTCGGTGCCCTTGTCGGTCTTGACGCTGACCTTGCCCTTGGCGGGGATCGACGCCGCGCCCATCACCACGGTGATCTTGTTCTTCTTCATCAGGTGCGCGACGCCCGAGGACAGCTGTTTCGCCACCCCGCGCGAGCGTTTCACCACCGCGTCCAGATCGTAGCTTATGCCTTCGGCCTTGAGGCCGAATTCCTTGGCCCGGTGCATCAGGTGGAACACCTCGGACGAGCGCAGCATCGCCTTGGTCGGGATGCAGCCCCAGTTGAGGCAGATGCCGCCCAGATGCTCACGTTCCACGATGGCGACCTTGAGGCCCAGCTGCGCGCCGCGGATCGCGGCGACATAGCCGCCGGGGCCTGCGCCGATCACGATCATGTCGTAGGGGGATGCCATGCGTTCTCTCCGGATGCCGAAACTGGTTTAACGTTAAACTAACCCCGGCACGCCTTCAATCCGCGCAAGGCTCAGGCCAGACATGCGGCAGGCCCATGGCTGCGCGCCGCCGGATCAGCCGCTGACCGCCTCGAGAGCGGCGCGGTAGCCGCCTTGCTCGACAAAGGCGGCCTCGGGTGCCGTCGTGGTGCGCGACAGCGCGGCGTTGCGATAGGGAAAGCGGCCAAAGCGCCGAATCACCTCGCGGTGCGCGCGGGCGTGGACAAGGTTGTTCTCGCTCTCCGGCAGGCGCGTCGCCATCAGCCGAACGCATCGGTCCTGGTCGCACAGGTTCTCGGAATGCATCAGCGGCAGATAGAAGAACTGCCGTGCGGGCGGGTCGATCCGCATGTCCCAGCCGCGCGCGATGGCCATCTTGGCGGCGGCAAGCGCGATGGCGTCAGACGCAAAGGCGCGCCCCTGGTCGCGGAACATGTTGCGCGGAAACTGGTCGTTGAGGACGATGTAGGCGAGCGTGCCGGTGGGATACGTCAGCCACAGTCCGTAGGCGCCCGATTGCGCCGCTTCCCACGCGGCCAGGAACCTGTCCCTGACCTGCTGGTCCAGCTCTGCGCCGCCCTTGTACCAGCCTTCTTCGCCGACCTCGTCCAGCCAGTATCCCAGCACGTCATCCGGTGTGATCATGGCTCCTGCTCCTCGCCTTGTGATCTGCACTGCCCTGCCTGTGGATTGTTACAGAAACTTCACGTTGCGGCAATCACTTGCGTCACCCCGGCGGTGCATTCGCGGACCCGGTTTCGCTGCCTTGTTCCTCGGCCTGATCCTCGGCCTGTTCGACCGCCCATTCCTGCGCCGTCTCGAAGGCGACGGGCGACACCGTGGGCAGGACATTGACGTAGGCGCCGGTCGCATCCACCGGGATCGCCGGGCGCTGTGTCATCCGGTAAGCGGCATAGGCGGCGACCGCGAACATCAGGATGGCGATGAACAGCCAGTAGCCCCCCGCCCCGATCTGCGCCATCAGCCAGCCAGTGACGACCGGCCCCGCCACCGATCCGATCCCGTTCACGAACATCAGCCCGCCCGACGCGCCCGCCATCTGGTCCGGTTCCAGATAGTCGTTCATGTAGGCGATCAGCAGCGAATACAGCGGGTTGGCCATACCGCCGACGACAAAGCCGATGCCAAGCACCACCAGGTAGGTGGTGCCGAACATCCAGCCCGCGATGCCCGCCACGCCGCCGATGACACCGACGATGGCGATCAGAAGGCGGCGGTCCATGCGGTCCGACAGCCAGCCGATGGGCACCTGAAGGATCATCGCTCCGATGAAGATCGCCGACACGAAGGCCGAGACCTGCTGCACGGTGAACCCGGCTTCGGTCGCATAGACCGCTGCCATACCGAACTGCGCGGCAAACACCCCGCCCATCAGCAACATGCCGACAAAGGCCAGCGGCGAGGCGTTGAACAGATCGCGCAGCGACAGCGATTTCGTCGCCTCGAAGGGCGGCGTCGGCGAAATCGACAACAGGATCGGCGCGAAGGAGATCGAGACGAGCACCGAAGGAATGATGAAGATCACGAAGCCGCCGGGCTCTCCCACCGCCAGAATGCCCTGCGCGGTGACGATGCCGATCATCTGCACGATCATGTAGGCCGACAGCGTCTGGCCCCGCGTCTCGTTCGGGGTGGCGTTGTTCAGCCAGCTTTCCGCCGTGACGTAGACGCCGGAAAAGCAGAACCCGATGATGACCCGCAACAGGACCCAGGCCCAGGGGTCCGTCACCGCCGGATAGAGGATCAGCACCGCCGAGATGAACGAGCCGAGCGCGGCGAAGACGCGGACGTGGCCGACCCTGCGGATCATCTCGGGCGCCAGCCGCGAGCCGCCGAGGAAGCCCAGGAAATAGGCCGATGCGACCAGCGACAGCTCGAAGGTGGTGAAGCCCTCGATGTTGCCGCGCACGCCCATCAGCGTCGATTGCAGGCCGTTGCCCACCATCAACAACCCGATGCCGAGCAAGAGCGCCCAGGAACTGGCAACCACTTTGAGCATCTTCACCTCGACCGGTCGGGGGTCAGTCTGGTCAGTCTTGGCCGAAGGACCGGGAAAACCATGCCCGGAAGCGACTCAAACCGTCGTATTCGGCTTGGGCGGTATCAGAAGCGACGCATCGCCGTAAGAGAAGAATCTGTAACGGTTTTGCACGGCATGACCGTAGATCCCGCGCACTGTATCCTGCCCCATCAGCGCCGAGACCAGCATCAGCAGCGTCGATTTCGGCAGGTGGAAATTGGTGACAAGCGCATCTGCGATCCGGAACCGGTAGCCGGGGCGGATGAAGATGTCGGTCTCTCCCTGCCAGGGGCGCATGGTGCCGTCCTCGGCCGCTGCCGTCTCGATCAGGCGCAGGGCCGTGGTGCCGACGGGGATGATCCGCCCGCCCGCGCGCCGCGCGGCGTTCATCTCTTCCGCCGCCGCTTCGGTCACCTCGCCCCATTCCGCGTGCATCCGGTGCTGGCTGACATCGTCGACCTTGACCGGCAGGAAGGTCCCCGCGCCGACGTGCAGCGTCACGCGCGTCGCCCCCACGCCCGCCTCTGCCAGCGCCGCCATCAGCGCGGCGTCGAAATGCAGGGACGCGGTGGGCGCGGCCACCGCGCCGCTGCGGGCGGCCCATATGGTCTGGTAATCCTCGCGGTCCTGCGCATCGGCGGCCCGCTTGGCGGCGATGTAGGGCGGCAGCGGCATCGCGCCCGCCGCGTTCAGGGCCGCGTCGAAATCTTCGCCCGCAAGGTTGAAGCGCAGCGTCGCGGCCCCGTCGGCGATCCCGGTGCATTCGGCCGACAGATCGTCCGAAAAGCGCACCGTCTCGCCGACCTTCAGCTTGCGCAGCGGCTTGATGAGCGCGGACCAGGTGCCATCCGCCTGCGGCTCCAGCAGGGTCGCCTCGATCCGGGCGCTTACCGGCCCCTGCCCGCTGGCACGCGCGCGCGTTCCGGTCAGGCGCGCCGGGATCACGCGGGTGTCATTCAGGATCAGCCGGTCGCCGGGGCGCAGCCAGCGCGGCAGGTCGAATACCTGCGCATCCGTGATCGCATCCCCCTGTGCGACCAGCAGCCGCGCCGATGACCGGGGCCGCGCCGGGCGCACGGCGATCAGATCGTCAGGCAGTTCGAAATCGAAATCGGACAGCTTCATCAAGGGCCCCGGCAAATGGCGCCGCGCCTCAAGACGGGGGCGGCCTGCGAAAGATGTCCCTAAACATTCCGGGCGTCAGGATCGAGAGCGGATTGACCCCCACCTGGGTGTCGGTCCCGTTCGACGTCAGGGTATAGCTGAAGCCGAACAGCCCTTCGCCCTGCCGGGTAAAGATCTGGCCGAGCCCGTTGAGGAAATACACCGGCGACACCACGCCCTGCATCTGCATCGCGCCGGTGCCCAGCCGGTAGACACCGTCCAGCGTGATCCCCAGCGACGGGCCGGTGGCCGAAGAGCGCAGCAGCCGCACCTCGTCGGGGGTCAGCACGAACTCCGCGTCGACGACCTCCATCCCGATGCCCGCGCCGCCCAGCTGGTCGATCAGCCCGATCACCGACACTGCCGATAGCAGTTCCGTCATCGCGGGCGCTTCGACGATCCGCGTGCCGCGCACGTCGAGGGTGCCGTTATAGACACCCTCCGCCGCACCCGGCCGCAGCGTGAGCGCCATGCGCCCGCCGCGAAAGTTCGGGATCACGCCCGCCGCCGCCATCACCGCGCCGCCGTCCTCGCTGGTCAGACGGATCGCGCTGCGCCCCGCCTCTGGCACGACGCGCCCCGCGATGGGCGCCTGTCCGTTGACGAGCGCGCCGAAGGTGCCGTCGATCCCGCCCGACGTGGTGAAATTGCCATTGAGCGCGGTCAACGTGATGCCGTCCGACACGATAAGACGTTCAAGCGTGACCTGAACCGGAGCGTCCGGTGCGGCAGCGGCGCTGGCCCCTTGGGCCTGCGCCGATGCGCTGACTGCGCTGGTGGGGGCCGTATCGAGCGCCCGCAGATCGACAGTGCCGCCGGTGACGCGGATCTGCGGCGGCAGCCCCGCGCCGCGCCCGACGATCTCGGCCCCGGCGTCCAGCCAGCCGCCGACGCGCAACCGCTCGAAGCGCGCGGTGCCAAGGCCGCCGTCCGCGCCAAGCGTGACATTTCCGGTCGCGGACAGGCCGGGCGCGGTCAGGCTCAGCGCCTCGACCACCGGAGTGTCGCCGAGCGTCCCCGACAGTTCCAGCCGGCCGGTCTGGGCGGGGGTCAGCGCCCAGCGCAAGGCCGGGATCGACACCCCGACCCGGCCAAGGTCGGACACCAGCGAAAAGCGCGGCGCGGCATCCTTTGGCAGATCGAGTGAGAATTGCGCCGCGCCGTCGCCCGACACGGTACCGTCCGGCAAGGCGATCCCGAAGGCATCCAGCGTGGCCTGCGACAGCGCGATTGTCCCGTCCACCGACCCCGGCGCGTCGACGTCATCCACCGGCTGGCGCCATGTGATCGACAGCGGAACGCCGTCCAGCCGCGCCGCGCCAGAGATCCGCACGCTGTCCTTGTCCGCGGCGATGTCCAGCGTGTCGGCCTCGACGCGGCGGCCGGGGACCAGCCTTTCCGAACGCACGGCCTCCAGCGTTCCGCGGGTGTCGAACGCGACATCGGCAAGGGTCAACTCGTTGATCAGCGGAAAGGACAGCGCCGTGCGCAGCGCCGCCCGCCCCTCGGCCATGTCGGTCGTCCGTCCCGCGCGGGTGATGACCCGCAGCGGCGGCTGGTCCAGCAGCGACAGCGCGGCGGGGATCGGGCTTTCGGTGTTCAGCGTCACCTGCATGATCGAGGGCGAGGCATCGGTGTCGTCGACCACAAGGGTGCTGCCGGTCACGTTGACCGCGCCGCCTTCGGGCGGGGTGATCTGCCCGTCATCCAGAAACAGCGAGAATGTCTTTTGATCGACGTGGGAATAGCCCGACGCGCCGGTAATCATCGGCATCTCGTCCAGGAACCGCACATCCGCGCCGCTGAAATCGAAGGTCGTGGAAATCCGCAAGGGGTCCTCGGGGCGCAGACGCAGCGCGGCATCGAGCGCACCGATGGTGCCGCCGCGAATGTTGGCCAGCAGCCAGTCGCGGGTGCGCGGCGCGAAATCGAGGGGCCAGAATGCCAGCACGCGGCGCGGCATCGCCTCGTCCACATGCAGGTCGATGTCGGCGGACCACCCTTCGCGCGTGGCGGCGACCCGGCCCTTGCCGCGGATGCGCAACTCCTCGTCGATCAGCACCGCCTGCCCCACGTCCAGCGTGAACGGATCGAGGCGAAGGCGGAAATCCGTCGCGCCGTCGTTGAAGAACAGCGGCGTGGCGAACAGGCCCGCCGGTTCCACATCCATCCGCGACAGCGCCACCTGCCCGACCAGCGCGCCGGGCACGCCCTGGTTGAACTCGCTCAGGTAGGCATGGCCGGTCGCGGCGGCGCGCAGCACATCCGTCTCGACCGCCAGATCGCGGAAATCGAGCCGCTGGCGCGTGGGATCATAGTCGAAATACACCTGCCCGCCCGCAAATCCCACCGGCTTTGCCCCCGGGGCCGCATCCAGCGCGCCCGCCCCGATTTCCAGCGTGCCCGCCAGCGTCTCGAGCGTTCCGCTGTCGTCCAGCGACGTGCGCAGCGCCCCCGAGATCGGCGCGTCCAGCACCTGCATGAAGGCCAGAACCGGTGCCTGCGCAGCGATGTCGGCGGCAGCGGCATTGGTGAAGCTGGCGTTCAGGGTGGCGGCAGAGGTCGCCTTGTCGCTGCGCAGGCCAAGCGTCACCTCCGCCAGATCCTCGGTTCCGTTGAACACCTCGGCGGCAACGCTGAGGTCCAGCGCGCCGGGGCTCTGGTCCAGCGTCAGGCGGCCGCCTGTCACCTGCCACACCCGGCGCGAGCGCGCGTCCTCCAGCAGGATCGTCACCTCGTCCGCCTCGATCCGCTGGATCAGGTCGAGCGGCGGCGCGGACAGCGCGGTGTCGATGCTGTCAAGCAGACCGGCCAGCGTGCCCGACGCCTGCAACCCGTCGCCCAGCGACAGATCGAAGGTGCCGTCCGACCGGCGGCGCAAGGTGATCTGCGCCCCCGACAGGGTGAGCGAGCGGGGCCGAAGATCCCGGCCCAGCAGGGCCGAGCGGTCCAGCCGCGCGCCAAGCTCGTTCAGGCGCGCGATTTCCTGCCCGCCTGCATCGAACACGCCCACATCTCGCAACCGAAGCCGGGGCAGCCCGCTGCGGCGGATCGTCAACTCGATGTCCGCCAGCGTGATGCGCGGCCCGCCAAGGGCGGCGTTGATCCGTGTCTCGGCGGTCTCGGTCACCCAGTCGGGCATGGTCAGGGGACGACCGGAAACCGCCAGGTATCCCGTCCACAAAAGCGCGGCGCACAGCACCAGCGCGGCAAGGGGGATCAGCAGCCAGCGCGCGCGCCGTCGGCGCGGTGCCGTGCGCTCGGCGCCGCCTTTCGTGTTGTCGCGTGCGGCATCATCCCTGCTCATGGGTTTATCTTCGCGCGTTTGGCCCTAGAACGAAAGCGCATCGAAACGCCAACGGGATCACCTTCGCATGACACAGATCGGACAGACCGCACCGGATTTCACCCTGCCCCGCGACGGCGGCGGCGAGGTCACATTGTCGGACCACAAGGGCCAGATCGTGGTGCTGTATTTCTACCCCAAAGATGACACCTCTGGCTGCACGAAACAGGCGCAGGGCTTTACCGAGCATCTGGCCGCCTTCGAAGCGGCGGGCGCGGTCGTGATCGGCGTCTCCAAGGACAGCGTGGCCAAGCACGACAAGTTCCGCGACAAGTACGGGCTGGGGGTCATCCTCGCGTCGGACGAGGACAGCGACGTGTGCGAAAGCTATGGCGTCTGGGCCGAGAAAAGCATGTACGGCAAGAAATTCATGGGCATCGAGCGGTCGACCTTCGTGATCGATCGTCAAGGCAACATCGCCCACACCTGGCGCAAGGTGAAGGTGCCCGGCCATGTCGATGAGGTTCTGGAGGCGGTGAAGTCGCTGTGATGCGCACGCTGGCACAGATGGCGGTCGAGGTGCTGACGACCTCGGACGGCAGGGAAAAGACCCGCATCGCGCGCGCGAATGCCGCTGAATGGTTCGCCGCGCGCGAGGCTGGAGCGCCCTTGCCGCTGGGGCGCGCGGCGCCGCCGCTGCGTCCCGCGCGCCCGGACCGGCCTGAACTGCTCAGTCCCCGCGACGTGCCGCGCCGCCGCCCCGGCAGCGAGAAGGGGCGCGAGGCGCTGCTGCACGCCGTGGCGCATATCGAGTTGAACGCGGTCGACCTGCATTGGGACATCCTTGCGCGGTTCACCGACGTGCCGATGCCGATGGGGTTCTACGACGACTGGGTGAAGTCCGGCGATGAAGAGGCCAAGCACTTCAACCTTGTCTGCGACTGCCTTGAAGAGATGGGCAGTTTCTATGGCGCGATGCCCGCGCATGCGGGCATGTGGCGCGCGGCCGAGGATACGGCCGAGGACCTGATGGGGCGGCTGGCCGTCGTTCCCATGGTGCTCGAGGCGCGCGGCCTCGATGTCACACCCGGCATGATCGAGATCTTTCGCAAGGCGGGCGCGGACAGCGCCGTTGCCGCCCTGACGACGATCTATGCCGAGGAAGTCGCCCATGTCGCCTATGGCTCGAAGTGGTTTCATTTCCTGTGCGGGCGCCATGAGAAAGACCCCAAGGAGGCGTTCCACGAACTGGTGCGCAGGTACTTCCACGGCCAGCTGAAACCGCCCTTCAACGAGGAAAAACGCGCAGAAGCAGGGCTTCCGCCGGATTTCTACTGGCCGCTCACCGAGGAAACAACAGGGGCGTAACCTACCCGAACGTGTAGAATCCGGCCGCAATGCCGTCACGGTATCGGCAAGAAAATGCCCAAATATCGGGAAATTGGCGCCGACAGGTAATGCATTCGAGCAAAATCGTTGCGACAGCGACGATCGCTCGCTAAGCACCTTGCAACGCACGGCTGGCCGATGGGACCGGTCCAGCCGTGTGGGGAATTGGGGCAGACGGGGACAGAACGGCATGTTCGGACCGATCAGACGATTTTCGACAGCGTTGGAACGCCGCTTTCCGGAACAGCGCGTCTTTCTCAGATCAGACACCGAAACCCGCTTCATCCGCCTTTCCCCCGCCACCCAGGCCATCGGCTGGATCGGCACCACGCTTTTCGTCGGCTGGGCGATCGTCGCCACCGCAATCCTTCTGATGGATTCCATCGGCTCGGGCAGCCTGCGCGATCAGGCCGAACGCGAACGCGATCTTTACGAACAGCGCCTCAATTCCCTCTCGACCGAGCGTGACGCCCGCGCCGAAGAAGCGCGCGCCGCGCAGGACCGGTTCAGCAAGGCGCTGGCGCAGGTCAGCGACATGCAGTCGATGCTGCTGGCGTCCGAGGAACGGCTGCGCGAGCTGGAAACAGGCATCGAGGTGATCCAGACCACCCTGCGTCGCGCGATGCGCGAGCGGGACGATGCGCGCGGACGTGCCGAAACGCTTGAGGCACGGATCGAGAATTCGGGCGACACGCTGGGCCACGCCGAGGCGCAGCTTGCCGATGCCACGGTCACGGTGGATTTCCTGACCGCCGCCCTGTCGGGCACGGCGGTCGAGCGTGACCAGCTGGCCATGATGGCGCAAGAAGCGCGCAGCACCGTCGACGACATGCGCTTTGAGCGCGAGTTGATCGAAGAGCGCAACGACCGCATCTTCGAGCAACTCGAGGACGCGGTGACCGTGTCGGTCGAACCTCTCGACAAGATGTTCCGCGCCGCCGGGATGAACACCGACGACATCATCAAGACCGTGCGCCAGGGCTATTCCGGCCAGGGCGGCCCGCTGACCCCGATCACGTTTTCGACAAAGGGCGAGACACCGGACGCCGACTCGGTCCGCGCCAACCAGATTCTCGAACGGCTCGACCGGATGAACATGTACCGGATGGCCGCCGAACTTCTGCCCTTCGACATCCCGATCCGCGACTCGTTCCGCTATACTTCGGGTTTCGGCCCGCGCTGGGGCCGGATGCACAACGGCACCGATTTCGCCGGTTCCCACGGCACCGCGATCTATGCAACCGCAGATGGCGTCGTGAGTTTTGCCGGGCGCCAATCAGGCTACGGCAACCTCGTCGAGATTCAGCATGAGTTCGGCACAGAAACGCGCTATGCTCACATGTCACGAATCCGCGTGTCCGAAGGTCAAAGAGTATCGAAAGGCGACCGGATCGGTGATATGGGCAATACCGGAAGATCGACGGGCACCCATTTGCACTACGAAGTGCGCGTCAACGGAAAGCCCGTCAATCCGATGACCTACATCAAGGCAGGAAGCAATGTTTTCTAAAAGCAGGATCAACGAGCCTGGTCCCAAGACCCAAGGCGACGACCAGTCCCCCCGCATGCCCGAAGCGTCGGCGCCCCGCGCGTCGGCACCGGATTATGCGTCGAGCGCGCCCAAGGCAAAGCCGCCTGCGTCGATCCTGTCCTCGGACCTGACCGTCGTCGGCAACCTCAAGACCTCGGGCGACATCCAGGTCGAAGGCACCGTGGAAGGCGACATTCGCGCCCACCTGCTGACCGTCGGCGAAAGCGCGACCATCCGCGGCGAAGTGATGGCCGACGACGTGGTCGTGAACGGCCGTATCGTGGGCCGCGTGCGCGGTCTCAAGGTGCGCCTGACGTCGACCGCGCGGGTCGAGGGTGACATCATCCACAAGACGATCGCCATCGAATCCGGCGCCCACTTCGAAGGCTCCGTGCAACGCCAGGAAGACCCGCTTAACGCTGGATCGAACCGCGGTGTTCCCGGCAGCGGCGCAAAGCCCGCCGCCCCCGCCTCTTCGGCTGCGCCGCAGTCGTCGGGCAGCAGCCAAGGCAGCGGATCGACCGGCGGCTCGACTGGCGGCAGCACCCCGTCCAAGCCAGCCTCGGCCCAAAGCTAAGTCTTGACGGCCCAACGCCCAGAAGGGGCATCGCAGACCTCTGCGGTGCCCATTTTTCATGAAGGTTTCGTACGGCCGGAACATCGCCGCCTGATCCTTTGGGCGGCGATCCTTGCCGCAGCGATGGGCTTCATCGACGGCACCGTCGTGGCCATCGCCGTCCCTGCCATGCGCGTCTCGCTCGAGGCGGGGCTGACGCAGGTGCAGTGGATCAACAACGCCTACATGCTGACGCTGTCGTCACTGGTTCTGGTCGGCGGCGCCTTCGGCGACCGGTTCGGCCTTGCCCGGGTGTTCGGGTTGGGGATCGCGCTGTTCATGGCCGCGTCGCTGGTCTGCGCACTGGCCCCGACCGCCAGCGTGCTGATCGCCGCGCGCCTGGTGCAGGGCGTGGGCGCGGGGTTCATGGTGCCCGGATCGCTGGCCGTGGTCAGCCGCGCCTATCCGCGCGAACTGCGCAGCGCCGCCATCGGAAGCTGGGCGGCCTCCTCGGCCATCACCACGGCGGCGGGTCCGCTTATCGGCGCGGGACTGCTCAGCGCGGGCGGGCCAGAGATGTGGCGCTGGATCTTTGCGATCAACCTGCCGCTCGGCGCGGTCTCGCTGATCCTTCTGTATCTCTACATCCACGAGGATCGCTCGCAGCCCGAAAAGGGCATCGACGTTCCCGGCATCCTGCTGGCGATCCTTGGCCTTGGCTGCGTCAGCTGGGCGCTGACCGGCGCCGTGCGGTCAGGCTGGCCGCCAGCGCCCTGGCTCTTCGCGGCGGCGGGCGTCGTGTTCCTGGTGCTGTTCCTGATCGTCGAGCGGCGCAGCATCAGCCCCATGCTGGACCTGCGCCTGTTCCGCAGCCGCATTTTCAGCGCGGCCAACGCCGCCACCTTCTGCCTCTACTTCGCGCTGTCCGCCGTGCTGTTCTTCCTGCCGATGACCGTCATCGCGGGCTGGGGCGTCTCCGAGATCGAGGCGAGCATGGCCTTTGCCCCGCTGTCCCTGTTCATCGCGCTGCTGTCCCGGCGCATGGGGCGACTTGGCGACAGGATCGGCGCGGGGCGCCTTGTCGCCTTGGGCGCGGCCATCGTCGCGGCGGGCTTTGCCATCCTTGGCTACGTCATCCACGCCGAGGCGTTCTGGACGCAGGTTCTGCCCGCCATGGCGGTCATGGGGTTCGGCATGTCGCTGGTCGTCGCGCCGCTGTCGTCTGCCGTCATGGGATCGGTCGAGCCGCACGAGACGGGGTCTGCCTCGGGCGTGAACAACGCGGTCTCGCGAATGGCGGGGCTGGTGTCGGTGGCGGCGATGGGGTCGCTTGCCGCCTATGCCTACCGGCTGGCGGGCGGCACGCGCGACTTTGGCGAGACAGCGAACGCGGCGGGCCACGTCGCCGCGACGAACACCGGCTTTGCCGCCGTGGCATATTTCGTGGCGGGGCTGTCGTTGCTGTCGGCGCTGATCGCCCTGGTCGGCATGCGCGGCGCGGTGCTTCCTAAGGATCAGGGCACGTCCAGCAGCACCATCCGGTAAAGGTACGCTGTCCTCACCCCGGAGGAACGCGCCCGGGCCAATCTGTGGCCCCGTGATACGTCTGACCCAGTTGCAAGATTCCCGTATCCGCGCCACGCGGCCCGAAGATCTGCATCCCCATGGGAAGGCCCTTGCCTACGCCTTCGGCCCCGAACCCCGCAGGCATGGCAAGCGCGGGCAGGCCCAGCAGGCTGACCGGCACAACGACTTCCATCCAGCGGTGATAGGTGTCCATCGCGCGCCCCGCGACGATCTCGGGGTAGCGCCAGACTGCGGGGAACGGCCAGACCTGCGCCGAAGGCAGGACAAGCGCGTCGTAGCGGTCGAACAGGGCCGCCGCCGCGCGGTGCCAGTCGGACCGGATGGCACTGGCCGCCTGAATATCGGTGCCGGACAGCGCGCGACCCGCCTCGACTTCCCAGATCGCCTCGGGCTTCAGGGCGTCCGGGTTGGTGTCGTAGAGAACGCCCAACCGTGCGGCGACCGCGAAATGGCGCAAGGTCAGCCAGCTTTGCCAGATCTTCGCGGCCTCGAAGGGGGGCGCGACCGGCTCGACAGTGACGCCGAGGCTGGTGAACGTCGCAAGCGCGTCCTCGCACAGCGAAAGGATGCCGTCCTCGACCCCATAGGCGCCGCCCCAGTCGCCCAGCCAGCCGATGCGGCGCCCTTCGACCGAAGCGCGCAGGTCAAACGGAGGCAAGACGCGCGGCGCAGGCTGCAGCGGATGCGGGCGCGCCAGCACGCCGAGGAGCAGCGCGATATCCTCGGGCGAGCGGGCCATCGGGCCGTCGGTCGACAGGGGATGCAGGAACAGATCGCCCACGGGTTCGGACGGGACCACCCCCCATGTCGGGCGGAACCCGTAGACATTGCACCAGGCCGCCGGGTTGCGCAGGCTGCCCATCATGTCCGACCCGTCGGCCAGCGCCAGCATACCGGTCGCAAGCGCCGCCGCCGCCCCGCCCGACGATCCGCCCGCCGCGCGCGCCGGATCATAGGGGTTCACCGTGGCGCCATACACCGGGTTGAAGCTGTGGCTGCCAAGGCCGAATTCGGGCGTGTTGGTCTTGCCGATCAGGATCGCGCCCGCTGCGCGCAGGCGCGCGGCAAGCAGGTCGTCGCGGTCCGGCACATGATCCGCAAAGGCGGGCGAGCCCATCGTGGACAGGATGCCCTTGACCATCACAAGGTCCTTCACCGCGATGGGCAGGCCGTGCAGCGGCCCGCGCGCGGCGGGTGCAACGGCATCGGCGCGGCGCGCCTCGTCCATCAGGGCATCCGCCGGACGCAGGCCGACGATGGCGTTGACCTTGGGGTTCTCGGCCGCAATGCGCTCGAGCGTCGCCTGCATCAGCGCCTCTGCCGTCAGGGCGCCGGTCGCCAGCTTCGCCACCAGCCCCGTCGCCGTCTCTGCCCTCAGATCCATCTGCCCGCTCCCCTCGGCTGTTGGCGCATCCGGCGCCCTGCCCTAGACTTCGCCCATAAACCCGCAACCGTCGAGGTCCCCCGATGCGCATCACGCTTTTCGCTGCCCTTCTCAGCCTGTTGCCTGCCGCCGGAATTGCGGCAAGCTGCGGGAACACCGCTTCCGGGTTCGAGGCGTGGAAGTCCGAATTCGCGCCAGAGGCGCAGCGCGCGGGGGTCGGGGCGTCGGGCCTCGCGGCGCTGAAAAGCGCCAGCTACTCCCAAGGCACCATCTCCGCAGACCGCAACCAGACCGGCGTGCGCTATTCCCTGTCCGAGTTCAAGCGCATCCGCGGAACGGATGCCATCGCCCGCATCGGTCGCCAGCGAAAGGCGCAAAGCCCCGATTTCTACGCCGCGCTGGAGCGGATCTATGGCGTGCCCTCGGGCGTCCTTCTGGCGATCCACGGGATGGAGACGGGGTTCGGCAACACCTTCGGCGGCTACAACGTGGTGTCGTCCATCGCAACCGTGGCCTATGACTGCCGCCGCGCCGCGTTCTTCCGCCCACATCTGGTCGCCGCGCTGAAGATGATCGACCGCGGCTGGCTGGAGCCGGGCTCGATCGGCGCCGCGCACGGCGAGATCGGGCACACCCAGTTCCTGCCGGGCAACGTGATCGAATTCGGGCGCGACGGCAACGGCGATGGCACGGTCGATCTTTACAACCTCACCGACTCGCTGGCCTCGACCGCGCATTTCCTGCGGCAGAAGGGCTGGCGCAGCGGCCAGCCCTATGACGAGGGCACGCATAATTTCCGCGTGCTGAACGAATGGAACGCCGCCACCGTCTATCAGCAGGCCATAGCGCTGACGGCACGCCAGATCGATGGCTAGCGGAACGCCCGCGCGGTTTCCGGCAGCCACAGCGCGATGTCCGGCAGCGCGAAGACCATGACGATGAGCAGCATCTGCGCGATGACGAAAGGGATCACCCCGGCGTAGATCGCCGTCAGCTTCACATGCGGGGCCATGCCCTTGATGACAAAGACATTCATCCCGATGGGCGGGGTAATCAGGCCCAGTTCCGCGACCATCACCACGATGATCCCGAACCACACCGGATCATAGCCAAGCCCGGTCACGATTGGGGTGAAGATCGGCACCGTCAGCAGGATCATCGCCAGCGTGTCCAGAAAGCACCCAAGCACGAGGTAGATCAGCAGGATCACCGCCATGATGACCCAAGGCGCCGCATCGATGCCGCCGACGAAGTTCGACAGCGCGAACGCCATGCCGGAAAAGACGGCAAGGTTGTTCAGCGTCAGCGCGCCGATCAGCACGGTGAAGATCATCGCGCTGGTCTTGACGGTTTCCAGAAGCGCCTCTCGCACCGTCTCGCGGGTCAGGCGGCCACGCATCGCGGCGATGCCAAAGGCGCCGACCGCGCCGATGCCCGCCGCCTCGGTCGGGGTGAACACGCCGAAATAGATGCCGCCGATCACCAGCGCGAACAGCATGAGGATCGCCCAGGTGCGGCCAAGCGCGGCGAATTTCTGGTGCAGGGTGAACCGCTCGCCCGCCGGGCCGATGCCCGGGCGCAGCCACGTCATCAGGGCGATCACCAGCATGAAGCCCACGACGGTGAGCACGCCCGGCAGCATCCCAGCGATGAACAGATCGCCGATCGAGGTCTCGGTCAGGATGCCATACAGCACCAGGATCACCGACGGCGGGATCAGGATGCCGATGATGCCCCCCGCCGCGACCGATCCGGTGGCCAGCGACGGGGCATAGCCCAGACGCTCCATCTCCGGCAGCGCGACGCGGCTCATCGTGGCGGCGGTGGCGACGGACGATCCGCAGATCGCGGCAAAGGCGCCGCAGGCGCCCACGGTGGCCAGCGCCAGCCCGCCCCGGAACGCGCCAAGCCACGCGTTGAAGGCGTCATACAGTTCGCGCGACAGGCCGGACCGCGCGGCGATCGCGCCCATCAGCACGAACAGCGGCACGATGGACAGGTTGTAGGTGACGGTCGTCTCGAACACCGTGGTGCCGAACAGCGCCAGTGCGGGCGACAGCCCGATGATCGCGCCGATGCCCAGCACGCCGCAGATCGCCATGGCAAAGCCGATGGGGACCGACAGGATCAGAAGCGCGAACAGCGCAAGGAAGGCGGCGATGCCGATCGACAACGGGTCCATGATCCTAGCCCTCTGTCCGGTCGGCGGGATGCAGCAGCAACAGGACAGCGACAGCGGCAGCAAGCGCCGCGGCAACGGCCATGACATAGACGAAGGGATGCACCGGCAGCCCAAGGATCTGGGTCAGCATCCCGTCGCGCATCATGCTTCCCGCCTTCTTGAACAGTTGCCAGCAGATCGTGCCCATGAAAATCACCGCCGTAATGTCCGCCAGCGTCGACAGCACGCGGCGCCCCACGGGCGGCAAGGCCGCAGGCAGCAGGTCAACGCTGATATGGCCCCGCTCATACGTGGTGTAGGCCATGCCGAAGGTGATCGAGAGGCCGATGAACAGCTCGACCAGTTCCACGGCAAAAGGCAGCGGCGCGGACAGGAAATAGCGCCCCATTGCATCGAAGAACATCAGCGCGGTCGTGGCGATCAGCGCGGCACCAGCGGCCAGCGCCAGCCAGTAACTCAGGCGGCGGATCAGACGGTCCATCTTGGTCCTCGTTCAGGAAATGCGCCGGGCGGCACGGGGGCCGCCCGGCAAGGCGCAGGCGATCAGGCGCTTGCGTATTTCGCGATGGTCGCGCGCAGGTCGTCCAGCAAGGCGGCGCCGTCCTGCCCCTGCTCGTTCGCAAGCGCGATCCAGTCGTCGTTCATGAACGCCACGCGCTCGCGCCAGATGGCAAGCTGTTCGTCCGACAGGGTCGAGATCGTCGCGCCGTTGTCGATGGCGACCTGCTTGCCCGCCGCGTCGGCGTCGTCCCAGCCCTTGCCGAAGATCTTGGCCCCGGCGACACCGCCGAGGTCTTCGAGGACCTGCTTGTTCTCATCGGACAGCGCGTCGTACTTGGCGCGGTTCATGATGACGGCGAAGACGGTGGTATACAGCCCGCCCGGCACTTCAAGGTGGTGGTTCACCAACTCGCCCAGACGGAAACCCTTGATCGCTTCCCAAGGGAACATCGCACCGTCGGCGACACCCTTCTGGATCGCTTCGTAGGCCTGGTTCGCGGGCATCGCCACGGGCGCGCCTCCCAGCGCTTCGCACATCCGCACGCCGCCGCCGCCGACGCGCAGCTTGACGCCCGCCATGTCTTCGACGGTGTTGATCGGCATGGTCGAATGGATGTTGCCGGGGCCATGCACGAACATGGTCAGGACCTTCACGTCGCTGAACTCGGCGTCCAGACCGATGTTGCGGTCATACCAGTCATAGACCGCCTGGCTGCCGATCTCGGCATTGGGTGACAGGAACGGGTTTTCGACGCCGCGCGCGACCTCGAACGGGCCGGGCGTGTAGGCGGCGACGTGATAGGCAATGTCCGCCGCGCCGTCGCGCACCAGATCATACTGCGCGGGCGGGCCTGCGATCGGCGCTGGGTCGATGCTGAGCTTGATCGCGCCGCCCGAAGCCTCGTCCACCGCCGCGATCCATGTCGGCAGCGTGTTCGCGGTCATGTGATGGGTCGGCGGCACCCAGGTCGAGATGCGAAGGCTCGCGTTCTGGCCAAAGGCCGGCGAGATGCCGACAATGCCGACCGTTGCAGCGCCCGCAGCGCCGGTTTTCAGGAAATCCCTGCGTTTCATTCCCGTCTCCTCCCAAAGAACATTGTGCACGCCAGTTTGCGCGAATGACGTCTCGAATCCAGAGAAATCAGGGATAGGAGCGAAAATTAGTTTCCGAGGCGACAGTTTTCGCAAGGGTTCGTGCGCAGGCTGTCGCCGATGGCTTCACGGGGCGAAGGTGTGGGCAGACCTGCAAAGCAAGCCTGCCGTTTTCCTCGCAGCGGGTGTCTAGCCCTGCCGCTGTTCCTCGACCACGTCGCGCATCGCGTCGAGTGGAACGTAGCCGCGCAGCATCTGGTCGCCGAAGATGAAGCTGGGCGTGCCGTTGATCTGGAGCCGCTGCCCCAGAGCCCGGTTCTCGGCAATGATGCGCTCGACTTCCGGCGCGGCCATCCCGGCCATGATCGCGTCCGCGTCGAGGCCCTCGTCGGTGGCCAGCGCCACCAGCGACGCCTCGGAGATGTCGGCGCGCAGGGTCATCAGACGGTCGTGGATACGGCCATATGCCTCGTCGCCCGCGATCTGCTGCACCGACAGCGCAAAGCGCGACGCCAGCACCGACTGTTCGCCAAGGATCGGGAATTCCTTGACGATATAGCGGATGTTGCCGTCGCTTTCGATCAGCTCGGCGACCTCGGGATGCGCGCGTTTGCAGTAGCCGCAGCGGTAATCCATGAACTCGACGATGGTGATGTCGCCGTCGGGGTTGCCGCCGACCCAGCTGAAACCGTCGTCGAACAGATCGTCCGCGTTGGTGCGCACCAGCGCCACGTCGCCCTCTGCCTGCGCCTCGGCCTGGCGGGCTTCCAGCACGCCGATGGCCTCCATCAGCACCTCGGGGTTGTCCATGAGGTAATCGCGCACGGCCGCGCCAAAGGCGTCCCGCTCGGTGTCCGTCATCGCGTCGATGTCGAAAGCGGCGACCGGGGCCGCGACAAGGGCGGCAAGCGCGCCCGAAAGGATCAGTGTGCGGATCATGATGCTATCTCCCGATACCGGCCTGTTTCGCAGCGTTTAGCACATCGAGCGCGCGGTTCCATCCCGAAGACCCCTGCGGCAAAAGACCCTCGGCGCGCTGCGCATGGGTCGCCGCAGTATCCAGCCGCCCGGTCAGGGCATAGCGCTCTGCCGTGGCGACCGACGCCATGCCGTTGTTGCCTGCCTTGGCATAAGCGACTGCCAGATCGCGCAACATGCGCGGATCATAGGGATCGCGGGCGAACGAGGATTCCAGCGCCTGAAGCGCGGCGCGATCTGCGTCTCGGCTGCCGATGGCCAGATAGGCGCGCCCCAGCCCGGCAAGGATCTGCGGGTCGTTGCCGCCCAGCGCCACGGCCTGACGGTAGGCATTCACCGCCGCCCCGGTCTGGCGCGATTCGAGCAGGATCTGCCCCTGCAGGTCGCGCAGGAACGGATCGTTCGGACGGCGCGCGATCAGCTTGCCGATCTCGGCGATGGCGCGCTGCGGGTCGGGGGTGCGGTGATAGGCCACCGCACGCGCAAGGATCGCAAGATCGCTGTCATCGCCTCGGTCGATCCGGCGCAGCGTGTAGCCGGGGCTTTGCAGGAATGCGCCCAGCTTGGCCTTGGTGCGCCCGAACCAGTATTGCGCGTTGGGATCGTCCCGCGCCGTGCCGCCATAGGCCGCCGCAAAGCCATCGACGGCGCGCATCCGGTCGCGGGTCAGAGGGTGACTGCGCACATAGGGGTCCTGCCGTCCGACCGACAGCGCCTCTTGCCCGCGAAAGATGTCCAGAACATCGCTCATCGCGGTGACGTCAATGCCGCGATTGGCCATGTAGCGCATCGCCGCCTGATCGGCCGAGGCTTCTTCGGCGCGGGTGTGCGACAGGAACACGCGCGATGCGCTCGACGCGCTGCCAAGCGCGATGCCGCCCGCCGCGCTGGTGTTCCCAGCGGCTGCGGCGACGCCAGACAGGATCAGCCCGAACAGCGCGGTGTTGCGCGCGTTGCGCATGTTGGTGGCCCGTCGCGCGATATGGCCGTTGGCGATATGCGCGGCCTCATGCGCCAGCACCGCCTGCAACTCTTCGGCGCGGTTCATCCGCAGGATCAGGCCGGAGTGGATCAGGATGTGGCGGCTGTCGACGACAAAGGCGTTCAGCGTGGAATCCGCCACCACCAGCACCCGGACCTGCGCCGGGTTCAACCCCGCCGCCGTCAGGACGGGCGATGCGATCTGGCGCAGCGCGTATTCGATGTCGGCATCGCGGATCAGCGTTTGCGCCCGCGCCGGAAGCGCCAGAACGGTGATCGCCAGCAAGGCGGCGACAGCAACGCGGGCAACCCGGAGAGCGGCGCGCAACATTGACTTGGCCCTCCTTGGCAGGCACGGGAACGACGCGGAAAGCTTAGAGAGGGTTCCATGCGGGTTTCAAGGCGGAGCGAGGTCGATCCCTTCATCGTGATGGACGTGATGGAGGCCGCGCGCCGCGCCGAAGACGCGGGCCGCCACATCATCCACATGGAGGTCGGCCAGCCCGGCACCCCTGCCCCGGCGGGCGCCCGTGCCGCTCTGGCGACGGCGATGGAGACCGGCAGCCTGGGCTACACGGTCGCGCTCGGCCTGCCCGAACTGCGTGCCCGCATCGCGCGGCTTTACGGCGACTGGTACGGCGTCGATCTCGATCCGGCGCGGGTGATCGTCACGAGCGGATCGTCTGCGGGGTTCCTTCTGGCCTTCACCGCGCTCTTTGACACCGGCGACCGGGTGGGCATCGGCGCGCCGGGCTATCCGTCCTACCGGCAGATCCTCAAGGCGCTGGACCTTGCCCCGGTGATGATCGAGACCTCGCCGGACAACCGCTATCAGCCGGTGCCGTCCGACCTGCCGGAGGGTTTGGCGGGGCTCATGGTCGCCTCGCCCGCCAACCCGTCCGGCACGATGCTGGGCCGGGACGCGCTTGCGGCGCTGATCCATGCCGCACATGCGCAGGGCACCGCCTTTATCTCGGACGAGATTTATCACGGCATCGAATACGAGCATAAGGCCGTGACCGCGCTGCAGATCAGCGACGACGTCTATGTCATCAACTCGTTCTCCAAGTATTTCTCGATGACCGGCTGGCGGATCGGCTGGATGGTCGTGCCCGAGGATCATGTGCGGCGGATCGAGCGGATCGCGCAGAACATGTTCATCTGCCCGCCCCATGCCAGCCAGGTCGCCGCGCTGGCCGCGATGGACTGCGACGACGAATTGAAGGCCAACCTTGCCGTCTATGCCGAGAACCGCCGCCTGATGCTGGACGGTCTGCCCAAAGCGGGCTTCGACCGCATCGCGCCGCCCGACGGCGCCTTCTACGTCTACGCGGACGTGTCACACATGACGGACGACAGCCGCGCCTTCGCCGCCGCGATCCTGGACGGCGCAGGCGTTGCGGTGACGCCGGGACTGGATTTCGACCCGGACCGGGGCGCGGGCACGCTGCGGTTTTCCTATGCGCGCTCGACCGAGGATATTCGCGAAGGTCTGCGGCGGCTGGCCGATTTCATGGCCGCGCGGGGCTGACACCGGACATCGCTGTTGGCGGGCGGGCGCCCGCTGGGGTAGGATGCGCGCAATCAAAAGACCTCCCTCCCCTTGAGGCACGATGAGCAGAATTCTGACGATCCTCGCGGCGCTGATGCTGTCGCTGATGCCCGCGCTTGCGGCGGCGCAGGGGCTGACCGGCCTTGCGCGCGTCGATCCCTCGCGGTCCGGCGCCGAAGCGGTTGCGGATGGCCTCGGCATCGACCTTGCGCTTAGTCAGCCGGTGCCGTGGCGCGTGTTCACGCTGGATGCCCCCTTTCGCGCCGTTGTCGATTTCAGCGAGGTCGCGTGGGACGGCGTGGCGCCCGAAGCCTTCCGCGTGCCCGGCGTGCGCGACGTTGTGCTGGGTCGCTTCCGCCCCGGCTGGTCGCGCATGGTTCTGACACTGGACGGCCCGATGATTGTGGACACCGCCGAGATGCGCACAGGGCCCGGCGGCGCCGACCTGCGGCTGCGCCTGACCGCAGCCACGCCCGAGGCTTTCGCCGCCCGCTCGGGCGTGCCGGACAGCGCGGTGTTCGATCTGCCCGAGCCGGTGGCCGGGCTGCCCCCCGCCAAGCAGCGGCAGACCGGAGACCGCCCGCTCGTCATCGCGCTAGACCCCGGGCACGGCGGCATCGACCCCGGCGCAGAGGTGGACGGCGTGACCGAGGCGGTGCTGATGCTGCAATTCGCCCGCGAGCTTGAGGAAATCCTGGTCCGCGCGGGGATGGAGGTGGTGCTGACCCGCAGCGACGACAGTTTCGTGCCGCTGGAAGCGCGCCAGTCGCTGGCCCGCGCGGCGGGGGCGGACGTGTTCCTGTCGCTGCACGCCGATGCGCTGGCCGAGGGGCGCGCGTCGGGCGCGACGGTCTATACCCTGTCAGACACCGCAAGCGACGCTGCGTCCGAAATCCTCGCCGAGCGCCACGACCGCGCCGACCTGCTGGCCGGGATCGACCTGACGGATCAGGACGACGTGATCGCGGGCGTGCTGATGGACCTTGCCCGCACCGAGACGCACCCGCGTTCGGAACGGCTCGCCGAGGCGCTGGTGGCCGGTCTGCGCCAGAGCGTCGGGCGGCTGCACAAGCGCCCGCACCTGGAGGCGTCGTTTTCCGTGCTCAAGGCCCCCGACCTGCCCGCCGCTCTGATCGAGCTGGGCTTCATGTCGAACCCGCGCGATCTGGAGAACCTGCTGACGCCGCAATGGCGCAGGCTGGCCGCCGAAGGCATCCGCAATGCCCTGCGCGCCTGGGCTGCGGCGGATGCGGCAGAGGCCGCGCTTCTCAGGCAATAGCGGCGCGGCGGGCCAGCCAGATGGTGTGGCCGTTGCAGGCCGGATCTTCGGGCACGAAATCGACCACGTCGAACCCGGCGCCAGCCAGCGCGTCGCGGTAGGCCGCCGGCGAGAGGCTGGCATGATAGACCGGCGCGCCCGCGACATCGCCGATCGCCTCGCCCTCGGACGGGCCACTGGTGAACATCAGCGCCGCACCCGGCGCCGCGTGGCGCGCGAACACGTCGAACATGCCGCGCTGATCGTCGGCGGACAGGTGGAAAAAGCTGTTCCAGGCCAGGATGCCGTCGAACTGGCGCCCAAGATCGAGCCCGCGCATGTCGGCGTGGATCGCCTCGGCCCGGGGCAGCGCCGCACGAAACAGCGCGATCATCGCCTCTGACCCGTCCACCCCGGTCACCGCGACGCGGCGGTCGGCCAGATAGGCCGCGATCGGCACGCCCGGCCCGCAGCCGAGATCGAGCGCGCGGCGTCCCGGCATGTGCGCCAGCCAGCGGTCGAGCCAGCGCCGCTCGAACAGGGAGCGGTTGCGCAGGCGCCGGTAGTCGTCGGCGTGGCGGTCGTAGGTGGGCAGGATGGCGTCAGGTGTCATGCCCCCCGCGCTACGGCTGCACGCGCGCCTCCGCAACCCGCACGACAACGTGACGGCGCGATCGGCGCGAACCGGCCCAATCGGGCGTGCGCGCTTTTGACCGTGCGCCCCGCTTGGCCTATAAGCTGGGGTCTATCCAGACCGGGGCCAGCCGCATGATCCGTTTCGTTCTTTCCGTCCTTGGCGCGCTGTTCAGCATGGCGACCATCGGCCTTGTCGCTGCGGCGATCACCATTTCCGCGATCTTCTGGATGTATGGCCGCGATCTGCCCAACTATCAGCAGCTTGCGCAATACGCCCCGCCGACGATCAGCCGGATCTATTCCGGCGAGGGCCGCCTTGTCGACGAATTCGCCAAGGAGCGGCGGCTGTTCGCCCCGTCCGACGAGATTCCGGACCTGGTGAAGAACGCCTTCATCTCGGCCGAGGACAAGAATTTCTATCAACACAAAGGCTATGACCCGCGCGGCATGGTCGCCGCCGCCGTCGATGCCCTGCAGGGCGGACGGCTGCGCGGCGCCTCGACGATCACCCAGCAGGTGATGAAGAACTTTCTTCTGTCCTCGGACCGCTCGGCCGAGCGCAAGATCAAGGAACTGATCCTTGCCTCGCGGCTGGAGCAGACGCTGTCCAAGGACCGCATTCTGGAACTGTACCTGAACGAGATCTACCTCGGCCAGAACAGCTATGGCGTGGCCGCCGCTGCACAGACCTATTTCAACAAGATCCTCAGCGAATTGACCCCCGCAGAGGCCGCCTTCCTTGCCGCGCTGCCGCAAGCGCCGTCGTCGTATCACCCGGTGCGCGCCAAGGAGCGCGTGACCCAGCGCCGCGACTTCGTGCTCAAGGAAATGGCCGAGAACGGCTTTATCAGCCGCACCGACATGCAGCAGGCGCAGGAAACGCCGCTGATGACGGTGCAGAATGGCGATTACGCGCCGTTCCGCGACAGCCTTCCGCCGCGCGATTACTTCACCGATGAAATCCGCCGTCAACTGAGCCTCGACTTCGGCGAGGAACAGTTCTTCACCGGCGGCCTCAAGGTCCGCGCCACGGTGGACGCCGACCTGCAGGACAAGGCAGCCGAGGCGCTGG
The DNA here is from genome assembly GCF_019061145.1 of Anianabacter salinae. Classification (GTDB taxonomy): domain Bacteria; phylum Pseudomonadota; class Alphaproteobacteria; order Rhodobacterales; family Rhodobacteraceae; genus Anianibacter; species Anianibacter salinarum. Next base: position 9,267 of record NZ_JAHQZS010000002.1, on the reverse strand, counting down.
GGCGCGGGCTGGAAAGCTACGACCGCAATCTTGGTGTCTGGCGCGGTACCGGGGTGACGATCCCGCAGGATCGTCTTGGCTCCGAAGACGACTGGCGCACCGCGCTGGCCGAAGCCGAGGTGCCGCGCGACATCCATGTCGAACACAAGTGGCACCCGGCCGTCGTGCTGGAAGTCGGCGACACCCACGCCCGCATCGGCATCGAGGGGGTCGAGGACGACGACGACGGCCACTGGATCCCGCCCGAGGACGTGACCTGGGCGCGCAAGCTGGCCCCCGAGGGCGAGCGCAACCGCCAGGCCCGCACCGCAGGCGATCTGGTCGAGGTCGGCGACGTGGTGCTGGTGCGCCAGATCACCGACGACAGCGACGGCAGCTTCGTGCGCTGGTCGCTCCGGCAGGTTCCGACGATCCAGGGCGGGTTCATGGCGATGGACGTGCACACCGGCCGCGTGCTGGCGATGCAGGGCGGCTTTTCCTACCAGGATTCGGTGTTCAACCGCGCGACACAGGCGACGCGGCAGCCGGGTTCGTCGTTCAAGCCGTTCGTCTATGCCACGGCGCTCGATTCCGGCTTCTCGCCCGCGACCATCGTGATCGACGCCCCGATCGAGATCGAGACGGCGGAAGGCGTCTGGCGGCCGCAGAACGCCTCGAACCAGTTCTATGGCCCGACACCGCTGCGCACCGGGATCGAGCGGTCGCGGAACCTGATGACCGTGCGTCTGGCCAACGAGATCGGCATGGACCAGGTCGCGCGTTACGCCGAACGCTTCGGCGTCTACGAGGACCTCAAGCCGTTCCTTGCCAACGCGCTCGGCTCGCAGGAGACGACGCTGTTCAAGATGGTCGCCGCCTACGCGATGTTCGCCAATGGCGGCGAGCGGGTGGAACCCACGCTCGTCGACCGGGTGCAGGACCGCTATGGCAACACGATCTACCGCCACGACCAGCGCGAATGCCTCGATTGCCAGTATGCCTCGCTGGAGCCGGGCGTTCTGCCGCAGATTGCCTCCAACCGCGAGCGGGTCATGGACGCGATCACCGCCTACCAGCTGACCTCGATGATGCGCGGCGTGGTCGAGCGCGGCACGGCTGCGGGACGGGTGAACCTTGGCGTTCCGGTCGCGGGCAAGACAGGCACCACCAACGACGCCAAGGACGTGTGGTTCGTCGGCTTTACCTCGAACATCGTGGCGGGGTGCTACATGGGCTTTGACCAGCCGCGCAGCCTCGGTGGTGGCGCGTCGGGCGGCGGCATGTGTGCGCCGGTGTTCAACGAATTCATGAAGGCGGCGACCGAGGAATACGGCGGCGGCCCGTTCGAGGTTCCGCCCGGCGGGCATTTCATCAAGATCGACCGCACCACCGGCGCGCGCCTTCCGGCCGAGGCCAGCGGCCCCGGCGTCGTCGCCGAATACTTTCGCGACGGTGAAGACCCGCTGTTCGGTATCGCATTCGACGGCGGCTGGGCAATGGGATCGAACCTGCCCTTGTTCGGCAGCGGCGAGGACGCGAGCGAGACCGGCGAGACGGTCACCAACTCGGACGGCTCGACCACGGTCACGGTGCCGCGCAAGGCCGACTTCGGCACCCTGTCCTCGGGCGGGCTTTACTGACGGCGGCGCGGGCGGGGTCCAACGGCGCCCTGCCCCGCTTGCCGCCCGCGCGCCCTGTTGCTATCACCCCCTGACCTTCGCAACCGTTACGGATGACCCATGCGCGCCGAGACGCAGAACACTGTCGATGCCATCCGCAAATCCGTGGACCTTCTGGGTCAGCGGCTTGACTGGCAGACGGCCCCGCACCGGCTTGAGGAATTCAACGCGATGGCCGAGGATCCCAAGCTGTGGGACGACCCGGCCCGCGCGCAAAAGCTGATGCGCGACCGCCAGTCGCTTGTCGACGCGATGGAAACCTACACCGGCATCAAGCGCGATCTGAACGACAACATCGAGCTGATCGAGATGGGCGAAGCCGAGGGCGACGCCGATGTCGTGGCCGAGGCCGAGGCGGCGCTGAAGGCGCTGCAGACCAAGGCCGCCGCCAAGGAGCTGGAGGCGCTGCTGGACGGCGAGGCGGACGGCAACGACACCTTCCTCGAGATCAACGCGGGCGCGGGCGGCACCGAGGCTTGCGACTGGGCGAACATGCTGCAGCGCATGTATGTCCGCTGGGCCGAAAAGCGCGGCTACGAGGTGGAACTGCAATCCGAAGAAGCGGGCGCCGAGGCCGGGATCAAGTCGGTCGCCTACAAGATTTCCGGCCCCAACGCCTATGGCTGGCTGAAGTCGGAATCGGGCGTGCACCGGCTGGTGCGCATCTCGCCCTTCGGCAAGGGCACGCGGGAGACATCGTTCGCCAGCATCTGGGTCTATCCGGTGGTCGACGACAACATCGAGATCACGGTGAATCCCGCCGACATCCGGCTTGATACCTACCGCTCGTCCGGCGCGGGCGGGCAGCACGTCAACACGACCGACTCGGCGGTGCGGATCACCCACCTGCCGACCGGGATCGTGGTCACGTCCTCGGAAAAGTCGCAGCACCAGAACCGCGACATCGCGATGAAGGCGCTGAAATCGCGGCTTTACCAGATGGAGCTCGACAAGCGGAACGCCGCGATCAACGAGGCGCACGAATCCAAGGGGTCGGCGGGCTGGGGCAACCAGATCCGGTCTTACGTCCTGCAGCCCTACCAGATGGTGAAGGACCTGCGCACCGGGCACGAGACGTCGGACACCCAAGGCGTGCTTGACGGCGATCTGGATGCGTTCATGGCCGCGACGCTGGCGCAGCAGGTGTCTGGCAAAAGCCGCGCCGACGCCCACGCCGAGGACTAGGACAGACCGTTCGGCGGCAAATCCTCACCGAGGATTTGCGGACAGGCTTTCCCTGAAAGCCTGTCTACTCCGCCGGTTCCGCCTCGCGCGCGGCTTCTGCCGCATCGATCTCGGCGGCCTTTTTCTCGACCTGCTCGACGATGTGGTCGATCATCTGGTCGTTCGACATCCGGTGCGATTGCTTGCCCGCCAGATAGACCATCCCGGTGCCCGCGCCGCCGCCGGTAAAGCCGACATCGGTCATCAGCGCCTCGCCCGGTCCATTCACCACGCAACCGATGATCGACAGCGACATCGGCGTCTTGATGTGTTCCAGCCGCTGTTCCAGCGCCTCGACGGTCTTGATGACGTCAAAGCCCTGCCGCGCGCAGGACGGGCAGGAGATGATGTTGACGCCCCGGTGCCGCAGGCCGAGCGATTTGAGGATCTCGTAGCCGACCTTGACCTCTTCCACTGGGTCCGCCGACAGCGACACGCGCACCGTGTCGCCGATGCCCATCCACAGAAGGTTGCCAAGGCCGATGGCCGACTTGATCGTGCCCGATGTCAGCCCCCCGGCTTCGGTGATGCCAAGGTGGATCGGGGCATCCGTCGCATCCGCGATGCCCTGGTAGGCGGCAGCGGCCAGGAACACGTCCGACGCCTTCACGCTGATCTTGAACTCGTGGAAATCGTTGTCCTGCAGGATGCGGATGTGTTCGAGCCCGGATTCCACCATCGCCTCGGGGCATGGCTCGCCGTATTTTTCCAAGAGGTGCTTTTCGAGCGATCCGGCGTTCACGCCGATGCGGATCGAGCAGCCGTGATCCTTGGCAGCGCGGATCACCTCGCGCACGCGGTCCTTGGAGCCGATGTTGCCGGGGTTGATCCGCAGGCAGGCCGCGCCCGCCTCGGCCGCCTCGATGGCGCGCTTGTAGTGGAAATGGATGTCCGCGACGATCGGCACTGGGCTTTCGGCCACGATCTGCTTCAGCGCGCGGGTCGAGGATTCGTCAGGCGTCGAGACGCGCACGATATCCGCACCGGCATCCGCCGCCGCCTGGATCTGCGCCACGGTCGCCGCGACGTCCGAGGTGTCGGTGTTGGTCATCGTCTGCACGCTGATCGGGGCATCGCCCCCGACCGGCACCGAGCCGACCATGATCTGACGGCTCTTGCGGCGATAGATGTTGCGCCAGGGGCGGATCGAATTGAGGCTCATGGACTACCCTTTCGCGTCGCGGGGTCGCGGCTTGCCGACAGCATAACGGCGCGCCTGCGCCTTAGCTAGGCGCCGAGTGCTGCGATTGCGAGGGGACGTTCAGTCGCGCGCCGGGGTCTCGACGGCAAGGTTCAACTCGGCGACGACCTTTTGCAGATCCTCGTCCGACGACAGCGTGGCGACATCGTAGCTTTGCGCCAGCTTGTCCGCGACAAGAGCCAGATCAGACGTCACCGCGCCGCGCTCGCCCACCGGGCCATAGGTCTGGCCGTTGATGGCGAAGTACACAGCGCCGGATTCGCCAATCCGCAGGGTCGCAGGCTCGGCGGTCTGCGGCACGGCATAGGTGTCGCCCGCGTTCATGATCGATTCGAACAGGATCGTGCCATCGGCGCCGCTGACCCGAACCCAGGCGGGGCGCACGGCAACCATTGTCACGCCGGGCTTCGTCTCGGCCAGGACCTGCGGGCTGGAGGCGTCGGCGCCGCCAAGGGCCGCCGCAAGCGCGGTCTCGATACCGCGCGCCTCGTCGTCCACGACCACTGGGGTGTCGGCGCGGGCGACGGCCAGCGGGCGATCCACCGGCTGATCCGCCATCGTGCCAAGCGTCGAAGGGTCGAGCGAGGCAATCGGCGCGTCGCGCGCGGTCATCACCGGCACGTCCAGCGCCTCGGGGCGATACAGCCGCTCGACGACTTCGATGGACGGGGTCGGGCCGCCCGACGATTGCCGGTCCTCACCGAGGAACGCCAGCGCGTCACCTTCGGGCTGCAGCGTGTCGACCTCCGCCACGACGCCGGGCGCCTGATCGACGGGCGCGAACTCGACGCGCTGAATCTGGTTGAACACCGTGTAGCCGCCCCAGCCGATGAAGCTGATCAGCGCGACCAGCACCAGCGACGAGCCAAGCGCGCCGGGCTCGATGCGCGACAGGATCGCCTCGCTGCGCGGCGCGAAGGGCGTCTCTGGGTCGGCGAACGGATCGCGTGCGGTCTTGAGTTTCTGGCTGACCTGCGCCTTGCTGTTGCGCGCGGTGCCCGACGCTTCGGACGACATGCCGTGCACGGGCTGAAAGCCGGACTCGTTGCAGAATTGCTGGAAACACCAATCGGGATCAAGGTTCAGGTATCGCGCGTAAGAGCGGACGAAACCTGCAATGAATCCAGGGGTTTCAAAGGCGGAAGGGTCGGCATTCTCGATGGCGGCGATATAGGACGCCTTGATGCGCAACTCGCGCTGGACGTCCAGCAACGACTTGCCCATCGTGGCCCGTTCGCCACGCATGACATCCCCGATACGCATGTCGAAGTCGTCGAACCCTTTGGGTTCGTTACTTTCGACCGATACGGGTGGTTCTCTCCACCGTCCTAGCATCCCACCTGCCCCATCACGCCCGAGTCCTCAATAGACCGGCGATTCGACGTCGCCGTGCCGTATTAACAGGACGTTAGCATACGTCCATAGGCAATGCACCTGTGGATAAATCAGGCGCTCAGTTCGGCGCGATTCAGCGCACAATGGGCCCAGAGGGTGTCGAGAGCCTTCACAAGTGCATCCATTTCAAGCGGTCCGTGAACCGGCGACGGGGTGAAGCGCAGCCGTTCGGTGCCGCGTGGCACTGTGGGAAAGTTGATTGGCTGGACGTAGATGCCGTGGTCTTCCAGCAGCATGTCCGACAGTTTTTTCGTATGGACGGGGTCACCGACGATGACCGGGACGATGTGGCTGCCGTGGTCGATGATCGGCAGGCCCATGCCCTTGAGCCGGGTCTTGAGGATCTTCGCCTGGGTCTGGTGCCGCGCGCGCAGCGCGCCGTCCGTCTTGAGGTGCCGCACGCTGGCGGCAGCGCCAGCGGCTACCGCGGGCGGCAGCGAGGTGGTGAAGATGAAGCCTGGCGCATAGGATCGGATCGCATCGCACATCTTCCACGACGCGGCGATGTAGCCGCCCATCACGCCGTAGGCCTTGGCGAGCGTGCCGTTGATGATGTCGATGCGGTGCATCAGGCGGTCGCGTTCGGCGACCCCTGCCCCGCGCGGGCCATACATGCCGACCGCGTGCACCTCGTCGATGTAGGTCAGCGCGCCGAATTCGTCGGCCAGATCGCAGATCGCCTCGATCGGCCCGAAATCGCCATCCATCGAATAGACCGATTCGAAGGCGATCAGCTTGGGCGCGGCGGGATCGTCGGCGGCCAGCAGCTCGCGCAGGTGCGCGACATCGTTGTGGCGGAAGATGCGCTTGGCCCCGCCGTTGCGGCGCACGCCTTCGATCATCGAGGCATGGTTCAGCGCGTCGGAATAAATGATGAGGCCGGGAAAAAGCTTGGGCAGCGTGGACAGCGTCGCGTCGTTGGCGATGTAGGCCGAGGTGAACAGCAGAGCAGCCTCTTTGCCGTGCAGGTCGGCAAGCTCTGCCTCGAGCGCCTTGTGATACACGGTCGTGCCCGAGATGTTGCGCGTCCCGCCGGAACCGGCCCCGGTGGCGTCGATGGCCTCGTGCATCGCGTTGATGACGACGGGGTGTTGCCCCATGCCGAGATAATCGTTGCCGCACCACACCGTCACCGGGCGCTCGGACCCGTCGGGACGGCGCCATGTGGCATGGGGGAAATTGCCGCGGCTGCGTTCGATGTCGATGAAGGTCCTGTAGCGGCCCTCGTCGTGCAGACGCTGCAACGCGGCGTCGAGTTTCTCGGTATAGCTCACCGCAGGCTCCTCATTCCGTCGGTCCGGGTGTTGTAGCAGATAAACCCGGGCATGCTACCGACATATTCAATTTTCGATACCTTTTAAGGTATCAGGCAGACGCTAGACGTCGCGCTGCCCGCCCGACCTGATCTGGATCAATCGGCGACCACAACTTCGCAATCCGCCGCACCCTTGGCCGCTGCCGACCGGTTGCACAGGGCAATTGCACGCTCTGCCGCGCCCTCGCCCGTCTGGATCGCGAATTCGGCCGTCGCGCGCGAGGCCGCCATCGCTTTCGGTCCAGATCCGCGCCGATACACCGACAACGCATCCGATGCCGAGGAAGATAGGGACAACGCGCGCGGCTCCCACCCCTTGGGCAGGATTCGTGCCGCTATGACGCAGGGTGCCTGCCCGGATTTCCGCGCGCTTTCACACAGCGTCAGGGCAAAGCGGTCGGCGGCCTCGACCGAGTGGAATTCGCCGACAAGCTGGAACAGCCCGCTCAGCATCTCGCTGCCGCCGGTGGACGACGCGCGCAGGTCGAACAAGGTCGGCGAGACGGCGACCGACCCGTAATAGCGCAGCGACGCGCGGACCTGCGGATTGGTCACGACCGCGTCGATATAGGCATTCTGGTTCGCAGTCAGGCCCGATTGCGCATTCGTCGCCACGAAGGTCCGGTCGGGATTGAACGTCAACTGCCGGGCGGTGTTGCCATCGACCGGCTGGGCGGCGGCGGCGGCAGGCAAAAGGGCGGCAAGCGCAAGGGCAGCGAAACGCATCTGAGGGGGTCCTCCCTGACTCTGGTAAGGCGGACCCTAGCGCCTGGAAACGGTCTGTTCCACCCGTTCACTGGACAGTGATGATGCGGCTGATACGCTTGCCCGGAACATGCATCCAGACAGGCAGGAAAATCCATGGCGCTCGACCTCGTACTGACCCGCATCGACACGGACCTCGGCGGCGCCGTCGACAGGCTGATGGCGCTGTTGCGCATCCCCTCGATCTCGACCGATCCAGCTTTCAAGGGCGACTGTGACCGCGCCGCCGACTGGCTGGTCGCGGACCTCGAATCGCTGGGCGCGGCGGTGTCCAAGCGGCCGACGCAGGGGCATCCGATGGTCGTCGGCCAGATCGACGGCCCCGAAGGCGCGACTGGCCCGCACCTGCTGTTCTACGGTCACTACGACGTGCAGCCGGTCGATCCGCTGGAATTGTGGGACCGCGACCCGTTCGACCCCGAGGTGCAGGATACCCCAAAGGGCCAGGTGATCCGCGCGCGCGGCGCGTCAGACGACAAGGGCCAGCTGATGACCTTCGTCGAGGCTTGCCGTGCCTGGAAAGCGGAACACGGGTCGCTGCCCTGCAAGATCACCTTCTTCTTCGAGGGAGAAGAGGAATCAGGCTCGCCGTCGCTGGTGCCGTTCCTCAAGGAAAACGCAGACGAGTTGTCGGCCCCCGACATCGCGCTGATCTGTGACACCGGCCTGTTCGATGAAAGCACCCCCGCCGTGACCACCATGCTGCGCGGTCTTCTGGGCGAGGAAATCGTCATCACCGGCCCGTCCAAGGATCTGCATTCGGGCATGTACGGCGGCATCGCGATGAACCCGATCCGGGTGCTGGCCAGGATCATCGCCAGCCTGCACGACGCCACCGGCCGCGTCACCGTGCCCGGCTTCTATGACGGCGTGCCCGAGCTAACGGAGGAGCTGCGCGCGCAGTGGGACGCGCTTGGCTTCGACGAGGCGGGGTTCCTCGGCGAGGTCGGCCTGTCGAAACCGGCGGGCGAACAGGACCGCACAGGGCTCGAGATGATCTGGTCGCGGCCCACCTGCGAGATCAACGGCATCAAGGGCGGCTACGCGGGCGACGGGTTCAAGACGGTGCTGCCGTCGAAAGCCTCGGCCAAGATCAGCTTCCGGCTGGTCGGCACACAAGACCCCCACGCGATCCGCGAAAGTTTCCGCGCGATGGTGCAATCCATGATCCCCGAGGATTGCACGGTCGAGTTCCACGGCCACGGTGCATCAGCGGCCAGCGTCATGGCGACAGGCCACCCGGCGTTCGAACAGGCACGTCAGGCGCTGTCGGCGGAATGGCCGAACCCGGCGGCCTTCATCGGGTCGGGCGGGTCGATCCCGATCGCGGGATACTTCAAGTCGATCCTGGGGATGGATTCCATGCTGATCGGCTTTGGCCGCGACGATGACCAGATCCACAGCCCGAACGAGAAGTATGCGATGGACAGCTTCCACCGGGGCATTCGGTCCTGGGCGCGGGTGCTGGACGCCGTGTCCAAGGGCTGATGGGCGGGGGCGGGACACGTCCCGCCATGCCGATCCAAGCACCCGTAGGGCGGGATTTATCCCGCCTTTCCTGCCCGAACACCGCGCGGCGGGACAAGTCCCGCCCTACAGGCCCGCACTATCCGAAAGCATCCCAAGTGAAAGTGGCGCGGTTGACGGGGCTCGAACCCGCGACCCCCGGCGTGACAGGCCGGTACTCTAACCAACTGAGCTACAACCGC
>NZ_JAHQZS010000015.1 GCF_019061145.1 Anianabacter salinae | reverse complement strand
ACGCCAGAGTTTCGGCGCGAAGCGGTCAGGCTGGCACTGACCAGCGGTCGGACACGGCGCGAGATCGCGGAAGATTTGGGGATTGGGCTTTCGACACTTACGCGCTGGCTCAGTCGCGAGCGGGATACCGGTGAGCCGGTTGAGGCATCGGTCGATCTGCATGCTGAACTGAAGCGGTTGCGACGTGAGAACGCAGTTCTGAAGCAGGAGCGCGACATCCTAAAAAAAGCCGCGGCCTTCTTCGCGAAAGACGCAAGTCGATGAGCTTTGCCTTCATCGAGGCGGAGAAGGCCAGCTTTCCCATCAGCCGCATGTGCCGGGTCCTGGATATCAGCCAGAGCGGGTTCTTCGCCTGGCGTGACCGCCCGGCCTGTCAGCGCCAGAAGCAGGACATGGTCCATCTTGCCCACATTCGCACGGTGTTCGCCCTGTCGAACGGCACCTATGGCAGTCCACGCATGCATCGCGACCTGATCGACGAAGGCCATCAGATCGGGCGTCATCGCACGGCGCGGCTGATGCGGGAGAATGGCCTCGTGGCCCGTCAAAAGCGGCGGTTCAAGCGGACCACGGACAGCGAACACGCCTGGCCGGTCGCCCCGAACCTGCTCGCCCAGGACTTCGAAGCCGAACAGCCGGATCGGAAATGGGGCGCCGACATCTCCTACATCTGGACGGCGCAGGGCTGGCTCTATCTCGCGGTCGTGCTCGACCTCCACTCGCGGCGGGTCGTCGGCTGGGCGACGAGTGACCGACTCAAGCGCGGCCTCGCAGTCGAGGCTCTGCGTCGCGCCATTGTGAACCGCGAACCTGCGCCGGGGCTGATCCATCATTCCGATCGTGGATCGCAATACTGCTCTGTCGACTATCAGGCTGCGCTCCGAAAACGCGGCATCCTGATCTCCATGAGCGGCAAGGGGAACTGCTACGACAACTCGATGGTCGAGACCTTCTTCAAGACCATCAAGTCGGAGCTGATCTGGCCGATCGCATGGCAAACCCGCCAGCAAGCCGAAAACGCCATCGCCAGATACATCGACGGGTTCTATAATCCCGTCAGGCGGCATTCATCGCTCGGCTTCCAGAGCCCCATCGCCTTCGAGCGAA
>NZ_JAHQZS010000014.1:2500-6175 GCF_019061145.1 Anianabacter salinae | reverse complement strand
TGGTTGCGGGGGCAGGATTTGAACCTGCGGCCTTCAGGTTATGAGCCTGACGAGCTACCGGGCTGCTCCACCCCGCGCCAATGTTTTATTGGATCGTTTTGAGAGATACGGCATTGAGTGTGGCTCTTTCTAGGTTTGGCGGCGACCTACTCTCCCACGTCTTGAGACGCAGTACCATTGGCGCTACGGCACTTAACGACCGGGTTCGGAATGGGACCGGGTGTTTTGCTCGCGCTATGACCACCAAACCGAGGAAGAGCCACGTTCGATGCACCGCAGGTGCAGCGGGTGCGCGGAAGCGTTTTTGCGGAGCAAAAGCGCGGTCGCACACCCCTGTCATTTTGGGTGCAGCGGTGTCAGGCCGCCCCCTTTTCCCGGGGCGGTCTGATACAATGTGTCCAAGTCAGTCACTTTGAGGGGTCTGTATGCTTGTGACCAGAAGGGCAGTCTGCCTGTTTCTGGATCAAATCAAGCCTATCGGGCAATTAGTACCGGTCAACTGAATGCATTGCTGCACTTACATCTCCGGCCTATCGACGTGGTGGTCTTCCACGGCCCTCAGGGAGACCTTGTTTTGAGGGGGGCTTCCCGCTTAGATGCCTTCAGCGGTTATCCTGTCCGATCATAGCTACCCTGCACTGCTATTGGCATAACAACAGGTCCACCAGTGGATCGTTCACCCCGGTCCTCTCGTACTAGGGGCAACTCCTCTCAAGTCTCCTACACCCACGGCAGATAGGGACCGAACTGTCTCACGACGTTCTAAACCCAGCTCACGTACCTCTTTAAACGGCGAACAGCCGTACCCTTGGGACCTGCTCCAGCCCCAGGATGAGATGAGCCGACATCGAGGTGCCAAACGATGCCGTCGATATGGACTCTTGGGCATCATCAGCCTGTTATCCCCGGCGTACCTTTTATCCGTTGAGCGATGGCCCTTCCACGCGGGACCACCGGATCACTATGGCCGTCTTTCGACTCTGCTCGACTTGTCAGTCTTGCAGTCAGGCTGGCTTCTGCCATTGCACTCAACGAGCGATTTCCGACCGCTCTGAGCCAACCTTCGCGCGCCTCCGTTACTCTTTAGGAGGCGACCGCCCCAGTCAAACTACCCGCCACACAGGGTCCCGGATCCGGATAACGGACCGCGGTTAGACATCAAGCAGGAGAAGGGTGGTATCTCAAGGGAGGCTCCACAGGAACTGGCGTCCCTGCTTCGAAGCCTACCACCTATCCTGCACATCGCATGCCTGATGCCAGTGTGAAGCTGTAGTAAAGGTGCACGGGGTCTTTCCGTCTAACCGCGGGAAGCCTGCATCTTGACAGGCAATTCAATTTCGCTGAGTCGATGTTGGAGACAGCGGGGAAGTCGTTACGCCATTCGTGCAGGTCGGAACTTACCCGACAAGGAATTTCGCTACCTTAGGACCGTTATAGTTACGGCCGCCGTTTACCGGGGCTTCAATTCGGTGCTTGCACACCTCCTTTTAACCTTCCGGCACCGGGCAGGCGTCAGACCCTATACGTCGCCTTACGGCTTCGCAGAGCCCTGTGTTTTTAGTAAACAGTCGCCACCCCCTGGTTTGTGCCCCCAGCTCCAAGTTGCCTTGGAACCGGGCCTCCTTCTCGCGAACTTACGGAGGTATTTTGCCGAGTTCCTTCAACATCGTTCTCTCAAGCGCCTTGGTATTCTCTACCAGTCCACCTGTGTCGGTTTAGGGTACGATCCAATGGAGGGCTATTTCCAGGGACACCATGGCTGCCCACCCAATCCGATAAGGGCAGACAACGTCCGGCATCCGTCACATCCTCCTGGCTCAGGAATATTAACCTGATTCCCATCGACTACGCCTTTCGGCCTCGCCTTAGGGGTCGGCTTACCCTGCTCAGATTAGCTTTAAGCAGGAACCCTTGGACTTTCGGCGAGAGTGTCTCTCACACTCTTTGTCGCTACTCATGTCATCATTCTCACTTCCGATCGCTCCACCGGTGCCTTACAGCCCGGCTTCACAGCAAACTCCTTGTCTGCGCTACCGCTTCGCTACTTGAGCGCCAGAGGCACCCCCGTATCGGGCGGCAATACAGACATGGAGTTCTTTCACGGAACGCTCCGCTACCATGCCTTACGGCATCCTAAGCTTCGGCTCATGGCTTGAGCCCCGTTACATCTTCGCCGCAAGACAACTTGATTAGACCAGTGAGCTGTTACGCTATCTTTAAAGGATGGCTGCTTCTAAGCCAACCTCCTGGTTGTTTTGGTCGTCTCACATGCTTTCCCACTTAGCCATGAATTAGGGGCCTTAGCTGTAGGTCAGGGTTGTTTCCCTCTTCACTACGGGCGTTAGCACCCGCAGTGTGTCTGCCATCTAGTACTCCCGGGTATTCGGAGTTTGGTTAGGATCAGTAAGCCTGTGGGGCCCCATTACCCATCCAGTGCTCTACCCCCCGGGGTATTCGGATGACGCTCTACCTAAATAGATTTCGCGGAGAACCAGCTATCTCCGAGTTTGATTGGCCTTTCACCCCTAGGCACACCTCATCCCGACCTTTTTCAACAGGTGTGGGTTCGGACCTCCAGTACGTGTTACCGTACCTTCATCCTGGACATGCCTAGATCACTCGGTTTCGGGTCTGATCCCACGAACTCGACGCCCTATTAAGACTCGCTTTCGCTGCGCCTACACCTAACGGCTTAAGCTTGCTCGTGAGACCAAGTCGATGACCCATTATACAAAAGGTACGCCGTCACCTCGCAAGGAGGCTCCGACTGCTTGTAGGCGTTCGGTTTCAGGTACTGTTTCACTCCCCTCGTCGGGGTGCTTTTCACCTTTCCCTCACGGTACTGGTTCGCTATCGGTCAGTAAGGAGTACTTAGCCTTCGAAGGTGGTCCTCCGATCTTCAGACAGGATTTCACGTGTCCCGCCCTACTTGATACGTCCCATCGAGCTTGGAATACGGGGCTGTCACCCGCTATGGCTGACCTTTCCAGGTCATTCTTCTCACTCTCAGGGCTCGGCTGGTTCCCGTTCGCTCGCCGCTACTAGGGAAGTCGCTGTTGCTGTCCTTTCCTCCGGGTACTTAGATGTTTCAGTTCCCCGGGTTTGCTCTTAAAACCCTATGTATTCAGGTAATAAGTACTTGACCATGCTCCTAGTTTGCCACGCATGATCCCCGCTCCATAACCGACCAAGGGTCGGCACAAAGTGGTTATCGCTGCGCGATAACTAAAAACATTCAAGTGGGTTGCCCCATTCGGAAATCCAGGGATCAAAGCCTATTCTCGGCTCCCCCTGGCTTATCGCAGAGTATCACGTCCTTCATCGCCTCTTACTGCCAAGGCATCCACCAAACGCCCTTTTCGCGCTTGATTTGATCCAGAAAGAGACAGACACCCAGTCTGCGCTACCGCTTCGCTGCTTGAGCGCGAGTGCGCCCCGACAGCTTGTCGGTCGTGCAGGGAATGCCGTTCTTTCCGATCAAAAGCATACTTTCCCGCTCCCCCGTCTGGTTCGACCGGGGGAACTTGTGGTGCTGTCCCGTGCAGGACAACACCTCGGTTAGTGTACTTGACTTGGACAACACCTGCTCGCTACCGGCCGGGATACACGCGAATGGCCGAGGAAGCAGCCAGACGAATGCCTTCCCCCGAAGGGGAACCAACCGAGGACCCACCG
>NZ_JAHQZS010000013.1 GCF_019061145.1 Anianabacter salinae | reverse complement strand
GCTCCAGCAGCGCGCGGAGTTTTTCCGGGGGCAGGGTGAGATATTCCCGGACGGTGGCGAGAGACCGGCGGTCGCGGTCCTCGTGGCAGACGCAGAACATGATCAGGCCGCCGAGGATGGCCTTGGCCTCCTCGTTCCAGTGTGCTTCCGTCACCTGGCCCGGCGGGTCCATGACCAGCGCCTCTGTCAGGGAGGCCGCATCCTCGCCCAGATCAAGGCTGTCCGGTGTCAGCCGGTCGAGCGGATTGTAGGCGGCAGAGGGCATCCCGGAGACCTCAAACGGATCGAGGACGTGGACCGTTCCGAACCGCCGCCGGGCTTCCCCGGCGATCCGGGCATTCTCGCCCTTGGGGTCGATGACCAGGACCGAGCGTTCCGCCGCCAGCAGGTTCGGGATGACGGTGCCGACGCCTTTCCCGGCCCGTGTCGGGGCGAGGGTGATCAGATGGGCCGGACCGTCATAGCGCAGCAGCCGTCCGGTGTGCGGGTTGCGCCCGATCAGAAGGCCGTCTTCCCGCTGGAGTTTCTTCAGCTCCTTGCGGTTGGCGAAGCGGGCGGAGCCGTGGCTGTCGCCGGTCAGCCCGAAGAAGGCGTCCGCGCCGGAGGCCATGCGCCAATACTGGAATCCGAAGACGCCACCGACAAAAATGAACGGCCCGAAGACCAGCCACTGCCATGCGCTTTCTCCGGGCGGCTGGTCAAAGAAGGCGAAGACGAACGGCGTGGCGACAAGTGCCCCGATCATCGCGCCGAACAGGACAGCGCCGATCATCCAGCCCAACAGGATGGGCGTGAAGATCAATCGACCGAAGAACCGAAACAGCCCTCCAAAGACAAGCATGACGCCCCGCATCAGGACGGCGTGTCCGGATCAGAGCTGGAAGGTGCAGGGGAGGGCGTCCCCCAGTCGGCGAAGGCCTTGCGATCCTGTTCTCGGGGCAGGTTGCGGATCAGCCGGTCGAGCATGGTGGCGGCACTGGAATCCCGCTCCGCCAGATCGAGAAGCGCGCCGCCCAGGATCACCTTGCGCCGCGTGTCGAGTTTGCGCTGTCTGGTGCTTTCCCGGTTCTTTAGCGCTTGGAGCCGGGCCTTGGCCTGGGCATACCGTTTCTCGGCGCGCTCAAGTTCTGTTTCTGCCAAATCTCTACCCTCGCAACCAAACATTCTTGAGGTTGAAGTTGCTCTTGCCAGATCAACCGATAGCGCTTACCCGTAGGCCTGTAAAGGACAAGGGCGCACTTATGCAAACTCTCCACCTGCGGTTCCGAGATTTGCGTGCGATCTCCTTGAGGCAAGACCTCAGCCGATGGCGAACACCGTCCGCCGCGACGCGCGCCGGAATGGGAGCGGCCTTCGCCCTCCCAAACCCTCCAGAACCAACCTCAGCGGTTGGATCGCGCCCCGCAAGGTCGCGCCAGCGTCTCGCCCGATGCCCCACGGTGGGGGCCGGTCTGTCGCTGGCGTCTCCCTTGCGGGTGGCGTGGATCGTCGGACCTGCCGGTGCTGATCCACGCCGAGTTTGCCCTCGGCAAACCGCCAGTGATCTGCCCCCATATCCCGCCCCCCATGAGGCTGGGGATCTGGGGGCAGATCACTGGCAAGCCCGCGCCTCAGTGAGCCAGAGGCTCGCTTCGAGCGGGTTGTCTTTTCCTCTCGCACCGCGCCGGTTTGGGGCGCGATCCTACGAAGAAAAGACGGCTGATCCGGTGGCCAATATCGGGGCATCGGCGCGGCTCAGCTCCGGCGCATGGGCGCGTTTGCATCACAGGCGAGGGGAGGGCGCATGGCCAGCTACCACCTCTCCGTGAAGACGATCAAACGCAGCGCCGGGCGCTCTGCCACGGCGGCAGCAGCCTACCGTGTCGGGGAGCGCATCGAGTGCCAGCGCGAAGGCCGTGTCCACGATTACACCCGCAAGCAGGGCATCGAGGAGACCTTCATCCTGGCTCCGAAGGACGCGCCGGACTGGGCCACGGACCGGTCCCGCCTCTGGAACGAGGCCGAGGCCAGCGAGACCCGCCGCAACTCCGTCACCGCCCGCGAATGGGAGCTGGCCCTGCCGTCCGAGATCAGCGCCGAGGCCCGGTCGCAGATCACCCGCGACTTCGCCCAGGAGCTGGTCAGCCGCTATGGCGTGGCCGTCGATGTGGCGATCCATGCGCCCCACCGCGAAGGCGATCAGCGCAACCATCACGCCCATGTCCTGACCTCCACCCGCAAGCTGGAAGCCGGGGGCTTCACAGCCAAGACGCGGGTTCTCGATTCCGCGAAGACGGGCGGCGTCGAGATCGAGCAGATGCGTGGCCTCTGGGCCGAGTTGCAGAACCGCGCGCTTGAGCGTGTCGGGGAAGTCGAGCGTGTCGATCACCGGTCGCTTGAGAAGCAGCGCGAGACGGCGCTGGATCGTGGCGACAAGCTGTCCGCCGAGGAGCTGGACCGCGACCCCGAGCTGAAGCTGGGGCCAGCGGCCAACTCCATGGAGCGGCGTGCAAAGGAGATGGCCGAGCGCCAGGGCCGGGAATACGTCCCCGTCACCGAGCGAGGGGCCGTGGTCCATGCTGCCCGCCAGGCGCGCGCCGCTTTCCACGAAATACGTGAGCGGCTGGATATCGCGCGGGAGACCTACGGCATCGAGCGTGATGCGGGGCAGGGCCGCGTCTCTGCCGGTCTGGCGGCGCTCAGGGCCGCGACCGCGAAAGATCGCGACGGGCGCACGTCGGACGATATTCGGGAGCGGTTGTCGCAGGTCGTGGGCCGGTCACGGGACCAGGACGACACGCCGAAACCGGAAGGCCGCAATTATGCGCGAGAGCGGCTGAAAGAGATCATGGAGAAGGACGCCGGGCGCGATGGCCAGGCGGCGGTTCACAAGCTGGACGGGTACAGCGAAAATGACCTTGGCGAGAAGGCCGCGAGACCGTCGCGGACCCCGGCCCAGCGTCAAAGGCAGGGCCGTTCCGAGGACATCGAGCGCGAGGATCGCAAGCCGTCCGTGAACGAGCGCCTGAAGGACGTGCTGAACAAGCCCCGCGAGCGGCTGGAGCCGGACAACGACCGTGAACAGGAGCGCGATGACAACGAACAGGAAAACACGCGGGACAGGGATCGTGGCGAAGGCCACAGCCTGTGACGCGGCCTGACAGGGCAAATTAGAGGAGACCGAAAAGATGGACGAAGTATTCAACGTGGGTGAGACGATCCTGCTGGACGGCGAACCGCTGTCACTTGTTACGCGCGCGGGCGTCGAAGCGTGGATCGACCAAGGCATCAGGCACAGCTATCGCTACGATCAGGTGCGTGATCCACTCGACGGCCAGATGAAATACCGCTGCATTTTTGAGAAAGATGGGGCGGATGTGCCGTTTGTGCTGGTCAACAGCCCGAGCAGTGGAGACGGGCGCGTAGTTCTGTTTGATCAGAAACCAGACGCGCAGCCCTTGCGCCAGTGACCGAGGCCGCGCTTCCATCGGCATCGAGGCCGTCTGTTCGATGCCTGCGGTGCGCTGGTCGAGATCACCGATAGGCGGCAAGCGTACCGACCGTTATTCAGGGTGCTGCCGCATGATAAATTGTATGGAGGAGGCGTGGTGCTCAGGGCATATTCAAATGGAATCAAGGTCGAGGAGGTAGAGGGCGGCCTTCTCGTGCGACAAGGAGCAGAGGCTTACGTCGCCCGGAATTGGCGTCTCACTCCACCCGTCGAAAAACTGATCGAGACGGCATTCAGGAGCGGTTTGGAATGCATGATCCGCGATGATCATCCGCGCCAAAACGCGCGCTGGCCGAACCCGAGGGGAGTCGTCTATCTTGCGTTCTCGCCGGGGCCGGGCGGACAATGGTCTCTTGCAATTGACACTTTCCGTGAGGGGAGGGGCGACTACGGACACGCTGTTTTCAATGGAAAATATCACGAGCAGTTTGTCGCGGCAGAAATTCCCTTCGTTTTCGAAGGACGCAACAAGACAGCAGGCCATCTCGTTGTAACGCGTGAAGATGTAATCCCAACACTTGAGGCGCTGTCTGGCTTCGACCACTCGGTTCTGGCCCTCAACCGTAACACCCATGATGGTGCAGGTTTCACAACAGAATATGTGATTCAACGCGAGATACTCACTAACTGGGATCAGACGCCTTGGAGTACACGCTACGATGTTGTGCAAGACGAATTCCCTGTGGACGGCGGTCTCACTTCGCGGCGGATCGACATTCTCGCCAGAGACCGAGTGACCGGGGACTGGCTCATCGTCGAGTTGAAACGAGCCGAAGCGAAGCCCGAGGCTGTCCGCCAAGTGGCCGACTATCTGCTCGCACTCGGCAAGCAAGACAAATTTGCACATGGTCGGCTCGACGGCGTTCTTGTGGCCGAACGAATTCCGTTAGCTGTTCGGACACTGGCCAAAGTTGAAGGTGTGGCTGCTTACGAAGTCAGTTGGCCTCTCAATCTGATCCGTGTCGTTTGAATCAAAGAAACCACCCCCGTTCGCCTTTCTTGCATTCGGCAAAAGCATATCCTGTGGCCTTGATCTAAATCCAGTGAACCCGGCAGTGCGCCGAGTTCGCTTCAAGCGATAGACAGGGCAGGGGATCGACGGGCTGAGGCCCGCTCACCCCAGCCCTGACAGTTTTCAAACCCTGTTGATCCGCCTGCCATCCCGGCAGGTCCGAGAAAACCGGCAAGCGCCGCCGGTGGCGTCGGTTCCGGTCGAGAATTCCGGTTCCTCCCACGCGCAGGCGCGCGGTTCCCTCCCAAATTCACGCCCTCCACCCGGTTGTCACGGCCCCGCCAGGCCGCAGGACGGGCTTTGCCCTTACCTGCTCTGCCCTTCGGAATGCATGGGCATTCCAAAGATCAGAACAGGAAGGCCCGCCCATTGGCGGAAAGGGGAAGAGACCCGGCCCGCGTCACTCAAAGGAGGGTCACAAATGACCGCAGAGAAGTTTGACGTTTACACCCATGTCACCAACCAGATCATCACGCAGATTGAGGCGGGAACGCCGCCCTGGCGCAAGCCGTGGACTGGCGGCGGGGCATCGGTCAGCTTGCCGGAACGGTTCAACGGCGAAGCCTATCGGGGCATCAACATCCTGATGCTTTGGGCCACGGCGATGGCCAAGGACTACAGCTCAGCCCGTTGGATGACGTTCAATCAGGCCAAGCAGCTTGGGGGCCATGTCCGCAAGGGCGAGAAATCCGCAACCGTGGTGAAATACGGTACTGTCGAGCGCGAGGACGATAACGGCGAAGAGCGTCAGATCCCCTATGCCAAGGCCTACCGCGTGTTCAACGCTGATCAGATCGAGGGCTTGCCCGCTGAATTCTACATCCTGCCCAATCCGCCGCGTGATCTTGGCACCGTGGCCGACCCCGCGTTGGAGGCATTCTTTGCCGCGAGTGGCGCGCAGATCGACGTGACCGAGGAGCCCCGCGCCTATTACAACATTAAGACCGACCGCATCCACATGCCGCCGATCGCGACCTTTCACAGGGCCGCAGGGTATTACGGCACCTTGGCCCATGAGCTGACCCACTGGACAGGGGCGACAAAGCGGCTTGACCGGTTGCGCCGGTTCAACGACCGCAAGGCTTACGCGTTCGAGGAGCTGGTCGCAGAAATCGGAAACTGCATGCTTTGCGCACAGATCGGGGTGGAGCCTGAATTCGGCCAGAGCGCCGCCTATGTCGAGGGGTGGCTTGCCGCGATGAAGGAGGACAGTCGCGCGATTTTCCGCGCCGCGTCGGAGGCGCAGAAGGCCGTGGATTACATCATGGACCGTACCGTGCAGGCCGACCGGATGGCCGCCGAGTAGCAGCCCGCACCGCCGAAATGATTAAGGCCCCCGTCAGCAGGTGGGGGCCTTTTTGCGTTGTGGCGTGATCCTGGGCGGGGCGGTTTCAGGGTGACCTGTCGGCGGGCAACCTGAAGGCCACCCGCCGACAGGCCCGGCGCTTCGCGCGGACGGGCATGCGATGCCCGGCATGAAGATACCATCATGCGTCATGACTGAGGCGCTCCACGACCTGTTGCCAGTGTTGCAGAATGTCTGGATTATTATCCCACCACTTGCACAAGCGTCCAGTCGTCATAATGGCTTCAGCCGCACGTTCGCGCTCTGGTTCGAACGGACCTTTGCAATTGATAGGCGGAGTAGGAAGTTGCAGGGCGAGCGTTCCTACTCGACCCACTTGCCGTAGAGCGATCCCGGTGTTTTCGAGTCCTCCCGCGCGTTGGATTTCGGTAATATGCCATCCCCACTTGGGTATCATCAGCTTTACGTTCGCCTCTACGAATTGAAGAAATACCTTCGGTTTTGGTAATCCGGCGTGCAGAGTAAGGCTCTTCGGAACATCAAGGTGAACCGTGTGCGATCCCTTGTTCCGGTCGCGCTTCTTCTCTGTGATCTGAGGTGCAATTCTGGCACGTAGCGCGCCGAAGCTTTGAAAGAATGCGGTTTGTACATCGCTTGGGTTCTCAGGGGGGACTTCTGCTTGATCTATCGCTGCCGCCAGCAAATCGTAATCCGGCCCAGAGAATTCAGACAGAAGGCTTTCGTAGGACAGAGTTTTGTCAAACATCGCCGCCTTCACCGATTTTCTGAGATAGGACCTGGGTGCCAGCAAGACCGTGGTTCCACTGTAACCGGCACCTGACCTCACGTAGCGTTCTGGCTGAGCAACACCGTTCACATGCGACCAATATGCACTGATCTTGTTTTCGATCAGCAGGCGCTCTGAGGAAAGGATTACGTCGAGGTCGATTGTGCCGGAATCCTCAAAGTGAACTTGTTGGGTGCCGACGTGATTTGCGACGCCAGAGCCGGACAGTCCCAAACATTCACGGACTCTGTTGCAAAACTCTGGCGACGTTTGAAACGCCTTCGCGAACAGGTCATCTATTTCTCGCTCTCGGATACGAAGTTGCCGGTCTTCGGTAGCATGGCCGTGTGTGGGAATATGGTTCATAAATTTATCCTAGATGGTAACGGGCCGAGTTTTAGGCGAGCCATTTCTTGAGAAGGGTTTGTACGTGGCGTTCACTGGCGCTTCTATGTGTGCTCTGAAGCTCGGCCACTTGGCGTGAAAGTTGGGCGGCAGATGTGTCCAGCGCCTCTTCCATGAGGCCATTGTGCAGACTCATTTCCAGGTCGCTAGACGGGCCGCCCTGTGGGAACAGCATTTCGCGGCGAGGTGGCAGATCGGTGTCGTAGCGATCAGAGGCAAACCTCTCTCTTGCGAAGCAACTCACGGCGTTTACAGCGCCGAGCGCCCACTCTCCGTCAAGCCAGTGACGCAGATGAAGTGGCGTAGCCCCCGTGAAAGAGAGATACCACGGTTCGGCCACGACCTCGCCTGGAGCGGCAACAGGATCAGCGTCGAATTCCCACTCCGCCCCTCCCGGGTCGCGAAGCGTTAGACTCTCGGGTATCCAGGTGTCTTCCTCGGGCTGGAGCCGCCAAACTTCGCCCGAACTGAGTGTCACCGTAGGCCAGACATGGCCACCGTCTGCATGGCGAGCGTAGAACAAGCCATTTCCGAGTGCGGGGTCGATTGCGCCATTCACTTGATGTGTTCCAGCCCAGATATCCCCTTCTGGGAAACTAACCTCGACCCTCGGGCGGGACTGGAGTGCCGCGCCGAAGCCACCCCTCCCATCCGGCACGACGCAAAGGTGAATTTCACGATAGTAGGTGAGCTGTCCGCTGGCGCGGGACACGCCCGGAAAACCGGCGGGCACACCGTAAGCCGTCTTGCTGGAAAGGTTCGTAATGCCCATGCCAGGAGGAAGGTGATCGCCCGAGGCAAGCGCGGCAGCGTCCAGTGGACGAAGGACGCCCTCCGGTGCGAGACGGAATCCGGTTTCAACGACGAGATAGGGTATCCGCAGAAGTTCCACGGACGGGTAGGGCACGGCCTCTTCGAAATACTCGCAGTTCGCGTAGTGAGGACTGATCGGGCTATCCAGCCATTGCATGCAGGATACATCCGTGGCGAGCAACCGGTCCTGGATCATCTCCCAACGACAGTTCATGGCTTTGATCGCCGCATAGGCGTTGTCGAGTTCATGTCGGCGCGCAATCTCGGCGCAAAGGCTATTCAGGAGAACAGCAAGGTTCTCGTAGCCGCGGTTGTCTTCCGGCAGCGCCTTGGTGTTGTTGCGGCTATTATGCCAAAGGCGGGTTTGCCGGAGCATGTCCATTTTCCACTGTTCGGGATCAGCCCCGCAGTGGATTGCAGCAATAGTAATGGCGATGAGGTAGGGTTCCAGCCGCTGCGAAGGCTCGCTGCGGGTTTTGTATTGCTTGATGACGCCTTCGGTTACCTCGGAGAACTTCCTTGGTAGAGTGTAGTTGGCGAGCTTGAAGCTCTCGGTGCGGCCGTGAGTGCTGTGCATGGTTTCCAGCACCATGTCCTGGAACCGCTCTTTGTTCAGGCCTTTCGCTTTGGCCTTCTGCCAAGCTTCAGCCAAGTGCAGCGCGGCATGGAGCCGGTCTGTGCGCCTGCCAAGTTTGGCGCCACGCTCGGCTTCCGCCTGCCACCAGCGAAGAGCGGCGAGATCACGTTCGGCTATTTCGGCTCTCTTTGCATCGCGATCATCCACGGCCACGTCCTCCTCGGTTGCTGCGCAGATTGGAGTTGGAACGCAACCGGCGCGTGATGGGGAGAACGGTCACGATACGTGCGCTATCATCGCTCCAGATGACCGCGTAGCGAGCTAAGCTGTCATCGACATTGAGGTGTCGGGCTCGCGTGTACGAAACCCGCAGGCGGCGACAATTATCACCCGCAGCTTCATCCAAGTCGGCATGATCCAGGATCGCTTGAACGAAGGAGTTGCGCAGGCCGCGCTCTTGGCATCGTTGAAGTGCATGTTGTGTCATCATGGCTTGGTTTCCTTGTGCTGGTGGCACCAAGTTGGCTGCTAAAAGCCACTCTGACGAGCCGATATCGGAATATGGATATAAAAATCTCGGACTGTTGTGTATAAAAATCTCGGACTACAGCGATTTCCAATTGAGACTGCCACGAGGACTTATTTCGATATGACGATCAACGGTCTTGCATGCATGTCAGTCAAAAACCGGTGGATTCCGCTGATGGCACAAACGGTCGTTTCTGCCGCCCTGCCCTGTTCCGAGTAGGATCAGTCGCTTAGCCATGCCAAAAACCCCCGGCAAAACCTTTGCGGTTTTGGCAGGTTTTTGGCACACTGAGACATGATCATTGGATATGCCCGCGTCAGCACTGACGACCAGAGCCTTGATTCACAGACTGACGCGCTTTCGGACGCTGGAGCCGGGAAGATTTTCGCGGACCGGATCAGCGGATCGAAGCGCGCTCGACCGGAGCTGGACAGGATGCTGGACCAGCTCCGCAATGGCGACGTTGTGACCGTCACCAAGTACGACCGCCTGGCGCGCTCGATGAAAGACCTGCTGGAGATTGTCGAGACGATCCGCGCGCGCGGAGCCGACTTCCGTTCCCTAGCTGAGGACATCGACACGACGACGCCGGCCGGCCGTCTTGTGTTCCATGTTTTTGCATCCATTGCCCAGTTCGAGCGGGAGCGGATTTCGGAGAGGACCAGAGAAGGCTTGGCATCTGCGCGAAAGCGGGGCCGGATTGGAGGAAGGCCCCCTGCCCTGTCGCCCGCTCAAAAGGATGAGGTGCGCCGCATGAGGGACGACGAACACCGCGCGGTTCCAGAGATAGCGCGACTGTTCAAAGTCAGCGAGAGGACCGTGCGGAGAGCATGAGTTCTGGATCGAAACCCACTCGCCGATGCCATTGGGTGCCGCAAGCTTATCTAAAGGCATTCGCAGCGGATAATCGAAAACCGCCACGTATCTGGCGTTTGAGTAATCAGGAAGATGATGCTGAGTTGAAGCGCATCGACCGGGTGGCCGTCAGAAACCATCTGTATGTTGTCAGGAATAAAGAAGGTCAACGTGACGACGCTCAGGAAAAGCGATTTGCCGATCTCGAGCAGTTCTTCTCTTCAAAACCTTGGAAAGCCCTGCAAACCGGTTTTGTAGACCTGTCAAACCAGAGCATTCGCAAAATGGTCGCCCTTCTGGCAGCTACTATGTTTGTCAGAAATCCTGCTCACTTCGAGCTTTCGACGCGTATCCACCAGTCTTTCGTGGATGCCTTCACCGGGCCTCGGGGCTTGCCGGATGCCGTGATTATCGGAGGGAAACGGATCGCGCTGGACCACTCTTCATGGTCAGAACATGCGAACGCTTCTGAGGATGATCTCAAGCGCAACTGGTTCGACATGATGAATTCTTGCGGAGACATCGCCAAGATGTTCCTTGGCATGAGGTGGGCCATGGTCGCATCGGACGAACCCGTTTTCATTACATCGGATCAGCCAATTACCTTTCTACATCCCGACCTTCACTTTCGCGGTATAAAAAACCTGGAAACATCAGTGATCTTTCCGATCAGTCCTACTCGTGTTCTGTGTATGGACCATCGGCACGGGGAACCAGCCAACGAATATTATGCCGCTCAGCACGACGGTGCCGCGATCAACATGCTGGTTTGGCGCGAGGCGCTTGAGTTCATGTTTTCGCCGCGAGACCCCCACGAGGTCTGCCGCCAGATTCTGAAACTGGAGGAGGACATCGCAGCGGGTGAAGGCGAAGGGCCGACAGACAGATTGGATATTTCATGACGACGAGAAAGGCTCTTCCGAAACGCCTCGAAAAGACGATCTATCAGCAGTTTGGCGCGCAATGTCCCTTCTGCGGCGAGCAGGACGTTTCGACTTTGCAGATTCATCACATCGAACCACACGCTGTAGTTCAAGAGCACTCAGCCGAAAACCTTCTCCTGACATGCGCCAACTGCCATCAGAAGATCGAGGATAGAAGGATATCCGCCCGGGATGTTCATCGCGCGAAGTTCGAGGCCGAGCAGGGCGGTAACGTGAGACCCAAAGCGTCAGGCACTGCAAACTCGAACACGGTGACGGTCTCAGGCGACAATCACGGTATGGTCGCGAACAGTATTTCCGTTCAAACGTTGAAAACATCTATAAATGTCGCGCCGATGTCAGGGACGATCTCAGCCAGCTACTCCCGGCGAAACTACGCGAAGTATCTGATCGACAGATACCATGATTTCAAACGAGCTGAGGTTGGCAAAGGGAATGTTCGCCACGCCGTACTTTACAAGAGCATCGAGCGTGAATTCGGGGCCAAGTGGGACAATCTTCCTGAAGAGAGGTTCGAGGCACTGGTCAGCTACCTGCAACGGCGGATTGACAGCACTCGTCTTGGCAAAAACCGAAAGGCGCGGGGCCAAGCTCGATATTCAGCCTTCGATGAACATCAGACCAAATGACTGTCATGCTTGCGAATTGCTCTAACCAAGTCGGTTATCCGCAGAGGGCGGGAACCTCTGTGCCGCTTTGCGCCCCTACGCGAGTAGTATCCCGCCACCGAAGTGGCTTGGGATCATGTCTGAAAATCTTCCCATCCCGCGCGGTTCGGTCTTAACGCCATCAGAACAAAGAATGAACAAATACAAGAAACGGGGTTTCCAAATATGCTGGGACAGATTATGACATGTTGTCAATAACAGACACGGGACAGGGGCAGACACATGAACGCGCATCCACGGACAGAATTTGCAGAGTTGATGGAGCGCGCCGGTCTCGACATCGACACAGCGGCGGAACTTCTGGGCGTGAGTGACCGGACGATCCGCCGCAACATGAAAGGCGAAGGCAAGCGCATCGACCAGCTCCGGCTGGAGAAGTTGCGCCAGACAGCCGACGCCCGCTGCACCGGCAAGCGTTCCGAGGGTTTCCGCTTCATTGACCTCTTCGCGGGGATCGGCGGGCTGCGCCTTCCCTTCGAGGCTATCGGCGGACGTTGTGTGTTCACGGCCGAGTGGGATCGGTTCAGCCGCGAGACCTACAGCGCCAATTTCCCTGAGCCTGCAAACAGTGAGCATGTCTTCGCGGAAGACGTGCGGCCCTATGCGAACGCGCCGGATACGATCCCCGCCCATGACGTTCTTCTGGCCGGGTTTCCGTGTCAGCCATTCTCAATTGCCGGTGTGAGCAAGAAGAACGCGCTTGGTCGGCCCCACGGCTTCCTGTGCGACACGCAGGGAACGCTGTTCTACGATCTGGCCAAGATTATCGACCATCACCGCCCCCCTGCCTTCTTGCTGGAAAATGTGAAGAACCTTGAGCGCCATGATGGCGGCAAAACCTTCGCCACGATCATCCACGTACTGGAGAACGAGCTGGGCTATCGCGTGTTCTACAAGGTGATCAGCTCGACGCCTTGGGTGCCGCAGAAGCGCGAGCGCATCTTCATCGTCGGATTTAAGGATCACAGCATCGAGTTCGACTTCAATCAACTTGCCGTGCCTGAGGGCGACGGTCCAACGCTTGGCACGATCCTCGATAGGGACGTTGATCCGAAATACACGCTCACCGAACACATGTGGAATTACCTTCAGGGCTACAAGGAGAAGCATCGCAGCGCCGGGAACGGGTTCGGATTTTCCCTCTTTGGCCCCAAGGACGTGGCCCGCACCCTTTCTGCCCGATACTATAAGGACGGTTCTGAAATCCTGATCGAGCAGAAGGGCAACCGCCCGCGCCGTCTAACACCGCGCGAATGCGCGCGCCTGATGGGATTCGAGAAACCCCGACAGACCGAGTGGAAAATCCCCGTCTCCGACACACAGGCTTACCGCCAGTTCGGCAATGCGGTTGTAGTGCCTGTCGTCAGCGCTGTCGCACAGCTCATGCAACCGCGCATCTTTGATGCAATGGAGCTGGATGGACGGGAAGTGCCAGCCACCATGCAGGCTCAGCTCCCCCTATCCGAACCCGGTATCGCGGCGGAGTAATGCCTGCGGATACCGTCACAACCGCAACCCGAAGCCGGATGATGGCAGCGGTCAAAGGCAAGAACACCAAACCCGAGCTGGCAATCAGGTCCGCGCTTCACCGGCGCGGATTCCGGTTTCGGCTTCACCGCAAGGACCTGCCCGGAAAGCCCGATCTTGTGTTTGCGGGCAGGTGTGCAGTGATCTTCGTTCACGGTTGTTTCTGGCACGGCCACGACTGCCACCTGTTTCGCTGGCCTGGAAGTCGGGAGGACTTCTGGCGTGACAAGATCGGAAAGAATATCGAGCGCGACCAGCTTCAGCATCAGGCCCTGTCCGAGACAGGGTGGCGCATCGGAACCGTCTGGGAATGCGCCCTGAAGGGCAAGACCCGCCTACCCTTGGAAAGCGTTGCCGATCAATGCGCCACATGGTTGAAATCTGATATAAAAATACTGGAGGTGAGCGGTGATCAAACGCGGGCAACTGTCTGACTATTTCGAAGGCGTGGGGGTCAAGCGTCTGTCCGCCGTCGATGCCGAGCCGAAAACCTCGAACCAGCACGAGGTCGGCACGACGAAGAAGATGCGGGACGACTTCTTGGGCGAGAACCATCAGGAGAAGTTCCCAGCGATCTATATTTGGCTGGGCGGTGATCAAGAGGGCTTCACCGAGGAGAGCTGGGCTACGCACTACGACGCACGCCTCAACAAGCCTCGTGCTGCCGAATGGCGGCTCTACTACCCGTCCAATCCCGTCACGGAAGCCATGAAGGCCGGAGATACCCTGTTCCTTGCCAAGGACCAGGGCGGCGTCCTGTGGTTCATTGTGGCCCCGGAGGGGTCCACCAGCGAGCAGCAGCTTTTCTGGCTGTTCGGCCTGCGCCCGGAAGGCAAGTCGTTTGTATCGCGCGAGTTCTCGGACGAGGAGCCGGAGCTGGACTTCGCCGCCCGCTTCATTCTGGACGAGATTGGCGTCGAGTTCGAGGAACCCGAGGCCGACAAGCTGGACAGCATCATCGACAGGTTTGGCACCACGTTCCCGAAGACGGCCGAGTTTTCCGATCTTGCCCGCCTCACCCTGCCCGAGGTCCGCGCCGAGGACGATCCCGACGCGGCGCTCATCGCATGGCTGGACCACGAGGAAGCCCTCTTCCGGCGACTGGAGCGCAGGGTAGTATCCTCGCGGATCGAGGCTGGGTTCACGAGTGTGGACGGCACAGATGTGGACGGATTCATCAGTTTTTCCCTCAGCGTCCAGAACCGGCGCAAATCCCGCATGGGGCATTCACTGGAAAACCACATGGCCGCTGTTTTGAGGGCACACGACATCCAGCATGTCCGGGGCGCGATCACGGAACACAAGCACAAGCCCGACTTCCTGTTCCCCAATCTGGAGACCTATCAGGCCGCCCCAGCCGATGGAGACCCCCGCCTGACGATGCTGGGAGCCAAATCTACCTGCAAGGACCGCTGGCGACAGGTTCTGGCGGAAGCCGAGAAGATCAGCCGCAAGCACCTTTTGACGCTGGAGCCGGGGATATCCGAACCGCAGACAGACCAGATGGAGGCGTCGAGCCTTCAGCTCGTGGTCCCCTCACCTGTTCATAGAAGCTACACAGAGGCGCAGCGCGGCTGGCTTTGGTCTGTGGGGGATTTCATCGGCGAGGTCAGGGCGCGACAGGGGTAGCCATAGCACGTCCATAGCATTCGTGCTGCGCCCCTGCCCCATACTCTCCTCACATGAGTCTTTGAGTAAATGAGTGGCCCGTTTGTCACTCACTTTCTTGCGGATGGATGCCGGGCATCAGTTCACACCAAACTTGCCGCACCTCAAATACTCAGTTACACTTTTGAGTAAATACACACATGAGGCAGAGCAATGAGCATAATTTCCGTCCTGAATCCGAAAGGTGGCAGCGGCAAGACCACCATCAGCACCAATCTCGCCAGATCGCTGCACGAGATGGGATACTCGGTTCTGATCGTGGACAGCGATCCACAAGGCAGCGCACGTGACTGGCACGCAGCCTGCGAAGACAATCCCATCGAGCTGGTCGCGCTGGACCGTCCCAACAACGTCAAGACGCTGACAAGTATGGCGGCAAACTACGACTACGTGGTAATCGACGGCGCGGCAAAACTAGAAGACATGATCGCCGCCTGCATCAAGGTCAGCGACTTCGTTCTTATCCCCGTTCAACCATCGCCATACGACATTTGGGCCGCGTCGGACCTGGTGGATTTCATCAAGGCTCGACAAGAGGTCACTGACGGATCGCCGCGCGCCGGGTTTGTGGTCTCCCGTGTCGTGGAAGGAACCCGGCTGGGCAGTGACGTGCGAACCGCGCTGGACGACTACGCCTTGCCTGTCTGTGAGACGACCATAACACAACGCCAAGTCTACCCTCAGACGGCATCGGAAGGGCTGACCGTATTCGACGCCGACAATGCGAAGGCAAGGGCGGAGACCACGGCGCTGAGCAACGAAATACTGGCAGTGCTTGCAACCGCGACACGGGAGGTCGCGTGATGGCCCTTTCCGCTAAACGTCCAAGCCGTGGCGACGAGGCCCGCAAACGCATCCTGCACGAAGTCACCGAGACGACTGAGAAGAAGAAGCGCCTGAATGCCGAGATCGAGGAGACACTTTATCGCAAAATAAAGATCAAGGCGGTCGAGGAGGGCCGGACAATCTCCGACATCACCCGTGATCTTTGGTCTGAGTATTTGAAAAAATGAGTGTTTGAGTAATTACTCTACCAGCCGTTGCGACCGCGTTTCTTGAACCAGCTCTTGCAGAAACCGAGGAACGCGGCGTCCGGGTTCTTTGGTGGTTCTTTCTGTCTGGCGGAGTAGGTCCGCCACTCTCCCACCAGAACCTTGATGTCCCATGTCGGAGCCAGTTCCCGCGCCCGTTCCAGCGTATCAGGCGAGAGAGGCAGGACATAGCCACCGGTCAGTCTGTCCTGTTCTGGTTTGGGCGCATAGTTCTCCAGAAATTCCGGTTTGGGCGTTACCGTGAGGATGTCTGCTTCCATTCGGAAGGCATAGTCCGGCATGTGGTTATGTTCCTCGTCAGCCTTACAGATTGCTTTGACGAGACGCCGAAATTCCTTATCGGAAGATGTGGAGCCGGTTCGGTCCTTCAGCTTGTCCAGACCGCATTTCCATTCCGGTTGCATCCCGCATTGCTTGCGTGCCAGCTCATACAGACGGCGCTCCAGAGGCTTGCGGAGCTGGAAGTAGCGACGGTTGAGCGTAAGAACGTCATCACCGGCAATGGCGTTGAAGACCCAATCGGAAAGGGTGACTTCTAGATCGAGCATCCGGCCATCGCGGGTTTCGCGAACAATGCGATAACGGTCTATCAGGCTAAAGCCGTCAATCTGTTCAACGCCGCCCGTGGTGATGTTTGTCTCGATCTGCGTCCCTTGGAGACGTTCGAGCGCGGCTTTCAGACCGCTGTAACCGGTTCCTGCAACTGGGCGGTTTGTCGCGACAAGTAAGTCGTACGCCTTGAATCGAAGGGTTCGGTGAACCTGTTTTCCGTCGTTCAGAGCCGCCATTACTTGGGAAATACAGTAGATCAGCACGTCACGGTCGTGGACAGTTGCGAGGCCGATCATGTTGGGTCTGATTTCAACGTAGCTCTTTCCATCGGTAGCCACATAGCGTCGTTTTTTGGTGTCAGGCTTGGTCGAGAGGGTGAAAATAGGATGCGCCATTGACGCCATGTCGCCCTTGGGCGCAGCGTCGAAGATATCACAAACGAAGAAATCCCCCTGCGCGTGCCGCAAGGGGAGAAGAGGCGTCCGATCCGGTTTCGTAATTTCACCCACCATGCCTCTACTATTCGTAATTTCACCCACCAAGGCAAGGGGTTCGTAGTATCACCCACCAAACAGGTTTTCGTAGTATCACCCACCAGCTTTCGTAAGATCACACACCCCTTATCGTAATATCACCCACCAGAAGCTCAAAACAGGTCAGATTAAGGTATATTTTTCAATATCATAGGCGAGCGCTCGATTCGCGTAACACAGTATCTAACACATATATAACACACAGCCTGTCAGGTTGAGACAATCACCGACAGGGCTTCATCCATTACCGTCGATAGAACACGCAGGCATCGACACCCGTGGTTGTCGTGGTCCATGACGCCCCAAGGACAGCACATGTGGACGCGTTGCTGGCTAAGAAACGAGGAAGCGTCACCGTCAGCACCAGGGCCACAACCAATGCACCCAGACCAAACCAGGGCAGGCGGCTTTTGAGGCGATCCGCTTTCTGTTCCCTTTCGAACACCGCTCGATAGGCTGTGGACCTGTCATCTTCCGATTTGGCCAAGGCCCCGATGGTCTTGTCCGTCTGGACGCCAAGGCGTCTGACAATCTCTGTCATCGCGTCAGCGGTTGCGCCCAGGTGGCTGTCGAGGGTCTGGCCCAGAAGATCCCCGTATTTTTTCGGATTGGTCTGGTCCCGTGCGGCAAAGGCCGCGATCCGCGCTTCCGTTGCAACCTTGATCTGCTTGTCCGCCACGGTGGTCAGATCGTCGATCCTGTCGGACATGCTGGCGACGGCTGTGGCCATGAGATCGAGTGTTTCGCGCAGATCATCGTCGGAGAGGGCAGGGAGGTCGGGCTGGTCTGGCATCGGGAGGCGTCCTTGAGATTACTGGTCCTGCGGGACGAACAGCCCCTTGAACTCGGGATCGGCGTAGTAGCGCAGCTTCTGCGCTACGGCGGTGGCTTGCCCCTGCACGCGCAGGAGCTGGTTTTCCGGGCGGAGCTGCATGATTTCATCGGGGGTGAGCAGATCGCGGCCCGTCAGGTTGTTGCTGAAGCTGGGGTTATCCCCCGGCTTGTAGCTATCGGTCTGGTAGCCGGTGGTTTCCTGACCCATCATCTGGCTCAGCCACTTGGCCGTTTCAAAGTCATTGACCCCGAACACCTGTTGCACCCCGGCATTGGCAATGAATGTGCCTGCGAGTTCGCCGTAGAGGTCCTTGAGCTGGCTCATGTCCTGCAGGATTGGCCAGAGTTGGAGGCCATATCCCGCCATCAGCCCCATGGCGCGCTCCACGGCCTCCAGACGTCCCAGAGCGGCAAACTCATCCAGGAGGAACAGCGTGGGCGTCTTGAGGCGCTGTGTGCCTCCCTGAGCGTCTGTAGGGCCGCTCAGGGGCCTCACGGACGCCTCAGCGTCCCGTGCAATGTCCTGAAGGGCCTGAGACACCAGAAGGCGCAGCCAGCGGCTGTAGGCGTCCATCCGGTTCGGGGGCAGCACCAGAAACACCGAAGTGATCCGGTGGCGTAGATCGGAGAAGTGGAAATCTGACCGCGACAGGACTTTGGCAATGCGCGGGCTATCCAGAAAATGCGTGTGGCGCTGCGCGTTCGACAGGACGGAAGCTGCTTCGCGATCCGCCTTGCCGAGGAAGCGGTTGGCGGCGCGGGCGATCAGCCCGCCCGCCGCATCGCTGTCCTGCATCAGCTCCAGCAGCGCGCGGAGTTTTTCCGGGGGCAGGGTGAGATATTCCCGGACGGTGGCGAGAGACCGGCGGTCGCGG
>NZ_JAHQZS010000012.1 GCF_019061145.1 Anianabacter salinae | reverse complement strand
TTCCAGAGCCCCATCGCCTTCGAGCGAAAGGCGCGCGAAGTGAGCTAGACGCTCTCCACGAAATCCGGGCAAGTCCATCGCACAATTCATGGGCACCGGGTTCATGACCGAGTTTTCGGCCCTGTCTCAACCGCAAGAGGACAGGCTCGATGTGCCGATGTTCAAGACGCTCTCGGCCGTCACCACGAAGATGCTACAGGGGTTCGAGGGCATCGGGTTGTTCGATAGGATGGAGGAAAAGGGTCTGGGCGATCTTCTGACCTACCAGTTGAACCATATCCAGGCCGGTGTTCAATCGGCGGTCGGCTTTGCAAAGGGCGGCGACCAGAACGCGTTTCTGGGGGCGATGAACCTGATACAGGCCGACATCGCCAATCTGGTGGCCCTTGCTGAACCGTTCGGACAAGAGGACTTCAACACCGTCATGAAGGGGGTCGCCGGCTACAGCAAAGTGCTGGAGACGCGAGGGATCGAACCGGAATTCATGCTCAAGAACTCTGGCATGCGCGGTCTGTCCTCTGTCATCTCGGGGCTGGAAAACATGAGGGGTCGCGAAGGTCCGCTGCAGATCGCCGTGCTGGAAAATTCATACTACGAAAGCCAGATCAACCTTGGCCACGCCAAAGGCAACACGACCCATACGGTCAGCGACACCAACCACGGGCAATCCATCATCGGGATCGGCGAGGCACTAGGAGAGTCCGGCGCGAAACTGGACCTGTTCGTCGCGGAATTCCACCACAACATCGGCATGGGGGTCAGCGAATATGCCGACCTGAACGTTCTAGGGCAGGTCAAGTCGCTGATCCAGAACGATCTGGTGTCAGACCGTTTCACCGTGGCCATCGACAACACGATCTCCGATCCAGACGGCACCGAGATCCGCGAATTGCTCTCTGACCCGGTCGTCGCAAAGGCGATCGAAGACGGCAAACTGAACGTCGTGTTCTACCGCAGCGCGCAGAAATTCGACATGGCCGGCTTTGACAATTACAACGGCGGCATCACGGCAAGCTTCAACAAGTCCGAAGCTTTCGGCGATTTCATGAACGGAATGCGCTCTACCGGCGACGAAGGCGACAAGATTTCCAGCTTCAATCTGCAAGGGCTGACCTATCTCCAGAGCACAGCGCGCAGCGAGTTGTCTGCATACCGCAACGGCATCGTCGCCAACACACGGATGATGCTCGATCCGCAGTCGGAAACCAACCGCCCGGGCTTTGCAACCGACAGCTTCCTGCGACCGGATACCGTGGGACAGCGCTTCTTTCAGGTCACGCCGAACAGCGATCGCGGCGCTGTCTTCGTCGATCTGCGCAGCGCCTTCATTGACCCGGACAACCCGAAGGCCGAGGACGGCTACAGTTCGCTTTTCAATCTCATCAACAAGTATGTCGTCCTGCCGGGCAAGGACATGCCGCTCCAGGGTCGCGCGAGCTTCGGTTTTGCGCATGCGAACATCTCTACCATTGGCGGCGATCGGTTCCGGTTCAATCCTGGGCTGGAAAGCAAGGAGACGATGATCGCATACCGCGAAATGTTCGACACGATCAACGACGCCATGAGCCTAGCAGACTATCCCGACCCGGCCGGCGGCGACATCTCGGCCACGGCAATCAAACTACTGTCGGCACTCGATTTCAACCCCGCGCTGCTCGACATTCTGGGCAAGGCCGGACGCGGAGAAGCGCTGGACTTCAACGAGACAAGAGCAGCGGTTGCCGGACTGGCACAGAGCGGCGTGCACGATCTGGCCAACAGGCTGCTGCAGCGGTTCGACGGTCAGAACCAACTGCTCAACCATGAACAAATCCAGCTGCGCGAAGAGCTTGGCCGAACCGTCAAACCCTCACCGAGCGGTGTCACGCGCGCCACCTTCAACGACCACGCGATCGGACTGCGGGATGCGCTGATGAAGCCCGATCTGGGCAAGTTCGAAGCGCGCGCGTTGCTCAGCACCCTGACAGGACAGGCAATGGCGCTCGACCTTGATGCCGCCCGGGAGATCATGGCACGGGTCGCCAACGGGCTGGAAAACTTGAGCCATGGCACTCTCGAAAAGATCGGCGGCCATCTTGAAGAGTTGGCGAAGAGTTTCCCCGACGGGGATGTCCGAAAGCAGGTGGCCAACAACCTTGGGGAGCGGGTGAATTCGCTGATCGAAGCCCGGGCGTCCACCACCGGATTGCCCACCGGAACCCCCGCCACGCGGATGGAGGGGCATTTCACGGCGCTGATGATCGACACCGGCTCCGAGGGTGGCGTGACGCACGGGTTCGGACTGTTGCAGACAGAGATGAACCAGATGATCGGCGGAGAAACCGGCGTTCTGGCCGAGATCGACCGAAAGGACACATCCTTCGGCAGGCTTGCTGCGGCCATGCGACCGGCTCTGTCCGCCATCGGGACAAATCAGGCCGCGCTCGCCAGTCCGGGCGTGGCGACCGCGCTTGACCGTTTTGCGCGCGACCATCACGGCGAGATCCTTGGTCTGTCGCCAAACTCCGGCGCGACGCTCAGCCTTGTGAACTTCCTGCCGCAAGGCTTTGTGCGCAACATGCAGTTCGGGCTGGCCGAGATGTTCCGCACTGCCACGAAGCCGCCCAGGGATGAGCAGGACGCCCAGTCTCAGAGGACAACAATCGCCAACCAGGCTATTGAACTGCAACAAAAGACCGTGTCGGCAGCGTCCAACCTCAAGATCCTCGCCACCGTCGTGATGCACCCCGATTTCCTTGACCTTGTTCCGTCAGAGGATCGCCCCGCGGTCGAGCAATTCGGCGCGTCGCTCGCCACCACCCTGTCAGAGATCACCAGAGGCCCCGACAACCTACTGGTTGCGGTCACCGGATTCGCACAGGATGTCAGCCAAAACCCGGAGGCTTTCCTTGCCCGGTTTTGAGGGTGATCGCGCTTAGTTCGGGGGGAGCCTGAAACTCATAGGTGCTGCCCCCACTTCTAGCTGGACACCCGCAAGAACCAAGCGGGATCGGTGTTGCGCTGCTTTGGGGCCGGAACCAGGCTGGCATCCACGATCTGCCCCGACATCGGGAAGTATCCCTTCTCGTGAAGTTGCCAGTCGAAGGCCTTCATCACGCGCTTCAGCGTGCCGGTCTCGGTAAGCCGGTTGCGAAAGTGCCGGATCGTGTTCTCGTCAGGGGTTGGCGCATCCAGGACAGCCGGTCCCGGATCATGAATTCCATCCGCGCGTCCGAGAGATCGTGGTGGGCCTGCAGGATCAGCGCCTTGAACGTCTACACCGGATCGAACGGCGGGCGGCCGCCTTTGGGTCCGTCGCCGTAGCCCAGACCCTCGACAAGCCAGCCCCGGAAATGCTCGAAATCCATCGTCGCATCCAGCACCTCGAGCGGATCGCCGTGCTTGCTCAGAACCTCAAGATGTTCGGACAAATCGAAAAAACTCCGTTGATGCATGCGCCGCTCCTCATCCATGCCTGTGGAGCGCGTGAATCACGATACCGCCAATCCCGCTAGGTTCTTGCGGGTGTCCAGCTGAGGCCAGACTCGGTAGGCGTTACAGTGCTTCCGCGGGCTGCGGCAACGCAAACATCGCCCGTGAGGGCGGTGCGCAGATCATTGTAATGTATGGGTATTTTTGGTTGCGGGAAGGCAGGATTTGAACACTGTTTGTCTAGGTATCAGGCTAGCTGGAGGTGAAACAACACACAGAAAGGAAACGCAAATGAACCGGTCGGGTTTCGGTCCCCTTCCTTGACCTGGAGTGCACCGTGATCGGGATTGGCAGACCCGCGCGGGCAGCGTGGAATTGCGCATTTCCCGACTGCGCCCGGTCCGTATTTCCCGTCCTTTCTTGAGCCACGGCGCTCAGTGGAGAATGCGCTGACGGCGGTGATCCAGGAGGCCTGGCTAAGCAAGGGAAGCTGGTCCTCCCCGCCGCCGAGATGGCGGACGAACCGGTAAGGAGGGTCTGTTCCTTGCGGCCATCGCCCTTTGCGTCGTGACGCGGATCGGGCTGATCGCCGATGCGCTTGGGCCTTGCGGGACACTGGAGGCCGATCTCTCGGCCTTCTTCGCCAATGTCGTGGCGCTTGGGAAACGCGACAGCCAGACGCCGGACTGCCTGATTTCCTGTGTGCTGGCAGAGCTTGCGGGCGCGAGCGACATTTTCCGTCTGGAACTCGACTGCCGGTTCACGGCGCTTGCGGACAGGATCGCGCGACGCCTGGATCAGAAGGCCATCTCAGGTCTGACCTCGGACAGGGGAAGATCGCCGGACCGTGCCGGATCATCGGGCCAGCATCATGTTCGGCAGAAAGGTGACGATGCCCGGAAAGACAGCGCAAAGCACGACCGCGACGACAAGAAGGCAGAAGAACGGAGCCGACGCCTTCGTTACCTTCCAGATATCGCGCCCGCTCATGCCCTGCAGCACGAAGAGGTTGAAACCGACCGGCGGCGTGATCTGCGACATCTCGACGACGAGGATCAGGTATATGCCGAACCAGATCGGGTCGAACCCGGCTCCCACGACCATCGGGAGCGCAACGGTGGTCGTGAGGACGATCATTGACGCCCCTTCCAAGAAGCACCCGAGACCGATGTAGATGAGTGTCAACAGGACCAACAGCATTCCCGGCGACAGGCCGAGCCCGGCGACCCAGGCGGCCAGCGCCATAGGAATGCCGAGAAATGCCATCCCGACCGACAGAAAGGCTGCGCCAAGGATGATGGCGGTTATCATGCAGCTTGTCCGGGTCGCGGCCATGAGGCTCTCGATGAACGTCGAAACGGTCAGCGACCCGGTCGTCCATGCGAGCAGAAGCGCGCCCGCGACGCCGAGGGTCGCGGCCTCGGTCGGGGTGGCATAGCCGCCATAGATCGACCCGATGACCGTGGCGATCAGGATCACGATGGGAATGAGCCGCCGCGACCGGCGCAGCTTCTCCATGAACGGAAGCCGCTCGTCGGCGGCCGGAATGGCATCGCGGTTGAACAGCGACCAGAGCATGACGTAGCCCATGAAGAGCGCCATGATCATCAGCCCCGGCACGATCCCGGCGATGAAGAGTCGCGAGATAGATTGCTGGGCCGAGATGCCGTAGACGATCATCATGATCGACGGCGGAATGAGCAGCCCGAGCGTGCCCGAGCCCGCGAGCGTGCCGATCGAAATGTTCTCGGCGTAGCCTCGGCGCTGCAATTCGGGAAGGCTCATTCGCCCCACCGTCGCGCAGGTGACCGCCGACGACCCGGCTACCGCCGCCATGACCCCGCAGCCGACGATGTTGACGTGCAACAGACGCCCCGGCAACCGGTCCAGCCAGGGCGCCAAGCCCGAGAACATGTCTTCCGAAAGCCGTGAGCGAAAGAGGATCTCGCCCATCCAGACAAAAAGTGGCAGCGCGGTCAGCGCCCAGTTCCAACTGTGATCCCAGACGGTCGTGGCCATGAGCGAACCCGCCGGTGCGGGCGAAAAGGCGAAGATTGCGAGAAAACCGACCGCCATGAGTGTCACCCCGATCCAGAGCCCGCCCGCAAGCAGCACCAGAAGGACCGCGCCAAGGGTCGCAGTGATCGAAAGGATGTCCATGCCCGGTTCCCCGCTTGTCGGTTTCAGTCGATGTGCTCGAAGCCGTCGAGCGCGGTCTCCTGCGGGACTGCGAAACCCGGTTCGCGGCCGACCAACAGCAGTGTCAGCTCGTCGAGCAACGCGATGGTGAGAACGCAGAGCCCCGCCAACATGGC
This sequence comes from Anianabacter salinae, assembly GCF_019061145.1. GTDB lineage: Bacteria > Pseudomonadota > Alphaproteobacteria > Rhodobacterales > Rhodobacteraceae > Anianibacter > Anianibacter salinarum. The sequence continues at coordinate 23,941 of NZ_JAHQZS010000012.1, read as the reverse complement.
AGATTGCGGAATCCAGAACGGCACTGCCAGAAGTCCCGGGCTGAGGTCGCCGAAGCGCCAGGAATCATGAACCAGCACGGCCGTCTGCCAGGTGAGGCAGGCGCAGCCGAAGGCCGCGAAGGCGGTCACGGCGATGTCGGCGGCCCGCGCCATGCCAAGCGGCAGCCGCGACACGAGCAGGGTCACGCGCACATGGCCACCAGTCTTCAGGGTGTAGGCCATGCCAAGGAACGTTGTCCCCGCGAGGAAGAACCCGCCGCTTTCGGTCGAGTCGATCGTCACGCCGACCATACGGCCCGCGATCTGTGCAACGATGGTCACAGCGATCATCAAGAGGAAGAACGCCGCGAGCCGGCCGCTCGCGATGTAGAGACCGTCGAGAAGGGCGCGCATGGCACGGCTCCGGTGCTGGAGTTGGGGGATTGCCCCCGTCCGACGCGAGCGGACAGGGGGTGCCTGGGTGCCGGGGTGCGGCATCAAAGGCCCGACATGTAGGCGTCGAGCACCGCGATGGCTTCGGACGGCGCCGAGGCGCGCCATTCCTCCATCATCGTGACCCCGATCTCGCGCAGCCTGTCCATGACTTCGGTGGGGGCGTCCTCCACCGTCATTCCGTTCGCCTTGAGGGTATCGAGTTGCTCGGCATAGACCGCCTCGCTCATCTCCCAGCCGCGCTTCGTCGCGGCATCACCGGCTGCGACCAGAGCAGCCTGCACCTCGGGCGAAAGCGCCTCGAAGGCGTCCTTGTTCACGATGATCGCATTCTTGGTAAAGATCGCCCCGGCGGCCGTGAAATACTGGGTGTTGTCCCAAGCCTGGATATCGATGCCGGTCTGGGGCGAGGTAAACAGCGCGTCGATCAGGCCCGTGGCGAAGGCCTGGGGAATTTCGGCGAAGGGCAGGATGGTGGCCTCGAAACCGAGCGCGTTGCCCATGTCCTGCGTGGCCTTCGAGTAGATGCGCAGCTTGGCGCCCTTGAAGTCGGCCAGCCCGGTCACCGGAAACTTGGTGTAGAACCCTTGCCCCGGCCACGGCTGGTATGCCAGCGCCTTGAATCCGAGACCGTCGAACAGATTATCGAAATAGGACTTCTGCGCTTCCTTGAGCTTCCAGGCACTCGCATAGTCACCTGCCACGAATGGCAGCCCTGCAAGGTTATACATGGCGTCTTCGTTGGAGTACGATCCGAGCCGGATTTCGCCGATCTGAATCTGGTTGGTCTGCACCGCGCGCCTGATGCCATCGAGCTTGATAAGCGTGCCGTTGGAATGCAGCGTGATGTCGAGCTCGCCATCGGTTGCGGCCTTCACGTCGTCGATGAAGGTGCGGATGTTCTGGGTCATGAAGTTCGTGTCGGCATAGCCACTGGCCATGATCCATGTCGTCTCGGCGCCGGCAGCCGGTGCGGTTGCGGCTAGCACGAGTGCGGCGACGAGCGATCGTGTCTTGATCGAGATGTTCATTGTTCTGCTTCCCTGTCGGTGCTTCTGATAGTCCCGCTCAGCGCAGGCCATGCCACATTGCGAACACATCGGATCATATTTGCAAGAAATATCGGATACGATATTGCTTGATGTTCGAACTTTCATCGGGACGCCATCTACCCTGCTCAATGATCAGGCACGAACGAATCATGCCTTTTGCGGACGACAAGAAAACCCGTGGACAGTCGCCAAGATGCTGCGATAGTTTGCCCTAGACGACGGGAATGCTGCGCGGTTTGCGGGAAATTTCTGGCACCATTTTCGGATACGATTCGGGAGCAAGATGGAACACAAGGACAAGACTCTGACTGACGACGAGATCCATCGCGAGGTCTTCGATGCCATCGTCGACGGTCGCCTCGCGCCCGGCGAGAAGCTGGGACAGGATGACCTCGGCCGCGTGTTCGGGGTCAGCAAGACACGCATCCGACCGATCCTGCACCGTCTCGCCGACCAGAAGATCGTCACAATCGAGCCGATGCGCGGCGCCTTCGTTGCCCGCCCCTCGGTCGAGGACGCGCGCGAGGTCAATGCCGCGCGGCAGGTCATCGAGGAAGGCGTGATCCGCGCCGTCACCCGCACAGCCCGGCCGAAGCATCTGAAGCTGCTGCGCGAGATCGTCGCCGCCGAGCAGAGCGCGCGCCTGTCCGGCAACGGCGGCCACGCGCACCGGCTGACCGGCGAATTCCATTTCCAGTTGGCCCGGATCACAGGCAACGCGGTGGTGGCCGACATCGTTCGTGACCTCGTGTCGCGCGACAACCTTGTGGTCGCACTCTATCAGCGCCCGAACGCGTCGGCCTGTTCTCTTGCCGGGCATGCAACGCTGATCGACCGGATCGCCGAGGGCGACGAGGAGGTCGCCGCCCATGCCATGCGGCATCACCTTCAGGATGTCATGGCCACCCTCGACCTGGGATCGCAGAAGCGCTCTGCGAAGTCTCTTGTTGCGGCCTTCTCGCATCTTGAGCGCCGCCAATGAACGCCGCTGGACCCGTGTCGCACCGCGATTTTCTTGGCCACAGGGGCCGCAGGCCCAAAGTCGAATGGCCAGGTGGGGCGCGGGTCTGCGTCTCGTTCGTGCTGAACTTCGAGGAAGGCGCGGAACTGTCGATCGCCGATGGCGACGAGCGCAACGAATTCGTATACGAGGCCGTCGAAGAAGTGCGCGGCGCAGCCGATCCCTGCATGGCGTCACATTTCGAATACGGGCCGCGCGCCGGGTTCGACCGCATCCTGGACCTGCTGGAATCCTATGGCGTGCGCGCGACCGTAAGCACCTGCGCCCGCGCGGCGGAACGCGCACCTGCCCTGATCGCCGAGGCCGCAGCCCGTGGCCACGAGATCGCCTGCCACGGCTATCGATGGGAACGGCATGCGGGCATGGACCCGGAACGCGAGGCCGCGATCATCGCCCGCACCATGGACAGCCTGAGCCGCATCGCCGGCGTCGCGCCTGTGGGCTGGCACACCCGCTCGGCCGCATCCGAGAATACGCGCCGCCTGCTATGCGAACACGGCGGGTTCCTGTACGATTCCGATGCCTACAACGACGACCTGCCCTGGCTGGTCCGGCCCGCGGGATCCCCCCATGTGGTGCTGCCCTACAGCTTTGACACGAACGACATGCGTTTCGCCCCAGGCGGCGGATTCGTCTTTGGCGCGGACTTTGCCCGCTATTGCGCGGATGCTTTCGACTGCCTCCGTACCGAGGGGGCCGAACATCCCAAGATGATGTCGGTCGGGCTGCACCAGCGCATCATCGGACGGCCCGGCCGTATCGACGGCCTGCGCCGGTTGCTGGATCACATGACGACAAGGGGCGGTGCCTGGTTCGCCACGCGGCGCGACATTGCCCGGACCTGGCGCGACCTGCAGGGGTTGGGGCCCTGGGCCGCGCGCCCGCGCGACGTGCCGTTAGACCGCCGTGACGATGCATGACCCTGCTGATCGTCAATTCCAACACGACACCCGCCATCACGGACCTTCTGCGGACAGAAGCGCAAAGGGTGGTGCGGCCGGGAACGGGGATCACGGCCCTGACCGCGGCCCACGGTCCCGCGGCGATCGAAACGCCGCAGGATGTGGACGCCGCGGCGCGCGCGACCGAAGAGGCCATCTGCGGGCATGACGGGCCCGTCGACGCGGCGGTGATCGCATGTTTCAGCGATCCGGGCCTTGCCGCCATCCGCCGGCGGTGTGCCTTTCCGGTCGTCGGTCTTGCCGAGGCGGCGATGTTCGCCGCCTGCATGCTGGGCGCGCGCTTTTCCATCGTGACGGTCTCGCCACCCTCGGTGCCCGGCATCCTGTCGCTGGCGCGGGCCTACGGGCTGAGCCAGCGGCTGAGCGGGGTCCATGCCTTGGACAGAGGTGTGCTGCAAGGTCACCGGGATCCCGAGGGAACCCTTGGACAATTGGGCGACCTCGCCGCGCGATCACTGGCCACGGACGGCAGCGACGTGATCGTCCTGGGCGGCGCGATCACGGCGGGGATGGCGCGGCGGATCGCCCCTCGGCTGGACCGACCGGTCGTCGATTGCCTTGCGGCGGCGGTCCTCATGGCCGAGGCCCTGGCCCCGTCGTGGCAGCAAGGCAGGGGATCGCGGGCGAGGTCCTGAATGGCGTCAACTGCGAGCCGGTCCGGGGTGACCGCACTATCAATGCCCGCGAGGCGGAAGGTGTGCGGCAGATCTTTGGAGAGGTGCTGTCAGACAAATGCGACGCGGTCTACGCAAGGGCAGGAAAGCGGGTCCGTCAGGCCGCGAAAAGGCCGCGCCACTCGGCAAAGGCGGCGGCGCGGTTCTGCTTGAAGATCGGGCGGGACGAGAGGCTGCGTTCCAGGTTGAAGTGGTTGTGGACAGAGGCATGGACCGAGGCGAATCTCTGCAGACATCGCATCTGCCGGAACCACTGCATTGCCTGCTCCCGCCTTCGGAACGGCAGGTGTGAATTCTTGGCGCGGTTGTTCGTCTACCGCCTTATCTGACAGTCGTTGCCACGCCCCATCTCCTTCATGGCGGCGCGTTAGGTGCGGAGCCGATCTGTCACCACGTCGACGGGCCGATCATGGCGCTTCATCGATTTCCCGAGGAATTTCAGAGCTGCCCTCCGGTCACGCGTGGTCGTGACAAAGCTCTCCAGCACCTCGCCCTCGTGGTCGACGGCCCGCCACAGATAGTGCTGCTTGCCATTGATCTTCATGAACATCTCGTCCAGGTGCCATCACTACTGGCTCGATCGCACGCTCAAGCCGGTTTCCACTTACACTATCCGATGTCCATTCTTCTGACAGCGCCGTTCTGACGGGTAGAGTCGCCACAATGCGGCAGGGCGAATCAAAAATGGCAGAACGATGAACCGGCTGAATCTTGAGCAGCTTCGAGCCTTCCTTGCCGTGGTGCGGTTTGGCGGCGTCGGCCGCGCGGCAACGGCCATGAACCTCACACAACCAGCTGTCACTGCTCGCATCCGCAACCTCGAGGCGGCGCTTGGCGGCACCCTTTTCGACCGGGCGTCGGCACGGTTGACCCTGTCCAAGCGCGGCGAGCGGTTGTTGTCCTATGCGCGCAAGTTCGAGCAGTTGTCCGAGATGGTCGAACGGGACGTGATCGACCCGGAAGGGCTGGAGCGGCACCTGCGCATCGGCGTGTCCGAGACCATCGCTCAGTGCTGGCTTCCCGACCTGATCGCACGGCTACATCGGCACTATCCAAGGGTCGAGATCGAATTCAATGTCGATATCTCGCTGGGCCTGCGCGAAGGGCTGTTGAACCGCGAGATCGACCTTGCCGTGCTTCTGGGGCCCGTCTCGGAGTATTCGGTCGAGAACATCGACCTTCCCGGGTTCGAACTGGCCTGGTATGCCGCCGCCGACGAGACGGCAGGCGCCGACCCCGGCGATCATTTCCGTCGGCCAGTGCTGACCTACGCGCGTAACACGCGGCCGTACCGTGAGTTGCGCGATCTTCTGTTCGAACGTTTCGGGCCCGAAGTCGCGGTCTTCCCTTCGTCCTCGCTTTCGGCCTGTTTCCGGTTGGTCGAGGCGGGCCTCGGGGTTGCCGCCTTGCCGCGCGCGCTGGCAGCCGAGCCCCTGGCGGCGGGGCGGATCATCGAATTCGATCCCGGTTGGGTTCCGGATCCCTTGCGGTTCACAGCGTCGTATCTGGCAGAGCCCAAAAGCCATCTGGTCGAAACCGCCGCACATCTGGCCCTTGAGGCCGCATTGCACCATGCAGGTGCATAAATTTCCTTTATCAATAACGGCAAAATCTTTCGATTTGCCTTGATGATCTCGGCGCGCCAGCCTGTCGGGGACAGTGCAGCCACCCGAGGGGCAGATGACCCACACGTTCCGCGACCTGCAGCACAGCGACCTTGCCACGTTGCGTACGGCGATCCGCAGCAGCGCCTACAAGGGCCATACCGCCGGACTTGGATCGGGGTACCTGCAGGCGAACGTCGTGATCCTTCCCAAGGCGCAGGCGCTCGATTTCATGCGCTTCTGCCAGCGCAACCCCAAGCCCTGCCCGCTTGTGGGCGTCTCAGACACGGGCGATCCGATGATGCGTTTTCTTGGGCGCGACATCGACATCCGCCGCGATGTTCCGGCCTACAGCATCTTTCGCGATGGTCAACTGTCAGGCACTGCGACCGACATATCGGATGTCTGGACAGATGACCTTGTCGCCTTCGCTCTGGGCTGTTCGTTCACCTTTGAGCATGCCTTGATCCGGGCAGGCATCCCACTTTGGCACGTCGAGAATGACAGGACGGTTCCGATGTTCCGCTCGTCGATACCTTGCGCAGCCGCCGGACCGTTCCGGTGCAGCATGGTGGTCAGCCTGCGTGCCATCGCCAAGGACCGCGTCGACCAGGCAGCCGAGATTTCACGCCGCTTTCCGCTCGCCCATGGCGGGCCGGTCCACGCCGGAGACCCCGCAGACATCGGCATCCACGATATCGCGATGCCCGATTGGGGCGATCCCGCACCGCTTCCCGACGGCCATGTGCCGGTGTTCTGGGCCTGCGGTGTGACGCCTCAGGCCGCCATCGCGGCGGCTGCCCCGCCGCTTTGCATCACTCACCGGCCCGGTCACATGCTCATCACCGACATTCCGGAAGATGCCGAAGTGCCGGTGTTGATCCACGATTGAAACAACGAAACCAACACGGGAGACAGACCAATGAAGACCAAGCTTGCAATCCTGCTGACCGCCACCGCGATAAGCGGTCCGGCGCTGGCGCAATCCGAATCCCTGTCGGTCGTCGGCAGTTGGTCGAACTTGCCCTTGCACAACGACTTCGAGGCCCCGTTCTGGTCCGAGACCCTGCCCGGCGCGTCGAACGGCGAGATCGAGGTGGCGCTGACCACCCACAACCAGATGAACCTTGGTCTTGGAGACGTCTACCGCCTGCTGGGTGATGGCGTCTACGATGTGGCCATGACGGTTGCCGACTACGCGGTCGCGGATGCACCGGAACTGGAGGGACTGGACGTCCCCCTGATCGCTATGGCCGCAGACGAAGCGCGGCGCATGGTCGATGCGGCCCGTCCGATGGTCGCCGATATCTACCGCGACCGCTTCAACAGCCATGTTCTTGCCATCGCGCCCTATCCGCCGCAGATCGTGTTCTGCAACGCCGAGATCAGCAGTCTTGCCGATCTCGAAGGGCTCAAGGTGCGCGCATCGGGACGCATGACGGCGCAGTTCCTCGAGGCGCTGGGGGCCGAGGGCATCAACGTCGGCTTTGGCGAGGTGCCGGGCGCCTTGCAGAACGGTGTCGTCGATTGTGCCGTGACAGGCGCCGGCTCGGGCTATTCGGCGGGCTGGTGGGAGGTGTCGACGCACCTGTTGCCGATCCCGCTTGGCGGCTGGGACAGCGTGGTGACGGCCATAAATCTGGACCGCTGGAACAGCATGTCGCCAGAGACGCAGACGCTGATCTCCGAAACCATCGCGGCCGAGTTCGAGGCGCCTGCATGGGATGCGGCGCAGGATGCGCTGGTGACCGACATCGCCTGTCTCACCGGCAACGGCGAATGCCCAGCGGGCGAGGCACGCGGCATGGTATTGGTCGACGTGTCGGAAGCGGATTTCGCCAGGGCGCGCGAGGTTCTGGAAACAACCGTGCTTCCCGACTGGGCAGCGCGGGCCGGAGCGGACTGGGCCAAACGCTGGAATGAAAGCGTCGGCGCGGCGGTCGGCGTGACTGTGGCGAACTGAACCTTTCAGGCAGGAGCCCAACCATGGCCGATTACATTCTCGAACACCTCCGCCGGATCAACCGCCTGGTTGCGCTGGCGGTGGGGGCGGGTCTCCTGTTCTGCGCGGGTTTCGTGCTGCTCGACATCGTGCTGCGCCGATTCCACGCGTCCTTTGGCGGCACGGACGAGATCAGCGGCTATGTCATGGCCATCGCGACCTCGTGGGGCATGGCCTATGCGCTGAGCGAGCTAGGGCATGTTCGCATCGACGTCATCCGAAGCCGGGGCGGACCGTTAGTTCGATCGCTTTTCGATCTGTTCGCCCTGAGCGTTCTGGCCGCCACCGTCAGCCTGATCGCATGGCGCTGCTGGCCCGTGCTCGAGCGCTCGATACTGAACGGCTCGCGGGCGAACACGCCTTTGGAGACGCCGCTGGCCTGGGTGCAGGCGCCGTGGATGATCGGATGGATCTGGTTTGCGGCCGCATCCTGGGTGACGGTGCTGGCGGCGGCATGTCTGGTGCTCCGAGGCCGCCACGCCCTTGCCCACACTCGCATCGGCATTTCGGGAGAGATGAAAGAGGCCGAAGCCGCTGCCCTTGCTGCCACTAGCGGAGGCCGCGCGCAATGATCTGGTCCATCACGACCGGCCTGCTCTTATGTCTCGGCCTGTCGATCCCGGTCGGGATCGTGCTGTTCCTTCTGGGCTTCGGGATAGACCAGTTCTTCACGCCCTTCCCTCTCGTGCGGGGACTGGGCAACATGGTGTGGTCGACATCGAACAACCCAACTCTGATCGCCATCCCGTTCTTCGTGCTGCTGGGCGAGATCCTGGTGCGCTCGGGCATTGCGACACGGACCTATGCGGCGCTTGATCGCTGGGTCAGCTGGCTGCCCGGAGGATTGGTGCACGCCAATATCGCAACGGCGACGATGTTCTCGGCCACCTCCGGCTCGTCCGTAGCAACGGCGGCGACCGTCGCCACTGTCGCCATGCCGCAAGCCGAGAAGCTGGGCTATGACCCGCGCCTGTTCTCGGGCGCCATCGCGGCGGGCGGAACCCTCGGCATCATGATCCCGCCCTCGATCAACCTGATCGTCTACGGGTTCCTGACTCAAAGCTCGATTCCGCAGCTGTTCCTCGCGGGATTGATCCCGGGGCTCCTGCTGGCGGTTGGATTCATGGCGGTCACGGCGCTGATCTGTTGGCTTCGTCCTGGGCTTGGTGGCGTTCGACGGGTGTTTCCATTCGCCGAAATGCTGCGTGCGCTGATTCAGCTGGTGCCCATCATCCTTCTGTTCGGTGTCATCATCGGCACGATCTACCGCGGCTGGGCCACCCCGACCGAGGCCGCGTCCGTCGGCGTGTTTGGCGCGCTGGTGATCGCGGCGCTGTTCGGGCGGCTGAACCTAGAGATCATCCGCGACAGTGTGCTGGGCACGACCAAGATAACCGCGATGATTATGCTTGTGGTGATCGGTGCCTCGTTCCTGAATTTCACGCTCGCCTCGGCGGGGCTGGGAGCCGAGCTGAAAACGTTGCTCGACGGTTTGGGGCTGTCCGCGATGGGGCTGATCCTCGTCGTCGTCGCGATCTACATCGTGCTTGGGTTCTTCATCGAGACCTTGTCGCTGATGGTGGTGACGATCCCCATCATCGTGCCACTGGTGGTGGCGCAAGGGTTCGATCCGATATGGTTCGGCATCTTGATGATCGTGTTGATCGAGATGGCGTTGATCACGCCGCCAGTCGGGCTGAACCTCTATGTCGTGCAGGGTGCGCGGCGCTCGGGCCACATGGGCGAGGTGATGGTGGGGGTTATTCCCTATGTCGTGGTCATGCTGGCTATGGTGGGCCTGTTGATCGCATTCCCGCAGCTTGCGCTGATGCTTCCCCAGACGCTGCGGTAGTTGCCACGTGAAATGAATAACGTCTTGGAACAGACTGCTTCGAAGGTATTTCCTCGCGTGTCGTGGCTTGGCCTTGACGGACTTCTGGTCAGTTTCACGGACCGGCTGAACGAGCCTGCGAACCGGGCAGCTCTTGCGCTGCGCGATGCGATCGAGCGCGAGTCTTGGCCGGGGGTCGAGGAAACCGCGGCCTCGCTGGTTTCGACCTACCTGCGCTTCGATGCCGCCGCCATGGATGGCGACGCCCTGCGCGCCCGCCTTGCGGCCCTGGTGGACAGCCGCGACTGGACCCGCGCCGACCTGCCAGGCGGGCGCAGGCGCTGGACGGTGCCGGCCGTGTTCGGCACGGAACTTGCGCCGCAACTGCAAGAGGCCGCAGCCCTGGCCGGGGTCACGCCAGAAAAGGCCATCGCACAGATCGCCGCGACGCCGTTGCGGGTGCAGACGATAGGCTTTGCCCCCGGACAGCCCTATCTGGGAGAGCTTGCCGATCACTGGTCCATTCCGCGCCAGACGCAACTTACGCCGCGCGTTCCCGTCGGCGCGCTGTGTGCGGCGATCCGGCAGATGACGCTGTTCTCCGTCACCACTCCGACCGGTTGGCGCCATGTCGCCCAGACCGCCCTGCGCCTGTTTCGACCAGATGGCGAAACCCCGTTCCTGATGCGGCCCGGCGACGAGGTGCGCTTTCTGCCCATCGATCGCGGCGCCTACGAGCGGCTGTCGAACGAAGGCCCGGACGGCGGCGCCGTGGCAGAGCCGATCCGATGACCCGCGCCCTGATCGTCCACCGGGCGGGTCCGGCGACAAGCGTGCAGGACCTTGGAAGGCCCGGCCTGATCGCGTTCGGCCTGTCCCGCGGCGGCGCGGCCGACCAGCTTGCGATCATCGAAGGTGCCACGTTGCTCGGCCAGGCCGAAACCGTCGCAGCGATCGAGATGGTGGGCATGGGCGGCGTGTTCGAGGCCACCGAGGACATCCGCATCGCGCTGACCGGCGCTCCGATGCGCGCCTGGATCGATGGCGCGCCACTGGCATGGAGCGCATCTCATCGGCTGCGTGCGGGGCAGCGTCTGGAGATCGGGCCGGCCGTTGCCGGGGTCTACGGCTATCTGCATGTCGGCGGCGGGATCGCTCTGGCCAAGGTTCTGGGGGCCAGGGGCGCGCACATTGCAGCGGGGATCGACAGCTTGCTGAAGTCGGGCACTCGCGTGCCGGTGGGCCCGGACGCTCCAGGCGGTGAGGCTGGCTTCTCACTCGCCACCGAAGACCGGTTTTCCGGCGGCCCTCTCAGAGTCATGGCCGGGCCGCAGACAGCCATGTTCCCGGCCGAGCAGATCGCACGCTTCGGGGCTGCGGAGTTCACGCGTGATCCGCGAGGCAACCGGATGGGCGTGCGGCTGCGCCACGACGGTGGCGCGTTTCAAACACAAGGAGGGCTGTCGATCCTGTCCGAGGTCGTGGTGCCGGGCGACATCCAGATCACCGGAGACGGCACGCCCGTCGTGCTTCTGGGCGAATGTCAGACCACGGGCGGCTATCCTCGCATCGGGACAATCCTGCCGCAGGATCTGCCGCGCGCAGCACAGGCCCCGCCCGGCGCCGTGCTGACGTTCCGCTTCGTCGAGCGGTCAAAGGCGATCGAGATGGCTCGCGCGGCAGACAAGCTACGCCGCGCGCTGTCGGGCACCATGACCCGGCTGGTGCGCGATCCGCGCGATATGCGCGATCTTCTGGCCTATCAGTTGATCAGCGGGGTGACGGCGGGCGACCCGGAGGAATGAGACAGCCTCTTCCCTCTGGCCGTTTCGGCGATCAACCAACACGCGCCTCCGCTTCCGAGGAGGCTGCCCGAAGTATGTAGACGGAACAGGACGCGCGGCGCGCCACGCGGGCGGCGGTCGATCCAAGGAAATAGTCAACCGCGCTTGGACTGTGGGCACCTACGATGATCAGGTCGGCGCCGATCTCGCGGGCGATTTCGGTGATGCGCAGCCCGGGTTTGCCTGTGGCCACGAGGCAATCGAATTCAGGGGCTTCTCCAGCGACGGATTTCAGGCGATCCATGACCCGCGCGGTCAGGTGGTTCTCGGACTTCACGGTCACGAACTCTGCCGCAAACCCCGAAATCTGTTCGAGGACGGTCAACAATGTGATCCGGCCGCCCGGTGCCAGCATACGTCGGGCAATGGCGATCTTTTCTGCCACGACAGGCTCATGGTCGATGGCAATGGGTATCAGGATGGACTTCGGCATGATCGTGTTTCCGTCTCGGGTTCAGGGTGCAGTGATCGGCAGCCGCGTCAGGGCAAGCCCGACGACCACGGCAAGGAACAGGGATTCGGCGACCAGCAGTGCGGCGGCAGGCCTGCCGACCCTCAGGATCTCGGCCGGGCGCGTCTTGAGGCCCACCGCAGCAATCGCCGTCAACAACAGCCATCCCGACCCTTCGACCGCCACAGCCAGAACGGGCGCGGGCAACGTCATCAAGGATCCCAGTGTCGCCAGAAGGACGAAGGCCAACACGAACCCTGGTATCAGCGGGGGGCGCGGGCCAGAGGTTCCCCCGCGCGAGCCGCCACGCAGGATCAGAGACGCCACCACAACGACCGGAGCCAGCATCGCCACCCGCAAAAGCTTGACCAGCGTTGCCGTCTCGCCCGCTTCGTCCGAGATCGAGAACCCGGCCCCGACCACCTGCGCCACATCATGAATCGTGGCGCCCAGGTAGATCCCTGCCGTCACATCGTCGAAACCCAGCCCGGCGCTGACGATCGGATAGACGATCATGGCAACGGTCGACAGGATCGTGACGCCCACGACGGTGAAGACCAGCCGGTCGTCTGATCGTTCATCCTTCGGCAAGATTGCGGCAATGGCGAGCGCAGCCGAGGCGCCGCAGATCGCGACCGCACCGGCGGACAGAAACGCGAACCGATACTGGAACCCGAAAAACCGCGACGCGAGAAACCCGAAGCCAATGGTCAGAGGCACCATCAAGACCACCAGCGAGACGATCGGCCAGCCAAGCTGGCCGACCATATTGAAACTGACGCGCAGGCCCAGCAGGGCGACCCCAAGGCGCAGCAACGTCCGGGCACTGAAGGCAACGCCAGGTTCGCAAGTTGGGTCAGTTGCAAGAAAGTTCAGGCTGATCCCGAACAGCAGCGCCAGCAACATCGATGGCGCGCCGTAGTGTTCCGAAACGAAACGGCTGGCCATTGCGATGATCGCCGCGACTAGCACGCCCGGCATCAACGAACCTGCGTCCGTTCTCCATTTTCTCAGTGTCGAGACGTCCTTCATGTGGCATCCGGCCCGCTGGACAGGGTGCCCGGGCCCGGCCCTTCCCCCGCGAGGCTTCTGGCAAGCGCGATCAGCGGTGTGCGGACAGACAGGCCCTCGCGCTCGGCCCTGGAGATGGCCTGCCGCCGCCGCTCTCCCGGCAGGCGGACCCCCTCCACCGCCTCGATCGCGGCAAGCAGGTCGCTCACCCGGTCAAGATAGTCGCTGCCAGCATCGGGGCGCAGGACGATCAGCGTCTGGCCGACCCTCGGCGCAGGTCCATCGGCGCTGAAGAACGATCCGGCCTCGTGACTGAAGGCGCTGCCGGTAAAGGCCGCGGCAAGGATTTCGACCATAAGCGCCAATGCGGTGCCCTTGGCCTCTCCGATCGGCAGCATCGTACCCGAAAGCGCGGCCTCGGGGTCGGTTGTCGGCTTGCCATGCACATCCAGCGCCCACCCAAGCGGGATCGGCTGGTTCGCCTTGTGTGCGTTCATGACCTTTCCCCGTGCGACCCGCGACAGCGACAGGTCAATCACCAGCGGCGCACCGTTCGCCTGCGGTGTGGCGAAAGCGATGGGGTTCGTGCCGAAAAACGGCTGTGTCCCGCCCCAGGGCGCAATCGCCTTGGGGGCATTGGCGACCATGATGCCGATCAGTCCTGCTGCGGCGATTTTCTCCACCTGTACCGACAACGCGCCGCAATGATGCGAATTGGCGACCGCCATAACCGAAATGCCACTGTCCCAAGCCTGCGGCAATCCCGCTGCCAAGGCCTTGTCGAGTGCGGGGAAGGCAAATCCCCGGTCGGCGTCGACCAGAAGCGACGCAGGCCCGCGCGCATGCAACGTGATCCTGGCATTGACGTTGATCTTGCCCGAGCGGGCCTGCGAAACGTAGTCGCCAAGCCGGGAAAACCCGTGGCCCGCCTGGCCCTCGGCCTCGGCCGCGACCAGCGCCCTGGCCACGCACGCGGCGACATCCGCGGGAATGTGTGCTGCAGTCAGGGCTGCGTGGATCAGGCCGGTTGCATCGGCAATCGAGATATTGGTCGTTTCGGTCACCGGAAAATCCTGGCGGCTGGGGCTTCGCGGCACTGTCGTGCAATGGGCGGATCCGGTCACGAACCCGCCCAGGAAGGCACTATGCGCTGCGGTAAAGCTTGGTCATCGAGAATTCCCGGTGCCCAAGCGCCTCGGCGGCGGTGTTGCGGCCATTCGCGGTGCGGCGGATCATCTCGATCAGCGCGTCGCCCGCCTCGTCGATGGTCTGGTCGCGGCGCAGGATGCCCGAGACGTCCACATCCACGTGCTCGGCCATCGTCCGCACGGTGCGCGGGTTGGCGGTGATCTTGATTACGGGCACGATCGGGTTGCCGACGACATTGCCCTGCCCCGTCGGGAACGTATGGATAACCGCCCCGCCCGCAGCCATGAGCGTCACACATTCGGCCGCCGCAGAGGACGAGTCCATGAAGTAGAGCCCAGCGCCCTTGCCCGGCGCTTCGGCCGGTTCCAGGATGTCGATATAGCGCGAGGTTCGCCCGATCTTCTCGAGGTTCCCAAGCGCCTTTTCCTCGATCGTCGTCAGGCCGCCCTCGATGTTGCCCTTGGTCGGCTGACTGTCGGAAAGGTCATCAGTCTGGTGCGCGAAGATGACGTCATCCTGATAAGCCTTCCACATCTTGTACCAGCGCTCGCCCACTTCGGCGTCGACAGCACGCTCCTTGCAGATGTGTTCCGCTCCGGTGATTTCGGAGGTCTCTCCGAAAAAGCCGGTGATGCCTTCGGGCAGCAGCTTGTCATACATGTTGCCAACTGTCGGACAGGATCCCAAACCTGTGGTCGTATCGCTCTCGCCGCATTTCGTGGAAATCCAGAGCTCGTTCATCGAGCATTCTTCACGCTGCAGTTCGGTCGCATGGTGGACGAAGTCCTTGGCGGCCCACGAGGCTGCGCGGATGGTCTCGAAATCGCCCTTCTGCTCGATCGAGAACTCGGCGACAGGTTTGCCTGTCAGGCGGATTCCGTCGGCGATCTTTTTGGTCCAGCCCGGTTCGATCCCGATCACCACGACGGCGGCAACATTGGGGTTCGCGCCAGTTCCGATGATCGTGCGGAAATGAACGTCAAGATCCTCGCCGAACTGAAGGCGGCCATAGGCGTGCGGGATCGCCATCGTGCCCTTGACGTTGTTGGCGACGGCCTCGCAGGCGGCATTGGAAATATCGTCCACCGGCAGGATGATCACATGGTTGCGCACGCCGACCCGGCCATTCTCGCGCCGGTAGCCCTGGACAGTGATGTTTGAATACTTGGATGCCATTCTTGATGTCCTTACCAGCGTTTCGTTTTGCAATTGTGGGTGTGGACGTGCTTGCCCTGGCCGACATCGGCGATGATCTTGCCGATGTCCTCGCCGTACTTGACCGCCGTGTCCCCGGTCCTGAGGTCGGCCAGCGCGATCTTGTGACCGATCGGCACATCGTCTTTCGCAGTCAGGCGGAAGGTCGAATTGTCATGGGTGATGCAGCACAGCATGTCGGTGCCCGCGGTCAGGCCTTCGACGACGACGACGCCGACGTTGTCGGCAGCTTCGTGAACCAGAAGCTGCGGGATCTCGTTTGGAACGGGTTTGGTTTGGGGCATGGAGAACTCCAGTTCATGCGGGTTTGAGGATGATCTTGGGCGCGGCCGTTCGGCCCTCGCGGATATCGGCAAAGGCCCGGGCGCCTTCGCTGAGCGGGCGGGTTTCCATCCAGTCAAGCTGCCCGAGCCGTCCATCGAACATGGCCGCGCAGGTGTCGCGGAAATCCTGCGCGGTATAGGTATAGGTGCCGATGAAGGTGATCTCGTGCAGCGTCATGCGGCGGACATCCAGCCCCCCCGCGCCGCCCCCGAGGCCGATGTGCAGGATCACTCCGCCAGGCCGCGTCGCCGCGCTGGCGGTGGCGCGGGTGCTGTCATGGCCTACGCCGTCCACAGTCAGATCGAACGCTTCATCCGCTATCTCGTCGGGGGCTGCCACCGCGATGCGGGCATGAAGTTCCAAGTAGGCGCGTCGCAGCGGGTTGGGTTCGATCAACGTCACCCGGGGCATCCCCTGGGCGATCAGACTGATCGCGGCGGCCACACCGATGGCACCGCCCCCGATGACCAGGGCCGATTGGACCATGTCTTGCGGCAGAGCCTTCAACCCCAGGCGCACGGCGTGCCAACTGACCGCCGTGGGCTCTGCAAGGGCAGCCATTTCCAGCGATACCTCATCGGGAACGCGAACAAGGTTCCGGCCCGGCATGGCGACCATCTGCGCAAAGGCGCCTTCACGCGGCGCCATCGAGATGATCTGGCGCGTTGCACACAGATTGTCGCGTCCCGCACGGCACGCCGGGCACGTCTGGCAGGTGACCAGCGGATTGATCGTGACGCGCGCGCCATCCATCGGCCCGCCGATGACGGTCCCCGCCGCTTCGTGCCCCAGGATCAGAGGCGCGGGCCGGCGATCGTCATGGCCCAGATAGGCATGCATGTCCGACCCGCAGATGCCGACGCTGTCGATGCCGATCAGGTGGTGGTCCATGTCCGGCACGGGGTCGGGCACATCGCGGTACTCCATCGCCTCGGGGGCCGTGTACACAAGCGCCTTCATTTCGCGGTGAACCCCCCATCGACCATGAGAACCTGCCCGGTGACGTAACCGCAGCTGTCGGAGCAGAGGAACAGGAGCGGGCCATCGATATCTTCCGGCTCGCCGTTGCGGCCGATGCAGGTCTGCGCGGCATTGCGCGCCGCGCGCTCCGGATCATCGAACACCGCTGCCGTCAGTTCGGTGCGGAAAAACCCCGGGCCGATGGCATTGACCATGATCCCGTCCCGCGACCAGGCCTCGGCCATGGCGCGGGTCAACTGCGCCACTCCGCCCTTGGATGCCCCGTAGCTCAGTCCGCCCGGAAACGCCCGGTAAGACTGGAGCGAGGCGAAATTCACGATCCGGCCCCACCCCCTTGCCTTCATGGCGGGCACAAGATGCTGCGACAGAAAGAACGGCACTGCGAGGTTGAGGTTGAGCGTGGCGTCCCACCCTTCGGGCGTCACGTCATCGGCCACCTCGCGCGTGTTGATCCCTGCCGCGTGCACCAGGATATCGGGTGCGCCAAACGGGTCGGCCGCGTGCCGTGCAAGCTCTGAAATCGCGGCGCGGTCGGCAAGATCCCACGGCAAGGCCGCAATGCGGCCCGGCGCCTCACCAACGAGCGATGCCAACGCGTCCGCGCGCCGCGCGACCGCAACCACCTTGGCGCCGGCATGGGCCAGCACCAGTGCGGCCCGGCGCCCGAGCCCCGAACTGGCCCCCGTCACGCACGCAACGCGGCCGCTCAGGTCACTTTCAGCTCTGTTGGTCATGGCAATCGTCGACCGTCAGATCAAAGACCTCATCGGGAAAGAACTTGGCAAGACGGATATCCGCTGTCCTGGCGTGCCCCTCCATGCCCTCGAACCGTGCGATCCGCGCGGTGGCCTCGGCAATCGGTCGTGCGCCCTCTCGGGTCGATCGCTGCCATGTGACGATCTTCATGTACTTGTGCACCGACAAGCCACCGGTGTAGGTCGCGGCGCGCCCGGTCGGAAGAACGTGGTTGGTTCCGGACGCCTTGTCGCCAAAGGCAACGGTGGTTTCTTCTCCAAGGAACAACGACCCGTAGCACGTCAGCCGGTCCAGCCACCAATCGAGGTCCTCGGCCTGCACTGTAAGGTGCTCTGGTGCATAGGCGTCCGATGTGGCGGCCATTTCCTCGCGGTCGGCGCACACGATGACCTCGGCATAGTCCCGCCACGCCATCGCCGCGTTGTCGCGGTTCACCTCGGGCAGATCGTCGATCAGGCCGGGCACGATCCGCATGACCTCTTCGGCGATGTGGCGATCATCGGTGACCAGCCAGACCGGCGAGTTGTAGCCATGCTCTGCCTGCCCGACGAGATCGGCGGCGATGACCATCGGATCGGCGGTCCTGTCGGCAAGGATCAGGCTGTCGGTCGGACCTGCGATCATGTCGATGCCGACGCGTCCGAACAGGATGCGCTTGGCTTCTGCAACATACTGGTTGCCGGGACCGACCAGGATGTTCGCCTCGGGAAGCCCGAACAATCCAAAGGTCATTGCGGCCACGCCTTGCACTCCGCCCATGGCAAGGATCTTGTGCGCGCCGCAGTAATGCGCCGCATAGACGATCGCGGGTGCGACCCCGACGCCCGGGCGCGGCGGAGAGCAGGCCACGATATGCTTGCAGCCCGCGACATGGGCGGTCGTCACCGTCATGATGGCGCTGGCGATGTGGCTGTAGCGCCCACCCGGCACGTAGCAGCCCGCGGCATTGACCGGGATGGTCTTTTGACCTGCGACCATTCCAGGCACGATCTCGACCTCGACATTGGCAAGCGTCGCCTTCTGCGCCTCGGCAAAACGTTTCACGTTTGCATGGCTGAAGCGGATGTCGGCCTTGATCTTCTCGGGGACCAGCGCGATCGCGGCATCGATATCGGCCTGCGACAGAAGCACCGGCCCCTCGTATCCATCCAGCCTTGCCGCGTAGTCCAGCGCCTTGGCATCGCCGCCTGCCTCGATGTCGTCCAGCATGGCCTTGACCTGTTCGTGCACGTCCGTGGCGCCGCTGGTCGAGGTCAGGGTTGCCTTCTTGAGGTATTCAATGGCCATGAGAGTGTAGTCCTATCGGTAAACATCAGGCAGGAGGGCGGTGGAGATCGCGGGGATAAAGGCGATCATCAGGGTCACGATAAGCATGAAGCCCACGAACGGGACGGCGCGCACCGCGATCTTCAGGATCGATTCCCCGGTTATCCCGGACACCACGAACAGGTTGAGACCAAGGGGCGGCGTGATGAAGCCGACCCCCAGCGCCGTGATCATCATGATGCAGAACTGAATCTCGTTCATCTCGATCTGCTGCGAGAGCGGGAACAGGATCGGCGCGAGGATCACGATATTCGGTGTCGTCTCCATCACGCAGCCTGCTGCGATCAGGATCAGGATCATCATCAGTATCAGGACCCAAGGCTCTTCGCTTACGCTTGTGGCGGCGGCGACGAAGCCTTGCGGAACACCAAGGATCGACAGCGCCTGCGCCAGCGGCAGCGAGAAGGCGATGATCGGCAGGATCACACCGTTCACCTTGGCCGAGCTGACCAGCATCGCCGGAAAGTCCGAGAACTTGAGCGTGCCGATGAGAAAGCCGATGACGATGGTGACGACGACAGCCACGGCTCCGGCCTCGGTCGGCGTCAACTTGCCCGAAAATATGCCGTAGAAGATGATGGCGGGCACAAGGAACGCATACCAGCCCGATTTCAGTGACTTCCAGAGGTTCGCGGCCCATTCGCCCAACGTCATCAGCCCGCCGCCCTCATAGGCGTGCCTGCGGTTCACCAAGGTATTGGTGATGAGGATGGCCAAGAGCACCAGCAAGCCGGGAATGACCGCGGCGAGGAACAGGATGGAGACATTCACGCCCAGCACGAGGCCGATGATGATGTAGGCGATCGAGGGCGGGATCAGGATCCCGGTGCAGGCTCCGGCGGCGACCAATGCGCAGGCATAGGGGCGCGGATAGCCGCTTTCGACCAGTCGGTCGATCGTCATGCGTCCCACGGCTGCCGCACCCGCCGCGTCAGACCCGGAGATGGCGGCAAACATACCGCACACAAGGACCGTGGCAGAGCCAAAGCCGCCCTTGGCCCAGCAGGTGATTGCCTCGGCCACATCGAGGAACTTCTTGCTGAGACCTGTTCGGACCAGCGCATCACCTGTCAGGATGAACAGAGGCACCGCGGTCAGCGCGAAATGGTCGATGCCATGAAACAGGCTCTCGCCAAGCAGGGACAAGGGCAGCGCGCCCGAGATCAGCAGCATCAGGATCGCCGCAGCGCCGATGGAGGCCCAGACCGGGACCGCAAGCGCGACAAGAACAACGAACACCAGGATAGGAATGTAGAAATCCCAACCGAGCTCGACCGTCTGGTTCTGAAGTTGTTGCCAGAGCACGTGCCTGTTCCTTCTCAGTCGAAGAGCTTGTCGCCTTCGTAGACGGGGCGTCCGCTACGAAGATCAGAGATGTCTCGGAGGAAGGACTGCGTCAGCCGCAGCATCACCAGGGCGAAGCCGAATGGGACGGCGAACAGGAAGAACACCTGAGAGACGCGCAAACCGTGCGTCACAGAGCCGAATTTCCAGGAGATGTGGACCGCTTCCCACGACCAGTAGAGGGCGACCGCCGCCACGGCGAACATGACGATGTCACCAAGGATGTAGAGCAGCGCCTTCACGGTCCTGGGGACGTAATTCATGATCACGTCGATACGGATGTGCCCACGTTCCTTGACGGCCGCCGCCGCACCGATCCACGCAAGGTAGATGAAGGAATAGCGCACCATCTCTTCGCCCCAGATCGAAGAGTAGGCGAACACCTCTCGCCGCACGACTTCGATGAACATCGTGCCGACGAGCATCACGTAGAACACAAGAAGCAGCCAACGCTCGCCGTTCCTGTCCATGGCCTTGAAGATGTCTGACATTTAGCCCCCGTCCGGACGCAGCCGTCCGCCGTCCGCCGCAATTGTCGCGCGCGTCAGTCGTGGATTGGGTGAGGCCCAGCGCCGGGATGGCGCTGGACCCTCTTCATCAGGCGTCGTGAACGTAGTAGTGGCCCATGGTGCCCGCGGCTTCGTCGAGGCGATCGAACGTCTCCATCGAACCGGCGAGTTCCAGCTTGAACTGGTCCCATTCGCTGTTCTGGTAGCCACCCACGGACTTCCATTCGGCCAGTTGGTCGTCGGACAGCGTGTGGAACTCCACACCATTGGCCGACAGCTCGGACATCGCGTAGGCCCGTGCGGCCGGAACCTTGGCAAGGTTCTGCGCCTGCGTGATCTCGCCTGCGAACTCGATGCCTTCCTGCACGTCGCCCGGCAGGCCTTCGAACCATTCCAGATTGACGGAATAGACCTGGCTGTCCGGGACCGCCTGGGTAAAGGTCACATGGCTGAGGATCTCGCCGAAGCCGAAGACATGCAGCGCGCCGACCGACGGGTCGAGCGCGTCGGCAACGCCCTGGCGGATCGCCGACGGGGTTTCACCCCAGGCAACAGGCGTCGGGTTGGCGCCGACCATGCTGTAATACTGCTGCAGCATTGCGGAGCCGGGCACCCGGAACTTCACGCCGGCCATGTCGGACGGTGTGATGATGGCGTTGCCGCCCTGGCGCACGGCCACGACACGGGGATCGATCACGATGTAGAACAGCGACTTGAAGCCCGACGCTGCGATGCGCGGATTGACTTCGGCTTTCCACGCGTCGGAGGTGGTGAGGTTGGTGAAACGCTGGTTGGAACCGCAGAAATACGGCAGGTTGATCAGATCGACCGCCGATGCGAAGGGCGCAAAGTTGGCAAGGCTGTGCTGCGCGCACTGGATCGTGCCGGACTGGACCGCCTGCGCAAGCGCACCGCCAGCGCCCAACTGACCGCCGGGGGAAAGGCGCACATAGACCTTTCCGTTGGTCATGTTCTGAATATTTTCCTTCAGGTCGAGCTGCAAGATCGGATAGCTGCGCGATGCACCAAGAACGTAGGCGGTTGCCAACGTCATGATGTGGTCGGCGGCTGCCTCACGTTCCCGCTCTTCCGCGGCGGTCTGCGCGACGGCCGCGTCCGACCACAACATGCCGCCCGCGCCGGCGACCAGCGCCGCCGTAAAGCAGCCGGTTCCTGCAAGTTTCAGGAAGTTCCGGCGCTCGACCGAGGCGATTTCGTTCTTGATCTCTTTCATCATGTTTCCTCCCATTGAAACGCGTTCTTATTTGTTCTTTTCGGCGGCTTCGGCCTGCGCCTCCCGTTGCAGAATGCCGACGACAAAGGCCACTGAAGCCGCAAGAAGTATGAGCATTTCCGATACGTTACTGACCAAAGGGCCAGAACCGATGGCCCCGGCCACGACATTGGCCGTGAACGCCACGGCCAGCAGCAACGCGATCATAAAAGCCATATGAGCCCCTCCCGACGCACAATAAACTGGCGGCTGAAGAATCATGTAACCGCTTACATGCGCCGATGCAAGCGTTTACATTGTCGCGTCTGGTGGTATCTTTCCTCGTCGAGACGTGTCCGGTAAAGGAAGCTGGATGTGCCCGGCACGGCGATGATTCCGGCAAGTTCCAGATGAACAAGAGAGGCATACGGCGCATGGATTACCCGCCCCATGACACGCCTCTCCCGACGCTCGCGGACGTGGCACGGCTTGCGAATGTGTCGACGGCAACTGTCTCGCGCTGCCTCAATTCACCGGATCAGGTCGTCGGAGAGACCCGAAAACGGGTGATGAAGGCCGTTGAAGACCTTGGCTACGCGCCGAATTTCGGCGCCAAGACCCTTGCCGCAAAGCAGACGAATACCTTCGGCGCGATCATTCCGACAATGGAGAATGCGGTCTTTGCGCGGGGCATCCAGGCCTTTCAAGAGGAACTGGGCCGCCACGGAAAGACGCTTCTGATCGCTTCGTCGGCCTATCAGGAAGCCCTTGAGGAAGAACAGATCCGGGCACTTGCCGCGCGCGGGGCCGACGGTCTGCTTCTTATCGGCTATCACCGCGACCAGGCGATCTATGACTACCTGAGGCGTCGCTCGGTGCCCTACCTGATCGCATGGTCCTACGATCCGGCCCAGGATCAGCCTTCAATCGGCTTTGACAACAAGAGTGCGATGGCCGACCTCGCCCGCCTTGTGATCCAGCAAGGCCATCGCCGGATCGCATGCATCTCGGCGCCGATCGTGTCGAACGACAGGGCCCGGGACCGGGTCGAGGGGATCAGGATTGCCATGACAGAGGCAGGACTCGACGCCAGCGACCTGTGGCTGATCCAGACACCTTACGGCATTGAAAACGGCAGCACCGCGCTGCGCGAGACACTTGCGGCAGCGCCAGATACGACAGCGGTGATGTGCGTGAACGACGTTCTCGCCTTGGGTGCGCTGCGCGCCTCCAAGGAAATGGGGCTGCGCGTTCCTGCCGACATCTCGATCACCGGGTTTGACGACATTGAGATCGCCAGTCTCGCCGAGCCGGCACTGACGACCGTGCATGTGCCCCACCGGGAAATGGGCCGCCGCGCCGCCAGCATGCTGATGCAGATGTTCAAGCGGCGTGAATTGCCCGAGAGTGTCAGGCTTGAAACGGACATTCGGCTAAGACGGTCTCTTGGGCCACCACCCTGATTGGGGACTGCGCATGCTACAGCCGCGTAGTTTGATTTTGTCTGTCCATTCTGACGACCCTGCACTTCGAGGCTTCGTGAACCTCGCCGGGTTTGCCGGAGGCTCCAACTCCTGAGTAGGATGGAGCATCATGAGCAAGACGACGAACAAGTTTTCCCCCGAAGTGCGCGAGCGTGCGGTGCGGCTGGTCGTTGACAATGAGGGTCAGCATGGATCGCGCTGGCAGGCAGACATGTCGATTTCCGCAAGGATCGGCTGTGCGCCCCAAACCCTGAACGAGTGGGTCAAGAAGGCCGAGGTCGACAGCGGTCGACGCACGGGCATCCCGACCGACATGGCAGAGAAGATGAAGGCGCTGGAACAAGAGAACCGTGTGCTGCGCCAGGCCAACGAGATCCTGCGCAAGGCGTCGGCGTATTTTGCGATGGCGGAGCTTGTCTTATGCAAATCGTGGCTCCTGAGGCAAAAGGGAGCCGCTGCCCGGCACCGCAAACTGCGGGGCAGCAGCGGGGGTGGCGTCGTGCGGAGCTTGGTCTATCAGGACCGCGGTCGAGTTTGACGGCGCCCTGGCGAGCCTGCTGCTCTTGGCGGCGGGTGCCCCGGTTCTCCGGTCAGCCCGAATGCCGGGGGCCCAGAACGGCAAAAGCTCCGCGGGAGCGGAGCTTCAAGATATTGATGTGATTGATAAAGCTGAGGAATTTGGTTGCGGGGGCAGGATTTGAACCTGCGGCCTTCAGGTTATGAGCCTGACGAGCTACCGGGCTGCTCCACCCCGCG
>NZ_JAHQZS010000011.1 GCF_019061145.1 Anianabacter salinae | reverse complement strand
AAATCTTCCGCGATCTCGCGCCGTGTCCGACCGCTGGTCAGTGCCAGCCTGACCGCTTCGCGCCGAAACTCTGGCGTCGGTCTGTTTCCGTTTCCCATTGAACACCTCCTGGTTCCTAAGTTGGTGCTCTCCACATTTCCCGGGCAAGTCCACAGTGCCACGATCCGCACGTTGAACGTCGACGGCGTGACCCCCGTGTCCGTCATGTGCAGTTGATACGCCCGCAGATCCTCCGGCGTCGCCGTGTCGGGCGATCGCCCGAGAAGGGCCGTGAAATCCTTTATTGCCCGGATGTGCGACTTCTGCGCCTTGTCGCCCATTCCACGGATGCGCATGTCTTCGATCATCCGCTGGCGCAGCGGGCTTACTCTCTCTTCTGTCATGGAAGCCTCCTGTCTGATGATTGAGAAGGTCCCAATCGTCAGTCAGGTCGGTCAGATCGCAAAACGCGCGCCGTGACGGGCAGCTGGACACCCGCAAAAACCTAGCGGGATTGTCGGTATCGTGATTCATTCGCTCCACAGGCTTGGTTGAGGAGCGGGCGCATGGATCAACGGAGTTTCTTCGGTCTGACGGAACAGCTTGAGGCTTTGTCCAGGCATGGCGATCCGCTCGAGGTGCTGGATGCGACGGTGGATTTCGAGCATTTCCGGGGCTGGCTGGTCGAGGGTCTGGGTTACGGCGACGGTTCCAAAGGCGGCCGCCCGCCGTTCGACCCCGTCTCGATGTTCAAGGCGCTGATCCTGCAGGCACAGCACAACCTTTCGGACGCGCGGATGGAATTCATGATCCGGGACCGGCTGTCCTGGATGCGGTTTCTCGGCTTTGACCTGGGCGCGCCGACGCCAGACGAGAACACGATCCGGCACTTTCGCAACCGGCTGACCGAGACCGGCACGCTGAAGCGGGTGATGAAGGCGTTCGACTGGCAACTTCACAAGAAGGGATACATCCCGATGTCCGGTCAGATCGTGGATGCCAGCCTGGTTCCGGCGCCGAAGCAGCGCAACACCGAGGGCGAGAAAGACGCAATCAAGGCGGGGAAGACGGCCAAGGAGATTTGGCCCGACGCGCCGAACAAGGCCGCCCAGAAGGACACGAATGCGCGCTGGACCCTGAAGATCGGCGGCAAGATCCGCTATCGCCCGGACGGCAAGCCCTTGCCGCAGATCGCGCTGCCTGTCTTTGGCTACAAATCCCACATCAGCATCGACCGGCGCTTCGGCTTCATCCGCGAGAGCGCAGTGACCTCCGCGGCGGCCCCGGATGGGCGCATGCTGCGGCAGCTGTTGTCCGATGAAAACACGTCGATGGAAGTCTGGGCCGACAGCGCCTATCGCTCGCAAAGCAACGAGACATGGCTGGTGAAAAACGGCTTCATCAGCAGCATCCACCGCCGCAAGCCGCACGGGAAACCGATGCCGAAGGCGACCGCCCAAGCCAACTTCAGGAAATCTTCCGTGCGCGCCCAGGTCGAGCATGTCTTCGCCCATCAGAAGAACCGCTTCGGCCTGTTCATCCGCACCATCGGCCTCGCGCGCGCTGAAGCCAAACTGACGCTCGCCAATCTCGCCTACAACTTCGATCGTCTGGTCTTCCACGAGCGGCGGGCCGCCATGGGGTGAGTCCGTCCGCAGACCTCCAATATTGGCGAAACAGGACCCCGATCATCTTGATCGGCGCTGCACGTCATTGCCCCATTCGCTGCAGAGGCCGAAGGGCGGAAATCTGGTGTGTTCTTGCGGGTGTCCAGCTCACCCCATCAGCCAAAAGCGCCAATGCCGCGGAGCGGCTTCGTCCTCGGGCCGTCCAAGACAATGGGCGAGTCTGCCTCGACCGACGCGCTGCGCCGCATCCGAAGTCGGCTTCGAGCCCTAGAGTGCATGATGCCGCGCCTTACACGAAGGTCGGCTTCTGCGAAGCTGCCGAAAAACCACCACGTGTCATTCTAAATTTCGAAGAAGACTAGCATAAAACGATACACGGTCTTGCGGTGAAGTCGCTTGATCAGCAGCACCTAGTACATCGGTCAAGACTTTTGCGCTGAAACTCTGTTCATCAGCAGACAAGGCGAGCGCCAACTTCACGTATTCGTTTGATGTGTCAGCTTGCAAATCAACCCGCCTCAGAATGTCTCGTGCCTTCTGATACTCACCCACTTCCAGAAAATGCGTGGCCATCTGGCGGTAAATGTGAGAGAGCTTACCAAGCGCTATGCTCCGAGGTGTTGGTAGATTCTGTGCATCGGGCATCAACGCCTTCA
The DNA here is from genome assembly GCF_019061145.1 of Anianabacter salinae. Taxonomy (GTDB): domain Bacteria; phylum Pseudomonadota; class Alphaproteobacteria; order Rhodobacterales; family Rhodobacteraceae; genus Anianibacter; species Anianibacter salinarum. Next base: position 33,214 of record NZ_JAHQZS010000011.1, on the reverse strand, counting down.
TCTGCTCATCTGGCTCGTCAGGTAGGCTTTCAATGATAGGTTGCAGAGATATGATTGCCTTGTCTGCAACGTCCAGATGCCCCCCCTTCAAAGCCCCTAGTGCAATTGCCTGAATGAGTTCGAAGCGATCTTCTGGTGTCTCCGCAACGCGCAACATTTCGAACATCTCATTACCATGTCCTGCGAGAGCAAATCGGTGAAAAATGCCCCAAGGCAAGGACTTACGAGTGTCGGTGTCCTCAATGTACATGTCGAGCGCCCGTTGAAGGTACGGCAATGCCCTCTCATGCATACCTAGGTCGGCGAAACCCTGTCCGACCAGTTCGAGAGGATATCCTACCGAGTTGTTACCACTTTCATACGGCGACAGTTCTCCTGTTGGCTTTTCACGAAGCAGTATCTCTTCGGCTCGAATAGGATCGTCCGCATCGCGAGCGATATGCCCCACTATGTTATAGACAGCCTCAGAGTGAGGCTGTGATCCTTCAATCTTTGGCAAGAATGACAGCGCCTCATCAAATTGACCTTCTCTCACGAGGCGGAGGATCAACCAACCATAAGCTGTACCTGCTTTGTTAATGTCGGTAAGCTGCTCTGCAATCCCGGCTAAACGTTCGACTGAACTAGGCATGAATTTGGGGAGGTATCCCCCTTCCGAACTGGCAAGTATGTTTGCAGCGCTAAACAAAGCCACTTGGTACTGACCTGCGGAAAATTCGTATTTTTGTGACAGCTCATACGCTGTTTCAAGCCGTCCCGCCTGTGCATGATCTGAGATCAAAGCACTAATCATCTGCGTCTTGTCATAGTCACTAATGGCGTCTTCAGATAGAACCGCCTCCATCGTCGCAAAGGCACGGTCTCCCAAACCTTCAAAGCCTGACAAGAAATATTCCTTACCAACGCTTCCGATCTTGAAAGCCCTAATCTGATCCCTTTCGATAGTTTGCGCCAGTTCAACTGAACCCCTGAGTGTTGCCTCAACATCTTCTGGCCATCCAAGGAGACGCTGACGAATGGCTGTGGCCTCCATTTCGTAAACAGCTTGGGCAGGGTCGGAAATCTGCCTAGCAAGTACTGCTGCTCGTCTAAGCGTCTCTCCTGCATCTTCTGAGAAACCCTGTTCGAACTGCATCTCTGCCAGAGTCAGAAGATCGAGCGCTGAATGTCTCGCTCCTAGTCTACCCACCTCAGTGACATGGACAGCAAGATTGAATGTCCATCTTGCGTCTTCAAAGAAGCCACTTTCCGCAAGGTCTTCTGCAAAAAACCGTAGGTCTGAATAGCCAAGCGTTTCACCATGGGTTTTCAAGAGGCCAATTGCCTCTTCATGAAGTTCGCTCCAGATGAGTTGTCGAACCACACCTGCTATATAGTGTTGCTTCTCTTTCGGCTCGTAATATGCGTCTATCGCAAACACCATTTTCGAAACGATGCACTGTCTTGATATCTTGTCAGGGCAATCATTACCTTGGGCAAATGTCGAGTTTGCTAGTAGTAGGACAATTGCCATGGCCAGGATCAATCGGTTGGCGTTCACGGTTCCACCCCTAGAAAATTAACGTTCTTGTCCTGCGAAGCTTAGTCTCACATAACAACGGCCACAACAGAAAGAGGTCATCAGCGGAACCGCAGCGAACGTCCGCTCCGTCCGCCAATGCTGACCTTGGCCTGCCGGACCATGGTGCACGATCCGCGAATGGCCGGTTTGGTGAAGCCGCATCGCAGCGTCGGGTGCGGCGATGTAGGGCCGTTCTGGGCCGGTCGCGACGCCCCTTAAGTCGGGGCGGGAAGCTGCCTTGCGGCGGCGCAGCACGCAAACCTGACGATCCAGCGGAAAAGGACCGTTGTTATGCGCGTTGATTACGATGGTAGTGGGCTCGGCGCGCGGTGAGCTAGTTGTACGAACGGCTCCCGCCAGTACAATGAGCGGCTTCCGATGATGGCTGCACATGATTTGCACACTCATTGCGCCAATCATATGACACTGCGGCTGCCTTGCTTCGATCCTCCATGGGTTCTGCCGATCTCGGGGGCGCGCATGTGTCCTTCAATCAACCCGTCCCCTCTTGGCCGCCAACCCCGCAGGGCAGGCACCTTTGGCGAAATCCTGCTTTCTACGTGGCGGAGGATTGCGACGAAAGTCGCTCTGAAGACCAAATAACATTCCGCTTCTTTAAACATGTCTGCGAATTTGAACCCGTCGCGGGAGGAACGCGAGACGACAGACCATAGGAGGAATACATGTTCTACAAAGGATTTCGCGGGCCCAAGGCCCTGATAGGAGCCGCCGCCGTGATCGCGGTCGGATTTGGGACACCTTTGCTTGCACAGGACCAGCTGTCCATCGCAACTGGCGGCACCGGCGGGGTCTACTACCCCATGGGCGGCGGGCTGGCCGAGGTCATCAACACCCATGTCAAGGGCTATTCGGCCACCGCCGAAGTGACCGGCGCTTCGGTCGAGAACATGGGTCTGATTGCGACAGGCGACGCGGACCTTGCCATCGGGCTCGCAGACACCGTGGCTCAGGCTTATGGCGGCACGGGCCGCTTCGATGGGCAACAACTTTCCATGGTGAGGAGCCTCGGGTCTTTGTATGCCAACATGATCCATATCGTCGCGTTGGAAGGCAGCGGGATCACCACGCTCGACGATCTGCGTGGAAAACGCGTGTCCATCGGGGCGCCCGGTTCCGGCACGGAGGTGAACACAGCCGCGATCCTGGAAGCCAATGGTATCACCTATGATGATATCGACGAACAGCGCCTGAACTTCAACGAAACCGCCGACGCACTTGCCAATGGTGATATCGACGCGGGCTTCTGGTCAGTGGGTACGCCGACCTCGTCGATCCTGAACCTTGCAACAACCCAGAACATTACGATCATCGCGTTGAACGAAGCACAGCTCGCGGCTGCAATGGCGGCTGACGCAACCTTCGCTCTGACTACCCTGCCAGGGGGCACCTACACCGGCGTGGCCGAGGACATCACCGTGCTGGGCATTCCCAACGTACTGACCGTATCCTCGGAGATGTCAGATGATCTCGCCTATGCGATCACCAGGGCGATGTTCGAAAACATCGCCGATATGCAAGCCGTGCACCCGGCTGCGAACCAGACCACAGTCGAGTTCACGCTGGCCGCAACCCCGGTGCCGCTGCACCCGGGCGCAATTCGATACTTTGAGGAAATCGGCGCGAGCGTGCCTGACCGCCTCCGTCCGTGACGCGTTGGACAAGAGGAGGGCGATATTTCGCCCTCCTTCTCCTGTCGCCCCTAACCCGGCAGCCTTTGCCTAAACCCTTGTCGTTCTGCGCGAAACAGGCGAAGAGATTGCGCGGTTTGATGATCCAAATGGCGCCGAATGGTGCGTGTTGTGGCACCATTCCGTTCAAGGTTTCGAGGTTTCGGACTGCTATGAGAACCGTGGCGGGTACATGGTGCTGGTCTGGTCGCATTTGCCGGATCTCGCCGCCGGGCTGGACCACATCCCCGGCCGCGGACAACAGGTCAGCGACGTACAGCGCGGCTATCTTGTCCTAGGGATCGACGAACTCGTGCTGGGCAATGCCTATGTGCTGCGGCCCGGCGCGGGCACTGTCAATCACAGACTCACAATCGACGACAGGGAGGTGTCCCTGTCTGCGGCCGCCGCGCGTGAGCGAGTGCCATAGCCTTGATTGGGAAAAACGACCAATGACCACACAAGCCGATCTGCCCCCCGCCCTCAAGTTAGGCTCGATGCCACAGTCGCCAATCGTGCTGCGCGCGATCATGGTGATCGGCATCGCACTGTCGCTATTTCAGCTCTGGGCGGCGGGGGTTCAGCCGCTCGGCCTGTTCTTCCAGCGCCCGATCCATCTGGGATTCATCCTTGTCCTGTGTTTCCTGATCTATCCCGTCTTCGGACGAGACAAGCCGCGAGGCCCGCTTGGCTGGGCAATTGATGGGCCGTTGATCATGGCCGGGATCGCCGCCGGGGCCTGGGTGCCCCTGAACATCGACATCATCGCGAACCAAGTCTTTCCCCGCCAGATCGACGTCTGGATGGGTGTGCTGACCATCCTTGTCGTGCTCGAAGGCGCGCGCCGGGCGGTGGGTCTCGGCATGACGATCATCGGCGCGGCCTTTCTCGTCTATGTCTTTGCAGGCAGCCGAGGCGAGTTACCGTTCCTCGCCGACGTGATGCCCGGCATCCTGAATCACCGAGGCTATTCGCTGGAACGTGTGGCCAGTCAGATGACGCTGGGGGCCGAGGGCATCTTCGGCATCCCGCTGGGCGTCGCCGCCACCTTCGTCTTCATCTTCGTGCTCTTCGGCGCCTTCCTCGAGGTGACTGGCGCTGGCAAGTTCTTCATCGATCTTGCCTATGCCGCAACGGGCCGCCAGCGCGGCGGGCCCGCCAAGGCGGCGGTCATCGCAAGCGCGGGTATGGGGTCCATTAGCGGCAGCGCCATCGCCAATGTGGTCACCACCGGCGCCTTCACCATCCCGCTCATGAAGAAGCTCGGCTACCGACCTGCGCAGGCCGGCGGCATCGAAGCCGCGGCGAGTACGGGCGGGCAGATCATGCCACCGCTCATGGGAGCGGGCGCGTTCCTTATGTCGGAATTCACCCGCGTCCCTTATGTCGATATCGTTCTGGTCTCAATCTTTCCGGCCATTCTCTATTTCGGGGTTGTCTACCTTCTGGTCCACATCGCTGCTGTGAAGCAGGGCATGACCGGCCTTCCCGCCTCGGACTTGCCGCGCACCCGCACCGTCCTTGCCGGAGGCTGGCACTTCCTCTTACCGCTGGTGGCGCTGGTGGCTCTGCTGGTTGCGGGCTACTCGCCCATGCGGGTGGGCTTCTACGCGATCCTGTCGATCATCGCGGCGGCCTCGGCCCGTGCGCTCTGGACCTTCTTTACCGCGAGGCCGAGCATGGCGGGCTTTTTGGACCTTTGCCGCCGGGGCATCGCCCTCACGCTCGAAGCGCTGGAGCTGGGCGCGCGGAACGCCGTGGCAGTCTCCATGGCCTGCGCGGTTGCGGGTATCATCGTCGGTGCCGTGGGGCTGACCGGCCTTGGCCTGAAGTTCTCGGCAATGATGATCGCCTTCTCGGGCGGCAACCTTGTGTTGGCGCTGCTTCTCGTGCTGATAGCCTCGCTGATCCTCGGCATGGGGTTGCCGGTGACGGCTGCCTATATCGTCCTCATCATCCTCGTCGGCCCTGCCCTGACCGAAGAATTCGGCATTCCTCTTCTAATCGCGCATCTGGTGGTCTTCTGGTATTCACAAGACAGCAATGTCACGCCCCCCGTGGCGTTGGCAGGATTCGCAGGGGCCGCGATTGCCGGGTCCAAACCGATGGAAACGAGTCTCGAGGCATGGAAATACGCGAAGGGGCTGTATCTGATCCCGCTTTTCATGGTCTTCAACGAGGAGATCATCCTCGGCGGCCCTCTGCCCCTGGTCCTCTGGAGCGGAGCCATCGCGATCCTTGGTTTGGTCGCCTTCGCCGCCGTTCTAGAAGCCTTCCTGTGGCGGCCGATGCGGCTCTGGACGCGGGTTCTTTTGTTGCCGGGCATCGTCGCCCTCTTCTGGCCGGACCTCCTCGTCGAGATTGCAGGCGCGGTGCTCGTGGTGGCGCTGCTTGCCCACAACTGGGCCGAGGCGCGACGGGACCGTGGTCAGGTCGCCGTGACTTCATGACGGCCGCGCTTGTCGACATCGTGGGGACCAGGGACGCCAGCCTCAAGGTGGTCGACTGACCGTGGCGCGCTCCGTCATTCTTGCATGCCTGTCCGCGGCGATGGTCTGGTTCATCGCACAATCCCTCACGATCGAGACGGCTCGCCGGGAACTGGACCAGACCCTGCTCTTGACGACCCGCGCTGTCGCGGCGGAGATTGACCGGCTTCGCGCCCTGCCCACCGTTGCCGCCCAAGACGCCCGCGTCCGGCAGGCACTGTCCGGCAACGGGCCGTTGCAGGATGCGAACGCCTATCTCGAGGTGGTTGCAGATCATGCCGGAGCCGACGAATTGTTCCTGATCGACGCGTCAGGTGAAACGATCGCTGCGTCGAATTGGAACCAGCCTGGAAGCTTCGTGGGAGAGAACTATGCCTTTCGCCCGTATTTCCGGGACGCGCTCGCGACTGGGCGGGGCCAATTCTACGCGATCGGGGTCACCACCGGCGAGCCGGGCTACTTCCTGTCGGCGCGCGTCGATGTGGGCGGCCGTGCCGGCGTGATGGTCGTGAAGCTGGACCTGCGCCCGCTGCAACAGACATGGCGCGCCGCCGAGGCCGATGTCGCGCTGGCTGACGAACATGGCGTGGTGTTCCTCTCGGCAAGGCCGGACTGGCAGTATCGCCCGCTCGTCGCCCTGTCGCCGGAAACGCTGGAGCACCTCTTCGCCACACGGGCCTATGAGGGGGTAGGGCTTGGTGAAACGGCGGCGCTTTTGGCCAAGCCGCCAGACGGCGCCGATGCATCCGGCGATGACTGGATGGCACGTGTCGGACCGATTCCGGCGACAGGTGGCAGGGTGATCGCGGCGCGTCCGATGCGCGGGTTGCAATTGATCGCCCTGGGGTGGGCTGCGCTGGTAGCCTTGGCCACGCTCGCCTTAGCGGCAACCGTCAAGGGCATCGAGCAACGCCGCCAGATTATTGCCATGCGGCTGTCGCAATCCGAAAGGCTCGAGGCGATGGTGGTCGCGCGCACCGCCGATCTGGCCCGCGAGGTCGACGCCCGCAAGCAGGCCGAAACCGACCTGCGCTCCGCGCAAGAGGCCCTGATCCATACCGAAAAGATGGCCGCGATGGGCCGTATGTCCGCCGCCATCGTCCACGAGATAAGCCAGCCGCTGGCCGCGATGGAGGCGACCTTGTCGGCGGCTGATCTCGGCATGGGGGCGGATGACAGGAAAACCTCGGGACGGATCGCAAAAGCCCGCGACATGATCCGCCGGATGCAGCGGACCACGAAACACCTCAAGAGCTTTGCCCGCAAGGATACCGTTGACCTCCGCCTGATCGATCTGCGCGCGCCCCTGGGCTCCGCGCTCGACCTCGTGCTGCCGCGGGCAAAGGCCGTCGGTGTGTCGCCGCGGCTGGACATGCCGACGGACCCTGTGCACGTCATGGCAGGGGATGTGCGGATTGAACAGGTCGTCACGAACCTGCTGCTCAATGCGCTCGACGCGGTCTACGCTACACCGAAGCCCGAAATCAGCGTCACACTTGAAACAGTCGGAGAGACCGCAGTGATCACGGTGACCGACAATGGCGCCGGCATTCTCGACACCGACCTGCCGCGCGTGGCGGAACCCTTCTATTCAAGCAAGCAGATCGGCGAGGGTCTCGGGCTGGGGCTTGCCATCTGCAAGGTGATCCTTGCGGATTTTTCCGGGGGGCTCGAAATGTGCTCGAGCCCGCAGACCGGAACGCAAGTCACCGTATGCTTGCCGCTTGTGCCGCTCTCAGACGCACCGCAATGACCGCATGCATCGATATCGTGGACGACGATGTCGACCACCTGACGGCCCTGTCCGACCTCGTCGAGATGGCGGGTTACAAGGTGCGCGCCTTTTCGGCTGCGCAGGACATGCTGCTGGCCATGTCGCCCCCACCGGACATGGTGATCAGCGATCTGCGCATGCCGGGGACCGACGGCATCGGGCTCATCCATGCCTTGCGGGAAAAGTCACTGGCCGTGCCTGTTGTCCTGCTCACGGGGCATGGCGATGTCGCGCATGCTGTCGAGGCGATCCGCGCCGGGGCCGAGGATTTCCTCGAGAAACCCTACGAGTCCGCGCATCTTTTGTCGGTGATCCGGCGCACACTCGAGGCGCAAGCCGCACGCCGGGAGGTCGCGCGCCTTCAACGCGTACTGTGTGAACGGGACCAGGGCAGCATCCTGGGACGGTCCCGCGCGATGCGCGCCTTTCGTAAGCGCATCTCGGAACTGGCGTCAGTCGACATCGACGTTGTGATTTGTGGCGAAACCGGTACCGGCAAGGAGCTGGCTGCGCGTGCGATCCATGCCGGCAGCGCACGTGCAAGTGGCCCCTTAGTCGCGCTCAATTGCGCGGCGCTGTCCGAAGCGATGGCCGAAACCATCCTCTTTGGTAACGGCGCCGGTGTCTTCGCTCATGACGCGGCCGGGCGGGCGGGAAAATTGGAAGCGGCCAATGGTGGCACCCTGATGCTGGACGAAGTCGAGACGATGCCGCCTTCTATCCAGCCCAAGCTTCTCCGCGTCCTGCAGGAACGAACGGTAGAGCGCATCGGGGATACGGCGCCGCGCCCGCTCGATATCCGGGTGATTTCAACCACGAAATCCCGGCTCCGCGACGTCAACGGTTTCCGGCCGGATCTCTATTTCAGGTTGGCCGGCACCGAGCTTCCGACCCCGACCCTACGCGAGGCCGGAGAAGACATCCCGCTGATCTTCGCCCATTACGCCCAACTTGCCGCCCGCCGCTATGGCCGAGCCGATCCCGAGATGCCTTGGATGCTGCAACAAAAGCTCAAACGCGCCGCATGGCCGGGCAATGTCCGCGAACTGAGGGCCAGCGCCGAAGCATATGCCTTGGGGCTTTTCGATATGCCGCATACGGCCGCCACCGGGGCGAACCCGCAGACACTGGCGGAGCGCGTCGCTGATTTCCAAGCCCGCGAGATCGCGGCCGCGCTGGATGTCCATCAAGGCAACACACTGCGTACCTCGGAAACGCTGGGAATCCCGCGCCGCACGCTCAACGACAAGATGCGTCGCTATGGTTTGACTGCGGACAACGATCCGGAAGGTGAGGATTGACCCGCACGTTGCGCACCCGTGTCACAATCCCCTGATCGTGAACATCGCCCGGTCTGTCCAAGGTTTCATGTTGTACTTCTGCCATCATCTCCAACGACGACAATCTGACCTTCGGCGCGATCATCAGTGTCTATACCGCTTCAGAGGAAGCGACTACGGCCCTCACGGATCACGGCATCGAAGAACTCCGAGACATGCTCAGGGCCGCACGCATCACTCCCGAAGCTGGTGATCAGTGACGCACATGAAGGGATCAAGGCCGCCACGGCCCGCGTGCTGTCCACGACCTGGCAGTGATGCCGTGTCCACTTCCAGCGCAATGCCCTTGCCCACGCCGACAAGAACAGCCGCAGGGTGGTCTCGGCCTTCATCACCACCGCCTTCGCACAGCCCGACCATGCGGCGACCAAGGCGCAGTAGCGTCTTGCGGCGGATCAGATGCGCGGAAAGCTCCCGAAGTTGGCCACGCTCGTGGATACCGCCAAAGAGGACGTACTGTCCGACATGACCTTTCCTCAGCAACACCGCACGAGGCTGCGGGTGCCTAAATGCTCGGGATCGGCCAGCGCGGTGTGGGCCGAAACCGCCTGTCACCTCTCGCCTTCGGCCTTTTGCTTTAGTTTGTGGATTTCCTGCTGCCAGCGTTCAGGCTTGTGGCTTTCGAAGCGCGCCAGCGCATTGTGCCACTCCAAGCGGGCTTCGTCCTGCCGTGCAGTGGCGGCGAGCGCGTCCCCAAGCGCTTCAAAGGCGTAGCCGTGCAACTGGACCCGGTCCGGACCGAGATATTTTGCAAAGCGTTCGAAGTCCGCCAGAGCGCTTTCGGCCTCATCCACCCCATTTGCGCCAGCGAACGCGTCAAAATGGCCATTTTTCTTATATCTATCGACTCACATTTTCTATTCACTTGACCAACACCGGGAATGGACGTCGGTTCCGCCCGGCGAAACGCGAGACTTGAGCGTTCCGTAAAGTAAGGTAATTGTGTGATAATTCGGGAGAATCTCTGAAAGCTGCGGGTGGGGACCCTAGCTATCGACTTAGAACAGAATGGAGGCGTCATGCCGTCCTCAATTCCCCAAAGGGGAATTCTCATCGAGATTGACAACCTTGAAGAAGAATCCTCCAATAAAGATTATATTTCAAGAGCGATCATGATCTTGATGGCTCTTGGAAAGCAGGGCCCGTCAACACTCAGTGAGCTTGACAAGGTACTAGACATACCTCGCGTATCGATTTGGCGGGCCTTGCAGAATTTATCCAGGGCTGGATGGGTCAGGATGTCTGTAAGAAGGCACGCTTATGAGCTTTCCGTTTCATTCTCGCAATTTGTTCGTGAGGCGCAGTTCGCTTTAGATGAGACGGTTGAGGTTGATGCGTTCTGCAGCCGGGGAGAAGGGTCGAAATATTTCTCAATGGCAGGCATCCTTCACGGGAGTTGCCAGTTCACCGCAATCGAGCCGAACTCGATAGAAATTGATGTCCACGGCAGCGCCTCGCCAGTCTTTGATCCGCCCGTTCGGGTCGCCCTACTCGCCTGCACGTTGGAGGAAAGGCATCGGCATATCGCTCTGTTTCTCAAGTCAAATCGCTGCTCTGCAGAAGAGCGAGATGCGATTGAGGATGGGGAATTTTGGAAAGCTTTGCAGAAAGATGCATGCCAGGGCATCTTGTTTCATGTGGACAGGCAATCATTTTCCGTACCCGTTCGCTACAATACAGGAGCAGCCGGGTCTTTCACGTTTTCTATTTTCAAAAGAACTCAAGCGGGAATTGAGCAGTTCACCGCCTTTGCTCGATTAATCGGCTCTATGGCAGCTTGCGAGTCCTATGCGGCCGGTCACTCCTATAGCGGACACAGGTTCGACGCGTTGAAAGCATCTGACGCAATAGATCTTGAAACTCGCCTAGTCTCTGCATCGTGTTGCTCGAAGGAACCGCGCGCAGCGCGCTGGCTGAAGCTCTATGAGAAACACCACAGGTAGCTGCTCCGCCTCCCGACAGTCATCCAGCTGAAACGTAGGCTGGCGGGCAGCGCTCGACCGCCCGAAGGTAGCGTTTTCCAGCTTCGCACCGATTTCAACCACCGGTACAGCCTGCTTTCGCGGCGGGTCGGCAAGAGGCATGATGCAGCAGCAATAGCGGGCGCCAATTCCGTGGGCTGCCCATCACTTGTACGAGAATCTGAACAGGCGGCTTGAACCAACTCAATGCGGAGTAACAGACGCTAGAAACATTGTTAAAAATATTGAGGCCAAAGCTCGATCTATAGAGATTCCCTTCTGACCAGTATGCAGCGTTTTGTAAGGCACCAAATCATGACTGGATTGGACTCAAGAAGCAATATTTTGACTGCAACTGGCTTAGTTTCAGCGGACAGGCTGCAAATTGGTGACTTGATACTGACAGAGGACAATGATCTTCAGCCACTGCGCTGGATAACAAAGAGACAGTATCCAGGCATTGGTATCAAGTCACCTGTTGAAATATCAAAGGGCACACTAGGAAGCACGGATAGGTTGCGCCTCTCAAGTAGTCATCGAATCTTAATTTCCGGCTGGCAAGCCGAGCTCACATTTGGCGAGGCTGAAGTTTTAGTACCTATTGGCGCGCTTTGCAACCGAGGCAACTCCATTCGCGGGATCGATGTCAATCTTAAGTATGTTAGCTTGCTATTCGATGACCACCAATTAATCCGTGCCAATGGTGTTGTTTGTGAGAGCTTCCACTTGGGCGACACAACCTGGACTTCCCTAACGCCTGATGAAAGACGAACGATCCAGACTATGTTTCCACATGTAAGTGAAGTCATGCCTCTTTCATACGGGAGTGCTGCACGGCCAGCACTGAGCTTTGCAGAAACGTTGTCGATGATTGAACTATTGAACGGAATGATTGCATGACTCAAGAAATATTTGGTGCGCTCCCTTACAGTGCGGACAATGCCTGCCATCCTTTCGAGCAGAAAGTTGATCTAGCAGATTCATGTTTCGACGGCGTCAGCATGATTGAGAGAATTGCTACCTACCTATTCGCCTGTGACCACCCAGGAAGAGCTGCGCTGTTGGTCTAGTTGAGTGAAACTAGCCTGGTTCAAAATAATGGAGGACTCTTGAGATGACGTTTAATATGAAAGTTCCAATGAAGGCCCTGATTGCGACTTCATGTATCCTACTCGCAAATGAATCCAACGCGAAGATTGTGACAATGAGCTGCTATCGCGGCCCACTAGCCACGGTTGCGTGGGATCGTGCGAACCCTGAATTTATTGAATCCCTGGTTGCAATTGGATATTCCTACGAAAGTGCCCTCGCGATCGCAACCCGCATATGCGTGGATCAAGGTCTTGTCGGCAATCCAAGTCAAATGCGCACAGAGTTATTGCGCATTCTTGCTACTACACCGATTGAAGTTTCAGTAGACTAGAATGGCGAACCGAAACTGATATTTCTAATTCCTCGAGTACCGTGCGGAGCCGAGCTAGCTCTGTTCCGCCATCTGCACGGTAGCGTCAGAACGTATCTCTGCAATCAACTCCCAGTTCCGACCGCCTTTGAGCGTCGGCGAGCACGCGGTAACGTTTGAGTTTGTGGATGCGGCGCAGACTTCCTAGCCTTTCCCGGCTCGATGCTGGACTTGCGTCAGCTACGCGGCGCAACTAGGCGGTTAGCTTCCGGGTGGCGCTCAGCTCGCGGGGGGCGACCTCCAACCGTCGTGCAAGGACATGCTGTTGTGGACCTCGCCTTGACACCCGGCCAGGCTGAGATCTGTTTGGGCGTCGGGCAGTGAGGCGACCTCGAACTAGCCGCACGCCGGACCTGATACGGGCGGCAACCGCCAATCGGGCGTAAGCCAAAAAATCACAATGATAGCCAGCTTGACGCCCGTCCTCGCATGACACGTCTGTCCAAACGGTGGCTATCGCATTCCTTCAAACGGAATGGGCCGCTGGCCCGACACGCTCAATGATGCGATACCTCATTCTAGGGGAGGCCCTGAAAAACATAGAAAAAAATGATCTTTCCGGGGTGCGAGTGTGAGAAACCAACCAATGGAATCCGTCGAAGATGACGGCAATAGAGGCACGCTACTGCCTAGAACATTGTCCTTGATCGAGGCTCTAGCGGTACATGGACCCACAAGCCTGTCCGACCTTTGTGATATTGTTGGATATCCACGTGTATCAGTGTGGAGGGCGCTAAGGGTCCTCATCAAAGCTAAGTGGGTAAGAAACTCGGAAGGACCATACCTGTACGAACTTTCGGCCCCGCTCTCAACCATCATGAAATCAGCGCATTTCGCCTACCTAGAAACAATTGAGATTGACTCGATAGTCAGGTGGATGAAGCCAAAGGGTATAGCTGTGCGTGCTGGACTGATCCATGGGAGTGCAGTTTACACTGTGATTGAGCCGGTTGGCTACGTTTCTGATGACGCAAATGAACAAAATTCAATACATTCGAATGGAACACGTGCCGCAATTTTAAGCTCAACGCGAGAAGAAGCAACTCGGTTTCTTGATCTCTATATTCGATCCGAAGATTGTAGCGACGAGGACCGGAACTTGATCATGAGTAACGCCTACTTTCCCAGTATGTTGAACGACGCGCCTAGGGGTGTTTTCAGTCATAGTGAGGGGGATGTCTCGTACATACCCACGCGCTTTAACGGTGGAAGCCCAGGCGCAATCGAACTCGTTGCAACTGGGCGTGGTTCGGCGAAGAAGCAGTCTATTCAAAACTTAGCTACGGTAGTGCGGGAGGTTGAGAAAATAATGGAGTCATACTCGGAAGACGAGCAACAATTTCCAACAAAGGGCTTCATAGACCTCCCGAAGAAACTTAGTGGCAACATGGCTGGAAGGGCGAAGCACCTTCTTGCTCCTGGCGCCGAACATTGGATTCGCGTGATCAAAATGGCGTTTCCAATTAAATAGAGAGTTCAACTTATTCTTCACGTGTTGAAGATTGCCCGCAGAAACTCAGAGTCAGTAAGCTGGTAAAAGGAGGGTTGCAATGCTGGTCTTATCGCAAAGTCAACAGATCCACGATACCGCAACATTGCAGATTACTCTGGAAGGTCAGATTCTCGCAGACGGTAGACCGGTCAGAGGCTCAATGAATGCGCTCATGTTTGACCAGAATACCGATTTTGTCCCATCTGGCATCCAATACCAAGTCCAATCTTCTGAGCGGCTCTCGATTGACGTTCACTTCGATTTGTCTGATGGCGGTCGCTTCATAACCAGAGAAGTCTTGCAATTTAGGGGAACTCTGTATCGCGCTGGCTTGGTACTTCACCGCGTGGGGAAGACGCTTGCTCATAATCCAGTGTCGGGGTTCTGGCACCGATTAGATTGGATAGGCAATTTGGAATTGGGTCTCCTAGGTGCTTCGATCTCCAACGGTTGGGACTTGTACTTTGATACCCCTGCCCCTTCTGACCAGGGGACGGCGGTGGGGGGAGATTTATTGGTCAGTGAGGATATCGATGACGTCCGGATCGGGCGGCGCTTCTCCGACTTTCTGTTTCATCCACTTCCGAATGAAGCAGAACGTAGTGATCAGCATTCTTGGGCAGACCGCATCCCAGCGAACCAACGTACAACGGGCGTGTCCGCTGAAACCATCGTGGTAACGCCACATGGCGCGACACCGATCTCTGATCTTCGTTGCGGAGACAGTGTAATGACCTCGACCCATGGTTTCTTAGTAGTTCAGGAAACTGAGATGGTTTCAGTCCATGCCAGCCTTCGCAATAACTTTGTTGGCTTCACAGACGAATCCTCAATTGGGCACAAGAACCTGATGTCTCCCTTCCAACCAGTACTATTGTACACACGACAGGATTCCACTGGTCAAACAAGTAGGAATGGGTGCGAATCAGTAGTTGTTGAGGCCCGCTACCTTCATAATAATATGGGCGTCTCCATAATACCCGGAAGAAGTAATGAGCTTATAAAGCTGAAGTTGGAAACACATGCTGCGATATGGGGCAATGGTGTGAACTTCGTCTGCGAAGGCGTGGAGAGACATAATTCGGATAGTCCCCTTTCGACCCTTTCGCACGAGGACTCGGTCTACTGGTGCAATCTCATGTTGACGATGCATTCCAATTGCAAGTTTCGAAATTTTCTACCGTGGCTAAACAACGTCGAGGGCGAATTGTGACCATTATGAGAAAGCTCTGGTGGAGTGAAAGTATTTCAAGGGTTTCACACCTAAATAGTGAGGACCTTAGTCATTGCTTGCTTCAATCAAGCCAGGTTGTCGTTCGCCCAACGCGAGACAAGCAAGTTTTAGCTGGCAGCGTGAAGTACGACTACAGGCAGATATGTAAGAGCAAACCGAGCAGTATTCATGTTGGATTTAACTTGACCGTTGTGTTTGTCGAGAAATTTGTTGACGTTCCAGCGATTGCCGTCTCGGTTTTCTTGAGGAACGGAATGGTTCGGGATGCTGACTTCATTATTAAGGCAGTTGAAAATGTATCTAATCGGGATTTCAGCGTCAAGGCTGAGATAAAGATCAATTGGGCGGATCAACCCATCCGCGTTAGCTGGTTGGCAATTGGTTTGGGTGAAATAATTGAGCTTTGAAAATTGGGACTGGTAAGATCCATTCAATTGCCTCTCACTTTTTAAGATTTCCACGCAAAAGAGCGAGGTAGAACGCAGTCGATGGATATTTTGGCGTCACACAAGAAATTCCAACAGACTTATGTCGACGTGGGTACTCACAGAGTGTTGTATGCCATCGATGAGATGTTCAATCACGTTGATGAAAAGGGGCCCATGTGGAGCAAAAATGGTGACCGTAGTGTTGTGCTATACTTTGAGTTTAGCCATCATTTCGGCCAGCCCCCTCTCGTATCTCTTGGAGTATGCGGCTTGGACAGCGACAAGTCTGCGAATTTGAGATTTTCGTTGCGAGCGAACGACATAACCGTTGATGGCTTTGTCGCTGAATTTCTAACTTGGGGCGATACACGAATTGCCCGCGCCAGCATTTATTGGCAAGCTTTGGGGCTTGCGGCTTGAACAAATTTTTTTGTATTGGAAAGTACTAAATCGTTTTCCGATCAATCTGCGTCCGATCTCCTGGTGGCGAAGTAATTTCGCGCATTCTTGCTGCGTGAAGCAGTTGACGAGCTGGACACCCGCAAAAACCTAGCGGGATTGTCGGTATCGTGATTCATTCGCTCCACAGGCTTGGTTGAGGAGCGGGCGCATGGATCAACGGAGTTTCTTCGGTCTGACGGAACAGGTTGAGGCTTTGTCCAGGCATGGCGATCCGCTCGAGGTGCTGGATGCGACGGTGGATTTCGAGCATTTCCGGGGCTGGCTGGTCGAGGGTCTGGGTTACGGCGACGGTTCCAAAGGCGGCCGCCCGCCGTTCGACCCCGTCTCGATGTTCAAGGCGCTGATCCTGCAGGCACAGCACAACCTTTCGGACGCGCGGATGGAATTCATGATCCGGGACCGGCTGTCCTGGATGCGGTTTCTCGGCTTTGACCTGGGCGCGCCGACGCCAGACGAGAACACGATCCGGCACTTTCGCAACCGGCTGACCGAGACCGGCACGCTGAAGCGGGTGATGAAGGCGTTCGACTGGCAACTTCACAAGAAGGGATACATCCCGATGTCCGGTCAGATCGTGGATGCCAGCCTGGTTCCGGCGCCGAAGCAGCGCAACACCGAGGGCGAGAAAGACGCAATCAAGGCGGGGAAGACGGCCAAGGAGATTTGGCCCGACGCGCCGAACAAGGCCGCCCAGAAGGACACGAATGCGCGCTGGACCCTGAAGATCGGCGGCAAGATCCGCTATCGCCCGGACGGCAAGCCCTTGCCGCAGATCGCGCTGCCTGTCTTTGGCTACAAATCCCACATCAGCATCGACCGGCGCTTCGGCTTCATCCGCGAGAGCGCAGTGACCTCCGCGGCGGCCCCGGATGGGCGCATGCTGCGGCAGCTGTTGTCCGATGAAAACACGTCGATGGAAGTCTGGGCCGACAGCGCCTATCGCTCGCAAAGCAACGAGACATGGCTGGTGAAAAACGGCTTCATCAGCAGCATCCACCGCCGCAAGCCGCACGGGAAACCGATGCCGAAGGCGACCGCCCAAGCCAACTTCAGGAAATCTTCCGTGCGCGCCCAGGTCGAGCATGTCTTCGCCCATCAGAAGAACCGCTTCGGCCTGTTCATCCGCACCATCGGCCTCGCGCGCGCTGAAGCCAAACTGACGCTCGCCAATCTCGCCTACAACTTCGATCGTCTGGTCTTCCACGAGCGGCGGGCCGCCATGGGGTGAGTCCGTCCGCAGACCTCCAATATTGGCGAAACAGGACCCCGATCATCTTGATCGGCGCTGCACGTCATTGCCCCATTCGCTGCAGAGGCCGAAGGGCGGAAATCTGGTGTGTTCTTGCGGGTGTCCAGCTCGCCGATGGTGGCCCACAGCGCCGCGACTGTCCGGACGGCTGCCTTTCTGAGCAGCGCCTTCAGCCTGGCGGAAGCCACTTCTATCGGGTTGAAGTCGGGACTGTAGGGCAGACGGAACATCAGCCGCGCGCCCGCCGCCTCGATTATTTCCTGCACCGAAGGCCGTTTTGTGGCTCGAGAGGTTGTCCATTTGGACCACCTCGCCGTGGCGCAGCGTCGGGACGAGCACATAGCGGAGGTAGGCCTCGAGTCAGTCGCCGTTGATAGGCCTCTATCTGATGCGGCTGCACTTCCCCAACGCATGGCGCCCCTCAAACCAGGCGGTTGTTGCGGGTGTCCAGGTGACGAAATCGCGGGAGATTGTCAGCCTGTCGCCCTGATCGAAGCCGGAGATATCCGCCTTCGGGCTGTCCAGAATGCCGCGAGCAAAGCTCGGGCGCATCACGGCAAGACCCGTCGGCACGCAACGTGTGCCTAGGGCAACGACACCACACCTCTACAATCACGAAGCTGTATAGGTGACGATGGTAGCGTCCGCAGAAGGCTCAGCCCGCCGCTAGCGTCGCCGCCATTCTCACCGCCGTTCTCGGTTCACGTGAGCGGAGGCGAAGAGAAGACTGTTGGGTATCAATTCGTACAGTGTGATGAATCTCATTGGTCTTGAAGCCGATCGCCGAGGGTCGCACAATTCCCGGCAACGCAACCACATCGTAAATTTCTCGAACGATGCCCTCGAAGTCGATCCGATGCTCGATGTCACCGGTGTTCAAGTTTACTACGCAGATCGAGCAACTAGGGGAGACTCCTTCACGCTCTAAGCGTTCCGCAAGCGGCAGTCCGTCGAACGTTCGCTGACCTCCACGCGGATGCGAGATCCCGATGATTGCCCAATGCTTGTGAAAGCTCATTCCGCGCGCAAAACCAGGGAGAAAGCAGGTGGCCTCGAAGCGTCCAGTTTCCCCGTCGACGTATCCCAACTCTCCTCTCCCGGATTGAAGGACCCATAGTTTGCCCAGATGCAGACGTGGCGAGTGCGGCATCGATAGACCGTCGGAGGCGACTTCGCCTGTTGGAATGTCTAGAACCACGCCACCATTTACACGATGCTGGCGCCAGCCATCATGAATATTGGTTCTCGACACAGAAGTTGCATAGGCTGGAACTCCGTCGCGCATGGCCAAGCCGTTCAGATGACAGCGATCCTCGGCCGCCAGGCGATCAATAAAGGGGGGAGTCCAGATCGGCTTGAAACTCGCCGTCACCGACAGCATGGCGAGACAATTGAACCGCGTCGCAACAAACACTGGACCTTCGGGGCCCAGCTGTATGTCATGCAAGTCAATGTCGCCGGTTGTCCAACCCGTCACCGGCACATAACGAGCATCGTATCCATCAACTGGCTCTTCGGGATTGAGAAATTGCTCGAAGCGCCAAACCTGAAACAAGGAAGCCAGCCAGAAACCGCTATCGGATCTGGCAAGTCCCATGCAGCGCGAAAAGTTGCGCTCGAACACGGAAAGCCTCCCATCCGGCTTGATCCCAAGAAGGAACAGTTTGCCCAGCTCATAGGTCGAGAGGGCAAGGGACAACTTTTCCTCCGCCATCCAGTTTGTTGCGTGACGGCTCGTGTGGATGACGTAGCCCTGTTGCTCCTCTGATCCGGTTGGTGCTTTCATCGAGCGATTGCACGATGCGACCGCCACAGCGCGGCACCCCTCTCAGCCTGGGATTTTCTCGCTGCCAGTGGCGGGTCCTCGGCCGGGTTGTCGCTTCCCAGGCATGGTCCGTGCATCATCCCGAGAATCTCATCTCGGTCACCGGCTTTCCGTGCTTGGCAATGCGCGCGGCCAGGACCTTCATCTGCTTGCCCTTCTGCGGGATGAACCTTGCAGACTCGGGCCGGTATCGGGGTTCCACGATCTCGGGGAACAGCAAAGTGATCTCTGTACGGGCTTCGACCGACAGGCCCTTCAGCGCCTCGGGGCCGGTGAACAGGCTCTCGGTCAGGGCACCGTTCGACCAGACGATCTGGTGGGCGTCGAACAGCATGTGGAAATACTCCACCTCGGCTGCGCTGTCGTCGATTTCGATTCCTGGCAGGACCAGAAGCTTGTTGGCGGGGATCAGCACTTCTCTGCTGCCGAACATCCGTTCGGCGATCACGCTGCGCACAAGGACACGGTGCTGCGGCGAGACCGAGAGGTCGTGTTCGGGCAGGCCGGGGGCCAGCGCATTCGCCCGGATGCGGGTCGGGCGCAGCTTCGGATTCGACTGCAGCGCGCGCGCGTCCAGCTTGCGGCTGCCGATCCAGCGGATTGGCTGTTCTCCCGCGTCGGCAGTCAGCACGTTGTCGCCGACGGCAAGATCCTCGATCCGTATCTCGCCGCGGCGCGTCCTGATCAATGTGCCGCGGACAAAGCAGGTGATCCCGAAGTTGATCTCCTCGAAGTTCTCGAAGCTTATCGCTCCGACGGTGCCGGACTCGTCGCCATCAGCAATCTGAATCTGCCCGGCAAGTCTGAGGGCGAGGATGTCGGAGAGCTGCTGTGCCTCCGAGGGACCAAAGTCGATCACCGGGTCGCCATTGGCCGGGGTGAAGGTTCCGACAGCGTTGTCGTCAAGGCCTGATACGTCGGCAACATCGAAAAGCGTGCCCGTGGGATCGACCTTTGCGCCATCGACCACCGTGTCGGTGATCGTGATGCTATCCGTCTCACCATCAACTTCGTTCGCGATGAAGCTTTCGACCGAGGTGAGCGTGGCCGTGCCGATGTCGGTCTGCACCGCCGTGCCCGAGCCGGTGTTGTCCACGGTGACAGTGATGGAGTTATCGCTGTCGATGCCAACGCCTGCGGTCAAGCCGAGGTCGATAACCCCGTCAACGGTGCCATCCGCTGCATCCGCCGCCGCCAGATCGGAGCCGAGCAGGAGGTAGGCCTCCCCGGACCCGGACCCGCCCCCGTCTGCGCCATCCGCCCCGATGATCAGGTCGTCGAGACCGTCGCCATCCACATCCCCGGCGGAGGACACGGAAGTGGCAGCCGCGTCAGACCCCTCGGCACCGATAAACTGATACCCGGCAAAGCCGCCCCCGGTCGCTTCATTGGCATTGTCGAGATCAATAACGCCGTCGATGCTGCCATCCGCCGCATCCGCTGCCGCAAGATCGGCGCCGAACAGTAGATAGGCCTCCCCGGACGCACCCCCGAACTCATCTGCGCTAGGCGCTCCAATGATCAGATCGTCGAGGCCGTCGCCGTCCACATCCCCGGCAGAAGATACGGACAGGCCAGCTTGGTCACCCGCCTCGGTGCCGATGAACTGGTACCCGGCAAAGCCGCCCCCGGTCGCGACATTGGCATTGTCGAAATCGATGACACCGTCGGCACTGCCATCCGCCGCATCTGCTACCGCCAGATCGGCGCCGAAGAGGACATACGCTTCCCCGGAGTAGTTTCCCCCACCGTCCGCACTGGGTGCTCCGATGATAAGATCGCCGAGACCGTCGCCATCCACATCCCCCGCAGAAGACACGGACCAGCCGGAGTAATCATTTGCCTGGGTCCCGATGAACTGGTACCCGGTGAGGCCGATATCCGTCAGGTCGGAATTGGCATTGTCGAGATCGATGACGCCGTCGATGCTGCCATCCGCCGCATCCGCCACCACCAGATCGGAGCCGAAGAGGAGATAGGCTTCTCCGGAGTTGCTTCCCCCCCCGTCTGCTCTTGTCGCTCCGATGAAAAGATCGGCGATACCGTCGCCATCCACGTCCCCTGCAGAAGACACGGATCGGCCAGCTTGGTCAGACCCCTCGGTCCCGATGAACTGGTACCCGGCAAAGCCGCCCCCGCTCGCAGCATTGGCATTGTCGAGATCGATGACGCCGTCGGTGCTGCCATCCGCCGCATCCGCTGCCGCCAGATCGGCGCCGAAGAGGAGATAGGCTTCACCTGAGTTACTTCCCCCACCGTCTGCGTTGATCGCTCCGATGATCAGATCGTCGAAACCGTCGCCATCGACGTCCCCCGCGGAGGACACGGAAATGCCAGCCGAGTCAGACCCCTCGGTGCCGATGAACTGGTACCCGGCGAAGCCGCCCCCGGACGAAACATTGGCGTTGTCGAGATCGATGACGCCGTCGGTGCTGCCATCCGCCGCATCCGCTACCGCCAGATCGGATCCGAACAGAAGATAGGCCTCCCCCGAGTTGCCGCCCCCCCCGTCTGCGCTGTTCGCTCCGATAATCAGATCGGCAAGACCGTCGCCATCCACATCCCCCGCAGAGGACACGGATCGGCCAGCCACGTCAGCCGCCTCGGTCCCGATGAACTGGTATCCGGCAAAGCCGCCCCCGGTCGCCACATTGGCATTGTCAAGATCGATGACACCGTCGGCACTGCCGTCCGCTGCATCCGCCGCCGCCAGATCGGCGCCGAACAGAAGATAGGCCTCCCCGCCCCCGGAGGCATACCAGGCACCGATGATCAGATCGTCGAGGCCGTCACCATCCACATCCCCCGCAGAAGACACGGATCGGCCAGCCTGGTCACCTGCCTCTGTGCCGATGAAGGTGTACGACACCCCGGGTCCCGCGTTTGCCTGCAGGACGTCGGTGCCCGTGCCGCCGTCGATCGTGTCGCTGCCGCGGCTCATCAAGATCGTATCGTTATCGGCTCCGCCGTCGATTACATCGTTCCCGTTGCCCCCATCGATCGTGTCGCTGCCATCTCCACCATCGATCGTGTCGTCGCCGTTTCCTCCATCGATCGTGTCGTTGCCGAGCCCTCCAGTGAGACTGTCGTTGCCGTCGCCCCCGGAAATGTAGTCATTCCCGCTCTGTCCATCGAGTGTGTCGTTGCCGCCTTCTCCAAAGACGGTATCGTCACCTTCATCGGAGGACACGATATCGTCGCCGCCTCCAACCGCGATGAAATCGGCCTCACGTCCTGCCTGGATATCCGCGTCATTGATGTTGATGATTCCAACGTAGTCTGGCCCAGAGATGCCCACAGGACCGCCATCGAAAGGGCCGACATATTGCGCGTAGACTATTTGAATCGTATGGTTGCCAGGCCCTAGATTTATTGATGTTAGTGGGGCAGCGGTCCCGGCCCCGGAAGTGCTTGTTAAAAGAACGCCATCAACCCAAATTCCCACATAGTCATCGACGAGATCAGAGCCAAAGAAATAGTCCCCGCCGGTCGTCACCAACAACGTGGTTTCAGCAACGGTTGTGAATAGAGTCAGGTCGTCGCCCAGGACCGCTGCGCTGTCTGCCCCTCTCAGATAGCCGTCGTAAGTGTCAGTCTGAAGAATGTTCTCTCCAGGCAAGTTGGGATCAACCAAAAATGCAAGATCATCCCGATACTTTACCCAGAAGTTCCCCACGTTATTCGGGGAAGTCATCAGATCCTGGCCAGGACCGCCCGATATAAATGTACCCATTTCACTATTCCAATATTCAGGAGGACACTAATTCGATGCTGGCGACGGCGGTCGTCTCAGCATCCAGTTCTGTCTTTGATCCCGTTTCGGGCAGAGCTCGACATCGGGCTCGGTCGTGGCGAGGCTGTCGCATAGAGCAAGTCGTTCGCGACATCATCTTTCCCCCGATTGCGTTGGGAAACCGGTCGCTCCCTTGATTGCTTGATGGAGCCTGTCGCCGTCCTCCTTCCCCGCGGATGACATTGATGAGCCAGCGGTGTTGAAAGTTTTGGCACTGACATATCTAAGGCACCTGCTCATCCGGCCTGCTCCTGATGCGCGGCGGCGGCAACGTCCCCGGGCGGCGCGGCGAAGGGAAAATGCATTTTGATCATGTCATCGCGGCCCGGAACCTTGAGGAAGAACTGGCCGCCGTCGGCGGCCAGCACTCCAAGGCGGAGGTAGCCGTTTAGCGCGTCGGCGACGAGCGCCTGCACATCTGCTTCGGTGGTGAAGCGCACGCGGCGCTCGAGCTTCGCCAGCGTGTCCGCGTCGAGCCGCAGGGTAACGTTGGTTAGGGTCGTGCCAGTCATGGGATACTCCATCGATAATGGCAAAATCCGGCGCACCTGGCAGCGCCATCTATTCCAGCCGGTCCAGCGCGGACTGCAATCAGGTTGGCTGAAAGAATCGCTGCCAGCGCATGTCGCATCTCGGCTTATTGACGGGCATTAGCGCCCACGCACCCTCGACTCGCAAACTGACTGTTTCACTAAGTGGAATGGTCGCGCCGGAATCCGCCTTCATCAGACGCCAAGTTCTGCCTCCGACATGCATTCTCAGCAGCGCAATCCTGCGTCGAAGACATGGGAAGGGGCAGGCAGAGGCCAAACCTGAAACAAGGAAGCCAGCCAGAAACCGCTATCCGATCTGGCAAGTCCCATGCAGCGCGAAAAATTGCGCTCAAACACGGAAAGCCTCCCATCCGGCTTGATCCCAAGAAGGAACAGTTTGCCCAGCTCATAGGTCGAGAGGGCAAGGGACAACTTTTCCTCCGCCATCCAGTTTGTTGCGTGACGGCTCGTGTGGATGACGTAGCCCTGTTGCTCCTCTGATCCGGTTGGTGCTTTCATCGAGCGATTGCATGATGCGACCGCCACAGCGCGGCGCCCCTCTCGGCTTGGGATTTTCCCGCTGCCAGTGGCGGGTCCTCGGCCGGGTTGTCGCTTCCCAGGTATGGTCCGTGCATCATCCCGAGAGTCTCATCTCGGTCACCGCCTTTCCGTGCTTGGCAATGCGCGCGGCCAAGACCTTCATCTGCTTGCCCTTCTGCGGGATCAACCTTGCAGGCTCGGGCAGGAATCGGGGTTCCACGATCGCGGGGAACAGCAAAGTGATCTCTGTACGGGCTTCGACCGACAAGCCCTTCAGCGCCTCGGGGCCGGTGAACAGGCTCTCGGTCAGGGCACCGTTCGACCAGACGATCTGGTGGGCGTCGAACAGCATGTGGAAATACTCCACCTCGGCTGCGCTGTCGTCGATTTCGATTCCCGGCAGGACCAGAAGCTTGTTGGCGGGGATCAGCACTTCTCTGCTGCCGAACATCCGTTCGGCGATCACGCTGCGCACAAGGACGCGGTGTTGCGGCGAGACCGAGAGGTCGTGTTCGGGCAGGCCGGGGGCCAGCGCATTCGCCCGGATGCGGATCGGCCGCAGCTTCGGGTTCAGCTGCATCTCGCGCGCGCCCAGCTTGCGGCTGCCGATCCAGCGGATTGGCTGTTCACCCGCGTCGGCAGTCAGCACGTCGTCGCCGACGGCAAGATCCTCGATCCGTATCTCGCCGCGGCGCGTCCTGATCAATGTGCCGCGGACAAAGCAGGTGATCCCAAAGTTGATCTCCTCGAAGTTCGAGAAGCTTATTCCGCCAACTGTGCCGGACTCGTCGCCATCTGTAATCTGAATCTGCCCGGAAAGTCCAAGGGCGAGGATGTCAGAGAGCTGCTGCGCCTCCGGGAGGGGGCCGAAATTGAGGACCGGGTCGCCATTGGCCGGGGTGAAAGTTCCGACGGCGTTGTCGTCAAGGCCTGATACGTCGGCAACATCGAAAAGCGTGCCCGTGGGATCGACCTTTGCGCCATCGACCACCGTGTCGGTGATCGTGATGCTATCCGTCTCGCCGACGAACTCATTGGCGATAAAGCTTTCGACCGAGGTCAGCGTGGCCGTGCCGACTCCGTCTTGCACCGCCGTGCCCGAGCCGGTGTTGTCCACAGTAACGTCGAGCGACCCCGTTATCACCTGATTGGCCTGCAGCGTGTCAGTCCCCGCGCCGCCGGATACTGTGTCGCTTCCCTGGCTCGCTACGATCACATCATTGCCGTCACCGGCATCGATCGTGTCGTTGTCGTTTCCACCATCGATCGTGTCGTTGCTGTTTCCTCCATCGATCGTGTCGTTACCGATCCCTCCAGACAGACTGTCGTTGCCGTCGCCCCCGGAAATGTAGTCATTCCCGTCGCCGCCGAGAACCGTGTCATCTCCTGCGCCAGCGAGCACGGTGTCGTTCCCTGCGCCTGCATTGATGACGTCATCGTTGAATCCGGCCCCGGTCAGGCCATCGCCGTTGTCCACCCGGTCCGAGCCTTCCGAGATCGGCTCGACATAGCTCGCATCGATAAGGTCATCGCCGCCCGTGCCGGTGATCACGCCATCGTCCCAGGCCTGCGCCTGGCGGTCGGTGGTCAGGCCGGAGCCGGCGGAAAGTAAACTGTCGAGCGTGATCGAGACGATGGGAAACGCCTCGTAGGCCGTCACGTCGGCGTTCAAGGCGAACTCGGGCGCAAGGAACAACTCGCCCGTCGTCGACTGCGCAAGCACCGCCGTCACGGTGGTGGTGGTGCCGTTCACATAGGTGATCGTCGCATTGTACTGAATTGAGACATCGAAGATGAAGGTCTGCACCCCGCTGCCGATGTCGGTCGTGAACTCGTCGTTCGAGACGCTGTTGCGTGTGTCAAGAAAGTTGGGGGCACCGCCATTGTCGATCATGGTCGCGCTTGCGATGCGGCCGTAGAGCGGGTCGCCGACCGAGCCGTAGGTGTCGCCGACGATCGCCCCGGCGTTTTCGACAACAAAGTCGGTCTCGTCCGGCCCATCGAGTTCGACTGCGGTGCCGAGAAAGATCCAGTTGAACGTCGTCGGCATCAGAGTGCCTCCCAAAAGTGTTTCCGAATGTTCTCTCCGGGCAAGTTGGGATCGACCAAAAATGCAAGATCATCCGGATACTTTTCCCAGAAGTTCCCCACGTTATTCGGGGAAGTCATCAGATCCTGGCCGGGGACGCCCAATATAAATGTACCCACTTCACTATTCCAATATTCAGGAGGACACTAATTCGATGCTGGCGACGGCGGCCGTCTCAGCATCCGGTTCTGTCTTTGATCCCGTTTCGGGGAGAGCTCGACATCGCGCTCGGTCGTGGCGAGGCGGTCGCACAGAGCAAGTCGTTCGCTACATCATCTTTCCCCAAATTGCGTTGGGAAACCGGACGCTCCCTTGATTGCTTCGTGCAGCCCGTCGCCGTCCTCCTTCCCCGCGGATGACACTGATGATCCAGCGGTGCTGGATAGTGGTAAAATCCGGCGCACTTGGCAGCGCCATCTAATCCCGCCTGTCCAGTGCGGCCTGCAATCAGGTTGGCAGAAAGAATCGCGGCCAGCGCATGTCGCTTTTCGGCTTACTGACGGGCATTAGCACCCCCGCACCCCCGACTCGCAAACTGACCGTTTCACGAAGTGGAATGGCCATTCCCGAACCTACTCTCATCAGCCGCCAAGCTCTGCCTCCGACATTCATTTTCAGCAGCTTCAGTGAATGAGGCCTTGAGGTACCGCTGGATCTAAAGCCACTGTTCCTCCCTGGGCGGTCGCGACGGGAAGACGTAGGCAGGCAGAGGTGCCTCCGGACACCTGAACAACAGAGGTGAAAGGATTATCTAGGAGGCGGGAGTCTGATGCTGCGAGTGAGCATAAAACAATTGCAAACGACTGATCCGCCCCCGATTCTGCCTGGTTCCATCTTGTGTAGCTACTGAGCGACATGTTGGCCAAACTAGTGTGCGTCTTCATGGATTTGAGGCACTTCGGCCGGAGGCACCGCATGGCAGGACGGCAATCTTGGACGACCAAGCGGACGAGGTCTGGGCGAGTTTGGCCAAGGTGATCTAGGCTTTGGCGCTGGCCGTATTTTTCCTGCCCGAGATGTCACCTGACAATATCCGGCCCCCGCTACTTCCCCACGTCACGCAGAGGAAGTTCCTTCAACTCCGTATCCACGTGATGCCTGGAACGAGTTCCGTTTATATCGGTGGCCAACCGCTTCCCCGCAGGCGTTTCACCTACCACCACATCACCTCGCTTGAGGCTTCGGTGCCCCGATCCGTCAGTCCACATCGTGTGGGTTCACCGGCCGGTGGGCGTCGTATGTCACGTTTCTGCGCCGGGCCAGAAGGAGCCGCGTCGGCGCGGGGTGGGGTAGTCCCCGGAGTTCTCTCTTTGGAGCCGGCGAGAGAGCCGTGGCGACCGCTTTCCATGTCAGGGCGCCGCGCGGAGGAACGGTCGGATGAACCACGCGGACCCCGACCGGCACCATGCGAAGATTGGCTCCTCGGTACCAAGTGTATGGGTTGGCTCAAATGGGGGCGCTCCATACACTTCAGCCTCCTCGGCGACGAGGCGTGCTCGGACAGCGCCTACGCCGAACAAACAATGCGAACAGGTGCGGCATGAAGCAGACCCAAAAACACCATAGCAGCGCGCACGTGGACCAAGCGGCGCCTGCGAAGACCAGGACGGCAGGCAAGCTGCCTTGGAAGGTTCAGAAGTACGGACCCGGCGGCGCGCTCAGCCCGGGTCATCAAAGGTTACTGGCCCATATCTTCCATATCGATGCCTCGCAGATCGCGCGCCTCTCGAAAGACCTCGGCCATGCCCTCGACCCGGCCACGCGGTCTCGCAGCGTGATCACGACCCTCAAGCAGATGGAGCGGGCTCCCAAGGAAGTCGACCAAGTGCTCAAGCATCTCCGCAGGGCAGAGAGCAATCTGGCGAAAGCGATCCAGTCGATGCAGGATCTTCACGTCTTCGACGAGGACGATCCGAGCTGGCTGTCTCGATGGTGCGCCCAGCGATCAGACAGCGCCTTGTTCGACACCCAAATAGCCAGGGTGGTGCTGAACAGACGTTTCAAGACAGCGCCCGAGAGCATCTCCTTCACGGGGAACCCCGATCGGCGCCGGAATGCGGATGAACGGCGCTCAGGCGTGCTGTGCGCGATATTTACGTGTTGGTCACGGTCCGGGCACAAGCTTGCGATAACGACAGATGGCGTCACGTCTGAACGCAAGGGGCCGCTGATGGCCTTTACCAAGGCTGTCGTCCGAGCCGTGACAAATCCTTCAAGCGAGATCAACAGCGAGACGGCATGGAAGGAGCTCGAGCACTTCAAGCGCAGAGATCGCTTTTACAACGAAGTGTAGAGATCAAACAAAAACGCGCAATCGTTACACTTAGCCTGCGGGGGCGCACGCGCTCATGGTCACACCATGACACGCGTTCCCACCTTCCCGTCCAGCAAGCCTGACGCAGACAGCAGCATCGATGCGGCTGTTCTGGCCCTTGCGCGCCTGCTCGGAGAGGCGGCGGGACGGGAAGCGTGCGCGCAGATCCCCGACGCCAAGGAGCAGGCCGATGACGCAGAACAGCCGCAAGATCAAGACTGAGCCACCCGTCCGCCTGAAGACGGTGAAGGACATCGCGCTCGAGGACAACGTGTCCGAGAAGACCGTGCGCCGCGCGATCACCGCGGGGCTGCTGGAGGTGATCCGCGTCGGCCCTGGCGGCCGCCTGATCCGCATCCACCCGGACGCCCACACCGCGTATCGCCGCCGCCACCTCTGGGCGTAACGCGCGGCCATTATTGTCCATTAGTGTCAATAGCTTACTGAGTGCTCGGGAAGACGCTGCGAGCAGAACCGAGTTTGTTTATCGGGTAGAGTATTCCCGACCAGACCCTCCTGTCATCAGGAGTCCACCCGAGTCCCCGAACGGCCCAAGAGCGAGCAACCCGATGACCCAGCCAGGCGCGATTTCCCTCGACAGCATCTTCGTGGCACCCTCGACGCCAAGCTTTGCAGACCTGATTGATCAGATTGGCAGGAACGACGACCTCTCGAACGTCCGCCGCAAGGATCTCGTGTCAGGTTTGCGCCGGGTTGCCGAGGCACTCGGGCGAAGCCCGGCGCAGGTTCCGGCCGATCCGCGCTGGCTGCAACCGCGCATCGCGCGTGTCGCACCGGCCTTTTTGGGTATCACCAGGAAGACGTGGCAGAACTCCATCAGCAATGCCCGCAATGCCATGGCTGCTTGCGGAATTGTCTCCAAGCGCCAACGTCGGACCTCAGATCTGTCGACGCCGTGGCGCAAACTCTGGGAACGCGTCCAGGCCTCAGGCGACAAGAGCCTGCTCAGTCCCTTGCCGCGTTTCATCCATTTTCTCGACCGGATCGGCGTTGCACCGCAGGATGTTCGGAACGAGCATGCCCTCTTGTATCTCGAGGCCGTGGAGCTGAATGAGATCAGCAAGGCCCCTCAAGCGGCCTACAAGGACGCGGTGGCGGGATGGAATCGCGCGCTCGATCGATTGCCGGACTGGCCGGGCGAGCCGTTGTCGTTTCCGTCATCAGCCAAGCGCGTCATTCTGCAGGAGGATGAACACGCGCCGGGCTTTATCAGCGATGTCGACAGATACCTTGACATGCGCCTGCGGCCGGACCTGCTTGCGCCCGAGACGGCACTCCGTCCGATTGCCGCCTCATCCGCGGCAACCTACCGGTACATGTTGCTCCGCTTTGCGAGCCACGTCGCGGCAGCTGGCGTTCCGGTCGAAGAGATCATTTGCCTGCAAGCCTTGCTCGAGCCAAAGCGTGTAGAGCTCGGCCTGCGTCGCATGTTGGAACGCAATGGCGATGCGACATGCCAATCGATCAGCGATACGGCCGGGCTTCTTCTGACGGTCGCCAGGCACCTCGACTTGCAGGAAGAGATGCTTACCGTCCTCACACGGTTCAAAGCCCGTCTTGCCGTACACGATCCTGGCGGCATGACGGCCAAGAATCGTGACCGTTTGCGCGCATTGCGAGACCCCGGCATGCTCCACCGACTGCTGAACCTGCCCGAGCGGATCATGGCGCGTCCCCACGGCACGTATCGCACCAAGGCCTTGCGCGCGCAGGAAGATGCGATTGCCATCGGGATACTCCTTTATTGTCCATTGAGGATAGGGAACCTCTCGACGCTGGACATCGATCGCCACCTGCAGCGCCCGGCAAAAGGCAGGATGTTTCTCGTGATCCCTGCAGGAGAGGTGAAGAACCATCGGCCGCTCGAGTTCGAACTTCCGCGCCACCTTGTCACGATGATTGATGAACATCTGGTCGCCCGAGCGCCGTACCTCTGCGCTTCCAATAACCGCTACCTCTTCCCGGCGTCCCGCCAGCTCAAACCGGTGGGCGCGAACGCACTCGCGGAACGGATCAAACGGCGCATAAGGACCGAGATCGGGATCGAGATGAACGCGCATCTTTTCCGGCACCTTGCCGTGATGATCTACCTCGACGCCAATCCGGGCGGCTATGAGGTCGCCCGGCAGATGCTCGGTCACTCATCGGTGAGCCGGACGATATCCGTCTATTCCGGACTTGAGACAATAAGTGCGACGCGGGCATTCGCTTCCGTCGTCGACAAGATGCGGGAGGGAGGATGATGACGCAGAGCCTGTGCTTTCGGAACTGGCCAGCATCCGACCGCGATGCCTTCACTGCGCTGTTCGCAAAGGGCGGGTTGCTTGAAGATCAAGGCGCACTTGCGCACTGGTGCGAGGCGTCCCGGACCCTGATGGCACGCCAGTATGGCCGCTGGCTCGGCTGGGTTGCTCAGGCGGAGCCTGACGCTCTGGTCTTGGCACCGGCCCAACGCGCAACGCCCATGCGGATACGCTCCTGGCTCTCCAGTATGGATCATTTGGCACCGGCAACGAAGCTCGGGCATGCCGGTACCGTAGTTCGCTTATGCCGCTCTGTTGCGCAGGACCATGACTGGAGAACGCACCAGGCCATCCTCGCGGATCTGCATCGCGCCACCAAACGCCACGGCTCGCCGCGCAAGTCAGGCCGCATCCGGTCGAGCAATGTCCTTTTTGAGGCTGGTGCAAACCTTGTCGCGGAGTACTCTGGACCGATAACCCATCCCGACGACGCTGTCAGGCTGCGCGATGGTGCCATAATCTGTCTGCTGGCCCTGATGCCCATGCGGCGGCGCGCCCTCTCCGAGCTGGCGCTCGGAAGCTCTCTGCTTGTTGAGGATAACCAAATGACCGTCTGCCTGGATGGTTCAATGACAAAGAATCGACAGCCTTGGGAAGCGATCGTTCCAGACGTCTTGCGAGACGTGCTCGCAACCTATTTGCACTGGGGCCGGTCGATGCTCCTTGCGCGCGGCTCGAGCGATCAGGACGCTGTCTGGCTT
Organism: Anianabacter salinae; assembly: GCF_019061145.1. Lineage (GTDB taxonomy): Bacteria > Pseudomonadota > Alphaproteobacteria > Rhodobacterales > Rhodobacteraceae > Anianibacter > Anianibacter salinarum. The sequence goes on along the minus strand of NZ_JAHQZS010000011.1, from coordinate 1,955 downwards.
GGACGCGAGGGCCTGCCTTTGGGCATCAACCAATTCACTCGGGCGATCCAGAACCGGACCAGGCAACTGCTTGGCGTCGCGATCAGCCCCCACCTGTTCCGGGATGCCGCCGCAACGACCCTCGCGCGCCATGACCCTTCTTCGGCACGGCTGATCAAATCGATACTTGGCCACTCGACGGAACGCGTTGCGGAAGGGCACTATATCCGCGCCGACACAATCGCCGCGGGACGCGGGCTTGCCTGCGCCCTTGATGCCCTCAGGAAGGAGCCCCTGCGATGACCCGAGCTGCCGTCTACGCGAGGTATTCCTCGAGCATGCAGCGCGACGCCTCGATCGAGGACCAGGTGCGGATCTGCCAAGCGCGGGCGCTGCGCGAGGGCTGGGACATCGTGCAGACCTTCAGCGATGTCGCGATCTCGGGGGCCACGATGCAGCGGCCCGGGCTCCAGAGCCTCTTGTCGCATGCCGAGAGCGGGCGGATCGATGTGGTGCTGGCGGAAGCCCTTGACCGCCTGAGCCGCGACCAGGCCGATGTGGCGACACTTTTCAAGCGCCTGAGCTTCCACGGCGTCCGGATCGTGACCCTCGCCGAGGGCGAGGTCAGCGAGCTGCACGTGGGCCTCAAGGGCACGATGAACCAGCTGTTTCTGAAGGACCTCGCGGACAAGACGCGCCGGGGCCTGCGCGGCCGTGTCGAGGCCGGGCGCTCGGGCGGCGGCAATGCCTATGGCTACGATGTGGTGCGCCGTATCGGAGAGAACGGAGAGCCGGTCACCGGGGAGCGCTGCATCAATCCCACCGAAGCGGCGATCATCCAGCGAATATTCCGGATGTTCGCCGAGGGGCAGTCCCCCAAGGCCATCGCCCGTCGGCTGAACTCCGAAGGCGTGCCGGGACCCCGCGGCAAGCTCTGGCGCGATACCGCGATCCGGGGCCACCGCATCCGCGGCACCGGGTTTCTCAACAACGAGCTCTATATCGGGCGCCTGGTCTGGAACCGGCTGCGCTATGTGAAGGATCCGGCCACGGGGCGCCGCGTCTCGCGGCGCAACCCGGAAGCCGAATGGATCATCACCGAGGTGCCTGAGCTGCGGATCATCGATGACGCGCTGTGGGCGCGCGTGAAGGCGCGCCAGGGCGAGATCGACGCCAGCGCGCAAGTCCAGGGCATCAGGCAAAGCCGCTTCTGGGAACGCAAGCGCAAGACCCACCTGCTGTCCGGCCTGCTCACCTGCGGGAGCTGCGGCGGAGGCTTTGCGGCGGTCGGCAAGGACTATGTGGCCTGCTCGGCCGCGCGCAAGCTCGGCACCTGTGACCAGCGGCGCTCGTTCAAGCGCGGGGTTCTGGAACGCGCGGTGCTCGACCTGCTCAAGGAGCGGTTGATGCAGCCAGACGCGGTCGCCGAGTTCGTCGCCGCCTTCAATGCCGGGATCAATTCCGAGCGCGGCAAGGAGACAGCCGCGCGGGCCGGGCTCGAGAAGGAGCGGGCGGCGCTCGAGCGCAAGCTGGACGGGCTCTACGATGCCATTGCGGATGGCCTGCGCACCGACGGCCTGAAGGAGCGGTTGACCGCGCTCGAGGCCCGGAAGACCGAGCTGGACCGCGCATTCGCGGCGCCGCCGCCGTCGCCTGTACGGCTGCACCCGAAGCTTTCGGAGCTGTATCGCAAGAAGGTCGCGGCCCTGGCGACAAGCCTCGAGGATCCCGAGGTCCGGACACCGGCGCTGGAGATCATCCGGAGCCTCATTGACCGCGTGACGGTTCGCGAGGCGCAAGGCGGTGCGGTTCTGCTGGAACTGGAGGGGGCGCTGACGGCGATGATCGAGACGGCCCAGGCGGGCGCGCTCGTCGGTGTCGATCCGGGTTCGGTAGAAGTGGTTGCGGGGGCAGGATTTGAACCTGCGGCCTTCAGGTTATGAGCCTGACGAGCTACCGGGCTGCTCCACCCCGCG
>NZ_JAHQZS010000010.1 GCF_019061145.1 Anianabacter salinae | reverse complement strand
TCCGAGCCAGCCGGAGCGATCAGCACGATATCGCGCGTGTTCAGCGCCTCGCTCCAGGTAACATCGAACACGGTTCCAGCGACCACTTGGGCGGGCGCGGTGACGCTGACTTCGGCGGCGACCACCTCGACCGGCGTGGTGGCAAGGATGACCCGCCCCTCATCCTGCCGATAGCGCACTTCATAGAGCCCGGGCTGGGCGGGTGCGGTCAATTCACCTTCGGTATTCGTGCGGACGGGAACGTAGCTCTCTCTTGCCTCGTCGTCTGACCCGGCCGGGGCGATCAGCACGATGTCGCGCGTGTTGAGCGCCTCGCTCCAGGAGACATCGAACACGGTTCCGGCGACCACCTTGGCGGGCGCGGTGACGCTGACTTCGGCGGCGACCACCTCGACAGAGGTAGACGCCAGAATGACCCGCCCCGCGTCCTGCCGATAGCGCACCTCATAGAGCCCGGGCTGGGCAGGCGCAGTCAATTCACCTTCGGTATTCGTGCGGACGGGAATGTAGCTTTCCCGCGCCTCGTCGTCCGACCCGGCCGGAGCGATCAGCACGATGTCGCGCGTGTTCAGCGCTTCGCTCCACGTCACGTCGAACACGGTTCCGGCGACCACTTTTGCGGGTGCTGTCACGCTGACCTCTGCGGCAACCACCTCGACCGGCGTGGCGGCCAGAATGACCCGCCCCGCGTCCAGCCTGTATCGCACTTCGTAGAGCCCGGGCTGGGCGGGCGCGGTCAATTCGCCCTCGGTATTCGTGCGGACGGGAACGTAGCTTTCCCTCGCCTCGTCGTCTGATCCAGCCGGAGCGATCAGCACGATGTCGAGCGTGTTGAGCGCCTCGCTCCAGGTGACATCGAACACGGTTCCAGCGACCACGGTTCCCGGTGCCGATATCGACACCTCCTGTACCGGCTCGGGCTCAGGCTCGGGTTCTGGCTCGGGAACCGGCTCTGGTTTCACGGCGGGAAGCGTCTCGATAACCTGCTGCACCTGCGCGAGTGCAGTGCGCAATTCGTCGGCATCTTGCGCCGCGACAAACGTTCCACCGGTATTCTCCGCGATGCACGAAAGCTGCCGCTGATCCTCACTAGCGACGTCGAACCCGATGACATGGGCTGTAAAGGCGATCCCCTGTTCCTCAAGCTGAGCCGAGATCGAGCAGGGATCGGCCTGGCAAGATTCTATCCCGTCCGAAATCAGGACCACCGTGGCCGGGTTGTCGCGGAACGACAGCCTCTCGGCGGCCTGCACCACGGCGTCGGTCAACGGCGTCTTTCCGCGCGGCGTGATGTCGTTCACCGCTTCCAGGAAGGCCGCCCGATCGACCGTCCCCGGCGGGATCATGAGTTCGATGTCGCTGCAATCGCCTTCGCGTCGATGACCATAGGCCAGAAGGCCCAGGTTGGTCGACTGCGGCCAGGTCTCGATCAGATCGGCCATGACTTCCCGAGCAGTCGTGATCTTGGCAACGCCGTCGATCTGTCCCCACATCGAATTGGAACCGTCGTAGACGATCATCACATCATCGGCGGCAGATACGGCGACAGGCAGCAAACCTGACAGCACCGACAGGACAACGGCGGGTATCTTCATGCGCTAGCCTTCCGAAAGATTGGACATTCGGCAGCTCGAATGCCGGGGACGGTTATCGCGAAGACTAAGCGAAACCGCAGTCTTTGTCCCCATTCGTTTGAAGGGGGCGGCTGGCGTGATTGCTTGCGTTGATGCGGGGGAATACTGGAACGAGCAGTCGGGCTTCGTCATGTGTTCCTCCATGGAACCAAAGCATTGCAGTGTTTCAAGGCGGTGCGTAAACGGGAACGTGCGCGCTGGTGGCTTGAGCCACGTGTTCCGCCGCCAAAGGCTCACGGCTTCGGGCCGCGATGATCTGCGACCGCTGATCGATGTCCATGACTGTTTTCTTGGTGGACGGGACATCGAGGCTCCAGATTGATCCCGCGCGGTCCGCCATGTCCATCGCTGTCGCTCGGGTTCGCCTTGCGCAAGGGCCATCTTCACCTCAGGCCGATACGGAAACGAATACGGCCGCCGGTGGTCCCGGCGGCCGCTTCCATCATGCATATCGAGCATGACTCAGTTCGAGGCCGGGGCCTCTTCGCCTTCTTCCATCTCGCCCTCGGGTGCGCCGCCGCCGAACTGGACGAGGTAGGCCCAGACGTTGGCCGCGTCGTCCTCGGAGCGGACGCGAAAGCTCATCTTGCCGCGGGCGCGGTTGTCGTCGAGATACTCACGCAAGAAACCCGTCGGGTCCTGAACATAGGCAACGAAGTCTTCCTGGTTCCACATCAGGCCCGCTTCACCGGCTTCGACCATCGAGTCCGAATAGTTGAACTCCTCGATCGTGCCGGCCTGACGTCCCCAGACGCCGTAGAGGTTGGGCGCGGCGCGGTTCGGCTGACCGCGTCCTGCGATCGTCTCGCCATCGTCGTCCTGGATGACGTGGCATGTGATGCACTGGCGGAACACGTCTTCGCCCGCAGCGGCGTCGCCGGTCGCGTGGCTTGCCGCGAATGCGGGGGCCGACAAGGTCATTGCGGCGAGAATTGCGGTGGTACGGAGCATGAGTCTCCTCCCTTTGGATCTCAAGTTACAGGGCCTTGGCGGGCCAGACATGGCCGCGCGCTGGCGATGGCACAACGGTAGCACCAGAGCCGATGGCGGCAAGGCGATCAATGATAAAAACCCTGCCACACGCTGCTTCTTACGCGACCGCGCGCGCCAGGGCGCAATGCGACCACAGGTCTGAAAGCGCCTCGACCAGATGCGCGATATCCGCGTCCGAATGCATTGGCGAGGGCGTGATGCGCAGCCGCTCGGTGCCCTTGGGCACGGTCGGATAGTTGATCGGCTGCACGTAGATTCCCCAGTCATCCATCAGGATGTCCGAGATCATCCGGCACTTGACCGGATCCTTGATCATCACGGGGATGATGTGGCTGTCGTTCGGCAGATGCGGGATGCCGATGGCATCCAGTTCCGCGCGCAGCTTGGCGACTTGCCGCTGTTGCCGGGCGCGTTCCATCTGCGAGCGCTTGAGATGCGCGATCGAGGCTGTGGCCGCCGCGGCGACGGCCGGGGGCAGGGCGGTGGTAAAGATGAAGCCCGAGGCGAAGGAGCGGATGAAATCGCACAGCGCCACCGATCCGGTGATGTAGCCGCCAACGACGCCGTAGGCTTTGCCCAGCGTCCCCTCGATCAGCGTGATGCGGTCCGCCAGTCCCTCGCGCTCGGAAATGCCGCCGCCGCGCGGGCCGTACATGCCCACCGCGTGCACCTCGTCGAGATAGGTCATCGCACCATGCTTTTCCGCGACCTCAATGATCTCGGCCATAGGGCTGATGTCGCCGTCCATCGAATAGACGCTCTCGAAGGCGACAATCTTGGGACGGTCCGGCCCGATCGCCGCCAGCTTGCGGTCCAGATCCTCGACGTCGTTATGGCGCCAGATCACCTTTTCGGCGCGGGAATGGCGGATGCCCTCGATCATGCTGGCATGGTTGCCCGCATCCGACAGGATCACCGCGCCGGGCAGGCGCGAGCCCAGCGTCGACAGCGCAGCCCAGTTCGACACGTAGCCCGAGGTGAACAAAAGCGCCGCCTCCTTGCCGTGCAGATCGGCAAGCTCTTGCTCCAGCAGAAGGTGGTAGTGGTTGGTGCCCGAAATGTTGCGCGTGCCGCCCGCGCCTGTGCCGCAGGCATCCACGGCATCCTTCATCGCCTGCATGACCGCAGGGTGCTGGCCCATCCCGAGATAGTCGTTCGAACACCACACCGTCACTTCACGGGTATCGCCGCAGCTCTTGTGGTTCTGTGCCTTGGGGAAAGACCCGCAGCGACGCTCCAGATCGGCGAAGATGCGGTAGTTTCCGTCCCGCTTCAGCGCGTCGATCTGGTCAGTGAACAAAGCGTCAAAATCCATGGGTATCCCCCCTCGTCAGTCTTTTTGGATCAGGTTTGGGCGCGGGAATCATCCAGCGCCAGAGTTTCTCGTCGGGCAGCGGCAGCACCATCAGCCAATGCTCCAGAAGGGCAAGGGCGGTCAGTGCCGAAAGCAGGGCAAAGCCGACGACCGCCATCGCGGTCTCAGCGGAATACAGACGCTCCAGCCAGCAGGCCGTCGCGAAGCTCAGAAGGGTGATCGACACCGGGAACAGCCAGCTTTGCCGGCCCCGGCGGAAATGGCTCGGCAGATGCGCCAGCGGGCGCGGCAGGAACTCGGTGTTGATCTTGGGCACGCCGAAAAACAGGTTCAGCTTGGCCGAGATGCGGGCGGCGAACAGCACGCCGAAGGTCCAGAAGGCAAACGGGTTCACCGCGTCGCGGGTGACCCAGGCCAGCCAGACGAAGGCGATGACCAGCAGCATCTCGTGATAGGCGATGGTGCCCCAGGCGCGCAGGAACCTCTCCCACTCGGGCACGAACGGCGGGCAGGGCGCCCGGTTCGGTCCCGTCACCAGCCCGGCCAGGAACGCCAGCTCGATCCAGCCCCAGATCGCCAGCGCCGAGCCGAAGGCAAGGTAGACCGCCAGCGGATCGCTGCGCCCGGTCGTCTGCATCACGCCCCAGACGCCGCAGATCAGCACCGGCAGGGCCAACAGCCCCGAGAGCACATGCCCGTCGCGTCCCGCCCGGTCGGCGGATTTAACCGCGACAAGGATGATCCCGGTGGAAAACCACCAGATGAACAGCGCCAGAACGCCAGCGATCCACGGGGAACTCAGCACGGCGCCCCCCATCTTTGGTCTCCAAATACCTCTGGGGGGTCTGGGGGGCAAAGCCCCCCAGCCGGTCGCGCGGCGTCAGCCGCGCGAAACCGCTCGATCCCGGTCAATACGCCGGCTCCAGGCGCACGTCGGCGGGCACCTCGTTCGGGATCGCCGGGATCGTGTAGAGCGAGACAAAGCACAGCCCCGCCCGAAGCCCGGCCGAGGCACGCCCGAAAAGCCCGCCGAGGCCGCCGCGCTTCTTCGCCGCGTCCATGTCGTTGAACGCGGTCTCCAGCTTGCGCAGGTTCGGCATCCAGCGCGGATGGTCGATGTCAAGCACCATCGGGAACACCTGCTTCGAGATTTCGGACGTCTTCTCGAACACCTGCTGGTCATACCAGTCGATGTCGACGCCAAGCGCGTCATGGAATGCCACCCGCGCATGGTCGCGGACCCACATCGTCGAATAGACGGCGGTGAGGAAGAACTTGATCCACAGCTTGTTCGACCAGCTTGTCGTCAGCTTGGGGTCGGTCCGCATCAGCAGGGCAAAGGCCTCGCCATGGCTGAACTCGTCGTTGCACCATTCACGGAACCACTTGAAGATCGGGTGGAACCGGTGCTCGGGGTGTGCCTCGAGGTGGCGGTAGATCGTGATATAGCGGGCGTAGCCGATCTTTTCCGACAGGTAGGTCGCGTAGTAGATGAACTTGGGCCGGAAGTAGGTGTATTTCTTCTCCCGCGTCAGGAAGCCAAGGTTCACCGCGACGCCTGCCTCGCGCAGCGCATCGTTGATGAAGCCCGCGTGCCGCGCCTCGTCGCGCGACATGTAGCTGAACAGCTCCTTGATGTCCTTGTTGGACCCGCGGCGCTTCATCTCCTTGTAAAGCACGCAGCCCGAGAATTCGGCGGTGCAGGACGAGATCAGGAAGTCGAGCACTTCCTTCTTCAGCTCCGGCTCCATCCCGTCCCAGTCGACATGATCCCAGTCCTCGGTCTTGCGGAAGTGGCCCTTGTTGGGGTCGCTGCGCATCTGGTCCATCAGCTTGTCCCAGTCGGCGCGCACGGGGGTCACGTCGACGGCGTCCAGCTCTTCGAAATCGGTGGTGTAGAAGCGCGGCGTCAGGATGGTGTTCTGCATCGCAAGGTCGGTCGCCGACTTGCTGTCGAACTTTGCCTGCTCCTGCTGCAGGGCAAGACCCTCTTCCACGGTGGTGGCGTCGGCGGTGTGCGTCGCGTTGGTCTGGACGTTCATAGCGTCGCCTCCTCGGAGAACGAGAACTCGCAGAGTTCCATGAATTCGAAATCGCCGGTCATCCGGGTCCACAGGCGTTCCACTGCGCTGGCCCGAGTGATCGTCGCGATCCGATCTTCTTCGATATGTTCGCCCCATTGCGCCAGCACCGGCGCGCCGTGGACCTTGACCGTGTCACCGGGGTGAATGACCGCCCCGTTGTTCAGCCGCACATGCGCGCTGAGCTCTTCGAACTTGTGAACGACCTCGACGGTGCAGGGCGCCGTTTCGGTTGATCGGGTAAACACTCCCATGTCGGTTCCTTTCCAGTGGCTACTTAGCGGGACATCAGCCGTTCGAATGCGGCCTTGTTGTCCCCTCCGAAATTCCCAAGTTCCACGGACCAGTTCGTTGACGGGTCGTGGATCGTCAGCCGTCCGTTGGCATAGCGGATCAGCTCGACGGGCGGGTTGCCCGCGACGTTCTGTTTCATGCGCTCGCGCGACATGCCGTTCTGGATGACGGTGATGAAGCCTCCGTGTGCCAGGTCGGCAAGCACCGCGCCGGTCTCGTCATAGACGGTGACCGCCTTCGATCCGCCGCCCTCCAGCGTGACCGTGCGGCTCTCCGTCACCTCGGCCGGTTTTGGCTGGCCGACGGGGTCGCGGTCGGTCAGCACAGCGAAGGTGACAAGCGCGAGTGACGTCATCGCCAGCGCGAACATGCCCCGCAGCAGGTTACGCGGGATCATCTCGCGGTCACGGTTCGACTTGTAGCCGATGGCGTCGGGCAAGGCGGTGTTTGTGTTGTCGGTCATCGCTTAGGTCCTATTCGGCAGGCACGGCGCTGCGCGCGGCGGGGCCGGTCATCGACACGGCCGGCTGGCTGATGCGCGTCTCGGCGGCATCGCGCAGGATGTCGGCGACGCGGGCGGCCTCTGGGATGCAGCGCAGCGCAGGCTCGGTCTTTTTCATCCGCCACGGCCGCACATGCGGCCAGGCGACCAGATAGCTGATCTTGTTGTCGCCCTTGAGGCCAAGCGCGATGGTGCCGGTGCCCGAAGGCTTGAGATCGAGCGAGGCGCCTTCGATCTGCGCAAAGGGCAGGTTGAAGGTCACGGTCAACGCCGCGCCGCCGCGCACTGCCACCCGCGCCGTGGTTATCGTGTAGACGGTGCCGCGTGCCTGGATCCACGCGATGCCATAGATGATCCCGCAAGCCAGAAGGCCAAGCGCGATCAGCGGCACCGCTGACAACAGCGCCTGTCCAGTGGGAACCGACAGCATCGCTGTCGTTACCCGCCAGATGCAGAGCAGGACGAAGTATCCCGCCACCCAGTACAGCAGCATCGATTCGCGCGCCAAAGCCCAGGTGTCGGGGCGGCCCTGCCACAAGACCGCTTCGCCGCGTGGCGGCACACCGGGCAGGCCCGGGATCGGTTCAACGGCGAAATCATCATGGCTCATGGCAGGTCCTCCCCGGTGCCTGGTGGTCGTCGAAGGGCTTAAAAGCCCTTCGATCCGTTCACATCGTACATCGTGCCGCCGCAGTAGTAGGCACAGATCTTGTCTTCCTCGAGCAGCGTCACCTCTGCCGGCGACTTCGTCGTCGGAACGCCGCCAAACGCGGTCGAGGTCAGCGAGCGCACGATCACGAACTTGGACTTGATCTTGGCCATCTGGATCGGAACGAGGCGTTTGCCGCTGCCGTCCTTCAGCTCGATCTCGAGATAGCGGATCATGCTTTCCGGCACGTCGTACCACATGTCCGAAACCGTCCCGGCGATGTTGTCGTCGCCGCCTAGTACCGGCAGGCCGCGCGGATCGTAACCGGCGGTGACGACCACGTCGTCGCGGGTGGACAGCGGCACGATCTTGACATGGCCATGCCCGTCAAGCTCGGGGATGTCGCGGCGGTTGGCCCAGGAGGCCGGGCCGACGCCATCGGCCATCGGGTTGCCCGTCGGCATGTGCGGAAAGCCCTCGGACGCCGAGGTGCGCGCAAGCGCCAGATCGGTGCGGTCGCCGCGCTGGCCCGACGGAACGGTCAACTCGCCGCGCCCGTCGCGCAGCTTGAAGGTCTTGTCCTTGGGCAGCGGGAACAGGCCCTGATTGGCCGACGCCGCGCCGTTCTCGTCCTCGAGGGGAAAGCCCTCGCGCATGTTCTCGGTCTGCAGGTAGTAGATCAGCAGCGCAAAGAAGAGCCAGAAGGCCCAGATCGCAAGCAGCGCCAGATCGACGTTGCCGAAGAAGGTTACTCCAACCATGTCAGTTCCTCCGAAATCAGGTCGGGAAGTCGGCAAGACCGATACGCCCCGCCCCCGTGCCAGTTGGTTGTTGGTTCAGGGTGATCCGCACCAGCGGGCCCAGGACGATGAGCGTCGCGAAAAGGAATGCGATCTCAAGATGATAGACGACTGAATAGCCGAACGAAGCGGTCGCCAGCGCCTCGCCCAGGTGTCCTTGCATCGCAGCGTGATCGACCACGTCGCGGATCGTCCCGCCCATCGCGGTGGCAATCCCGGCAGCCGTCGCCTGCGCCGCGCCCCACGCACCAAGCGCCAGCCCGCGCCCCGCGATCCCGCTGACCGGCAGCGTCATCGCCGCCGTCAGCGTCGAGACCGCGAACAACCCGCCGCCCAGCCCGATGCCGAAGGCGCCCGCGTAGAACAGCACTGGCGATGACATCGGCGCCGAGAATACGACCGCCGAGAAGGCGACAATCCCGAACAGGATGCCCTTGGCGCCCATCCGCATGGTGTTGTGGCCCCGCATCAGCCAGCGCGCGGCCAGCGCGAACCCCGCCAGCGCGCCCGTCGCCCACATCGCCGTCAGAAGCGTGGTCGAGGACACCGAAAGCCCCAGGATCTCGCCGCCGTAGGGTTCAAGAAGCACGTCCTGCATCTGGAAACCGATGGTGCCCAGCACCACGACGGCCAAGAGGCGCCCGGCATCGCCGCCCCGCGCCAGATCTGCCCACGCGTCGGAAAACTTCGGACGCGGCGCCTCGCGCTCTGCGCGGGTCATCGGGCGCACCTGCTCCTGCTTCCACAGGGCGATGATGTTCAGAAGGATCGTGACGACCGCAGCCCCCTGCACGACGCGGATCAGCGTCAGCGGGGTGAAATCCCGCAGCAGCCAGCCGACGACCAGCGCGGACACGCCCATGCCCAGCAGGAACATGACATACAGCAGCGCGACGACGCGCGGCCGCGTCTCGTCCGTCGCCCGGTCAGAGGCGAGGGCAAGACCGGCGGTCTGCGTCATGTGCATGCCAAGCCCGGTCAACAGGAACGCCAGCGCCGCCAGCACCTCGCCCGCGAAGGGCACATCGTGCACCGTGTCGCCGCCAAGGACGAGCAGCGCGAAGGGCATGATCGCCAGACCGCCCATCTGCCAGAGAGAGCCGAACCACAGGTAAGGCACCCGCTTCCACCCGATGGCAGAGCGGTGCGTGTCCGACCGGAACCCCAGCAGCGCGCGGAACGGCGCCACCAGCACCGGCAGGGCGATCATCACCGCGACGATCATCGCGCCGACACCCAGTTCCACGATCATCACACGGTTGAGCGTGCCCAAAAGCAGCACCGACGCCATGCCGACCGACACCTGGAACAGCGACAGCCGCAACAACTGGCCAAGCGGCAACCCGTCCGACACCGCATCGGCAAAGGGCAGCATCCGTGCCGACAGCGCCTTGATATGACCCTTCGAGACGATCACGGGCGATACTCCAGGCATTCCGAGATATAGAAGCCGCGGCTGACCCGCCCGATCCGGCGCAGATCGCCCGGCAGATCGCGCGCAAGGCGCTTTGCCGCGTGGGGCTGCATCGTCGGCGAGCGGTCGGCGCGGGGGAACAGTTGCCCCATGCCCCAGAACGCCATCAGGAACGGCGTTTTCGGCGCGACAGTGAACACCACCCCGCCAGACCGTGCGCCGAAATCGCCCAGCACGCGGTCGATCGCGGTGCGGTCGTAGTAGATCAGGCTGTCCATGGCGAAGACAAAGTCGAACCGGCCCAGGCTTGCGTCGGTCATGTCGCCGACATGGAACTGCACCAGGCCTTCATGCTTCGGCGCAAGCCGCTGGCGCGCGATGCCGACAAGCTGCGGCGAGATGTCGGCGGCCACCACCTGCGCACCCCGCGCGGCCAGCGCCGCCGTGGCGACGCCCGGCCCGCAGCCCGCATCGAGAACCCGCGCGCCGCGCATGTCCTCGGGCAGCCGCGACAGCATCAGCGCCCGCATCGCGTCACGCCCCTCGCGCACCGTCTGGCGAATGCGCGACACCGGCGCGTCCGAGGTCAGACGCTCCCAGGTCTGGGTGGCGGTGCGGTCGAAATACGCCTCCACCCGGTCGCGCGTCGCGGCATAGGCCGCGATCCCGCCCCGGACCTTGTCCTGCGCGCCGCCCGCATCGATACGCTGAGAAGACAGATCGCTCATCAATCGAATCCCAGAAGCTCAAAGATCTCGCGGTCGGGCAGGGGGTCGGGCGCCAGCCCCTCGGTCCCGTTCCACAGCGTTTCGGCAAGGCGCATGTATTCGGCGCGGCAGGCGACGATATCCTCGTCGTCCGGCATCTCGAACAGCGTCTTCTTCTTCAGCCGCGACCGGCGGATCGCGTCCAGATCGGGCATGTGCGCAATGCGGTTGAACCCCACGACGTCGCAGTAGCGGTCGACCTCGTCGGTGGCCTTGGACCGGTTGGCGACGCAGCCCGCAAGCCGCACGTTGTAGTTCTTCGATTTCGCCTGCACGGCGGCGATGATCCGGTTCATCGCGTATATGCTGTCGAAATCGTTGGCGGTGACGATCACCGCGCGGTCGGCATGCTGCAGCGGGGCGGCAAAGCCGCCGCACACCACGTCGCCCAGCACGTCAAAGATCACCACGTCGGTGTCGTCCAGCATGTGGTGCTGTTTCAGCAGCTTCACCGTCTGGCCGACGACATAGCCGCCACAGCCTGTGCCTGCGGGCGGCCCGCCCGCCTCGATGCACATCACGCCGTTATAGCCCTCGAACATGAAATCCTCGGGGCGCAGTTCCTCGGCGTGGAAATCGACGTCCTTGAGGATGTCGATCACCGTCGGCACCAGCGATCCGGTCAGCGTGAAGGTCGAATCGTGCTTGGGATCACAGCCGATCTGCAGCACGCGCCGCCCCAGCTTGGAAAACGCCGCCGACAGGTTGGACGAGGTCGTCGACTTGCCGATGCCGCCCTTGCCGTAGACCGCAAACACCTTGGCGCCCTCGATCTTCATCGAATCGTCCTGGTGAACCTGCAGCGATCCTTCGCCGTCCTGGCCCCGCAAAAGCGGCGGGGCGCCAAGTCCCTTGGCGCGCAGTCCGTCCTGCTCGCGCTGGTTGGCGCGGGCGGCGGGCGGGGATTTCGCGTCGAGAGGGCTCATGGAGTGCCTTTCTGGGGAAGCGTGTTCCCCTCATCTTTGGTCTTCAAAATACTCCGGGGGTGCGGGGGCAGAGCCCCCGCCGGATCGCGCCGCAGGCGCGACACATATGCGAAGGTCACGGTCATTCCGCCGCGATCCCTTCCACCCGGTCTTCCAACTCGTCCGCCGCGCCCATCAGAGCCGCCAGCGTCGCCGCGTCGGGCTTCCAGTAGGCGCGTTCGGACGCTTCGATCAGCCGGTTCGCCATGCGCGCCGACGCCTTCGGGTTCAGCTCCGCCAGCCGCCTGCGCATCGCCTCGTCCAGCACGAAGGTCTCGGACAGGCGCTGGTAGACCCAAGGCTCCACCTCGCCGGTGGTCGCGGACCAGCCCATCGTGTTGGTGACGCTCGCCTCGATCTGGCGCACGCCCTCGTGGCCGTGCTTGAGCATGCCTTCGAACCACTTGGGGTTCAGCTGGCGCGAGCGGGTTTCCAGCGCGATCTGCGCTTGCAGCGTGCGGACCTTGCCGGTGCCGCGGGTCTGGTCGCCGATGTAGACGGGCGCAGCCGTCCCCTTGGCACGCTTCACCGCGCGGGAAATGCCGCCGAGCGTGTCGAAGTAGTGATCGACCGTGGTGACGCCCAATTCGACCGACTCGAGGTTCTGGTAGGCGATATCGACGTCTTTCAGGGCCTTTTGCAGCAAAGCCGGGTTCTTGGCGGACTTGCCGTGGCGCGAATAGGCAAAGGACTTGCGCGCCTCGTAGGCGTCCGCCAACTCGTCCTCGTCGGCGAAAGTCGACGAGTCGACCAGCGCGTTGACATTCGATCCATAGACGCCTTCCGCGTTCGAGAACACGCGCAGGGCGGCGGTTTCCAAGTCGCAGCCCATGTCCTCGGCATAGGCGAGGGTATGGGCGCGGATGAAGTTCTGTTCCAGCGGCTCGTCTGCGGTCGCGGCTTTCCAGGCGGCTTCGGCCAGCATCCGGGTCTGCAGCGGCAGAAGATCGCGGAAGATGCCGGACAGGGTCATCACCACGTCGATGCGCGGACGCCCCAGTTGCTCCAGCGGGATCAGGTCGGCACCCGACAGGCGGCCAAAGCTGTCGAATCGCGGCACCGCGCCCATCAGCGCCAACGCCTGCGCCATCGGCCCGCCGTCGGACTTGATGTTGTCGGATCCCCACAGCACCAGCGCCACGGTGCGCGGCATCGCGTTGTGGGTCTTGAGAAGAAGCGCCGCCTGCCTGGCCCCGTCCGCCAGCGCAAAGGCTGTGGGCATCCGGAACGGATCGAAGGCATGGATATTGCGCCCCGTGGGCAGAACGTCGGTGGACCGGATCAGATCGCCGCCCGGCGCGGGGCGGATGAACTGCCCGGACAGGCCTTTCATCAGCCCGTCGAGTTCGGAATCGAGCGCCAGCAGCGCGGCAGCCTTGTCGCGGATATCGTCCGACTGGTCCGCCATCACGTCGAGATAGGCGGCGATCTCGGCCTCGGTCTTGGCGCGTCCGACGATGTGCAGGCCATCGGGGATCAGCGCATCCTCGGTTTCCAGCAGGGTCAGCCACAGCCGGTCGGGGTCGGTCTCGGCGATGTCGACCGCCTCGGCCTGGGTGCGGATCAGCGCGGCCAGCTCGGTGCGCTCATGCGCGTCCGGGGCCAGCCCGCGCCAGCGGGTCAGCGAATCCTTCAGCTCCAGAAGGCCCTTGTAGAGCCCCGATTGCGCCAGCGGCGGGGTCAGATGCGTCACCGTCACCGCGTTCGAGCGGCGCTTGGCCAGCGACGCCTCGGACGGGTTGTTGGAGGCATAAAGATAGACGTTCGGCATCTCGCCGATCAGCCGGTCGGGCCAGTCGGACGCGCCAAGGCCCGCCTGCTTGCCCGGCATGAATTCCAGCGCGCCGTGCATACCGAAGTGCAGGACAACGTCGGCTTTCAGCGTGTTGCGCATCCACAGATAGAAGGTGGCGAAGGCATGGGTCGGGGCAAAGCCGCGCTCGAACAGCAGGCGCATGGGATCGCCCTCGTAGCCAAAGCCCGGCTGCACGCCCACGAACACCTTGCCGAACTGGCGACCCAGCACGAAGACCCCGCGCCCGTCCGACTGGATCTTGCCGGGGGCGGGGCCCCAGACCGCTTCGATTGCTTTCAGCGGCGGGGTGCCGCGCACGATATCGTCGGCGCTGACATGGGCGGCGACGTTCGCCTCTTGCCCGAACTGTGCGGCGTTGCCGTTCAGGATCTGGTCGCGCAGCGCGTCCACGGTGGCGGGCGGATTGACGTCGTAGCCCTCGGCCTTCATCCGGTTCAGCGTGTTGAACAGGCTCTCGAACACCGAAAGATAAGCGGCGGTGCCGACGGCGCCCGCGTTCGGCGGAAAGCCGAACAGCACGACCGCAACGGTTTTTTCGGCGTTCTGCTTGCGGCGCAGCGTGGCCAGCCGCAGGGTTTTCTCGGCAAGCGAGGTAATGCGTTCATGGCAGGGCGCCATCGCCTTGCCTTCGCCGCCCCGGCACATGTGCGAACAGCCCTGGCAACCGCCCGCGCCGTGGCGTCCGGCAAAGACGGTGGGGTTCGTCGCGCCGTCGATTTCGGGCAGGGCCACGAGCATCGTCGTCTCGACCGGGCCAAGCCCATGACCCGACGCGGCCCATTGGCCAAGCGTCTGGAACTCCATCGGGTGCGCGGCGATGTAGGGAATATCGAGATCGGCCAGCACCTCGACCGCGGCGTCGCTGTCGTTGTAGGCCGGGCCGCCGATCAAGGAGAAGCCGGTGAGCGAGACCATCGCATCGACCCTGCCCTTGAGGTAGGTGGCAATCGCCGGGCGCCCGTCGAGCCCGCCCGAGAAGGCGGCGATCACGCGGATGCCCCGCGCCTCGAACGCGCGGATCACCGCGTCGTAATGCGCGGAATCGCCGGACAGCACGTAAGAGCGCATCAGCAGAAGGCCGACCGTCGCCACAGGCGCCTTGGGTTTGGGCAGATCGGCCAGCGAGGTCGTGATGCGATCGGGCAGGTCGGGGTGATAGAGACCGACCTCGGCATATTCGACCGGCGCCTTCGACGCGGTGCCCTTCCAGTCGCGGCGCGTTGCGTAGCGCGACAGCAGGAACCGGACCATCTGTTCGACGTTCTCGTCGGACCCGCCCAGCCAGTATTGCATGGTCAGGAACCAGGCGCGCAGGTTCTGCGCCTTGCCGGGGATAAAGCGCAGGATCTTCGGCAGGCGGCGCAGCATGGTCATCTGCTTTTCGCCCGACGCAGCGGACGGCTTGGCCGATCCGCGCAGCTTTTTCATCAGCTTCGAGATGCCCGTGGCGGGCTTGGACATGTCCAGATCGCCCATCTTGGTCAGCTGGACGATCTGCGGATCGGCGATGATCCCGATCATCGCGTCGCAGTGATCGCGGCGGGCCTTCATTTCGGGCAGGATGGCGGCGACGTGTTCCTCGATGAACAGAAGGTTCGCCAACACGATATCGGCGGTGGCGACATCAGCCTTGGCCTCGGACAGCGCGCAGGGGTTTTCGGCCCATTCGGCGGCGGCGTGGACCTTGACCGTCAGGCCGGGGAACTCGGCGCCCAGCCGTCTGGTCACACGTTCGGCCGGCCCGGCGGAATGGGCGTCCAGCGTGACGATCACCACCTTGTAGGCGGGCGCCGGTCTGATCACGTCATCGCGCATAATGGGCCTTCGCCTCATAAAGCGTCTCGACGCTGATCTCGGTGACGCCGCGCATCGCGGCGAAGCTTTCGGTGTTGCGCTTGGCCTTGCCGCGCACGAAGAAGGGGATTTTCTTGAGTTCGCGCTCGGCCTCGGCAAGCCAGACGGCCACGTCGGCGCCGGTCTGGTCCTGAACCTCGTCGCCCGTGCCGACGGGCTCGGGCGCGGCGCCGGGGCGGATATCGCCGGTCTCGTCCCGCGCGACGTGCTTGCCGCCGTGGTGCGAGGCGCCCGCGTCGTCGTGGAATTCGAAATCTTCCCGGAACATGTGCAGAAGGTGCTCTTCCAGCCCCATGACCAGCGGGTGTATCCAGGTGTCGAAGATGACGTTCGCACCCTCAAAGCCCATCTGCGGGCTGTAGCGGGCGGGGAAATCCTGAACATGGACCGGGGCCGAGATCACCGCGCAGGGGATGCCGAGGCGCTTGCCGATATGGCGCTCCATCTGCGTGCCGAGGATCATCTCGGGCGCGAGACGCTCTATGGTTTCCTCGACCTCCAGGTAATCGTCGGAAATCAGCGCCTCGACACCCATCTCACGCGCCAGGGCGCGGATCGGGCGCGCCATCTCGCGGTTGTAGCAGCCGACGCCCGTGACCTCGAAGCCCATCTCGTCGCGTGCGATACGCGCGGCGGCGGCGACATGGGTGCCGTCGCCAAAGATGAACACGCGCTTGCCGGTGAGGTAGGTCGAATCGACCGACGAAGACCACCACGGCAGGCGCAGGCGGCTCTCGTCCGGGCGGGTCGTGACGCCGGTGATCGCCTGCACTTCGGCGATGAAGTCGCGGGTGGCGCCGACGCCGATGGGCACGACCTTGGTATAGGGCTGGCCAAGGTTCTTTTCGCACCAGCGCGCGGCGGTTTCCGCCGTCTCGGGATACATCAGCACGTTGAAATGCGCGGCGCCCATCCGGGCGATGTCGGCGGGGGAGGACGTCATCGGCGCGACGACGTTCACCCCGATGCCCATGTCCGCCAGAAGCCGTGTCAGTTCCTCGATGTCGTCGCGGTGACGAAAGCCAAGCGCCGTGGGGCCGATCAGGTTGGCGGTGATCGCCTCGGTCCGGTCCATCGGCTGCGCCAGCGTGCGCACGATCTGGAAGAACGTCTCGTCCGCGCCGAAGTTTTCCTTGCGCTGGTAGCTGGGCAATTCCAGCGGGATCACCGGGATCGGCAGGCCCATGGTTTCCGACATGCCGCCGGGATCGTCCTGGATCAGCTCGGCGGTGCAGGACGCGCCGACGATGATCGCCTGCGGCTGAAACCGGTCATAGGCATCCTGCAGCGCGGTCTTGAACAGGTTGGCGGTGTCAGAGCCAAGATCGCGGGCCTGAAAGGTGGTGTAGGTCACCGGCGGGCGGTGATTGCGCCGCTCGATCATGGTGAACAGCAGGTCGGCATAGGTGTCGCCCTGCGGCGCGTGCAGCACATAGTGCAGCCCGGTCATCCCGGTGGCGACGCGCATCGCGCCGACGTGGGGCGGGCCTTCGTATGTCCAGACGGTCAGCTTCATCGGTTACTCTGCGGCCTCCAGCCTGAGCACATCCTTGCGGCGCAGGGGCCGCGCGAAGAGACCGGCGAGATCGCCCGCCTGTTCGTAGAAATGTACCGGGGTGAAGACGAGCTCGATGGCCCACTTGGTCGTCAGGCCCTCGGCCTCGAGCGGGTTGGCGAGGCCAAGGCCGCAGACCGTGAGGTCGGGGCGCGCGTCGCGGCAACGGTCGAGTTGCTTGTCGACATCCTGGCCTTCGGACAGGCGCGGGCCTTCGGCCATGAGATCAAGGTCGGGCGCGGCGATCTGGCCGTGGATGAAGGGGCTGCCGACCTCGATGGCGGTCATGCCGCATTCGCGGGTCAGGAACCGCGCGAGGGGCACCTCAAGCTGACTGTCCGGGAAGAAGAACACCGAGCGGCCGTTCAACGCGGCCGATTGCGCTGCGATCGCCTTGCGCGCGCGGGCGCGGGGGGCAGCGGTAACACGTTCGAAGGTTTCCTGATCCACGCCGAATTCGCGGGCGATGGCGGCGAGCCAAGCGGTGGTGCCTTCGTCGCCAAAGGGCATCGGAGCGTCGATGGGTGTGGCGCCGCGGCGGATCAGGGCGGCATGGGTGTCGCCAAGGAATGGTTGGGTCAGCGCAAAGACGGTGTTCGGGCCGACGGCGGGAGTGCCCTCGGCGCGGCGGGCGGGCAGCACGCGCACCGGGCCGATGCCCATGTCCGCCAGAAGCGCCAGCGCCTGATCCTCGACCACGTCGGGCAGCGCGCCGACCATCATCAATTCGCGCGCGTCGGTTTCCGGCAGGTCCGGCACCATCGAGGCAAGGCAGGCGTCTTCGCCCTGGGTGAAGGTCGTCTCGATGCCGGAGCCGGAGTAGTTCAGCACCCGGACATGCGGGGCGTGCAGCTTGGTTAGGCGTTCGGCCGCGCGCGACAGGTCAATCTTGATTACCTCTGACGGGCAGGAGCCGACGAGGAACAGACGCTTGATGTCAGGCCGGCGTGACAGCAGGCGCGCAACTTCGCGGTCCAGCTCGTCATGGGCATCGGCCATCCCGGCGAGGTCTTTTTCCTCGAGGATCGCGGTGCCGAAACGCGGCTCGGCGAAGATCATCACGCCAGCAGCCGATTGCAGAAGATGCGCGCAGGTGCGCGAGCCAACGACCAGGAAGAACGAGTCCTGCATCTTGCGGTGCAGCCAGACGATGCCGGTCAGCCCGCAGAACACTTCGCGCTGGCCACGTTCCTTGAGAACGGGCGTGTCGCGGCAGCCGCGTGCGGGGGGCAGGGGGGTCTGATCGGTCATGCCGCCACCTCGCCCTGAAGCCGCGCCATGCGCAGCTTCCACAGGAATTGCCCGGCGTTGACGACATAGGCGGCATAGGCAGCAAGGGCGAGGACCATAAGGCCTGCGGGCGCCATCGCCCCGGTCAGCAAGGCCCAGAGGTAAGCGGTGTGCAGCGCGATCACGACAAAGCTGAACACGTCCTCCCAGAAGAACGCGGGCGCGAACAGCCACTGGCCGAACACGACTTTTTCCCAGATCGAGCCGGTGACCATGATCGCGTAGAGAAAGCCGGTCTTGACGAGGATCGACACGGTTGCGGCGCCGTACCCCTCGCCGGTCCAGAGATAGCGCAGCACGAAGACCAGAGAGACCGCGAAGGCAAGGAACTGAAGCGGCGCCAGAACACCCTGAACCAGCGTCCAGACGGTCGCGTCGCGCCGTGCGCGCTCGGCCTCTGTGTAAAGCCGGACGCCCGCGGTTCCGTGTTCGGGGCGGTTGGCCATGCTGCGACTCCCTCCTACTGTCAACCTGAGCGTAAGCCCCGGCCTGACAAAGTGTCAATTCAAACTTACACTTTGATTGTCGTGCGGAATCGCGCGTCCGGCGGGGCGCGCTGCCTGATGTTTCCGCAACCGGGCCAATAAAAGCTGGCGATTTGCAGGCTGTGGCGGGAAGGCTTGCCCGGGCCGGGCGGCCCTCTGTCAATTCTCTTTGACATTGCACGGGCTCTGACCGACACTTCTTTCACGCTGCGGAGGTCTGGTCGCCCTGGCTTGATCTGGTCCAAAGACTGCAGCCCGAGGAATTCGCCATGACTGACGGCAAGCACTTTGCAAAGCCGCGTCAGACAGCGCCAATTAGACAGCCTGTCGAGTCGCTCGCCTTCCGGGTTCTGGATGTTCTGGTGTCCCGAACAGGGCGCGGGCCGCAGGCGGTCGACAGTGATCTTCTTGCCAGCTTCTGCGATGCGATCCGGGGTCCGGGGCCTGAACAGCAGGATTTCGCGCTGGCGCTGCTGCGCAAGGCGCGGGTGCCGGACGAGGCCATCGTCGATGTCTATGTGCCTGCCGCCGCACGACTTCTTGGCGATGAATGGTGTGTGGACACCACCAGTTTCGCAGATGTCACCATCGGTACCTCGAGGCTTCAGGCGATGTTGCGCGACGTGAACGAAAAGCTGGGCGAGAAGCAGTCGGTTAAGTCCGGCTGCGCGGTGTCCGCTCTCGTTGTGGTGCCGCAGGATGAATACCATACACTTGGCGCCGTCGCCGTGGTGGGACGCCTGCGCCGCGCCGGTGTGTCGGTGCGCCTGTGCATCGGCCAGAGCGACGGGGCGATGATGGATATCGCCGAATCAGCGAACTACGATGCGGCATTTGTCACCGTTCCGCAGGGCGAAAAGCTTGATGTCGTGGCGCAGCTGGTCATAAAGTTGCGGATGTCGTTGGGTTATGGCGTGCCACTGGTTGCGGGCGGCGCGTCCCTTACCCATATAAGTGAGGCCGAGCTGAAGAACCGCACCGGTGTTGATCATGCGACGAACGATCTTGACGAGGCTCTGCGCCTTTGCGGTCTGATGGCTTCCCAACACGGCTCCGGTCGTACCGAGAGGCGCTGACAGATGACAGCACCACAATTCAGGGCCCACCGGGTGAGGGCATGACGACGCGCGGATCCAGATACTGGTCCAGCGGTTCCCTTCCCCTGATTGCTCCCGATCTTCTGGGCGACATCATCGCGACCGCATCCGATGTGGCCATCGTGATCTCGGATGTCGGCAAGATCCTGTCGGTTCTCATCAATCCCGCACATGCTAGTTACGGTCGGCTCGACCATTGGGAAGGCCGCGATATCCGCGATGTCCTGACGGTGGAATCGGTGCCCAAGCTTGAATCCCGGCTCGGGGCTATCTCGGGCGGGGAATTCGTAGGTCGCCCGATCGAGCTGAACCATTCGGACAGCTACACTTGGGAATTCCCGGTGCGCTATTCGTTCCACTCCATCGGGCCTGACGGCGCGCTCTTGATGCTTGGCCGCGACCTGCGCCCCATCGCCGAGATGCAGCAACAGCTGGTCAAGGCGCAGATGGCGCTGGAGCGCGACTACGAGGCCAAGCGCGAATTCGACACCCGCTACCGCGTCCTGATGGAAGCGACACGCGATGCCATGGTCTTTGTCAACATCGCCTCGGGCCGCATCGCGGATCTGAACGCGGCCGCGGCGCTGCAGATCGGTGGCAGCCGCGATGATCTTCTGGGCGCCGCCTTTGCGCAGGAATTCGAAGGCCGCAAACGGGGCGAGTTCCTCGAAAACCTGACCAGCGCCGCCATCGCCGATTCGGATCAGCCGATCGATCTGACCGCGCGACGGTCCCGCAAGAAGCTGCTGGTCACGCCCAGCGTGTTCCGCGCCGCCGGAGAGCGCTTGCTGCTGTGCCGGATCGAGACTGCCGACGGCACCGAGGGCGTGTCCGACCAATTGGCCGAGAACCTTGGATCGCTGTTCCAGGACGGCGCGGACGGCATGGTGTTTACCGACCGCTCGGGGATCATCCTGTCGGCCAACGAATCCTTCCTCAACCTCGCCGATGTCGCGCATCTGTCGAACGCCAAGGGCAAATCGCTGTCCGATTACCTCGCGCGCGGCGCCGTCGATCTGAAGGTCCTGACCGACAACGCGTCGCGGTCCGGCCAGATGCGGCTCTATGCGACCAAGCTGTCGGGCGAATACGGCGCTCAGGTCTCCGTCGAGATTTCGGCGACCTACCTGAATGACCGGGCCAGCCCGTGCTTTGCCTTCGTGATGCGCGATGCCAGCCGCGTCGATGCGCTGCGCCGTCCCGGCATGACCGCTAACGCCGAAGGCATGAAGTCGGTCATGGAGCTGGTCGGCAGCGCCAGCCTCAAGGACATCGTCGCCGAGACCACCGACGTGGTCGAGAAGATGTGCATCGAGACCGCCGTGGAACTCACGCGGAACAACCGCGTCGCGGCCGCCGAGATGCTGGGACTTTCGCGCCAGTCGCTCTATGTGAAGCTTCGCAAGTATGGGCTCGTGAACAAGGACAGCAGCTGACCGGCACAGCCGCGCCCGTCCCTTGGCCCCCGGACGTGAAGCTGCACTAGCATTCCCTGAGGACGCTTCCCTCACATGAATGAAACACTCCCCCAGATCGTCCGGCCCGGCCGGCCACGAGAATACAGCGCCGAACAGGCGATACGCGACGTCACGGCCGTATTCTGGGAGAACGGGTATTTCGCCACGACCCTCGACAGCCTGATCGCCAAGGCGGGGCTGTCGCGGTCCAGCTTTTATTCGTTCTTCGGCTCCAAGCAGCGGGCGTTGCACCATGTGCTGCGGCTTCACGCGGCGCAGATTATCCGGGGCCTGGAGGCCACGCGCAGGGCCGCGCCCGATCCCGCGACCGCGGTTCATGACATGGCACGCAAGGCCGTCGACCCCGAAGGCGGGCGGCGCGGATGCTTTCTGGCCAACTGCAACATGGAACTCGCGCCCGTGGATCCCGTTGTCGATGGGATCGTCACGGAACATTTCCGCCTGATCGAGGACCAGTTCGAACGGTGCTACAGGGCCATCGGGGCGCTCGACCCGGCGGCCTCGGCCTCCTTCGCGCTTACCTTGGTGCTGGGCCTGATCGCGCGCCGAAAATCCGGATGCGATCCTAAGACGCTCGACGCAATGCTGGACCGGGGCATTGCCACCACTTTCGCAACCTGATGGTTGCCATCGGCAATTCCAGACTATCTGGTCCGTAAGTCTGAAGCATCTTTGAGGAGACGACATGAAACGCAAGGGCTCTGCCATCTGGACCGGCGATCTGAAGACCGGCGCCGGCACTGTAAGCACCCAGTCGGGCGTGCTGAAGGACCAGAAATACGGCTTCAACACCCGGTTCGAAGACGCCCCCGGCACCAACCCCGAGGAACTGATCGGCGCGGCGCACGCGGGATGCTATTCGATGGCGCTGTCGATGATCCTTGGCCAGCACGACCTGACCGCCGAGGAAATCGCGACAACGGCGACCGTCGAGCTGGAGCAGAAGGACGGCGGCTTCGCCGTGACCAAGGTGCACCTCGACGTGACCGCGAAGATCCCGGGCGCAGACGACGAGACGTTCCAGAAAGCGGCGACCGCAGCCAAGGAAGGCTGCCCGATCTCCAAGCTGCTGACAGCCGAGATTACGATGGACGCCAAACTGGGCTGACCAGCTGAACGACTGACCATTGACGAAGAAAGGCACCCAGAGATGGGTGCCTTTTTCTTGCGATTCAGGATGATGTCTTGCGTTTTTCGGTTTTGGATCAGAGCGGTAGCCTCGAAGGCGCATGTGCCGAGGCGATTGCCGAATGTCCCGGCAGAGACCAGTTCTCAGGGGCAGAACATGAACATCATGCCTGCTTGTGCAGGTAGTGCCCTTGCGGCCATTCTTACGTACTACTGCGCTTCAGCGCTCAGCTTGGCGCCACGCGCTTGAGTTTTTCTATCCGCTTCTCTGCCGCAACAAAAAGACCCCTCCGGCCTCTGCCGGAGGGGTCCAATGCTTTGACCAGAGGCCAGTGCTTACTTCGGCAGAAGCACGCCTTCGATGACGTGGATTACGCCGTTCGACTGCATCACGTCTGTCTGCGTCAGGACGTAGGCGTTTCCGCTTTCGTCGTAGATGTAGATGTTGCCGCTGCTCACCACGCGGGCGGAGAGCGCGTCACCCGAAATGGTGGTCAGGTGGTAGAACCCATCGCGCGAGGCGCGTTCCTGGCGGCGGATTTCGTCTGCCGTCAGCGTGCCCGCGACGACATGCGCGGTCAGCACCTTGGTGAGCGTGTCCTTGTTCTCGGGCTGCAGCAGGGTCTCGACCGTGCCTGCGGGCAGGGCGTCAAATGCAGCGTTCACGGGCGCGAAGACGGTGAAGGGGCCTTCGCTGGACAGCACGTCAACCAGGCCCGCCGCCTGCACGGCAGCAACCAGCGTGGTGTGATCTGCCGAGTTCACGGCGTTCTCGACGATGGTGCGCGAGGGGAACATCGGGGCGCCGCCGACACGGGGCACATCATCGACCATCGCCATTTCTTCGTCGGACATGTCGCTGTCCATCGCGGCCTCTTCCATCGGCGCCTCTTCGGCAGCGGGCAGCATCACCGTGTCGATCACATGGATCACGCCGTTGGACTGCTTGACGTCGGCGGTGGTCACGGTGGCCACATTTCCTTGCTCGTCGGTCAGGGTGATCATGTCACCGTCCATGCGGGCGGTCAGTGTGCAGCCGCCCAGCGTCTCGACCGGGTGCGCGCCGTTGTCGTCGGCGATCATGCCGCCAATGGCGTCCGACATCGCGGCCGCGCCGATGACGTGGCAGGTCAGGATCTCGGTCAGCATGTCCTTGTTCTCGGGCATCACTAGGGTTTCGACGGTGCCGTCGGGCAGCTTGCCAAACGCATCATCGGTGGGCGCGAAAACGGTGAACGGGCCTTCGCCCTGCAGCGTCTCGACCAGCCCCGCGGCCTGGACGGCAGCGACGAGCGTCGTGTGGATCGGCGAATTCACCGCGTTCTCGATGATGTTGCGGTCCGCGAACATCTCGGCGCCGCCCACCATGGGGTTTGCGGCCTCATGCGCGGCGGCATTGGCGAGGCCGGCGGACAGGGCAAAGGCGGTGGCGCCGGAAACAAGCGTTCTTTTCATGGTTTGATCTCCCAAGGGTTCCAAGGCTGTGCGTTAGGCACGGCGAAACCTCGCCGAGTGTTTCGATGTGACTCGAAACTCACGCCTTCGTGAGGGGGATCTTCCGACGCTCCTTAGTATCCGCCGCACACCGATGCTGCGGTCGCCAGCACCGCCGAGGCATCGACCGGCAGGCGCAGGAACGTGACGCGGCGGTTCTCGGGCGCGTTCGGGTCGTAGGTGTTCTTCAGCACATGCTCGCCGAAGCCGACCGGCGTGAGGGACACTTCGACATAGTTCGCCAGAAGCGTGCCGGTCACGCTGGCCGCGCGGCGGCGCGACAGATCGCAGTTGTAGGCGTCTGATCCGCTCGCGTCGGTATGGCCGATCACGGCGAAGGCGTAGCTTGCCAGCGCCGGATCGCGGAACGCCTCGATCAGGCTGGCGATCTTTGGCGTCTGGTCATACCGGATGCGGTCGCTGTCGAAATCGAACTCGATGGTGATGGCGACCGAGGGCAGGGCGACCGTGGCGCGCGTCGACACAGGTGCAGCGTAGTCGGGCGTCTCCGGCGGCGGCGCGGGCGAGGCGGTCACGGTGTCGGCGTTGAGATCGAGGATCAGCGTCTCGAAGGTTATGTCCGATCCGCCGCCCGCGTTCTCGAAGGTGCGCCCCTCGGGCGCGGCCCCGGCGCCAGTACAGGTCGCGGCGGACGGATTGGCAAGGCAGTTCGCCAGCGCGTTGGCCGGGGCGGCATCGATCACCGGTGCTGTGGTCTGTCCGGGAATGAATATCTCGCTCTCCTGCGCTGCGGCGGGCAGGGCGATCAGGGCAGCAAGGACAATGGCGCGCATCGGCTCAATACTCCGTCACGGTGGCCGACACCTGCGCCTTGGCGACATCGGGATTTTGCGAGGACAAGGCGCGATAGGTGGTGCCGTTGCCCGCCGTCCTGTCGTCCGATGACAAATCCAGCGCCAGCACCTCGTTCACCACGCTGTCATAGGTGATCGCGTCATAGTCCACGCTGCGCGCAGAGGCGTCGCAGGACACCCGGCTGGTGTCGCGCTGCACGTCCGCGATCGCCGCGTCGGCGGCGTTGCAGATGGCCAGGATCGTCTCGACCCCCGGCGCCGAAGTCCGAAGCGACCCTTGCGGCGGAAACACATATTGCGTGCCGCCCTTGATCGGCACATCCGGCAGGCCCGGGTGCGGATATAGCACGCAGGACCGCCGCTGGTCGTCGATGTTGATGAGCGTCAGGCGACAATCCTGCCGCGGCTCGACGATGATCTTGAGGCCCTCACCGACCTTGTAGGTGGGCTTGTCGGTGTAGACGGTCAGGTGGCCGGACACCGGCAGGCTGTGGGCGGCGGGATCGTATCCGGCGTCCTGTGCGGGCGGCTGGTAATCGGCACCGACCGCTTGCGCCACCGAATAGCTGAGATCCGCCGAACCCTGTCCCCGGTGCGGCAGCGGGCGATAATCCGTCACCCGTTCCAGCATGGCGGGATAGACGGCCGTCCATTCGTCGCGCGCAATCGGTGACTGGTCGAGCCGCAGCAGAAGGCTGGCCATTTCCGCGCCGACAAATCCCGCGCGGGCGCGCAACTCGTCTTCGGTCAGGCCCAGTTCGTTCGCGGCCTGCGCGAAGTTCACGAACAGATCGACATGGTAGACGAACAGCCCGCGCACCGGCTCCAGCCCGCCGGCCTTGATCTCGGGGTCAAGGCCCGCCGAGGCGAGTGTGCCAAGGAAGGCTTGGGTGTCACGCTCCATCCAGCGCGCGACCTCGTCCTGACCGGGATAGATCGCATCGATGGTCTGGCGCACGTCGGGCGGCAGCGACAGGTCGGCCATCGCCACATCGCGCACCCGGTCCTCGTTCAGGCGGATGCCCTTGGAATGGCAGGAGATGCAGGAAATGCCATTCACCACCTCGCCGGTGCCATCCGTATAGTCGTCGTCGCGCACGATCTGGGTGGGGCCGACATCCAGCCGCACGCCATCGGCAGTGTTGAGGTAATAGGCGTGAAACCCGTTCGGCAGCGTGAAGATCGACTCGCCGCCGTCATGCAGGAAGGCGTGGGTTTCGCCAAAGGCCTCGACCGGGCCAAGCGGGTATTCGAAGAAGCTTTGACGCCCCTGCGAACCCGCGAAATCATACGAGGTCCAGAAGAACCCGGTGCCCAGCGGATGCCGTTCGATCAGGCGGTTGTGCGTCGACACGCCCGAATCCTGAAATCCCGCGCGCACCACCTGTTCGTCGCGGATGTTGCGCAGCATGTTCAGGCCCAGTTTCGCCTCCAGCCCAGCAACCGTGTCCGGCAGGCCGAGGAGGTCGTAATACAGCGGCGACACCGGGGCGGTAGCGGCGAACCAGTCGGCCCGCAGCACTGGCACGCCGGTTCCCGCCAGCGATTGCAGCGGGCGCAAGTTGGGATCGGTCGGGCTGGTCATGCCGTAGGGATAGACCTCTGCCAGCCGCTCCCATGTCGCGGCGTCCCAGTCGAGATCAGGCAGGAACACCCGCATCAGGGTCTGTTCCTCGTCGACCCATTGCGGCTGATACGGCACCGGGTTCCAGCTGAGCGCGTTCAGCAGCTTGACCGTGGCGGCGCGGTATCCATCGAGATTGGCAAGGCTCACGTTCTGGTCGTTGTGCAGGACGCGCAGCGACAGATAGCGCACGCGGTCGCGGCGGTTGGTGGGCTGGGCCAGAAGATCCTGATGCGCCATCGCGAACAGATCCGGCAGGGGCAGGAACTTGCGCGGCGGCGGCGCAGCGTCTTTCAGCCCGTCGATCCAGGCGCCGATGGTGGCGATTTCGTCGGGCGCGGGGAAACAGGCATCTTCGGTGCAGTCGTCGGGCATCGAGGGAAAGCTGTAGGGCCCGATCACCGTATGCAGCTTGGACGCGCGCGCCTCGCCTTGGGTCACGAACTTGGCGTCTTCGGCCAGTCGCCGGATGTCGAGCACATGGCCGAAGCCGGATTTCGCCTTGGTCAGCCCATCCTTGAGCGCGCCGTCCTGATGGCAGCGGGCGCAATGCTTGTCGAGCACGGCATAGGCCGCGGCCTCATCCGGGGTGGCATCTGCGGGCAGGGGCATCGCGTCATTTGCGGCGGCCGCGCTGCCCGCCACGATCAGCGACAGGGCAAGGGGGCGAAGAAAGCGGATCATGGCAAGGACCTTCCGTGCAATGCTCAGGAGCAGGAAATCGACAGATAAAGTTCCGAGGACCAGCCCTTGGCGCCGGGGTCGCCGAAATAGGGCCGCTCGCACGCGCCCGAGACGCAATAGACCCGCGCCCAGCCGCTGCGCCGCGCCAGGACCTTGACGCGGTCGCCGGCATAGAGCTCGGTCAGCTTTTCGCCGGTGCGGGCGTTTGGTTCGCTGCGCACCGACAGGAACCCGGCGCCGGTGGCGGCGTTGTAGGTGTTGCGCGCGCCAAGGTTGACGACGTTGCCCCAGCACTGGCGCACATAGGGCCGCGCCGATGTCAGCAGCGGGGTATAGACCCAGCCCTGCGTGCCGCCCTGAAAGCGGATGTTCGACCAGCTTCCGGCGCCGCCGATGATCTCAACCTCGGTGCCGGGTTCCAGTTCGGTGAAATAGTCATAGTTCGTGCCCGGGCCGGTGCGCACGTTCAGGCCGCCGTCGTCGTTGTTGTCGACATACATGCGCTCCGGCGCGGGGGAGTCGCCGCCTTCGGACCATGCGACTTCGGCGACGAAATTGCTGCCGGATGAGCAATAACTGTCCTGCGGGATCAGCCCCTGCGCCTTCCACTGCGAAAGGATCCAGTCCGAGGTGCCAAGCTGGGCGATGCCGTAGGTGATGCCGTAATAGCCGTTGTTCGACTGGAAGATGCGCACCTTGTCGGGATCGGCCAGCGTGCCGAAGACGAAACTGCGCGCCTCGTCCAGCGTCTGCCGTGAGGCGACGGTGATGTAGCAGCGATCGTTCGACAGCACGTAGTCGGTGCCGGACGCGGCACCCGAGCCGCCCGATTTCTCGATCGCCTCGGCCTTGAGGACCGAAATGCGTGCGGTGACGGCGGAGGCGATGCAGGAGCGGTCGGTGCCGCAGGCGTCGCGGGTGTTGCGGAGCCAGTAGGCTTGGGTCGGCCCATGCTTCCAAGAGGCATTGTAGGCCGCTTCAAGCTGCCCATCGAGACCGGCAAGGTAGGCGTCCTGACAGATCGTCGCCTCGGTGGCATTGAGCCTGCCATTCGCGCACCAGGGGCGCAGCGGGCCGGTCTGCGCCGGGGGCTGTGTTTGCGATTGCGGCTGCGGGGTGGTCTTGGTCGTCGCTGCCGTCTCGGTCCCGCCGGACGGGGCAGGCGCGCCGCCGCAGTTGTCGTCCATGTAGGCCCGCGCGAACCCGACGAACGGATGCCCGTCGCACTGGTTGGCATAGGCGCGATAGGCAAAGCAGGCGGCATAGGTCTTGGCCTCTTGATAAAGGCTGTCGCACAGGGCGACTTCGGCGCTGCCGGGGTCCACCGGCGCATCCGTCCGGGTGCCCGCGCCGGGGCGCTCGCCCGAAGGCGAGTCCAGCGCGGCCGTCAGATAGGACGAGCGTTCAAGAATCAGCCCCATCGGTATCGCGAAATTGACGCTGTCCTTCTTCGATCCGGCATGATGCAGGCCGACCACCATCTGGAGCGAGGCGTCGATCACCGGCGAGCCGGAGTTGCCCGGCAGCGTGTCGCAGGTGTGCAGCAGTTCCACCCCTGACAGCGGCGGCACGTTGGCGCGGCACTGTTCCCGGCTGATCCGCTGCGCCTCGCCCATCGGATGCCCGATGACCCAGTAGGGATCGCCCCCCTTCGCCTCGCGCGGGCTGAGCCGCAGCGTGCCGTAGTCGGCCGACGGATCACCCAGCACTTCCAGCAGTGCATAATCGAGATCCTTGTGCGCCTCGACCGGGACAGGGTTCACGGTGTAACTGGCGGTGCCTTCCTCGACGCCCTGCTGCGTGTATCCCGCGACGAACTTCACCGCCTCGATGCGGGTCGCCTTGGTCTGGGGGTTGTCGATGACACCCGGCACGCAGTGGTAGTTGGTCAGAAGATGCCGGTCGTCGACGATGAAGGCCGTGCAGGGAAAGATGCCCGCATCGGTCAGGATATCGAGCCGCCCCACCGACCGGCCCATCACCGCAAAGACGCTGTCCGGGGAATAGTTCTGGATCGACTCGTTGTTGTAGCTGCCCACCGACAGTTCGAATTCCATGCCGGGAAGGGCGGACTGCGTTTGCGACAGAACCACCTTGCCGTAACTCGCGCGGTCGAAGCCCACAAGGTCCTGCGCAGCGGCGAGCTGCGGCATCAACACGGTCGCGGCCAGTGCCAGGTATCTGATCGTCATGGTCCCTCCCCAAAGGTTCCATTGCGCCGGGGTTTGCCCGGCAGCTTGTCTCGTCTAGCGCGCCGCGTGGAACAGCGCTGCTGTTGCGCTTCCCCCTGCGGCGGCCAAAGTGGTTCCGTCCTCGCTGAATACCGTAGCGGCAACGCTGAACGGAATCTGTGAAAAAGTTCGCACAATGCGCCGTGCCGCGATGTCCCACAGATGCACGAGGCCGTCGTCATCGCCGGTTGCCAGTGTCCGGCCATCCGGCGACAGGGCCAGCGCCGTGACCGCCGCACCGCTGACCGAGAGCGCGGCGGTTTCCCGCCCTGTTGCCACTTCCCAGATGCGCAGCGTGCCGTCCTTGCTGCTTGTGATCAGGGTCTTGCCGTCCGCGCTGATCCCGGCGGCCAGAAGAAACTGGGTATGCCCCTCGAACTGGCCGATCTGCCGCCCGGTCGCCGTGTCCCAGGCCCTTGCAGTCTTGTCATAGGACGTGGTGAACAGCGTGCCGTCAGCGGCAAAGGCAAGGTCCGTCACACCGCGCGCATGGGCGGCGATCTCTGTCATGTGCTCGCCGTCTGCCGCCCAGATGCGAAACGTTCCGTCACTCGCGGCGCTGGCGAAACGGGCACCATCCGGCGCAAACGCCAGCGCCGTGACGGACGATCCATGCGCCTCGAAATCCGCGACCTGCGCGCCCGTGGCATCGAAGATGAGGACCCGCTTGAACTCGGTCCCTACAGCGATCCAGCGGCCATCGGGTGAAAGGGCAACGGACTTCAGCTTCTTGCAGCACAGGTCAAGATCCAGCACCACAGCGTTGGTCTGCGTGTTCCAGAGGGTCAGCCGTTCTTCGGTGATCGCGGCAAGACGCCCGGCAGCAAGTGCGGCATCGGCATAGGGGTCTGCATCGCCGGGTTTGGCTGGCGGCAGGATGTCGGCGCGCACCTGACCGTGTTCCCAGTCGATGCCGGGCCCGCGCGCCTGATCGTTGAACGTCTGCATCGCGGAGGCCAGATCAAGCCGGGTGATCCGGTTGGTCACGCCGTTCAGCGCCACCTCGGCCGCGCGAACGTCGGCACGGGCGGCGTCGATCTTTGCCTTGTCGCCCAGGATCGTCGCCACGTTGAGCGCGCGGATCGCGTCGTTCAACTGCCGCGCAAGGCGCGCCTCTTCGGCCTTCAAGGCCGCAAGATCGCCGTCCGGCTCCGCGCTTGGCGCGGCAACAGGCGCCGCGACAGGCCGCGGTGCCGCAACAACTGGCGGCGCAGGCACTGCAACCGCCTCTGCCGTGCAGTTGCGCGCAATGAAGGCAGTGGCGAGCGCCGCCATCGGATCGCCCGCGCAGACACTCTGCATCGCCTCGTAGGCATGGCAGGCGCCGCTTTCCTTCGCTTCGGCAAAGATCCGGTCACAGGCTGACAGCGGGGCAGGGGCCTCAGGTGCATCGAGCGCCGCCCGCAACACCGAAGACCTCTCAAGGATCGAGGCCATAGGGATCGCGAAGTTCACGCTGTCCCGCTTCGATCCGGCGTGATGCAGCCCGACGACACGCTGCAACGACGCATCGATCACCGGCGAGCCGGAATTGCCCGGCAGCGTGTCGCAGGTGTGCAGCAACTCTCCGCCCGACAGCGGCGGGACATTGGCGCGGCATTGTTCTCGGCTGATCCGCTGCGCTTCGCCCATTGGATGCCCGATGACCCAGTAGGGATCGCCGCCCTCGGCGATGCGGTCGGACAACGCGAGGCTTCCGAACCGCGCCGCCGGATTGCCGGTCACTTCCAGAAGTGCATAGTCGAGGTCCCTGTGCGCTTCGACCGGAGCGGGGTTCACCACGAACCGCTCGGTGCCCTCCTCGACTCCTTGCCGGGTGTAACCCGCGACGAATTGCACCGCCTCGATCCGCGTCGCCCCGGTTTGCGGGTTGTCGAGGATGCCGGGAACGCAGTGATGATTCGTCAAGAGATGCGTGTCATCGACAATGAAGGCGGTGCAGGGAAAGATCCCCGCATCGGTCAGGATATCGAGCCGTCCGACCGACCGGCCCATTTGCGCAAAGATGCTGCCGGGGGAATAATTCTGGATCGATTCATTGTTGTAGTTGCCGACCGCGGATTCAAGCTGGACCTGCGGAAACCCCGATTGCGCCTGCGACAGCACCACCTTGCCGAAACTCGCGCGGTCAAAACCCACGAGATCCTGACCGGCCGCAAGACCGGGGCATGACAATGCAATCAGGACAGTCGCCGTAGAGAGCCGGGGCATGATCCGTCTCCGCAAACCCGGAAAGAATGGATTAAGTGTCCTTCCGCAGCGTCAGCGAGTCAAAACCTTTGCGCCTGCGGGCGGACGATTTCCTGAAAGGGTGCCAGGTTTGCGATCCCGCCTTCAGCATCGCCCTCACCATGTCATGCGCAGGCCGACGGCGCCGGACAGGCCCGACAGGCTGCCGCCCGAGATGGCGCGCGATGCGGTGATCTCGCCGTAGAGCGACGATTGCCGCCCGCCCTCCTGCCAGTCGTAGGAGCCGCCGATGCCCAACTCGGCGGTCCAGTCCGGCGCGGAGGCTTGCAGCGCGGTGCCGTTGACCAGCACGCGGCTGGCGCCCTGCAGCTCGTGGGTGACGTTGGCGATGCCGTAGACCGTTGCGTCCGCGCCGCCGCCAAACGTCCAGGACCGCTCTGCCGCAAGGCCGAAGCGCATCTTCAGGCTGTTATTTGCGCCCGCCGCGACGGTGGCGCCGGTGCTGTCGGTGAAGCTGTTCATCTGCACCTCGGCCCAGGACAGTTGCGCTTGCGGGGTCAGCGTCAGGCCGTTCTGCAAGGTGAACGCCTGCCCGACCTCAAGCGAGGCGAGGTAGCCGGTGCCGCCGACGCCGCTTGCCAGCGCGCCAGCCGTGCGCGAGGTGATCGCGCTGTCGAACTGGCTGTATTCCAGCTGGGCGTCGGCATAGAACCCCGTCTCGCCAAGCCATGTCGCGGTCAGTGCAACGCCGCGCGCATCGCTCGAGACGGTGCCGCCCCCGAGTGTCGAGGTCGCATCGAGGCTGCCGCCGCCCGCAAAGAGGCTCGCGCTGCCGACAAGCACGCCGCCCGCGCCGTCTGCCAGCACCAGATCAAGACCGGCCTGCATCCGCCATGTCGTCTGGGAATAGGACAAGCCGGTGCCGGACTGGCCCGGTGTCACGTCGAAGTGCGCGCCGCGCAGGGTCAGCCAGGCGCCCGACAGCGCAGCCGCTCGCGGCATGTTCTGGAACGACAGCGTGGCCCGGCCGACATCCGCGCCGCCGCTTTGTGTCAGCATCTGCCGCCCGGCCATCCGCTGGGAATGGCTGCCCGCCTGCATCTGGCCCAGAAGCGCCGAAGGCAGCGCCTCGAACACCACGTTCGTCGGCCGCAACTCCGATTGCAGGACCCAGTCGCCACCCACGTTGCGCAGCACGTAGACGTAGGTTCCGGCGGACAGGCCGGTCTCGCCGCCGGGCAGGGCAACATCGCCATTGGCCAGCGTGAACGTCCCGTTCGACGCGCCCTGCACATCGACGACAAGAATTCCGTTGGTGGTCTGCGCGCCGGTGCCGCCGCTGTTGATCACATGCACGTTCGTCAGGCCGCCGGTCGCCCCCGTGACCACCAGCCGGTCGCTGGCCGAGGTGTCATCGCCCAGCGTGACGTCGATCATCAGGTCCGAGGCGGCGGAATAGTTGCCCGCCACGGTCACCACGGTGTCCGGCGTCATGGCCCCGCCCGACAGGTCCACCTTGCCCCGGTTGGTCAGGGTGCCGGTCGTCTCGCTGGACAGGAACCGCAGGATCGCCCCGGCCTCGACGGTGACCGCGCCGGTGTCGGCCAGCGCAGCACCCCCCGACACCGCCAGCGTGCCCGCCGACACGGTGGTGCCGTTGCGGTAGGTGTTGGTCCCGGTCAGGGTGAAGGTGCCGGTGCCCTGCTTGATCAACGCACCGCCATTGCCCGTGGCATTGCCCGAGAAGGTTGTCGAGGCGTTGTTCCCCCCGGTTGTGAGCGTCCTGTTGAAATTGATGAAGAGGGCTCCGGCACCGGACAGCGAACCTATCGTCTCCGAGGCATCGACATACAGTGTGCCCGCGTTGACCTCGACTTCGCCCGTATCCGTAATCGCGCTGCCACCGCGCAAAATGATGCGTCCACCATTGACGATGGTCTTGCCGGTGTATGTGTTGGTCCCAGTCAGATACAGATCGCCAGCGGTGTTGATGACACCGCCCGTGCCGGTCTCGATGGCCCCGGTAACGAACTTAATTTGCGCGCCCGAAAAAGTGAGTGTCTGCGACGTTCCGGTAATCGGAAGGCCGATGTTCAGGATACCGGCGTTGACGCCGATGGTCGCATCCGCCGCCAATATGATCCCACCGTTCAGGCTGCTGTTCGAGCCGTTCATCAGGATGGCGCCCGACCCGGTTCCGATCCCGGAAATCGTGATCGGATTCAAGTTGGTGCCATCTCCGGTGAGCTCCAGCACTGCACCCGATGCCACGGTCACCCGCCCGGTATTGGCCCCCAGCGCAGTGTTCACGCCCTGGATGTTGGCCACCCGAACGACACCCGCGTTGATCGCCAGCCCGCCGCTGAAGGTGTTGGTCCCCGTCAGCGTCAGCGTGCCCGCGCCGATCTTCTCCAGCGCCCGCGCGCCGCCGGTTTCCGAGATCGCGCCGGATTGCGTCGCGCTCGCGCCTGCGAGCACCTGTAGCTGCGTGTCGTTGCTGTTCAGGACGATGGGCGTGGCCATGTTCACGCCGTTGGTATAGCCGATCACCGATCCAACGGTGGTGATCTGTCCTGCCGCACCCCCAGCCGCCCCGCCGGACGCAAGGATCAGTGTCGCCGTCCCGGCGCCGCCACCGCCGACCGTGATCCCGCCCCGCTCGCCGCTGGTTAAGGAAGCCCCTGCAAACGTGTTCGTCCCGGACAGCGTCGTCGTACTGCCGTTTGCGACCACCACCCGCCCTCCGATTATGGCGGTTATTGTGCCATCGATCTGGGAGGTGCCGGACGTGAGGGTCAGTGTGCCGTCACGAAGGCCCACAGCGCCTGCTCCCGACAGTCTGGCGATACTTTCGGAGCCACCAAGGAGTTGAAAGGTGCCCGCGTTCTCGATCACCGAACCGCTGGCAAAAGAACCGCCATCCGTGACCACAGTAGCACCAGCCGCGATGCTGATATTGGTCGATGCCAGCCTTCCACTTCCATTCACCGAAAGCGATCCGGCACTCACGACCGTTGCTCCCATGTAGGTATTGACGCCCGCCAACTGCAACCGACCGCTTCCCGCCTTGGTTACCCCGCCGCCGCCCGAGACAATTCCCCGCTGTTCGGCAAAATCCATTCCATTGACCGTCAGCGTGATCCCGGCTGGATCTGTGCTGAGTGCATCGTTGTTGATCTGGTTGTTGGTATAGGTGGTGGTTTGCGCGACCGCTGGAGCGGCCAGCGCCAGCGTGAGCCCCGTCGCCATAACGAACACAAGTTCCGTCGCGCGGCCAAGGCGGCACCGGCCGCGCAGGCTGCGCTGGCGAATACCGGACTGACGGACGGACGAGCAGGCAAACGCATGAACAAGGCGCATGGGAAACTTTCCTGAAGCGATGGTCCCATGAGCGGGCAGGGATTTTGAGGGGCCGGGACGCACGGCAGAACGAAAATTTGCCCCAACGAAAATATGTGATGCATTCATTGTCTTGAGAGACAAGTCGGAACGATCTGCCGTATGGCCCCAGCGCGCGTCTCTGGCGGCTTGTGGCATTTTTGCCGTCGTCGCTGAGGTGATCGATACCGCCCGTCGTCCGCGTTGAGCCCCCACATAAATTGAGCGTCGGCTCTGACGGTTCGAAGCAGGTGAGATCAGGGCCCCAGATACCGGCGCAGGTCCGGGCGCCGCGCCAACGTCGCGGCGATCCGGGCGCGCCATTTCGGCCCGCGCGACAGGGCATCCTCATAGGCTTCGGCAAGATCGCCCGGGCGATCCTCGGCCAGCGCGGGGATCAGGAACGCCGCCTGCCTGCGGTCCTTTTCCGCCTTGAGCCTGTCGCGTCCCTCACGCCGGTCGGCCACGATCAGCTTGTGGATCGCAAATCGCTCGGGCCTCGGGATCTGCACAAGGACACCGGACCGGTAGGGAACAGCGGCGGTGATCGGCTCTGCGATCAGGTAGTTCAGATGATGCAGCGCCTGCGCGCTGACGCCAAGCGCGGGCAGGGGGCGGCGGCCTTCCTCGCCAAAGGCGGGGGTCAGGAATTCGACCAGCGCCGTGCCCTTGGTCTGCCGCCAGCGCCATGTCGTCCCGGGCTCGAGCGCGGGCACGGGATCAAAGGCGAAATCGGCAAGCACGCTGGTGACCGGCGGTTCCGCGTGGTCGTCCAGCACCAGCGAAAGGCGCTCGAAACTGGCGATGTCCAGATCGTCGGTCTGGGCGGCATCGTCGACGCCGAAGCGCAGGCCCAACTCAAGCTCGTAGAGACGGAAGGCATGGGTTCCGACGATGGTGCCGCCCAGCCGGAACACGCCCGACTTGGCCAGAGCCGCGACAAGGCTGCCGGTCGTCGGATCAAGACCCATGACACCCTCGGCGCGCAAGAGGCGGACCAGCCGCGCGCGATCCTTGTCGCGCGACCGGGTGGCGGCGTGCAGGTCCATCGCGCGGTCGAGGCGGGCGCGCAACGCGTCGCTGTCCTCGCCGATGTAGCGTTTGCGCACGTCGGTTCCGACGCGGTAGCTGTCATACCAATAGACCCGGCCGCCACGCTCGACCCGCGTCGCGGTTCCGATGAGGCCAGATCCTGCGTCGTCCTCAAGCAGCGAGCGCAGATCGGTATACGCGGCGTGCACCAATGCAGAATGGCGGCGGATCATGTTCAACACTCCGAACTGGTGTTGTACATAGCAGCATGTTCAACAGTTGCCAACACTGTTGAACATGGGCTTGCCTGACAGAGAATCCTTGCCTCTGGGAAAAGTGTCATGTTTGATTGACACATGAGTGTCTACGATCAAATACAGCCCCGCCGATTTCCGCAGCCCGCCGCCGCGCTGGAGCTGATAAAGCCGATCACATGGTTCCCGCCGATGTGGGCGTATCTGTGCGGCGTGGTCTCCTCGGGCGTGTCGCCGTGGTCGAGCTGGGGGCTGGTGGTGCTGGGCATCGTGCTGGCCGGGCCGGTCGTCTGCGGGATGAGCCAGGCGGCGAACGACTGGTGCGACCGCCACGTCGACGCCATCAACGAGCCACACCGCCCGATCCCGTCAGGGCGCATTCCGGGACGCTGGGGGCTGTATATCGCGCTCGCCATGACGGCGCTGTCGCTGTGGCTCGGCTCGTTCCTTGGCACATGGGGCTTCTACGCCACCGTCGCCGCCGTGATCGCGGCCTGGGCCTATTCGGCGAAACCGATCCGGCTGAAGCGGTCGGGCTGGTGGGGGCCGGGGCTGGTTGGTTTCTGCTATGAGGGTCTGCCCTGGTTCACCGGTGCCGCCGTTCTGGCGCAGGGCGCCCCCGCCGCGCCGGTGATCCTGACTGCCACGCTTTACGCGCTCGGGGCACACGGGATCATGACGCTCAACGATTTCAAGGCGCTGGAGGGTGACCGCCAGACCGGCGTGCGCTCGCTTCCCGTGACCGAAGGGCCTGAGGTTGCCGCGCGGATCGCCTGCATCGGCATGGCGGTTCCGCAGCTTGTCGTCATCTGCCTGCTGTTCCTGTGGGACCGTCCGCTGCACGCGCTTGCGGTCATAGCGCTGGTTCTGGCGCAGCTTGCCGCGATGCGGGTCCTGTTGCGCGACCCCAAGGCCAAGGCGCCCTGGTACAACGGCACAGGCGTCGTGCTTTATGTCGCGGGCATGATGGTTTCGGCCTTCGCGATCCGGTCGCTCGAGGTGCTGCCATGAGGCTTGGCTGGCTGTCGATCGTTCGCCTCGGCCTCGTGCAGATGTGCCTTGGGGCGATCGTGGTGCTGACCACGTCGACCTTCAACCGGCTTATGGTGGTCGAGCTGGCGTTGCCCGCCGTTCTGCCGGGGCTGCTTGTGGCGCTGCATTACGGCATCCAGATCACGCGGCCGCAATGGGGCTTCCGGTCGGACACCGGCGGGCAAAGAACGCGCTTCATCATCGGCGGCATGATCGTGCTGGCGCTTGGCGGGCTTGGCGCCGCTGCGGGTGTCGTGCTGATCGAAAGCAGTTTTGCCCTCGGCCTTGCCGTGTCCGTGGTCGCCTATGCGCTGATCGGGCTGGGCGTCGGAGCATCCGGCACGTCGCTTCTGGCGCTTCTGGCCACCGCGACAGAGCCGCGTCGCCGGGCGGCGGCCGCGACGATCACCTGGCTGATGATGATCTTCGGCATCGCCATGACCGCTGGCGTCGTGGGCGCGATGCTGGACCCGTACGGTCCCGCGCGGCTGATTGGCATTGTCGGTGCGGTTGCGGGCGGTGCCGTGCTGCTGACCGTTCTGGCAACCTGGGGCATCGAACGCGGCCTGAAGATCGACCGCGACCCCGAGACGCTGCCGTTTCGCGAGGGACTTGCCGAGATCTGGGCCGAACCCAAGGCGCGCAACTTCACCGTTTTCGTGTTCCTGTCGATGATCGCGTATTTCATGCAGGAACTGA
Organism: Anianabacter salinae; assembly: GCF_019061145.1. GTDB lineage: Bacteria > Pseudomonadota > Alphaproteobacteria > Rhodobacterales > Rhodobacteraceae > Anianibacter > Anianibacter salinarum. Next base: position 7,525 of record NZ_JAHQZS010000010.1, on the reverse strand, counting down.
TCCTTGAACCCTATGCGGGACGCGTGTTCGCCTTTACGCCCGGGCAATCCACCAGCTTGTCGGGCGCACAGAATGGTGGCGTGTTCCTTGGAATGTTGATCGTCGGCATCGCGGCAACGGGATTCAAGTTCGGCTCCTTGCGCAATTGGGTCATTGCAGGCTGCATCGGATCGGCGGGAACGCTTACCATAATCTCTATTATCGGCTCATTCGGCCCCGGCGCACCGCTCGTGCCCGCCGTCGTCGCGCTCGGCCTGTTCAACGGCATGTTTGCGGTCGCGGCCATCGGGTCGATGATGGCACTGGCCGGTGAAGGACGCGGTCGCCGCGAAGGCACGCGCATGGGCCTATGGGGCGCGGCGCAGGCCATCGCCGCCGGGTTCGGCGGCCTTGCCGGTGCGGCGGCTGTCGATGTCCTGCGGCTTGGCCTGCCCGACGCGACCGCCTTCGGCACGGTGTTCCTGATCGAAGCCGCCCTGTTCCTTGCCGCCGCCGTCATGGCGCTGCGCATCATGGAGGGTCGGCAAATGCCCGCCCTCCCCCTCGTTCCGGGAGAATGACGATGATCTACGATTGCGTGGTCGTGGGCGGAGGCCCGTCAGGCGCCACCGCCGCCGAGGATCTGGCGCGCTCGGGCCGCATAGTTGCGATGCTGGACAGGGCCGGCCGGATCAAGCCCTGCGGCGGCGCGATCCCGCCGCGCCTGATCGCCGATTTCGACATCCCGGATGCGCAGATCGTCGCCAAGATCACCACCGCGCGGATGATCTCGCCCACGCAGCGCGCCGTCGACATCCCGATCGAGAACGGCTTTGTCGGCATGGTCGACCGCGAGCATTTCGACGAATTCCTGCGGAACCGTGCGGCAAAGGCCGGGGCGACCCGGATCACCGGCACGTTCCAGAGCATCGAACACGCCGAGGATCACACCACCATCGTTTACCGCGACAAGGTCACCGGATCGGTCGAACGCCTGCACACGAAATATGTCATCGGCGCCGATGGAGCCCGCTCGAACCTCGCCCGCGCCGAGGTGCCCGGCGGCGACCGCATCCCCTACGTCATCGCCTACCACGAGATCATCGCCGCCCCCGCCAAGACCGCGATCTACGATCCGATGCGCTGCGATGTGATCTATGACGGCAAGATCAGCCCCGACTTCTACGGCTGGGTGTTCCCCCACGGCGCGCATGCCTCTGTCGGCATGGGCACCGGCGTGGATGGCGTGGACCTGAAAGCGGCGACCACCGCCCTGCGCGCCGCAAGCGGGCTGACCGACTGCGAAACGATCCGCAAGGAGGGCGCGCCGATCCCGTTGAAACCTCTCGACAAATGGGACAACGGCCGCGACGTGGTGCTGGCGGGTGATGCCGCGGGCGTCGTGGCACCGTCCTCGGGCGAAGGTATCTATTACGCGATGGTCGGGGGCCGCGTCGCGGCAACCGCCGTGCAGGCCGCGCTGACCACCGGGCGCGCGAAGGATCTGATGCTGGCCCGCAAGCTGTTCATGAAAGAGCACAAGACGGTGTTCAAGGTGCTCCGCTCGATGCAGGACGCCTATTACAAATCGGATGAGAGGCGCGAACGCTTCGTGTCCCTGTGTCACGATGTCGACGTTCAAAAGCTGACGTTCGAGGCCTATATGAACAAAAAGCTCGTCGCGGCGCGCCCTATGGCGCACATCAAGATCGGGCTGAAGAACCTTGCGCACCTGACACGGCTGGTCCCTGCCGCCTACACATGACCGACATGATCCCGGCCTGGGTCAACGGCACCCTGACCCCGGTCGAAAAGCTGGAGGTCCACCAGCGCGGCCTCAAGCACAAGGCGGTGTCGGTCTTCGTGATGGCCGGGACCCGCGTGCTGATCCAGCGCCGCGCGCTCGGCAAATATCACACTCCCGGCCTCTGGGCGAACACCTGCTGCACCCACCCCGCATGGGACGAGGACGCTAGTGCCTGCGCCGTCCGCCGCCTGAAAGAAGAACTTGGCATCACCGGCCTCTCCCCCGTCTTCCGCGACCGCGTCGAATACCGCGCTGACGTGGGCGGCGGGCTGACCGAACACGAGGTGGTGGACATCTTCGTCGCCGAGGCTACCGAAACGCTGCGCCTCGGCCCCGACCCCGCCGAGGTCTGCGACACCCGCTGGATCGACCTCCACGACCTTGCCGCCGAAGTCCGCCGCTGGCCGGACCGCTTCACGCCCTGGCTGCGGATCTACCTCGAAGAACACACGGACCGGATTTTCGCAGCCGTTGCGAAGGGGTGAGGTTTAGCTGCGTCTTCGGCTGGACATCGACGTCCCAAGGATTAGCGCGAAGGCTGCAGTGATTGCGTCCATGTTGAAGACAACATCAGCGCTCATGTATACAAGTGTTCCCGGGATGAGAGACCAGAGGAATACCTGGTGGCCCTCCAGACTGGTTTCGCGTGCGGTCCGCCAGATCAACAAGAAGAACCCTAGCACGAAGATCGCACCAAATACGCCAAAAGCAGCCAGATGAACGATAATATCGTTGTGGAGATGTGAGAATGTGCCAACCAAGGCAGTGCGATCTGCTGCAGTATCTTGGGCAACCGCAAGTGCCTCTGCTGAGACCGCGTTCAGCCCAACGCCAAGGATCGGGTTCTCCGTAAAAACCGTGAGGCCCAGTTGCCACAGCAGCAAACGACTGCCCACTGATCCGTCGTCTGAAGAGCCAGTCTGCGAGAGTGTTCTCAGGGCGTCCGCAAAATTAGTGACCTCGACCCAGGCTGCGGGAACGAAGATCGCGAACAGCGCCAGAAAAGCCGCCGTCGTCGCGACGAACCCGATTGCCAATAGGGGCAGAAATCTTATCGAGACATTCAGAGCCAATACGCAGAAGATAATTGTCAGGGATGAAGCCCAAGCGAGCTTGCTGAAGGTCAGTGCGACGACAACAAACAAGGCTACAGCGATAGTCAGGTCATGTGCTAGGCGGAATCCTACTCCCTTTATCGAGACCGCGAGAAAGCGGCCACTCAGTGCCCCGCAGATAAATCCATAGGGGATCTGGTTGAGATTGATCCCTCTCGATACCGTCTCTTCCGCGGAATCGAGGGCTGTGAGGTAATTGAACGATCCCGTAGCAATCGCGACGTATGCCGCTAGTTTGAATCCGAAATCAATGTCCTTTGACGATATCCTCAGATTGCTGACACCAGTCGCGACAAAAGGGATCGCCAAGATCGGCAGGTAGTTTATCGCGGTCCCCTTAAGTGCGGAAGCTGGTGCGCCGTTCAGGAGGTCCACCACAACGAGCATAGCGTACCCTGAAACGCAAAGGAGGGTGGAAAGTGCGTCAGAAACGAGACACCACTGCCGCGTAAGGACCAAGTAGAGCGCGGGCAACGCAAAGAGCGCCATGAATACGGTCCCACCTGGTGAGGTGCTGAGCAGAGCGAAGGCGCAAAATAGGAGGACCCGAAGAACCACTTTCGGCTTTTGACTTGAGGACCCGTGAGGCTGGTCTGCGTGCATTCGAAAATCCCTTAAGTCGACTAACGGTGCAGCACAAGCCTGCCGCACCTCGGCTTTAGCCCGTGATGACCCCGAAGCGCATCTGTGCTATGCTCAGCGCCGTGCCAGCAATATCCCGCGCCGTCAGTCCTGCGACCTCATCCAACTTCGCGGGGCTGTCCTGGCCGATGACGTATCCGGCAGCAACAGGGTGCGGATCGTCAACGCGTAGTCCAAGAATCCTCCGGTGCTCAAGCACCTAGATCTGTCCGGTCCGCGCTTACGCTAAACAGGCCTACTAGGGACATGAATGTCCGGGGTCCGCACCAAAATGGACGCGGGATGACAAGATTGCCTCTGCTAATTCGCGAACCGCTCCGTTTCCGCCGTGCGCTCGCGTAACGAACCTTGCAACCGCTTGAACCTTCGCCAAGCCGTTCGGCACCGTGACTGCCACGCCAACGGACCGTAGAAGGGATAGGTCGTTTTCGTCGTCGGCAATGTGCGCAACCTCGGCTAGCGACAACCCCGCTCGGTCGGCAAGTGCCTTAATCGGCGCGCGTTTGCAGTCGATCCCAGTCAGGCAATGTGAGATTCCCAGTTTTCTGGCGCGCGAAGTAATAATAGGACTCTCGCTTTGCGAGACGATAACGACGGTCAAACCAGCAATCATCAGTTTCTGCAAACCAAGACCATCCAGAACATTGAACCGAAGCATTTCTTGGCCCTCGGCTCCGTAGTAGAGTCCCCCGTCGGTCAAAACTCCGTCCACATCGCAGCTGAGCAGGCGCACGCGGGCCAAGTCAGGGTGCGCCTCAAGAACTGTGGGCACTACCGAACACCGATCTCGGCGAGCAGCGCCTTTTGTTCGGGATCAGTTATTAATCGTTCTTCGACAATCGCAGCCTCATGTGGCTCGTTGACCGATGGAAGAGAGATGTCAACTGGGACTGACAGTAACAGCCCGCCCATTTCAATAATACGCATCTGTTCAATGGACTCTCGCTGCTCAACCACTGAGGGTTGGGCTGACGAGACCGCGAGCAGCGAGCCACGGGTGAACCCGAAAAGGCCAAGTATCTTTCGTATATAGCTTTTTTGCACTTCCGTGGAAGCGGTCGATGGCGATCTCCGGAAACAGTATAATATCTGACCGTTGGCGCCGATCGAGCACTTCACAAAGGAATGCCGATCAAGTTCTTCGTCGGACTGAATTTGCCCGGTAGCATTCCAAGCATCGGCCTCAGGTCGCGCCCGCATTTCCACGATCAACGCCTCGATATGGCGCGGTAGTAGGAGCGGCTCGTCACCTTGCAATAGAACGACATGAGAACAATCCATTCCGATGACCGCCTCAGAAGCGCGTGAAGTGCCGTTGCGGTGGTGGTTGCCTGTCCTGACCACCGATCCCCCGAATGCCGTTATCGCCGCCTCGATTTCATCGTCGCAAGTAGCCACGATTACATCATCTAGCCCTTGAACAAGCTTTGCTCGACGGCGGACATGCTCAATCATCGGCAATCCAGCAAAATCGTGAAGAATTTTGCGCGGGAAACGAACCGAAGCGAGGTGCGCCGGAATAACCCCAATGATTCGCTGTTTATCGGTCACTGCGGCAAAACTCCGCAATCCACATTGATGCTTTGCCCGGTGATCGCGGACGCCGCGGGAGATGTCAAAAACAGAGCTAACGCCGCAACCTCATTCCCTTCAGGCAGACGACCTAAAGCCGTCTGAGTCTGCCGGAACTGGTCAAGAAAGGTGTCCGGATCGCCCGCAGCAGGTGCGTCGTTCTCGGCAAGGGCGCTCATTAGGCCCGGAGTGCGTACCAACACTGGACATAGTGCATTGACACGAATTCCGCGTGGCCCAAGCTCTTTGCACATGGACTGGGTCAGGCCTGTTATGCCGAACTTTGCCGCGCAGTAGGCAGAATTGTTGATGGTTCCACGTTTGGCAGCCAAACTCGAAATATTGAGAATTGTGCCGCTTGCGCTTAGGCGAGCAGCGGCAGCCTTGCACCCCCAGAAGGCACCCTTGAGGTTGACTGCGAGCATTTCGTCCAAAAAATCTTCATCAATGCGTTCGATGGGACGCCATGCCGACACTCCGGCATTGTTAATGTAGCAATCCAGTCTCCCGGTTTCTTCAATTGCTTGCGCCGCCAGTTTGTGATGTTCTTGCTCCTCGCGCACATCCATGGCCACGAAACAGATCCCGTGAGCGGCGTTTTGAATACCACTTTCCGTGCGGGCGCCGACGAACACCGACCAACCTGCCGCCGCAAATGCAACGGCGAGATCGCGACCGAGGCCTCGGCTCGCCCCTGTGATGGCTACGGTTCCAGCCATGCCGCGCCTCAGATCGTCATGGCGGAGTAACCGCCGTCAAATGCGACTTCGGCCTCTCTTACGAAGTTCTTTACGTTCGAAAAAGACCAGATAAAGGCACCAACCAATTCGGCAACTCCTCCGTAGCGTTTCATCGATGTATGACCCAAGGCCGCGGCCTCTCGTTCAGGTGTTATGAAATGCTCGCGGTTCCATATGGTGGGAAAGAAACCGGGCCGGAAGGTGTTGAGACGCCCACCCGATACTGCCCATTGGCGCGCTACATACTCTACCAAATGTCTTATGTAGACCTGTGCCGACGAGTGCGCAAAGGCATTCGAAAATTGCGAACGAGACGAGGCAGATAATATATGCAAAATCGATTCGCCTTGGTGCTAAATGATGTACTGGGAGAACACGTGATAGCCCGCAAGTACCCCAGCTAGCCGAATATCCATTACCTTGGTCCAGTCCGCAAGTTCGATTTCAACGAAGGGTATCCTGGCAGATTAGCTTTCCCCAGCCACATCTCCTGACCATCTTCCCTTCTGACAGACGGATTGGAGCCCTTCATTTGCGCGCAATCGCCCGCAACCATCGCGCCGGCCCCTCTTGACGTTTCTGAGCCGCGAAACCCGCAATGACCGCACGTTCGGCGAGGGGCATTTGGGGCAGGCTCCAGCTGGTGGCAAGCGAGCCCAGTCTGCGGGCCAGCCGCAGCGCGCGAGGCCGTCGTATCTCGGTGCGAATATCCGCATGAAGCGCACCGAAATAGCCGATATCTTGGAGACTGAGACCGGCGTTGGATAGGGCGTTTTCCAGGGACGGGCGATCAAAGAACAACAGATGCGGCTCGTCGATGTCTTTGTAGAGATAATCGAGACAAGGAACATCGACATAGACAATCCCGCCCGCGCGCAGTGTCTTGGAGCAGGCGCGCAGGAACCCAACCGGGTCACGTGTATGTTCAAGCACGTGGCTGAGCACCACAAGGTCCTGCGATGTGGCGGGCACGACTCCGAAATCCGTGACGGGCTGTCCACCCTTGGCCTTCAGCGCGGCCAGAGCCGACTTGTCGGTGTCGATAACGGTATAAGACAGGCCGGGCGTATCGCGCAGCGCGTCTTCCATGAATTCGCCATGGCCCGCACCAACCTCCAGAACCGCTTTCAGCTCCAGACCCATCTGTGTGGCGGCCTGTTTGACAAAGGCATACCGCACATGTGCAATAGCTTTGCGAAACAGGATTGCTTGAGGTGCCTCGGTCGCGCCGCCATGGGCCTCCTGAAAGTAGTCCGCGTTGTAGGCATCCCACAGTGCCTCATCTGGAACCGGGGCCGCAAAAACCATCCCACAGGCGCTGCACTCGACCTTGTCGCGATTGCCAAGCGACACTGTCGTGGACCGGTAGGGGCCCAGTACCTCATACGTCTGACCAGCGCAAACGGGACAGGTGATCGGGTCAGCAGCGGTCATCTCAGAGGGCCTTTCTGGCAGTGGTTTTATACGAGGTACCGGGTTGCTCAGCGCGGCACAAGATTGGTGCCGGTGGCTATGTCATTCTTCACCGCCTTGGACTTGCCCGGGAAATGTGGAGAGCACCAACTGAGGAACCAGGAGGTGTTCAATGGGAAGCGGAAACAGACCGACGCCAGAGTTTCGGCGCGAAGCGGTCAGGCTGGCACTGACCAGCGGTCGGACACGGCGCGAGA
>NZ_JAHQZS010000001.1 GCF_019061145.1 Anianabacter salinae | reverse complement strand
TCATCTCCTGAGTTATCCGCTTCCCCGCACCAGAACCTCAGCCCCGACCCGCTTCCGCGTCACCAACAAGCGCCTCAGCGCCGCCGGTGAAGGGGGTTCTAAGCAGACACGCCAATACCCGCAAGCGGAAAATTCCGAAATCGCGGAAAAATCGTCAAGAAAGTGTTTTGTGGCTTTATATCAATGACTTGACCGTTCACACCCCCGTCAGAACCACATTCGAGGTCGTGCTGCGCCTCCTATCTAGCCGTCTTGCAACACGCACCTGCCCCCCTCTCACCCGACTCGCGATGCCCGCACTGTATTCCGCTGCCGCTGTCTGGCGCAGTTCAGCGTGCCCTCCCCTCCTCCCGATCCCGGTCGTTCCCTGCCAGACTCGTTGCAGTGTCGCAGCAGTCTCGTTTTGAGAATCAGTTGGCTCCCTGGGTCTGCCTTCGTCACCTTCAGCGGTAGCTCGACACGACGTCAGCAAGCCCGAAACCTGGCCGATATCCGGACAATCAGGCGTTCTGCGGGGATATTCGCGCCAAGTTGACCTCAACAGGTCGTGAGGTCGGGACAGTCCACAGCGATCCGCCATGACAGTGCTTGATTGTCGCCATGAAAAAGCCTCACCGTCCCTCGCGTGGGGTGTCGTAGCCCTACGTGTCGGTTGCGCACCCCGGTTTGTTAACGATGCGCCATCGCGCGGCTGCCACCGCGCAATACTCTCCAAGTATCAGGTGCATGTTTTCTGGGGGCGCGCGACATGGTCACGATCAATGACGGCAACGGCGGCAATACGCTAAACGGAACCAACGACGACGACACCATCAACGGCAATGGTGGCAACGACACCATCAACGGTCTGGGCGGCAACGACACGCTGGACGGCGGTGATGGCAACGATGTCGTCAACGGCGGCGACGGCAACGACAGCCTGAGAGGCGGGCGCGGCACCAACACCCTGACCGGCGGCAGTGGCAACGACACCTACGAATTCCAGGTCTCCGGCAGCGCCGGGCGCGATTTCGTCGATCTCGGCAGCGGCAACGACTTCGCGTTCCTCGGCTTCTTCAACGCCGGGCTTGGCCCGCACGCGGTGAACGGCGGCACCGGGATCGACACGATCCGGCTCGACGGAGCGGATATCAACAATTCCAACCTCAGCCTCGATCTTGGCGAGCCCGGTCAGCCGAACGAAAGCCAGAACTTCGGCACCGTCTACACCAACTTCGAGAACGTCATCGGCAACGCAGGCGCCAACAACCTGTCCGGCAACAGCCAGAACAACGTGATCGAAGGGCGGGGCGGCAACGACATCCTGTCGGGAGAAGGCGGCGACGACACGCTTCTGGGCGGCACCGGCAACGACACCCTGAACGGCGACGCGGGCAACGACCTGCTGGACGGCGGTGATGGGGCGGATGTCCTGAACGGCGGTGACGGCAACGACACGCTGATCGGCGGCGCGGGCGGCGACACCCTGAACGGCGGCGCGGGCAACGACACCATCATCGCACGCGACGGCGCGGATATCGTCAATGGCGGGGCGGGTGACGACTCCATCACCACCTCGGGCGCGGATACGATATTCGGCGGCGCCGATGCCGACACGATCAAGGTGGAACCGACGAGCGCCTTTCTTGGGGCGACTGTGCTGGCGGATGGCGGGTTTGCAGGCAACGACAACGACACGCTGGACCTGTCGGCTCTGATTGCCGATGGCTACCAGGTGGTGCTCAACCTGCCTGTCCCCGAGGTTCTCGGCAATCCGGGCTTCAGCGGCACGATCACGCTGCGGCAGCCCGGTCTTCTCGGCGACACGGTTATCATCAACTACACCGACATCGAGAACTTCAACATCTGCTTCACGGCGGGCGCCCGGATCACGACGGATCGCGGCGATATTGCGGTGGAATCCGTCCGGGAGGGCGACCGCGTCCTGACCCGTGACAACGGCTTTCAAGAGGTCCGCTGGACAGGCTCCACCCGCATCGCCGCCGACCGGCTGGTGTTCGAGGACCGCATGCGCCCCGTTCTGATCCGCAAGGACGCCTTCGGCGAAGGTTGCCCTGCCCGCGACACCATGGTCAGCCCGCAGCACCGGATGCTGCGCGCCGGACCCGCGGCAGAGCTGTATTTCGACGAGCCCGAGGTGCTGGTCGCCGCCAAGGACCTGACGGGTCTGGATGGCGTCCACCGTGTCGCGCCTGCGGCAGGTGTTCTTTATGTGCACCTGATGTTCGACAGGCACGAGGTGGTGCTTGCCGATGGCTGCTGGTCCGAAAGCTTCCAGCCCGGCGACTACAGCCTCAGCGGGATCGATCAGGGCCAGCGGTCCGAGATCTATGCCCTGTTCCCCGAGCTTGAGACGCCGAAGGGACTTGGCAGCTATGTCGCCGCCCGCCGGTCGCTCAAGACTCACGAAGCGCGACTTCTCGCCGACTGAACCGGCCTCTTGCCACGGGCTGTCGAAAGCCCGTGGACAATCTTCACATTTTGGCCTCATTGCCGCCGCCAGATCCCCCCGTTTCGGGCGAATGGTTCCGGAGTGGACCTTTCGCACCACGAACGTGTCAGGGTCCGGACGGCAGGCAACGAGTGACCAAGGAGGTGCCAGGTGGCACGCAAGGACAAGCCCGAGACGCAGGGCAAAACCATCAAGGCGTCAGACGAGCAGCGCAGCGCCCCCAAGCCGCCCAAGGTGGCCCCCGGACAGGTCTATCGCGACTGGGCCGCGATCTGACCTCTTGCCTGCGGAACCGCAGGTTCGCGCCTGCGTTCCTTCCGCATGACGCAAGCCTTTCACCCGCCTACCATTCCTAGGGATCACGCCGCGACGCTTGATCGTCTGGACCGGCTGGCACAGCGGATGGACAGCGCGTTCGGCATCCCCGGCACGCGGATCCGGGTCGGCTGGGACAGCATCCTGGGGCTTGTGCCCGGCATCGGCGATGCGCTCGCCATCGCGCCGGGGCTCTACATCATCGGCAAGGCGCGCGGGATGGGCGCCCCAACGCCTCTTCTGCTGCGCATGGGCACGAACAGCGCGGTCGATTTCGCGGTCGGCTCTGTCCCGCTGGTCGGCGACATCTTCGACATCGGCTTCAAGAGCCACCGGCGCAACGTCGCCCTGCTGCGCCGCCATATCGAGACCCGCACATGAAAAAGGCCGCCCCCGAAGGGCGGCCTTTTCAATTGCGCCGACTTTTGGGATCAGCCGACCAGTTCGAGACCCGAGAAGAAATACGCGATCTCTTCGGCAGCGGTTTCCGGCGCGTCAGACCCGTGCACCGAATTCTCGCCGACCGACTCGGCGAATTCTGCGCGGATCGTGCCCGGCTCTGCGTTCGCGGGGTTGGTCGCCCCCATCACGTCGCGGTTCTTGGCAATCGCGCCCTCGCCTTCCAGCACCTGCACGACGACCGGCTCGGATGCCATGAATTCGCACAGCTCGTCATAGAACGGGCGCTCTGCATGGACCTTGTAGAACTCGCCGGCCTGCGCCTTGGTCAGGTGAATACGCTTCTGCGCAACGATGCGCAGGCCCGCTTCCTCGAACTTGGCGTTGACCTTGCCGGTCAGGTTGCGACGGGTTGCATCGGGCTTGATGATCGAAAGGGTCCGTTCGACGGCCATGGCTGCTCTCCTGTGAGACGGAAAACCGGGCGTGAGGCCCGGCTTTTGAAATGTGGTCGGCGGTCGGTTAGCATGGGGGGCGGGGCTTGCAAAGCCCGGAACACGCACGCGCGGCCCGGGCGCTTGCTGCCCGGTCACAACATGCCTCCCCTGCGCCTGTAACCGGCGCTTTCCCCTGCCTTGATGCGCTGCTAAAGCGCGGCCATGCTCAAGATCGAAGACATCTCCTATTCCGTCGATGGCCGCCCCCTGTTCGAAGGCGCGTCCGCCGTGATTCCCGATGGCCACAAGGTCGGCCTGATCGGCCGCAACGGCAGCGGCAAGACCACGCTGTTCCGGCTGATCCGGGGCGATCTGACCCTTGACGGCGGCGCGATCAACCTGCCCTCGCGGTCCCGCATCGGCGGCGTCGCGCAAGAGGTCCCGTCGTCGGAAACCTCGCTCATCGACACCGTGCTGGCCGCCGATGCCGAACGCGCCGATCTCATGGCCCGCGCCGAGACGGAAACGGACGGCGCCGCCATCGCCGAAATCCAGACCCGCCTCGCCGACATCGACGCCTGGTCCGCCGAGGCGCGCGCCTCCTCGATCCTCAAGGGCCTCGGCTTTTCGGATACGGAACAGCTGATGCCCTGCTCTGCCTTCTCGGGCGGCTGGCGGATGCGCGTCGCGCTCGCGGGCGTGCTGTTTGCGCGCCCCGACCTTCTGCTGCTGGACGAGCCGACCAACTACCTCGATCTCGAAGGTGCGCTTTGGCTTGAAAGCTACCTTGCGCGCTATCCGCACACCGTCATCATCATCAGCCACGACCGCGGCCTTCTGAACCGCGCGGTCGGCACGATCCTGCACCTCGAGAACCGCGGCCTGACCGTGTATCAGGGCAACTACGACACCTTCGCGCGCACCCGCGCCGAACAGCGCGCCGTGCAGGCCGCGCAGGCGAAAAAGCAGGACCTGCGCCGCGCGCACCTGCAATCCTTCGTCGACCGCTTCCGCGCCAAGGCGTCCAAGGCCAAGCAGGCGCAATCGCGCGTGAAGATGCTGGAAAAGATGACACCGATCTCGGCGCCCGAGGAAATGGCGCGCCACGTCTTCACCTTCCCCGAACCCGAGGAATTGTCGCCGCCGATCCTGAACCTGCAGGGCGCCGCGGTCGGCTACGGCGATCGCGCGGTCCTGTCGAAGCTGGACCTGCGCATCGACCAGGACGACCGCATCGCGCTTCTGGGGCGCAACGGCCAGGGCAAGTCGACGCTGGCCAAGCTCTTGTCCGACCGGCTCGCGCCGATGGAGGGCAAGGTCACCAAGGCGTCGAAACTGCGCGTCGGCTTCTTCGCCCAGCACCAGGTCGACGAATTGCACATCGACGAGACGCCGCTGCAACACCTGCAAAGCATCCGCCCCGACGAAGGCCAGACCCGCCTGCGCGCGCGCCTCGCGGGCTTCGGCCTGACCGCCGACCAGGCCGACACCGCCGTGGGCCGCCTGTCAGGCGGCCAGAAGGCGCGCCTGTCTCTGTTGCTGGCCACGATCGACGCGCCGCACATGCTGATCCTCGACGAGCCCACCAACCACCTCGACATCGAATCGCGCGAGGCTCTGGTCGAAGCGCTGACCGCCTACACCGGCGCGGTGATCCTCGTCAGCCACGATATGCACCTTCTCAGCCTCGTGGCCGACCGTCTTTGGCTCGTCAAGGACGGACGCGTCGCCCCCTATGAGGACGACCTGGACGCCTATCGCCAGATGCTTCTGGCAGGCGACGCCCCGGCGAAACCCGCCAAGTCCGTCGCGCCGCCGCCGAAACGGGCCAGCCGCGACGACATCCTCGCGCTGCGGTCCGAGGCGCGCAAATGCGAGGCGCGGGTGGAAAAGCTGAACGAGATGCGCGACAAGCTGGCCACCAAGCTGGCCAACCCCGCACTCTACGAGCAGGACCGCGTCGGCGACCTGGGCGTCTGGAACAAGAAATACGCCGAGGTGATGGACGGTCTCGCCCGCGCCGAGGCGATGTGGATGGCCGCGCTCGAAAAACTGGAGAAGGCCGAGGCCTGACCCGCCCGCGCGCCCGATCCATCTTTGGTCCACAAATACCTCCGGGGGAGCCGCGCACTTCGCGCGGCGGGGGCGGAGCCCCCCAAAAATATCGTGTCGCGCCGCAAGGCGCGCCCGCTGGCTCACATATCGCCGCAAGGCGCGCCCGCTTGCCTAATTCGTTCCGCCCCGCTAGCCCGGCACGATGACCGATCTTGCGCCTTACATCACCGCCTTCACCACGCTCTTCGTCGTGATCGACCCGATCGGGCTTGCGCCGCTGTTTGTCGCGCTGACCCAAGGGATGACCGACCGCCAGCGCCGGATCATCGGGCTGCGCGCCTGCGCGATGGCGGTTGTCCTGCTGACCCTCTTCGGGCTGTTCGGCGAGGCAATCCTCGGCTTCATCGGCATCTCGCTGCCCGCCTTCCGCATTGCGGGCGGCATTCTTCTGTTCCTCACCGCGCTCGACATGCTGTTCGACCGCCGCACCAAGCGGCGAGAGGGGCAGGCCGAGGCGGCGGATGATCCCGGCGACGATCCCACCGTGTTTCCGCTGGCGACCCCGCTCATCGCCGGGCCGGGCGCGATGGCGACGATGATCCTTCTGACCGGATCGTCCGGCGCGGATTGGACGCATGTGGCGGCGATCCACGGTGTCATGGTCGCCGTGATCGCGCTGGTGCTGGCGCTGTTCATGGCAGGCGGGCTGATCGAGCGGGCGCTGGGGCCTGTGGGCATCAACATGGTTTCGCGGCTTCTGGGGATGCTGCTTGCGGCGCTATCGGTGCAGTTCGTGCTGGACGGCCTGCGCGGCTTTGGCCTCGCGGCGGCGTGATCGGCCGCTGACAAGCGCAGGCTGCGCGCCTATCTGTTGGCCATGGACGCAGACAATACCGCCCGCTTTCTCTATCTCGCGCTGCTCGGCGGCGCGATCGCCGCGTATTTCTTCGCGGCCAACCGCAACCGGCTTGGGCAGGTGGCGCAACAGGCGCTTGTCTGGGGTCTGTTGTTCATCGGCGTCATCGCCGCCTATGGCCTGTGGACCGACATCCGGCCCGACGTTCTGCCGCAGCAGGCGGTGGTGTCGGGCGACGGCGCCCGGATCGAGGTGCCGCAAGGGTTCGACGGCCATTACCGCTTGACGCTTGGCCTGAACGGAGCACCCGTCGACTTCATCGTCGACACCGGCGCGACCGACATGGTGCTGACCCCTCAGGACGCCGCACGCGCAGGCGTCGACGAAGGCCTTGCCTTCACCGGGCGCGCGGGCACCGCCAACGGCGAAGTGCGCACCGCACGCGTCCGGCTCGATACCGTCACCCTCGGCCCGATCACCGACCGCAACGTATCGGCGACGGTCAACGCCGCCGACATGCCCGCCTCGCTTCTGGGGATGGGTTATCTGCGGCGGTTCGAGCGGATCGAGATTTCGGGCGGCCGCCTGATCCTCGAACGCTAGGCGCTACTTGCCGAACAGGTCAGTCTGGCCCGGCGCTTTCGGCGGCTCCAGCCCCAGGTGTCGCCAGGCCCGGCTGGCCAGCATCCGCCCCCGCGGCGTGCGCTGGATCAGGCCCTGCTGCAGAAGATAGGGCTCGATCACCTCTTCCAGCGCGTCGCGCGATTCCGACAGCGCCGCTGCGATGGTCTCGATCCCCACAGGACCGCCGCCATAGTGATCCGCCAGCAGCCGCAGGTAGCGCCGGTCGGCACTGTCGAGGCCGATGTCATCGACCCCGAGCCGCGTCAGCGCACTGTCGGCGATGGCGCGCGACAGGCTGCCGTCGCCTTCGACCACAGCGAAATCCACCACCCGGCGGAGCAGCCGCCCGGCGATCCGCGGCGTTCCGCGCGCGCGCCGCGCGATCTCGTGTGCGCCTTCGGGCGCGCAGGGAATGCCCATCAGCCGGGCACCGCGCGCGACGATCTCCTCCAGTTCCGCGACCTCGTAGAACTGCAGCCGCACCGGGATGCCAAAGCGGTCGCGCAGCGGTGTCGTCAAAAGGCCCAGCCGCGTCGTCGCCCCGACCAGCGTGAAGGGCTGCAACTCGATCCGCACCGTGCGCGCCGCCGGCCCCTCGCCGATCACGAGATCCAGCTCGAAATCCTCGAGCGCGGGATACAGCACTTCCTCGACGACCGGGTTCAGGCGGTGAATCTCATCGATGAACAGCACGTCGTTGCGTTCGAGGTTCGTCAGGATCGCCGCCAGATCCCCCGCCTTGGCCAGCACCGGCCCCGAAGTCATGCGGAAATTGACGCCAAGCTCGCGCGCCATGATCTGCGCCAGCGTCGTCTTGCCAAGGCCGGGCGGGCCGTGGAACAGCACATGGTCCATCGCCTCGGACCGCATCTTGGCGCTTTCGATGAACACCCGCAGGTTCGCCCGCGCCTCGGCCTGCCCGATGAACTCGGACAACTGCTGCGGACGCAGCGCGCGGTCGGCATCCTCGGGGCGCGGAGCGGGGCGCAGGATCGGATCGGGTTCGGTCATGGCGCGACCTTGGCCCGGCCCGGACGGCCAAGGCAAGCACAGCGAGCGCAAGCACGGCGCACCTCGGTCACCGCCCTACCCCTTCGGCGCCAGCAGCCGCAGCGCCGCGCGGATCAGCGTCGCCGTCTCGGCGTCCGGCGTGTCGCCCTGGGCTTCTGCCACCGCGCGGGCAGCCTCGGACGGGGCGTAGCCCAGGTTGGCCAGCGCCGACATCGCCTCGGCCTGCGCGCTCGATCTCGGTCGCTCCGCCGGGCGTGGTTTCGTCGCGGCGGCGCCTTCGATCACCTCGTCATCGACTTGTGCCGCCTGCACGGGGGCCGATCCCGCCCCCATCGCCATCACCGACGGCGCCTTGTCCTTCAACTCGTTCACCACGCGCTGTGCGATCTTGGGGCCGACGCCGGGCGCCGCCTTGACCGCGTTCCAGTCGCCCAAGGCGATGGCGCGGCTCACCCCGTCCGGCCCCAGCGCGCCGACGATGCCCAGCGCCGATTTCGCGCCGATCCCCTGCACCGACACCAGAAGCCGGTACCATTCCTTTTCCACCAGCGACAGGAACCCGATGAGCTGCATCAGGTCTTCGCGCACCACGAGTTCGGTATAAAGCGCAACCGCCTCGCCCGGCCCCGGCAGCGCCATCAGCGTGCGGTCCGAGACCTGAACGATGTATCCGACGCCGCGCACGTCGATCATGACATGGTCGGTGCCGCGATACTCCAGCACGCCTGCGATGCGCCCGATCATGCCCCCACCTCGCGCAGGCGCGGCGCGCGCACATAGAAGGCGTGGCAGATCGCGACCGCCAGCGCATCGGCGGCGTCCGGCCCCGCGATCACGACACCGGGCAGTTGCAACTTTACCATGTGGTCGATCTGCACCTTGGCCGCATGGCCGACGCCGACGACCGTTTTCTTGACCTTGTTGGGCGCATATTCACCCACCGTCAGCCCGGCCTGCGCAGGCACCAGAAGCGCGATCGCCCGCGCCTGCCCCAGCTTCAGCGTGGCGACGCCGTCCTTGTTGACGAAGGTATGTTCCACCGCCGCCGTGTCCGGCGCATAGTCGGCGATCACGCGGGTCAACTGCCCGTGCAGTTCCAGAAGTCGCTCCGCCAGCTCGCCGGTTTCAGAGGTGCAGACGCCGTTCGCCACATGCCGCATGCGGCTACCGTCGGTATCGATGATTCCCCATCCCATCCGGCGAAGGCCCGGGTCGATGCCGAGAATGCGCATGATCTTGCCTGCCTGTTGTCGTTTTGCCCTATCTAGCACGAAACGTGAACATCCGCCACCGCTAACACGCTGTGCGGGGTTTCGCCCGAAAGCTGAGCGAGAAGTGTCGATATGCGTCATCCCGCTGCGCTGCAGCGACGCGTTCCGCACTTCGCGCGGGCTTTGCTGACACCGCGTCTCAGTCATGCGGAAAACGCATGCATCCCATGCAAAAACTGCTGCTTGTGCGGGCAGAATCGAAACGCTAGCTGCGGCTGACAGGCACAATTCCGTGCCGTCCATACGACCCGCCAACGGAGCTTGCCATGGCACTTTACGATCACGCCCGCATGGACGCGACCGCCGGTATCGGCGGAGCGATCTCGACCTCGGTCACCCGGTTCTTCACGCGCCTCTCCGACTGGAACGCCGCGCGCATCACCCGCCGCGCCCTGTCGAAACTGTCGGATCACGAGCTTGACGACATCGGTCTTGCCCGTGGCGATCTGGACAGCTTCAATCGCTTCTGAGGCCGTCCTTCGATCCATTGCAAAAACCCCGCTGCACGCGCCGTGCAGCGGGGTTTTTCATGTCCGGGTTCAGCGGCGACCCAGCGTCAACGTGGTCCAGTCGCCGATCACCTCGCGGCGCAGGCAGTCGAACCCCGCCGTGTCATAGGCCGCGACGACCTCGTCCGCCTGTTCGTTCAGGATGCCTGACAGGATCGCGTGGCCGCTTGGCGCCGTCACCGACGCCATTTCGGGCGCCAGATCGACCAGCGGCCCCTTGAGGATGTTGGCAAAGACCAGATCGAACGGCGCGGCCGCCATCAGTTCGGGATGATCGAACCCCGTCGCCTCGAGACAGCGCACCCGCCCCTCAAGATTGTTGCAGAGCGCGTTCGCCTCGGCGACCTCGACCGCGACCGGGTCGATGTCCGAGGCCAGCACATCTTCGGGCCAGACCTTGGCCGCGGCCATCGCCAGAACGGCGGTGCCGCAACCGATGTCGACCGTGTTGCGGGCGTGCACGCCCTGCCCGATCAGCCATTCCAGGGCCTTGAGGCAGCCTTGGGTGGTGCCGTGGTGGCCGGTGCCGAACGCCATCGCCGCCTCGATCAGCAGCGGCACGGCATCGCTGGGCACGCGGTCCGCGTCATGGCTGCCGTAGACAAAGAAGCGCCCGGCGACGACCGGTTGCAATTCGCGCCGCACCTTGGCGACCCAGTCGATGTCCGGGACCTCGGACACCACGAAGGGTTTCGCCCCATAGGCCGCCGCCAGCAGCATCAGCGCGATGTCGTCGGGTTCCTCGGTGAAGTAGCAGCCGACCTCCCACAGGCCCGACCCGTCCTCCATCTCGAAGACGCCAACGCCCTGCGGTTCGGGATCGAGGTCTTCCAGCGCCTCGCCCAGCGCCTCGGCCTGGGGTTTGCCGGGAAGGGTCGTCAGGGCGGAATAGGTGGTCATGGCAGGGGTCCTTGCATGTTGCGCGGCATCTGGCATGCAACGGCCCGCGCCGCAAGCGGCAGCGTCCCGATCACCGGCCCGAGGCGGTGTTGCCCCGGAACACCGACAACGCCATCGCCAGAACATCCCTCGGGTCCTCGCCCCGGCCGCGCATGTCGAGGGCAAGCCCGATCTGCGCGTGAAGGTACTGCGCCGCGAGAGGAACGGCGATGCCGCCCTGCCATTCACCCGAGGCCTGCGCCTCGGTCAACACGCGCGTGAACGCCGCGAGTGTCGCCTCCTGGATCAGGTCGACCAACCCTTGCGTGCGCTCGCCCAGCTGCGGCTTCACCGCGCGCATCTTGACCCAAAGGCAGCCGTGCGTGTGCAACGCATCCTCGGCGGCCAACCGGGCGACCTCGTCGATCTTCCATGCGAAGCTGCCCGGTCCATCAAGGACTGCCTGCATCTTCGCCAGGACGACCTCGGTATAGGTTTCCAGCACGGCGCAGGTCAGACCGTCCTCGTTGCCGAACTCGCGGTAGACCGACGGCTTGGACACTTCCGCCTTCTGGCAGATCGCATTGAGCGACACGGCGTCAGGCCCCTCTTCCCAGTAGGCGTGCATCGCCACGTCGAGAACGTCGGCGCGTTTCATCGTCCGGGGGCGCCCGCGACCGGGCCGGGAGGGATCGTCAGCCATTATTATACCACATGGTATTTTATTATTGACAGTCGGTTTCGTTTATTCGTACCAATCGGTATCAAAAAATGCAAACCGGAGAAACACCATGTTGAAGACATTGTTCGCCGCAGCCACCACCGCCGTCATCGCGACCTCGGCTTTCGCTGACACCCACGCCGACGAGCATATCGTCATGGCAGACGACATCGCGTGGCAGGACGTCGTTCCCGGCATCCAGCTTGCCCTCGGCTGGGGCGACCTAGAGGCGGGCGACGACATCTGGCTGATCCGTATGGAGCCGGGGGCGGCCTTGCCCAGCCACGCGCACACCAACGACTACTGGGGCATGACCGTTCAGGGGACATGGGTGCACATCCACGAGGACGGATCGGAAACCGCAACCACGGTCGGCGACTATGCCCTTGTCGAGGGCGGCGTGTTTCATGCCGACCGGTGCGACGGCGACGTGCCGTGCATCGGGCTTCTGGACTTCGACGGCGAACGGGATGCCATCTTTCCCGAGTGAAGCGACCTGAAAAACAAAAGACCCCGGCGCGCACCGGGGTCTTTTCTATCCTCTGATCGGCGCTGTCAGACTGCCGCGCCGGTTCCGATCGGGCAACTCACGCCCGTGCCGCCGATGCCGCAATAGCCCGCCGGGTTCTTGGCAAGGTATTGCTGGTGGTAGGGCTCGGCGTAGTAGAACACCGGTGCAGGTTTGATCTCGGTCGTGATCTCGCCAAAGCCCGCCTCCTTCAGCTTCGGCGCGAAGTCGCGTTTCATGCGCTCTGCCGCATCCTTCTGCGCCTCGGAGTAATAGTAGATGCCCGAGCGATACTGCGTGCCCGCATCGTTGCCCTGCCGCATCCCTTGGGTCGGGTCATGCCCTTCCCAGAACACGCGCAGCAGGTCTTCGTAAGAAATCACCGACGGGTCATAGATCACCCGCACCACCTCGTTATGGCCGGTCTTGCCGGTGCAGACCTCGTCATAGGTCGGGTTCGGGGTGTGCCCTGCGGCATAGCCCACCATGGTCAGCCAGACACCGTCCAGCTTCCAGAACATCCGCTCGACCCCCCAGAAACAGCCCATGCCAAAGATCGCCTCGGCCATGCCTTCGGGCACCGGCGATTTCAGCGGGCGGTCGTTGACGAAGTGATACTCGGCGGTCTCGATCGGCGCATCGCGGCCCGGCAGCGCGTCGGCCTTCGGCACCATTTCCATCTTCTTCTTCTGGAACAGGAACATCTCGGTCCTCCTTTTCGGCTTGCACGGGATATAGGCGCGCGGCCGTCCGGCTTCTACTCTGCCGGGGACGGTGTTGCAGCTTTCAGGCGGGCGAACACCGTCTCGTGACCGGGTTCGGGATGGCGCGGGATGCACAGCGCCAGCATCAGCGACGTGAAGGCCATCGCGGCCGCCAGCACGAACACCCCGCTTGGCGAGGTGATCCACAGGTAGCCCAGGAACGCCGGCAGAAACACCGCTGCGATATGGTTGATCGTGAAGGCGACGGCGGCGGTCGGAGCGATGTCGCCCGGATCGGCGATCTTCTGGAAATAGGTCTTGAGCGCGAAGGCGAGCGCAAAGAACAGATGGTCCAGCACATACAGCACCGCCGCAAGCACCACGCCCCAGCCGAACCAGTAGATCCCGCCATAGGCCAGGAAGATGGCCATCAGCCCGATGTATTCGAACGCCAGCGCCCGCCGTTCTCCGAACCGCGCCACGGCATGGCCCATGAACGGGGCGAACAGCATGTTGGCGACGAAGTTTATCAGGAACAGCGCCGTGACCTCGTGCACCTCGAAGCCGAAGCGCTCGACCATCATGAAGGCCGCGAAGACGACGAAGATCTGCCGCCGCGCGCCCGACATGAACTGCAGCGCATAATACAGCCAGTAGCGGCGGCGCAGCACCATCTTCTTGAGCTGCGGATTGGGGGACTCGAACTGCGGATAGGCAAAGGCGCAGAACACCGCGATCGCCGCCGTGATCCCCCCCGACGTGAGGTAGACGAAGTTGTAGCTCAGATCGAACGCCCGCCATGTCACCACCAGCAGGCCGTAGGACACCAGCGACGCCGCCGACCCCACGGCCACGATCCATCCCAGTGTCTGCGGCGCGCGGGCCTTGTCGATCCATTGCAGTTGCAGCGACTGGTTCACCGTCTCGTAGTAGTGAAACCCGACCGAGGCGAAAAACGTCACGATCAGCATCCCGCCCAGCGTCGGGAACCACGCGGTGATCGCAGAGGCGGCCCCCAACAGCAGCAGCGAAGCCAGCGCAAGCGTCTGTTCGCGCATGAAAATAATGATCGCGATCACGCCGATGGCCAGAAAGCCGGGGATCTCGCGCACCGTGTGGAGCCAGCCGATCTCTACCCCGGTGAAGTTCGCCGCCTCGATGACGAAGTTGTTCAGAAGCGCCGACCACGTCGCAAAGGCGATGGGCATGGCGAAGGCCATGAGAAACAAGAGCGCCTCGGGCCTGCGCCAGCGCGGCAGGGCCTTGGCCTGATCGAGGGTCATCGTCGCCATGTGCAAAGCCAATACGCCTCGGCGCCGGTCTTGGCGAGGGCCTTGGCGCAGATCCCGTCTGTGCGCCTACGCAGGGGAGAAGCGGTAGACCACGTCGGAAAACGCATCGCGCGGAAAGACATATAGGAACCGCAGCCCCTCGGGCCCGGCCAGCACGCTGTGTTCGGCATCGGCGGGGATGAACAGCGCATTGCCTGCGCTGAACTCGTGCGGAACGCCGTCTATCGTCACCACGCCCGCCCCCGCCAGCGCGAAATACATCTCGGCGGGTTCGTGCCTGTGCGGCAGCAGAGTCCCCTGCGCGCCGAACTCTGCGATGCCCATGACCATGCCCGAAGTCGCGGTGCGGTCGGCCGAGAACAGCGTCCGCCAGCGCACGGTGCCAAAGGCCGGGTCCTCGCCGCCTTCCAGCGGGGCGTGGTCGGCATTCGCCACCACCGGCAGCGCGGCGAGGATCGCCGCGACCTCGGTCATCGGAAGACTTGCGTCGATCTGCACGTCGGCCATAGCGGCGCTCTCCATCGTCTCTTGCCGCAAAACGTCGTCCCTTCCCGAGCGGCAATCTGATCCGGCGGCGACAGCGGCGCGTCGTTTTCGCGCCGGATGATCTGAATCAAGGACGCGAACGCCCCGCCGGGGCAGGGTTCGGCAGGCTTTTTCACGGAGACCGCCCATGGACCTGCTCATCGCCATCCTCGACCGGATCGGAGAGGCGCCCGCCGCCGCGCTTGCCGGAGTGCTGACCGGCGTGATCTTCGGCATCGCCGCCCAGCGCTCGCGGTTCTGTCTGCGGGCAGCAACGGTGGAATTCGCGCGCGGCAGCCTTGGCCCCAAGGTCTCGGTCTGGCTGCTGACCTTCTCGACCGCCGTCGTCTGGGTTCAGGGCGCACAGATGCTGGGCCTGATGCGCGGCAGCGACGCGAGGATGATGGCGGTCACGGGATCATGGTCGGGCGCGATCCTCGGCGGCCTTCTGTTCGGCATCGGCATGGTGCTGGCGCGCGGCTGCTCGGGGCGGTTGCTGGTGCTGGCGGCGACCGGCAACCTGCGCTCGGTCATCTCGGGCCTGATCTTTGCCGTGGTGGCGCAGATGAGCCTTTCGGGATGGCTCGCGCCGCTGCGCGATGCGCTTGCAGGGCTTTGGGTCACCCAAGGCGGCCACAACGTGAATCTTCTGGCCGGGATGCCAGAGGGGACCGGCCTGACCCTTGGCCTTGCCATTGCGCTGGTGGCGCTTGGCCTGTCACGGCGGAACCGCATCGGCGCGGCAACACTGGTCTTTGCCTCGGGCGTCGGTTTCGCGGTGGCGGTCGGCTATGTCAGCACCTTCACGCTGGCACAGGTCAGCTTTGATCCCTTGCAGATCGAAAGCGCGACGTTCACCGGCCCCTCTGCCAACACGCTGATGTTCTTCCTCGACCGCACGGCAGTGCTGGAATTCGACATCGGCCTCGTGCCGGGCGTGTTCCTGGGGGCCTTGCTGGCCGCTGCGGCGACAGGCGAGTTGAAGCTGGAGGGGTTCGACGGCGCCGCCACGATGCGCCGCGCGATGCTGGGCGCGGCGCTGATGGGCTTCGGCGGGATGCTGGCGGGCGGCTGCGCCATCGGCACGGGCGTGACGGGCGGGTCGATTTTCGTCGGCACCGCCTGGGCGGCGCTGAGCGCGATGTGGGCCGGGGCGATCCTGACCGACATGCTGATCGACCAGCGCGGCAGTCCCGTCGCGGCCTGAGCGGTCAGAAAAAGCTCTGCGGGTCGATGTCGACGCTCAGCCGCAGATCGCCCTTGATTGGCACCGACGCGACCCATTCCGCCAAGGCCGCCTGCAGCGGCGCCCCCTTGTCCGCCTTGACCAGAAGCCGCACCCGGTGCCGCCCCCTGATCCGCGCGATGGGCGCGGGCGCGGGGCCGTAAACCTGCGCCCCGATCCGGCGGAGCGGGCCGTCCGCGCGCGCCAGCCGGTTGCCAAGGTCGAACACAAGTTGCACGTCGGGCGAGGACAGCACGATGCCCGCCATCCGGCCATAGGGCGGAACGCCTGCGCGTTCACGTTCAGCGGCCTCTGCGGCCCAGAACGATTCCTCCTCGCCGGACAGGATCGCGCGGATCACCGGGTGTTCGGGCTGAAAGGTTTGCAGCAAGGCCAGCCCCGGCGCCTCGACACGGCCCGCGCGCCCCGCCACCTGCCGCATAAGCTGGAACGTGCGTTCCGCCGCGCGCAGGTCCGACCCCTGCAAGCCAAGGTCGGCGTCGATCACGCCCACCAGCGTCAGTTTCGGGAAATTGTGCCCCTTGGCGACAAGCTGCGTGCCGATGATGATGTCGGCCGCGCCCTCGGCGATCTCGACGATGGCCGCCTTGAGCGCGCGCGCCGATCCGAACAGGTCGGACGACAGCACCCGCACCCGTGCGTCCGGGAACAGCGCCGCCGTCTCCTCGCCCAGCCGCTCCACGCCGGGGCCGACGGGGGCCAGCTTGCCCTCGACCTTGCAGGACGGGCAGACCTCGGGCATCGGTTTCGTCTCACCGCACTGGTGGCACACAAGGCGCTTGAGAAAGCGGTGCTCGACCATCCGCGCATCGCAGTGATCGCAGCCGATCTGATGGCCGCAGGCCCGGCATATCGTCACCGGCGCATAACCGCGCCGGTTCAGGAACAAGAGCGACTGCTCGCCCGCCTCGATACGCCCGCGCACCGCCTGCGCCAGTGTGGGCGAGATCCAGCGCGTGCCCGGCAGATCCTCGGACCGCATGTCGAGCGCGCGCATCTGAGGCATCACCGCAGCACCGAAGCGCGATGTCAGGTCAAGCCGCGCGTATTTCCCTGCGTCCGCGTTGGCCCATGTTTCCAGCGACGGCGTGGCCGAGGCCAGCACCACCTGCGCCCCGGTCATCGACGCGCGCAGAACCGCCATGTCCCGCGCGTTGTACAGCACCCCGTCCTCCTGCTTGTACGAGGTGTCGTGTTCCTCATCGACGACGATCAGGCCAAGGTCGCGGAACGGCAGGAAAAGCGCGGACCGTGCGCCGACGACGAACTGTGCGCCCCCCTCGCCCACCATGCGCCAGCAGCGGCGGCGTTCGGTCATCGTCACGCCGGAATGCCATTCCGCCGGTTTCGCGCCGAACCGTGCCTCGACGCGGGTCAGGAACTCGGCCGTCAGCGCGATTTCCGGCAGCAGCACCAGCGCCTGACGCCCCCTCCGCAGCGTCTCGGCCACCGCTTCCAGATACACCTCGGTCTTGCCCGATCCGGTGACGCCCTTCAGCAGCGTGGTGCCGTAGGTTTCGGCGCGGATCGCCTCGCCCAGACGCGCGGCGGCGGTCGCCTGATCTTCGGTCAGGGGCTTGCCGGGGCGGTCCGGGTCCAGCGCGGGATAGGGCAGATCGCGGGGGCTGTCCTCTTCCAGCACCACCCCCTCTTTCACCAGCCCCTTGACCACCGAGGACGTCACGCCCGCCATCTCGGCCAATTCGCCCAAGGTAAAAGCCAGCCCGCCGTATTCCTCCAGTGCCGCGATCACCCGCGCCCGCGCATCTGTCGCGCGCTTGGGCAAGCCGGTGCCGCGCCGGTAGACCTTGCGCATCGCGGGCGGATCGCCAAGGCCGGGCGAGCGGGTCGCAAGCCGCAGCATCGCGGGCATCGGGGTCAGCGTGTAGGCGCCCGCCCGCTCAAGAAAGGCGCGCATCTCGTCCAGCATTGGCGCAGCATCGAGCACACGGATCACGCTGCGGATCTTCGCGCGGTCGAAATCGCCTTTCCCCGGCCCCCAGACGCAGCCCAGCACCTTGCGCGGCCCCAGCGGCACCTCGACGAACGCGCCAAGGTGACATCCGCCCTCGGGCGCCTTGTAATCCAGGATACGGCCCAAGGGCTGCGTGGTCAGCACACCGACCAGATCGCCTTCGTGGAAGAAGGATGTCATATCGCGCAGCCGATGTCGGTTCTGGGGAAATCGTCACCGATGAACAGAAGCGGACAGCGCAGATCACGCGCGAGGGCATAGGAAAAGCAATCGGCAAGGTTCAGGCGTGCAGGGTGCAGGCCCTTCCCGAAACTCCGGTAGGCCTTTGCCGCAAGATGGGCGCGGGCCTCGTCCACCGGCAGGACATCCAGCACCAACCTGTCCACCAGCCGCAAAGCCGCGTCTCCGACGCCGCGCAGGTCCGCGACGATCAGGAACTCTTGCAGCGTTCCCGCCGAGATGCACCGGCGCGACGCCTGCCGCATCATGTCGAGACAGGCGGACGCCTCGGGTTCGTCCAGAAGGATTGCGATCAAGGCAGACGTATCGACAACGATCACTTGGGAAGGCCAAACTCGTCATACAGAAAATCGGCGGCGCGCGCGGCAGACGGCCCGGGAAGCGCCTTGGCCGCGGCCTCTTTCGAGATGTCCTCGACCTCGCGCAGTCTTGCGTCCCAGTCGATCGCCTCTGCCTCATCGCGCGCCGAAGCCAACCGCACGACGGGCTTGCCATGCCGCGTCAGAACGATCTCTTCCCCCGCCTCCGCCCGGCGGACCAGATCGGTTAACCGCGCCTTCGCTTCGCTTACCGGCACCTGCATGGTCCAATCCTCAACTAACTTGGTCCAATATATCCAGACTTTTGGACCAATTCAAGCCACGCTAATACGGGTTCATCCGCGCGCTGCTTTCGACTACATGTGCGCCGAACACATCCTCCAGCGAAAGAGGCACCCCATGAAATTCTTCGTCGACACCGCCGAAGTGGACGCGATCCGCGAGCTGAACGATCTGGGCATGGTCGACGGCGTGACCACCAACCCGTCGCTCATCATGAAGTCCGGCCGCGACATCAAAGAAGTCACCAAGGAAATCTGCGAGATGGTCGATGGCCCGGTCAGCGCCGAGACCGTCGCGCTCGACGCCGACGGCATGATCGCCGAAGGGCGCGAGCTGGCGAAGATCGCCGATAACATCGCGATCAAGGTGCCGCTGACCTGGGACGGGCTCAAGGCCTGCAAGGTGCTGTCGAGCGAGGGCCGCATGGTCAACGTCACGCTGTGCTTCTCGGCCAACCAGGCGCTTCTGGCGGCCAAGGCGGGGGCGACCTTCATCTCTCCGTTCATCGGCCGGATCGACGATCTGTCGCTCGACGGGATGGACCTGATCGGCGACATTCGCACGATCTACGACAACTACGGCTTCGAGACGCAGATCCTTGCGGCGTCGATCCGCAGCCTGAACCATATGAAGGACGCCGCCCTGATCGGTGCCGATGTGGCCACAGCGCCACCCGCGGTGATCAAATCCATGGCAAACCATGTGCTGACCGACAAAGGTCTGGACGCCTTCATGTCCGATTGGGCAAAAACGGGTCAGAAGATCCTGTAAGACCGGCATGTGAACCGGCGACGTCAGTGAACGAGGATGGCATGAGCAGTTCGGCAGCGACGATCCAGGAGGATCTGCGCGCAAGGATCATTTCCGATCCCGAGGCCATCCTCGGCGACAACGATCTGATGAAGGCGCTTCTGGCCGCGAACGAGCGGGTGATGGGCACCAACGTCGTCGACCTGCGCGGTCTGGCGATGGAACGGCTCGAAGCCCGCCTAGAACGGCTGGAGGACACGCACCGTAGCGTCATCGCCGCCGCCTACGACAACCTGTCCGGCACCAACCAGGTGCACCGGGCGGTGATGCGGCTGCTCGATGCAGACTCGTTCGAGGATTTCCTGACCGCGCTCGAGGCCGAGGTTCCCGAGATCCTCAAGGTCCACACGATCCGGCTGGTGCTGGAGACGCGGGTGGCCCCAGACGATCCCGTCGTTCGCCTGCTTGGCAAGGTGCTGGCTGTGGCCGATCCTGGCTTTGTCGACGGCTACATCACGCAAGGCCGCGACGTGCCGATCCGCCGCGTGACCCTGCGTCAAAGTCAGCCCGACAGCGAGGTGATCTACGGCGATGCGGCGCATGACGTGCGCTCCGAGGCGTGCCTCAAGCTCGATCTTGGCGATGGGCGCCTGCCCGGCATGATCGCTCTTGGCGCCGAGGATCCGCACCAGTTCAAGCCGACGCAAGGCACCGATCTGCTGGAATTCTTCGCCGGAGTGTTCGAGCGCACGATGCGCCGCTGGCTGGCGTGACCGCGCCGCCGCCTGTCTTCCTGTCCCCCGGCCTGCGCGATGCGCTTGGCCTCTGGCTTGACCACAAGCGCGCGCTGGACGGTGCGGCGGATCACACCCTGACCGCCTACCGCGCAGATGTGCTGGGCTTTCTGGCCTTCCTCACGCAGCACCACGGCGAGGCGCGCGGCGCTGCCGTTCTTGCGGACCTGTCGGTGTCCGACATGCGGTCCTGGATGGCGCACGAGCGCGGGCGGGGGCTGTCGGCCCGCTCGCTCGCACGGGCGCTGTCGGCGGTGAAGTCCTTTGCCCGCTGGGCGGCCGAGCGCGATGGCTTCGATGCCACGGCGATCCTGTCGGCGCGCAGCCCAAAGTTCCAGCGCAAGCTGCCCCGCCCCCTGGCCGAGGATGCCGCCCGCGAGATGCTGTCGGTGGTCGAGACGCAAGCGCGCACCCCATGGGCCGCCGCCCGCGATCTGGCGGTGGTGACTCTGCTGTGGGGCTGCGGGCTGCGTATTTCCGAAGCCCTGTCGCTCTCCGGCGCCGCGCATCCGCTTGGCGACACGCTGCGGATCACCGGCAAGGGCGGCAAGGAACGGCTGGTGCCGGTGCTGCCCGCCGCCCAGGGTGCGGTTGCCGAATACGTCCGCCTCTGCCCGTTCGACCTGACGCCGCCAGAGCCGCTGTTCCGCGCCGCGCGCGGCGGGGCGCTTGGCCCGCGCGGCATCCAGAAGGCGATGGAATCGGCACGGCTTCAGCTTGGATTGCCCGCCACGGCGACACCCCACGCGATGCGGCACAGCTTTGCCACACACCTGCTGAACGCGGGCGGCGATCTGCGGTCGATCCAGGAACTTCTGGGCCATTCCTCGCTGTCCACGACGCAGGCCTACACCGCCGTCGACACCGCCCGCCTGATGGAGGTCTACGAGACCGCGCACCCACGCGCCCGCAGGGCGCCATAGGGCCAACGCCCGCAGGGCGCCATAGGGCCAACGCTCGCAGGGCGCCATAGCTCCGCGCCGCAGGGCGCCATAGGGCACGCGCATCGTTTGCATCCGGGCGGCGCTTGGTTCATGACGCAATTATGACACTCAACACCCGCGCGCTTCTCGTCCATCTGCTTACCGCCACCGGTGCGATCTTTGCCATGCTGGCCCTGCTCGCGGCGGTCGAGGGCAATTGGGGCGTGATGTACCTGTGGCTGGTCGTCGCCTTCGTGGTGGACGGCATCGACGGCCCGCTGGCGCGCCGCTACGACGTCAAGACCAACGCCGCGCGCTTTGACGGTGTGCTGATGGACCTCATCATCGACTACCTGACCTACGTCTTCATTCCCGCCTATGCGCTGTTCGCATCGGGCCTGTTGCCGGGCTGGACCGGCTGGGCGGCGATCCTGACGATCAGCTTTGCCAGCGTCGTTTATTTCGCCGACACCCGGATGAAGACCGCGGATTCCTCGTTCCAGGGCTTTCCGGGCTGCTGGAACATGGTCGTTCTGGTGATCTTCGCGGTCGAGCCGCACTGGACCGTGACCCTTGGCATGGTCGTCGCGCTGGCGGTGGCGATGTTCCTGCCGATCAAGTTCGTGCACCCGGTGCGCACGAAACGCTGGCGCGCCGTGACGCTGCCGCTGGCGCTGGTGTGGGTGGCGCTTGGCGCTCACGCGGCCTGGACCGGGTTCAACGAAGGGCCCGAGGTCACGATCGCTCTGGCGGCGGTAAGCCTGTATCTGTTGTTCGCGGGCGCCGTGCAGGAACTGTTCCCGGCCCGCCGCGCCTGAGAGACGGCTAGAACACCGGCGCCGGATACCCCACACCCGCCAGATACAACCCCTGCGGCGGCGCGACCGGACCGCAGCGCGCACGGTCCCGCGCCTCCAGCGCGGATTTCACGTCCTGCGGCGACCACGCCCCCGAGCCGACCCTTTCCAGCGTTCCGGCAAAGCTGCGCACCTGGTTGTGCAGGAAACTGCGGGCACGGACGTGCAGCCGGATTTCCTGTCCGCCATCGCCGCGCTGCACCTCCTCGACGCGCAATTCGTCGAGCGTCTTCACCGGGCTTCGCGCCTGGCACAGCGCCGCGCGGAAGGTGGTGAAATCGTGCTTTCCAAGCAGATGATCGGCGCCCGCCTGCATCGACGCCGCGTCCAGTTGCGTCTTGACCTGCCACACGCGCCCCGCCTCCAGCACCAGCGGAGCGCGGCGCGCGACGATGCGAAAGACATAGCGCCGCTCTGTAGCCGAGAACCGCGCATGCCAGTCATCAGCCACCCGCGCGGCCCCCACCACGGCCACCGGCGCAGGTTTCAGATGATAGTTCAGCGCCTCGGACAGCCGGAACGGCGACCAGTCGCGCACCATATCGCAATGCGCCACCTGCCCTGTCGCATGAACCCCCGCATCCGTGCGTCCCGCCGCCGCGATGCGCGGCACGTCCGGCTCCAGCCGCGCCAGTGCAGCCTCGACGGCGTCCTGCACCGACGGCAGGTCGATCTGCGTTTGCCAGCCCGCAAACGGGCCGCCGTCGTATTCAAGAAGTAGCGCATAGCGTGGCATGGGCCGAGGGATTAGCGCCGCCGCGCGGGCTTGGCAAACACTGGCACATGGCAGGGCTTTCGCCGAGGCGCTGCGGTGCCTATCTTCTGCGCAAGGCAAACGGGGGCAGGCAGTGATCCTTGGCGATATCGCGGACGGGCTGACGCGCGGCGTCGAGAGCATGGGCAATGCCGTGTCCGAGACATTCTTCGAGCCGGTGATCCGACTTGGCGTCACCGGCCTGTCGCGCGCAGGCAAGACGGTGTTCATCACGTCGCTCGTCGCCAACCTGATCGATCGGGGCCGGATGCCGGGGCTGGTCGCCGCCTCCGAGGGCCGCATCCGCACCGCGTTCCTGCAGCCCCAGCCCGACGACCACGTTCCGCGCTTCGACTACGAGTCGCACCTAGGCGCGATCCTGTCTACGACGCCGCATTGGCCCGATTCGACCCGTGCGATCAGCGAGTTGCGCCTGTCGCTGCGGGTGTCGCCCACGGGACTGATTGGCGGGTTGTCTGGGCCGCGCACCGTGCACATCGACATCGTGGATTACCCCGGCGAATGGCTTCTGGACCTTGCGCTTCTGGACCGCAGCTATGCCGACTGGGCCAAGGCGACGCTGGAGAGGATCGCAAGGCGCCCGCTGGCGGCGGATTACCTGTCCCTCATCCGCGAAACCGACGGCGCCGCGCGTTTCGAGGAACCTGCAGCACGGCGGCTGGCCGACAGCTACACCGCTTACCTGACCGGCGCCCGCGCGGCGGGATATTCCGACTGCACGCCCGGGCGGTTCCTGCTGCCCGGAGAGATGGCCGGATCGCCTGCGCTGACCTTTGCGCCGCTGCCCCGGCCCGACAGCCCAGGGCGCGGCAGCCTCTGGCGCGAGATGGACCGACGCTTCGAAGCCTACAAGTCGCGCGTGGTCAAGCCGTTCTTCCGCGACCACTTTGCCCGGATCGACCGGCAGGTCGTGCTGGTCGATGCGCTGGGCGCGATCCACGCCGGCCCCGAGGCGCTGGAGGACCTGCGCCGCGCGATGACCGAGATCCTGTCCGCCTTCCGCCCCGGCCGGAATGCGTTTCTGTCCCAGCTTTTGCTGGGCAAGCGCGTCGGAAAGATCCTGTTTGCCGCGACCAAGGCCGATCACCTGCACCACACCCAGCACGCCCGCCTGACCGCGATCATGGAGGCGCTCACCAAGGACGCCCGCGCTCGCGCCGATTTCTCGGGCGCGCAAACGGCGGCGATGTCCATTGCCAGCCTGCGCGCCACGGTCGAGGAAACGCTGACCCATGACGGGCGCGAGCTGGACTGCGTGCGCGGCACGCTTCTGGACGGCGGCAAGCGCGCGGCCTTCTACCCCGGCGAGTTGCCGGGCGATCCGCAGCGCCTGCTCGCACCCGCCCGCGAAGGCGCCGAAACCTGGCTTGACGGCGACTATGGCATCATGTCCTTCGCGCCCGCCGCACTGACGTTGAAACCGGGCGAAGGCCCGCCGCACATCCGGCTTGACCGTGCGGCGCAATTCCTGATCGGGGACCGGCTGTGACGCCGCGCCTCGCCCCTGCGCGCGCCAGTGACACCGGCTGGCTCGCACGAATCCTGTCGGACGGACGCGGCCTGCGCACGGGCCACGCAGACCGCCGGGCACTGCGCGACCTGATCCGGCAGGGCGCGGTCATCACCGCGCGCGGCTGGGTCGCGCCGGTGGGATTTTTGGCGCGCTCAGGCGACACCATCCACGCGCTCTACGTCTCGCCGTCAGCACGCGGGCGCGGCATCGGCGAGCGGCTGATCGAACACGCCAAGGACGGACGCGACCGGCTTGATCTTTGGACCGCGCAGGGCAACGAGGGCGCGCGCCGCTTCTATGCGCGGCACGGCTTCTACGTCAGCGGCTTCTCGGCGGGCAGCGCGAACGATGAAGGCGCCCCCGACGTGCGCATGACATGGGTGAGGGACGCCGCATGACCGAACGACGCGGACCTGTGCTGATCGAACTGGACGGCGACGCGGCAGAAATGGTGACCCCCGCCACCGCGCCGCCCGTGCCCGACACCGCCGAGGCGCCCGATCCGCGCGCGATGCGCACCCTTGCCACGCTCGCGACGCGGCGGCCCTTGCGGCTGGCGCAGTGGTTCTGGTCGCTGCTCGGGGCGATCCTGGCTCTTGCGGTCTCTGTCGCGGCGTGGAATTTCGTCACCGGGCTTCTGGCGGCGAACCCGGTGCTGGGCGGCATCGCCACCGCGCTGGTCGCCGCCTTCGTGCTGGTCCTGCTGGCTATCGCGGTCAAGGAATGGGCGGCCTTCGCGCGGCTCGGCACGCTCGACCATCTGCGGCAGGCGGCTGACAGCGCCGTCGCCGACAGCGATCTTGCCGCCGCGCGCAAGGTGGCCGAGCGACTGTCCGCGCTCTATGCGGGGCGACCCGAACTCGACTGGGGACGCGATCGGCTGAAGGACCGGCTGGGCGATGTCTTCGACGCCGACGGCGCCATCGGACTGGCCGAGACCGAGCTTCTGGCCCCGCTCGATACCGCCGCGCGCGCCGAGGTCGAGGCCGCGGCGCGGCAGGTCGCCACCGTCACCGCCATCGTGCCGCTGGCTTTCGCAGACGTGGCAGCGGCGCTGACGTCGAACCTTCGGATGATCCGGCGCATCGCGGAAATCTACGGCGGCCGCGCGGGCACGCTGGGAAGCTGGCGGCTGACCCGGTCGGTTCTGACGCATCTGGTCGCCACGGGGGCTGTGGCGGTGGGCGACGACCTGATCGGATCGGTGGCGGGCGGAAGCATTCTGTCCAAGGTGTCGCGCCGCTTTGGCGAGGGGATCGTGAACGGCGCGCTGACGGCCCGCGTTGGCGTGGCGGCGATCGAGGTTTGCCGCCCCCTGCCGTTCCGCGTAGCGAAACGCCCCTCGGTCAGTGGACTGGTCAGCCGGGCGCTTTCGGGGCTGTTCGACGGCATGTCTTCGGGGTCGCGCAAGGCGTGATGCGGGGCGGCGGGAAGAAATCCGCCCTACAGCGACAGGGCGCAAACCGGCCCTTCGATCGGGACTACCTAAGGGTCGGCACGCCCCCCGGTCCGCGGTCCCTGTCCACGACGCCCGCGCGCAGCGACCGCCCGATGCGGTGCGCCAGCGCCGACCAGGCGGCGGCGGTTTCGGGCGGCAATTCCTCGTGCAGCGTCCGGTCGAACAGCCCGAGCCAGGCGTCGAACATGCCGGGGCGGACGTTGCCCGCGCCCCTGTGCACCTCCATGACGTTGCCGTCATAGCCGCGCGCGTTCAGGATAGCGTTTTCCCAGAACCGCGTCACCTTGGCCTCGTGCGCGGGCCAGTCCGTGACATGCACGGCGAACACCTGCCCCAGCATCGGATGCGCCCGCACCGCCGCATAGAACGCAGCGACCACGCGGGCGATGTCCTCGGGCGGGATGTCGAACTTGGGCGGCAGGGCGGATGTCATGGTGCAGTGGTAACGCCGCTCGGCCTGCCGTTGCAATGCGCCGCCTTGTCCTGTCCCGGCGCCTTGCCTATAAGCGCCCCATGATGTCCCGCTTGGCGATCATCCAGCGAATTACATGCCCGGCGCTCTGACCCAGAGCCGCCGGGACAAGGCGTCTGAGACTTCGCGCCGCCCTCACCCCATCCTGACAAATCCAGCCTGAGGACTCCCCTCATGTGCGCCGACACGCCTGACTACAAAGCCACCCTGAACCTGCCCGAAACCGAGTTTCCCATGCGCGCGGGCCTGCCCAAGCGCGAGCCTGAATGGCTCGACCGCTGGGAACGGATCGGGGTCTACGACCGCCTGCGCGAGAAAGAGGGCCGCACGCCCTTCACGCTGCACGACGGCCCTCCCTATGCCAACGGCAACCTTCACATCGGCCATGCGCTGAACAAGACGCTCAAGGACATGGTCGTGCGTAGCCAGCAGATGATGGGGCGGGATGCGCGCTACATCCCCGGCTGGGACTGCCACGGCCTGCCGATCGAGTGGAAGATCGAGCAGAAATACCGCGAAAAGGGCCTCGACAAGGACAAGGTCGACGTCGTCGAGTTCCGCCGCGAATGCCGCGACTTCGCCGCAGGCTGGATCGACATCCAGCGCAGCGAATTCAAGCGGCTTGGCGTCACCGGCGCCTGGGATCGCCCCTACCTGACGATGGATTTCCACGCCGAGCGGGTCATCGCCGAGGAATTCATGTCGTTCCTGATGAACGGCCTGCTTTACCAGGGGTCCAAGCCGGTGATGTGGTCGCCGGTGGAAAAGACCGCGCTGGCAGAGGCCGAGGTCGAGTATCACGAGCGTCAGACAGATGCGATCTGGGTGCAGTTCCCCGTCGTGGCGGGCGGCGACGCGCCGATGCCGCTGGACGAGGTCTCCGATTTCGACGGTGCGAACCAGGCGCTGGTCGCCGCCGATTTCCGGGGCGCCCGTGTCGTGATCTGGACGACGACGCCCTGGACCATCCCGCAGAACCGCGCGATCTGCTTTGGCCCCGGCATCGACTATGGCCTTTACGAGATCACCGGCCGCCCCGAAGAATGCTGGGCGCGGATCGGCGACCGCTATCTTCTGGCCGACGCGCTGGCGGACGACGCGCTGGGCGCGATGCGGCTGGAGCCGTCGATGTATCGCCGCCTGCGCACCGTCTCGGCGGACGAGTTGTCGACGATCACCTGCGCCCATCCGCTGCGCGGCGCGGATGGCGCGTCGGGCGAATGGGACTACGACGTGCGCCTGCTGCCGGGCGATCACGTCACCGATGACGCGGGCACTGGGTTCGTTCATACCGCTCCCAGCCACGGCGACGACGACTACGAGATCGGGCGCAAGCACGGTCTGCCGATGACCTACAACATCCTCGACGACTCGTCCTATCGCACAGACCTGCCGTTCTTCGCGGGGCTGCGGATCATCGAAGAGAACGGCAAGCCCGGCAAGGCCAACAAGGCCGTCATCGACAAACTGGTGGAAACCGGCGGCCTGCTGGGTCGCCGCCGTATCACCATCTCGGACGCGCATTCCTGGCGCTCGAAGGCGCCGGTGATCCGCCTGAACCGCCCGCAGTGGTTCGCCGCCATCGACCGCGCGGTCGGTGACGGGCAGGACACCTATGGCACCACCATCCGCGAACGCGCGCTGCGGTCCATCGACGAGCTGGTGACCTGGACGCCCAAGACAGGGCGAAACCGGCTGTATTCGATGATCGAGAACCGGCCCGACTGGGTGCTGTCGCGCCAGCGCGCCTGGGGTGTGCCGCTGACCTGCTTCGTCAAGATCGGGGCCAAGCCGGACGATCCCGATTTCCTGCTGCGCGACCCCAAGGTGAACGCCCGCATCGCGGAAGCCTTCGAGACCGAGGGCGCCGATGCATGGTATCAGCCGGGCGCCAAGGAACGCTTCCTTGGCGAGGATCACGACGCTGACGCCTACGAGCAGGTATTCGACATCCTCGACGTGTGGTTCGACAGCGGCTCGACCCATGCATTTGTCCTGCGCGACCGTGCCGACGGGTCAAAGGACGGCATCGCCGATCTCTACCTCGAAGGCACCGACCAGCACCGGGGGTGGTTCCATTCCTCGATGCTGCAAGCCTGCGGCACCAAGGGCCGCGCGCCCTATCGCGGCGTGCTGACCCACGGCTTCACGCTGGACGCCAAGGGCAACAAGATGTCGAAATCGCTCGGCAACACCGTCGCCCCCGAGGAAGTCATCAAGCAGTACGGTGCCGATATCCTGCGGCTTTGGGTGGCCCAGTCGGACTACACGGCGGACCTGCGCATCGGCGACGAGATCCTCAAGGGCGTCGCCGACAGCTATCGCCGCCTGCGCAACACCATGCGCTACATCCTCGGCTCGCTTCCCGATGACGTGCCCGCGCTGCCGTCTGAGGTGCCGGAACTCGAACGCCTGATCCTCCACCGCGTGTGGGAGGTCGATGCAGCCGTTCGCGCGGCCTACACGGCTTACGACTTCCAGAAGGCGTGGCGCACGGTGTTCGATTTCGCCACGCTGGACCTGTCGGCCTTCTACTTCGACGTGCGCAAGGACGCGCTGTATTGCGATGCGGCCGACAGCCCGCGCCGGATCGCCTGCGAGGCGGTGCTGGGGGTGCTGTTCGACCACATGGTCCACTGGCTGGCCCCCATCCTGGTGTTCACGTCCGAGGAAATCTGGCTGGAACGCTTCCCCGGCGATGCGTCGTCGGTGCACCTGACGGACATGCCCGTGGCCGATCCCGCATGGCGCGACGATGCGCTGGCCGAGCGCTCAAGGATCGTGCGCGCCGCCCGCCGGGTGGTCAACGGCGCGCTGGAAGAGAAACGCCGCGACAAGGTCATCGGTGCCTCGCTGGAGGCTGCGCCCGTGGTGCATCTGTCGGGCAAGACTGCCGAGGTGGTGACGAACCCCGAAACCTTCGCGGACCTGTGCATCACGTCGGCCGTCACCCTGACGACCGATCCCGCCCCCGAAGGCGCGTTCCGTCTGGACGATGTGCCCGTGGTCGCCGTGGTCTTCGCCGAGGCGGAAGGCGCCAAGTGCGAGCGGTGCTGGAAAATCTTGCCCGATGTCGGCACGCACGCGCACCCCGACGTCTGCGCGCGCTGCGACGCCGCGCTGGGATAGGCGGCAATTTGGCGGGCGCTGCGGCGCCCGCCACTTCGGCTTTGCGCGGATGCGCGAGGACGCGCTATGTTGCCGCCATGTCCTACAAACCGGCCGACTATACAGACCTTGCGCCCTACCTGATGGTGCCCGACGCCGAGGCGGTGCTGACCTTCTGCGAAACCGTGTTCGGCGCGGACCGTCTGCGCGTCATCCCGCGCGAGGACGGCGGCGGGATCATGCATGCCGAATGCCGGATCGGCGACACCGTCCTGATGATGGGCGAGGCGGACGGCCCGCCTGCCATGCTTCACCTCTATCTGCCCGACCCCGACGCTGTCTTTGCGCGGGCCATCGCGGCGGGTGCGACCGAGCTTCAGCCGATGATGGAAAAAGGCGACGGCGACCGGCGCGGCGGGTTTCGCAGCGCCTGCGGGACAAGCTGGTTCGTTGCGCGGCAACTCTGATCTCCGCCCGGCCATGCCGAAGCGCGCAAGTGACCCGCCGCGCGCGCACATCCCGCGGGGTTACATCCCGCGCCGCGGCGCCTACCTTCCACTGCAACGCACATGAAACCCCGGAGCCTCCGCGATGACCGATTACACCCCGCCCGCCGTCTGGACATGGGACACCGAAAACGGCGGCAAGTTCGCCAGCACCAACCGCCCCATCGCCGGACCCACCCACGACAAGACGCTGCCGGTGGGCGAGCATCCCTACCAGCTCTATTCACTCGCCACGCCCAACGGTGTGAAGGTCACGGTGCTGTTCGAAGAGCTGATCGAGGCGGGCCATGATTTCGACTACGACGCCTGGCTTATCAACATCGGCGAGGGCGACCAGTTCGGGTCGGGCTTTGTCGAGGCGAACCCCAATTCCAAGATCCCGGCGCTGGTCGACCGGTCCGGCGACGCGCCCGTGCGCATCTTCGAGAGCGCGGCAATCATGCTGACCCTCGCCGAACGCTACGGCGCGTTCTTGGGCAAGCCCGAGGATCGGCCGGAAATGCTGTCCTGGCTGTTCTGGCAGATGGGCTCCGCCCCGTTCCTTGGCGGCGGCTTCGGCCATTTCTATGCCTACGCACCCGAAAAACTGGAATACCCGATCAACCGCTACGCGATGGAGGCCAAGCGCCAGCTCGACGTCCTGAACCGGCACCTCGAGGGCCGCGACTGGATGGCCGGGGACAGCTACACAATCGCCGACATGGCGATCTGGTCGTGGTATGGCCAGCTTGTGCTGGGGCGGCTGTATGACGCGGCCGAGTTCCTCGACGTGGCCAGCTACGCCAACGTCGTGCGCTGGGCCGAGGCGATCGACGCGCGCCCTGCGGTCAAGCGGGGACGCATGGTCAACCGCGCCTTCGGCGAGCCGGAACTGCAACTGCACGAGCGTCACTCGGCGTCCGATTTCGAGACGAACACCGAGGACAAGCGCGCCGCCGAATGACGGTGACGGACGAGGCCATCGCTGCCGCCTTGATGGACCTTGCCCATGCGCGGGGGGCGGGCAAGACGTTCTGCCCGTCCGAAGCCGCGCGGGCCCTTGCGGCGGAGTGGCGTCCGTTGATGCCGGACGTGCGGCGGGTCGCGTCAGCCCTGCCGCTGTCGGCCACCCAAGGCGGCGCGCCCGTGGATTCGGTGGCGGCGCGCGGACCGATCAGGCTGGGCCTGCGGTGAACTGCGTCACCGTCGACACGCCGGTCGGCACTCTGTCGATCCTTGGCGGGGCGTCGGTGCAGGCGGTGCGCTGGGGCGCGCTGCCGGGTGACCCGTCGCCGTGCCTTGCCCGCGCAGCCGACGAGGTGCGGGCGTATTTCGCCGGATCGCTCACCGCCTTCACCGTGCCGCTCGACCCGGGCGGCACGGAATTTCAGCACCGTTTTCTCGATATGCTTCTGGCGATCCCCTTCGGCGAGACGCGCCGCTATGGCGATCTGGCCCGCGCGCTTGGCGTTTCGGCGCAGGCCATCGGGCAGGCTTGCGGCGCCAACCCGATCCCGGTCCTGATCCCGTGCCACCGCGTCTTGTCGGCCTCTGGCCTTGGCGGCTATTCCGGCGCGGGCGGGATCGAGACCAAGGTGGCGCTGCTGCGGCACGAGCACGCGGCGGGGCTGCTGATCTAGGCACTCTCAGGCAAAGCTGATCCGCCCGCGCCCTGCCTCCTTGGAGGCATAGAGCGCGCGGTCCGCCTCGGCCAGAAGATCACCGGCGCGGTCGGGATCGGCGCCGCCGCTGACGGCGATGCCGATGCTGGCCGATACCCGGCACGCGGCCCCCTCGAACGCGATCGGCGCCTCGATCCGGGCAAGGATGCGGCCTCCGATCCCGCGCAGGGGTTCGGGATCGACAAGGCCGGGGAACACCAGAACGAATTCGTCGCCGCCGATCCGGGCGACGGTATCGCCCGCCCGCGTCTCATCCAGAAGAATGCGCGCGACCGAGCGCAGCACATGGTCGCCCGCCGCGTGGCCGTGGGTGTCGTTGACGGCCTTGAACCAGTCGAGATCAAGGTGGGCGAGCGCGAATGGCGTGTTGCCCCGAACCAGCCGCTTCAGCACCGCGTCCAGCGCACGGCGGTTGCGCAGCCCGGTCAGGGTGTCGGTGACGGCCTGTTCCTCGGCGGTTTCGC
Source organism: Anianabacter salinae (assembly GCF_019061145.1). Taxonomy (GTDB): domain Bacteria; phylum Pseudomonadota; class Alphaproteobacteria; order Rhodobacterales; family Rhodobacteraceae; genus Anianibacter; species Anianibacter salinarum. Next base: position 911,386 of record NZ_JAHQZS010000001.1, on the reverse strand, counting down.
GGGCGGCGCGGGTCTTGCGGGTCACGCGCATCAGTTCGGCCTGCACCGCATCGTTCGCCTCGCGCAGATAGGCCAGATCGAGGCCAAGGTTCGTCGGCGCAAGGTCGGCGGCAGTCATCCCGTGCCGCCGGATCAGATCAAGCGTGCCGATCCCTGCCGACAGGTCGATCAGGATCCCGTCGCCCAGCGGCACCGCGATCCCGGTCAGGGCACAGTCCGGCAAGGCCCGCAGCACCAGCGACACCGGGACCGGCGCGGTCGCGGCAAGGATATCGCGCGCGAACGGGCGGCGGACATCGGCGGCAGCGGACAAGGTCTGCCCAGTCAAGCCGCCGCAGAGCCGGGCCAGCGTCGGCCCCATCGCGCGCACCCGACCGTCGCGCGACAGGCGCAGGTGCATCGGCATCAGCGCATCCAGCGCGTCTTGGGTAAGCACCGCCGGGGCGTGGCCCAGCGCCACGGTCATTGCGCAGCCCCCATCGCAAAGGCGCGCGCGTCGGCAAAGTCCAGATCGGCGATATCGACGGTCAGCGTGGCGCGGTCGCCGCGTTGATCCAGAGACACGATCGCAAGCACCCCGTATTCATCGGCCATCGCCCGCAGGATGCCCAGGAAAAAGGGCCCCGCCCCGTCCGGGCCGCCAGTCAGCGTCAGCCGAAAGCGCGAAGGCGCTTCTTCGGCCACGTCGATCACCGGCAGCTCCAATGTCGCCACCGCCAGCCGCGCGCGGTCCGGCAAGCCTGCAAGCGCATGCAGGAAATCGGGATAGGTCGGCCCGCCATAGCGCAAGAGACGGCGTAGTGCGCCAAGCTCGGGATGGGCGACGATGAAGGTGCCCACATCCTCGATCAGCATGTCGCGCGGCAGCCCCAGACGTGCGGCGGCGGCGTCGAGCATGACCCATGTCACCGCGTCGTCGTAGACTTCGAGGATGTCGAAACCGTCCTCGTCCAGACCGGCGGTCTCGGCGATGGCGGCCCAGACGGACCGCCCGCGCGTGCGGGTCAGGAAGGACTGGATGGACCGGTTGACAAGGCCGTGCATGGGCGCGCTCCGCAAGACTTGGGAACGCTAGCGCGGGCGGGTTTAACAAACCGCAAACGGGGTCAGAAATCTGTCGGCGCGCCGCCTTCGGCCTTTCGCCGGGCCACGAAATCGGCCAGTTCCTCGCGGATGGCGATGTCCATCGGCGGCGGCTCATAGCTGGCAAGGATGTCCTGGTAGGTGCGGTGGGCCCGCTCGGCCGTCCAGACCGATCCGCCCAGCGCCCAGGCCTCGTAGTTGCGCCAGTCGGACACGAAGGGCTGGTAGAAGGCGGTGGTGTAGCGTTCCTGTGTGTGCTGACAGCCGAAATAGTGGCCGTTCGCCCCGACCTCGCGGATGGCGTCCAGCGCGATGTCGTCGGGCGTGGTGGCGGTGAGCGCGGGATCGAAATAGCGCTGGATCATCTGGATCACCTCGCAGTCCATCACGAACTTCTCGGGGCTGGCGATCAGCCCGCCCTCCAGCCAGCCGGCGGCGTGATAGACCATGTTGGTGCCCGACTGCACGGCGGCCCAAAGCGAATTGCTGGTCTCCCACATCGCCTGACCGTCCGGCACGTTCGCGGCGCAGACGCCGGACGAGCGCAGGGGCAGACCGTAGAACCGCGCCATCTGGCCGGTCATCTGCGTGGCGCGCATGTATTCCGGCGTGCCGAACGCGGGCGCCCCCGATTTCATGTCGACGTTCGACGTGAACGTGCCCAGCACACAGCCAACGCCCGGGGCGACATACTGGAACAGAGCAATCGCCGACAGCGCCTCGGCCAGCGACAGCGCTACGGCGCCCGCCATCGTCACCGGCGCCATCGCCCCCGCCAGCGTGAAAGGCGTCACGATCACGGGCTGGCCACGCCGGATCAGCCGCAGGCAGCCGTCGATCATCGGGATGTCGTGCTTGAGAGGCGAGGTAGAGTTGATGTTGGTGTACATCCGCGGGGCGGCGTCGAAGTCCTCATGCGACAGCCCGCCCGCGATGCGCACCATCTCCATCACGTCCTCGACCCGCTCGGGGCCCAGCGAATAGGCGTGCGCGACCTTGTCCGTCAGCGACAGCTTGTCGAACAGCACGTCGAGGTGGCGTTCCCTCGGGTGGATGTCCAACGGCTCGACCGGGTAGCCGCCCGCGAAGTGGATGCAATTGAAATACTGCGTCAGCTTGAGCAGGTTCGCGCAGGTTTCACGGGTTCCGGTGATCTTGCCGGTGGTCAGGTCCCAGTAGTTCGGCGGCGACGAGACGTTGCCGAAGAGCATGTGCCCGGCGCCCATCGTGATCCGCCGGTCCGGGTTCCGCGGGGTGATGTCGAACTGCGCGGGCGCGCGGGCGACCATCTCCATCACGAAATCGCGGCCCATGCGGACGTTGGTGCCCGACACGGTGCACCCCGCCTGCCGGAACAATCCCAGGCTTTCCTCGTTCAGGAACTCGATGCCGATGTCTTCGAGAATACGCATGGCCCCGTCATGGAGCGCCGCGACGCCTTCGGCCGTCAGCGGTTCGGTCGGGCGATCGGTGTTGACCGGCACCCGCCAGGGCATCTGCTCGATCGCGGCGCTGCCGCTGCGGCTGGCGTGGCCCGCCCGTCCGCCCGAGCGGCGCTTTCTGGTAAGCGTGTCGACCATCCCGGCCCCCTTTGGTTTATCCCAGAAGACCAGCAGGCGAGCGGTGCCGATATGGCGTTTGCGACGAAATCGGCGGGGCATTTGGCGTTTTCGGGCTAGAACGCCTGCAAGCGTCCATTCGCCGCCCGGGATGACCGATCCGCAACACTTGCCTGCCGCAATCCCGCCACAATAGACCCGCGGCTTGGGCACGCCCCCCGACTCAGGCTAGCGTCCCGCCTGCCCCGAACGCCCGAAAGGACCCCGCCCATGCGTTACGAGTACAAGGTTGTCCCTGCCCCGCGTAAGGCGGCCAAGACCCGCGGCGTCAAGGGCACCGAGGCCAAGTTCGCCGTGGCCCTGTCCGAATTGATGAACGAGATGGGCAGCCAGGGCTGGGAATACCAGCGCACCGACACCCTGCCCTGCGAAGAACGCCAGGGCCTGACCGGGCGCACGACGACCTTCCAGAACATGCTGGTGTTCCGCCGCTCGCTGGAGCCGGAAACCGAAGTGCAGGCGGACGCCGCGCTCGCCCGGATCGAGCGGTCCGAGCCGGTGCTGGCGATCCCGACCTTCCGCTCGACCGCGCGGATCGCGCCGCTGTCCGCCGAGGCACCCGAGGGCGACACGCCCCGGCTGGACGCGGCGCATCACCCTGATCCGTCCGGCCATGCGCCGCGCGTGGACACTACCGCCGATCACTGATCCGCACGCTTGCCGCACAGGAGCGGTGCGCCGTGCGCAGGCGCGCATCGACAGGGCGGCGCAGGCCCCTGACAGATGCGCGCAGGGACACGGCACACAGGAAAATGTGTCATGCCCTCTTTCGCGTCGCGGCCAATGGCCTAAACTGCACTGCCCGAGTCGAAAAGGCAGGTGTCATGAGCAAGAACGATCCGTTCGGTTTCGACCTCCGAGTGTCTGCGGACAAGAAAAAGCGCACGCGCGGCCGCCGCGGCATGTCGGGGGCGTTCGAAACCTCGACCAAGGTGTGCGAACATCCCGGCTGCGAGGAGGCGGGAAAATACCGCGCGCCGAAATCGCCCGATCACCTTGACGACTACTTCTGGTTCTGCAAGGACCACGTCCGCGAGTACAATCTGAAATGGAACTTCTTCAACGGCGCGACCGAAGAAGAATTCGAGGAACAGATCGACAAGGACCGCGTCTGGGGCCGCGAGACCAAACCGTTCCGCAAATCCGCGGAACAGCAGGCATGGTCGCGCCTTGGCATCGACGATCCGCACCAGGTTCTGGGCGAGAACGCGACGCGCAACCCCGGCAAGGCAGTCACCGGATCGCGCAAGCTGCCCCCCACGGAACGCCGCGCGCTGGAAATCCTCGAAGCGCGCGACACCTCGAGCAAGGCGGATCTGCGCAAGGCCTACAAGGCGCTTATCAAGGTGCTGCACCCCGACATGAACGGCGGCGACCGCAGCCAGGAAGAGATGCTGCAGGAAGTCGTCTGGGCCTGGGACCAGGTCAAGGACAGCCGCAACTTCCAGTAGGGGCCCTGCCGTCATGGCCGAGGTGATCGTTCTTGGCGCCGGGATCGTTGGCGTGGCGACCGCGCTGGCGGTGCAGGCGTGCGGCCATGCCGTGACCCTGATCGACCGCCGCGCACCTGGCGAGGAAACCAGTTTCGGCAATGCAGGCGTGATCGAGACCGAGGGGGCGGAGCCGCACCCCCTGCCCCATGACCTTGCGACCCTGTTCTCCTATGCGCTTGGCCGGTCCAACGATGTCGTCTGGTCGCCGGGCGCGGCGCTGCGGCAATTTCCGGCGCTCCTGCGCTATTTCATGAACTCGGGCGCAGGCCGCCACGCCGCGATCTCGCGCCACTATGCGCCGCTCGTCGCCCGCTCTACCGCCGATCATGCACCGCTGGTCGAGGCGTCGGGCGCGCAGAACCTGATTGCCCGCGACGGCTGGGCGTTCCTGTTCCGCGATGCGCGCGCCTTCGATGCCGCCGTGAAGGACGCCGAGCGGATGGCGCGGACCTACGGGCATGAGGCACGGGTGATTTCAGGCGAAGACTACCGCGCCGAAGACCCCGCGCTGCGCCTGACGCCTGCGGGCGCCTTGCACTGGCGCGGCGCCTGGTCCTGCGCCGATCCCTCCGCGCTGACCAAGGCTTATGCAGCGCTGCTCCAGCGGCGGGGCGGGCGTATCGTGACCGGCGACGCGAGGTCGCTGCGGCAGGCAGGCGCGGGCTGGGCGGCGAACGCCAAGGACGGCGAGATCAGCGCCGCGCAGGCCATCATCGCGCTCGGCCCTTGGTCCCCGGCGATCCTGCGGCGTTTCGGCTACCGCTTTCCGATGATCCACAAGCGCGGGTATCATGGCCACTACGCCGCGCCCGTCGCGCCGCGCCGTCCGGTGTTCGACGCCGCGAACGGCATCGTCCTCGCGCCGATGACGCGCGGCTTGCGGATCACCACCGGCGCCGCGCTGGTACCGCAGGACGCCCCCGCCGATCCGGTGCAATTGACGCGCGGCGCGCAGGCAGCGGCGGAGCTTTACGACATCGGCGCGCGCGTGGACGAGCCGCAGTGGCACGGCACCCGCCCCTTCATCGCCGACCTGCTGCCGATCACGGGCGCCGCGCCGCACCATCCGGGTCTGTGGTTCAACTTTGGCCATGGCCACCACGGCCTGACCCTTGGCCCGACAACGGCAACGCTGCTTGCCGCCGCGATGGAGGGCGAGGCTGACCCGCTGCTCGCCCCGCTTACGCCCGCGCGGTTCCGCTAGAGGATCATCGCCCGGATCGCGTAGGCCACGATGCCGACCGTTGCGACACCGCCCATCCACAACAGCACGAACCACCCCAGCTTTTTCAGCATCAGTGATACCCCTCGTCCGGGTCCATCTTTCCGCGGAACACCCAGTAGGCATAGGCGGTGTAGGCCAGGATCACCGGCACCAGCACCGCCGCGCCCACGAACATGAACAGCTGCGACTTATAGGGGCTCGCCGCGTCCCAGATCGTGACCTCGGTGGGGATAATGTAGGGCCACATCGACACGCCAAGCCCGATGAAGCACAGAAGGAACAGCGCCAGCGCCAGCACGAAGGGCACCCAATCGCGCCCGTGCGTGGTCAACGACCGCGCAAGGATCAGGGTAATCACGGCCACCGCGATCGGCACGGGCGACACCCACAGGATCTCGGGCCAGCCGAACCAGCGGTCGAAATACGCCGCTTCAAGGAACGGCGTGGCCAGCGACACCGCGCCGATGAAGCCCAGCGTGACGATCCCGAACACGCGCGCCAGGGAGCGGACACGGTGCTGGATCGCGCCCTCCAGCTTCCAGTTCAGCCAGCAGGCGCCAAGGAACGCATAGCCCGCGACCACGGCCACGCCGGTCAGCATCGTGAACGGCGTCAGCCAGTCCCACCAGCCGCCGCCATAGGCGCGCCCGTCCACCTCGACCCCCTGCAGGATCGCGCCCAGCACGATGCCTTGCGACAGCGCCGCGACGGTCGAGCCGCCGATGAACGCGCCGTCCCAGAAGATTTCCGAGCGGCGCGAGGCCGCGCGCCAGCGGAACTCGAAGGCCACCCCCCGGAACACCAGCGCGAGCAGCATGGCGATGATCGGCGGGTAGAGCGCAGGCATCAGGATCGCGTAGGCCATCGGGAAGGCCGCGAACAGCCCGCCCCCGCCCAGCACCAGCCAGGTCTCGTTGCCGTCCCACACCGGCGCGACTGAATTCATCATCAGGTCGCGGTCGGATTTCTTGCGAAACAGCGGATAGAGGATGCCGATGCCAAGGTCGAACCCGTCAAGGACGACATAGACATAGACCGAGAACGCCAGAAGCAGCGCCCAGGCGATGGTGAGATCAAAGCTGACGGCAAGGTCCTGCATGGTGTCACTCCGCCGGGGATTGGGCGCCGGGCATGATGCCGGCGGTTCTGATCGGGCCGTCGATGTCGCGCGCATCGTCCTCGCTGCGCTTGGGCGGCTTGCCCATCAGGCGCAAAAGATAGACGACACCGGCGCCGAACACCGCGAAATAGATCACGATGAACGCGATCAGAGACGCCCCGACGGCGCTTGCCGCGATGGGCGAGGCGGCATCCGCCGTCAGCATCTCGCCGTAGATGACGTAAGGTTGCCGCCCGACCTCGGTGGTGATCCAGCCTGCGATCACGGCGACCAGCCCCGAGGGCCCCATCGCCAGCATCGCGCGGTGCAGCCAGGTCTGTTCATAAAGCTGTCCGCGCCAGCGCGCCCACAGCCCCCACAGCCCTGCGCCGAGCATCAGGAACCCGATGCCGACCATGATGCGGAACGACCAGAACACCATCGCAACCGGCGGTTCCAGCTCGTCCGGCACGGTGTCGAGCCCGGCCATGCCGTCGTTCCAGCCCTTGTTCAGGATCGGCCCGCCGATCTTGGGGATCTCCACCGCATAGCGCATCTCGCCCGCTTCCTGGTCGGGGATACCGAACAGGATCAGGGGAATGCCCTCGCCGTCCTCGTAGCTCTGGAAATGCCCTTCCATCGCCAGCACCTTAGTCGGCTGGTATTCGTAGGTGTTCAGGCCATGCTCGTGCCCCAGAACGATCTGCAGGGGCGCGGTGACGGCGATCATCCACATCGCCATCGAGAACATCCGCCGCACGCCCATGTTGCCATAGCGGCCCTTGAGCAGGTGCCACGCCCCGACCCCGCCGACAATGAACGCCGTCGTCAGGTAGGCCGCCGTCAGTGTATGCGCGAGCCGGTAGGGGAAGGACGGGTTGAAGATGATTTCCAGCCAGTTCTCAGGGAGATACTGGCCGTTCTCGCCCACAGTGAACCCGGCGGGAGTGTGCATCCAGCTGTTCACGCTGAGAATCCAGGTGGCCGAGATTGCGGTGCCGACCGCAACCATCAGCGTGGCCAGCATATGCAGGCCGGGGCCGACGCGGCTGCGCCCGAACAGCATGATGCCAAGGAAACCGGCCTCGAGGAAGAAGGCGGTCAGCACCTCGTAGGCCATCAGCGGCCCGATCACCGGCCCCGCGCGATCCGAAAAGACGGACCAGTTGGTGCCGAACTGGTAGGACATCACGATGCCCGACACGACGCCCATGGCGAAGGACACGGCAAAGATCTTGACCCAGTAGTTGAACAGCTTGAGATAGGTCTCGTCGCGAGTGCGCAGATACATCGCGTTGAGAACGGCCAGATAGCTGGCAAGGCCGATCGTGAAGGCCGGGAAGATGAAGTGGAAGGCGACCGTAAACCCGAACTGGATCCGGGCGAGCATCACCGCTTCAAATCCTAGAAAAGTCTCCATGGCTCATAACCCCAAGAATGCATCTGCTGTTCCCGAGGGTAAAGATATGACGCGGACCGCTCATTTCAGCGGCCCGCGTCACCTTGTCATTGCGCGCTGTATCGGGCGCGATCCGGTCAGGCGCTGGCGGGCTCGAAGGTCAGCGCGAGACCGTTGAGGCAATGGCGCTCGCCCGTGGGCTGGGGACCATCGTTGAAGATGTGGCCCAGATGCCCGCCGCAACGGCGGCAATGCACCTCGGTGCGCGGGATCAGCAGGACGAAATCGCGCTTGGTGCGCACCGGATCGCCGTCCAGCGGCGCCCAGAACGACGGCCAGCCGGTGCCGGAGTCGTATTTCGTGTTGGACGGATACAGCGGAAGGTCGCAGCCCTTGCAGTGGAAGGTGCCTTCGCGCTTTTCGTCGTTGAGCGGCGAGGTATAGGCGCGCTCGGTGTCCTCGTTGCGCAGGACGGCGTATTCGTCATCTGTCAGCATCGCGCGCCATTCTGCTTCGGTCCGGCGGACGGTGACATAATCGGCATCGGTCGCGGCATATGCAGCGCGGGAGCCCGCAAGACCTGCAAGGCCTGCGGCGGCGGTGCCAAGAAATCCTCTGCGGTTCATATCGGTCTCCTGTGGTCGGTGGCGCCAATCATAGCCTAAATGGCGACGCGCCGCCCGGTTTTCAAAGTCACCGGACGGCGCGCCAGGGCCGCAGCGTTGGCGGGGATTGCTGCGGCCGCTCTCGGAGCCGGTGCGATTACATCGCGGCCGGCAGCATCACGGTATCGATCACGTGGATCACGCCGTTCGACTGCTTGACGTCGGCAATGGTCACGGTTGCGACATTGCCCTGCTCGTCGGTCAGCGTGATGTTCTCGCCGTCCATTTCGGCGGTCAGCATGCAGCCACCCAGGGTCTCGACCATGTGCGCGCCGCTGTCGTCGGCGATCATGCCTGCGATGGCATCGGACATCGCTTCCGCGCCGACAACGTGGCAGGTCAGGATGGTGGTCAGCGTGTCCTTGTTCTCGGGCATCACCAGCGTCTCGACGGTGCCTTCGGGCAGCTTGGCGAACGCGTCATCGGTGGGTGCGAAAACGGTGAACGGGCCTTCGCCCTGCAGCGTCTCGACGAGGCCGGCGGCCTGGACGGCGGCAACCAGCGTGGTGTGGATGGGCGAATTCACCGCGTTCTCGATGATGTTCATCTCGGCCGACATCTCGGCGCCGCCAACGGTCGGGTTGCCATGTGCAGCAGCCGAAGCGATGCCGGTGGAAAGGGTCAGGGCGAGTGCGGTTGTCGCGAGAGTGCGAAGCATTGGGTGTCCTCCTCTGGTTCTCGGGCCAATCTGCCCGATGGACATCCGAAGACACGGAAGGCGGAAACGCAGAGTTTCCGCCTTCGCATCACGCCTCGATCACAGTGTCATCACAGCGACGTGACCGCTCCTGCGCCCAGCACCTGCCCGGTGGGCGCGCCGGTGGGAGAACCGCCCGGCGGCTCTTCGGAGATCGCCAGCGTTCCGCTCAGCACCGCTTGCCGGATCTCGCCGGGCAGGACCACCGATGCGGTCTGCGCCTCTGGCAACAGGCCCAACGACACCGGCGCGGGCGCGCCTTCGGCGATCAGCCACAACTCCAGCACGCGGCCGGGCGGCGCTTCGCCAGCGCGGCGCTCCAGCGTCAAGGCGCCCGTAGCGCTGTCATAGGAGGCCTGCACCGCGAAACTGCCGTCCTCGGCCGCGATGGTCGCGGCGTAGTCGGCGTCGGGTTCAGGGGTGGTGAGCGGCAGCGCGATGAACAGCGCGAAGGCAACCGCCGCAGCCGCCAGCGCGCCGCCCAGCAGACCCATCAGCGAAAAGCCGCGCCGGGTGCCATCCGCGAACAGCCGCTTCTCGATCGCGCGCTTCACCCGTGCGGACGGCGCGGTCTCGGCAAAGCCGGTGGCCATTCCGACGAAATCCTCGTCCCAGGCCCGCACCAGCGCGAACAGGTCCGGCGACCCGGCAAGGCGGTCCTCGAAAGCGCGGCGTTCCTCCGGCTCCAGCAGGTGAAGCGCGTATTCGGCGGCGAGAACCTCGTCGTCGCGTTTGTCTTGGGCGTCGGTCATCTACTCATACACTCTTTCAATCGTTGCAGACTGCGCCGCAGCCAGGTCCTCATGGTGTTGAGCGGGACGTCGTGCCGATCGGCCAGCTCCTTGTAGCTCAGCCCGTCCAGATACGCGCCCCGCACGGCGGCGGCGCGATCCGTCTCAAGCTCGCCCAGACAGCCAGAAATGCGGTCGGCCTCGGATCTCGCGATGGACGCCGCTTCGGGCGTCGGATCGCTCGAGGCCAGATCGTGAACCTCGTCGATATCCTCGGTCTGCGCCTTGCGCGCCCGAACGCGGTCGATCGCCAGATTGCGTGCCAGGGTAATCAACCACGTCATCGGACTGTATCCGCCCGCCGTATAGCGGTCGGCCTTGTGCCAGATGCGTATGTAGACCTCCTGGAGCGCTTCTTCGGCTTCTGCCCGGTTGCTCAAGACACGCAGGCAGACGCCAAAAAGTTTCGCGCTGGTGCGGTCGTAAAGCTCTCTGAACGCCTTGCGGTCGCGCAGCGCCACCCGGGAGATGAGAACCTCGATATGCGCCGTGTCCGACATGCCCTGCCTCGATTGCCTGCGCGTCAGTGTAGCAGGCGACGGGGTGCGGTCCAGCGCCCGGGTGGGGAAATCGGCCCGTGACGTTGACCTCCTGCAAGATATCTTTCACAACGCTGCGGAACCGGCAGGTCCCCTGCCGACAGGCGATCTTTCCCCGAAAGAGGACGACATGACGGACGGCATGATTGATATTGAGGCGAAACCGACCGAGGAAGTGTCTGTCCGGGACGTCTTTGGCGTCGACACCGACATGGTGGTGCATGGCTTCGCCGAACCGAGCGAACGGGTTCCGACCTTCGATCCGACCTACAGGTTCGACCCCGACACGACGCTGGCGATTCTAGCGGGCTTCGAATTCAATCGCCGCGTCATGGTGCAGGGCTACCACGGCACCGGCAAATCGACGCATATCGAACAGATCGCCGCGCGGCTGAACTGGCCCGCGGTCCGGGTGAACCTCGACAGTCACATCAGCCGGATCGACCTGATCGGCAAGGACGCGATCAAGCTCAAGGACGGCGTGCAGGTCACCGAGTTCCAGGAAGGCATCCTGCCCTGGGCCCTGCGCAACCCGACAGCCATCGTGTTCGACGAATACGACGCGGGCCGCGCCGACGTGATGTTCGTGATCCAGCGCGTGCTGGAAGTGGACGGCAAGCTGACGCTTCTGGACCAGAACAAGGTGATCGAGCCGCACCCCTATTTCCGCATCTTCGCGACCGCGAACACCGTCGGCCTTGGCGACACGACGGGCCTGTATCACGGCACCCAGCAGATCAACCAGGGCCAGATGGACCGCTGGTCGCTTGTGGCGACGCTGAACTACCTCGAGCACGACGCCGAGGTCGGCATCGTGCTGTCGAAGAACCCGGGCCTCAACACCGAGGCGGGGCGCCGCGAGGTCAGCCAGATGGTCACGGTCGCCGACCTGACCCGCACTGCGTTCATGAACGGCGATCTGTCCACGGTGATGAGCCCCCGGACCGTGATCGCCTGGGCGCAGAACGCCGACATCTTCAAGGACGTCGGCTATGCCTTCCGCGTGACGTTCCTCAACAAGTGCGACGAGCTGGAGCGGCAGACGGTCGCCGAGTTCTACCAGCGCTGTTTCGACGAGGAACTGCCGGAAAGCGCGGTCAGCATGGCCGGGCGGCGCTAGATCGTCGGAACCGCCGCCCCGCGGAGCGGGGGCGGCGGTGCGCGCGCTTTACGCGGCGCGTGCAACCTTGGTCGCGTAGGCCCACCAGGCAAGCTCGTCCAGCATGGCGGTCGCGCTGGGGATCAGTACAGGCGCAACATCCGCCATGGTCCCGGCGCCGCCACCCATCGGATGCACCTTCATCAGCTCGCCGCCGCCAAGATGAACGGCGTTGCGCAATGGCACCATCTGCAGCTCGACCGCAATCGTCCGCAAATGCTCGACCGCACGCGCACCACCCAGCCCGCCATAGCCGAAGGCGGCCATCGGCTTGCGGTTCCATTCCTTGTAGGCCTGATCCAGCGCGTTCTTCAGCGCGCCGGTGATCGACCGGTTGTATTCCGCGACGATGAAGATGTAGCCGTCGAATTCGGCCAGCTTTTCCTGCCATTTCACCGCGCGCGGATCAGCGGACGGTGCCCACAGGTTCGACGCCGCCTCGTTGAACAGAGGAAGGTCGTAGTCGCGCAGATCGACAAGTTCGAAGTCCATGTCGTCGCGTGCCTGGGCGGTTTCCAGCATCCATTGAGCCGGCGTGTCGGCGAAGCGCGTCTCGCGGGTCGAACCGATGATGATGGCGATACGGGGAGTGGCGGTCATGTGTCGTTCTCCTGCAAGGGGCCGGACAGGAGCGGGCCCCGCACCGGTATCTGCCATATGGTCGCACAACACGCCCGATGTTAGCGTCGACCATGTGCTTCTCCGCACACACAGGACGTCAACTCTCGCCACCTTGCCCGGCGCGGGCGGGCGGCGCGTCGGTGCGGATGGACGGTCGGGCTTGCCCCGTCCCGCGCCGAACCCCACCCCTGCCCCCCCGCACCGAGATCTAAATGACCGCTCCCCCCTTGCCGCCCCTGCGATGTGGTGAAATATCCTGAAGGCCATGGCGAACCGCGACGACAACCCAGCCGAACCGTTCAAGAAGGCGCTCGCCGAGGCGACGCGCGTGCTTGCCGACGATGCCGAGCTGAACGTGACCTATTCGGTCGATCCGCCGGGGATGAGCAACGACGCGCTGCGCCTGCCGCAGGTGTCGCGCCGGATGACGGCGGACGAGGTGCTTCTGGCGCGCGGCACCGCCGACGCCTTCGCCATGCGGCGCAAGTATCACGACGAAGGCACGTTCAACCGCTACTCGCCGCAGGGCCAGATGGCGCGCGATCTTTATGACGCGATGGAGACCGCCCGCTGCGAGGCGATGGGCGCGCGCGACATGCCCGGCACCGCCAAGAACATCGACGCCAAGATCGGCAACGAGGCGATGCGCAAAGGCTATGCCCAGATCACCGAGGCGTCCGAGGCGCCGCTTTCGGTTGCCGCCGGATACCTTGTGCGCAACCTCGCCACCGGGCGCGATCTGCCAGAGGGCGCCGACAACGTCCTGAAACTGTGGCGCGAATTCATCGAAGGCCAGGCCTCCGGCACGCTGGACGGCTTGCAGGACACGCTGGACGACCAGGCCGCCTTTGCCCGTTTCACGCGGCAGGTGATCGACGATCTGGGCTACGGCGACCAGCTTGGCGACGACCCCGACGCCGAGGACGACGAGACCGACGACAGCGCCAGCGACGAGGAAGACGACAGCCCCGACCAGACCGGCGGCGACGACCAGGACGAGGAAGACGACACCGAGGCCAGCCCCGAGCAAAGCCAGGAGCAGCAGCAGGACGAAAGCCAGGCGCAGGTGTCGATGGACGATCTGGCCGACATGGAATCGGCCGAGGATGCCGAGATGCCCGAGGGCGACAGCCCGATGGAGCCTCCGCCGCCGCAGCCGATTTCCGACGCCGATCCCAACTACGAGGTTTACAGCCAGGAATTCGACGAGGAAATCCGCGCCGAGGATCTGGCCGAGCCGCAGGAACTGGAACGCCTGCGCGCCTATCTCGACCAGCAGCTCGACCCGCTGAAGGGCGCGGTGTCGCGGCTGGCCAACAAGCTTCAGCGCCGCCTGCAGGCGCAGCAGAACCGCAGCTGGGAATTCGACCGTGAGGAAGGCATCCTCGATGCCGGACGGCTCGCGCGCGTGGTGGCGAACCCCACGACGCCGCTGTCGTTCAAGGTCGAGAAGGACACCGAGTTCCGCGACACCGTGGTGACGCTTCTTCTGGACAACTCCGGCTCGATGCGCGGGCGGCCCATTTCCATCGCCGCGATCTGCGCAGACGTTCTGGCCCGCACGCTGGAACGGTGCAGCGTCAAGGTCGAGATCCTGGGATTCACCACCCGCGCCTGGAAGGGCGGCCAGGCGCGCGAACAATGGCTTCACGCCGGGCGGCCGCAGATGCCGGGACGGCTGAATGACCTGCGACATATCATCTACAAGACCGCCGACGCGCCGTGGCGCCGTGCGCGCGAAAATCTGGGCCTGATGATGAAAGAGGGCCTGCTGAAAGAGAACATCGACGGCGAGGCGCTGGAATGGGCGCACCGCCGGATGCTGGGCCGTCCCGAGGCGCGCAAGATCCTCATGGTGATCTCGGACGGCGCGCCGGTCGACGATTCCACGCTGTCGGTCAACCCCGCGAATTACCTTGAAAAACACCTGCGCGACGTGATCGCCATGGTCGAGCGCCGCAAGATGGTGGAACTGATCGCAATCGGCATTGGCCACGACGTTACGCGCTACTACAATCACGCGGTGACGATCACCGATGTCGAGCAACTGGCCGGTGCGATGACCGAGCAACTGGCGACATTGTTCGACAAGGACCCCCGCGCCAAAGCCAAGATGTTCGGGATGCGCCGGGCCAGTTGATGCGGTTCGCGGCCCGACTGAATGCAGTTTCGTCAGGAAACTGATACAAATCGGCGTAAGCTGTGCAGAACGTCACCGGAGGAACCCCATGGCCGACCACATCAAGACTCGCAATGCCGGAGGAACCTGGGTCGTGCGCGCGGGCGGTGCCGTTATCGCCGAAAGCCGCAACGCGATCGAGCTTACCGAGGGGGATCATCCCTTCGTCATCTATTTCCCGCGCGATGACGTGGGCATGGTGTTTCTGGATGAAAGCGACAGCCGCACGACCTGCCCCTGGAAGGGCGAGGCGAAATATTTCTCGATCGTCACGAAAAGCGTCACGATCCCAGATGCGGCCTGGAGCTATGAGAACCCGAAAGACGGCGTTGCGGCCATCGCGGGCCATCTTGCCTTCTATTCCAGCGACCGGGTGGCTGTCGAACAGCTGTAGGCACGCGCGCGGCGGCTCAGGAGTGCTCCTCCGCCGCCGTTGCGGCCAGCGCGCGGTTGTAGGCCTTGAGCGCGTCGATCTGGAACAACGCCCCGCGCAGCACCGGGCCGGTATCCGCTTCTCCGGGGCTGACAACGGGGATAAAGGCGACGCCCGCCTCCTCGAACATCGGCATCGCCCGTTCCAGCGTGGCGGCCGACCCAAGGTAGATCCCCTGTTCGATCAATTCGCGGCACCTGTCTTCTGACGCCATGCCGGGATTGCCCTTTTCGCGCATGATCATCGACACCTTCACCAGCGCCAGAAGATAGGCCTGCGGACCGGCGGCAAGGTGCACGTTGCGCCGTTCCAGCTGTGTCAGGAAGAACGACCGGTGCACCAGCCGCGAGGCGAGCGCGGTCGAGATCGACACCGACACCATCACCGCGATCCCGGTTTGCCAGTCTCCGGTCAGTTCGAACACGATCAGCGTCGTCGAGATTGGCGCCCCCAGCACCGCCGCCGCGACCGCGCCCATCCCCGCAAGGGCATACAGCGTCTCGGACCCCGACACGTCGGGGAACAGGCTGGTGGCGACGATGCCAAAGGCCAGCCCCGTCAGCGCCCCGATCATCAACGAGGGCGAGAACACCCCCCCGCCCATGCGCCCCGCCATGGTGATCGCCACGGCGACGATCTTGATCGCGACGAACACGAAGGCTTCGTGGAACACCAGATCGCCCACCAGTGCGCGCGATGTGGTCTCATAGCCGACGCCGATGATGTGCGGGAACCAGATCGCGATCATCCCCAGAAGCAGGCCAGCAAGGGCCGGGCGCAGGACACGCGGCAGCCTGGTGCGCGCCTGAAAGGCGCTGGCCAGGTCGTCGGCGGCAAAGATCGCGCGCATCAACACCACAGCGACCAGCCCCGAGATCAGGCCCAGGATCAGGAAAGCGGGCAACTCGACGTAGAACTCCAGCGTGCCCTCGGTGATCGGGGTGAATTCCGTGACACCGCCGTATTCCAGCCGGTTGATGACCGTGCCTGCGACGCTGGCGATGACGATGGGCGCAAAGGCATGCACCGCGAAATGCCGCAACACCACCTCAAGCGCGAACAGCGCCCCGGCGATGGGCGCGTTGAACGAAGCGGACACCGCCGCCGCCACCGCGCAGCCCAGAAGATCGCGTCCGGTGATGGCGTCGGCGTTGATCCGGTTCGACACCCAGCTTGCGATCAGCCCCGCGATATGGACCACTGGCCCCTCGCGCCCCGTGGACCCGCCCGTCGACAGCGTAATCATCGACGACAGCGCCGAAGCGATGCCCGCCTTCTTCTCGACGCGGCCGTCGCGCAGGGCGGCGCCCTCGATCACGTCCGCGACCG
Source organism: Anianabacter salinae (assembly GCF_019061145.1). GTDB lineage: Bacteria > Pseudomonadota > Alphaproteobacteria > Rhodobacterales > Rhodobacteraceae > Anianibacter > Anianibacter salinarum. The sequence goes on along the minus strand of NZ_JAHQZS010000001.1, from coordinate 895,055 downwards.
ACCGCACGCGCCCGTCATCGGTGGCACTGTTGAGGATGATCCCCACCACCAGCCCGCCCGCAACAGGGATCGCCAGCACCATCCACCACGGCAACGTGGTCGCGAAGGAATGCAGAAGCGACACATCCTCGGTGCCGTAGACCCACGCCTGCAACCTCTCGACCGCAAGGCGGAAGCCAAGCGCGGCAAACCCTGCCGCGATGCCGATGAACAGCGCGATGAACCAGAACTGGATCTGTCCCGGCCCCTTGATGCGCAGGATGCGCCAGGTCTCGGCCAGCCCGCTGCGCGTCTCGGTCAGCGTGCGCGCAAGGAACCCGTCCGGCTGTGCCATCATCTCTCCGCTTGCGGACCCTGCGACGCCCTTTTCCGGACCACCCGGCTGGCATAGGGTCCATCCGTCCGGAGAAGAGGAACCCGCCATGACCATAGCGGCCGCATTGGCAGAGCTCGAAACCCTTTTAGGAAAAGGGCTTTCCCGTTCCAAGTCCGATCTCGACACGCATGGGGCGAGTGAAAGCTGGTTCGCCCCCGCCCCGCCCGATGCCGTGGCCTATCCCGCCAGCACCGACGACGTGTCGCGGATCATGGCGATCTGTCACCGCCACGGCTGCCCGGTGATCGGATTCGGAGCGGGCACCTCGCTGGAAGGTCACACCTCGGCGATCAACGGCGGCCTCTGCGTCGATTTCCGCGACATGGCGAGCGTGGTGCAGGTCAACCCCGAGGACATGGACTGCGCCGTCCAGCCCGGCATCACGCGCGAGGCGCTGAATATCGCCCTGCGCGATACCGGGTTGTTCTTTCCGGTCGATCCCGGCGCAAACGCGTCGCTGGGCGGCATGGCCTCGACGCGGGCCAGCGGCACCACGGCGGTGCGCTACGGCACGATGCGCGACAACGTGCTTGGGCTGGAGGTCGTGCTGGCCGATGGCCGGGTGATCCGCACCGGCACGCGGGCGCGCAAATCCTCGGCCGGGTATGACCTGACGGGCCTCTTTGTCGGCGCCGAGGGCACACTGGGCCTGATTACCGAACTGATGCTCAAGCTGCATGGCCAGCCCGAGGCGATCTCGTCCGCGGTCTGTGCCTTCCCCGCGATGGGCCCCGCAGTCGATGCGGTGATCGAGACGATCCAGACCGGCATCCCGATGGCGCGGATCGAGTTTGTCGACGCGGCGACGGCGAAGGCGTTCAACAGCTTTGCGGGCGTCGATTTCCCCGCCGCGCCCCATCTGATGATCGAATTCCACGGCTCGGCCCGCGGCGTCGAGGACGACGCGGCGGCCTTTGGCGAGATCGCCCAAGGCCACGGCGCGACGGGTTTCCGCTGGTCCGTCAAACCCGAGGAACGCAATGCCCTGTGGAAGATGCGCCACAACGCCTATTACGCCTGCCTTGCGCTGCGCCCCGGCGCGGGCGGCGTGGTGACGGACATCTGCGTCCCGATCTCGAAGCTGGCCGAAGCGGTCGAGGAAACCGCCGCCGACATCGCCGCCAGCGAGCTGATGGGGCCGATCCTTGGCCATGTGGGCGACGGCAATTTTCACGCGATCCTGCTGGTCGACAAGTCCGATGCGACCGAGATCGAGACCGCCAAGGCGCTTTCCTCGCGGATGGCCGAGCGCGCGCTGCGGATGGGCGGGACGGTGACGGGCGAGCACGGGATCGGCATGGGCAAGCTGGGCTACATGAGCGCCGAACACGGCGAGGCGTGGTCTGTGATGGGCGACATCAAGCGCGCGCTTGATCCTTCGGGCATCCTCAACCCCGGCAAGCTGGTGCGGCAGGGCTGATGCTGGCCGCGCCCGAGGATGTCGCGCCCGCATTCCGCGATGCCTGGATGGCCCGCGACGGCGACGCCATTGCGGCGCTGTTCGTGCAGGACGCCGATTTCGTCAACGTCGTCGGCATCTGGTGGCAGGACCGCGCCGCCATCGGGCGGGCGCATGGCTACGCGCTGCAGAGCTTCTTCGCGGACACGCGCCTTGTGCTGGGCCGCGTCAAGACACGGCGGATCGGCGGGGACGCTGCCGTTGTCCATGCGCGCATGATCCTCACCGGCCAGCGCGCGCCGGACGGAACCGCGGCGGGCCGGCGGGTGACGATCCTGTCCTTCGTGATGGAACGGCGCGGCGACGGCTGGCTCTGCGTCTCGGCGCAGAACACCGACATCGTGCCGGGGGCGGAGACCCAGGTGGCGGGGGCGGAGGGGCTGGCGGCGACGGATTATCGCGGATAGGCGTGCGCGCGCGGCCACGGCTGGGGGGACGCTGTCCCCCCAGACCCCCCTGGAGGTATTTATGGACCAAAGATGAGCAGGGCGTGTCGTCTGATTGTGCGACTCGCACGCGCGCACTAGCCTGCCGGGCGACAGGAACAGGAGGACGATCCCATGAGCGATTACGGTTTCGACACGCTGCAGGTTCACGCGGGCGCGCGGCCCGATCCGGCCACCGGCGCGCGGCAGGTGCCGATCTACCAGACCACGGCCTATGTGTTCCGCGACGCGGACCATGCGGCGGCGCTCTTCAACCTGCAGGAGGTCGGCTATATCTATTCGCGCCTGACCAACCCCACCGTCGCCGCGCTGCAGGAGCGTCTGGCGACGCTGGAGGGCGGCGCGGGCGCGGTTTGCTGTTCCTCGGGCCATGCGGCGCAGATCATGGCGCTGTTTCCGCTGATGGGCCCGGGGCGCAACATCGTCGCCTCGACGCGGCTCTATGGCGGTACCGTCACCCAGTTCAGCCAGACCATCCGCCGCTTTGGCTGGTCCGCCACCTTCGTCGACTTCGACGATACCGATGCGGTGACGGCGGCGATCGACGAGGACACCCGCGCGATCTTTTGCGAATCGATCGCCAACCCGGGCGGCTACATCACCGATCTCGATGCCATCGCGGCGATCGCCAACGAGGCGGGGATTCCCCTGATCGTCGACAACACCTCGGCCACGCCGTACCTGTGCCGCCCGATCGAGCATGGCGCCACGCTGGTGGTGCATTCGCTGACCAAGTTCCTGACCGGCAACGGCACCGTCACCGGCGGCGTGGTGATCGATTCGGGCAATTTCGACTGGTCCGCCTCGGACAAGTTCCCGTCGCTGTCCGCGCCCGAGCCCGCCTATCACGGGCTGAAGTTCCACGAGACGTTCGGGCCGCTTGCCTTCACCTTCCACGGCATCGCCATCGGGCTGCGCGATCTGGGCATGACCCTGAACCCGCAGGCGGCACATTACACGCTGATGGGTATCGAGACGCTGTCGCTGCGGATGGAAAAGCACGTTGCCAACGCGGTGAAGGTGGCCACCTGGCTTGAAGGCCACGGCGCCGTCGAGGCGGTGACATATGCCGGTCTGCCATCCTCGCCCTGGAACAGCCGGGTTCCGGCGATCTGCCCCAAGGGCGCGGGATCGCTGTTCACCGTGACGCTGAAGGGCGGCTATGACGCCTGCATCAAGCTGGTCGATTCGCTCGAGTTGTTCAGCCATGTCGCCAACCTTGGCGATACCCGCAGCCTCGTGATCCATTCCGCCTCGACCACCCACCGGCAATTGTCCGAAGAGCAGCAGAAGGCAGCGGGGGCCGCGCCGAACGTGGTGCGGTTCTCGATCGGGATCGAGGATGCGGACGACCTGATCCGCGATCTGGACCAGGCGCTGGCCAAGGCGAGCGGCTGACGGTCAGAAACGGCAAGGCAGGGCGGGGCGCACGATTCTCGACAAATCTTGTGCAAGGCGCTAGCACATCGGGCAATCTGCTCTGCACTGCCTTGCCGAAGGATGACGGACCCCGTGCGCCTTGCCCCTGCCCTGACCCGCCTTCTTGCCGTGCTGGCGCTGGTGCTGACCGCTGCCTGCGGCGGCCCGGCGATGACGACCTCTGGCCGCCCCCCGGTTCCGCCGACCGAGATCGAGGCGTTGACGCAGGCCTTCCTTTCGCTGTCCCCCGAGGTCGACCCCGCCGAGGCGGCGCGCGCCGCGCGGCTGGCCTACCGGGCCACGGACGAGCTGGCCGTCGCCTACCAGATCACCGACGGGCCGATCATCCACAACACCAAGGTGAACATGGGGATCAAGCCGCGCGGGCTGTGCTGGCACTGGGCCGAGGACATGGAGAATTATCTTCTGGCCGAAGGGTTCCAGACGCTCAGCGTGCACCGCGCCATCGCCAATGCCGACAACGCCTTCCGGCTGGAGCATTCGACCGCGATCATCAGCGCGCGCGGCGCAGGGATGTATGACGGCATCGTCCTGGACCCTTGGCGCAAGGGCGGCGTGCTGACCTGGGTGCCGGTGCGCATCGACACTGATTACGGTTGGGTGCCGCAGCTGGATGTTCTCGAATCAAAGGGACTGGTGCGCTACGGCCCGGCCCCACCGGGCGCACGGACGCGCCCGGTGGCGGTGAACTGAACGGCTATTCGCCTGCCGCGCCGGGCGCGATGGCCCAGACCAGCGTGACCTGCGCCGAGGTCTCGACCTCGCCCCGCGCGACCGGGCCGCTGTCGCGCATCATCGCTGCTTCCATCATCATCGGCCGGTTGTCGCCCTGGCTGCCCTCACGGATCGAGGTGATCGCGCCAAGCGACACGCCCGCCGCCTCTGCCAGCAGCTCTGCCTTGCGCCGCGCATCCGCGACGGCCGCCTTGCGCGCCTCGTCCAGCACCGGTTCGGGATCGGCCAGTCCGAACGAAAGCCCCTGGAAATTGTTCGCGCCGACCTGAAGCACCGCGTCCATCACGGTGCCAAGCGTGTCCAGATTGCGGACCCGGACCCGCAGGTTGGTCGAGGCCGAAAAGCCGACGATCTCACGCGCGAACATCTCGGGGCGGGTGCGGTCCTCGGCCCAGATCGGGTTCAGCGACAGATCGCTGGTCTGCATGTCCCGCTCTGCGATGCCTGTCTCCGTCAGCGCGGCGATGATCGCATCGGCACGCTCCGAGGTCTGCGCCATCGCCTCCGACGCGCCTTCGGCCTCGGTGACGACACCCAGACTGATCTGGGCCATGTCGGGCACCGATTGCACGCGCCCCTCTCCCGTCACGGTGATTTGACCGCTCGATACCGACTGCGCGGCAGCCGGGGTGGTCAGGGCAAGGCCCAGAAAAAGCACGATCCAGCGCATGGAGTCCTCCTGTTGAAAGTCCTGTGCAACATCGCGCGGCAAGCCGCCGGTGCCAAGGGCGACGATCCGCCTTTTCCTTTTACTCGGCGGACTCTTGCATTAGGGTTCGGGCACCCACGGGGAGTGTTCCCCGCATGCTGCATGGCCTGATTACCGACCGATGAAGCCGAATTTCGCGCTCAGCCTCAGTTTCGATGGCGTTGCCCTCTATCACCGGACATCCTCGGGATGGCTGACCGTCGGCACCGCCTCGCTCGAGGACCCCGATCTTGCAGAGCGCATGCGCGTGCTGCGGCGCACCGCGTCCGAACTGGAACCGCGCGGCGTCTCGACCAAGCTGATCATCCCCAATTCCGAGATCCTCTACCGCGAGGTTGCGGCGCCCGGCCCCGGCCAGCACTCGCGCGAATTGCAGGTGCGTCAGTCGCTTGAGGGGATGACCCCGTACGCGGTCGAGGATCTGGCCTGGGATTACCGGGCGGCAGGCGATCACGCCCGTGTCGCGGTCGTCGCCAAGGAAACCCTGGCCGAGGCGGAAAGCTTTGCCATCGACCACCGGTTCAATCCGGTGTCCTACGTCGCCGTGCCGGACGGCACCTGGTTCGAGGGTGAGCCGTTCTTCGGCCAGACCGCTCATGCGTCCACCTTCCTGGGGCGGCGCGAAGCGGTCGAGCGCGATACGGCGCCCGTGCGCACGTCGGGCGAGATTCGCCATGCTTCGCCCGAACAAGAGGCCCGGCCGGTGGTCGAGACCTCGGAATCCGAGCCGGTCATCACCTCACCGCTGCGCGAACCCGCGATCGCCGCAACGCGCGATGACCCTGCGCCGATGGCGCAAGCCGTGGCCGAGCCGTCTGCTGCAAAGCCGCCAGAGGCACCCGCCGCCAAAAAGGCGCCCGCCAAGCCCAAGGCCCCCGCACGCGCACCTGCCGGACACTCGCTTTTCGACCGCCCTGCGGCCAAGCCGGTGGTCAAGCCCGAGGCCGAGGCAGAGACCGCTCCCGCCCAGGGCAAGGCGCGCGTCCCGTCGGTCACACCGGCGTTCTCGACACGCCGCACCGCCGATCCCGCGGGCGGCAGCCTGTCAGCCGCCCCGGCGCTCGAACGTGCCGCGCCTCGGATCGGCATCGCCGCGCTGGCGCCACCCGATCCGGTTGCACCGCCCGAGGCCCCGGCCTCGCGGCAGAACGGCTATTACAGCAACGGCAAATCCGCGCCCCAGACCGACGCGGACCCCGCACAGCAGGGCCGCCTCGATGCGCTGAAATCGAAGTTCGCATTCGATCTGCCCCGGATGAAGACTGGCGCGCTTGCTGCGGGTGTCGCCCCGATGCTCGAACGCACCCGAAAGATGGCCCGCAAGGCGGTCGAGCGACGCCCGAAGGACCCCACGCCCGCCAAGCGCGAGGCCGAGGCGCTGACCATCTTCAGCCAGCGCGGCAAGGAGCCCCGCAAGGCCTCTGCACGCACCGGCATGATGCTGACGCTCGTTCTTGCGGCGGTCATGGTGCTGGTGGCGCTTGGCTCGTTGTTCCTGACCGGTACCGGCACGGACCCCGAGACGCCGTTGGCTTCAGCGCCCGCGCCCGCGCTGCCGATCGAAGACGCGGCAGGCCGCCCCGACACCGCCGCGCTGACGCCTGACCGCCCCGAGGATCTGGTGCTTGCGCCCGAGGCGCTGGACGGCGACGCCATCGCCGCCATCGACCCTGCCGAGGGTCTCGACATTCCCCTGCCGGACGTTCCCGCCGAACCGGAGCCGGAACTCGCACCCAAGGCCGAAATCGCCACCCCGGCGCCCGTCGTGCGCCCGCCAGAACAGGCGCTGACGCCCGAGATGGCAGAGGCCCGCTATGCCGCGACCGGCATCTGGCAACTTGCGCCCGATCCCATCGCGCCGCCGGTGTCGCAATCGCTCGACGATCTCTACGTCGCTTCGATCGACCCTGTCGTGACCTCGGAAGATGCCTTCGCCCTGCCCGAGGCGCCCGGCCGCGCCGGGGACACCGCCCCGGCCTCGCAACTGGCGCCTGCGCCCTTCGGCACCGCCTTCGAATTCGACGATCGCGGCCTCGTGGTCGCCACGCCGGACGGCGCGCTGTCGCCCGAAGGGATAGAGGTGTTCTCGGGTGCGCCCTCGGTGGTGCCCGGGCCCCGGCCCGAGGGTCTGGCCCCCGCCACGGGCGCGCAACAGGGCGCCGAGCCGACCGGCGACGGGGAAACGCTGCTGGACGCGCCGGACACGCTGCCCCGCCTGCGTCCGCCCGCAAGGCCCGAAGACCTGGTCGAGGGCAACGAGCGCGCACGCCTCGGCGGCCGCACCCTGACCGAGCTTGCCGCCTTCCGCCCGACCTTGCGTCCCGAGGGGCTGGCCACCGCCCCCCTCTCCGAAGACACCGCCGAGGCGCCGCGCCCCGAGGACAGTCTGCCGGTGACCGAGAACGCCATCGCGGCCTCGGTCCTGCCGCGCCAGCGTCCGGCGAATTTCTCCGACGTCGTGTCTGCGGCGCGGGCGGCAGAGACGGTGCAGACCGCGTCTCTGGACACCACCGAGCTGGACGAGCCCGACCCGCCTGCTGCCAATATCGCGGCAGCGCAGATCCCCGCTGCGCCCGTGCGCGCCGACGTCGCGCGCACCGCGACCGTGTCCAACGCGATCAGCCTTGGACAGCTCAACCTGATCGGCGTCTACGGCGCCGCCTCGGACCGCCGCGCGCTCTTGCGCCTGTCCTCGGGGCGCTACGTCAAGGTCAAGATCGGCGACAAGGTCGATGGCGGACAGGTTGCGGCCATCGGTTCGGACGAATTGCGTCTGATCAAGAACGGCCGCAACGTGACGCTGACCCTGCCGCGCGGCTGACCGTCGCGGCTGCAAGGCCAAGCCTGCTGAACCCATCTTTGGTCTGGAAATACTCCGGGGAGGTCCGGAGGGGCAGCGCCCCTCCGGCCCCCTCCGCCCGGCGCAGCGCAATGAAAACGGGGCGCGCAAGGTCTCCCCCGCGCGCCCCGTCCGGTCCTCCCTGGCGGACCTCGGCCTTTTGCGCCGCGCCTATTCGGCAGCGACGTCGCCGTATTCGCCTTTCGCCATTTCCTCGGCCTCGATCGATTCGAACAGCGCCTTGAAATTGCCCTCGCCGAATCCGTCGTCGCCCTTGCGCTCGATGAACTCGAAGAAGATCGGCCCGATCACGGTCTTGGAAAAGATCTGCAGCAGGATCCTCGTCTCGCCGCCGTCCACGACGCCTTCACCGTCGATCAGGATGCCGTGTTTTTTCATCCGCGCGACCGGCTCGTCATGGCCCTCGACCCGCTTGAAGCTGAGATCGTAATAGGCATCGGGCGGGCCGGGCATGAACTGCACGCCCTTCGCGGCGATGGCGTCGGTGGCGTCATAGATGTTCCGTGCGCCAACCGCGATGTGCTGGATGCCTTCGCCATTGTATTTCTTGAGGTAATTGACGATCTGCCCGGTCTCGCCCCGATCCTCGTTGATCGGGATGCGGATGCGCCCGCACGGCGAGGTCAGCGCGCGGCTGCGCAGGCCGGTATACTTGCCCTCGATATCGAAGAAACGGATTTCGCGGAAGTTGAACAGATCGCCGTAGAACCTGAACCATTTGTCCATGTTGCCGGTGAACACGTTGTGGGTCAGGTGATCGAGATAGTAGAACCCCACGCCCTGCGGATGCGCCGTGTCGATCCAGTCGAATTCGGCGTTGTAGGGCGAGGTGTCGTAATAATCCTCGATGAAATAGATCAGCGATCCGCCGATGCCCTTGATCGCGGGCACATCCATCGTCTTGTCATCGCCGGTATAGGCCTCGGCCCCCTTTGACACCGCGTGCTTCAGCGCGTGGTCGGCGTCGACCACGCGCCACGCCATCGACGGCGCGCAGGGGCCATGCTCTTCCACGAAGCGCGCGGCAAAGCTGCCGGGCTCGGCGTTCAGCACATAGGTGATGTCGCCCTGCTGCCAAAGCTCGATCGCCTTGGATTTGTGGGTGGCGACATGGGTGTAGCCCATGCGCGCGAAGGTGTCGCGCAGCGCCTGCGGATCGGGGTGCGCGAATTCGACGAACTCGAAGCCGTCGGTGCCAGCCGGGTTGTCGGCCGTGATCGTCGCTTTCGGGGCGTCGTGTGGGAAGGGTCCCATGATGTCGATCCTCCGGGTCTGATTGCTCCCCTCAAGATACGCCCGGCGGCGCGGGAAATCCGCGCATTCTTGACCCGCATGCGCTCTGGCATGGCCACATTCCGTCATGTATGTGCATTCTCATGCAGGATTCCCGCACCGCGCTCGACGACACCGACAAGCGCCTTCTTGCCGCGCTTCAGGGGGACGCCCACCTGACCGCCGAGGCATTGGGCGCGGTCCTGAACCTGTCGCCCAGCCAGGCGGGACGACGCAGGCAGCGGCTGGAGCAGGCGGGCTACATCACTGGCTATGCCGCGCGCCTTGATCCGGTGCGGCTTGGCCTTGGGGTGCAGGCCTTCGTGCAGGTGCAGATGGCGACGCATGACCCCGACAAGGTGCGCACCTTTGCACGCATCGTGAATGCGCGCCCCGACATTGTCTCGGCCTGGACGCTGACCGGCGATGCCGATTACCTCTTGCGGGTCTATTGCGAGGATCTGGCGGGGCTGAACACGCTGGTCCACGGCGTGCTGCTGCCGCACCCCGCCGTCGCCCGCGTCCAGAGCCAGATCGTCATGGACCAGTTCAAGCCGGACGCCCCGCTGCCGACCTGAAGCTGCCGCGCCTCCGGGCGCGTCCCGGGCCTTGCGCCAATCGCACAGGCACCCTGCGAAAGGAGCGCAATCGCGCTATGTTACTGCCTTGTGGAAAGAACGGAGTCCGGGGAAACTGGGCACGGGACGAAAGGGCATCGGGCAGGCATGGACGGATTTCTTCTTCAGGCGACGATCTATCTGGCCACGGCGGTGATCGCGGTGCCGCTTGCGGCGCGTCTGGGGCTGGGATCGGTGCTGGGCTATCTCGTCGCCGGGATCCTGATCGGCCCTGTCTTCGGCTTCATCGGTTCGGGCAGCGAGGCAGAGGATCTGCAGCATTTCGCCGAGTTCGGCGTCGTGATGATGCTGTTCCTCATCGGGCTGGAGCTTGAGCCGCGCGCGCTTTGGAACATGCGCCACAGGCTACTGGGTCTGGGGGGTCTGCAGATCCTCTTGACCATGGGCCTTGTGACCGCTGCCGCCATGGCGCTGGGACAACCGCTGCAGACCGCGCTTGCCATCGGCATGATCCTTGCGCTGTCCTCGACCGCCATCGTGCTGCAAACCCTGTCCGAGAAGAACCTGATGCAGACCGGCGGCGGCAGGTCGACGTTTTCGGTGCTGCTGACGCAGGACATCGCGGTGATCCCGATGCTGGCGCTGATGCCGCTTCTGGCGGTCGCGCAGGGGCCGCTGTTCGGCCCGGACGGATCGGTGGTCCGCCAGGGGGCCGGGGATCACGCGGCGGACGGGGCGCACGGCGGCCTGTCGCTGGTGGAAGGCTTGCCGGGCTGGGGCGTCACGCTGGTGACGCTGGGCGCGGTGGCGGTGGTGATCCTTCTGGGCATCTACGCGACGCGCCCGCTGTTCCGCTTCATCCACGCCGCGCGCCTGCGCGAGATGTACACCGCCTTTGCGCTGCTGATCGTCGTCGGCATCGCGTTCCTGATGACGCTGGTGGGGCTGTCGCCCGCGCTTGGCACCTTCCTGGCGGGCGTCGTGCTGGCCAACAGCGAATTCCGGCACGAGCTGGAATCGGACATCGAGCCGTTCAAGGGCCTGCTTCTGGGCCTGTTCTTCATCACCGTCGGCGCCAGCGTGAACTTCGCCGTCCTCAGTGCGCAGCCGTTCACCATCATCGGCCTGACGCTGGGTCTGATGCTGGTGAAGGGACTGGTGTTGTATGGCCTGGCCCAACTGTTCAAGCTGCGGGGCCGCGACCAGTGGCTGTTCACGCTCGGCCTTGCGCAGGCGGGTGAGTTCGGCTTCGTGCTGATCTCGTTCGCGCTGCAACAGAACGTCCTTGGCCCCGCCATCGGAGAGCGTCTTTTGCTGATCGTGGCGCTGTCGATGATGCTGACGCCGCTGTTCTTCATCGCCTACGACCAGATCTCCAAGCGCATCGTCGACGCGGTCGATGACCTTGAGGGTGACGAGATCGACGAACAGGGCCAGATCATCATCGCGGGCGTCGGCCGGTTCGGGCAGGTCGTCAACCGCATGGTGCAGATGTCGGGGTTCAAGACCACGGTTCTGGACCATGACCTCAAGACCATCCAGTTGATGCGCAAGTTCGGCTTCAAGGGCTATTTCGGCGACCCCACGCGCCCCGACATCCTGCACGCCGCCGGGCTGGCCGAGGCGAAGGTGCTAGTCGTGGCGCTCGACGACAAGAACGCGGCGACGCGCCTTGTGGCCTATGCCCGGCGCGAACGGCCCGACATGCACATCGTCGCCCGTGCCCGCGACCGCAGCCATGTCTATGAACTGTACCGCGCGGGCGCGAACGACATCGTGCGCGAATTGTTCGACAGCTCCTTGCGGGCGGGCCGCTATGTGCTTGAGAACATGGGCCTGACCGAGTTCGAGGCGAACGAGCTGGAAACCACATTCTATCACATGGACCGCGAGGCGGTGCGCGAGCTGGCCTCGCTGTGGAAACCCGGCGTGCCGGTCGAGCAGAACACCGCCTATGTCGAGCGCGCGCGCGAGTTGAACAAGGATCTCGAAACCGCGCTTCTGGATCAGTTCACCGATGACGACGGCGCGCGCAAGACGGGCACCTAGGCCAGCTAGCCTTCGCTGACCCCCGCCTCGGCAAAGCTGGCCATGCCGGAATGGCAGGCAACCGCGCCCTTCAGAATGCCGATCGCCAGCGCCGCGCCCGATCCCTCGCCCAGCCTCAGGCCCAGCGACAGCAGCGGCGCCTTGCCCAGATGTTCAAGCAGGCGGCCATGGGCGCCCTCGGCCGACAGGTGCCCCGCGACGGAGTGATCCAATGCGCCCGCCTGCGCCCGTTCCAGCACGGCGGCGGCGGCGGTGCAGATGAAACCATCGAGGATCACCGGGATCCGCAGCATCCGCGCGCGCAGGATCGCGCCGGCCATCGCGGCAAGCTCGCGCCCCCCGACACGGGCGAGCGCGTCCAGCGGATCGTCCAGCGCAGCGCCGTGCAGCGCCAGCGCCTCGGTCACGACCTGCGCCTTGCGCGACAGCCCCGCATCGTCGACGCCGGTGCCCCGCCCGACCCACATCTCGGCCCCGCCGCCAAAGAGCGCAGCAGCCAGCGCGGCGGCGGCGGTGGTGTTGCCGATGCCCATCTCGCCCGTCACCAGAAGATCAGCGCCCGGATCGACCGCATCCCAGCCTGCCGCCATCGCCGCGGCGCATTCGCCTTCGGTCATCGCGGGCGCTGCGGTGAAATCGGCGGTGGGCCGGTCCAGATCCAGCGGCACGACGGTCATCTGTGCCCCGAAGGCGCGGGCAAGCTGGTTGATCGCGGCGCCGCCACCCTCGAAATTCGCCACCATCTGCACAGTCACTTCCGGGGGAAACGCCGACACGCCGCGCGCCGTCACGCCGTGGTTCCCGGCGAAGACGATCACCTGCGGACGCTCCAGCCGCGGGCGGGCGTCGCCGCGCCAGCCCGCATACCAGATCGCCAGATCTTCCAGTCGCCCGAGCGATCCCGGCGGCTTGGTCAGCGATCCGTTGCGGCCGCGCGCTGCATCCTCTGCGCCGGAATCGCTGCCCGGCAGCGTGGTCAGACAGGCACGGAAGGCGGCAAGATCGGCGGGGGCTTTGGTCATGTCAGTCACTCGTTGATTGCGGTGCATTCCCGGCTTATCGGTTGCCGCAGGCAAGCGACAAGGGACAAACGGCAGATGACGACCGCAAGCGACACCGCCCTTGCCCGGGGCTCTGACATCCTGGTGGCGCTGGCCCTGCTGACCCGCCTGCCGGGGCTGGCGAACACGGACCGGACACGCGGCGCACGGGCAGCCTGGGCCTATCCGGTGGCCGGGGCCTGTGTCGCGGCGATCGCCTGGGCGGCAGGGGCGTTTGCCCTGTGGATGGGGCTGGCGCCGCCCTTCGCCGCCGGGCTGGCGCTGCTCGCCGCCGTGATGGTCACCGGCGCGCTGCACGAGGACGGGCTGGCCGACGTGGCCGACGGGTTCTGGGGCGGCTGGGACACCGCGCGGCGGCTGGAGATCATGAAGGACAGCCGGATCGGCAGCTACGGCGTGATCGCGCTGGGGCTGTCGCTGATCCTGCGATGGGCGGCGCTGACCATGCTGCTGGACGCGGGCGGCGCGCTTTGGGCATTCGTCGCAGCGGGGGCGGCGTCGCGCGCGGGTATGGCATCGGTGATGGGCGCCCTGCCCCATGCGCGCGAAGGCGGCCTGTCGCACGCGACCGGACGGCCCGAAGCGGGCACGATCTGGCTTGGCGTGCTCGTCGCCGCGGGGATCGGGCTGGTGGCTGTCGGCTTTGGCATCTTCGCCGTCGCGCTGGCCGTCGCGGTCGTCTGCGCCGCTGCCGCGCTGGTCGCCCGGTCCAAGATCGGTGGACAGACCGGGGACGTGCTGGGCGCCGCGCAACAACTGGCCGAGATCGCCGCGCTTATGGTCCTCGCCTCGGCCTAGGCCGCGCGGGGCAGAGTTTCACGGAAACTCTGCGGGCAAATCCTTGAATGAGGATTTGCGCCTAGTCGCCCGGCAGGCGCGCGGTGTTCCAGCGCGATTCCAGCGCCTCGATGGCGGCGATGCGCTCGGACGTCTTGGGATGGCTCATCATCCAGGCGGGCATCGGCGCCGCGCCCGAGGATGTCAGCTTTTCCAGCTTTCGAAACAGCGACTTCTGCGGCTCGGTGCCGATCCCCGCCTTGGTCAGCAGAGCGGCAGCATAGGCGTCCGCCTCGTATTCATCGCTGCGCGACAACTTGGCGCTGAGCAGCGAGGACAGCGCATTGGCGATCAGCACGCCGATCCCCGGCAGGAACCGCGACAGCACCATCGCCAGCCCCATCCGCAGCGCGTTCGAGCCGGAAAAGTCGATCATCCGCCGCCGCGAATGCCCCAGCGCCACATGGCCCAGTTCATGCGCCACGACGCTTGCCATCTCTTCCGCGCTGACCATGCCGCTGCGGTATTTGTTGTAGAAGCCGCGCGTGATGAAGATACGCCCGTCGGGGGCGGCCAGCCCGTTCACCGGGTCGATCTCGTAAATGTGCAGCTTGACCCGCTCGACCTCCAGCGCCTTGGCCATGGGCGCGAGCACCTTGTGCAATCCGGGATCGGCCAGTTCCGCCGATCTGGCGTCCAGTTCCCGCGCGGTGCGCCACGACGAGAAGCGATACATCGCAATCCCGTACAGAAGCGCCAGAAGGAGCGGTGTGAATTTCAACATGGGTGAGATGTGGGGGCCGCGCAGCCCGCTGTCCAGACACGGGCGCGTGTGTGCCCGCTGCACCGCGCCGCAAGGATCAGTCCCATGCGGCCGGCATCCGCGTCGGCCCCCGGAACGCCCATCCGGCGATATGTACATCGCCCGCAAGGCGCAGCCCTGGCAAACGCTCGAACAGGAGCGGCAGCGCGACATCCGCAATCATCGCGCGCGACGCGGCAGCCCCGGCGCAGAAATGCGGCCCGGCTCCAAAGGCGAGGGAGCCGCGCGTGTCGCGGGTCATGTCGAAGACGTCCGGGTCCATCCACGCCGCCTCGTCCCGGTTGCCCGAGCCGAACATGAAGAACACCCGGTCTTCCGGCGCGAATGTCACGCCCTCGGCGGTGTCCGCCCGCGCCACCCGGCGCGGTGACATGCCGATGGGCGAGATCCAGCGCGCATATTCCTCGAATGCTGCGCGCCAGTCAGCACCGCCCGCCCGGATCAAGGCAAGCTGATCGGGATGGGTCAGAAGCGCCCATGCCGCCCCTGCAATGGCATCGCGCGGCTCGTTCTGCCCGCCCGAGATCGCCAGTTTCACATTGGCCCGAAGACTGTCCATCGGCAGCCCCGCCTCAAGCTGCACCGAGACCAGCGACAGATCAGGCGCCGCCCTGAGCGCGTCCACGCGCGCGTCGATATGCGCGTCGATCGACGCGGTGCAGTCACGGCATCGCGCCTCGACTGCGGGATCGCCGGTGTAGTTGGCGATGCCGTCGATCATGCCCTGGCTGACGCGGTCCATCTCGCGCCAGTCCATGTTGGTCAGCCCGGTGATCGCCTTCAGTGCCTCGGCAGACACCGGCATGGCATAGTCGCGCACCAGATCGCAGCCGCCCGAGGGGGCAATCCGGTCCAGGATCGCATGCGCCGCGCTGCGGAACTGCGCGGTCCAGACGTCGCGCACGGTGCGAGGCGAAAAGGCGGGAAACGTCGCGCGGCGCTCGGCGGCATGGGCCTCGCCGTCCTTGCGCATCATGTTCTGGCCCATGAGCAGCGTCATCAGCCCCTGCGGCTGATCGCTGGAGAACACATCCGTGCGCTTTTCCTCACGCGCGATGGCCTCGCGCCGGGTGAACAGCGTGGCGCCAAGCTGCGGCACGAAAGCCACCGGAGCGTCGGCGCGCATCCGCTTGAGGTCGGGATAGGGATCGGCATGAAACGCCGCCACGTCGATCTCGTAGACCGGTGCTGTCGACATCCGCTCGCGCCCTCCCCATGGCCGGGGACACAGTGACCGAGGCATGCGTTCGGCTCAAGCCTCATGCGCGGCGCTCAGGCCTTGTCGCGCTTGCGCTCGGCCCGCAGCGCGGCGCGCAGCCACAGACCCAGCAGCAACGCGACCACCCCCGTTGCGAGGGCGCCCGACAGGTTGCTCATCAGCCCCGCCACCGTCTCGATGTTGTCTGCGAACAGGTAGCCAAGCCCGACATAAAGCGTGACCCAGATCGCCTCGCCCGCGATGTCCCACAGGGTGAACCGCAACGGGTTCATGCCCAGCGCCCCCGCCACCAGATTGACCCAAGGGCCAAGGGGCGCGACGGCCCAGGTCGAAAAGAACACGCCGACGCCGCCGCGGCGTTCCACGACGCGTCGCGCCCGCGCCAGCACCCTTGCCCGCGCCTCGTTGCGCGCGATCCGGTCCAGGATCGCCTCGCCGCCCCAGCGCCCGATGCGAAACCCCACCTGGTCGCCCAGAACCGCGCCGACAAAGGCCGCGCCCGCCACCTCGGCGACCTCCAAGTCGCCCGAAGCGCCAAAGGCGCCGCCCGTCAGCATCAGCAGCGACGTCGGGATCGGCAGGAACAGGCAGGACAGGAATGCAGCCAGACCGATGGCAAGGACACCGTAGTCGGCGACCAGAAGGAACAGTGTCTCGATCATGGGCCGGGATGCCCGCGATCCGCCGCGACCGCCTCGATCCGCGCGATCAGCTCCTCCAGCGGAACCCCTTCCTTCTCGGCGATCTCGTCCAGCGTCAGGCGTTCCCCGGGCGGCGGCATCATCTCGCCCAGCGCCGCCTCGATGTCGGCGCGCGTCATGTGCCAGCTGCGGGCGACATAGCGCGGCGTCATCCAGCCCTCGATGGCCTGGACGCGGTGATCGGGATCGGTCCAGTAGACGGCGAACAGCACCGCGCGGCCGGTGAAGACGACGGCCAGCGCAAGTGCCACGGCAAAGGCCGCCGTCAGCCAGGGCTGGGCGCGAAAGGCAGCCCGCAAGCGGCCAGCAAAGGACAGGCGCGGCATCTTCTCAGCGCCCCAGAACGCGCATGCCGCGTTCGATCCCGGCAAGCGTCATCGGCACCATGCGCTCGGGGCCAAGGATCTCGCGGATCATCGCGGTCGACTGCGTATGCGCCCAGTGGCGTTCCGGCACCGGGTTGATCCACATGTGATCGGGCCACTGGTCGCGCGCACGGGCCAGCCAGGTCTGGCCCGCCTCGGGGTTCCAGTGCTCGTTCGCGCCGCCCGGAAAGGCGATCTCGTAGGGCGACATCGCGGCATCGCCCACGAAGATGCACTTGTAGTCCGGCCCGTAGGTGCGCAGCACGTCCCAGGTCGGGACCTGCTCGGTCCAGCGGCGATGCGAATCGCGCCAGACGCCTTCATAAAGGCAGTTGTGGAAATAGAAGTGTTCGAGATGCTTGAACTCGGTGCGCGCCGCCGAGAACAGCTCTTCCACGACGCGGACATGGTCGTCCATCGAGCCGCCCACATCGAGGAACAGCAGCACCTTGACCGCATTGCGCCGCTCGGGCCGGGTCTTGACGTCGAGGTATCCGTTCTCGGCGGTGGCGCGGATGGTGCCGTTCAGGTCCAGTTCCTCGTGCGCACCGTCGCGGGCCCATTTGCGCAGGCGCTTGAGCGCCACCTTGATCGTACGCGTGCCGATCTCGACGCTGTCGTCGTAGTCGCGGAACTCGCGCTTGTCCCAGACCTTGACCGCGCGGCGATGACGGCTTTCGTGCTGGCCGACGCGCACGCCTTCGGGGTTGTAGCCATAGGCGCCGAAGGGCGAGGTGCCGGCGGTGCCGATCCATTTGCTGCCGCCCTGGTGGCGGCCTTCCTGTTCCTTGAGCCGATCCTTTAGGGTCTCGATCAGCTTGTCGAAGCCGCCCAGCGCCTCGATCTCGCGCCGTTCTTCCTCGGACAGGTGCTTCTCGGCCATCTTGCGCAGCCATTCCTCGGGGATGTCGACAGCGTTCAGCACATCCTGCGCGGACATCCCGGACAACCCCTGGAACGCGGCGGCGAAGGCCCGGTCGAAGCGGTCGATATGCCGCTCGTCCTTCACCATCGCAGCGCGGGCAAGATAGTAGAAGCCATCTATGTCATAGGTCACAAGACCCGCGCGCATCGCTTCAAGAAAGGTCAGGTATTCGCGCAGCGACACCGGCAGCTTCGCGGCGCGCAAGGTCTCGAAAAACGGCAGAAACATCGTGGCCCCTTGCCCCGTGGCCTACGGGGAATGCGTATTTGGTTCAAAGAAGAAACGGAAAGCCGACTCTCAAGCACCCTTCATTCATCCTTGCCAAAATACGCAAAAAATATCCGGTCTCACAACCGGCGCGCCGCCGGGTCAGCCGAACAGCGCGGTCACGATCATCCCGCCGAACAGGCCCACCAGCCCGAAGAAGATGCCGAAACCGGCGGCGTATTGCGCCATGTCATAGGCGTTGCCCTTGCGTTTGCGCGCAAGCCAGCCGCCCCAAAGCGCGCCGATCAGCGCGCATCCCAATGCGATCATGCCCTAGCCCCCGGTCCTGTTGCGCGGCGACAGCTGGGCGATCTCGGATGCCCGTTCGCGCACCGCCGCGTCCGCGCCGAAGCCGTATCGCGCCCAGCCAAGGCTGTCGAGCCGGACCGCGCGCGCCTGCGCCGCCTCGCCCAGAAGATCCAGCGCCTCGGCCTTTATCATCAGGAGCGTAGCATAAAGCGCCGCGTTCTCTGCCTCGGCCACGGGCGCGATGCTGCCGTCGACCAGTTCGATCGCGGCGCGCGGTTGGTTCGACGACAGCGCGAAGGCCGCAAGCTGCATCGCCACATGCGCGGCATGTAGCTGCGTCTCGGGGCGCGAGTCGTAGATCTTGCGGGCCTGCAGGAAGGACGCCAGCGCCACGTCGCTTTCGCCGGAGAGCGACAGCCGCCCCAGCGCGAACAGCGAGAATGCCATGCGGTTGTCGGTCCAGCCCTGGCCTTGCGCGATCTGCACCGCGCGGCGGGCGGCGGCCTGGCGGCGCTGCGGCGTGGCACGCGGGCCAAGCGCCTCTTCCACGGCGTCGATCCAGGCGCGCGGGCTGGCGCCTGCGGGGCGAGGCGGCACGCCCTGCCCCGCGGGGTTCAGCCGCGCCAGGATCATCGGCAAACGCTGCGCAACCTGCTCGCGGGTCATGCCCGACGACAGCGCGGGGTCGTAGTAGCTGCGCAGGACCAGCATGTCGAAGCCGGTCAGCACGGTGTGGAAATTGTCGTCGTTGAACACCGAATCCGGCAGCCGGTAGAGATCGTTGAGCGGGCCGAGCGCCTGCGCCAGTTCCTCGTGCAGGCAATCGCGGATCTCTTGCGGGCTGGTGTCACCGGGGATGAAGATCGCCAGCCGTTCGCGGGTGGTCAGCGTCGTCCAGTCGACCAGCGTGCCCCGCCGGTCGCCGCGGTATTCGTCCCAGCTTGCCACGCGCGGCACGACAAAGCACGCCGCCTGCGGCACGGACCGCTGCAGATCGCGGCGCGACACCACCTCGATGGTGATCGAGGCGGCGGCGGAGGCGGGCACCTGGCTGATCGAGATCCCGGCTTCGCGGCGCAGGCGGCTAAGCAGCCGCGCCAGATCGGGGCCCATGCTGGGCGGCACGTCGCCCGTCACGCGCACGCTGATCGGGCCTTCAAAGCGGCTCATCACCGGGATCGCGCGGCCGCTTTCAAGCTGGAACGACAGATCGATGAAATCGCGCGCGATATCCGCGTTGGACCGCGTCGCGCGGTGGCTGGTCGCAGTCGGAAAGGTCTTCATCGGCGGCAGCGCCAGCGGCATGCCGTCAAGGCGGGCGGCACCCGCGCCGTTGTCCCCGGGCGACGGCGCCGCGCAGGCGGTCAGCAGCGCAAGCGCGGCTCCGGCGAGGAATTTCATCATGGTTTCGGCCTGTCGTATTTAATGAACGGCGTTACCTGCCCGATCCGATCATAGAGCCGTCTTGCCGTCGCATTGAAGTCCTGAGTCAGCCAGTAGACACGCGGACACTCCATTGTGTCCGCCGCGTCATAGACCGCTTCGATCAGTTTGCGCCCGATCCCCTGCCCCCGGACATCGGGATCGGCGTAAAGATCCTGCAGGTAGCAGACCTTTTCGGTGCGCCACATATGACGGTGAAACAGGTAGTGCACGAGGCCCGCGGGGCGGCCATCCACCTCGGCGATCAGGCCGTGAAAGTCGTGCGCGTCGTCCGACAGAAGCCGCGCGAAAGAGGCGGCATAGACCTCTTCGGGCACGGTCGTCTCGTAGAACGCCAGATAGGCCGTCCACAGCCTGCGCCACTCGGCCTCGTCCCCGGCGTTGACGGGGCGGATCGTGACGGCCACCCTACCGCTCCCGCCGGGCCATGAAGGCCAGCCGCTCGAACAGGTGAACGTCCTGCTCGTTCTTCAGAAGCGCGCCGTGCAGCTTGGGCAGGGCGTTGGCGCCATCCTTACGCAAGTCCTCGGGCGACAGGTCTTCGGCCAGCAGCAGCTTGAGCCAGTCCAGCACCTCGGATGTAGACGGCTTTTTCTTCAGCCCCGGCGTTTCGCGGATCTCGTAGAAGCGGGTCAGCGCCTCGGTCAGCAGCGCGTCCTTGATGCCGGGATGGTGCACCTCGACGATGCGGCGCAGCGTATCGGCCTCGGGAAAGCGGATGTAGTGGAAGAAACAGCGGCGCAGGAAGGCGTCGGGCAGTTCCTTTTCGTTGTTCGAAGTGATGATGACGATGGGCCGCTGCCGCGCCGCCACCGTCTCGCCGGTCTCGTAGACGTGGAACTCCATCCGGTCGAGCTCCTGCAGAAGGTCGTTCGGAAACTCGATGTCGGCCTTGTCGATCTCGTCGATCAGCAGCACCACGCGGCCGTCAGCCTGAAACGCCTGCCACAGCTTGCCCTGCCGGATATAGTTGCGCACGTCGTTGACGCGTTCGTCGCCCAGCTGGCTGTCGCGCAACCTGCTGACCGCGTCGTATTCGTAAAGCCCCTGCTGCGCGCGGGTGGTGGACTTGATGTGCCATTCAAGGATCGGCAGGCCCAGCGCGCCCGCGACCTGCCGCGCCAGTTCGGTCTTGCCGGTGCCGGGCTCTCCCTTGACCAGAAGCGGGCGTTCCAGCGTGATCGCGGCATTGACGGCGACGGTCAGATCGCCCGTGGCGACGTAATCCTTGGTTCCGGTGAACTGCATGGGGGCATCCTTGGGGCGGTGGTTGCCCGAAGGGGTAGGCGAGGCCCGGCCCCGATGCAAGGCACCGGGACCGAAGCCGCCTTGCACCGGCGCCGCGCCGTCACTGGATGAAATAGTCCGACTCGCCGAACGCCGCTTCGATCACGCCGCCAAAACAGGTGCCCTCGAAGTTCTTGGCGAGGAAATAGGCCCCCGCCGTGGTGTCGATGGTCGAGGATTCCCCGCCCAGAAGCGGCGCGATCTCGACCGTGTGGCCCGCATGATCGAGCCAGTAGACGGTCACCGCATGGGGCCGGGTGTTGTAGAAGGTCACGCGGGCATAGTCCTGCAGGTCGGGCGAGCGAAAGCTGCCATAGACCGGGCACCCGGCGCCCATGCGCGCGGCATCGCTCTCGACGGGCGGCTGCACAAGCGGACGGGGCATCGGCTGCGGAACAGCGGGAACGGCGACGGCCATCCCGCCACCCTGCCGCGCGTCGCATTCCTCGACCTTGAGGATCGCAGCGGAGGTCCCGGACAGCGACATCGGAAACTGGCGGTTGTTCATGGTCACGACCATCGACGAGCCTCCCGCGATCTGGCGCACCCATGTTTCGGGCAGCGGAGCGCCCCACAGGCCCATCCGGCTGACAAGCTGGAAGTCTTCCGAATACCGGTCGAGGTCGATGATGGCCGAAGAGGTCGCGCCGTCCTGTGCATTGGACGGGAACAACAGGAACCACGCCCCGTTCTCGCGCCCGAGGCCGAAGTCGAACGCGCCGGAGGGGCGTTCCATCCCGCAGCCGGCGTGGCGGCCGTTGTCGATGAAGGCAACGACGTTCCAGCCGCGCACGTTGTTGAAATAAGGTTTGGCCTCAATGGTTTGGGCACCGGCGCTGCCCGCCAGCGCGGCAAGGGTCAGGCAGGCGGAAAGAATAGCGGTAGGCTTCATGGTGGTGGGTGTCCCCTTGTGCCCGGCATGGCCGGGCCGTCCTCGCGGTCCGGCAAACCCCGGCCCCGCGCAAGCTGTCCGGCCCCACGCCCCCTGCGTCGTCACCGCGCTGCGCCGTCATCCTATCACGGCCCCGTGATCGTCCTATAGGGAATCGTCACCCGCCTTCGCAACACGGCAAAATGCATTGGAAACGATAGGTTTCTCAGACGTCATCAACGGCATTCGCGTAGTGACATCCCAAATGCGTTCGGTTAGAGGGTCGGCGTGGAGGGCCGGGATGCCTGAGACTCAGTCCATGACAATGACCGGCGAGCAAAAGGATAACGGGATGAAGGCCGAAATCTTTCTGCCCGAGGACTACCGTCCTGCAGAAGACGAACCGTTCATGAACGATCGTCAACTTGAATACTTCCGCCGCAAGCTGCACGCCTGGAAGGAAGAGCTGGTGTCGGAAAGCCGCAACACCATCGAAGGTCTGCAAGGCAGCGCCCGCGCGGTGCCCGACATCGCCGACCGCGCCAGCGAGGAAACCGACCGCGCGCTGGAACTGCGCACCCGTGACCGCCAGCGCAAGCTGGTGTCCAAGATCGAGTCGGCGCTGCGCCGGATCGAGAACGGCGAATACGGGTACTGCGAAGTCTCGGGCGAGCCGATCTCGCTGAAGCGTCTCGATGCGCGCCCGATCGCGACGATGACGCTGGAAGCGCAGGAAAAGCACGAGCGCCGGGAAAAGGTTCACCGCGACGACTGATCGCGTGGCGTCCGTCTGGAAATATCACGCCGGAGCGGTCCACCGTTCCGGCGTTTTCATGTTCGGCACAGGGATGGCGCAGGCATGTTGATCGGGCAGGACATCACCGTGATCGGCGCGGGCGTTGCCGGGCTGGCCGTTGCAACGGCGCTGGCGCATCGCGGCGCCGCTGTGACCGTGCTGGAACGCGCGCCCGCCATCACCGAGGTCGGCGCCGGGCTTCAGATCAGCCCGAACGGATTTGCCGTGCTGGAAGCTCTGGGCCTTGGCGCCGAAGTGCGCGGGGCTGCGGCGCGCTCGACCGGCGTGCGGCTGATCGACGGGCCAAGCGGGCGCGATGTTCTGCATCTCGATCTTGCCCGCCATGCGCCGGACCGGACGTTCCTGCTGATCCACCGCGCCGACCTGATCGGTTGTCTGTTCAGGGCGGCGCAGGCGGCAGGCGTGACGGTCCGCACCGGCACCGAAGTCGCCGAGATCCGGCAGGACCGGGGGCGATCCGTTCTGACAACCACCGCGGGCGAGACCGTGTCGTCCAGCCTTCTGATCGGCGCGGACGGTCTGCATTCGGGCCTGCGCGCGCGGCTCAATGGCTCGGCCGCCCCGCGCTTTACAGGACAGGTGGCATGGCGCGCGCTGGTGCCCGCGCCGCCCGGCACCCCGCCCGAGGCGCAGGTGCACATGGGCCCCGGGCGGCATGCCGTGACCTACCCCCTGCGCGGCGGAACGCTTTTGAATATCGTGGCGGTCGAGGAACGGGACGGCTGGGCCGAGGAAGGCTGGCACATCCCCGGCAACCCGGACGAGATGCGCCGCGCCTTCGCCGGGTTCCACCCTTGGCTGCGCGCCCGTCTGGACGAGGCGGAGGCGGTGCACCTGTGGGGGTTGTTCCGCCATCCGGTCGCGCCCGTGTGGCACGACGGCGCGTCGGCGATCCTTGGCGATGCCGCCCACCCGACGCTGCCGTTTCTGGCACAGGGCGCGAACCTTGCGCTCGAGGACGCCTGGGTTCTGGCCGACCTTCTGGCACGCACCGACACGCCGGACGCTCTGGCGCTCTATCAGGCGCGCCGCCGCCCCCGCGTGATCCGCGCCATCGAGGCGGCGAACGGCAACGCCCGCAACTACCACCTGCAAAGCCCGTTTGTCCGGCGCGCCGCGCACACCGCCTTGCGGCTGGGCGGCAGGATCGCGCCCACCGCCGCGCTGCGCCGGTTCGAGTGGCTTTATGGCCTCGACGTCACGGCAGACGAATAGCGCTCAGGCCGCCTCGAGCGCCGTGATGATCGCGCCGAAATCCTCTGCCGTCAGCGACGCGCCCCCCACCAGGGCCCCGTCCACGTCCGGCACCGCGAAGATTTCTGCCGCGTTGCCCGGCTTGACCGATCCGCCATAGAGGATGCGGATGCCCTGCCCGCCCGCGCCGAAGCGGTCCACCAGCGCCGTGCGGATCGCGCCGTGCATCTCGGCGATGTCGCTTATGCTGGCGACCTTGCCGGTGCCGATCGCCCAGACGGGCTCATAGGCGATCACCAACATCTCGGGCGTCACGTCATCGGGCAGCGACCCGGCAAGCTGCGCGCCGACGACCGACAGCGCCTTGCCGTCCTCACGCTCGGCCAGCGTCTCGCCCACGCAGACGATGGAGACGAGGCGCGCATCGGCGGCGGCGCGCACCTTGGCGGCGACGTCCGCGCTGGTCTCGCCGTGATCGGCGCGGCGCTCGGAATGGCCCAGGATGACATAGTAGGCGCCCGCATCCAGCAGCATCGCCGCCGAGATGTCACCGGTGTGCGCGCCCGACGCCGCCGCGTGGCAATCCTGCCCGCCGACGTCGATGGTGCTTTCGGACAGGCGCTGCGCCATGCGGTGAATCAAAGGCGCGGGCGGGCAGACCAGCACGTCGACGCCGGGCGCGGGGTGCGCTGTGGCCAGCGCGTCGATCTCGGCAAGGTCCGGCTCGGCGCCGTTCATCTTCCAGTTGCCCGCGGCTAGTTTGCGTCGGTCTGTCATTGTCGCCTCCCGGCTTGCGCTGTGAAGTCCGAAATTAGCCGCTTTACATGGGCGGCGAAACCCATCACTCCGCGCCCGCGTCCTTCTGGCACCCAAGGCGAGGCCCCGCGATGTCCGTTCCGATCCCCCGTGTCGATGCCGCCGCCCTTGCCGATCCCGCGCATCCCGGCCATGCCGAGGCGCGCCGCGACGTCGCCCGCGCGGCACAGGATGTGGGCTTCATGACGGTCTTCAACACCGCCCTGCCCGCCGCCGAGGTCGAGGCGGTGATCGCCGCCTACCGCGCCTTCTTTCACCTGCCCGCGGCCGAGAAGGCGCGCATCGACATGGCGCGCACCGGGTCGAACCGGGGCTGGGGCGCGCCGGGGTCCGAACAGGTCGACCCGCGCGCCAACCCCGACTACAAGCAGGTCTTCGACATGGGGCTGGAATTGCCCCCCGATGATCCGC
This sequence comes from Anianabacter salinae, assembly GCF_019061145.1. GTDB lineage: Bacteria > Pseudomonadota > Alphaproteobacteria > Rhodobacterales > Rhodobacteraceae > Anianibacter > Anianibacter salinarum. The sequence goes on along the minus strand of NZ_JAHQZS010000001.1, from coordinate 869,905 downwards.
AATCGGCGCTGCCGGTCTACGCGCCGAACCTGTGGCCGGACGCGCCCGAGGGGTTCCGCGATGTGGTCGAGGGTTACTATGCCAAGGCGCGGGCCGTGGCGCTGGATCTGCTTCGAGGGCTGGCGAGCGCCATTGGCGAGGATGCGGGATATTTCGACGACAAGTTCTCGAAGCCGATGGCGCTTCTGCGCGCCAACCTCTACCCCGAGCGTCCCGCCTGGGCCGGGGACAAGGACTTCGGCATCGCCGCGCACACCGACTACGGCTGCCTGACGCTGCTGGCGACGGACGGCTCGCCGGGGCTGGAGGTGCGGCGGCGCGGCGGCGGCTGGCAGCCGCTCTCGGCCCCGCCCGGCGAGTTCATCATCAACTTTGGCGAAATGCTGGAGTTCTGGACCAGGGGCCGGGTCGTCGCCACCCCGCACCGGGTCCGCGGCACCGACGCCGAGCGCATCTCCGTGCCGCTGTTCTTCAACCCCAACTGGGACACCAACGTCGCCCCCTTCGGATCAGGCGAGACGATCCTCGCGGGCGATCACCTGACCAAGCGGTTCAACGAGACGTATCTGCATTTGAAGAAGGGGTGAGGGGGAAGAGCCGATTAGAGAAAAAAGTACAATTTAGTCAGAGTGAAGCAGACATCCGACCCAGCATATCTCATAACTGAAGCCTGAGATCTTTCCAAAAGCTGGGTAAACCCTTTCAGCTATTTGCTGAGTTGGTCGACCGACTCGATACTGATGTAAATTCTTGAGCCTCTTATTTCAACAGTACCAGACCCAGAAATTGTGCAGAGATCAGAGTAGGAAAACATGAAGCTATTATTGGTACAATCCGCCTCAATCTGTTCCCGAGCATCCCTTCCAGCATCCATGGTGACGCCGAAATAATCTCGGCTTTCATTATAGAATGTGAAACTATCGTCGCTGCTGTCGTATTTAATTCGTCCAGAGAAACGCACTTCAGTTCGATCCATCGATTTGAGATACTCGATTATTGGCATTGGCTCGGCAATCACTGGAGAACCGTGGGAAATGCACGTTAGAAAGAGCATTGTTAGGAGCGTTGGCCCGAAAAAGTGCTTCAGCGTGTTACTTTCGAATCGTTGGATCACGACGGCTGGCCCCCTCTATAATTACTACTTCTCGACGCCCTCCGAGACTCAGTACAAGCCCGATAAGTAGCAGAATTGCACCAATAATTACACCTATGAATGTTGCGACTCCCGTGACAGCAATACCTGCAAGCCCTGCACCCACTGCGGCTAGTGCCTCTGACCCTTCTTCAGCAGCGCCAACGACGTCGGAAGCTACCCGGCCAGAAAGTAGAAAGGCAGAGATTGGGAGCGCAAATACAGAGGCGCCTAACAGAAGAAAACCACGACCAAAAGCTCTCCGAATCGTTGGCGCAAAAACACAAAGAACTGCGCAGAGGATAACAAGAGACATCATAGTAAATGGTGCAATGGAGTCTTGATCCGAGGTGAACGCAGCGAACGCAGGTGTCAGGGCGAGCGCTGATCCTATACCAAACACCATCCCAACAAGTATGCGAAATGACGCTTTGAGAATAACCATTGGGAAACCTTCATTGTTCAGATTGACTAGAACACCACTTTGGCTCGCGTTTCAATCAAAAGCAGAACGTGGACGAAAGCCAACTCTGACCGCATTGCCCGCCCCCTACCCCAACATCTTCCCCAGCCTCGGCAACCTTGCCTTCTTCAGCAGCGCCCGTGTCTCCCACGGCTGGCCGGACAGGCGTTCGGCGGTGCGGCGGACGGCCTCGACCGCCTCGGCTACGGCCTCCGGGTGGGCGGTGTGCAGCGCGCGCAGGAACTGGTCGGGGTCCATCCGCTGCAGCCCCTCGTCCGCAAGGGTCTGGCGCGGGAAGTCCTGGGCGTTCGACGTGACAAGCACATCCGCCGACCCCGCGATGGCGGCCGCAAGAACATGCACGTCCGCCGGGTCGGGCAGCCACAGGCGCTGTTCGGTCCCGGGGCTGGGCGGCACGGCGGCGGCGGGCCAGTCGCGCGCCAGAAGCGCGATCTCGCCGCGTGCCTGCGCCTCGCCGCCGGGGCCGAGCTTGCGCGCCGCCCGCGCCCATTCTTCAAGGATGCGCGCTGACCAGAGCGGCGTGAACAGCCCGCGCGCTGCGCAGGCGATCAGCACCTCGCGCATCACGGTCGGATAGAGAACGCAGGCGTCCAGAAGCGCCTTCATGGTGTCAGGCGATAGACCAGCGCCTTGAGATAGCCGGTTTCCGCCAGTTGCGGCAGTTGCGGATGGTCCGGCCCGGCGAACCCGGTGTGGACAAGCTGCGCGCTGCGCCCCGCCCGCCCGATGCCGCGCGAACAGGCGGTGCGGAACTTGCCCAGATCGGCGGCGTGCGAGCAGGAACACAGGACCAGATAGCCGCCCGGCGCGACAACCTGCGCCGCCAGCCGCGCGATCCGCTCATACGCGCGCAGGCCCGCGTCAAGCGCCTGTTTCGACGGGGCAAAGGCAGGCGGATCGCAGATCACGACGCCGTGGCGCGCGCCCTCGTCGATCAGCGCGTCCAGCACCTCGAACGCATCGCCCTGCCGGGTGGCAAAGCGGTCCGCGACGCCCATTCGGTCCGCGCCCTGTTTCGCCAGGGCCAGCGCCGGGGCCGAGCCATCGACCGCCAGCACCGACGCCGCACCCGCCGCCAGAGCGGCAAGGCCAAAGCCGCCGACATGGGCGAAGACGTCAAGGACGTCCTGCCCCTGCGACAGGGACGCGGCAAAGGCGTGATTCGGGCGCTGGTCGTAGAACAACCCGGTCTTCTGCCCGCCGATCAGGTCGGCCATGTAGACGGCGCCGTTCATCGGCACAGGAACCGCAGCCTCCAGCGTGCCGCGGATCACTTCGGACACATCATCAAGCCCTTCAAGCGCCCGCGCGCGGCCACTGGCGTTCTTGACCACGGTGGCCACGCCCGTCACCTCGACCAGCGCGTCCGCCAGATCACCCGTCATCGCGTCCGCCCAGGCGGCATTCGGCTGGATCACCGCGACGTCGCCGAAGCGGTCGATGACGGTGCCCGGCAGGCCGTCGCCCTCTGCATGGACGAGGCGGTAGAACGGCGCATCATACAGCCGCGTCCGAAGGTCCAGCGCGGCCTGCAGGCGGGCGACGAGCCAGGCGCGGTCGATCACCGCACCCGGGTCACGGTCGAGCATCCGGCAGATGATCTTGGACTGCGTGTTCAGCGCGGCAAGGCCGAGGGGGTTCCTCTCGGCATCCTCGAGACGCACGATGGCACCGGCAGGCAGCGCCTTGGTGCGCCGGTCGACGACCAACTGGTCGGCAAAGACCCAAGGCGCGCCGTGGCGCAGCGGGCGCGCGTCGATCTTGGGGCGCAGGCGCACGGTGGGGTAGCCTGCTGCGATGTCGTCGGCGGGATCGTCGGGAATATCTGTCATGCGCCTCCCTTAGCGCGCGGCGACGAGGGTGGGAATGGCCCCCGCGCAGGTCGCGCCAATGCAAAAGGCCCGAAGCGGATGCTCCGGGCCTTGCAAACGGTCTGGCCGGAACGGAACCGGCCTGCGGATCAGACGTGCGGATCAGACGTTCTGGGCGCGAGTGGTCGCAGCCGCGTCACGCTTGCCGCGGAACCATGCGATCATGGACTGCACGGCGTGGCGGGTTGCCTCGGCGCGCATGCGGCGGGCTTCGCGTTCGATGGCGATGATGTCGTAGACGATGTGATCTTCGCGGTTCATGACTGTGGTGTCCTGTAATGTGGGTCTCTAGGCTCCCTTGCGATCCAAGATAGGCCCGGCCCGCGGCGATGTGCACCGCCAAAGCGGAAGCCCCGCTATGCAGCTGCAGCAAGGCTTGCGCTGCAGCGCGGCATGTCGCACCGCTTGTTAGCGGTAACGGCATCTGGTAAGCCGCGCGTGACCCATTCAGCCTCAGGAGGACCCAGATGGCACTCCACCCCACCGTCGAAAAAGTCACCGACCGGATCAGGGCGCGCAGCCGCGACACGCGCGGGCGCTATCTGGACAGGATGGCCGCCGCCGCCAGCGAAGGCCCGCGCCGCGCGCATCTGAGCTGCGGCAACCAGGCCCACGCCTATGCCGCGATGACCGGCGACAAGGACACGCTGACCGCCGACCGTGCGCCGAACCTTGGCATCGTGACCGCCTACAACGACATGCTGTCGGCGCATCAGCCGTTCGAGACCTATCCGAACGCGATCAAGGCCGCCGCGCGGTCGGTCGGCGGCACGGCGCAGGTCGCTGGCGGGGTTCCGGCAATGTGCGACGGGGTCACGCAGGGCCAGGTCGGGATGGAGCTGTCGCTGTTCTCGCGCGATGTGATCGCGCTGGCCACCGGCGTCGCGCTGTCGCACAACACCTTCGACGCCGCCGTCTATCTTGGCGTCTGCGACAAGATCGTGCCCGGCCTCGTGATCGCGGCGGCGACATTCGGCTACATCCCCGGCGTGTTCATCCCGGCGGGTCCGATGACCAGCGGCCTGCCCAACGACGAGAAGGCCCGCGTGCGCCAGAAATTCGCCACCGGCGAGATCGGCCGCGAAGAGCTGATGAAGGCCGAGATGGCCAGCTACCACGGCCCGGGCACCTGCACCTTCTACGGCACCGCCAATTCCAACCAGATGCTGATGGAGTTCATGGGGCTGCACCTGCCCGGTGCGTCCTTCGTGAACCCGGGCACCCCGCTGCGCGAGGCGCTGACGGATGCCGCGACCAAGCGCGCGCTGGCGATTACGGCGCTCGGCAATGCCTATACCCCGGTGTCCGAGATCCTGGACGAGCGGGCCTTCGTGAACGGGATCGTCGGGCTGATGGCAACGGGCGGGTCCACCAACCTTGTCCTGCACCTGCCCGCGATGGCGCGCGCGGCGGGCGTGATCCTCGATATCGAGGATTTCGACGAACTCTCTTCGGTCACGCCGCAGATGGCCAAGGTTTACCCCAATGGCCTGGCCGACGTGAACCATTTCCACGCCGCGGGTGGCCTTGGCTACATGATCGGCGAATTGCTGGAGGCGGGCCTTCTGCACGACGACACGCGCACCGTGGCGGGCGACGGGCTGCGCCGCTATGCGCAGGAGCCGAAGCTGAAGGATGGCGCGCTCGTGTGGGAGGACGGACCGGCCGAGACGCTGAACGACAAGATCCTGCGCCCGGTGGCCACGGCGTTCCAACCCTCGGGCGGGCTGGTGTCGCTGAACGGGAACCTGGGGCGCGGGATCATCAAGGTCTCGGCGGTCAAGCCCGAACACCAGGTGGTCGAGGCGAAATGCCGGATCTTCCACGACCAGCAGGCCGTCAAGGATGCCTTCAAGGCGGGCGAATTCACCGAGGACACCATCGTCGTCGTCCGCTTCCAGGGACCGAAATCGAACGGCATGCCCGAATTGCATTCGCTGACGCCGACGCTGGCGGTGCTGCAGGACCGGGGCCTCAAGGTCGCGCTGGTGACGGACGGGCGGATGTCGGGCGCATCAGGCAAGGTGCCTGCCGCGATCCATGTCAGCCCCGAGGCGGCGGCGGGCGGCGCGCTGGCGCGGCTGCAGGACGGCGATGTGCTGCGGCTTGACGCGACCACCGGCACGCTGGAAGCGGTGGATGTCGATATTGACGCGCGCACGCCGGTGAGCGCCGATCTGTCGGGCAACGGTCACGGCGTCGGGCGCGAGCTGTTCGCGATGTTCCGCCAGACCGTCGGCGATGCGGCCGAGGGCGGCGCGGTCGTCGTGTGACGGATTGAGTATTTACAGACCAAAGATGCGAAGGATTGCGCCATGATGACACCCGCCGAGGCAAGCGCCCGGACGCTTGAGGTCTGCAAACTGGCCCCGGTGATCCCGGTGCTGGTGATCGACGATGCCGCGTCCGCGCGCGCGTTGGCCGAGGCGCTGGTGGCGGGCGGCCTGCCTGCGCTGGAGGTCACCTTGCGCACCCCCGCCGCGCTGGACGCGATCCGCGCGATGGCGGCGGTGCCGGGCGGCGTGGTCGGCGCGGGCACCCTGCTGACGCCCGAGGACGTGAAGGCGGCCAAGGCGGCAGGCGCGCAGTTCGGCGTCGCGCCGGGCGCGACGGACCGCCTGCTGGCGGCCTGCGAGGAAGAAGGCCTGCCGCTCTTGCCGGGCGCGGCCACGGCGACCGAGGCGATGGCGCTTCTGGAGCGCGGCTATACGACGGCGAAGTTCTTTCCCGCCGAGGCCGCGGGCGGCGCACCCGCGCTTAAGGCGATCGGCGCACCCCTGCCGCAGATCACCTTTTGCCCCACGGGCGGGGTCAGCCTGAAGAATGCAGGGGATTACCTGTCGCTGCCGAACACGGTCTGCGTCGGCGGAAGCTGGGTCGCCCCCAAGGACATGGTGACGGCGGGCGACTGGGCCGGGATCGAGGCGCTGGCGCGCGAGGCGGCGGCGCTGGGACGCTAGCTGCCGACGCGCCCGGCACGGCCGCCGCGCCGGGCGGGCGCGGTCGCCTTGCGCAAGCCTTGCGATAGAACACGCGTCATTGGGTGATCCTCGTTGCCGTCCTGGTAGCGGGCCAGAAGGACGCGGATCGCCTCGGTCGGGTCGAACTCCTGCGGCAGCTTGACCGCCCAGTCCAGAAAGATCGAGCGGCATTCAGGCTCGCCGATGCCCTCGATCAGGTAGGATTCCCGGATCAGGCCCGTGCGGTCGATCTCGTCCAGTGTCATGGAAATTCTCCGCCCCATTTGCTTTGCCTTAGCCTGAACCCGGTGCGCGGTCGAGGCACCTCGTGACGATGGCCGAGGCGCGCTCCGTCTCGTCCAGGATGCGGTCTGCCAGCGCGTCCAGCGAAGACGCCTCGGTCTGCGCCAGAAGAAATCCGCGCCCGCCCTCGCCGATCGCGTCCGGGTCAAGCGCGCCGTCCGTCAGGAGCCGCGTCGACACCTGCACCCGCCACAGAAGATCATGCGCCGCGCACAGCGCATCGCGTTCGTCCCCGGTCAGCCAGCCTGTCGCCGCCCCCGCCGCGATCTGTTCCGACACGGTGCGCGCGGGATCGCCCGCAAGCCGCGCCGCCGCCTGCCCAAGAAGCTCGATGTCCTGCAACCGGCCCGGGCCTGTCTTTGCCTCATACGGGCCGGGGGCGGATTTCGCATCCGCCAGCCGCGCGCGCATCTCGGCCACGTCCGCAAGGATCGTCGCCGGATTGCTGAGGGCGGCCAGCAGATCCTGGCGGAACGCTTCGACCCGCGCGCCCAGCGCCGCCTCGCCAGCCACCGGGCGGGCACGGGTCAGGGCCAGATGCTCCCACGTCCAGGCCTCGCCGCGCTGATAGCTTTCGAAGGCGGCAAGGCTGGTGGCGACCGGGCCCTGCCGCCCCGAGGGACGCAGCCGCATGTCGATCTCGTAGAGCCGCCCCTCGGCCATCGGGGCGGTCAGGGCGGTGACCAGCGCCTGCGTCAGCCGTGCATAGTAGGCGCGCGCATCGAGCGGTCGGCGCCCATCCGACGCCTCGACGCCGCCAGCATCATAGATCACGATGATGTCGAGATCGGAGGCGGCGTTGAGCCGCCCGGCGCCCAGAGACCCCATGCCCAGCACACAGGCCCCCTGCCCCGGGGGCGCGCCGTGCTTGCGCGCGAAATCGGCGACCACCGCAGGATAGAGAGCCCCCAGAACCGCCTCGGCAAGGTCGGTATATTGCCGCCCGGCGTCGCGCGGGGTGATAAGGCCGCGCAGCAGGTGCACCCCGACGCGGAAGTGCCATTCGCGCGCCCAGCGCCGCGCGGTGTCAAGCTGCGCCTCGTAGTCCGCCGCCGCGCCGAGATGCCCCGCCAGATCGGCGGTCAGCGCCGCCTGCCCCGGCCAGGCATCGAAGAACGCGCCGCCGATCACCGCGTCCAGCACCTGCGCATTGCGCCCCAGATAGACCGACAGGCGCGGCGAGGTGGCGGCGATGTCGACGATCAGGTCGATCAGCTGCGGGTTCGCCTCGAACAAGGAGAACAGCTGCACACCGGCGGGCAGGCCCGACAGGAAGGCATCGAACTGCGCCAGCGCCTCGTCCGGCTCGGCGGCCTTGGTCAGGCGGCTCAGGATCTCGGGCTTCAGTCGCTCGAAAATCTCGCGGGCGCGGGTGGACCGCAGCGCCGGGTAGCTTTGCCATTTCTCGACGGTGTCGCGGGCAGCCTCGGCCAGCGGCGGCGCGGGCGCTGAAGTGCCGGGGGCGCCGGGGGCGAAGAACCCTTCGGTCATCTCGTGCACGCGGGTCAGCCTCTCGGTCAGATCGGCGCGCAGGGCATCCGCCGATTGCCCCATGAACGCGGCCAGCCGGTCGAAGCCCTCGGGCGTGGTCGGCAAATCGTGCGTCTGCGCGTCGTTTATCATCTGCAGCCGGTGTTCGACCTCGCGGTGCGCGCGGTAGTCGTCTGTCAGGGTGTCGGCCACGTCGCGCGGCACCCAGCCCTTGTCCGCCAGCCGCGCCAGCCCGTCCACCGTGCCGCGCACCCGCAGGTCGGCGTCGCGGCCGCCCGCGATCAGTTGCCGGGTCTGGGTGAAGAATTCGATCTCGCGGATGCCGCCGCGCCCCAGTTTCATGTCGTGGCCGTCGTCCAGCCGGATCGGCCCGCCAAGGCCCTTGTGTTCGCGGATGCGCAACCGCATGTCGTGCGCGTCCTGGATCGCTGCGAAATCGAGATGCTTGCGCCAGACGAAGGGGCGCAGCCGGTCCAGGAACCGCGCGCCCGCGTCAAGATCGCCCGCCGAGGCGCGCGCCTTGATGTAGGCGGCCCGTTCCCAGGTGCGCCCAACGCTCTCGTAGTAGCCCTCGGCGGCGTCCATCGACAGGCACACCGGCGTGACGGCGGCATCGGGGCGCAGGCGCAGGTCGACGCGAAAGACGTAGCCTTCGGCAGTCTGCTCGCCCAGCGTCTGGGCCATGCGCCGGGTGGCGCGCACGAAGACCTGCCGCGCCTCCATCGCGTCCGCCGGATCGTCGAAACGGTCGGTGTCGAACAGGACGATCAGGTCGATGTCGGAGGAATAGTTCAGCTCGAACGCGCCGCCCTTGCCCATCGCCAGCGCCACCATGCCCGCCGCCTGCGGCAGATCAGCCTCGGTCATGCCGGGCACCTTGCCGCGCGCCAGATCGGGGCCGAGCGCCGCCTTGATCGCCACGTCCGTCGCAAGATCGGCCAGCCGTGTCAGCGTGCCCGTCACCGTCTCCAGCGGCCAGACGCCGCCAAGGTCCGCCAGCGCTGTCAAAAGCGCGATGCGGCGCTTGGCGCGGCGCAGCGCCGAAGGCACTTCGCCCCGCGCGGCGGCGGCGGCCTCGTCCAGCACGGCCTGCGCCGCGTCCTCTGGCGCGCCGTCCAGCGCTGGGCCAAGCCAGCCCGCTTCCTTGTCGATCAGCGATTTCAGATACGGGCTGCACCCGGCCGCGCCGCCGATGAGGTCCAGCATTGGCTGGGCCAGGCCCGCCATGCGGTCCCGCGCCTCTTGCGCGCGGTCGCGGTCATACGGATCGGGGCAGCGGGTCAGGCGATCGGCAAAGCTCATGCGCACAGGGTAGTGTCACAAGCCGTGTCAGCGTCAAGCCAAGATGGAACGTCGCGTTTGCCTCGTGCTAAGGAGAATTGGCCGGAATTCCTGCCCGGCGAACAGAAGGTTATCGAGAATGAGCAAGAGCCTGAAACGGGTGGCCGCCGCGCTGGAAGCGGCGGGGATCACGGCAGAGATTTCCGAGCTGGGTGAGACGAGAACCGCGCAGCAGGCGGCGGATGCGGTGGGCTGCGCGCTTGACCAGATCGTCAAGTCGATCATCTTTCGCGGCGAGGCGTCGGGCGAGGCGCTGCTGTTCCTCACAGCGGGCGGCAACCAGGTGGACGCGGGCAAGGCCAGCGCGGCGGCGGGCGAGGCCCTTGGCAAGGCGGACGCGGCGCTGATCCGCGCGCAGACCGGCTTTGCCATCGGCGGGGTCGCGCCCGTAGGGCACCTGTCGCCGATCCGGGCCTGGATGGACCCGCGCCTGATGGAGTTCGGCACGGTCTGGGCCGCTGCAGGCACGCCCCGGCACGTCTTCCCCATCGCGCCGCAGACCCTTTTGCAGCTTGCGAGGGCGGAAACCGCCGACTTCACGGCTTGACCGAAAAAATGTAAAAAACCTTCACATCGCCTCTTGAAGGGCCGCCGGTCCGTTCCGATCTACCCCAATGTGAAGCACGTTCACATAAAGCGAAACACGGACAAAGGACCAAGACCATGAGCACACTCGCCGATCCCCTGCACCGTCAGCCGTCCAGCTGGCTGGGCAAAGCAGAGGCCTGGCTCGACGATCGCGGCAAAGGCGCCTGGATCGCGAGCATGGTCCTCGGGTTCATCTTCTTCTGGCCGGTCGGCCTTGCCCTTCTGGCCTACATGATCTGGAGCAAACGCATGTTCAGCGGCAATTGCGCGTCCAAGCGCACCAAGCACGACACTCACCGCCGGTTCGGCATGAAGACCACCGGCAACGCCACCTTCGATGCCTACCGCACCGAGACGCTGCGCCGGCTCGAGGAAGAACAGGACGCCTTCGAGGCCTTCCTGCAGCGTCTGCGCGACGCCAAGGACAAGGCCGAGTTCGACCAGTTCATGGAAGACCGCTCCAAGCGCGGCCCGTCGAACGGCGACACCGCCGAGGCCTGAGCGGCACCGCACCCCTTCTCCGGCCCCGACGCGGGCCGGAGCCTGCCCGTTGATCCCCGACCAAGGCACACCCAGATGAGCGAGATGACACACACAGACCCCTATTCCGGCCTGCCCGACCCGGATCGCCACGCCGAGTTCTACGCCGACGTGACGATCAAGCGGTTCTTCGCCTGGCTGATCGACGCGACGCTGATCCTGATCCTCACGATCATCGCGGTGCCGTTCACGGCCTTCACGGCGATCTTCTACTTTCCGTTCCTGTGGCTCGCCATCGGGCTGATCTACCGGATCGCCACCCTGTCGGGCCGCTCGGCCACGCCGGGCATGCGGCTGATGGCGATCGAGTTCCGCAATCGCCAGGGCGAGCGGTTCGATCTGGCGCATGCCGCGCTGCACACGGTGATCTATACCGTCGCGCTGGGCACCTTCCTGATTCAGGCCGCGTCGATCATCCTGATGCTGGCCTCGGCCCGGGGGCAGTCGCTGGGCGACCATCTTCTGGGGTCCGCCGCGATCAACCGCGCCGCCACCCGCTGATCCCCCAACGCACGCGATCCTGCGCCCGCCGTCCCACACGGGACGCGCGGGTGCCGCGCGTTCGTTTTAATCTGCCCGATGACCCCCTTGGCGGATCGCGATCTCGTTGCTAACGTCTTGCCATCTTCAGGTGAGTGCTCATGCGCCATACGCTTCCAATCGCGCCGCAGTTCTATGTGACTGCCCCGCAGCCCTGCCCTTACCTCGAGGGCCGGATGGAGCGAAAGCTGTTCACCGCCCTGCAAGGTGAATACGCCGAAAAGCTGAACGACACGCTGTCCAAGCAAGGCTTCCGCCGCAGCCAGAACGTTCTCTATCGCCCGTCCTGCGCGGAATGCTCGGCCTGCCTGTCAGCGCGGATTCGCGTGCGCGACTTCAAGATCTCCAAAAGCCAGCGCCGCGCGATGAAGCGCAACGGCGACCTCAAGCGCGAAGCGACATCGCCCTGGGCCACCGAGGAACAATACGCCCTGTTCCGCGACTATCTCGACAGCCGCCACGCCGAAGGTGGCATGGCCGACATGGACATCTTCGAATTCGCCGCGATGATCGAGGAAACGCCGATCCGCAGCCGGGTGATCGAATATACCGCGTGGAACGATACCGGCGGCAAGGACCTCAAGGCGGTCTGCCTGACGGACGTTCTCGATGACGGGTTGTCGATGGTATATTCGTTCTACGCGCCCGAGCGTATGGCGGCGAGCCTTGGGACCTACATCATCCTCGACCACATCCGCATCGCCCAAGAGGCCGGTCTGCCCTACGTGTACCTGGGCTACTGGGTGCCCGGCAGCCCCAAGATGGGCTACAAGGCGAACTTCTCGGCGCTCGAGGTTTATACCGATGGCGGCTGGCAGAACATCGGCGATCCGGCAAGCTACACCTCGCAGACGCATCCCCTGTCCACCGCCCCCATCGCCGAACAGGTGGCGCGCATCAACCTGCCGGACGGCCGCCCGATTCGCCGGTGACACGCAGGATTTCAGCCGTTGCCCTTGTCGTGCCTGACTATGACGCCGCGATCGCGTTCTATGTCGGCACCTTGGGATTTGACCTTCTGACGGACGAGGATCAGGGCGGCGGCAAGCGCTGGGTCACGGTGTCCCCCGGCGACGGCACCGCGCTTCTGCTGGCGCGGGCCGCGAACGACCGGCAGACCGCCGCCATCGGCACCCAGACCGGCGGGCGCGTGGGGTTCTTCCTGCAGACGGACGACTTCGCCCGCGATCATTCGGCCATGCTGGCCGCAGGCGTCACCTTCGACGAGGCGCCGCGCATCGAACCCTACGGCACCGTCGCCGTGTGGCGCGACCCCTTCGGCAACCGCTGGGATCTGATCGGAGCGGGGCCGCCAGCATGACCTGGTGGAAGGACCGGACGGGGTATCAGATCTACCCCCGAAGCTTTCAGGATTCGAACGGTGACGGGATCGGCGACCTTCGGGGCATCATTGACCGCCTGGACCACCTTGTGGACCTCGGAATTGGATTCATCTGGCTTTCGCCGGTCTATTCCTCGCCGATGGCAGACAATGGCTATGACATTTCCGACTATCGAAACATCGCGCCAGAGTTCGGCACGCTGGGCGACATGGACCGCCTGATCGCGGAAGCGGACAAACGCGACATTCGAATCGTCATGGACCTGGTGGTGAACCACACCTCGGACCAGCATCCCTGGTTTCAGGAGGCGTCAGCCTCTTCGCAGGCGGAAAAGCGCGACTGGTACCTCTGGCGCGCGCCGGTGAATGGCGGCCCGCCCGATGACCGGCGGTCCTATTTCGGCGGCCCGGCGTGGCGATATTCCGCTGCGACAGAAATGTATTACCTCGCGCTCTTCACGCCCGAGCAGCCGGACCTGAACTGGAACAACGCCGACCTGCGCGCCGAGATCTGGGACATGATGCGCTGGTGGCTGGACCGGGGCATCGGCGGCTTTCGCATGGATGTGATCGACCACATCGGAAAGGACGTGGATGCGGGCATCATCACCGACGGCCCGCGCCTGCACGACCACCTGCAGGAAATGCACCGAGAGGTTCTGGCGGGGCGCGATGCCCTTGCCGTGGGCGAGGCGTGGTCGGCCACGACAGACACCGCCCTTCTGTATACGGGCCGCGACAGGGGCGAGTTGGACATGATGTTCCAGTTCGCCCACATCACCGCGCTGTGGGATGACGGCCATGGCAAGTGGCGCCCGAAGCGCTTTGACCTGACAGCGATAAAACGGGTCTGGACCGACTGGCAGATCGCGTTGCAGGACGATGGCTGGAACGCGCTGTTCTGGGCCAACCACGACCTGCCGCGTGCGGTATCGCGCTATGGCGACGAAGGCGCGTATCGCGTGCGATCCGCCAAGGCGCTGGCACTGGTGCTGCACCTGATGAAAGGCACGCCGTTCGTCTATCAGGGCGAAGAGATCGGGATGACCAACACCCGCTTTGACCGGATCGAGGACTTTCGCGACATCGAGGTGTTGAACCACTACGCCGAAGCGTTGGCGGCGGGCACCGCAGCGCAGGACTTCATCGCGGGCGCCAATGCCAACGGGCGCGACGGCGGACGCACGCCGGTGCTGTGGGACGATGCGCCCGGTGCAGGCTTTACCACGGGCACGCCCTGGATCGGGATCAATGCGAATTACAAAGACATCAACGTGGCCGTCGACCACGCTGATCCGAATGGGGTTTTCGCCTTCTACAGGCAACTGATCGCGCTGCGCCGGGGTGACGGGCTGATCGTCCACGGCCGCTTTGCGCCCTTCCTCGACGATCATCCGCAGCTCTGGGCCTACACGCGCGAACAGGCGGGCGAGCAGCTGTCGGTCATCGCCAACATCTCGGGCACCGAGGCGTCGTCGCCGGTGCCACCCGGCTTGCAGGTCACGGGCCAACCCGTCCTGTCCAGCATGGCCCCGCGCGGCAGCATCGGCACAAAAATCACCCTTGCCCCGTGGGAGGCATTCGCCGTGCGCGGCCCCCTGCCAGGACCCTCCCCGACCCTTCCCGCGAAATAATCGCAAAGATTTTCGCCCCGCCGCGACAGAAAATCCGCAAATAGCGATTGACGCCCCCCGGCGCGCTTTCTAATGTCCCGCGCACGGACGAAGGAGCCCTTGGGAATGACCCTCATTCTGGTACTCGTAAGCGAATGGCGCATGGGACGGTAACGTAACCCTCTTCGTTCCCCATGCGCCCCCGATGATCCTCGGGGGTTTTTTTATGTCCGCAACCAAGCCCGCAAGATGCGTGTAGACGGAGCAAAGCAGATGAAACGTCAGATGACCGGAGCGAAAATGGTGGTTCAGGCCCTGAAGGATCAGGGTGTGGACACGGTATTCGGATATCCCGGCGGCGCCGTGCTACCGATCTACGACGAGATTTTCCTGCAGAACGACATCCGCCACATCCTTGTCCGCCATGAACAGGGCGCGGTCCATGCCGCCGAAGGCTATGCGCGGTCCACCGGCAAGCCCGGCGTCGTGCTTGTCACCTCGGGCCCCGGCGCGACGAACGCCGTCACCGGCCTGACCGACGCGCTGATGGATTCGATCCCGCTGGTCGTGCTGACCGGGCAAGTTCCGACCTTCATGATCGGCACCGACGGCTTCCAGGAGGCGGATACGGTCGGCATCACCCGGCCCTGCACCAAGCACAACTGGCTGGTGAAGGACACGGCACGGCTGGCCGATACGATCCATCAGGCGTTCCACGTCGCCAAGTCGGGCCGCCCCGGCCCGGTGCTGGTCGACATCCCCAAGGACGTGCAGTTCGCCACCGCCTACTACGTCGCGCCCGCGCAGGCCAAGACCTCGCATTACCAGCCCCGGCTGAAAGGCGATCAGGACGCGATCAAGGCGCTGGTCGAGATGATCGAGAGCGCCGAGCGCCCGGTCTTCTATACCGGCGGCGGCGTCATCAACTCGGGCCCCGCCGCCAGCCAGCTTCTGCGCGAACTGGTCGAGGCGACGGGCTTTCCGATCACGTCCACCCTGATGGGCCTGGGCGCCTACCCCGCATCCGGCAAGAACTGGCTTGGGATGCTGGGGATGCACGGCCTTTACGAGGCGAACCTTGCGATGCACGGCTGCGATCTGATGATCAACATCGGCGCGCGGTTCGACGACCGGATCACCGGGCGGCTGCAGGATTTCTCGCCCAATTCGCGCAAGGCGCACATCGACATCGACCCCTCGTCGATCAACAAGGTGATCCACGTCGACGTGCCGATCATCGGTGATGTCGGCCATGTGCTGGAGGACGTGCTGCGCCTGTGGAAGGCCGGAGGGCGCAAGACCAACGCCGCCGCCCTGTCGAAATGGTGGGCGCGGATCGAGGAATGGAGAAAGGTCGACTGCCTGAAATACCGGCCCGACCAGAAGACCATCAAGCCGCAATACGCCCTTCAACGGCTCGAGGCCCTGACGAAGGATCATCCCAGCCGCTACATCTGCACCGAGGTCGGCCAGCACCAGATGTGGGCCGCGCAATACCTCGGCTTCGACGACCCCAACCGCTGGATGACGTCGGGCGGGCTGGGAACAATGGGCTACGGGTTCCCCGCGTCGATCGGCGTGCAGGTCGCCCACCCCGACGCGCTGGTCATCAACGTCGCGGGCGAGGCGTCGTGGCTGATGAACATGCAGGAGATGGGAACGGCGGTGCAATACCGCCTGCCGGTCAAGCAGTTCATCCTGAACAACGAACGCCTTGGCATGGTGCGCCAGTGGCAAGAGCTTCTGCACGGCGAGCGCTATTCGCATTCCTGGTCGGAATCGCTGCCCGATTTCGTCAAGCTGGCCGAGGCGTTCGGCGCCAAGGGCATCCTGTGCAAGGACCCCGCCGATCTGGACGACGCGATCATGGAGATGCTCGAATATGACGGGCCGGTGATCTTCGATTGCCTTGTCGAGAAGCACGAGAACTGTTTCCCGATGATCCCGTCGGGCGAGCCGCACAACAAGATGATCCTCGGCGAGAACGTGGATACGAAGAACGCGATCAAGTCGGGCGGGGCGGTGCTGGTGTGACCCGCGCCGGGGGGCGTTGCCCCCCGGACCCCCGGAGGTATTTGGACCAAGAAGAAGAGCGGCATGACCGAATTGAAGATCAAGAAGGGCTCGTCGAAGCATTCGGCGTATGACCTGCGCGACCCGAACGCCGCCGCCGAGGAACGGCACACGCTGGCGGTGCTGGTCGAGAACGAACCCGGCGTGCTGGCGCGGGTGATCGGCCTGTTCTCGGGACGCGGCTACAATATCGAGAGCCTGACGGTGGCCGAGGTGGATCATACCGGCCACCGGTCGCGCATCACCATCGTCACCACCGGCACGCCCGCCGTGATCGACCAGATCAAGGCGCAGCTTGGCCGGATCGTGGTGGTCTATGACGTGCATGACCTGACGGTCGAGGGTCACGCGGTCGAGCGCGAGTTGGCGCTGTTCAAGGTGGCGGGGCAAGGCAACGACCGGATCGAGGCGCTGCGGCTGGCGGAAATCTTCCGTGCCAACGTGGTCGATTCGACGCTTGAAAGCTTCATCTTCGAGATGACCGGCACGCCGGGCAAGATCGACGCTTTCGCCGAACTGATGCGCCCGCTCGGTCTGGTCGAGGTCGCCCGCACCGGCGTCGCTGCGCTGTCGCGCGGCGCGGAGTGACCGCGGGACCGTTCGAGATATTCCTCGCCGCCCCGCCGGGACTGGAGCCCGTTCTGGCCGAAGAGGCACGCGCGGCCGGCTTCGAGGCGCCCGTCGCGGTACCGGGCGGCGTGACCACCACCGGCGACTGGCCAGAGGTCTGGCGCGCGAACCTGGCCCTGCGCGGGGCGGCGCGGGTGCTGGTGCGCATCGGCGGTTTCCCGGTGTTCCACCTCGCGCAGCTCGACAAGCGGGCACACAAGTTTCCCTGGGCTGAATTCCTGCGCGCAGATGTGCCGGTGAAGGTCGAGGCGATCTGCCGCCGCTCCAAGATCTACCACGCGGGGGCCGCGGCGCAGCGGATCGAGACGGCAATCGCCGATGTCCTTGGCGCGCCCACTGCCGAGGACGCGCCGGTGCGCCTGATCGCCCGGATCGAGGATAATTTCTGCAGCTTCAGCCTTGATACCTCGGGCGAGCCGCTGCACCGCCGGGGGCTCAAGGAACAGGTCGGCAAGGCGCCGATGCGCGAGACGCTTGCGTCCCTGTTCCTGCGGCAGGCGGGGTATGACGGCACCGGCCCGGTGCTGGACCCGATGTGCGGCTCGGGGACGTTTCCGATCGAGGCGGCCGAGATCGCGGGCGGTTTCTTGCCCGGGCGGGCGCGCGGTTTCGCGTTCGAACAGCTGGCCAGCTTTGATGCCGCTGCCGCCTCTGCGCTCAAGGGCGCGACCACCGGCACCGTGCCGCCCGCGCGCTTTTTCGGCTATGACCGCGATCAGGGCGCCATCGCGGGGGCGCGCGCCAATGCGGAACGCGCGGGGCTGGGCGGCGCGATCACCTTCGGCTGCCAGCCCATCAGCGACCTCGCCCGCCCCGAAGGACCGCCCGGCCTTGTCACCGTGAACCCGCCGTATGGCGAGCGGATCGGCAACCGCAAGCTGCTGTTCGCGCTTTATGGCAGCCTTGGCGCGGTGCTGAAGGACCGTTTCACCGGCTGGCGCCTTGCTCTGGTCACGAGCGACGCAGGGTTGGCCAAGGCGACCGCCCTGCCGTTTCGCCCGCCCGGGGCGACCGTCGCCCACGGGCCGCTCAAGATCACCCTCTGGCAGACCGAGGCCTTGCGATGACCGAAGATTTTCAGACCCTTGCCGATGGCCGCATGGTGCAGGCCGTGACGCTGTCGAACGGCGGGTTGACCGCGCGGGTGCTGACCTATGGTGCGATGGTGCATGACCTGCGCCACGTCGCGCTGGACCGGCCGCTGGTGCTGTCCAGTCCACGGCTCGGGGACTACGAGGGCGGCTATCTCTATGCCGGGACCATCGTGGGCCGCTTTGCCAACCGCATCGGGAACGCACGGTTCGTGCTGGACGGCGAGACGCATGAGACCGACCGGAATTTCCTTGGCCGCCACACGTTGCACGGCGGCGCGGACGGCCCGCACGCGCAGATCTGGGACATCGCCGAGGTGTCGGACAGCGCGGTGACGCTGACGCTGACCTTGCCCGACGGGCACATGGGGTTTCCGGGAGAGGCGCAGTTGACCGCGCGCATCGGGT
The DNA here is from genome assembly GCF_019061145.1 of Anianabacter salinae. GTDB lineage: Bacteria > Pseudomonadota > Alphaproteobacteria > Rhodobacterales > Rhodobacteraceae > Anianibacter > Anianibacter salinarum. The sequence continues at coordinate 851,498 of NZ_JAHQZS010000001.1, read as the reverse complement.
TGTCCGGCGACGGCGCGCTGGAGGTGACGCTGTCGGCACAGGTGACGAAGCCGTGCCCGATCAGTCTCGCGCATCACGGGTATTTCAACCTGAATGGCGGCGGCGATGTGACCGGGCACCGGCTGCGCATCGCCGCCGATCACTACCTGCCCGTCGATGCCGAGATGATCCCAACGGGGCAGATCGCGCCTGTGGCGGACACGTCATTCGATTTCCGCAGCGCGCGGCCCATCGGGGAGGCGGGCGTCGATCACAACTTCTGCCTGTCGGACGGCAAGCGCCCGATGCGCCCGGTGGCGTGGCTGGACGGCGACGGCCTGCGCATGACGATCGAGACGACAGAGCCGGGGCTGCAGGTCTATGACGGCGCGCATTTCGCCGGGGTGCCTGGGCCGGACAGAGCGCCCTTGCCCGCGCGGGCGGGGCTGGCGCTCGAGACGCAAGCCTGGCCGGATGCGATGAATCAGCCGGGCTTTCCGGGATGCATCCTGCGGCCCGGCGAGCGATATGAGAGCGTCACGCGGTATGTGTTCGAGGCAGCGGGGTAGGTTTCGCCTCAATGGGTTGGCCGGGTGGCGGGACAAGTCCCGCCCTACGGGGGGCGTGTAGGGCGGGATTTATCCCGCCACCCCCCACGCACACAGAAAAAGGGGCCCCCGAAGGGGCCCCAGTTTCGCTGATCAGGCTCATCTGTGTACCGCCCGGTTTTCTGCCTGCGGCCTGATCCGCGTCAGGGGCGAGCGCACCCGCCCCGTGTCCCGCGTCCCGGGTAAGCCCGGGGCGCGGAGTGGCGGCAGTCGTTTGCGTGCAAACGACGAGAGCCACCCCTTGTCATAGAAGGCGCAAGCGCCCTCAATTCCCTCAGCTACACCCGCTCGTTCCGCCGCAGGTGTTGCACTTCATGCAGGTCCCGTTGCGCACCAGCGTGTAGTTGCCACAATCGCCGCAGGCCTCGCCCTCGTAGCCCTGCATCTTGGCCTTGGTGCGCGCGTCGAGCGTCACCGCGCCGGTGCCCAGCGCCGTCTCGGCGCCGCCGCGCACCTCGGGAACCAGCGTCGTCAGCGTCGCCACCGGGTCGGACCCGGCCAGTGCGACCGCGCCGGACTGCCCACCTTGCAACACCACCAGATCCTGCGGCACCCGCTTGCGCAAATAGCCGGTCGAGGCCACCTGGCGCAGCACGTCGAGCGGCGACTGGCCGCCGGATTTCGGCACTTCGCGGAAGTTGCGCACTCCCTCTTCCTCGCCCCGGCCCAGATCGTCGAAGGATGCGCCCTGCGGCTGCACATGGGCAAGATCGGTGCGGTCGAGATAGCTGACCGCCAGTTCGCGGAAGATGTAGTCGAGGATCGAAGTCGCGTTCTTGATCGTCTCGTTGCCCTGTACCATGCCCGCCGGTTCGAACTTGGTGAAGGTGAAGGCGTCGACGAATTCCTCCAGCGGCACGCCGTATTGCAGGCCCACCGACACCGCGATGGCAAAGTTGTTCATCATCGCGCGGAAGCCTGCGCCTTCCTTGTGCATGTCGATGAAGATCTCGCCCAGCTGGCCGTCCTCGTATTCGCCGGTGCGCAGATAGACCTTGTGACCGCCGACGATGGCCTTTTGCGTATAGCCGCGGCGCCGCTGGGGCATCTTTTCGCGGTGACGCGTGAAGATCTCCTTGTAGACGACCTTTTCGACGATCTTCTCGGCCAGCACGCGGGCCTTTTCGTTCTGCGACCCGTTGGCGAGGATGTCCTCGGCCTCTTCGTCGTCCTCGACCAGGGACGCCGCCAGCGGCTGCGACAGTTTCGATCCGTCGCGGTACAGCGCGTTGGCCTTCACCCCCAGCGACCAGGACAGTTCATAGGCGGCCTGACAATCCTCGATCGTGGCATCGTTGGCCATGTTGATCGTCTTGGAAATCGCACCCGAGATGAACGATTGTGCGGCGGCCATCATGGTGATGTGGCTTTGCCAGCCGAGGAACCGCTTGCCGGTCTTGCCGCAGGCGTTGGCGCAATCGAAGACGTGGTAATGCGCCGGGTCGAGATGGGGCGCGCCTTCCAGCGTCATGGTTCCGCAGACATGGTCGTTCGCGGCCTCGATGTCCTTGCGCGAATAGCCAAGGTGACGCAGCAGATCGAACGTCGGATCGTTCAGCTTTTCGGCGGGGATGCCGAGGGTTTCGCGGCAGAAGTCCTCGCCCAGCGTCCACTGGTTGAACACGAAGCGGATGTCGAACGCCGACGGCAGCGCCGCCTCGATCCGGTCGATTTCCGCCTGGCCGAACCCGTGGCCGACCAGCGAGGTGTGGTTGATCCCCGGCGCGTTGCCGATGGACCCGTGACCGACCGCGTGGGCGACGATTTCCTCGATCTGCGCCGAGCCATAGCCCAGCTTTTCCAGCGCGGCGGGCACCGAGTGGTTGATGATCTTGAAGTATCCGCCACCGGCGAGCTTCTTGAACTTCACCAGCGCGAAATCGGGCTCGATTCCGGTGGTGTCGCAGTCCATCACAAGGCCGATGGTGCCCGTCGGCGCGATCACCGACACCTGCGCATTGCGGTAGCCATGCGCCTCGCCAAGGCGCAGCGCCTCGTCCCAAGACGCGGTTGCAAGCTGGATCAGCCGCGCGTCAGGGCAGTTGGCATGGTCGAGCGGAACCGGCTTGACCGCCAGCGCCTCGTAGCCGTCCGCCTTGCCGTAGGCCGCCGTGCGGTGGTTGCGGATCACGCGCAGCATGTGGTCCGCGTTGCGGGCGTGGCCCGGGAAGGCGCCAAGCTCTCCCGCCATCTCGGCGGACGTGGCATAGGAGGTGCCGGTCAGGATCGCAGTCAGCGCACCGCAGAGCGCGCGGCCCTCGTCGCTGTCGTATCCCAGGCCCATGCTCATCAGCAGGCCGCCGATGTTGGCATAGCCCAGACCCAGCGTGCGGAAGTCATAGGACCGCTGCGCGATTTCCTTGGACGGGAACTGCGCCATCATCACCGACACTTCCAGCGTGATGGTCCACAGGCGCGTGGCGTGCATGTATTCCTCGGCCTGGAACTGGCCGTCGCGGTAGAAGGTCAGAAGGTTCATCGACGCGAGGTTGCAGGCGGTATCGTCGAGGAACATGTATTCCGAGCACGGGTTGGAGCCGCGGATCGCCCCGTCTTCGGGGCAGGTGTGCCAGGCGTTGACAGTGTCGTGGAACTGGATGCCCGGATCGGCGCAGGCCCAGGCGGCATGGCCGATCTGTTCCCACAAATCGCGCGCCTTGATGGTCTTGGCGACCTTGCCGTCGATGCGGCGGATCAGCTCCCAGTCGGCATCGTCGCGCACGGCTTGCAGGAAGGCATCGGTAACGCGAACCGAGTTGTTCGAGTTCTGGCCGGAGACAGAGGCGTAGGCCTCGGAATCCCAGTCAGTGTCATAGGTCGGGAACTCGATCGAGGCATAGCCCTGCCGCGCGTATTGCAGAACGCGGTTCACATAGGTCTCGGGGATCGCGCATTTCTTGGCCGACTTGATCGCCGCCTTGAGCGCCTCGTTCACCTTGGGATCGGTCGCGCCGTCCTCGGAGCCGTCAAAGCTGCGGATCGCCGCGAAGATCTCGTTGAGCTTCTGCTCGTGCATCTTCGAGCCCGCGACGAGGCTGGCGACCTTCTGCTCTTCCTTGACCTTCCAGTTGATGTATTCCTCGATGTCCGGGTGATCGGCATCGACGATGACCATCTTGGCCGCGCGGCGCGTGGTGCCGCCCGACTTGATCGCGCCTGCTGCGCGGTCGCCGATCTTGAGGAACCCCATCAGGCCCGACGACTTGCCGCCGCCCGACAGCTTCTCGCCCTCGGCGCGGAGCGAGGAAAAGTTGGTGCCGGTGCCCGAGCCGTATTTGAACAGGCGTGCCTCGCGGACCCACAGGTCCATGATCCCGCCTTCGTTCACCAGATCGTCCGACACGGACTGGATGAAGCAGGCGTGGGGCTGCGGATGCTCGTAGCTGGATTTCGACTTGGTCAGCTTGCCGGTCTTGTAGTCGACGTAGAAATGCCCCTGCGCCGGGCCGTCGATGCCGTAGGCCCAGTGCAGGCCGGTGTTGAACCACTGCGGGCTGTTGGGCGCCGCGCGCTGGGTCGCCAGCATGAAGCGCATCTCGTCGAAATACGCCTGGGCGTCGGCCTCGGTGGTGAAATATCCGCCCTTCCAGCCCCAATAGGCCCAGGCGCCCGCCAGGCGGTCGAACACCTGCTTGGACGACGTCTCGCCGCCATAGCGCTGGTCCTGGGGCAATTCGGCCAGCGCCGCCTCGTCGGCGACCGAGCGCCACAGGAATTCCGGCACGTCCTTTTCGCGGACCGGCCTCAGCCGCGCGGGCACCCCGGCCTTGCGGAAATATTTCTGCGCGATGACGTCCGACGCCACCTGGCTCCAGCTTTCGGGCACCTCGACGGCGTCCAGACGGAACACCACGGTGCCGTCGGGGTTGCGGATTTCCGACGTGGTGGTGGTGAAGGCGATCGCATCGTATGCGTCGCGGCCGGCGGTGGTGAACGAACGTTCGATCTTCATGACCTTGGGTGCCCCGTTTTCTTTTTTGCCCTGCCCCGCTCCGGGGCTGGGGCCCGGTTGGGGGATGATGTCGCGCCGGTTGTCTGGCGGTCGGCGGAGACAAAAGACTTCTCCGCGCTCCGCTGATGGGATGACGACGGCTGCCCACGCATGCAGGCATTGCTTGGAGAATGTTTCTGTCCCGCCGCGCCCTGTCCACTATATCTTGTGGCTCAACAACCGGCTCACACAAACTGGCGTAGGGGACGGGGTCCGGTCAACATGAAAATTTCATTTCGAGAGTGCAAAAAGCGGTTGACGGATGGCCGGATTTTCGGGCGGGGGCGTAGATGGAAACAGCGCCCGGAAAGTTGTCCACAGGCTTGGCGCGGGTTCGCCCGGCGGGGCGACTGGAACCGTGCGGGAAACAACGGGAAATACGCGGCGCCCGTCCAAGGTGGTTCCGGCACCCGGACGCAGATGTGGACGACTCGGGGATCTGCGTTCGCCCGGCGCGGCTGAACCAGACGGCGGGGTATTGCCCACATGCAGACGAAAAAAGATGCAGACATACCACATGCTGTGCAGTCAGAACACATGCCGCCCGATCAGGCGCCGCTTGCGGGCCATCATGGGCGATGGTAAAATACCGATGTGTATCAAGGGTCGATGACGACCCGGCGGCATACTCACCGAAATCATCGCCCTGCCATGTGTGCAGGCAACCCTGATTTTCCTGAGGAACGGTCCGTTCCGCATGTCGCGGACGGAGACCCCTACCCTGCGAGGACATCATGGGAAAAGGCGACAACAAGCGCGGCAACAAGGAAGTCAAGAAACCCAAGAAGGAAGTGCCGAGGGTTCTGGCCACGGCAAATTCCGGGGCGGCCAAGCCCGTCTCGCTCGGCGCCAAGAAGTCGAAGTGACCGTGCCGCGGGGCGGGCGCATTGCCGCTCGCCCGCGCTGTCCGAAAGACCAATGCCACTGGTCCGCACCCACCGTCTCGGGGCTCTGCCGACGGGGCGGTCCGGCTTACATCATCGCGGCGGCAGCCTCGGCACAGCCCTGACCGTCCAGCCGAAGCCGCGACAGGACGTCCTTCCGGCGCAGGAACGGGCGCACCGGCGGGCCATATGCCTCAAGCACCGATCCCGCGCCAATCCCCGGCAGCACCCGTCCCAGACCTGCGCGTTTGTGTGGACTGAAGGTCCTCAGGGTTTCCTTGCCCGGATACAGCGTTTCCGCCCCCGCCCCGTTCGCCCAGACAATGGCGTGTCGGGGAAGCAGGAAATGAATGTAGGTTATGTGCTGCGCAGCCCTGACGGTCCGCACGCGCCTCGATATTTCGGCCAGATGGCGCGCGCGAACGAGAGATGGCGCCTCGGCACCGAATTCAGGACCGATGAGCACCCCGTGAAGCGGCGACACGACAAGATCCGAATGATTGCCAAGCGTTCCGGCGACGATGCGCACCGGCCTGTGTTGCGGCATCTCGGCAAGATCGTCCGGCCCGTAGGTTTCGCGTGAGATCCAGAGGATGGGTTGCGCACCCTCGTCGTGGGTTTCGACAAGATCGCCCACGCCCAGGTCTTCGATCGGCACCTCACCGCGCGGCGTGCGGATCAGCGTGCCCTTGCCGAAACAGACGACACCGGTGTTCTCGACGGTAAAGAAGCTGTCGTCCCCGGTGCCGCCGGTGAACGTGATCGACCCCGCGCCAAACTGGTCGTTGTCGCTGTAATCGACAGTGCGGCCCTTTTCGTCCGTGGCGTTGGACTGGTTCAGGATACCGTCGTCGGCCTGGTCGGAATGAAGCTCGTGGATGCTGTCGTAGAACGCCGTGAGGTCGATGAAATCGTTGTTCGTGCTGTCACCGTCACTCAGCGTGCCGGTGTTCCCGGTGTTGAAGTCGGTGATGATGTCGTCGCCGTCTCCAGCGACGTACTGGAACGTATCGTCGCCGCCGTCTCCTGACAGGGTGTCATCATCGGTGCCGCCCGAAAGCGTGTCATCGCCGCCGCCGCCGATCAGTATGTCGTTGCCTGCGCCGCCGCTCAGATTGTCGTCGCCCTGCGGCACATCGGTGATGACCGCATTCGCGATGTCGGCTCCGTTGAACCCGAAACCTGCCTGCTGCCCGGGATAGACGAGCGTGAAGTTGATTTCGGACTGCCCCTCGAACAGCGCCTGGAACCAGGCATCCTGCTCGAGCGGCGTATTCCCTTCGCTGCCGGTTGCCGTGACGGACCCCATGTCTTCGGACACGACGAGCGAGGTGTTGGCGTCGGTCGCATAGCTGACGAAATCGCCGGGATTCAGGATCAGCTGCTCTGCGCCGCCCGGCGTGCCGCCTGAATTGTCGTCCAGATCGCTGAAGGTCGCCGAACCGCTTAGCGACAGCGGTTGCAGCGTATCCTGATCGAGAAACTCGATCCTGATGTTGGCAGTCTCGCCGCGAAGACCCGATCCACCGCTCAACAGGATCGTCTGGTTCAGCGTCGGGTTGGTCAGATTGACGCCAAGCGAATCGCTCGACTTGTCGACGAGCGTGATGCGCAGCGCGACGTTCGTGCCATCGCCAAGCGTCGCGGCGTTGTCATAGATGATCGACGTGCCATCGACCGCCGACGCCGGGTTCCCGCCCGATTCCGATCCCGAACGGACCTCGGCAGGGTCCATGACAAGGTTGCCGGCCTCTTGCGGGGTGCCAAGGCCAAGCGCCTCTTCGGTGTCACCGAAGATCACATCGTCGCCTGCGCCGCCCGATACGGTGTCATTTCCAACGCCGCCCACAAGCCGGTCAGACCCGCCAGCGCCGTCAAGGGTGTTGTCGTCGGCGTTGCCTTCGAGCCTGTCGTCCTGTGCCGAGCCGGTGACGTTCTCGATGTCGGTGTAGGTGTCGCCCTCGGCAGAACCGCCCGACCCGGTGCCCGCCGCAAGGTCGACTGTCACCGCCTGCGCCGAAGCGGAATAGTCCACCGTGTCGGTGCCCGCGTCGCCGTCGAACTGGTCCGCGCCGGGCTCTGTCACGGTGCCGGTGATGTTGTCGACCAGCAGCTCGCCACTCGCCGTGCCGGGAGGGCGCACGATCTCGATCCGGATCGCCTGACCATTCAGGGCCGGGTTGTTCACAGTGGATTCGACTGAAATCGCCTGCATCGCGTCGATGTCGCCGGTGGTGCCGCTCGTCGTTCCGATCAGGGTCGACCCGGCATAGATATTGACCTGATAGGCGACATCGCCGCTGCCGCTGAAGCTTCCGTCGCCGACAAGAAGATCGAAGCGGTAGACACTTCCGCTGCTGTAGGTCTCGGACAGGGTCTGGGAAATCGCCGCCGTGCTGCTCGAACTTCCCCCGTGATACAGCCAGGCGACATCGGTGCCGTCCACCGTGCTCTCGTCGATCTCCGAGCTTCTCGGGTTGTAGTCCCCCGCCTCTCCAGACCCGTTGTCGGTGATCGTCCAGGATGGAATGCCTTGGGAATAGGCGCCATCGGAATGGTTGGTCGCTTCGAAGCTGGCGTTCGTGATGGTGAGGGCCCGCGCGACAGTTCCGCCCGCGTCATCAGTGAAGGTGTCGTCCCCCGCGCTGCCGATGGGCTGAAAGGCCGAAAACACCGTGCTGCCGCCGAGGTTCGCGTCGAAGCTGCCGACGGCATCGGTATCGCCGACGCTGAAACTCGACGATCCGTCGTCGATCGTCAGCGTGCCCGTGGAATAGTCGAGATCGACGGTGAAGGTCGGGCCGAGGCCGCTGAAGTCGAACACATGCTGGCCGGTCGCCTCGTTGACGGACGACCAGAAAGCCGGATTATTCCAGTTCGCTGAAGTTACCGTGTATGTTGACATCGTCCTGGCCACCTGCGCTGCACCGCGCATTGGACTGGCAGACCACTGTGTCAACTGTGGGCCGAAAAATGGGCCATTCCGTCCGCGACGGAAATAGAGCCGATAGCCGCCCTTCCACTCGGAAAGACGGGCCGAGCCCAGAAATGGTCGGGGCGATAGGATTCGAACCTACGACCTACGGTACCCAAAACCGTCGCGCTACCAGGCTGCGCCACGCCCCGATCCGCGTCTCTCTACAAAGACGCGCAGACATAGGAAAGCCCTAACCGTCGGCGCAGGCCCACGCCGCCGCGTCCTGATCCATCGACGGATGGCGCAGCTCGCTGCCCGGGCCGATGCCAAGGCGCTGCGCAAGCCCTCCGTTGATCTCGAGCACATACTGGATGTCGTTCCCGCCGAAGATCGAACTCTCGTCCAGCGGCGTGGCATTCTCGTGCACGCTGCGCACAACGCCGTCCGCACCGACGAAGATCATGTCGAGTGGAATGAGCGTGTTGCGCATCCAGAACGAGACGGGTTGCGGCTGGTCGAAGACAAACAGCATCCCGCGCGAACGTGCCATCTCTTCGACGAACATCAGGCCCTGCCCGCGTTCGGCATTGTCGTCCGCCACGTCGACCGTGAAGCGGGCGCTTGATCCGTTGCCGCGCACCTCGACCTGATCGAAGGCGCAGTCGGCCTGCGCTGACCCCGCGCCCATCATGGCCGCGAACGCAGCCCCCGTCACCGCAAATTTCACAAGATCACTCCTTCAGCGCCGCGTCCCATGCGAGGATGCGCGACGCCATGCGGCCACGCTTGCCCTCGACGATGCGCAGGCTCACGGCCTCACCGGGTTGAAGGTCGGAAAAGCCGGACCGGCGCAACACTTCAACGTGTAGGAAGATGTCGTCGTCCTGTCCAAACACATTGGCGAAACCAAAGCCCTTGGCCTTGTCGAACCATTTCACCCGCGCGGGCTCCAGCGGGCCCTCGTCGGCAGGATGATCCTGCGCCGAAATCTCTTCGAGCGGGGCCTCGTCCGTCGCCTCGGGCGGGCTGATCTCGACGACCGTCACCGCCTGTTCTCCGCGTGACGTGTTCTGCGCGACAAGCGTGATGCCGCTGTCGTCCGCGACCGAACTCTGACCGAAATTCCGCAGGACGTTGGCATGCAGAAGAATGTCCCGGCCGCCACCCTCTGGCACCACAAAGCCGAATCCCTTGACGGGATCGAACCATTTGACCTTGCCGACCACTGTGCGGGTTGCGTCGTCCTCGTCGCTCATCACTTTGCCTTCGCGCCTTTCCGGCGATTTGATTGACAACAGCAATTTCAAACTGGACAGATCAGATCAAGCGGAAAAACGAGAGTAAAACAAAGCGTTGCATTTCACGTCGCGCGAATCTCAGGGGTTCAGACGCTGAATTTTCCAACCAGTATCAGCGCTTGGCCGAGACCAGCGAAACCTGTCGTGCAATCTGAATTCCCCGTCTGCCCAGAATTCTATCTCAAGCGGGCAAAGCCGGAAACCTCCCCAAAAGGACGGGCGGGCGGGGTCGTCTCCCAACTCGGCGCCCAGGGTTTCGACCCGTTCCATCAACGCTGCACGCGACGCCAGCGGACGCGACTGCTCGGACGCCCATGCCCCGATGCGGCTGCCCACCGCGCGCGAGCGGTAATAGGCGTCGGCCTGTGGGCCGTCTTCCTTCACGACTGGCCCCCGCATCCGCACCTGTCGGCCAAGCGTCTTCCAGTGCAGGTTGATCGCGGCCTTGCCGCTGGCGATCAACTCGCGCCCCTTGGCGCTGTCGTAATTGGTATAGAACACCACCGCGTCCGCCTCGATCTCTTTCAGCAGCACGACCCGCACGTTCGGCATGCCCTCCGGGTCCACCGTGGCCAGCGCCATCGCGTTGGGATCGGTCGGTTCGGTTCTGGCCGCCTCGCTCATCCAGGTGCGGGCGATCTCGAACGGATCGTCCCCGGCGAAGATGCCGTCTCTTGCGCTGTCCATGTGATACCCTTTCCAAAGCCTGTGTATGCCCCGGTGTCTCTTGATGGCGGGGGGGGAATGTCCTAGACGACCTTGCACCGGAAAAGTGAGTGAGGGGCGACGAATGTCAACGAAGCTGATGGCGGGCAAGCGTGGCCTCATCATGGGCCTTGCGAACGACAAGTCGATCGCTTGGGGCATCGCGCGGGCCTGCGCAGATGCGGGCGCCGAGCTTGCGTTCTCGTATCAGGGCGACGCGCTGAAAAAGCGGGTCGATCCGCTGGCCGCGTCGCTTGGGTCGTCGCTCGTGCTGCCTTGCGACGTGGGCGACGAAGCATCGATGGACGCGCTGTTCGAGACCCTCAAGGCGGAATGGGGCAGCCTTGATTTCGTGGTCCACGCCATCGGCTTTTCCGACAAGTCGGAATTGCGCGGGCGCTACGTGGACACCAGCCGCGACAATTTCCGCGTCTCGATGGACATATCAGTCTATTCCTTCACCGCGATCATGCAGCGCGCCGAAAAGCTGATGGGGCCGGGCAGCAGCGCGCTGACCCTCACCTATTACGGGGCGGAAAAGGTGATGCCGCATTACAACGTGATGGGCGTCGCCAAGGCCGCGCTGGAGGCGTCGGTGCGCTATCTGGCCGAAGACCTGGGCAAGGACGGCATCCGCGTGAACGCGATCAGCGCGGGCACGATCAAGACGCTGGCCGCCAGCGGCATCGGCGATTTCCGCTACATCATGAAGTGGAATGAATACAACTCACCGCTCCGCCGCAATGTCACCACCGACGACGTGGGAAAATCGGCGCTGTATCTTCTGTCGGATCTGGGGTCGGGCGTGACGGGCGAATGCCTGCATGTCGATGCCGGATACCATGTGGTCGGCATGAAGGCCGTCGACGCTCCCGATATCGAAAAGGCCTGAGCCATGACCGAATTCCTGCCGCATGAAAAAGGCTTTCACGTCTCGTGGGACCAGATCCACCGCGACAGCCGCGCGCTGGCGTGGCGGCTGGACGGTCAGGGGCCGGATGACGGTGCCTGGAAGGCCGTGGTCGCGATCACGCGGGGCGGCATGGCCCCCGCGATGATCGTCAGCCGAGAGCTTGGCATCCGCACGGTCGATACCATCAGCGTGAAATCCTACGACCACCAGTCACGCGCCGCCGCGCGGGTGCTCAAGGCCCCCGATGCCGAGATGATGGGCGACGGCACCGGCATCCTTGTGGTCGACGACCTTGTCGACACCGGCAAGACGCTGGAACTGGTGCGCGACCTGTATCCCAAGGCGCATTTCGCCACGGTCTATGCCAAGCCGCAGGGCCGCCCTCAGGTCGACACCTTCATCACCGAGGTGAGCCAGGACACCTGGATCTTCTTCCCCTGGGACATGGCGCTGCAATACGTCGAACCCTATCGCGGCCGGGACTGACGGCGTGCCCGCCAAGCCGACGCGCCCCCTCAACCCCGCGATGGCGGCCACCACGCCGCCGCCGGTGATGGAGGCGCGGCGCTGGCTGACCGACACGCCGCCGCCCGCGCATCTGCCGCTTGTGAACGTAAGCCAGGCCGCGCCGGTGGAACCCCCGCCGATGGCCCTGCGCGAGGAACTGGCGCGCATCGTCGTCGAGGACGCGAGCGCGCATCTTTACGGCCCCGTGCTGGGCCTGCCCGAGTTGCGGGCCGAGGTCGCGCAACAGTGGTCGGCCAGCTACGGCGGCCCGGTCGCAGAGACGCAGGTCGCCATCACCTCGGGCTGCAACGAGGCGTTCACCGCCGCCCTGTCCACGCTGGCGGGCGCGGGCGACGAGGTGATCCTGCCGCTGCCGTGGTACTTCAACCACAAGATGGCGCTCGACATGGCGGGCATCGCTTGCGTGCCGTTGCCCCCCGGCCCCGGCCTGATCCCCGACGTGGACACCGCCCGCTCCGCGATCACCGAGCGCACCCGCGCCATCGTACTGGTCAGCCCGAACAACCCGTCGGGCGTCGAATACCCCGCCGCCACGCTGCGCGCGTTCTTCGATCTGGCGCGCGCGCATGGCCTGGCGCTGATCGTGGATGAGACCTACCGCGACTTCGACAGCCGCAGCGGCGCCGCGCATGAACTCTTCGCCGATCCCGACTGGGACGACACGCTGATCCAGCTTTACTCGTTCTCCAAGGCCTACCGCCTGACCGGCCACCGCGTCGGCGCGATGGTGGCAAGCGAGGCGCGGCTGGCCGAGGTCGAGAAGTATCTCGACACCGTCACGATCTGCCCCAACCAGCTTGGCCAGCGGGCCGCGCTTTGGGGGATGCGGAACCTGTCGCAATGGCTGGCAGGCGAACGGGCCGAGATTCTCGACCGCCGCGCCGCCATCGAAGAAAGTTTCCCCCGGCTGGACGGCTGGCGGCTTCTGGGCTGCGGCGCGTATTTCGCCTATGCCGAGCATCCGTTCGACATGACGTCGGACACGCTGGCGCGCAGGCTGGTGGGCGAGGCGGGCGTTCTGGTGCTGCCCGGCACGATGTTCATGCCCGACGGCGATCCGGGCGGCGCGCGGCAGCTGCGCATCGCCTTTGCCAACGCTGACCGGCAGGGCCTTGGCGTGCTGTTCGACCGGCTTGCGGGCTTTCGGCCCTGATCGCCTCTGGCAAGGCCGCGTCGACGGAATTTTGAACGCCGCGCCCCGCCGCCCTGCCCTTGCCCCGCGCCCCTGCTGCGCATAGAGATCGCGGAACGCGGCATAAGGGAACGGACACCATGGCGAAGCTGGGACAAAGCAAGACCTCGAAGACGGTGGTCTGGATCATCCTTGCCCTGCTGATCGTGGGCCTTGCAGGCTTTGGCACCTCGAATTTCGGCGGCGGCACCCGGTCGCTTGGCACCGTGGGCGAGACGCCGGTGTCCATCGACCGCTATGCGCGCGAGTTGAACCAGGAATTGCGCGCGATCCAGGCGCAGACCGGCCAGCCGCTCAGCTTTGCCGAGGCGCAGCAGTTCGGCCTCGACCGCGCCGTTCTGGGGCGTGTCGTCAGCCAGGTCGCGATCGAGGACGAAGCCGCGCGCACCGGTATTTCCGTAGGCGACGCGAACCTGCGCGAACAGATCGTGCAGATCCCCGCCTTCCAGGGCCTGAACGGCTCCTTCGACCGCCAGTCCTATGAATTCGCGCTGCAGAACTCGGGCCTGACCGTGTCCGACTTCGAGGCGTCCCTGCGCTCGGAAGTGGCGCGAACCGTGGTGCAGGGCGCGGTGTCCGCAGGCACCCCCGCCCCCGATGCCTATGTCGACCGGCTGTTCACCTTTGCCGCCGAGACGCGGGACGCGACATGGACTGTGCTTGGCCCCGGCGCGCTGGACGAGCCGCTGCCCGAACCCACCGAGGACGCGCTGCGCGCCTATTACGACGCGAACCCCGACGCATTCACCCGGCCCGAAACCCGCGAGATCACCTATGCTTGGCTGACGCCCGACATGGTGATGGACGAGATCGCCGTGGACGAGGATCAGATCCGCGCGCTCTACGACGAACGCATCGACCAGTATGTCGTGCCAGAGCGGCGGCTTGTGGAACGTCTGGTGTTCGGCAGCGTGGAACAGGCTGAAGACGCCAAGGCCCGCATCGACGCTGGCGAGGCGAGCTTTGACGCCATCGTCGAGGAGCGCGGCCTGTCGCTGGAAGACGTCGATCTGGGCGACGTGGCCGAGGGCGACCTGCCCGGCCCCGCGTCCGGCGCGCTGTTCGGCCTCGAGGCGCCCGGCGTCGCCGGCCCCATCACCACGAACCTTGGCCCCGCGCTGTTCCGCATGAACGGCATTCTCGCCCCGCAGGAAACACCGTTCGAGGACGTCCGGGACGAATTGCGCGAAGAGCTTGTCGCCGACCGCGCCCGCCGCGAGGTCGATGCACGCATGGACGCCATCGACGACGAACTGGCAGGCGGCGCAACGCTGGAGGAACTGGCGCAGGACACCTCGATGCAGCTTGGCACGATCGGGTTCACGCAAGACAGCCGTGACGACATCGCTGCCTATGACGCCTTCCGCACGGCGGCGGTCGAGGCCGAAATCGGGGATTTCCCCGAAGTGCTGCCGCTGGACGATGGCGGCATCTTCGCGCTGCGGCTCGACGCCGTCCGCGCGCCCGAGGTGCAGCCGTTCGGCGAGGTGCGCGGCGCCGTGATCGACGCATGGGAAGCGCAGGCAACCACCGAGGCACTGGCGGCGCAGGCGCAGGCGCTTGCGGACCGGCTCAACGAAGGTGCGGCCTTCGGCGCGCTCGGCCTGTCCAGCCGCTCGCAAGCGGCGATCGGGCGGCAGGCGTTCCTTGACGGCACGCCTGAAGGCATGGTGCCCGCCCTGTTCGAGATGGAACCCGGCGAGGCGCGGGTGATCGAGGGCGAGGGGCGCGTCGCGCTGGTCCAGCTTGACGCCGTCAACGCCCCCGACACCGGCAACCCTGACCTTGCACAACTGCGCGAACGGCTGTCCCAGCAGACCGCGCAGAGCCTCGGGTCGGACATGCTTGATGCCTTCACCCGCGCGGTCGAGACGCGGGCGGGCATCCAGCTTGACCAGAACATCCTCAACCAAGTGAACGCTCAGTTCCAGTAGGACGGGGAAACACCATGGCGCTGACCCCTTCCTTCGCGGAGTTTGAGGCAGGCTACGACGCGGGCGCAAACCAGGTGGTCTATGCCCGGCTCGCCGCCGATCTCGACACGCCGGTGTCTCTGATGCTCAAGCTGACCGAGGCGCGCAAGGACAGCTTCATGCTCGAATCCGTCACCGGCGGCGAGGTGCGGGGACGCTATTCGATCATCGGGATGAAGCCCGATCTGGTGTGGGACTGCCGGGGCACGACAAGCCGGGTGAACCGCGAAGCGCGTTTCGATGCCGATGCCTTCAAGGTTCTGGACGGCGCGCCGCTGGACACCCTGCGCACTCTAATTGCCGAGTCGCGGATCGACTTGCCCGCGGACCTGCCCGCCGCCAGCGCGGGCCTGTTCGGCTATCTCGGCTATGACATGATCCGTCTGGTCGAACATCTGCCGAACGTGAACCCCGACCCGCTCGGCCTGCCTGACGCGGTGATGATGCGCCCGTCCGTGATCGCGGTTCTCGACGGGGTGAAGGGCGAGGTGACGGTGGTGTCGCCCGCCTGGGTGTCGTCCGGCCTGTCGGCGCGCGCGGCCTATGCGCAGGCGGCAGAGCGGGTGATGGACGCGGTGCGCGATCTCGAACGCGCCCCCGGCACCAGCGACCGCGACCTTGGCGACATCGCCGAGTTGCCCGAGCTGACGTCGAATTTCAGCCATGACGCCTATCTCGCCGCCGTCGAGAAGGCCAAGGAGTACATCCGCGCGGGCGACATCTTTCAGGTGGTGCCCTCGCAGCGCTGGTCGCAGCCGTTTCCGCTGCCGCCCTTCGCGCTTTACCGCTCGCTGCGGCGCACCAACCCGTCGCCGTTCATGTTCTATTTCAACTTCGGCGGCTTCCAGGTGATCGGCGCCAGCCCCGAGATCCTCGTGCGGGTCTTCGGCGGCGAGGTCACGATCCGCCCCATCGCGGGCACCCGCCCGCGCGGCGCCACCCCCGAAGAGGACCGCGCCTTCGAGACCGACCTGATGTCGGATGAAAAGGAACTGGCCGAACACCTGATGCTGCTCGATCTGGGGCGCAACGATGTTGGCCGGGTGGCGAAGATCGGCACCGTACGCCCGACCGAACAGTTCATCGTGGAACGCTACAGCCACGTCATGCACATCGTGTCGAACGTCGTCGGCGAATTGTCGGACGACCACGACGCGCTGTCGGCGCTGCTGGCTGGCCTGCCCGCAGGCACCGTCTCGGGCGCGCCCAAAGTGCGCGCGATGGAGATCATCGACGAGCTGGAGCCTGAAAAGCGCGGCGTCTACGGCGGCGGCGTCGGCTATTTCAGCGCAGGCGGCGACATGGACATGTGCATCGCGCTGCGCACCGCCGTGTTGAAGGACGAAACCCTGTATATCCAGGCGGGCGGCGGTGTCGTCTACGACAGCGACCCCGAATCCGAGTATCTGGAGACGGTCAACAAGTCCAAGGCGATCCGCAAGGCCGCCGAGGATGCTGGGCGCTTCGTGCGCGACGGATCCAACAGCTAGGGTCGCGCGTCAGGGCTGCGCGGAATCCATCAGCGCGGCCGACAGCGGCGCTACCGCCACGTTCCCGGCGCGCTGTCCCAGCGACCATTCCGCCAGCGCCTGCAACGTCTCGGGCCGCATCACGCCTTCCAGGATGACCGGACCGCCAAGCCCGGCCTGAAACGCGCCCTGGTCGAGAAACCGCTTCATCGAGGCCACGTCCCGCTCGCCATCGTCAAAGGCGCGGAACACCGTTGCGGCGGCGACACCTTCCTGCGCGGCGATCTGAAGGCCCGCGTTCAGCCCCTTCTCGTAGGTCAGCAGCCCGTGGCCCGTCTCCTTGAGGATGGCGACGACCTGAATGGCACGCGGGCGGTTCTCTTGCAGGCGGCCATCGTCCATGTCGATCACGGCGACCGCTTCGGGCACCGAGGACAGGTAGACGCCAAAGGCGACCTCGACGTCGGATGGCTGGGCCGCGTCGGGCAGCGGCGATCTGACCGCGATCTCCAGTCCGGCGCCGCGATACATCGCCGCCGTGACTGCGGCATCCTCGGCCATCGGGTTGATCGAGACGGTGACGGGGATCGGCAACGCCTCGAGCGCTGCCGCGTCGGGCCGCCTGCCGGGATCGTCGTGCAGCAGGATCGACAGCAGCGGTGCATCACCGGGATTCTCGAAGGCGATTGCGTTGGCCTGCAGCGCGGGCGCTGAATCGCTGCGCGCGGGGCCCGCGCTGCGGTCCGGCACCAGCGGATCGACCGAGCGCAACAGCGGCGGCGGATCAGAGTCGGGCGGCGCGGGCATGGCGACGGATTCCGCACCCAGCCCAAGTGCGCTGGCGCGCGGTGCCACCTGGGTCGAGGGCGTGGGCGCCGCGCCGGGGGCAGCGTCCTGGGCGGGCTGCGGTACCTCGGTCACGACAAGCGGCGAAACCTCTTCGGCGGGAAGCTCCACGTCAAGTTCCGGCGCGGGCTGCGGCACGTCGGGCGTCACGGCGGCAGGGTCGGGGGCAAGTTCGGTGGCAGGGTCGGGGGCAGGCTCTGCCGAGGGTTCGGGCGAAGGGCCGGCGGCAGGCTCCGCCGTTGCCTCGGGGGCGGCGCGAACGGTCCCTTCCGGTTCGGGCGCGGGTGCGGCCTCAGGGGTGGTCTCCGCCATGGCCTCGGGCGCTCCATCGGCCTGCGGCGGCTCAGGCGCCACCTCCGCAACTGGCGGCTCGTCCGGTGCCTGCACGTCCGCGCGAACCGGAACCTGTCCCGACACATCCTCGATCGCCACGACCGGCGCATAGGCCACCGCGCCGATCAGGCCGAAGGCGGCCACGATGCCGCCGGAAATGAGACCGAACAGAAAGCCTTTCACGTCGCGCATTCTCCTGCGTGCGGGGGAGACACGGGCCGCTCTTGACCCCCGCCCCCGCGTCGGACCACATATAGCGCGACCGAAACCGGGGATGCACCCCCAATTTCCTCAAGACCAAAGGGGCGCCCTGCGTGATCCTGCTCATCGACAACTACGACAGCTTTACCTACAACCTCGTCCACTATCTGGGCGAGCTTGGGGCAAAGGTCACTGTGCGCCGCAACGACGCGCTGACCGTGCAGGACGCAATGGCGATGCGCCCCGATGCCATCGTGCTGTCCCCCGGCCCCTGCGATCCCGATCAGGCGGGCATCTGCCTACCCCTCACGCTGGCGGCAGCCGAGACCGGCACGCCGCTTCTGGGCGTGTGCCTTGGACATCAGACCATCGGCCAAGCCTTCGGCGGCAAGGTCGTCAGGGCCGCCGAGATCGTGCACGGCAAGACCGGCGCGATGCTGCATGAGGGCAAGGGCGTCTTTGCAGGCCTGCCCTCGCCGCTCAAGGCGACGCGCTACCATTCGCTCATCGTCGAGCGCGCAAGCCTGCCCGCCGCGCTGGACGTCACGGCCGAGCTGGAAGACGGCACGATCATGGGCCTTCGACACCGCGAGCGCCCCATCGAGGGCGTGCAGTTCCACCCCGAGAGCATCGCCTCCGAACATGGCCACGCGCTGCTGAAGACCTTCCTCGCCTCCGTGAAGGTCGCGGCATGAGCGACGCGCTGAAGCCGCTGATCGCCGCCGCCGCGGAACGCGCCCTGACCCGGTCCGAGGCCGAGGCCGCCTTCACGATCCTCTTCGAGGGCGAGGCGACGCCTGCCCAGATGGGCGGTTTCCTGATGGCCTTGCGCACACGCGGCGAGACGGTCGCGGAATACGCCGCCGCCGCCGCCGTGATGCGCGCCAAGTGCCACAAGGTCACAGCGCCCGAGGGCGCGATGGACATCGTGGGAACGGGGGGCGACGGCAAGGGCACGCTGAACATCTCGACCGCCACGGCCTTCGTGGTGGCAGGCGCCGGGGTCACGGTGGCCAAACACGGCAACCGCAACCTGTCGTCGAAATCCGGCGCGGCGGATGCGCTCACGCAGATGGGCATCAAGGTCATGGTCGGCGCGGACGTGGTGGAACGCGCCCTGTCTGAGATCGGCATCGCCTTCATGATGGCGCCGATGCACCACCCCGCAATGGCCCATGTCGGCCCGGTCCGGGCCGAGCTTGGCACCCGAACGATCTTCAACATCCTCGGCCCCCTGACCAACCCCGCCGGAGTGAAACGGCAACTGACCGGCGCCTTCTCCGAGGCGCTGATCCGACCGATGGCGGAAACCCTCAAGGAACTCGGCGCGGACAAGGCCTGGCTGGTGCACGGCTCGGACGGCACCGACGAGATCTCCATTGCCGGGACGACGGCCCTGGCCGCGCTGGAAAACGGCGCCGTGACGATGCGCACGCTTCACCCCGAGGATGCGGGCTTGCCCGTGCATCCCTTCGAGGCGATCCTCGGCGGCACGCCCGAACACAACGCCGCCGCCTTCCGCGCACTTCTGGACGGCGCGCCCGGCGCCTACCGCGACGCGGTGCTTCTGAACGCCGCCGCCGCGCTGGTGGTGGCCGATCGCGCGACCAACCTGCCCGACGGCGTCGCGATGGCGCGTGACAGCATCGACGCCGGACACGCCCGCGCCAAGGTCGAGGGGCTGGCGCGGATCACCTCTGCCTGAGCCCTTCGCATCTTTTGGTCCACAAATACCTCCGGGGGTGCGGGGGCAGAGCCCCCGCCCGCGCGCACAGCGCGCGCAAGCCCGATCTGCGCGCAGCGCGCGTAAGTCCATATCCGCGCGCAGCGCGCGCAAGCCTCGCGTGCGGCGCAGCCGCTCCGCTTGGCAACGGCCGCAGCCCGCGCTACTGACGGGGTCATGACAACCGTTCTCGACCGCATCAAGGCGTACAAGCTGGGCGAAATCGCCGAGCGCAAGCGCACCCGTCCCCTCGCCATGGTAGAGGAGGCCGCACATGCGGCCCCCGGCCCGCGCGGCTTTGCCGACGCGCTCCGGCGCAAGTCCCGCAGCGGCTATGCCCTGATCGCCGAAATCAAGAAGGCGTCGCCCTCCAAGGGTCTGATCCGCGCCGATTTCGACCCGCCGCGCCTGGCCGAGGCATACGAGGTCGGCGGCGCGGCCTGCCTGTCGGTCCTGACCGACGGGCCGTCCTTTCAGGGCGCCGACGCCTTCCTGCCCGTGGCCCGCGATGCCACGCAGCTGCCCGCGCTGCGCAAGGATTTCATGTACGACCCTTACCAGGTCGCCGAGGCCCGCGCGCTCCATGCCGACTGCATCCTCATCATCATGGCAAGCGTCTCCGACGCGCAGGCCGCCGAACTGGAGGCCGCCGCGACCGACTGGGGCATGGACGCGCTGATCGAGGTGCATGACGAGGCGGAACTCGACCGCGCGCTGGCGCTGAAATCGCCGCTGATGGGTGTGAACAACCGCAACCTGCACACCTTCGAGACGTCGCTGGACACCACCCGCCGCCTCGCCGCGCGCATTCCCGAGGACCGGATCATCGTCGCCGAAAGCGGGCTGTCGACGCCCGCGGATCTGGCCGATCTGGCCGCGCACGGCGCGCGCTGCTTCCTGATCGGCGAGGCGCTGATGCGCCAGCCCGATGTCGCCTCGGCCACCCGGGCGCTCCTTGCGGATCCGGTGCCTGCGCGATGACGGGGCTCACGCATTTCGACGCCAAGGGCGATGCCCACATGGTCGATGTGTCGGGCAAGGACGTGACCGCGCGAATGGCCGTCGCGGCGGGCCATGTCCGGATGACGCCCGAGACGCTGGCGCTGGTCGTCGAGGGGCGCGCCAAGAAGGGCGACGTCATGGGCGTGGCGCGGCTTGCGGGCATCATGGGCGCCAAGAAGACCGCCGACCTGATCCCGCTGTGCCACCCCCTGCCCGTGACATCGGTCGCGGTCGAGATCACGCCCGATGACACCCTGCCCGGCCTGCGGATCGAGGCGACCGTCAAGACCACCGGCCAGACCGGCGTCGAGATGGAGGCGCTGACAGCGGTGTCCACCGCCGCGCTGACCATCTACGACATGGTCAAGGCGGTGGAAAAAGGCATGGAAATCGGCGGCATCCGCCTTGTCCTGAAGGATGGCGGCAAGTCCGGTCGCTACGAGGCTTTGCCAGAGGCGCCCCGGTGATTTCCGTCGCCGAGGCGCTGGCACGGGTTCTGGCGCTAGGGGCCCCGCTTCCGCCCGAGGACGTGCCGCTGCGCGCCGCCCATGGCCGCATCCTTGCCGCACCGCTCACCGCACGCCGCGCCCAGCCGCCGTTCCCTGCTTCTGCCATGGACGGCTATGCCGCCCGCCGCGCGGACGCCGTCAACGGGGCAAAGCTGACCGTCATCGGCGAGGCCGCCGCAGGGGACCGCTTTGCAGGCACCGTCGGCCCGGGCCAGACCGTGCGCATCTTCACCGGCGCGCCGGTGCCAGAGGGCGCAGACCACATCATACTGCAAGAGGATGTCGCCCGCGACGTCGACACGATCACCCTCGGCGACCGCCTGGAACCGGCCGATCACATCCGCCCCGCCGGGGCCGATTTCGCCATCGGCTACACGCTGGACGCCCCGCGCCGCCTCGGCTCTGCCGACCTCGCGCTGATCGCCGCGATGAACCACGGCATCGTCCCCGTGACCCGCAAGCCTGACATCGCGATCATCGCCACCGGGGACGAGCTGGTGATGCCCGGAGAAGACCCCGGCCCCGACCAGATCGTCGCCTCCAACATCTTCGCGCTGGCCGCGATGGTGGAAGACGAAGGCGCAGAGGCGCGCATCCTGCCCATCGCCCGCGACAACGCCAATTCCCTTCGGCTGGCCTTTGAGCTGGCGGCAGGCGCGGATCTGATCGTCACCGTGGGCGGCGCATCGGTCGGTGACCACGACCTTGTCGGCAAGGTCGCGGGCGACCTTGGCCTCGACCGCGCGTTCTACAAGATCGCCATGCGCCCCGGAAAGCCGCTGATGGCCGGGCGCCTGTCGGGATCGGCCATGCTCGGCCTGCCGGGCAATCCGGTGTCGGCCATCGTCTGCGGGCACCTGTTCCTGCTGCCGCTCGTGCGCCGGATGCTGGGCCTGCCGGACGGCGCCGCGCCGCGCATCCGGGCGCCGCTGGCCGTCGATGTCGCCGCAAACGGTCCGCGCGAACACTATGTCCGCGCCCGGCTTGAGGGTGGCGCGATCCACCCGTTCGAGCGGCAGGATTCCTCGCTCTTGACCGTCCTGACCGAGGCGCATGGCCTGCTCGTGCGTCCCGTGGACGATCCGGCGCGCAAGGCGGGCGACATTATGGAGTATGTCCCGCTGACGCAGCGTTGACACGAATCCGGAACGGGTGTAGAACATAACCTGAACACGTCCATGACGATGCAGGTGCCGACATGCTGACCAAGAAACAGCTCGACCTTCTGGAACTGATCCACAAGCGGATGCAGAAGGACGGCGTGCCGCCTTCGTTCGACGAGATGAAAGAGGCGCTCGACCTGCGGTCGAAGTCCGGCATCCACCGCCTGATAACCGCGCTTGAAGAACGGGGCTTCATCCGCCGCCTCGCCCACCGAGCCCGCGCCATCGAAATCGTCAAGCTGCCGGACAGCATCGCCGCGAAATACAGCGCCGCGCCGCAGACGGGCGGCTTTACCCCGCGCGTGATCGACGGCGACCGGCCCAGCAGCCGGCCCTCTGCCGCCGCCCCGGTGTCGCAATGGGGCGCGACCGATGTGCCACTGATGGGCAAGATCGCCGCCGGTGTCCCGATCGAGGCGATCAGCCAGATCGAAACCCATGTCGCCGTTCCGGGCACGATGCTGGGCGGCAAGGGCCATCACTATGCGCTCGAGGTGAAGGGCGACTCGATGATCGACGCGGGGATCAACGACGGCGACATCGTGGTGATCCGCGAAACCTCGACAGCCGATGACGGCGACATCGTCGTTGCGCTCGTCAAGGGGCAGGAGGCGACGCTCAAGACGCTGCGCCGCCAAGGCGGCCGCCGCATCGCGCTCGAGGCTGCGAATCCCGCCTATCCGGCGCAGATCTACCCCGATGACCAGGTCGAGGTGCAGGGCAAGCTTGTTGGGCTGATCCGCACCTACTGACCCGTCCACAGCCGGTCGCCCGACAGCTGCCGCGCCGTGATCGTGCGCGGCCCCTCTGTCGCCGCCACCAGGGCGACGGCGCCGGTCTTGCGTAGCGATTGCCCGTCGTGGACGTGGCAAGGCCCGGCCGGCCCAGGCAGTTCCGCCGCCGAGACGACGATGCCGCCAAGTGCACAGGCACGGACGGCCTTTTCGTCAACGCCCCGCCCCGAGACGTGGCGCACGGTGACGCCCCCGATGTCGGCAGCAATCCAGTCTTCTGACCTGTCGATCCCCGCCCGTCCGGATGCCTCTGGCTGCGCGGCGGCGTCGCCGTCATTCTCCAGCCAGACCTGTGCGGCGAACCCCTGCCCGCGCTCTTTCGACAAGGCCCGCCCCGCCTCGGTCATCACGCCCATGAGGCCACCATCGGGCGAGATCAGCAGCGCCGGTCGCACGCTCGCCGACCAGAGCGCGAGCGCCGCCGCCAGTGGGATCATCCCGGCCCATCGCCCGCGCCCCTGCCACAGCACCGCGATCAGCCCGCCGACCGCGAACAGCGGCAACACCATCCCCTGCGGCGAGGGCACCGGCGTCACCGCGCCGTCCCAGCCCGCCACGGCATGCGCCACCCCGAGGATCCAGGCGATCGGCCAGCGCATCAGCCAGAGACCGATCCAGGACAGCCCAAGCGGCCAGAGACAGGCCGCCAGCACCGCGGCAGGCATCACGACCAATCCCATCAGCGGCACGCTGGCGAGGTTGGCGATCAGGCCATAGTCCGACAGGCGGTTGAAATGCGCCGCCGCCACCGGCGCCGTCGCCGCGCCCGCCACGGCAGAAGAGACGACGACCGCCAGGATCGGCCGCGTCCAGCGGGGCAGCCCCGATCCCGTGTCACGCAATCCGGCAAAGACCGCGACCAGCGCCGTGGTCGCCGCGAAGGACATCTGGAATCCGGGTTCGGTCAGGGTTTCGGGCCGCAGGACCAGAACGATCAGCGCGGCAATGGCCACGGCGCGCAGCGTCAGCGCCCGGCGGTCCACCAGCACGGCGCTCAACGCGACAGCGACCATGATGAACGCGCGTTCCGTCGCCACGTTGCCGCCCGACAGCAGGTAATACGCCGCGCCCGCGACGATGGCGACCACCGCCGCGATCTTCTTGCCCGGCCATGTCAGCCCCGTGCGCGGATGCAGCGCCAGCGCCAGGCGCAGCGCCGCAAAGACAAAGCCGGTCAACAACCCCATATGCAGGCCCGAGATCGCCAGCAGATGCGCAAGGTTGGAATCGCGCAACGCCTGCAGGGTCTCGGTGCCGATGCCCGAGCGGTCGCCGGTCAGAATGGCAGCGGCAAAGGCGCCGTTCTCCCCCGGCACCTGCGCCTGAACCGCCCGCGATATGGCAATCCGCAATCCCTGCACCGACCCGCCCGGCGGCGCGGCGGCGGTCATCACCAGCGGCATCCGGGAATAGCCCACCGCACCGATCCGGTCGAACCAGGCCATGCGCTGAAAATCGAAGCCGCCAGGCTCTACAGGTCCCTCGGGGCCGGACAGATGCCCGGTGGTCGCGACGCGCATGCCCGGCACAGGATCGAAATGCGCCTCGGCGTGGTGCAGCGACACCCGCACCCTTTCCGGTGTGCGCGCGGGCGCGACATCCAGCAGGACCACATCCGTCAGCGTCAGGCGCATCTTGTCGGATGCCGAGCGGTCGATCGCGGCGATGCGTCCCTCGACCGGGCCGTAGTAGCGAAATTCCAGCACCGGGGCGGCCACCAGGTGCGCCCGCGCGCCCGCGACCGCGTGTCCGCAGGCCAGCGCCGCCAGTGCGACAACCAGCGGCCCGACACCTTCGGGCACGCGGCGGGCGATCAGCATCAACACCGCAGCAAGGGACGCCCCGGCCCACAGCATCCAGACCGCAGGTTCCCACGGCACCGCGAAATACAGCCCGATGCCCGTACCGAAGGCCACAGGCACCCAAGGGAACAGGTGCCCGCGCTGTGCCGCGACGACGGCAGACAGGGAAGGGACGCGCACCTTGTTCTCTCCGATCCCGTTGGCTAGACCGACGCCGACGCTAGGCTCCGCCTGGTTTCCACAAGGTTAACCGCGCAAGGCCCTTCCCCATGTCAGACCCCAAGTCAGACCGCCCCGTCGTCACCCGCATCGCGCCCTCGCCGACCGGTTTCATGCACATCGGCACCGCCCGAACCGCGCTGTTCAATTGGCTCTATGCGCGCGGCCGCGGCGGCAAGTTCCTGCTTCGGATCGAGGATACCGACCGCGCCCGGTCGACCCCCGAAGCGACCGAGGCGATCCTGCGCGGGATGACGTGGCTGGGGCTGGACTGGGACGGCGAGGCGGTCAGCCAATCGGCCCGCGCGGACCGTCACGCCGACGTCGCGCACGAGTTGCTGGCGCGCGGCGCGGCCTACAAGTGCTTTGCCACCCAGGACGAGATCGAGGCCTTCCGCGAGGCCGCCCGCGCAGAGGGCAAGTCCACCCTCTACCGTTCGCCCTGGCGCGACGCGGATCCCGCGACCCACCCTGACGCTCCCTTCGTGATCCGCATCAGGGCCCCGCTGGGCGGCGCTACGATCATCGCCGACCGGGTGCAGGGGGATGTGCGCTGGGGCAATGACCAGCTGGACGACATGGTCCTGTTACGTTCCGACGGCACACCGACCTACATGCTGGCTGTTGTCGTCGATGATCACGACATGGGCATCACCCATGTCATTCGCGGGGACGATCACCTCGCCAATGCCGCGCGGCAGATGATGATCTACGACGCGATGGAATGGGAGGTGCCGGTCTGGGCGCATATCCCGCTGATCCACGGGCCGGACGGCAAGAAACTGTCGAAGCGGCACGGCGCGCTCGGGGTCGAGGAATACCAGCGCATGGGCTTCACCTCTGCGGCGATGCGCAACTACCTGACCCGGCTGGGCTGGAGCCACGGCGACGACGAATTCTTTACCGATGCGCAGGCGCTTGACTGGTTCGACCTTGGCGGCATCGGCAAGTCGCCCGCGCGCCTGGACCTCAAGAAGCTGGAGAACCTTTCAGGTCAGCACATCGCGGCAACGGATGATGGCACGCTGATTGCAGAGATCGCAGCATTTCGTGCGGCAACGCAGCAAGACCCGTTGACGGACGCGCAGCACAGTGGCCTGATGCGCGCGATGTACTGTCTGAAGGACCGGGCCAAGACGATCCCGGAACTTCTTGAAAAGGCTCACTTCGTGCTGACCGAACGCCCCATCGAACCGGATGAGAAGTCTGCTGCTGCGCTGGATTCTGTATCCCGTGGTATACTGGCGGAATTGACGCCGCACCTGCAGAATGCTAGCTGGACGCGCGAGGCGCTGGAGGCGGCCGTGGCCGAGGTGGCCGAGGCGCGGGGGCTGAAGCTTGGCAAACTGGCGCAGCCGCTTCGGGCCGCGATTGCCGGGCGCAGCGTTTCCCCAAGCGTGTTCGACATGATGCTTGTCCTTGGCCGCGATGAAACCATCGCACGGCTGTCGGACGCGGGCGGGGCCTGACGGCCCGGCCAGACAAGTTCACGACCGATCCGCCCCCGTATCGGGCCGGGTCCTTAACGGAAGGGACGACGATGGCTGATACCAACAAGACGGCGACGCTCAGTTTCGACAACAAGCGGATCGAGTTGCCGATCTATGCCGGCACCGCCGGGCCGGACGTGATCGACATTCGCAAGCTTTACGCCGAGGGCGGCGTGTTCACCTACGATCCGGGCTTTACCTCGACCGCAAGCTGCGACTCGACGATCACCTTCATCGACGGCGAGGAAGGCGTGCTGTTGCACCGCGGCTATCCGATCGATCAGCTTGCGGGCAAATCGCACTATCTCGAAGTCTGCTACCTGCTGCTCTACGGCGATCTTCCCACCGCCGAGCAGCTTGAGGATTTCGAAAGCCGCGTCACGCAGCACACGATGCTGCACGAACAGATGCAGTATTTCTTCCGCGGGTTCCGTCGTGACGCGCACCCGATGGCGGTCATGGTCGGTGTCGTCGGCGCGATGTCGGCGTTCTACCACGACTCGACAGACATCAATGATCCCTGGCAGCGCGAGGTCGCGTCGATCCGGCTGATCGCCAAGATGCCCACCATCGCGGCCTGGGCCTACAAGTATTCGATCGGCCAGCCGTTCGTGTATCCGCGCAACGATCTGGACTATGCGTCCAACTTCCTGCGCATGTGCTTTGCCGTTCCCGCCGAGGAATACGAGGTCAACCCGATCCTCAGCCGTGCGATGGACCGCATCTTCACGCTGCATGCCGACCACGAACAGAACGCATCGACCTCGACGGTGCGGCTTGCCTCGTCCTCGGGTGCCAACCCGTTTGCCTGCATCGCGGCGGGCATCGCCTGCCTTTGGGGCCCCGCGCATGGCGGCGCCAACCAGGCCTGCCTCGAGATGCTGCGCGAGATCGGCACGCCCGACCGCATCCCCGAATTCATCGCCCGCGCCAAGGACAAGAACGATCCGTTCCGCCTGATGGGCTTTGGCCACCGCGTCTACAAGAACTTCGACCCGCGCGCGACAGTGATGAAGCAGTCCGCCGACGAGGTGCTCGACCTTCTGGGGATCGAGAACAACCCGACGCTTCAGGTCGCCAAGGAGCTGGAAAAGCAGGCTCTGGAAGACCCCTATTTCGCAGATAAAAAGCTGTTCCCGAACGTCGACTTCTATTCGGGCATCATTCTTGACGCGATGGGCCTACCGACGTCGATGTTCACCCCGATCTTCGCCATCGCGCGGACCGTGGGCTGGATTTCGCAGTGGAAGGAACAGCTGTCGGACCCGCAGCTCAAGATCGGCCGTCCGCGTCAGCTGTATCACGGCGAGACCACCCGCGATTACATCGACGTCGAGAACCGCTGAGCCTCGGCACGCGCGTTGCCAGGGCCGCCCTTCGGGGCGGCCTTTTCAGTTCAGGCGCGGGCGTATCGGCGAAAGCCGCTCGCCCCCGGCCCCCTGCCCGCGCTGTCCGCGCCGTTCCAGCCGCAACAGCAGCTCGCTCGCCTTGCGTGCGCGCAGGAACGGATAGGCCGGGATCGGGCGCGCCGTGTGCCCCATGATCTCGGGAAAGACCTGGTCAATCTCGCCCCGCAGCGCCGTCGGCAGCCCGCTGCGGGCCTGATCGCCCAGATACAGGCTTTCGGCGGGCAGACCGTTCGCCCAGACCACCTCGTGCCGGTCAAAGATGAAATGCGAATAGCTGACGCCCGAAGCGCAAGGCGCCGCATCGATGCCTGGCAGCCGCGTCAGGTGCTTGGCCGCCACCAGCACCTCGTCGCTGCCGCAAACCCGTTCGACCAGTGACCCGCCCAGCATGATCCGGTGCTGCGGCGACACCACAAGCTCTTGCGCGGGCAACCCGGGGCCAAAGGTGTTCTGCGCGATCCGCACCGGCGCGAGATTGCCCTGCCGCGCCAGCCGTGACGCGGACAGCGTCGTCGTGCCGATCCAGCGGATTTCCTGCGGGCCGTTCTGCACCGTCTCGACCAGATCGCCGCGCCGCAGGGTGGCGATACGCCGCTCGCCGTGCGGCGTTCGGATCAAGGTGTCCGACCGGAAGCAGTTGATGAAATTCAGATCGTCGCGCGTCAGCTGCTCCAGCGCCGCATAGTCGCTGCGCGTGACGCCGGTGATCCGGAAACTTTCGACCGGCTTGTCGTCAAGCGTGGTCTGCGTGTCCCAGATGGCAAGGAACACGCGCCCGTCAGTGTCCTGGAACACCGCGAACTGGTCGGTCAACGTCGTTCCGTCGCGAAAGGTGATAACGCCCGTCACATCCGCCATCGAATCGATCGAGCGGGTGACCGGCCCACTGCCAAGATCGTAGGTGATCGTGTCGTTGTTGCCGCTGTCTTCCTGATCCGTTTCCACCGCATCGGCCATGTCTCCGAACTCGGACGGGCTGTCGGTGTCTATGTCGACAATATGGCGGCACAGCGGATCAAGTGCAGACCCATAGGTTCGCACAAGCGCACCCGGGTTCTCCATCTCGCGCGTGCCTTCGTCGGTATCCAGATCGCCGATCTGACCGAGATAAAGCGTGGAAAGAACGACGTTGAACGCCATACGTCACAGACCTGCACAATCGGGCCGGGGGCTGACCCATTGCGCAAGCTATGCTGACGCTCGGTCAGCATTCTGACGAATTCTGGTTATTTCTGCGCGCAATCGCTTTGTATCAAAAGGTTAACGGGACGGCGGCGAAACAATCCTGCGGCGATCAGCGCCCCTCGTAGCGCGGCACCCGCTTTTCGAGAAACGCCATCACGCCTTCCTTGAAGTCGCGCGTCTGGCCGCAGGCGCCCTGCAATTTCGCCTCCAGCTCCAGCTGGCTGTCGACGTCGTTGTCATAGCTGCCGCGAATGGCCTGCTTGATGCGGGTATAGGCTTCGGTCGGCCCCTGCGCCAGCTTGGAGGCGCGGGCGAACCAGTGGTCCGCGAACCCCTCGTCCGGCACCGCTTCCCAGATCATGCCCCAATCGGCGGCGTCTTTGGCCGAGACAGGTTCAGCGAACAGCGCCGCGCCCATCGCGCGCGAGAACCCGACCTGCCGGGGCAGCCAATAGGTGCCGCCCGCATCCGGGATCAGGCCGATCCGGCTGAACGCCTGCAGGAACACCGCCGACTCGGTGGCGATCACCACATCGCAGGCCAGCGCAAGGTTCGCCCCCGCTCCCGCCGCCGCACCGTTGACCGCCGCGATGGTCGGCACCCGCGCGCCATAGATCGCCCGCAGCAGCGGCTCGTACTCGTCTCGCAGGGTGCGTTCGAGATCAAGGTTGTTGAGGCTGCCCGCATCGCCCAGATCCTGACCCGAGCAGAACGCCTTGCCCTTTCCGGTCAGGACCAGCACGCGCGCATCCCGGTCGGCTTCGCGGACAGCGTGCAGCAACTCGGCGCGCATCTGGCTGTTGAGCGCGTTCATCACCTCGGCGCGGTTCATCGTGATCGTGGCGATGTCGTCGCGCAGGGTGTAGCGGATGGATTCGTAGTTCATGCGGTGGCCTCCCTCAGGGTCTGACGGCATCCTATCGGCCCTTCCCGAAAGGGAAAGCGCAACGCGCCGTCAGTCGCGGAGAATCTCGTGCAGGCGCGCCTGTTCCTCGGCGTCCAGCCCTTCGTCCGGGCCTTGCGGCGCGGCGCGCGACCGGCGCCGGACATAGACCGCGCCGATCCCCAGCGCGACGAGGAACAGCACCGGCCCCGCCCCCCACAGCACAAGGTTCGATCCCGTGGCGGTGGGGTTCAGAAGGACATATTCGCCGTAGCGGTCGACGATGAACTCGACGACCTGTTCGTCGCTGTCGCCCGTCACCAGCCGTTCGCGCACCAGAAGCCGCAGGTCACGCGCCAGGTCGGCGTTCGATTCGTCGATGGATTCGTTGCGGCAGACCAGGCAGCGCAGGCCGGAACTGATGTCGCGCGCGCGCGCCTCCAACGCCGGGTCGTCCAGCACCTCGTCGGGCTGCACGGCCATGGCAGGCCCCGCAAGGCCCAGCACGAGCATCGCCATCAGGACCGGTGCCAGCAGCCGCGACAAACGAAGCGGAAGGGTCATTCCGCAGGCACCGCAGGCGCTGCCGCCTTGCGCGCCCCTGCCGCGACACGGAAGCGCCTGTCGGTCAGGCTGAGAGCGCCGCCAAGCGACATGATGATACACCCGGCCCAGATCCAGTTGGCGAAGGGCTTGATATAGACCCGCACCGCCCAGCCGCCATTGTCCTGCGGATCGCCGATCACGACGTAGATGTCGCGCAGAAATCCGTTGTCGATCGCCGCCTCGGTCGTGGGCATCCGTGCGACGGGATAGATGCGCTTTTCAGGCTGCAGAAACGCCACGATACTGCCGCCGCGCGAGACCGTCATGTCGGCCATGGTCGAAGAATAGTTCGGCCCCTGCACCCGGTTCACAGCGTCCAGCGTCACCGCATAGCCGCCGACGTCGAACGTATCCCCGATCTGGGCGACGCGGATGTCCTCGACCTGCCAGGCGGTGATCGCGGTCACGCCGAAGATGGTGACGCCAAGCCCGGCATGGGCGACGACCTTGCCGAGATCGGCGCGCGGCAGGCGGGTCGCGCGGCGCAGCTTGTCGCCAATGCCGCCCCGCCCCGTGCGCTGCCACAGGTCCGCCGCAGCGCCGCCGACCAGCCACACCAGAAGCACCGCGCCGACAGGGGCCAGCATCGCGCCGCCCGTCTGGATCACCCAGACCAGGCCGCCCGCCGCCACCGACAGCGCCAGCACGCCCCAAAGCGGCTGTATCGCCCGGTCAATCCGCCCGCGTTTCCACGGCATCAATGCGCCCAGCGGCAGGATCGCGGCCAGCGCCACCACGAAGGGGGTGAACGCCGCGTCAAAGAACGGCGGGCCGACCGACAGCTTTCGGTCAAAGAACAACTCGGCCACCAGCGGCCAGATCGTGCCGATGAACACCACGAAGGCCGATACCGCCAGAAGGATGTTGTTGAGCACCAGCGCGCTTTCGCGGCTGACCACGCCAAAGACGCCCTTGGCCTCCATCGTGCCTGCACGCGCGGCGTAGAGCGTCAGCGCGCCGCCCATGAAGACGCCAAGGATCATCAGGATGAAGACGCCGCGTTCGGGGTCGTTGGCAAAGGCATGAACCGAGGTCAGCACGCCCGAACGCACGATGAACGTGCCGATCAGCGAGAAACCGAAGGCCAAGATCGCCAGAAGGATCGTCCAGGATTTCAGCGCCTCACGCTTTTCCACCACGATGGCCGAATGCAGCAAGGCCGCCGCGATCAGCCAGGGCATGAAAGATGCGTTCTCGACCGGGTCCCAGAACCAGAAGCCGCCCCAACCAAGCTCGTAATAGGCCCACCACGATCCAAGCGCGATGCCGATGGTCAGGAACATCCAGGCCGCAAGCGTCCAGGGCCGCACCCAGCGCCCCCATGCGGCATCCACACGCCCCTCGATCAGGGCGGCGACGGCGAAGGAAAAGCTCATCGAAAGGCCGACATAGCCGAGATACAGGAATGGCGGGTGGAACGCGAGGCCGGGGTCCTGCAACAGCGGGTTAAGGTCCTCTCCGTTCATCGGCGGCACGGCCATCCGGGTGAACGGGTTCGACGTGAACAGGATGAAGGCAAGAAATGCGACGCCAATCGCCCCCTGCACCGCAAGCACGCGGGCGCGCAAGGCGGGCGGCAGGTCTTGGCCGAACCACGATGCGCTGGCGCCGAACAGCGCCAGGATCAGCACCCAGAGCAGCATCGAGCCCTCGTGGTTCCCCCAGACGCCGGTGATCTTGTAGAGCAGCGGCTTGTCGGTGTGCGAGTTGCCCACGACCAGTTGCAGCGAGAAGTCCGACACGACGAAGGCATAGGTCAGAACGGCGAACGAAAAGCCGATCAGGATCACCTGCAGCGACGCGGCGGGATCGGCAGCAGCCATCCAGCCGCGCCATCCCTTGTGCGCCCCCACAAGCGGAACCACGGACTGAACCAGCGCAACCGCGAAGGCGAGGATGAGGGCAAGGTGGCCAAGTTCGATCAACATGGCCACAATTTACGCGCGGCGCGCGCAAAGGCCAATCCTCTGCGCGCATCCGTCGCGTGTTTGTCATTGCGGGCTCAGGGCACCGCCAGCCCGCCCCGCAAAGCATAGGCCACCGCCCCCGCAAGAAACGCACCAAGGATCAGCCGGACAAGCCATTTCAGCGTGTCCTCGATGGCCGACAGGCGGGTTTCCACGTTGGCGCGGTGTACGTCGTCGACCGCCCCGTGCAGTTCCAGCGATTGCACCCGCTTCTCGATGTGGCGGCGCCAGTCGGTATCAAGCGTCAGGGTTCCGGTCATCCGCGCCTCCAGTCGTCCAGCGCGGGGTTCGGCCCGGTCTGCGCCTCGGCCTCTCCCGCCCCTTGCTCAAGCGCACGCAGCGCCGCGATGTTGCTCTGCACCACCTGCGTTCGGGCGACCGTCTCGGCGATGGAGCGTTGGAACTCCTGCCCCTTGGCCTGCTGGCGCGCGCCGAAGTAGAAGCTGACGATGGCGCCCAGCAGCCACCACAGCGGTTCCGGCACCAGCGCGATGCCCTGCATTCGGCTGGCGAACCACACCGGGTCGACCATCGCCGCCACGAACAGCCCCACCGTGCCGAAGGCCAGCGCCGGACGCGGGATGCGGTTCAGCCCGTCGATGGCGCGGTCGAACCAGCCGCTGCGCGCCTGTCCGAACTCGGCGGCGAACTGCGCCAGCGTCGCCGTCTGCAGGCCCGCGCCGCGCTGCGCCCCGGCCTCGGCATTCTCGCGGAACACCTCGGCGGTGTCGCGGATCACGTTGCGCCCATCGCCGAACAGGGTGGCAAGGAGGCTTCCGATCAGACCCATCCCGCGACCCTCCGGGCATGTTCATCGGCGCTGAGATGATAGCGCGGCGAGATGAAGTCTTCGGCGCGCACGATCCAGCCGCCCTTGCCGCCATCGCGGCGGCGGGCGTATTTGCGGCTGGCCGGGCGACGGTCGGCAAGGCTGTAGTAGTAGTTGCGCCGGGCGATCCCGTAGGCATCGACGAAGTGCCCCGGCGCGCCCGCCGCCGCCACGTTCGCGGCCTCGGCAGTCTGCGGTCCGATCACTCCATCGACCGACACGCGCTGGCCCATGTCACCAAGCAGACGTTGCAAAAGGACAATCGCGTTTCCGCCTGCATTCACGAACGTGTCGAAAACGCTGGGCTGCACGGCATCCGGCAGATCGCCAATGCGGGGTTCGTGAAAGTAGTGGCGCACGAAGATGTCCCGCGCCTGCGCCTTGGTCAGCCGCCTCACGTCGTCCGTATCGATGTCGCCGTCGCCGTCCACATCGACGCCCAGCCGCCGCAGTGTGCCGATGGTCACGCCGTGGTTCGTCGCCCCGCCGGGATCGTCCGCGTCATCCACAAAGCCGCCTTCGCGCGCGATGATCTCGTCCGCAATCTGTTCGACCGTCCGCATGTCCCGCAGCCCCCCGGGATGAGTGAATCCGGGGATCAGGATGCTGCGAGGCGGTTAAAGCTTTCGGTGTCAGCCGTTCGGGTCGACGTAGACGCCCTGTTCCTTGAGCGCGTCAACGACCTCTTTCGGCATGTAGGTCTCGTCGTGCTTGGCAAGGATCTCGGACGCTTCGAACACGCCGTCGATGTAGCGCCCGGTGCCGACCATGCCCTGCCCTTCCTCGAACAGGTCGGGCAACACGCCGGTATAGCGGACCGGAACCGAGGCGCCGCCATCGGTCACGCTGAAGCTGATCGTCTCGCCTTGCCCGCGCATCAGCGTGCCGTCCTCGACCAGCCCGCCAAGGCGGAACACTTCGGCCGCGCCCGGCGGCTCTGCGATCACCTGGCTGGGCGCGCGGAAGAAGTTGATGCCGTCCTGCAGCGCATATCCAATCAGCGCGGTGGACCCCGCCAGCGCCACGAAGGCAACAGCAATGATCTGGATGCGGCGGCGTTTCTTGAGCGTCTTCATCGGCGATACCTCATGGAAAGCATGGGGCCAGCATCAGCCCCGCCGTCTCTTCGATGCCCAGCATCAGGTTGGCGTTCTGAAGCGCCTGCCCCGACGAGCCCTTGGTCAGATTGTCGAGCGCGGCAATCACCATCGCCCGGCCCGGCTTGCGGTCAGCGACGACGCCGATATGGCAGAAGTTCGATCCACGGATGTGCCGGGTCGAGGGATGCTCGCCCATCGGCAGGACCTGCAGGAACGGCTCGTCCGCATAGGCACGGGCCAGCGAGGCGTGGATGGCCGCCGCGTCGCCCGAGACGTAGACGGTGGCAAGGATGCCCCGGTTCGCCGGGATCAGGTGCGGGGTGAACTGCACCTCGACGGGCCGCCCCGCGACCTTGGAAAACTCCTGGTCGAATTCGCCAAGGTGCCGGTGCGTGCCGCCCGCCGAATAGGCGTGGTAGCCCTCGGACAATTCCGCGTGAAGCAGGTTCTCCTTGAGAGAACGCCCCGCGCCGGACACCGCCGCCTTGAGGTCGATGACGATGTCGTCAAGGTCGATCACCCCGTCTGCGATCAGCGGGCGCAGCGCATATTGCCCGGTCGCGGCGTTGCATCCGGTGCCCGCGCAAAGCCGCGCGCCAGCGATCTCGGCCCGGTAGAATTCGGTCAGACCATAGACCGCCTCGGCCTGCAGCTCGGGTGCATCGTGCGGCTTGCCATACCACTTTTCGTACATTGCGGGATCGCGCAGGCGAAAGTCGGCGGACAGGTCCACGACCTTCAGATCGCGCGGCAGCCCCTTGAT
Organism: Anianabacter salinae; assembly: GCF_019061145.1. Taxonomy (GTDB): domain Bacteria; phylum Pseudomonadota; class Alphaproteobacteria; order Rhodobacterales; family Rhodobacteraceae; genus Anianibacter; species Anianibacter salinarum. The sequence goes on along the minus strand of NZ_JAHQZS010000001.1, from coordinate 816,217 downwards.
GACGCTCTGTGATGTGGCATGCGGCAGGGCACAGAACACCAGGTCGATACCGGCAAAGTCGATCTCTTCGATCTTGACCAGATCAGGCAATGCAAGGTGGCGCAGGTGAGGGAACACAGAGGCCATGGATTGCCCAGCCTTGGCGTTCGCGGACAGCGCGCCGATCTTGATGGACGGGTGCGTGGCGATCAGCCGGACAAGCTCGGCGCCGGTGTAGCCGGACGCGCCCAGAATGGCGACGGTATGGGCCATTGAGAAACCTTTCAGATGCAGACGAATAGATATGAGACTTCGGGCCGTCCCGCAATCAGGCCGGCGTGAACTCGATCTTTCGTCGCAGGAAGCGCGTCGCGCCGTCCGACACCTTGCGCGGGTTTCCGGTCGTCAGGTAGGCGCTTTCGGTGCCCGCGCCGATCTTGCCGGGGTGCCGCGTCAGGTAGTCGGCAAGGCTTTCGGCCACCAGGTTCGCCTGGCTGAACACCGACACATCCGCCCCCAGCGCATCCTGAAAGATGTCCTGCATCAGCGGATAATGCGTGCAGCCCAGGATCGCCGCGTCGGGCGTCGGCATCTTGCGTTTCAGCGCATCGACATGGCTGCGCACCAGCGCCTCGGCCAGGATCATGTCGCCGTCTTCGATCGCGTCCACGACACCGCCGCAAGCCTGCGCCTCGACATCGACGCCGATGGCGCGGAAGGCCAGTTCGCGCTGGAAGGCACGGCTGGCGACCGTCGCGGGCGTAGCGAACAGCGCAACGTGTTTCACCGCCACTTCGCGCGGCGGAGAATTGTCGCCCCATTGCCGTTCGGTCAGCGCCTCGATCAGCGGGACAAAGACGCCAAGGACGCGCTTGTCCTTGGGCACCCAGCTTTCCTGCATCCGCCGCAGCGCTGCCGCGCTGGCGGTGTTGCACGCAAGGATCACCAGATCGCAGCCATGATCGAACAGCCTGCCCGTCGCCGCCGTCGTCAGCTCGAAGATGTCCTGCGCGTCGCGCACGCCATAGGGCGCATGGGCGCTGTCGGCGAAATACACGAACGGCACCTCGGGAAGGCGCCGCATCACCGCGTCCAGGACGGTCAGCCCGCCCAGACCTGAATCAAAAATGCCGACTGCCATTATGCCCTGTGCTTGTCCTCGAACTCGAAGCCGTACGAGGTCGACTTGAGAGGTTTCGGAGACAGGGCATAGGTTCTCTGGCGCAGGAAATCCATCATTCCCTTCGGGTCGTGATACCGCGCCTTCAGCTCCATGTCGGGGATCGGCTCTCCGATGACCATGCGGACGGGTTCATCCACCCGCGCACGGAACTCGTTGATGAGAAGCGCCATCCGCAAGGTGTAGTGCAGGTGGCTTGCCACCTGGAACAGGCGCGAGTTGTGGCCGTCGAAGAACACCGGCACGACGGTCGCGCCGCTTTTCGAGATCAGCTTGGCCGTGAAGGTGCGCCACACCGGATCAAGCGGATGCGCAAAGGGCTTGGGCGCGGTCGACACCGTGCCGCCCGGAAAGATCCCGATGGCCCCGCCGTTGCGCAAGTAATCGTGCGCCGTCTTGCGGGTTTCGAGGTTCTGGCGCACCGCTTCCTTGGTCTCGTCGAAGGCGATGGGAAGGATGATCTTGTTCAGGTCCTCGGCCTTACGGAACACCCGGTGCGCGAGAATGCGGAAATCGCCGCGCGCAAGGCTCAGGATGTGCCCCATCATCAGCCCGTCGAGGATGCCGTAAGGGTGGTTCGAGATCAGGATCAGCGGCCCGTTGGCGGGAATGTTCGACATCGCCCCGCCGACGACATCCAGCGTCAGCCCGTAGCGTTCGACCATCACCTGCCAGAAATCGCGGCCACCCGCGACCTCGGTCTCGTAACCCGCGGCACGCTTTATCAGGCTCAGCCGCCCGGTGGCGTTCTCGAGCACCCGAATGATGGCGCGGCCGCCCCGCGATTGGGCGGAACTTGCATAACTGATTTCACGAGCGACATGACTGCCAGCGCCCATCTGCCAGAACCTCGGCTTTCGAAAGGGGTGCTGCGGAAAATAATCGAACTCCCTGCGCAAAGCGAGTGATTTGCGCAGGGAGTTTCAAGGAAGTTACTCGGCGGCGCGGCGGGTGGCTTCCGGACCTTGCTCGATCGCGGCCAGCAGTTCCTCGCGGCGCTTGGCGGCCTTTTGCTGGTTGGCCTCCTTGACCGGTCCAAAGCCGCGGATCTGCAGCGGCAATTCGGCCAGCGCGACGATGGCATCCATCGTATCGGGCCCCGCCTTGGGCAAGACGCGCGCCATGTCGGCCTCGTATTCCGCGATCATCGCGCGCTCCATCCGCCGCTCGGCGGTGCGCCCGAACGGATCGAACGGGGTGCCGCGCAGGCTCTTCATCCGCGCCAGAACCGGGAACGCCCGCGCCAGCCATGGCCCGAACTTGCGCTTCTGCGGGCGGCCATCAGCCCCCTCTTTCGACACAAGCGGCGGCGCGAGGTGATAGTTGACGCGGAAATCGCCATCGAACTGCGCGCGCGCCTTCGCCTCGGTGTCCTTGAGCAGGCGTGCCACCTCGTACTCGTCCTTGTAGGCCAGCAGCTTGTGATAGCCCAAAGCGACCGCCTCTTTCAGGCGCGGATCGGTGATCCCGTCCAGAACCTTGGTGTAGCGGCGGGCATAGCGCACTGACTGGTAGGCGGTCAGGTGATCCACCCTGAACGCGACGCGCTCGTCCAGCGACCTGGGCTTGGCGACCACGTTGGACGGCGCAAGGATCGCCTCGACCTCGGACGGGTTCTCGGCCGCCCAGCGCCCCAGTTCGAACGCGCGCAGGTTCTTCTCGACGGCCGCGCCGTTCAACTCGATCGCGCGGGTCATCGACGCCAGAGTGATCGGCAGATAGCCCTTCTGCCACGCCGCGCCGAAGATCATCATGTTGGAAAAGATCGTGTCGCCCATCAGCGCCTTGGCAAGGTCCGAGGCGTCGAACAATGCCAGACGGTCCTTGATCCGCGCCTCCAGCGCCAGCGACAGCTGTTCGGTCGGCAGCTTGAATTCGGTGTCGCGGGTGAAATCGCCGGTGACGATCTCGTGGCTGTTGACCACGGCGCCGGTGCGCCCCGTGCGCGTCAGGCCCAGCGTCTTGGCGCCCGCGCTGACGACAAGATCGCCGCCGATCAGCGTATCGCACTCGCCCGTCGCCACGCGGATCGCGCTGATCGCGTCCGGGGTTTCCGCAAGGCGGCAGTGGATGTGCACCGCGCCGCCCTTCTGCGCGAGGCCGGCCATCTCGATCATGCCCGCGCCCTTGCCGTCGAGATGCGCCGCCATCGCCAGCACCGCGCCAAGCGTCACGACACCGGTGCCGCCGACGCCCGTGATGACGACGTTGTGCGTCCCTTCAATGGGCTTGATCTGCGGTTCGGGCAAAGTGCCGACAGTGACCTCTTGCGTCGCCGCCTTCTTCGGTTTCGCGCCATCGAGGGTCACGAAAGACGGGCAGAATCCCTTGAGGCAGGAGTAATCCTTGTTGCAGGCCGACTGGTCGATCGCGCGCTTTCGTCCAAGTTCGGTCTCGGCGGGAACGATGGCGACGCAGTTGGACTGCACCCCACAATCCCCACATCCCTCGCAAACATCGGTGTTGATAAGGATGCGGGTGTCGGGGTCGGGAAACTGGCCGCGCTTGCGACGGCGGCGCTTTTCAGCGGCGCAGGTCTGGATGTAAAGAATGACCGAGACGCCCTTGAACTTGCTGAATTGCTTCTGCACTTCGGCAAGGTCAGCCCGTTCGTGGCGCGGCACATCGGACGGGAACAGGCCCCAGTCCGGTTCTTCCTTTTCGTCATAGACGATGGCGACGCTACGCACGCCCATCGCTTGCACTTCTCGAACAATCTGCTCGGGCCGCATGTCGCCGTCATTCTTCTGCCCGCCGGTCATCGCAACGGCGTCATTGTAGAGAATCTTGTAGGTGATGTTCGTCTTGGCGGCCAAGGCGAAGCGGATCGCCTGCACGCCCGAATGATTGTAGGTGCCGTCGCCAAGGTTCTGGAACACATGCTCGGTGGTCGAGAACGGCGCCTCCCCGATCCAGTTCGCACCCTCGCCGCCCATGTGGGTGAACCCGGTCGTATTGCGGTCCATCCACTGCACCATGTAGTGACAGCCGATGCCTGCGTAGGCACGGCTGCCGTCCGGCACTTTGGTGGATGAATTGTGCGGACAGCCCGCGCAGAAATACGGCAGGCGGGCGGCGATCTCCTTGGCGTTGTCCGCGCGGCGCGCCTCGTCCAGCATCGTCAGCCCGGCCTTGACCCGGTCGGTGCCTCGGCCTTCCTCGATCAGGATGCCGCCGATCTTTTCCGCGATCCAGACCGGGTCGAGCGCAAAGCGCGTCGGGAACAGTTCCTCGCGGTGCATGCCGCCCGCGCCGCCCTTGTACCAGCCATAGACGCGGCGGCCCCGGCGGTCGTCAAAGATCGCTTCCTTGATCTGCACTTCGATCAGCTTGCGCTTTTCCTCGACGCAGACGATCAACTCCAGCCCCTCGGCCCAGTCATGGAACGAGGTCATGTCCAGCGGCCAGGTCTGCGCGACCTTGTAGGTGGTGATGCCCAGCCGTTCCGCCTCGGCCTCGTCGATGCCCAGCAGCGACAGCGCATGGACAAGGTCGAGCCAGTTCTTGCCCGCCGCGACGAATCCTATCTTGGCGCCCGGCTTGCCCCACATGCGTTTGTCCATGCGGTTGGCGCGGGAAAACGCCTCGGCCGCGAAACGCTTGTGGTCGATCATCCGCGCTTCCTGCGCGTGCGGCGTATCGACCAGGCGGATGTTCAGACCGTCCTCGGGCATGTCGAACTCGGGCGTGACGAACGACATGCGGTCCGGCAATGCGTCCACCACCGACGTCGCCTCGATGTTTTCCTTCACCGTCTTGAGGCCCACCCACAGCCCCGAAAAGCGGCTGAGCGCGTAGGCATAAAGCCCGTAGTCGAGGATTTCCTGCACGCCCGCAGGCTGCATCACCGGCATGTAGGCATCGACCATCGCCCAATCCGACTGGTGCAGCACGGTCGAGGATTCGCCGGTGTGGTCGTCGCCCATCGCCATGATGACGCCGCCGTTCTTCGACGAGCCGGCCATGTTGGCATGGCGCATCACGTCGCCGGACCGGTCCACGCCCGGCCCCTTGCCATACCACAGGCCGAAGACGCCATCGAACTTGCCCTCGCCGCGCAACTCGGCCTGCTGGGTGCCCCATAGCGCGGTCGCCGCCAGATCCTCGTTCAGCCCCGGCTGGAACCGCACATCCGCCGCACCAAGCTCTTTCCCGGCGCGCGCCATCTGCATGTCCACCGCGCCCAGGGGCGAGCCGCGATAACCGCAGACCATGCCCGCGGTGTTCAGCCCCACGGCGCGGTCGCGCTCTTTCTGCATCAGCATGAGGCGCACCAGCGCCTGCGTGCCATTAAGAAGCACCGGCGATTTCGAAAGGTCGAAACGGTCGTGCAGCGTCACATCCTGCCGCGTCATTGGGCATCCTCCCTGTGGTTCTGCTTTCCACGAGTATAGGTCAAAAAAGCTGACCTACAAACCGCTTCTGCCGTCACGTCTTTGTTTGCAAAGGCGGCTAGCGACCCTTTATGCCAAGTTACGCAACAGGTGCGCTTAGGGTAATGGTGGGGCCAGAATGGACTGGGACAAACTCAGAATATTTCACGCGGTCGCCGATGCCGGCAGCCTGACCCATGCGGGTGATACGCTGCACCTGTCGCAATCGGCTGTCTCGCGGCAAATCCGGGCGCTTGAAGAGAGCCTCAACACCACCCTGTTTCACCGCCATGCGCGGGGACTGATTCTCACTGAACAGGGCGAATTGCTGTTCGACGCCACCAGCGCGATGAACAAGCGGCTCGACACCGCCGCCGCCCGCATCCGCGACAGCGAGGAAGAGGCGTTCGGCGAATTGCGCGTCACCACCACGACCGGCTTCGGCACGCTGTGGCTCGCCCCGCGCCTGCCCGCGCTGTACGAGAAATACCCCGAGTTGAAGATCGACCTGATGCTGGAAGAGCGCGTGCTCGACCTGCCCATGCGCGAGGCCGACGTCGCCATCCGCATGAAGGAACCCAGCCAGGCCGACCTGATCCGCAAACGCCTGATGAACATCCGCATGCGGCTTTACGCCTCTGCCAGCTATTGCGAGCAGTACGGCACGCCGTCGCGGCTGGAAGACATCGGCCAGCACCGGATCATCTGCCAGAACACCACCAGCGCGCAGGTCAGCGCGGGCGCCAGCCTGATCCAGTCGCTGTTCGCCTACGAAATCCGGTCGCTGCTGACGGTAAACAACTATTTCGGCGTCCTGCAGGCGGTCCTCAACAACCTCGGCATCGGCGTTCTGCCCGACTACCTGACCGAGGATTTCCCCGATCTGCGGCGCATCCTGCCGGACGTGGAATCTGCCGAAGTGCCCGTCTTTCTCGCCTATCCCGAGGAACTGCGGCATTCCAAACGCATCGCAGCCTTCCGCGACTTCGTGACCGAGGAAATCTTTGCCTATCGCAAGAACCGCAAGGACGAGCCGCTCGGCTGACCTTTAGCCTTGCTGCAAATGCATAGCGGCCATGCATGGTTTCGTCTCGAAACTGCTTGATCCATGGGCATACGCGCCATAAATCCCGGCAAGGCGCAACGATAATCCATTGTCGTCGCGTCTACCTCCCTGTTGGACTTTGGCCGAGCTTTGTCTCGGCCATTTTTTTGCCTCATGCGCACACGCGCGGTGCCGATTTGGTGATCGGCAGGACCCTCGGTCGGTCCGGGCGCGTTTCCTCAGGTATCACGCATCTTGAACAGCAATTGAAAACCGACGGGAATGTCTTGATGGGCCTTGCTGCAAATCGGATCGCATTCACATTGCTGATCGGCGTCGCAAGTGCAGCGGCCGCCGCCCCGTCCCCTTGCACCGCGCAAAGCGTGTCGACGGGCGAGGGCCTGAACATCATAGCCCCCGGCACCCCAATCGACGAGTTGAACGGCGTCGAGCACAAATTGCTGTCCAGTGATGGTGTCATCCTTGGCGTCATCGTCGCCTCGACCACGAACGAGAATGGCTATCGCTGCACGATCATTCCCGACGCGGAACTGGGGCTGACACAGGCCCGGATTGTCGTGACCACCGACCCCGGCGAGGTGATCGGCACGGACACCCGCATCGGCCTCAGCCGCGCGCAGTTCATGGAAACCTACGGCGGGGGCGGCTGATCCGCCGTGCGGCCCGGCGGCAAGAGCCGTGCCGCCCTTCCACCTGCGGAACCGATGTTCTATGACCCCGCAAGCACGATCCGGGGGACAGAATGGACGAGCCGCAGATCACCGACGACCTTATCGCCGCGCACGGGCTGAAGCCGGACGAATACGCGCGCATTCTCGAGATCATCGGGCGGGCGCCGAGTTTCACCGAGCTCGGCATCTTCTCGGCGATGTGGAACGAGCATTGTTCCTACAAGTCCTCGAAGAAATGGCTGCGCACCCTGCCCACCACTGGCCCGCAGGTCATTTGCGGCCCCGGCGAGAATGCGGGCGTCGTCGATATCGGTGACGGTCAGGCGGTGGTCTTCAAGATGGAGAGCCACAACCACCCGTCCTACATCGAACCCTACCAGGGCGCGGCCACCGGCGTCGGCGGCATCCTGCGCGATGTGTTCACCATGGGCGCGCGGCCCATCGCGGCGATGAACTCGCTGTCCTTCGGCGCCCCTGACCATCCCAAGACCCGCCAGCTTGTCCATGGCGTCGTCGAAGGCATCGGCGGCTACGGCAACGCCTTTGGCGTGCCGACCGTGGGCGGCGAGGTGCGGTTTCACCCCGCCTACAACGGCAACTGCCTTGTGAATGCCTTTGCCGCCGGATTGGCCGATGCGGACGCGATCTTCTACTCGGCGGCCAGCGGCGTCGGGATGCCTGTTGTTTATCTGGGCGCCAAGACCGGCCGCGACGGCGTCGGCGGCGCGACGATGGCCTCGGCCGAATTCGACGACACCATCGAGGAGAAACGTCCGACCGTGCAGGTCGGCGACCCCTTCACCGAAAAGCGGCTGATGGAGGCGTGCCTCGAGTTGATGCAAACCGGCGCGGTCATTTCCATCCAGGACATGGGGGCCGCGGGCCTGACCTGTTCGGCCGTCGAGATGGGCGACAAGGGCGGCCTTGGCATCCGGCTTGACCTCGACCGCGTGCCCGTGCGCGAGGAGCACATGACCGCCTACGAGATGATGCTGTCGGAATCGCAGGAACGCATGCTCATGGTCCTGCGCCCCGAGAAAGAGGCCGAGGCCAAGGCGGTCTTCGACAAATGGGATCTCGACTTTGCAATCGTGGGTGAGACCATCGCCGAGGACCGTTTCCTGATCCTGCACGGCAACGACGTGAAGGCCGACCTTCCGCTGTCGAAACTCGCCTCCTCCGCCCCCGAATACGACCGCCCCTGGGACGAACCCCTGCCCGCCCCCGAGTTGCAGGACGTGCCGCAGATCGACCCCATCGACGGGCTGAAGGGCCTGATCTCCAGCCCCAACCACGCCGCGAAGAACTGGGTGTATGAGCAATACGACCACATGGTCATGGCCGACACGGTGCGCGCACCCGGCCTTGGCGCAGGCGTGATCCGGGTGCACGGCACCGGCAAACTGCTGGCCTTCACCTCTGACGTGACCCCGCGCTACGTGCGCGCCAACCCGGTCGAAGGCGGCAAACAGGCGGTGGCCGAGGCATACCGCAACCTCACCGCCGTGGGCGCAGTGCCGCTGGCCACCACCGACAACCTCAACTTCGGCAACCCCGAGAAGCCCGCGATCATGGGCCAGTTCGTCGGCGCGATCAAAGGCATCGGCGAGGCCGTGGCGGCGCTGGACATGCCCATCGTGTCAGGCAACGTCAGCCTCTACAACGAGACCGACGGCAGCGCGATCCTGCCCACCCCCACCATCGGCGCGGTCGGCCTGATCGCCACTGAAGAGGACATCATCGCAGGCAGCGCCCAGGCGGGCATGATGGCGCTTCTGCTGGGCCCCGAGGGCAGCCACCTGGGACAGTCCGCGCTTCTGCACGAGGTGTTCAACCGCGAAGACGGCGACGCGCCGACCGTGGATCTTGCCGCAGAAAAGGCGGCAGGCGATTTCATCCGCGCCAACCACGCGATGATCTCGGCCTGTCAGGACCTGTCGGACGGCGGCCTTGCCCTTGCCGCCTTCGAGATGGCCGAAGCGGCAGGCGTCGGCGTCACGCTCGACAGCGGCGACACGCCGGTCATCTTTGGCGAGGATCAGGCGCGCTACCTGATCGCCGCGACCTTCGACTGTGCCGAGACGCTGATGATCGAGGCGGGCAAGGCCGGGCTGACGATCCAGACCGTCGGCCGCTTCGGCGGCGACACCGTCAGGATGGGCCGCAGCGAGGCGCCGTTGTCCGAGCTTTCGGCGCTCTACCGCTCCAGCTTTGGCGCGGTCTTTGGCTGACCGCTCTACGCTTGCACAGACAGACCGCCCACCATACCTCTGGTGCAAGCGAACAGGAGACCGGCGATGGCGATCACCGCACAGGAAATCGAAGACCTCATCCGGGGCAGCTTTCCCAAGGCACGGATCGAGGTGCAGGGCGACGACGGCGCGCATTTCGCCGCGCTGGTCGAAGACGAAAGCTTTCGCGGCATGAACCGCGTGCAGCAACAGCGCGCGGTCTATGCGGCCCTGAAGGGCGCGATGGATGGCCCCAGCGGTGCGGTGCATGCGCTGGCGCTGACCACGCGCGCACCGGAATGACCGGGCTCGCGTTCTGGATCGTCGGCGCGCTGTGCGCCGGGCTTGCCGTCCTCGGCATCGCCGGGATCCTGCGCGAGGATCGGCGCCGCCGCACCCACGGCAAGCGCAAGCAAGGCACACCGCCCGGTCAGGGCGACCAGCTTTTGCACGCCGGGGAACGCATCGCTTTCATCGGCGCGGGGAACGAGGACGCCTCGCGCGTGTGGCGGGTCACCCGCGACCCGCAGGACTACGCCAAGGGCTTCGTGCCCGGCCGCAACCGGAAGGACGACAGGACATGACCGACGCAAAGACGCGCATCGACGAGACGGTGAAAGCGAACGACGTGGTGCTTTTCATGAAAGGCACCAAGGCGATGCCGCAATGCGGGTTCTCGTCCCGCGTGGCGGGCGTTTTGAACTTCATGGGGATCGAGTTCGCCGATGTGAACGTGCTCGAGGATGACGGCATCCGGCAGGGCATCAAGGAGTATTCCGACTGGCCGACGATCCCGCAGCTGTATGTGAAGGGCGAATTCGTCGGCGGCTGCGACATCATCACCGAGATGACGCTGTCGGGCGAGCTGGACCAGTTGTTCGACCAGCACGGCGTCACCTACGACAAGGACGCCGCCGAGAAGATCCGTGAGCACAACGCTTAAGGCTCGGGCGTAAGGCCCGGCCGGGGCGCAGGATTTCAAGGAAATCCTGAAACCAAATCCTCGACGAGGATTTGGCCCCTACGCCTCAGCCTTTTCCTCGATCTCGTCCGCCAGCGACTCGGCTCGGGCGGCGATCTCTGCCATCGAATCCCGCAACCCGTCCGGCACCACTGGCACCTGGATGCGCTCGGCGGGCGGCGGCGGCGCGTTGCGCAGCGCCTCGGCCTCTTCCTCGGCGGCAAGCGCGCGCCGCTCGGCCAGTTGCACGCGCTCTTCCAGTCCGCGGAGCTGCTCGTCCACTCCCGCAGCCTTGTCGGCAAGCATCAGGCCCGCCATCAGCAGCATCCGGTTTTCCGGCAGACGTCCGATCTGCGCCGACAGCGCGGTGGCCTCGGTGTCAAGAAGCCGCGCGGCGGCCTTGAGATAGACCTCTTCGCCCTCCTGGCAGGCCACGGCAAAGCTGCGGCCCCCGATGTTGACTTCGACTTCAGGCATTTTCGGCCTCCTTCACCAGGGGCTCAAGCTCCCCCAGGATCGCGTCCAGTTCCGCCCGGTCGGCCTCGCGCAGCGCAGTAACGCCGTCAAGCTCGGCCTGTAGCGCAGCGTTCAGGGTCTCGCCCGACACCTGATCGCCCCGCACCGAGGCGCGCAGGTCGTTGAACGTGCGGCGCATTTCTTCAAGTCGGCCCTTGAGAATGCGGTTGCGCGCATGGGTCTCCTCGACCTGCTCGCGCAGCCGATCCGCTTCGGCGCGCAGCTCGGACACCTCACGCTCCTGCCGGTCCTTGAGAACCTTCAGACGGTCCTCGATCTGCGCGTTCGCGGTGCGCTCTGCCTCCAGAAGCTCGCTCAATTCGCTCGCCTCGGCGCCCTCGCCCTGCGGCGCGGCGGGCGCGGGCGGAACCCGTGCCTCGGGCACCGCGCGCCGGTCCAGCCCCGCGATCCCCGCGCCGATCCTGTCGAGCGCCAGAGTGATGCGATGCTCCAGTTCGGAAATGTCTGCCATCTGCCTGTCCCTGTCGGTTCGTTCGTTCTGCGCCGAATCACCTTTCGTCAATGATAGCGCCCCTGCCTGTGCATTGCCCGCCAAAATCCGCACAAGCGCGCCCGGACCCCGGCCTTGCTTGCACTCACGCGCTTTCTTGCTATCAGAGGCGCGACATCTCCCCAAGACGAAGGATCCGCGCCCGTGGACATCGCAACCTTGCGCGAAAAGCACCCCGATCACTGGATGAAGGCCTGCGCGATCCGCACGCTGACGCTCGACGCCGTGGCCGCCGCCAACTCCGGCCATTCGGGGATGCCCATGGGCATGGCCGACATCGCGACGGTGCTGTTCGAGAAGCATCTCAAGTTCGATCCCAAGACGCCGGACTGGGCCGACCGCGACCGTTTCATCGTCTCGAACGGGCACGGCTCGATGCTGCTGTATGCACTGCTGCACCTGACCGGCTATGAGGACATGACCCTCGATCAGATCCGCAACTTCCGCCAGTGGGGCGCCAAGACGGCCGGCCATCCCGAATATGGCCATGCCAGAGGCATCGAAACGACGACCGGCCCGCTGGGCCAGGGCATCTCGAACGCGGTCGGTTTCGCCATCGCCGAGTCGCACCTGAATGCGGTCTGGGGCAAGAAGATCGTCGATCACCACACTTATGTCTTCGCGGGCGACGGCTGTTTGATGGAAGGCGTCAGCCACGAGGCGATCTCGCTGGCCGGGCATCTGAAGCTGTCCAAGCTGATCGTGTTCTTCGACGACAACGGCATCACCATCGACGGGCAGGTCGCCATGTCCGACTCGACTGACCAGCAGGTGCGCTTTGCCGCTGCGGGCTGGGACGTGTTCGCCTGCGACGGTCATGATCCCGAAGCGATTGACGCCGCCATCGTAAAGGCCAAGGCATCGGACCGCCCCGCGATGATCGCCTGCAAGACCCATATCGCGCTTGGCTCGTCCGCACAGGACACCGCAAAGGGCCACGGCGCGCTGACCGACGCGCAGCTGATCGCCGACACCAAGGCGCAGTACGGCTGGACCGGCGCCGCCTTTGAAATCCCGCAGGACGTCAAGTCGGCCTGGGAAGCCATCGGCGCGCGCGGCGCGCAGGCGCGCACCGAGTGGGACACCCGCTTTGAAGCCCTCTCGGCCAACAAGCGCGAGCAGTTCACCCGCCAGATGACCTGGGAGCCGCCGAAGAAACTGGCGGCAACCATCCGCGCGCTGAAAAAGCAACTGGCGGACAGCCAGCCCAAGGTGGCGACGCGCAAGGCGTCCGAAATGACGCTTGAAGTCATCAACCCGGTGATGCCCGAGACGTTCGGCGGCTCTGCCGACCTGACCGGCTCGAACAACACCAAGACCGGCGATCTGGGCGTCTTCTCGGCGACCAACCCGCAAGGGCGCTATGTCCATTTCGGCATCCGCGAGCATGGCATGGCGGCGGCGATGAACGGCATCGCCCTGCACGGCGGCCTGCGTCCCTACGGCGGCACCTTCATGGTGTTCACCGACTATGCTCGCCCCGCGATGCGGCTGTCGGCGCTGATGGGCATTCCGGTGGTCTATGTGATGACACACGATTCCATCGGTCTGGGCGAAGACGGCCCGACGCACCAGCCGGTCGAGCATCTGGCGCTTCTGCGCGCGACACCCAACACGCTGGTGTTCCGCCCCGCCGACGTGACCGAAACGGCCGAGGCGTGGGAAATCGCGCTTGAGACGATGGATCGCCCGTCGGTCCTGTGCCTGTCGCGCCAGAACCTTCCGTCGGTGCGGCCCGAGTTCAAGGCCAAGAACCTCAGCCGTCAGGGCGGCTATGTGCTGGCGGACGCGGACGGCAAGCGTCAGGTGATCCTGATGGCATCGGGCTCGGAAGTCTCGGTTGCGCTGGCCGCCCGCGAAGCGCTTCAGGCCAATGGCATCGGCACCCGCGTGGTGTCGATGCCGTCGATGGAGCTGTTTGCCGCGCAAGACGAAGCCTACCGCAAGCGCGTGTTGCCGGGCGGCGCCGTGCGCGTCGCCATCGAGGCGGGCGTGCGCCAGCCCTGGGACCGCTGGCTTCTGGGCGAGCGCGGCAAGGAGGCCAAGGCGGGCTTTGTCGGCATGGACAGCTTCGGCGCGTCCGCCCCGGCGGAAGAGCTGTTCGAGAAGTTCGGCATCACCGCCGAGGCCGTCACCGCAAAGGCGCAGTCGCTGCTCTGACACAGGCGCGCCCGACCCCATGACTGCAAGACGCCCGGGGAGACCACTCTCCGGGCGTCTTCGTTCAGAAGCGGCTCAGGACTCGCGGCGCCCTGCGACGGGCGCGGACGCCAACACCAGAAGCCCGCCCGCGATCGCCCAGTTCTTGACGAAGATCGACATCTGCCAGGGGTCCGACGGGATCAGGTGGAATACGCTCGTCACCATGCAATACACCGCCAGCGACAGCGCCACCGGGCGTGTCTTCCAGCCGAAGGCCAGCGCAACCGCCGCCGCCGCGTTGTAGACCAGCGCGGGCCAGATCAGCGCTGCGGGCAGGCCGCGCATCAGCAACAGCTCTTGCGCCGCGCCGGGATCGACGGCCTTCTGCACCGCGCCCGCCAGAAACAGCAGGCCGATCAGAAGTCGCCCGACAAGATGCAATACAGGTTCCATGCAGCCCGATATGACGCGGCACGGCACGGCGGCAAGCGCCCTTGCCGTCACCGCTTCATTTCCGGGGCGACTGCCGCTAGGGTCCGCGCCGAAGACCACGGGGCCCGGACATGACGAACCGCCTTTCGATCTACATCGGGCTGATCCTGATCGCTGTCCTCGCGTGGGATCTGTCGCGCGACGGGGTCCTTCTGGTTTTCCTCGGCCGCCAGCTACTGCGGCTGATTGAATGGCTGGCGATCTGGCGCTAAGCCCGTCCCGAGACATTTCCCGCCGCGCAGCAAGGTGCGGCCCGACAGACAGGAGACGATTTCATGGCAGTCAAGGTGGCGATCAACGGCTTCGGCCGCATCGGGCGCAACGTGCTTCGCGGCATCATCGAGTCGGGACGCACCGACATCGAGGTCGTGGCGATCAACGATCTCGGCCCGGTCGAGACCAACGCGCATCTGCTGCGCTATGACAGCGTGCATGGCCGTTTTCCGGCGACCGTCACCACGACCGAGGACAGCATCGACGTCGGGCGCGGCCCGATCCGCGTCACCGCCATCCGCAATCCCGCCGACCTGCCGTGGTCGGACGTGGACATCGTGATGGAATGCACCGGCATCTTCACCTCCAAGGAAAAGTGCCAGGCGCATCTCGACAACGGGTCCAAGCGGGTGCTGATCTCGGCGCCCGGCGCGGACGCCGACAAGACCATCGTCTACGGCGTGAACCATGACGTGCTGACTGCCGACGACATCATCGTCTCGAACGCGTCCTGCACCACCAACTGCCTGTCGCCCGTCGCCAAGGTGCTGAACGACGCCATCGGCATCACCAAGGGCTTCATGACGACGATCCACAGCTACACCGGCGACCAGCCCACGCTGGACACGATGCACAAGGATCTCTACCGCGCGCGCGCTGCGGCGCTGTCGATGATCCCGACCTCGACGGGCGCGGCCAAGGCCGTGGGCCTGGTGCTGCCGGAACTCAACGGCAAGCTGGACGGCGTCGCGATCCGGGTGCCGACGCCGAACGTGTCAGTCGTGGACCTGACCTTCGAATCCGCCCGCACCACGACCATCGATGAGGTTAACGGCGCCATCCGTGCCGCGGCAGATGGCCCGCTCAAGGGCATTCTCGGCTACACCGACGAGCCGCTGGTCTCGATCGATTTCAACCACAACCCGCATTCGTCGGTGTTCCACATGGACCAGACCAAGGTGCTGGAAGGCAACATGGTCCGCATCCTGACGTGGTATGACAACGAATGGGGCTTTTCCAACCGCATGGCCGACACCGCTGTCGCGATGGGCAAGCTGATCTGATCCCACGCCGGGGCCGCACAAGACCGAAACGCCGGGCGATCCGCCCGGCGTTTTCCGTTTCAGAGGGGGTGCAGGTTCTGCAGGCCGTTGCTGCGTTGCAGCAAATGCATGGCGGCCCTTCCGCCATGGGCGTTGTCGCGCACGCCCACAGGGGCCATTTCCCGTCCAACAGCAACGATCAACCCCAAAGGACAGGCCATGACCCGTTTCTTCGAAACCCTCCGCGACGCCGCCCGCCGCCGTGCCGCATACAACCGCACCGTCGCCGAACTGCGCAGCCTGCCGATCGAGCTTGCCGTGGAAGACCTCGGGATTTTCCCCGGCGACGCACGCAATATGGCACGCAGCGCCGTCTACGGCCGGTAATCAGCTCTACCTGATAGCAGCGGGCGGCCCTGCGGCCGCTCGGCGTGGGCTACTTGCCCAGCTTGGCCAGCAGGCGTTCGCGCACGGCGGGCGTGACGAACTTTGAGACATCGCCGTCCAGGCGCGCGATCTCCTTGACCAGCTTGGACGCGATCGCCTGATGCCGTGCCTCGGCCATCAGGAACACCGTCTCCACCGACGAATCCAGCGCGCGGTTCATGCCGACCATCTGGTATTCGTATTCGAAATCGGCCACCGCCCGCAGGCCCCGCACGATCACCCCCGCGCCGACGTCATGGGCGCAGTTGATCAGCAGGTTCTCGAACGGATGTGCGACGATCTCGGTGCCGGTGCGGTCCGACAGCACGCCGACCTCGGCCTCGATCATCTCGACCCGTTCCTCGAGCGAGAACAACGGCGACTTGTCGCGGTTTATGGCGATGCCGATCACCAGCCTGTCCACAAGCATCGCGGCCCGCTGGATGATGTCGATATGTCCCAGAGTGACCGGGTCGAAGGTGCCGGGGTAAAGTCCGATCCGCATCGCAGTCCCTCCGTGCGATTTGGGACGCAAGCAACATTATTGCGCTCCCGATTGCAACCCGCTTGGCCCCTGGTCAATCCGGCGAAGAGATCACCGCGCCGGGCGCATCGAGGTCCAGCGCGCCGACGGCTTGCAGACCGCCAAGGACCGCGTCCACGGCGACGGTGGCAAGAACGATCCCCATGATCCGGCTGACCACGTTGGCGCCGGTGTTGCCCAGAATCCGCTTCAACCGCCCCGCCAGCAACAAAAGGCCAAGCGTCAGCGCCAGGATCGACAGCAGAACCGCTGCCGTGACGATCTGGTCAGGGACGGAATTGCGGTGGTTGTCCGTCAGCACCACCACCGCCAGCATCGCACCCGGCGACGCGATAGAGGGCATCGCCAGCGGGAACACCGCCCCTGACATGTGATCCCGTCCGGCCTGCTCGATCTCGCGCTCGGCCTTGCCTTCGCCAAAGATCATCGTCAGGGCAAATAGGAACAGGACCACGCCGCCCGCAATCTGGAATGAGCCAAACCGCAGCCCGAGCGCTTCCAGCACGAATTGCCCTGCAACGAGGAACAGCAACAGAACGACCGTCGCCACGGCGACTGCCCGGATTGCAATCCGGGCATGATATTCGGGTGGCACCCGCCGGGTGGCGAAGAAATAGACCGGAAGCGTCCCAATGGGATCGATCACCACGAAAAGCGTGATGAACTCGCGCAAGAGCGTGGTCAGATCATGGGTGGGCATCGCAATCTCCGTCGGGCGCCGTCCGTCGCCGAACCATGTCGCATCAGACGTCTACCCGAGGGTCCTGCCGAAGTCAGTGCCCCATGATCATCCCTTCAAGGGCGCTTTTCTCCATCGACAACTCGGCCAGCCGCGCCTTCACCACGTCGCCGATCGAGATCAGGCCGACCATCTCGCCATCTTCGAGCACCGGCATGTGACGGAACCGGCCATCCGTCATCCGGGTCAGCACCGCGTCGGCGGTATCGTGACGCGAGCAGCCGACAAGATCCTTCGTCATCATGTCGCCGACCGTGTCGGTCAGGCAGGCGGTGCCCCGGCGCCCCATCTCGCGGACGACGTCACGCTCGGACAGGATGCCAAGCGGGGTCTTGTCGTCCTGCGTGACGATCACCGCGCCGATCCGGCGTTCGGACAGCAGCTTGATCGCGTCGTCGATGGACATGTCGGGGCGCACCGTCACCACGCCGTCATCCGACTTCGCCTTCAGGATCTGATGGACCAGCATGCACATTCCTCCTCTGTGTCGGCAAAGGGTCGGCGCGCTGCGACATTCTGTCAAGTTTTCCGGGACTCCAGCCGCGCAACTTCTCGCCGAAGCCCCTCGGCCAGCGCCTGCGCAAAGCGGTTCAGACGGTCGACCTTCCTGTCGTCGGCATGGCGGATAAGATAGAAGGCCCGGGTCAGCGCGATCTCGCCGGTCAGGATCGTCTCGACCTCGGGCGCGAAGGGAAGCGCGAAATCGTGGACGATCCCCACCCCGGCGCCCGCCCGCAAGAGGCCAAGCTGCACCGACACGGAATTGGAGGCCATCGCCACCCGCTCGGCCCCGATCTCGGCCAGGTAGTCGAGTTCGGGATCGAAGATCATGTCGGGGATGTAGCCGACGACCGGATGCGCGTTCAGGTCGGCGCGCGCCCGGATCGCCGGGGCGCCCGCCAAATAATCACGCGACGCCGCCAGATGCAGGCGGTAGTCGGTGATCTTCTGCACCGTCAGCCGCCCCGTCTCGGGCGCCGAGACCGCAATGGCCATGTCCGCCTCGCGCTTGGACAGGTTGAACACGCGCGGCAGAGCGACGATCTGGATTTCGAGTCCGGGGTTCTCGGCGGCGATGGCGGCGCTGACCTGCGGCAACAGGTAGTTGGCGCAGCCATCGGGCGCGCCAATGCGGATCAGCCCCGTCAACCGCCCCGCCTGCCCGCCAAGATCGGCAGTGGCCCCGTTCACCGCAGCCTCGGCACGCTCGGCATGGTCCAGCAGGCGTTGCCCGTCGCCGGTGAGCGCGTAGCCCTGCGGCGACTTGGCGAACAGCGGCGCGCCGATCGCCTCTTCCAGCCGCGCGACGCGCCGACCCACAGTCGCCGGGTCCAGCCGCAACACGCGCCCCGCCGCCGACAGGCTGTCACCCCGCGCCACCGCAAGAAACACCCTCAGATCGTCCCAATGCATGTCCATCGCCGTTAGCCTTTGCATTATTGCAAAACAGTTTTGAAAAACTGCGCCTTTTCAGGGGAATTGCGCAAGGCTAAACAGGCGACCAACGGAATCCGCGCATAATTGTCCCGGGAGGACCCCATGCAAGAGCTGACCCACTGGATCAACGGCGAACACGTCAAAGGCACCTCGGGCCGTTTCTCGGACGTGATGAACCCCGCCACCGGCGAAGTGCAGGCCCGCGTCCCGCTGGCCACCCCCGCAGAAATGGACGTCGCCGTCGCCAAGGCCGCCGAAGCGCAGGTCGCCTGGGGCAACACCAACCCGCAGCGCCGCGCGCGGGTGATGATGGCCTTCGGCGCGCTTATCAACAAACACATGGACGAGCTGGCCGAACTGGTCAGCCGCGAGCATGGCAAGACCTTGCCCGACGGGCGCGGCGACGTGCAGCGCGGGCTTGAGGTGATCGAGGTCTGCATGGGCGGCCCGGCGCTGCTGAAGGGCGAGTTCACCGACGACGGCGGCCCCGGCATCGACCTTTATTCGATGCGCCAGCCGCTGGGCGTCGTGGCAGGCATCACGCCCTTCAACTTCCCCGCAATGATCCCCCTGTGGAAGATGGGCCCCGCCCTCACCTGCGGCAACGCGATGATCCTCAAGCC
Source organism: Anianabacter salinae (assembly GCF_019061145.1). Lineage (GTDB taxonomy): Bacteria > Pseudomonadota > Alphaproteobacteria > Rhodobacterales > Rhodobacteraceae > Anianibacter > Anianibacter salinarum. The sequence goes on along the minus strand of NZ_JAHQZS010000001.1, from coordinate 797,070 downwards.
GTCCGAGCGCTGCCCCTCGACCGCGCTGCGCCTTGCGGAACTGCTCAAGGAGGCGGGTCTGCCCGACGGCGTGTTGCAGGTCGTCAACGGCGACAAGGAAGCCGTCGACGCGATCCTCGACAACGAGACGGTGCAGGCCGTGGGCTTTGTCGGCTCGACCCCGATCGCTCAATATATCTATGGCCGTGCCTGCTCCAACGGCAAGCGCGCCCAGTGCTTCGGCGGCGCCAAGAACCACATGATCATCATGCCCGACGCCGATCTCGACAAGGCGGCGGATGCGCTGGTCGGTGCCGGTTTCGGCGCTGCGGGCGAACGCTGCATGGCGATCTCGGTCGCGGTGCCGGTCGGCGAGAAAACCGCCGACGCGCTGGTCGAACGTCTTGTGCCGCGCATCGAAAAGCTGAAGGTCGGCCCCTACACGGCGGGCAATGACGTGGACTACGGCCCCGTCATCACCGCGCAGTCCAAAGAACGCATCCTGAGCCTCATCAACTCGGGCGTCGAGCAGGGCGCGGAACTGGTCGTCGACGGGCGCGGCTTCTCGCTGCAAGGCTACGAGAACGGCTATTTCGTCGGACCGTCGTTCTTTGACCGCGCGACGCCGGACATGGACATCTACAAGCAGGAAATCTTCGGCCCGGTCCTGACGCAGGTGCGCGCGAACAGCTACGAGGAAGCGCTGAAGCTGACGATGGACAACGAATACGGCAACGGCACCGCGATCTTCACCGCCGACGGCGACACCGCGCGCGACTTCGCGCACCGTGTCAACGTGGGCATGGTGGGCATCAACTTCCCGATCCCGGTGCCGCTGTCCTACCACACCTTCGGCGGCTGGAAGAAATCGGCCTTCGGCGACCTGAACCAGTACGGCCCCGACGCCTTCCGCTTCTACACCAAGACCAAGACCGTCACCGCGCGCTGGTTCTCGGGCATCAAGGACGGCGGCGAATTCGCGTTCAAGGCGATGGAATGACCTGAACAGGCACGTCCGCTGCCACCAGTATCGGCACATCGATCACCGGCCCCGCTGCACCCGCAGCGGGGCCGGTTTCCGTTCGCATGCCGAACGCCTGAAGCGCAGCCGCCTCGGCTCCGCGCCTCTGCCGAGCCTTGTGGCATTCGAAGCTGCCCGCGCGAAACGCCCGGCACGCTTCTGGCCGGTTCTCGTAGATCGCGCACAGCATTTCGCCCGCAGCCGACACGCCCAACTGCGCGCAATGTCCGCAGTCCATCCGCATGTAGCGGCGTCCGTCGATTTCGGTTGTGGTGTCCGCCGGGATCGCGCGGTCCCGGTCCTGCGGCAGTAACGCGATATAGGCGTCGTGGCCGCCAAAGCAGCAAGCCCCGCACGCCGTGCAGTCCAGCGTCGTCGTCAATCCATGAACCTGTCGTGCCGCGCCGACAGGACGGCAAAAGACCCCCGCGATGCGCCAATGCGAGCGTTACGCTTCCGCTCGATCGCCGACAAGGCTTGTCACAAACGGCGCCGGACACTCACAAACTATTGAATATGTGAAGTGCGTCCTCACTGGACTTGAAGGCGTTGGGGGCAGAGTTTGCCGCCAAACTTACCGACCTGACACCGAGCAGACAGAGGCCCCCATGTCCCGACTGAACCGACGCGCCGCGCTGATCTCTGGCGCAGCCTTCCTCGCCGCCCCGACCGTCCTGCGCGCGCAGTTCGTCGAGCCGGATCGCCCCGAGTTCGCGCGCAACAACACCTCGGCCTTCATCCGGCAGGACTGGCGCGACCACTTCGACAACGTCGACCGGGTCACGCTAGTGGCCGACACCCGCAGCCGCGCCCTGCACTACTGGTCCAAGGACGCCGAGGATTACCGGCTGTATCCCACCAGCGTGCCCCTGACCGAAGAACTGACCAAGCGCGGCTACACCGAGATCGTGCGCAAGCGCGAAGGGCCCGACTGGACGCCGACCGCGTCGATGAAGGAACGCGATCCCACCCTGCCCGACTACATGCCGCCCGGCCCGGACAACCCGCTTGGCACCCACGCCCTGTATCTCAGCTGGCCCGCCTACCTGATCCACGGGACACACGACACCCGCAAGATCGGGCGGCAGTCATCCTCGGGCTGCATCGGCCTGTTCAACGAACAGATCGAAGAGCTGTTCGCACTGGTGCCCGTCGGCGCGCAGGTTCGCGTCATCTGATCGTCTGCCGAATCCACGGGCATTGCGAGGACCCCGAGGCACATCCTCGGGGTCTCTTGCTGCGCAGATCGCCTGGCTTTCCGGTTGCAATTCCCAGTCTCGGGGCAGAAAAAGAACGCACGTTCAATTCTGCGGTCTTGGGAGGACTGGCATGGATTTCGCACTGACCGAGGAACAGACGGCCATCGTCGACATGGCCCGCGCCTTCGGAGAGGATCAGATCGCCCCGCACGCCCGCGACTGGGAAGCGGCCGGCACCATCCCCAAGGATCTGTGGCCCAAACTCGCCGAACTGGGCTTCGGCGCGCTTTACGTATCGGAAGATGCGGGCGGATCGGGCCTGTCGCGGCTGGACGCCACGCTGGTGTTCGAGGCGCTGTCGCGCTCTTGCGCTTCTGTCGCCGCCTTCCTGTCGATCCACAACATGTGCGCGGCGATGATCGACAAGTTCGCCAGCGCCGAGGTCAAGGCCGAATGGCTCCCCCGCGCCGCGTCGATGCAGACCGTCCTGTCATACTGCCTGACAGAACCCGGAGCGGGTTCGGACGCCGCCTCTCTGAAGACCCGCGCCACCCGCACGAACGACGGCTATACCCTGAACGGCACCAAGGCGTTCATCTCGGGCGGCGGATACTCGGACGCCTATGTCACGATGGTCCGCACCGGCGAGGATGGCCCCAAGGGCATCTCGACCGTGATCGTCGAGGACGGCACGCCGGGCCTGTCCTTTGGCGGGCTCGAGGACAAGATGGGCTGGCGGTCGCAACCCACGCGGCAAGTGCAGTTCGACGATTGCAAGGTGCCCGCCGCCAACCTGATCGGCGAGGAAGGGCGCGGGTTTTCCTATGCCATGGCGGGGCTTGACGGTGGACGCCTGAACATCGCCGCCTGCTCGCTCGGCCCCGCGCAGGCCGCGCTGGACGCGACGATGGACTACATGACCGAGCGCAAGGCGTTCGGCAAATCCCTGACCGAGTTCCAGGCGCTGCAGTTCCGCCTTGCCGAGATGGAGATCGAATTGCAGGCCGCCCGTACCTTCCTGCGCCAGGCCGCGTGGAAGCTCGATACCGGCGCGCCGGATGCGACCAAGTTCTGCGCGATGGCCAAGAAATTCGTGACCGAGGCCGGATCGCGCATCGCCGACCAGTGCCTGCAACTGCATGGCGGCTACGGCTATCTTGCCGACTACGGCATCGAGAAGATCGTGCGCGACCTGCGCGTCCACCAGATCCTCGAAGGCACCAACGAGATCATGCGCCTGATCGTCAGCCGCCAGATGATCGCGGAGCGGGCATGACCGACGTCCTCATTCGCACCGAAGGCGCCGCTGGCCGGATCACCCTGAACCGTCCCAAGTCGCTGAACGCCCTGTCGCACCCGATGTGCCTCGAGATCGAGGCCGCGCTGGATGCGTGGCGCGACGATCCCGCCATCCGGATCGTCATCATGGACGCGGAAGGCGAAAAGGCGTTCTGCGCCGGCGGCGACATCGCGGCGATGTATCATGCCGGAAAGGCTGGGGATTTCGCCACCGCGCGGAACTTCTGGCGCGAGGAATATCGCCTCAACGCCAAGATCTTCGAATACCCCAAGCCCATCGCCGCCTTCCTGCAAGGCTTCGTCATGGGCGGCGGCGTGGGGCTTGGCGGCCACGCCTCGCACCGCGTTGTGGGCGACACGAGCCAGGTCGCCATGCCCGAATGCGGCATCGGCCTTATACCCGATGTGGGCGGCACGCTGCTGCTGGCGCGCGCACCGGGGCGGATCGGCACCTTCCTGGGCCTGACGGGTCACCGGATGGACGCAGCCGATGCGATCCACGCAGGCTTCGCCGATTTCCGCATCCCCGAAGACCGCTGGCCGGACCTCATCGCGCGCCTGTCCGAGGCTGGAGACACCGCGCTTCTACAGGATGCCGCCGCACCGGATGGTGACAGCCGCCTTGCCGAGGCGCAAAGCTGGATCGACGCGCATTTCGACCGTCCCGTGGCCGAGGCGATCGCCCTGCTGGCGACCGAAGACCACCCGCTCGCCGCTCCTGCCCTCAAGGCGCTGCAGCGCAACTCGCCACTGTCGATGGCGGCCACCCGCACGCTGATCGCCCGCGCCGCCGAAGACACCACCTCGATCCGCCACGCGCTTACGAACGAATACCGCGCGACATGGCGCGCCATCGAGACCGGGGACTTCCTCGAGGGCGTGCGCGCCCAGATCATCGACAAGGACCGCACACCGCGCTGGCAGCACGCCGCGCCCGGCGATGTGGCCGATGCGGATGTCGCGGCGATGCTGGCGCCGCTTGGCGACAACGACCTGAACTGGGAGAATATGCCATGAAAGTCGCATTCATCGGACTTGGAAACATGGGCCTGCCCATGGCCACGAACCTTGCGAAGGCGGGCCATGAGGTGACCGGCTTCGACGTCGCGGGCGTGACCACCGACGCCTTCGGGCGGGCGGCCACCGGACCCGAGGCTGCGACGGGCGCGGATGCCGTCATCACAATGCTGCCGAATGGCCAGATCCTGCGCAGCGTCGCGGACGAGTTGATCCCCGCGATGCGTCCCGGCGCGATCTTCCTCGATTGCTCGACGGTGGACGTGGACAGCGCCCGCGCCGCCGCAGAACAGGCCAGCGCGGCGGGCCTGCTGCCGCTCGACGCCCCCGTCTCGGGCGGGATCGGCGGCGCGACGGCGGGCACCCTGACCTTCATGGTCGGCGGCAGCGAAGAGGCCTTCACCAAGGCCGCGCCGCTGTTCGACATCATGGGCCAGAAGGCGGTGCATTGCGGCGCCTCGGGCAACGGGCAGGCGGCGAAGATCTGCAACAACATGATCCTTGGCGTGACCATGATCGCCACCTGCGAGGCTTTTGCCCTTGCCGACAAGCTGGGCCTCGACCGGCAGGCGATGTTCGACGTGGTGTCCACCTCGTCGGGCTACTCGTGGAGCATGAACGCCTATTGCCCTGCGCCCGGCATCGGCCCGAAGTCGCCGTCCGACAACGGCTACAAGCCCGGCTTCGCCGCAGACCTGATGCTCAAGGATCTGCGCCTCTCGCAGCAGGCCGCGACCAGCGCCGACGCCGATACGCCAATGGGCGCTGCCGCGATGGCGCTCTACGAGCGGTTCGTCGAGGCAGAAGACGGCAAGGGCATGGATTTCTCGGCCATGCTGCCCCGGTTCGAGAAACGCGGGCGCAGCGAGGGCTGAGACCGCGCTCTTGCGTATTTTTTCAAAGAAGAAACGAAAAGTTTGAATAGAATTTTCGGCTTCTTCTTTGTCCAAATACGCACTCCCCGGCATGACAAAGGCGACGTCCCGGATTGGGGACGCCGCCTTTGGATTTGTCCAGTTCAGCCGCGCTACCGCGTGATAAGTTCCGGCCCCATGAAGGTCGTCGGCAACCATGTCGACAGCCACGGGATGTAGGTGACCATGATCAGGAAGATGAACAGGATGCCGAGGAACGGCAGCGCCGCGCGCACGACGCCCATCATCGACATGCCCGCCACGCCCGAGGTCACGAACAGGTTGAGGCCCACCGGCGGTGTGATCATTCCGATCTCCATGTTCACCACCATGATGATGCCAAGGTGAATCGGGTCGATGCCAAGCTGGATCGCGATCGGGAACACCAGCGGCGCGACGATCACGATCAGGCCCGAGGGCTCCATGAACTGGCCGCCGATCAGCAGGATCACGTTCACCACGATCAGGAACATCACCGGGCCAAAGCCCGCGTCCAGCATCGAGGCCGCGATCCGCTGCGGAATCTGCTCGTCGGTCAGCACATGCTTCAGGATCAGCGCGTTGGCGATGATGAACATCAGCATGATGGTCAGCTTGCCCGCATCCATCAGCGTCGCCTTGGTGTCGCGGTGGAAGAAGGCCGTGACCAGCACCCATGGGCGCTGCAACAGGCTCGCGTTACCGCCCGGCGCTGCGGCGGCCGACAGGCTCCCCTCTGCAGGCCGGGTGTAGTCGGACGACTGCGGCACCTGGTTGGTGGCGGCAAGTGGCCCCATGTCGCGGTAGACGAAGTTGGCGATCAGGAAGGCATAGACCGCCGCCACCGCCGCCGCCTCGGTCGGGGTGAACACGCCGCCGTAGATGCCGCCAAGGATGATGACGATCAGGAACAGGCCCCAGGCGGCATCGCGCCCCGAGGCAAGGATCTCGCCCCAGCCTTGCCAGTCACCCTTGGGCAGATTGCGCAGCTTGGCGATGATGTAGATCGCCGACATCAGCATGACGCCCGCGAGGATGCCGGGGATCACGCCCGCCAGGAACATCCGCCCCACCGACACGTCGGTGGCCGAGGCGTAGACGACCATCACGATGGACGGCGGGATCAGGATGCCGAGCGTCCCTGCGTTGCAGATCACGCCCGCCGCGAAATCGCGGGTATAGCCGACCTGCCGCATCCCCGCGATCACGATGGACCCGATGGCGACCACCGTGGCGGGCGAAGAGCCTGACAGCGCAGCGAACAGCATGCAGGCGAAGACGCCCGCGATGGCAAGCCCGCCCGGCAGATGGCCAACAAGGGCAATCGAGAACCGGATGATCCGCCGTGCCACGCCGCCCGTCGACATGAACGACGAGGCGAGGATGAAGAACGGGATCGCCAGAAGCGTATAGTGCCCCGCCATCGCCTGGTACATCGACTGCGCAATCGACGCGAGCGAGGTGTCCGACAGGACAAGCAGGAAGATCATCGACGACAGGCCGAGCGACACCGCGATCGGCACGCCGATCAACAGCAGGCCCACGACCATGGCAAAGAGAATTGCGACTTCCATGTCGGTCAGTCCTTGTTGAGGGCCGCGGCATCCGCGACGGCGTCTTCGGCTTCATGGCTGACGATCAGGCTTTCCCGCTCGCCCTTGATGAGGCCGATGGTGGCCTCGACCAGACGGAAGACGATCATCGCGCAGGCGAAGGGCAGCATCGCGTAGGGAATGACGCGGGGCAGCTTTTCATACTCGTCGCCGTAGTTGATGAGATCCTCGAGCCAGCGGAACATGCCCAGCATAGGCACCTGGTCGGTCGTGTAGAACGCCCGGTCGCGCACACCTTCGGCAAAGCCGGTCGGCAGCCAGCGACCGTCGGTGGGCTGCAGCGCGGCGAAGGGAGCCCAGTAATCCCAGGCGCCCTTGAGCAGCAAAAGCGCATAGACAAGACAGACCGCCGCAGCCAGCAGCGACAGCATTCGCCTTGGCCGACTGGGAATGATGTTAATGAGCGCATCGACGCCCAAGTGCGCTGTCACCTTGAAACCGTAGGCGATGCCGAACAGTACCAGCCAGGCGAACAGGATCAGAGTGACTTCAAGCCCCCAGATCAGGGACTGGTTGAAGCCGTAGCGCAGGACCACGTTCACGAAGGTCACCAGCGTCATCAGGCCCAGAAGAAGCGCGATGACGGTTTCCTCGATCTCATTGATCCAGTGGCCAAGTTTGGTGCGGGCACGATAGCCGGACTGGCCGCTCATGGCCGTCTCCTCCTGCAAAAAGGGGATCGCGTGGAATGCGCGGTGGGCTTGGGGTGGCAGGCCCGGCGCGGGTGGCCGGGCCTGCCGAACGGTCAGGTCAGCGCCTTACATCGAGGCGTTGATGTCCTGTGCGGCGGCGATGTTGTCGGAGCCGACATCGGCTTCGAACTGGTCCCAGACGGGCAGCATCACGTCGACCCAGGCCTGACGCTGCTCGGGCGTCAGCTCGCGGATCTCCGCACCGGTGGCGAGGATCGCCTCGCGCGCTTCGGCGTCGACCTGATCGACGGCCGCGTTCCGCTCGAGCGTGACTTCCTCGAGGATGGTCAGGAACTGGTCCCGAACCGCCGGATCAAGGCTGTCGAGGAAATCGACCGAGGTCACGACGAGATAGTCGATCACGCCGTGGTTGGTTTCGGTCGAGCCGTCCTGCACTTCAAAGAACTTCTGGCCGTAGATGTTCGACCAGGTGTTCTCTTGCCCGTCCACGACGCCCTGCTGCAGCGCACCGTATACTTCCGAGAAGGCCATCGGCTGCGGCGACGCGTCCAGCGCCTCCATCTGCGCGACCAGCACGTCGGACGGCTGCACGCGGAACTTCAGGCCGGCGGCATCTTCGGGCATGATGAGCGGCTTGTTGGCCGAGAACTGCTTCATGCCGTTGTGCCAGAACTGAAGACCCTGAAGGCCGCGGCGCTGCATCGAGTCCTTCATCGCCTCGCCGGTTTCAGAGGTCTGGAACGCGTCGACAGCGGCGATGTTCTTGAACATGAAGGGAAGGTCGAAGATGCGGAAGACCTTGGTGAAAGTCTCGAACTTGGACAGCGACGGAGCGGCAAGCTGGACGTCGCCCTGCAGCATCGCCTCGAGAACCTGGTCGTCGTTGTAGAGCGTGGAGTTCGGGAAGACCTCCATGCACATGGTGCCGTTCATCTCGGCATCGACGCGGTCACGCAGCATGTTGGCCGCGATGCCCTTGGGGTGGCCCTGCTCGTTCACGACGTGAGCGAACTTGACGACGATCTCGCCGTCGTCGCAAGCGGCGCTTGCGGCCGATGCGCCAAGCACCAGTGCGATTGCGGTGGCTGCGGTGGTCATGAGTTTCATGGTGTCCTCCTCCCGAAGACTGTGGTCATGGAAAGCGTCCCGCGGTGCGGGAATGCTGAGCGACAAGACGCCTCGGAAGGGCGCTGCGCAATAGATTGTGTGCGGTCGTGAGCGGGGATGATTTTCTCTATCCGGGCCAGAGGCTTACGCAACGGCGCTCGGAGCCATGCAAATGCTGCAATGCAGCTATGCGCGGAAAGCCGCACAGGCGTTTGCGCTCACTGTGCGGAAAACCGCACACAGACTCAGCGATAATCCTCCGGGCGAAGCGCGTGGCGCGCCAGCTTGTCGTAGAAGGTCTTGCGCGGCAACTTGAGCTGGCGGGACGCTTCGGTCGCGTTTCCCGCGTTGCGCCGCAGCGCGTCGATCAGAAGTGAGCGTTCCACCTGCGCCAGCTGGTCGGTCAGCCCCATCTCGCCGGTGTCCTCACGCTCTCCCATGCCAAGGGCAAAGCGCATCGCGGCGTTCATCAGCGCGCGGGCATTGCCGGGCCAGTCCTGCGCCATCAGGCGCGCGTTCATCTCGGACGGGATCTCGGGCATCGCGATCGCGGCCTGTTCGCAGGCGTTGGCGACATACTGGCGGAACAGGATCGGGATGTCGTCCTTGCGCTCGCGCAGCGGCGGGATGCGCACCCGCATCACGTCCAGCTTGTAGAACAGGTCAGGATTGAAGCGCCCGGTCCGCACCTCGTCGTCCAGATCGCGGTAGGTGCCCGCGATCACCCGCGCGCCTGCGTTTGCTTCCAGCAGGTCGACGGCAGCCAGCTGCACCACAGGGCTCAGCGCCGCGATCTCGTCGAGGAACAGCGTGCCGCCCCGCGCCTCCTCGAAGGCGGCCGCCAGCGCCTCGGGCGTCAGCGATCCGGCGGCAAGTTTCTGGAACGGGCGCTGCGCCGCGCCGGACAGCAGGTGGATGACCTCGGCCACCTTGGACGTGCCGCTGCCCGGCTCGCCGGTGATCAGCACCTCGGCGCTGGTCCGCGCGACCGCGCGCACCCTCTCGCGCATCCGCTCGGCCTGCGTCGATCGGCCATACAGCAACCGCGCCGCCGCATCCCCCGCCGCCAGTTCCCGCTTGAGCGCACGGTTCTCCAGCACCAGATCGCGGGTGCGCAGCGCCTTTTCCACCACCGTCAGCAGATCCTGCGGCGCGCAGGGCTTTTCGAGGAAATCGAAGGCGCCCGCCGAGATGCCGCGCACCGCCATCGGGATGTCGCCCTCGCCCGTCAGCAGGATCACCGGCAGATCGGCGTCGATCTCCTGCACGTAGTCCAAGAGCGCAAAGCCGTCCTTGCCCGGCATCCGGATATCCGACAGCACCACGCCCGCAAAGCTGGCCGAGATATGGTCCTTGGCCTCGATGTAGCTGCCTGCCAGCACCGGCTTGAGGTCCGCCAGTTCCAGCGACTGGCCCAGCGCCTCGCGCACTGCGCGGTCATCATCGACCACCAGAACTTGCCGTGTCACGCCGCGCGCTCCAGTGCCGCGCGGTCGAGTTCCACCACGAATTCAGCGCCGCCCTCTGGCCGGTTGCGCCCCCGGATCGCGCCGCCGAAGCTTTGCACCAGGCCATAGCTGATCGACAGGCCCAGCCCCATGCCCTCGGCGTGGCCGACCTCCTTTGTGGAATAGAACGGATCGAAGATGCGGTCGGGATCAGCGATGCCGGGACCGCTGTCGCGCACGAACAGGCAGGTGCGCGCCGCCTGCTCCTCGATGTGAATGGCGATCCGGCGCCCGCCGGTGCCTTCCATCGCATCGACCGCGTTGGACACCAGGTTCATCACCACCTGCTGCAGGCGCACCTCGCCGCCGCGCACCATCACCGCACCGCCGGGGCGCACCCAATCGACGCGGGCCCCCGCCTGCTCGACTTTCGGCATCATGATCTCCAGCGCCGCATCCACCACTTCGCCAAGATCGACGTCCGCGACCTCTGCCACCTCCTGCCGGGCAAAGGCGCGCAGGTTCTTGATGATCCGGCCCATGCGGCGCGCCAGTTCGCTGATGCGGGCAAGGTTGTCGCGCGCGACCTCGGGCTTGCCGCGGTCGATCAGCATCCCGGCGTTTTCCGCGAAGGACCGGATCGCCATCAGCGGCTGGTTCAATTCATGGCTGATCCCCGCAGACATCTGCCCCAGCGCCGACAGTTTGCCCGCCTGCACCAGATCCGCCTGCGCCTTCTTCAGCGCGGTCTCGGCCTCGATCCTCTCGCCCACTTCGCGGCGCAAGTCGGTGTTGGCCTCGGACAGCGCCTGCGTGCGCTCGGCCACCCGCGCCTCGAGCTCGGCATTCAGCGCCGCCTCGGCGGCCAGTTGCTCGGCCAGAACGCGGCGGCGTTCCGTGGCGAGATAGAGAAGCGCGCCGAAGGCCAGGCACAGCGCGGCGGCGACAAGCGCCTGCAGGTTGGCGAGGTTGATCGCGGGCGTCAGGTCCAGAAGGATCTCTCCGGTCAGGCCGATCACCGGCAGCGGCTGGGTCAGGTGCAGCGCCCGGCGCGGCAGGTAGCGCCCGCCATCGACCGACCACAGGTCATGCCCCGACACCAGCGCCGCCGAAAAGTCCGGGAACGGTGCCAGACCGATGCCGGAATACAGCGTGCTGCGCGCCGCATCGCGCCGGTCGGGATCGCGCACCGTCAGGATCAGGTCCGACCGGTTCGACACGAACACCACGCCCAGATCGTCGCTGAAATACACCGTCGAGGGATCGGCGGGCCAGTTCCATTCCAGCCCGACCGTATCAAGCGTGACCGTCACCACACCCTCGACCGGCCCCCCCGGCCCGAATACCGGCGAGGCGAAGGTATAGAGCCTGCGGCCCGTATCAGGATCGACCCGGTGGTCCGACCCAAGACCGCCGTCCATCGCCCGCTCGAAATCGGGGCGCCCGGCGACAGTGCCCCCCGCAGCGCGGTCGGTCGCCACAAGGATGCGCCCGGAATGGTCGATCAGCCGGATGCGCAGCGATCCGGTCTTGTCGGCGGTCTCGGTCAGCGTCGCGCGGGCGACATCAAGATCGCCCTCGCCCGTCGTCACCAGCGGCACCAGCGCGGGGTGATCCGACAAGAGCACGGCCAGCTCGCGGAACCGCTGCAACTGCCCACTCACCCGGTCGGACGCCAGCGCCAGGTCGGCGCGCCCGCGTTCCTCGAGCTGGTCGAGCGCGGCGGTGAACGCGAACCACCAGACACCCGCCGCGAACAGCGCAGCGGCGATCAGGAACCCTGCGACCCGGGCGGATCGTCTGGAAAACGCACTCATCATGGGCGTGCAGTGTAGAAAGCGCCGCTTGCAAACGCCAGCGTGCTGCGCTCCTTTCGCGCCCATGCAGCACCTGTCCCAGTCCCCGACCGATCCCGCCTTCGAGCAGGACCCTTATCCGTTCTACGCCCGCGCCCGCAGCTTCGGCGATGTGGTCTGGTGGGACGACTACGCCCTGCCCTGCGCCGTCAGCGCCGAGGCGGTGAACGCGATCCTGCGTGACCGCCGATTGGGGCGCGAGCCGGTGGAGCCGATGGCGGTGCCCGATCACCTTGCCCCGTTCTACGCGGTCGAGGCGCATTCCATGCTGGAACTGGAGCCGCCCCGCCACACACGCCTGCGCGGGCTGGTGCTGCGCGCCTTCACCTCGCGCCGGATCGCGGCGCTGGCGCCCGAGATCGAGGTGCTGTGCCACCGCCTGATCGACGAGATGCCGCGCGGCGAGATCGATCTGTTGCCGCACTATGCCCAGCGCCTGCCGGTCATCGTCATCGCCCGCCTGCTGGGCGTGCCGGAAGACATGTCGGCGCAGCTTCTGGCATGGTCGAACGCGATGGTCGGCATGTATCAGGCCCGCCGCACCCGCGCGATGGAAGACGCGGCCAGCACCGCCGCGCGCGATTTTGCGGACTTCTTGCGCGGCTATGTCGAAACGCGGCGCAGCGCGCCCGCCGATGATCTCATCACCAACCTGATCGCCGCCGAGGAAGATGGCGCGCGCCTGACCACGGACGAGTTGATCACCACCTGCATCCTGCTGCTGAACGCGGGCCACGAGGCGACGGTGCACACCCTTGGCAATGGCGTGAAGGCGGTTCTGGAGCATGGCGCGCAGGACCGGCTCTCCCCGGGCCGGATCGAGGGAACGGTCGAGGAAATCCTGCGCTTCGACCCGCCGCTGCACATGTTCACACGCACGGCCTATGAGGACGTGACCCTGTTCGGCTGCGACCTGAAACGCGGCGACAGCATCGCCTGCCTGCTGGGCGCCGCGAACCGCGATCCGGCCGCCTTTCCGACCCCGGACCGCTTCGATCCGGCCCGCCCCTTGCGGGCCAACGCGGCCTTCGGAGCGGGCATCCATTTCTGCGTCGGCGCGCCGCTGGCGCGGCTTGAATTGCAGATCGGCCTGCGGGTTCTGTTCGAGCGCCTTCCGGACCTGTCGCTTACCGCCCCGCCCCGCTATGCCGACGTCTACCATTTCCACGGGCTGGAGAGGCTTCTGGTCAGCGCTAAAGCGGAAGCATCGTCGTCGACTTGATCTCTTCCATCGACAGCAGCGCGGTGACGTTGAAGATCTTCACCTCGGAAATCAGCGCCTGATAGAAGGCGTCGTAGGCGCGGGCGTTGGCAACGCGCACCTTCAGGATATAGTCGATCTCGCCCGCCAGCCGGTGCGCTTCCAGCACTTCGGGACGCGCGCGCAGGGCTGCGAGGAACTTCTGCTGCCACTCGGCCTCGTGCTCGGACGTGCGCACCAGCACGAAAAAGCAGGCGTCGAAGCCCAGCTTTTCGGGGTCCAGAATCACCGTCTGCTGGCCGATCACCCCGGCCTCGCGCAGCTTGCGGATGCGGTTCCATACCGGCGTCTTGGATGAGCCGATCCGCCCCGCGATCTCGTCCAGCGACTGGCTGGCATCACGCTGCAGCTCGGCCAGAATTTTGCGGTCCATGGCATCCAGGCGAACAGCCTTGTCCTCTGGCGCGTCTATCTGGGACATGCGTTCCGATCCCTCATTCTCGTGGAACATATGTTCTTGTTTATCGCAGGAGGTAGCGAGAAAACAGGACAAAGTTCTATATTGCTGCACAAGCGAGAAGGACACGCCATGCAGCACTTTCCCATCTTCCTCGACCTTGCGGGCCGCCGCGTCGTCGTTTCGGGCGGCGGCGAGACCGCGCTGGCCAAGCTGCGCCTGATCCTCAAGACCGAGGCCCGCGTGACCGTCTTCGCCCCGCAGCCCGAGGCCGACCTTGTACGCCTTGCCGCTGAAGGCCGTGTGACGCTGATCCCGCGCGCGCTGGACCACGGCGATGCGCTCTGCGCCGCGTTGTTCTATGCCGCCAATGACGATGCTGCCGAGGATGCGCGCGTGGCGCGCCTCGCCCGCGCCGACGGCGCGCTGGTGAACATCGTCGACAACCTTGCGGACAGCCAGTTCATCACCCCCGCCATCGTCGACCGCGACCCCGTGACCATCGCCATCGGAACCGAAGGCGCGGCCCCCGTGCTGGCCCGCCGGATCAAGCGCGATCTGGAAGAGGCGCTGCCGTCCTCGCTCGGCATCCTTGCGCGGATCGGCAAGGCGTTCCGCCCACTCGCCGACGCGCTGCCGATGGGCCGCAAGCGCCGCGATTTCTGGGCCGACTACTACTTTGCCGAAGGCCCGCGTGCCTTCGATGCTGAAGGTGAGGAAGGTGCGAATGCAACCCTGCACGGCCTGCTCGACCGCCACCTGAACGCCGAGGCCAAGGCGGGCCGCGTCGATTTCGTGGGCGCGGGCCCCGGCGACCCCGAGCTTCTGACGCTGAAGGCGCGCGCGGCGCTCGATACCGCCGATGTCGTGATCCACGACCGGCTGGTGACGCCGGAAATCCTTGAACTCGCCCGCCGCGAGGCCCTGATGATCGACGTCGGCAAGGAAGGCTTCGGCCCCTCGGCCAGGCAATCGGACATCGACGCGCTGATTGTCGAACATGCCCTGCAAGGCGCGCATGTCGTGCGGCTGAAATCCGGCGATCCTACGGTCTACGGACGTCTCGACGAGGAAATCGAGGCCGTCGAGGCCGCTGGCATCGACTGGCGCATCGTGCCCGGCATCACCGCAGCCTCTGCCGCCGTCGCCGCCATCGGCCAGAGCCTGACGCGCCGCGACCGCAACTCGGACATCCGGTTCGTCACCGGTCACGACATGAAAGGCTTTGCCGAACACGACTGGCGCGCGCTGGCGCGGCCCGGTGCCGTGGCGGCGATCTACATGGGCAAACGGTCGGCCCGGTTCATCCAGGGCCGTCTGATGATGCACGGCGCCGCGCCCGACATGCCCGTGACGGTGATCGAGAACGCCTCGCGCACGGACCAGCGCATCGTGGCGACGACGCTGGCCCGGATGACCGATGCGCTGGCCGAGGCCGGGCTCACCGGCCCCGCGCTGACCTTCCTTGGCCTTGCGCCACGCGATGCGCTTGCACTGGCCGACACCGCCCCCGAACAGGAGCTTGCGCTATGAGCCGCCGTTTCACCCCCAAGGTCGTGACCGCCAATGACCTGATCGAAGGCGACGTGGTCTATCTCTCGTCCAACGATGTCTGGGTCCGCGAATTGCACCGTGCAGAATTGATCGATGACGAGGCCCACGCCGACCTGCGCCTTCTGCATGCCCAAGGTCAGCCCGGCATCGTCGTCGGCGCCTACCTTGCCGATGCCAAGGCCGGCCCGAACGGCCCCGAACCCGTCCACTTCCGCGAGACGTTCCGGGCGACCGGCCCGTCGAACTACGCCCACGGCAAACAGGAAGTGTCCCCGCACCGAGCCTGACCCGGAACGGATGCAGCAAAGGACCAACCGATGTATACCTACACCGAATTCGACGACGCCTTTGTCCGCGAGCGCGTGGCGCAATTTCGCGGCCAAGTCGAGCGCCGGATCGACGGCAGCCTGACCGAGGACGAATTCCGTCCGCTGCGCCTGATGAACGGGCTTTACCTGCAACTGCACGCCTACATGCTGCGCGTGGCGATCCCTTACGGCACGCTGAACGGCGCGCAGATGCGCCAGCTTGCCTATATCGCCGAGCGCTGGGATCGCGGCTATGGCCACTTTACCACGCGGCAGAACATCCAGTACAACTGGCCCAAGCTGTCCGACGTGCCGGACATGCTGAGCGCGCTGGCCGACGTCGGGATGCACGCCATCCAGACCAGCGGCAACACGATCCGCAACGTGACCGCCGACCATTTCGCGGGCGCCGCAGCCGACGAGATCGAAGACCCGCGCCCGGTGGCCGAGTTGCTGCGGCAGTGGTCGACCGATCACCCCGAGTTCCAGTTTCTGCCGCGCAAGTTCAAGATCGCCATCACCGGCTCGCCCAACGACCGCGCCGTGACCCGCGCGCATGACATCGGCCTGCGCATGGTGCGCAACGACGCCGGAGAGCCGGGGTTCGAGGTGATCGTCGGCGGCGGTCTGGGCCGCACCCCGATGATCGGCAAGACCGTCCGCGACTTCCTGCCCAAGGCCGATCTTCTGCCTTACGTCGAGGCGATCCTGAGCGTCTACAACACGCTTGGACGCCGCGACAACAAGTACAAGGCGCGCATCAAGATCACCGTCCACGAGACCGGGATCGAGGCGATCCGCGAAATGGTCGAGGCGCGCTTTGCCGAGCTGCGCCCCGAGTTCACCGGCGCCGATCAGGAGGTCCTTGCGGGCATCGAGGCGCAGTTCGCCGCGCCCGAATGGGCAAAGGTCTCTGCCGCCCCGTTCGAAGCGGCCTACACCAATGATCCGCTGTTCCGCAGCTTTGCCGACACCAACCTCGCCGCCCACCGCAACCCCGACTACGCCATCGTGTCGGTGTCGCTCAAGGCGCATGGCGCGACGCCGGGCGATGCCACCGCGGACCAGATGCGCACCCTCGCCGATCTGGCCGAACGCTACGGCCACGACGAATTGCGCATCAGCCACGAGCAGAACGTGATCCTGCCGCATGTGCCCAAGGGCCACCTGCCCGCCGTGCACGCGGCGCTCAAGGCCGCAGGTCTGGCGACCGCCAACATCGGGCTGGCGTCCGACATCATCGCCTGCCCCGGCATGGATTACTGCGCTCTGGCCACCGCCCGCTCGATCCCAATCGCGCAGGAGATCGCCACCCGCGTGGATGAGTTGAAGCTGGAACACGACATCGGCGCGCTCAAGATCAAGATCTCGGGCTGCATCAACGCCTGCGGGCACCACCATGTCGGACACATCGGCATCCTCGGGCTCGACCGCGCGGGGGTCGAGAACTACCAGATCACGCTTGGCGGTGATGGCACCGAAACAGCAAGCATCGGCGAGCGGGCAGGCCCCGGCTTTTCCGCCGACGAGATCGTGCCCGCCATCGAGCGCCTCATCACCGGGTATCTGGACCTGCGCAACAGCCCGGACGAGACCTTTCTCGCAGCCTACCGCAGGCTTGGGGCAGAGCCGTTTAAGGCGATCCTCTACCCGCAGGAAAAGGAGAAGGCCCGTGCCGCTTGAATCCTCCCTCGCGCCGGTTCCGGGGCGGGTCGCCGCGCTGAACACGCGCTACCGTCACCACGGTGCGACCGCCGTTCTGGACCGCGCGCTGTCGGACAGCGAAGTCGGGCGCACCGCGCTGGTGTCGTCCTTCGGCGCGGAATCCGTGGTGCTTCTGCACATGGTCTCGGTTGTCGCACCGGATACGCCGGTGCTGTTCATCGACACCGAGATGCTGTTCGCCGAAACGCTCGAATACCAGCGCGACGTGTCCGAGAAACTGGGCCTGACCAACGTGCAGGTGATCCGTCCGGCGCGCGAACAGGTGTTCCGCCGCGACACCGACAGCCTGCTGCACCAGTCCGACACGGATGCTTGCTGCGCCCTGCGCAAGACCGAACCGCTGCAGAACGCGCTTGCCCCCTATGACGCCTGGATCACCGGGCGCAAACGCTTTCAGGGCGGCGCGCGCGAGGCGCTGCAATTCTTCGAATCCGAGGCGGACATCCGCATCAAGGTGAACCCTCTGGCGCATTGGGCGAAGGACGACGTGCGCGAGTATATGGTGAACAACCGCCTGCCGCGTCATCCGCTGGTGTCGCGCGGCTATCCGTCGATCGGCTGCTGGCCCTGCACCAGCCCCGTGAAGGATGGCGAAGACGAGCGCGCGGGCCGCTGGCGCGGCAGCGACAAGGAAGAATGCGGCATCCATTTCGTCGACGGCAAGATGGTGCGCGGCCGCGCGGCCTGAGGCCACAGGAGACAGCAATGACAGTGATCGTGACCGACGAGGGCTTTGCGCCCGACGACTGGACCGGCGGTTTCCTCGCCGTGGAAGACCTGCAGGCAGGCGCCGCGCCGCAAGCCGTGGATCTGCCGCCCGATGCCGACCCCGAGGCGCTGGCCGGGCTACTGGACAGCCTCGATCTGATCCGCGTGGCGTTTCCCGCCTTTTCGGACGGGCGCGGGTTTACCATCGCCCGGCGGCTGCGGCTGATGGGCTATCATGGACGCTTGCGCGCCAGCGGTCATGTCATCGCCGACCAGTACGCGATGGCCCGCCGCTGCGGCTTTGACGAGGTCGAGATCGCCGACGATCTGGCCGCGCGGCAGCCCGCCGATCAGTGGCTTCGCCGTTCCGACTGGCGCGCCCATGACTATCAGTCGCGCCTGCGCGCCTGACCCCGGGCTTTCGCACCCGAACTTCGACCGCTAGAACAAGGACGGGCGATGACGCCCGCAAGACAACATGACCGAGCATATGACCGTTTCCGACACCGCCGCGACACCCGTCAAGACCCTGCCCGACGCTCAGACCGTCACCGAGGTCGAGCACTACACCGACCGCCTGTTCCGCTTCCGCGTGACCCGGCCCGCGAGCCTGCGCTTTCGGTCGGGCGAATTCGTGATGATCGGGTTGATGGGCGACACCGGCAAGCCGCTCTTGCGCGCCTATTCAATCGCCTCGCCCGCCTGGGACGACGAGCTGGAGTTCTATTCGATCAAGGTGCAGGACGGCCCGCTGACGTCGAAGCTTCAGCACATCCAGCCGGGCGATCCGCTGATCCTGCGCCCCAAGCCGGTGGGCACGCTGGTCCATGACGCGCTGCTGCCCGGCAAGCGGCTGTGGTTCTTCGCCACCGGCACCGGCATCGCGCCCTTCGCCTCGCTGTTGCGTGAGCCCGAGACCTATGAGCGTTATGACAAGGTGATCCTGACACACACCTGCCGCGACGTGGCCGAACTGCGCTATGGCGCCGAGCTGGTCGAGAGCATCCGCAATGACGAGATGCTGGCCGAGCTGATCGGCGAGGGGTTCGCGGACAAGATCGTCTACTATCCCACCACCACCCGCGAAGAGAGCCCCAAGATGGGCCGCATCACCGACCTTCTGCGCGATGGCACGGTGTTCCGCGATCTCGGGATCGACGGGATTTCTGGCGACGAAGACCGTGCGATGGTCTGCGGCTCGCTGGGGCTGAACACCGACATGAAGGCGATCCTGGAAGGCTATGGCCTGCGTGAGGGCGCCAATTCCGAACCGGCGGAGTACGTTGTGGAAAAGGCCTTCGTCGGCTAGCCCGTTGCCACGGTTGAGCATGAAAAGGGCCGCGCGATTGCGCGGCCCTTTGTCGTTTACGGTCAGGGTGCGCTTATTCGATGCCAAGCGCCCGGCGGGCCTGGATCAGCGCGCCGTTCAGAAGGTCAGGATTGGACGCCGCCTGCTCGACCATCGCGATGATCCCGGTCTTGCGGATTTCGCTCAGATCGCTGTCCTGGATATAGGCGGTGACCTTTTCCAGATCGAAGCCCTCGGCGCTGAACAACTCGGCCGGGGTCGGCTCTGCCATCGCGTCGGCGCTCGCCTCTGCAGTCACCTCGGCCTCGGGAGCCTCTGCGGCCTCGACAGCCTCAGCCGGAGCTTCGGCATCCACGCCGACCTCTGCGGCATCCGCAACCGCTTCCCCGCCAGCATCGGCGGTGGCTTCCGCCGCTTCGGTGGCCTCTGACGCCATCTCCTCGGTCGCCGCCATCGCGCCCTCAGCAGCCTCCTCTGCCGCCGTCATCGCGCCGTCCGCAGCTTCCTCGGTCGCCGCCATCGCGTCTCCCGCAGCTTCCTCGGTCGCTACCATAGCGTCGCCCGCAGCCTCCTCGGTCGCTACCATCGCATCACCAGCAGCCTCCTCGGTCGCTGCCATCGCGCCCTCCGCAGCTTCCTCGGTCGCCGCCACGGCATCACCAGCAGCTTCGGTCGCCGCATCGCCTGCTTCGCTCAGCGACATGCCATCCGTGGCGTTCTCGATGGCGTCCTGCGCGCTCTGGCCTACGGCGTCGGCGGTCTCGGCCACCTCATCGGCTGCGTCCTCGACCGCTGCAACCGCCTCGTCGACGACGCTTTCGGCCTCTGCGGTCGCGGCTTCGCCTGCGCTGTCCAGCGCGGCCTCGCCTTCGATCGCGGCGCCTTCGGCCATCTCGGGGGCGCCCGCAGGCTTGTTCGCGTCATAGTAGATATACGCGCCACCACCCGCCGCTGCGAGAATTGCGATGATCCCCCAGATCTTGCCCATGTCGAAATACTCCTTGAATATCGGATCCCGCTCCGACGATAGCGTCAGATGATGCCGAAACGCCACCGCCGCAAGGCGAATCTCATTGTCCGCGACCGGTTTTTAAGCGACAATTGCCGTTGAAGCGGGCGCCTTGTGCCCGTATCTACTGCCGACCTGCTTCTTGGAAACCGAATAAGGAACCACACCATAGCCCGCAGACCGCACAACGCCCCGCCGACCCGCGACACCGGACCTCGCGTGAATGACCGGATCAGGGGGCCAGAAATTCGCCTGATCGGCGCGGAAGGCGAAAATATCGGGGTCATCGACCCCCGCCGCGCGATGGAACTTGCAGAACAGGCCGGGCTCGACCTGGTCGAGATTTCGCCGAACGCGACGCCGCCCGTCTGCAAGATCATGGACTTCGGCAAGTTCAAGTACGAACAGCAGAAACGCGAATCCGAAGCCCGCAAGAAACAGAAGATCATCGAAGTCAAAGAGGTCAAGTTCCGTCCCAACACGGACACCCATGACTACGAGGTGAAGATGCGCAGCGTTGTCAAGTTCCTCGAGAACGGCGACAAGGTGAAGGTCACCCTGCGCTTCCGGGGCCGCGAGATGGCGCACCAGAACCTTGGCCGCGAACTGCTCGAGCGGGTCGCGGAAGACGTCAAGGAAATCGGCAAGGTCGAGAACATGCCGAAGATGGAAGGCCGCCAGATGGTCATGATGATCGGCCCAGCCAAATAACCCCTTTCGTGACCGCCCCCCTGTGACACAGCGGCCGTCCAGCCCTGCCACCCCCCGCTATTCGGCGGGGGAGCATGGCGCCCACGGCGATGCCCGCCTGTCATCGGGGGTGTTCGACCGGGCCAATCCGGGCCTCTGCACCGCGCTTGCACCGCTGTTCGGGGCGCTGCCGGGCACGGTGCTGGAAATCGGCTGCGGCACCGGGCAGAACGCGGCGGCCTTCGCCAAGGCGTTTCCCGCCCTGCGCTGGGTGGCGAGCGATCCCTTCCCCGAACACCGCGCCTCGGCGCTGGCCTGGGCCGCGCATCTGCGCGTGACGCTCGAGGTCCTGCCGGTCGATGCGTCAGAGAATTGGGGAGGGATGCCGGAGATCCGCGCGCTCGGGCCGCTATCGGCGGTCTTTGCGTCGAACGTGGCGCATATCACGCCCTGGGCGGTGACGGCGGGCCTGCTGGCGGGGGCCGCTGAACGGCTGGCGCGCGGGGGCCTTGTGATCCTCGCTGGTCCCTTCAAGGTCCACGGCGACTGGATTGGCCCGGGAAACGAGGCCTTCGACACGCAGCTCCGCGCCGAGAACGCGGATTGGGGCATCCGAGATCTGTCGCAGATCGAGGCCGAGGCCCGCCCGCTTGGCCTGACATTCCACGCGCTTTCGGTCCTGCCCGCCAACAACCGCCTGATCGTGCTGCGTAAGGCATAGGCGCCAAATTCCTTGAAAAGGAATTTCCACAAAGTCTTTCAAAGACTTTGGCCTAGCCCCGTCGTCCCGCCCTCGGATGCGGGCGTGCAGGGCTTTCCTTGAGCAATCCACCAACCCCCATCCCGGCGATGTCCTCGCCGGTGATGTCGATGCCGCAGATCACCCTCTCCAGCACCCAGTCCGCGCCGTTCAGCGCGGGCGAGCGCGCGCAGCCCGGCAATCCGATCACAGGACGTTCGCCCAGATGCCCCAGGAACAGCAGGTTGCCGGGATCGACGGGCATTCCGAACCTCTCGACCGTTCCGCCCGCCGCGCGCAGCGCCGCAGGCGCGGTATCGGCCATGTCGGACGTGGCCGAGGCGGTCAGGATCAGCACCAGGTCCTCGCCCGCGTCCCGCACGGCGACGGCAATGTCCGCCTCGCGGTGCGGCACCACCTGCCGCTCGGCCAGCCAGAGGCCAAGGCGCGTCAGCCGCGTCTCCATCGCCTTGCGTCCCTTGCCTGGCGGTGCATCGGGGCCGATGCGCGTCTCGATCAGCCGCGCCGTCATCAGAACTGGCGCCGCGACCGCCATCGCCCCGCGCGCCAGGTCGCAGGCCCGCACCACCGCCGCCTCTGCCACGCCGTAAGAGATGATCTTGATCGTCGCGACCATGTCGCCCGGCGCAACGCGCTTGAAGGGGGCCAGCGTCGCTACCGTCACCATCGGATCGACGCGGTTGGCGGCATGGATCGCGCCTGCGTCCAGCGTCAGCACGCCCGCGGCCTCGGCATGCAGGTTCACGCGCCCGGTGGCTGCCTTGCCAAGGCGCAGATGCGCGCGGGCGGGATCGGGAACGATGGCACCGGCCAGACTCTCCGCCGCCGCATCCTCGTGCAGATCGCCGTCATCAAGCTGTGCGGCTTCGACTTCCATCTCACCGCTCGCCTTTAGCCGTGCGATTTCCGAAGGTCCCAGCCGCGTGCCCTTGCGGATGCGGCTGCCATCATCCAGCGCGACCGAATGCGCCAGGATCGCGCCGGCCGCCTTGTCCAGCGGAACCAGCCCGAAGCGCATCAGCCCTGCCTCAGCCGCTGGGTGATTTCTGCCATGATCGAGATTGCGATCTCGGCAGGGGATTTCGCCCCGATGTCGAGGCCAACAGGCGCATGGATGCGGGCGATCTGGTCCTCGGCAAAACCCTTGCCAAGCAACCGCTCGACCCGCTTGGCATGGGTGCGCGTCGATCCAAGCGATCCAAGATAGAACACATCCGACGCCAGCGCCGTCTCGATGGCCGGATCGTCGATCTTGGGATCATGCGTCAGCGTCACCACGCAGGACCGCGCGTCGAGCCCGAACTCGGCCAGCGCCGCGTCGGGCCAGTCGTTGGAAATCGTCTCATCCGGGAACCGGGCCTGCGCGCCAAAGGTCTCGCGCGGGTCGATCAGCGTGGCGTCATAGCCCGCCAGCCGCGCCATCTGCATCAGCGGCTGCGCGATGTGCACCGCGCCGACGACCGCCATCCGCAGCGGCGGATTGTGCACGGCCACAAAGGTCTTGCCGTCCTCCTCGAAGCCCGAGCGGTCCATGCGGAACCTGTGGGGATACTCCTCACGCGATTTCAGGCCGCCCTGCCAGCTTTCGGTGTCCACCACATAGGCCACGCCGCGCCGCGCGGCGCGCGCCTCGACCAGCGCCGCAAGCGTGTCCTCGGCCAGTGTCTTGCCGACGGGTTCCACCATGACGCGGATACGTCCGCCGCAAGCAAGGCCGACGGCAAAGGCCTCGTCGTCGGACACCCCGAACTCCAGCATCCGCGCGCGGCCATCCTCCAGCGCGTCCATCGCCTCGACCACCACCGCGCCCTCGACGCAGCCGCCCGAGACGGACCCCTCGATCTCGGCTGCGCCCGAAATGGCAAGCTGGCTGCCCACGGGCCGGGGCGCCGAGCCCCAGGTCTCGACCACCGTGGCCAGCGCCGCGCCCTTGCCCGCGCGGTGCCAGTGCAGCGCGATTTCGGCGACATCCTTCATCAGGGATACTCCTTCATGACGCACCGACCTAAGCATGACTTGTCCCCGGACCCAAGCGGACAACAGCGCGAACAGGCCAGACACATCTTCGGCATTCCATGCCTGTCGGGCTTTACAAATTCTGTTTTTGGAATATCTTACGAGACATCAGGAGAGCATCGCATGTCACACTGGGATCAAACGTATGCCGCGCGCCCCGAGGAGGCGCTGACATGGTTCGAAGAGGTGCCGCGCGTCTCACTCGACCTGATCGAACGGGCCGCCTTGCCGCATGGGGCCACCGCCATCGACGTCGGCGCCGGGGCATCACGGCTGGCGGCGCACCTTCTGGACATGGGGTACGCACATGTCACCCGGCTGGACCTGTCCGGCGACGGGTTGGCGATAGCGGCGATCGAGGACCGCTCGAAGGTCACTGACGTTGTGGCCGACGTGACGCAATGGGCGCCCCCGGCACAGTACGATCTTTGGCACGACCGCGCCGCGCTGCATTTCCTGACCGATCCTGAGGATCAGGCGCGCTATCTCGACGTCCTCAGGGCCGCCACGCATGCCGGAAGCGTCGTCATTCTTGCAGGTTTTGCATCGGACGGGCCCGAGAAATGTTCGGGCCTGCCCGTCGTCCGCCGTGACCCCGCCGCGCTGCTTGCCCTGCTGGGAGACGATTTCGAAGCCGTCGAGACGCGGCTTCACGCGCATCATACGCCCAAGGGCAACGTGCAGCCCTTCGCCTACGTTCTGGCGCGGCGCATCCGCTAGTCCAGCATCCGCATCAGCCGGTCCTTCTCGCCCCGGTCGCCCGCGCGGGCGATGGCCTCGGCGAGCGCCTCGAGCGAGGCGATGTTGTGACCTGCGCGGAAGCTGTCGACATGGGGCAGCATCGCCTTGATGCCCGCCGCGCGCGGGGCAAAGCCGTCCCAGCGCAGAAGCGGGTTGATCCAGACAAGACGGCGCGCGGTCAGGTGCAGACGCTCCATCTCGCGCTCCAGCGTCCCGGCATCGTCCCGGTCCAGCCCGTCAGTGATAAGAAGCACGACAGCGCCCTGCCCCAGCACCCGGCGCGACCAGTCGCGGTTGAAGGCATGGAGCGATTGCCCGATCCGCGTGCCGCCTTCCCAGTCCTGCGCCTCGGCCCCGGCGGCGGCAAGCGCGGCGTCGACATCGCGGGCGCGCATGTGGCGGGTGATGTTGGTCAGCCGCGTGCCGAAGGTGAAGGCGTGCACCTTGGCCCAGCCCGCGCCTTTCGTGTTCGACACCGCATGCAGGAAATGCAGCACGATCCGGCTGTATTGCGACATCGACCCCGAGATATCGCAGAGAACCACGAGGTTCGGCCAGCGGATGCGCTGCGATTTCATCGCCATGCGCTGCACCTCGCCGCCGCGCCGCATCGAGGCGCGCAAGGTCGCCCGCCAGTCGGCGCGCTGGCCGTGCAGGTCGGCGATGGTCCGGCGCGACTTCAACGGCTTCACCGGCAGCGACAGGCGCGCGATCATCCGCTTCGCCGCCGCCATCTCGGCATTGGACATCTGTTCGAAGTCGAGCGTGCGCAGCCGTTCCTCGCTGGAAATCGTCTTGGACGCGTCGATCTGGATCTCGACCTCGTCCTCGGTCTCGCTCTCGGGCAGGTCGGGCGCGTCACGTTCCACCCCGTCCAGCAGCGCCTCGGCCGCGCGTTTCTCGGCGGCCTCGGCGCGGCGGTCTTCCTGCGCGCCGCGCACGGCGGGCAGCATGTAGGCCATCATGTGTTCAAGATAGCGGGGGTCGCGCCAGTACAGCCGAAAGATCTGGCGGAAAATCGCCCGTTGCTCGGGGCGCGACACGAAGACCGCGTGAAGGGTCCAGTAGAAGTCGGCCTTTTCGGAAAAACCCACGGCATTCACGGCCCTTATGGCATCCAGCGTGCGCCCCGGACCCACCGGCAGACCCGCCTTGCGCAGGGCGCGGGCGAAGTGCGTGATGTTGTTCACGAGCTTGGGATCGTCCGGAATGTCCATCGCGGCCAATTCAGACATGAATCCCGGCTCCGACTCGCCTAGACCTGTGGGCATGGACAGCGAACTGACATGGCCTGAACACTGGGGACCGATCGGACGTCGGCGTGCCTCTGATCTTCTGTTTCAATTCCTGCACGAGGCCAGCAAGACCGACCCCGCGCGCCGCCACGTCTTGCGCGTGGTCGGCGAATGCTTTGCCACCGATGACGTGGTCTTCGAGATGAAGGGATGGGAGGCGCCCTTTGCGGTCGCGCACCTGCAATGGGGCCAGAAGCCGACGCTGCCGGAGCGGCTTTCGGCGCTTGTCGGCGGCAGGCGCAGGCGTGAAGACATGTCTCATCCGACCTCGCTTTCCCCGGTCCAGACGCTGGACGAACTCAGCACGCATTATCCCGGCGACTGACCGCTCATCCTGCCGGGCCAAGGCTGGTGCGCACCTCGTCGAGGATGCGTTTCGCCTCGGACCCCTGAAGTTTCTGGATGTCGTCCTGATACTTGAGGATCGCGCCCAGCGTGTCAGCGATGACCTCGGGCGACAGGTTGATGACGTCGAGCGCCAGCAGGCACTTGGCCCAGTCGATCGTCTCGGCCACACCCGGCTTCTTGAACAGGTCCTCGGTGCGCAGGCGCTGGACAAAGGCCACCACCTCGCGGCTCAGTTGCTCGGAGGCCTCGGGCGCACGGGCGTGCAGGATCTCGATCTCGCGGTCGAAGGCCGGGTAGTCGACCCAGTGATAGAGGCAGCGGCGCTTCAGCGCGTCATGCACCTCGCGCGTGCGGTTCGAGGTCAGGATGACGATGGGCGGCTCGGGCGCCTTGATCGTGCCCAGCTCGGGGATCGTCACCTGAAAGTCCGACAGCGCCTCGAGAAGGAATGCCTCGAACGGCTCGTCCGTGCGGTCCAGCTCGTCGATCAGAAGGATCGGCGCGCCGCCGGGCTGCGGGCGCATCGCCTGCAGCAGCGGACGCTCGATCAGGTACTCGTCGGTGAACAGTTCCGTCTTCAGCGCCGTGCGGTCCG
This sequence comes from Anianabacter salinae, assembly GCF_019061145.1. Classification (GTDB taxonomy): domain Bacteria; phylum Pseudomonadota; class Alphaproteobacteria; order Rhodobacterales; family Rhodobacteraceae; genus Anianibacter; species Anianibacter salinarum. The sequence continues at coordinate 770,269 of NZ_JAHQZS010000001.1, read as the reverse complement.
CGCCGCCCGTCGCCTCGGCGGTGCGGATGGCGATCATCTGCTCGGCGAAGTTCCATTCATAGACCGCCGATGCGGCATCCAGCCCCTCGTAGCATTGCAGGCGGATCAGGCGGCGGCCCAGCGCGGCGGACAGCGCCTTGGCGATCTCGGTCTTGCCGACGCCCGCCTCGCCCTCAAGGAACAGCGGACGGCCCAGCGTGAGCGCAAGGAAAACCACCGTGGCAAGCGGGCGCCCGCACACATAGTCCTGCGCGGCCAGAAGCGCCTGCACATCGTCGATACTGCCGAATGCCTTGGTCAAGCCGACCTCCTCCGTCGTCTGCCGTTCGGGCATCCTGCACGCGTCGGCGCGAGGGTCAACAGAGGCCAGGTCAGGCCGCGATCACATTGACGCCGGGCATCCGGGCGATCTGTTCGAAGTCCTCGTCATAGACATCGGTCAACTCGTCCAGCAACTCGGGCGTCCAGCCGGGCAGGTCGATTTCGTCCTCCAGCTCGTCGTCCAGCGCGAACTTGTCGAGGAACGCCGACAGCACGCGGCGGCGCTGCGCTTCGTTCGCAGGCGGGCGCGTGGCAAGGTAGCTTTGCATCCGCTCATAGCCTTCGGGGGACATGATCGTCTCGATGATGTCGAAATTGCCCTCCAGCGGCACCGAAGCGTCAAGATCGGAAATCTCGCGCAGGATCTCGGGCCAGACGAAGGGCGTGTCCTCGTTGCACCAGACGGTGACCGGCGCGCCGGGATTTTCCTGCATGATCCGCGCGATCACCGGGGACCAGCGGATGTCCAGCGGATCGACCCCTTGCATCAACGCATCATAGGTGGTGCCGCGCGGCAGCGTGTCGAACAGCGCGGGCACAAAGGTCGCCGGGTTGCGGATCGCGATGAAGAACTCGGGCTGATGATCGGGAAAGATGTCGGCGAGCCAGCGCGCCTTGAACCCGCCCTTGGCATAGAGATCGCCATCATCGAACACCCGGCCCGGCCCGCAGATGAAATTCTGGAACGACAGGATCATCCGTTCGGCATGCTCGTCGCCCAGCATCGCGTCGATCACCCGTTCCTGTGTCTCGGCGTCGGCGACGGTGCCGCGCAATTCCAGCGTGGTGTCGCGGATGATGGTGCGGAACCGGCGCGGACGCACGCAAACCACTCCGTACTCGCGCAGCCGCGCATCGTTCTTCAAGAGCGAGCGCGCAAGCTTGTCATCATCGGTGCAATGGGCACCAAGGTGGAATGCGATCTTCATCCGGTCGCTCCCTGGGACGTTGCCCGACCTATAGACCGTCCGAAGGGCCGGATGAAAGGGCGCACCGGGCGATTGGCCAGCCTAGCGCTTGTGGACCACAAGCACCTGATCCTTGCGCCGTTTCTCGAACCGCGCCTGAAAGACGAAGCACCCCGAGATGTCGGCGCGCAGGGCGTCGAATTCGGCCGCGACACCGGGATCGGAATGGGTGAACACGCCGTCCTGAATGTAGGACTGGAACAGATCGGCGGTCTTGGTGATGCCGGGGCGCTCGATCTCGTCGGGCTGCCAGCGCAGGTCTTCGACAATGTAGAGACCGCCGGATTTCACGGTGCCGAACAGCTCCAGAAATCCGTTCTGCTGGTGGTGGCTTGCGTGGCTGCCATCGTCGATGACGATGTCGAGGGGCGGCATGTCGCCCGCACCGGCGCGCAGGGCGGCGCGATCTTCGGGGTCGAGCCGGTGATGCACATAGCGCGGGTCCGAGAACCAGTCCGTATCCGCCGGGTCGAGACCATGCACCTCGGCCTTGGGGAAATAGTCGAGCCAGAGCCGCGCCGAGGTCAGATCGTCCGGCGCCCCGACCGGAGGGCCGATTTCCAGCAGCTTGATCGCGCGCTGCCGGAAAGGCAGGAACAGCATCTGGTAAAGCTCGGTATAGCGGTGCTTGGGCGATCCCTTGTCGAGGCCCAGCGCATCGGCAAGATCTGTCAGGTTGGTCTGGCCCCGACCCCGGCGATCCTCGGGCGTCAAGGGCGCGCGCGGCGCAGCGGCCATGGTGGGCGGGCGCATCCCGGGCGGCGCGGGCATTGCGGCGGCGACGGGCACCGGCGCGCGCAACTCGGCGGGCCGGTTGGCATGCAGCGCGGCGATCTCGGCGATGGTCTTGTCGGGGCTCGGCGCCTTGACGCGGCCCTTGTCCTTGGGGCGGGGCTTCAGCGGCACGGGCGATTTGTGCGGGTCGATCCCGTGCTTCTGCACCAGTTTCTCGATCAGCGAATCCTTCGGCGGCACGCCGCCATCCTTTTCCGCGATCCGCGCACGCACGCGGCGGCCATACAGGTGCACCGAATAGGTGTTCTCGGTGATGTAGTCGGACGTGTCGAAGTTCGGCTTGAACATGAACCGGCGGTCGCGGAACGTGAACGGGTAAAGCCCCTCCTGCGGCAGCGCGTATTTTGCCTCGCCCGTCTTGTGCAGGAAATAGGTCAGCGCGTGCGGCCCCCAGACGCCCCAGGGCTGGTCGCCCGCATGAACGGGATCGCCCCGGTCGCGCGCCTCGGTCAACTCGCGCTCGTATTCCTCGCCATACCAGGGCGGGATCGAGAATTCGTCGGCGGTATAGGCCAGTAGCTCGCCCAGGGTGTCGCTGTCGGCGGGCAGACCCAGCACACCGCCGTTGATGTGCTTGGACGACTCCCAGCCGTAGAAATGGCCGTTCGGCGTTTCAAACGGCTTCATACAATAGGCGTCGGTGTCGGCCCAGATGGTGCGGTCCAGCTTGGCCAGCATGCGGTAGCGGAAGATGTCGGAATGCAGCGCGGGGCTGCCGGTGCGTTCATGCTTGATCGCGCCAGCACGGGGCAGGATGTCCTCGGCCGATTTCATCTCGACCCCGTCCGGGACATTCTCCAGCGGGCCATAATGGTAGAGAACGACGTGGTGCCCGGCGTCCACGAAGGATTTCAGGCACAGCTCTTCCAGAAAGCTCAGCCGTCCCTCCATCCAGAGAGCGGCGATCTGATACTCGGTTGCCATCCAGTCTGCCTTTCTGCCCCAAAGGGTCGCCTCGACGGCGCTTATACCCGGTTTCGCGCCTAGTGAACCTGCGCCTTGTGCTGCACGGTAAAGAAGAATTCCTCGGGCAGATCATCCTGCCACACATGATCGGGGATCACCTCTGGCCCGGCAAGGAACACCCCCGCCCCGAAATGGCGCAGCATCTTCGACAGCTTTTCCATCCGCGGGCCGGTCAGTTCGGCATAGAAGGCGGCGTAATTCTCGGTGGCCTTCAAGGCGTCGATCTTGGCGCGGTGGCAGGCGACCGAATGGGCATGCGCCGCCGCGATCTCGGGATCGGCCAGCATCCGCGCCAGTTCCTCTTGTGCGCGGGGCAGGCGTTTCTGGATCGACAGATCCTCGACGGCGTTGTGGTTCATGCGAAACCAGTAAGCCAGGCCCTGGTCCCGGTCGACGTGGTTCACCCGGCCCCGGTCGCGTTTCACAAGGAAGCTTTCGGCCGACCGCACGGCGTAGTGGTTCAACGTCACCAGATCGTAGCCGTAGGTGTCCGCGTTGGTGCGCCAGGCGTTGCGCCACATGTCTTGCGGCAGGGGCTTGCCCGACCCGTTCACCCAGTTCACCTCGCCCACAAGCTGCGGCTTGAGGCCCTTGGGCCGATGCACACCCAGTTTCTTGAAGATGCCGACGTTGCGCGCAAGCGTCTTGAAGCCCCAGGCCTGGTGCGGCTTGTTGCAGAATTCGGGCGCGCACAGAGTGAACTGCTCGGTGATGAAGCGGTCCTCGAAGCCGTGCACGTCCGCATTGCCGAACAACCGCCAATTCATTGAGATGAGGTTCGCGTCCGGCACAGCGTCGTAAAGATCGTTCAGCGTGCCGTCGCCCACATGGATGGTGATGAACTCGTCCACGTCCATGCAGACCGTCCAGTCCAGCGCCTTGACCATCGGTTCTGTCTCGGCGGCCTGAAGCGCGGCGTGCTGCGGTTTGAGGTCGGTGCCCTTGAACGGGTTGTCGCGGTGCTGGACATATCCCTTGTCCTGCAACAGTTGCAGCATCGTATCGGTGCCGTCGTTGCAATCGTTTGTATAGACAAGGAAATCCTCGACCCCAATGGACCTGTGATAGGCCAGCCATTCCAGGATGAACGGGCCCTCGTTCTTCATCGTGGTGACGATACCGGTGCGCCCGCGCTCGATCTTCTTCATCGGCTTGAGCGTCTCGGCAGGCGCGCGCACCGGGTCGGCGCCGAACGCCTCTGTCATCACCTCGATCAGCCGCGTGTCCTCGACCAGCGAGGTCTTGGGGACGATGGCCGACACCTTCTGCCCCGGATGCCGCAGCGCCATGCAGCGCCAATAAAGCTGCGGTGTCCCGTCCGGCTCGGCGCCGACGACGCGGATCAGCCGCAGCACCGATGTCTCGGGCAGCTTGGCCGGCGCGATGCACCAGCGCGGGTTCGACGGCTGCCCGTCGAAGCGGCGGCAGATGTGATCGCCAAAGCCTGCCGCGTCGTCCTTGCGCAGGCCCCAAGGGTAGACCCGGCGCGCGACAAGCTGGGTCATGCCGCCGCGCGACGCGACCGCGCGATCAAAGATCGTCGTCCCCTCGATGGGCGCGACCAGATCGGTCACATCGACGTTCATCACCGCCCGCGCCTGCCCCAGATACCGCGTGCGCAGGTGCTCAAAAAGCGTGAACTCGGCAAAGGGCGCGGTCCAGCGTTCCGGCGGGGGCTCCGTCATGCGGTCCTTGCCGGGCGCGTCGGGCGCGTAATACGGGTCGGACTCGGGGCCAAGGTCCGGATGTCCCGTGGCCATGCCGGGAAACAGCAGGACGACCTTCTGCAATCCCTCGATGTCGGCGCGTGCAAGGGCGAGGTCCAGCCCCGGCCCATCCGCCCCCGCCAGCCGGTCGATGATGAGCGCGGCCTGCATCCGGTGCACGCGCGCATGCCAGCGCAGCCAGTCCAGCACGATCTCGGGCGGCTCTCCGGTGCGCACCGCAAGGCCCACGTTCAGGCCCTCGAACAGGTGCGGCTCGGCGATGCTCGGCTGCACCCAGACCTCTTCGTTCACCGGCAGGCGCAGCGCGCCGCCGCGCAGGTCGGTGTCCACGTCAAGCACAAGGCCGCCGTTGATCGCCCGCGTGGAACGGATGCGGGTCTCGGGCACCTCCGCCAGCGCATGCGGCGGAAACCCGGTGCCCAGCACGATGCGCGCCGTCGTCGCACCGGGAGCGGCGATGACGCTGTCCAGATGGATGCCCACGCCCAGATCAAGGGGGGTCAGACGCTTGCGCGAATAGTCCAAACGGAACGCTCCCGCAGGGCCGTGCCTGCCGCTCTTGTGCCTCGGGCCGCGCGGATGCGCCGCCTCTCATTGTTGACGCCAAGGCTATCCGGTCGGCGCCAGTCGGGCAAATCCTACCGGTGCGTCGGGGCGGTTTTGGGACGATCTGGGATGATTTTTCTGCCCCGATACCATCAAATGGCCACGTTCCCCCCCTAGATGAAGGGAAACGGAGAGCAGGATGACAGGCGTAACGGCGGACGATGCGCAACGCGAACAGGACTTGCGGACCGCGCTTCTGGCGCGGATCAGCGAGGTGGAAGCCCCCCGCAGGTTCCTTCGCACGCTCGGCGCCCATCATCATGCCGCCTTTGCGCAAGGCAGCGAAACGCTGGTCGTCACCTTCGAGGACAGCGCCGCCGTCGCCGCCGAGGAAGACGCCCTGCCCCTTGCCCACACCCTGCGCGAGGCGTTCGGCTGGTCGGCGCTGTCGCTGCTGGCGGACCGGCGCGACTGGTTCCGCGCGCAGGCGGTCTATGACTTTTTCGACGAGATGACGGAAAAGGGGCTGTTCGACGCCTTCGACCGGGTGCTGTTCTACGGCGCGGGCACGTCTGGCCATGCGGCCTGCGCGTATTCCGTCTCTGCGCCCGGTGCCACGGTCATCGCCATCGCGCCGCAAGCGACGCTGAGCGCCCAGCGCGCTGCGTTCGATTCGCGCTTCCGCACCGCGCGGCGGCTCGATTTCACATCGCGCTACGGCTATGCCCCCGACATGCTGGACGCCGCCGAGGGCGCGCATATTTTCTTTGATCCCGCAATCTGGACCGATGCCGCCCACGCCGCACAGTTCAACCGCGCGCATATCCGCCTGCACCGCCTGTTCCATTTCGGCGAGACGCCCGAGACGATCCTGGTCGAGGGCGGGATGCTGGGCGCGATCTTCAGGCTGTTCGAAGAGGACAAGCTGACCCCTGCCCGCATCTCGCGCGCGCTGCGGGCGCGGCGCCAGACGCGCAGCTACCTGCTGCGGCTTACCCAGGTGCTGGCCGCCCGCAAGCACGACTATCTCAACGCGGTGATGTGCAACAACGTCGCCGTCCGCATGAACGCGCCGAGGTTCCGCAAGCGGGCCGACCAGATTGCCGCCGCGCTGAACGAGAAGGGCATCAGCCTGCCGTTCCAGGACGATCAGGTGATCCCGCCGCCCGCCGCCTCCGCCGCTGCCAAGGGCTGATCGGCCAACGTCAACCCGCCCTCGCGCACCAAAAACCGCACCACGTCCTCGACGCCGCGCCCCGTGCGGAGCGCCGCCATCACGAACGGGCGGTGCCCCCGCGCGGCAGCGGTGTCGCTGGCCAGAAGGTCCAGATCGACGCCGACATGCGGCGCAAGATCGGTCTTGTTCACCACCAGCAGGTCAGAGCGGGCCAGCCCCGGCCCCTTCTTGCGCGGGATGTCCTGCCCGGCGGCGGTGTCGATCACGTAGATCGAGATGTCCGCCAGTTCCGGGCTGAACGTCGCCGCCAGATTGTCGCCGCCCGATTCGATCAGGATCACGTCGAGATCCGGGAAGGCGGCGTTCAGGTCGGCGACGGCGGCAAGGTTGATCGACGCATCCTCGCGGATCGCGGTGTGCGGGCAGCCGCCCGTTTCCACCCCGCGAATGCGCTCGACCGGCAGCGCCTGCACCCGCATCAGATGCTCGGCATCCTCGCGCGTGTAGATGTCGTTGGTGATGACCGCGACGGAACAGCGGTCCGCCAGCGCGCGGCACAGCTTTTCGGTCAGCGTGGTCTTGCCCGCTCCGACCGGGCCGCCGATGCCCACGCGCAGGGGACCGTTGGGGCTTGTCACAGGCGCACGTCTCCGACCCGCTCGACCAGCCGCAGCGTCAGGGTTTCGTCCTCGATCGACACGCCGCCGATCTTCCACACGCCCTTGCTGCGGCCCATCGAGGCATTGTCGTTGTCGGTCAGCTCCACATGCCGCACCCAGACGACAGCGTCGTCCTTGAGAAGCGCCAGCCACTCTGCATGGTCCGGCTGCATCCACCACGCGGGGGTCTCGTCGTCCGATTCGGGCTTGGCCTCGGTGTAGGTGGGGCGATCCGATCCGGTCCAGTCAAAGGCGCCGCTTCCCCAGTCGCGCAGCACCGGAATCGGGTCTTCGCCCAGAACCGCCTGGGTGCGCGCATCATTCGGAACGGCAAGCGCAGAGCCGCGCTTGGTGTGTTTCAGACGGAAAAACGTCGGCTTCTTCATGTGCGGAAAATCCTGACTTCAAGCGTTTCATGGGCCATCGCTGCAATATCGGCAGCGAAGACGGCGCTGGCGATGTCCGCGACCTCGGCGGTCGCCGCCTCTGCGGCCACCTGCTCGATAACAGGGTGAAGCCGGGATAGCACGCCCTGCCCGTCCGACTGGCCAAGCGGCACGAACCGCACGGCGGCCGAAACAAGGGTCGAGGTGAAGCCATGCAGATAAAGCGCGGCGACCGTTTCGGTGGCCAGCGAAAGCCGCCGCGCCGCCACGCCGACCGCAACGGGATAGGGCATCGCCGCGATATCGTCCCCGGTCGCCATCGCTGCGGCGGCAAAGGCGCGGCCCTGATCCATCGTCTCGGCCCAGCGTTCACGCGAAGCACAAAGCGCGCGGGCGGTGTCAGACAGCGCGCCGCAATCCTCGCCGCGATGCGCAGCCGACAGAAGCGTCGCATCCGCGCGCCCGGCGCCCAGCGCCAACACGTCGCCAAGCCATTCCTGCAGCGACGCCGCGTCCGTCACGTCGCCCGCCAGAACCGCGGCCTCGAGCCCGTGCGAATAGGCATAGGCCCCGACGGGAAAAGCGGGCGACAGCCATTGCGTGAGGGTGAGAAGGTCAGCCGTCATGCGCCGGCGCAAGCCGCCCCGGACCCACACGCAGGTAATGCAGTTCGCGCACCAGTCGAAGCGACGGCTTGGCCGCGAACAGGACCGAACCGATCAGGAAGTTCCAGGTGCCGAAGGTCTTCCACGCCTCGAAGAAAAAGGCGATCGATCCGACGACAAAGCACAGCGCGGCGAGCATGTCGACAAGCGTGTAGACCACTTCGTACAGCGCATAGAGCCTGCGATGGGCTTGGGATTTCGTGCGGTTTCCGGGGGCGAACAGCGGCATAGTTCCTCCGTCAATGGCCGTGGTCATGCGAACCCTCCGGCGCATGATCGTGGTCATGGTCGTGCCCAGCATTGTGCCCATGGTCATGCCCGAAGGTCCGCCCATGACCATAGGCCCCGCCCTCGGGAGTGAAAGGGCCGACCGTGTCCCGCAGGTCCGCCCCAAGGTGTCGCAGCATGTCCGCCAGCACATGATCGGCACGGATCACCAGATGCCCGGCCCGGATCTCGCACGGGGTGTGGCGGTTGCCGATGTGCCAGGCAAGGCGCGGCAGATTCCCGCCGCGCACCTCGATCAACGGCTCGTCAGCGGCCTGCACGGCGATCAGCGCGCTGTGGCAATCAAAGGCGTCACCTTCGTTCAGGCTGACGACCTCGGGCAGGTCCACCAGCATGTCGCGCCCGTCGGCCAGCGTAAGCCGCTTGCGGCGCAAGAGCCGCGCCTCGTAGCTGAGCGACACCGCGCCCGCCGCGCCAGACCAGTCGCCCGCACGGCGCACGGCGTGGGCGATCAGGGGCGCGGTCTCGGTCGTGCCTTGCGAGGGGTCCATACCAATCAGCCCCTCAATACATGAAATACCGCTGTGCCATAGGCAGCTCGCGCGCGGGCTCGCAGGTCAACAGCTCGCCGTTCGCGCGCACCTCGTAGGTCTCTGGGTTGACCTCCATCGACGGGGTCGCGTCGTTCAGCACCATGTCGGCCTTGCCGATGCGGCGGGTGTTCTCGACCGCGACGACCGACTTGCCCAAGCCCAGCGCCTCGCCGATCCCCTCGTCGGCAGCCAGCGCCGAGACGAAGGTGACGGCCGAGTGTGTCACCGCCCGCCCCATCGCCCCGAACATGGGCCGCGAATAGACCGGCTGCGGCGTCGGGATCGAGGCGTTGGGATCACCCATCTGCGCCACCACGATGGACCCGCCCATCAGCACCATTTCCGGCTTCACGCCAAAGAACGCAGGTTTCCACAGCACCAGATCGGCGCGCTTGCCGACCTCGATGCTGCCGATATGCGCCGACATCCCCTGCGCGATCGCGGGATTGATCGTGTACTTGGCGATATAGCGCCGGACCCGGAAATTGTCGTTGTCCCCGGTTTCCTCGGCCAGCCGTCCGCGCTGCTTCTTCATCTTGTCGGCGGTCTGCCAGGTGCGGATCAGCACCTCGCCCACCCGCCCCATCGCCTGACTGTCGGACGCGATGATCGAGAACGCGCCCATGTCGTGCAGGATATCCTCGGCCGCGATGGTTTCCTTGCGGATGCGGCTTTCGGCAAAGGCCACGTCCTCGGGGATCGACTTGTCGAGGTGGTGACAGACCATGAGCATATCCAGATGCTCTTCCAGCGTGTTGACGGTGAACGGCCGTGTCGGGTTCGTGGACGACGGGATGACATGCGGGTTCTCGACCACCTTGATGATGTCGGGCGCGTGCCCGCCGCCCGCGCCCTCGGTGTGAAAGGCGTGGATCGTGCGGCCCTTGATCGCCGCCACCGTGTTCTCGACGAAACCGCTTTCGTTCAGCGTGTCGGTGTGGATCATCACCTGAACGTCGTATTCGTCGGCGACGGTCAGGCAACAATCGATGGCGCCGGGCGTGGTGCCCCAGTCCTCGTGCAGCTTGAGCGCGCAGGCCCCGCCGCGCACCATCTCGACCAGCGCGTCAGGGGTCGAGGCGTTGCCCTTGCCGGACAGCCCGATATTCATCGGCACCCCGTCGATGGCCTGCAACATCCGCCCGATGTGCCAGGGCCCGGGCGTGCAGGTGGTGGCCAGCGTGCCATGCGCAGGGCCGGTGCCGCCGCCCAGCATCGTCGTGACGCCCGAATGCAGCGCATCCTCGATCTGCTGGGGACAGATGAAATGGATGTGGCTGTCGAACCCGCCCGCAGTCAGGATCTTGCCCTCGCCCGCGATCACCTCGGTGCCGGGGCCGATGATGATGTCGACGCCGGGCTGGGTGTCGGGATTGCCGGCCTTGCCGATGGAGGCGATCCGCCCGCCGCGCAGGCCCACGTCCGCCTTGTAGATGCCGGTCACGTCGACGATCAGCGCGTTGGTGATGACGGTGTCCACGGCGCCGCCCGCCCGGCTGATCTGGGATTGCCCCATGCCATCGCGGATCACCTTGCCACCGCCGAACTTCACCTCTTCGCCGTAGGTGGTCAGGTCGCGCTCGACCTCGACGATCAGGTCGGTGTCGGCCAGCCGCACCCGGTCCCCGGTGGTGGGGCCATACATGTCGGCATAGGCGGCGCGGGAAATGGTGGCTGGCATGTCGGCTCTCCTTGAGGGCGGCTACAGCGCGCCCATCACCTGTTGATTGAAGCCCCAGACGGCGCGCCCGCCGCCATATGGCACCAGACGCACCTCGCGGGTCTGGCCAGGCTCAAAGCGCACGGCGGTCCCGGCGGCGATGTCCAGGCGCATTCCGCGCGCGGCGGCGCGGTCGAAGGACAGGGCAGAGTTGGTCTCGGCGAAATGGTAGTGGCTCCCGACCTGCACCGGGCGGTCGCCGGTGTTGGCGACCTCCAGCGTGATCGCGTCCAGACCGGCGTTCAGCACGATCTCGCCCGCCGCTGGCATCACCTCGCCGGGGATCACCGGCGCGGCTCCCGCACCCGGACGGGAACCGGGCGCGGCTGCGGCACAAGGCCCAGCACTTCCATCATCTTCTCAAACAATGTCATCGTCTCACCCCCAGGTTCTTCTTTGCGAAAATACGCATCTTTCAACGGATCGGATGGTGCACCGTCACCAGTTTGGTGCCATCCGGGAACGTCGCCTCGACCTGCACGTCGTGGATCATCGACGCGATGCCCTCCATACACTGTTCGGCGGTCACGACATGCGCGCCCGCCTCCATCAGGTCGGACACCGACCGCCCGTCGCGTGCGCCCTCGACCACGTAGTCGGTGATCAGCGCGATGGCTTCTGGATGGTTCAGCTTCACGCCGCGCTCCAGCCGTCCGCGCGCCACCATGGCGGCGAGCGAGATCAGCAGCTTGTCCTTTTCGCGGGGGGTCAGGTTCATGTTCGGTCCCTTCAGATCGTCCAGACGCGCGGCAGCGGACCGGGGCGCAGCGCCGCGATGGCCGCCATCACCAGCCGCCGCAGCGGAAACGCATCGGGCGCCATCGCCCTCAGCACGCATTTGCCGTCCCATCCGCTGACTGCCCAGGTCACGCCCGGCACATCGGGCAGCGCCCGCAGGCGTCCGGCGGCGTCCTCTGCGCCCGGCGCGATCAGCGCAAGCGTGGCGACGGCGCGGGCTCCGGCCAGCGTGGCGCGGCCCGTGCGGCGGGACAGGACCGTCTCGTCGATCCGCACCGGTTCGACCAGAACCGGGCAGCCATCGCGTGTGACCCGGCGGTGATCGCTGAACTCGGCACGCTCCACCACCTCGCCCATCGCGGCGCGGCCCAGCACCAGGGTCTCGACCATCAGACAGACGGCATCCCCCGCCAGCGCGATGTCGGTGCGGCGGGCCAGCGCGGCGCGCTCGAACAGGATCGTCTCCTGTGGCAGCCAGTCGAGCCGCGCGCCGGTCCCGACGGTCAGGGACACGTCCATCCGCGCCGTCCCGCCGGACGACGCATAGGCGCGCTCTGCCGTCTGGGTGGCGGCGGTGACCCTTGTGCCTGCGCCCAGCGCGACCTCGTAGCGCAACGCATCGCCGCCGGTCAGACCCCCGGCGGTGTTGAGGAACACCAGTTCCGGCCCCTCCCCATAGCTGGCGGGCAGCATCGCCTTGGCCGAGCCCGACTGGTGCAGGCGATCAAGGCGCGACTGCCCGCCGCGCAGGGAAAACGCCACCGCGGCATGGCCGCGGGCACGTTGCAACTCGGGAGGAGGCATGGCTGCGTCGTACATCTTCGGCGTTTCTTCTGTCCCCCGCACGCTGGACGGGCGCGGCGGGCGCAGCAATTTGCGCGGGCCGCCTCGACGGGCCCCCGCCCCCCTGTTTGCCGCCGGTTGACCCGGATTGAGGCAACTTGCCCGTTTCTTAGGCGATGCGCGAACTCGCGCGCCGCCTTGGCCCTCTGTTTCCAGTGGCGCCGCGCCGCGCCATTCGGTATCGCCTCGCCCCATGACCGAGACGCTGACGATCCGCCGCCCCGACGACTGGCACCTGCACCTGCGCGACGGCGCGGTCCTGCGAGCCGTGCTGCCCGAAACGGCGCGCCACTTCGCTCGCGCCATCGTGATGCCGAACCTCGTTCCCCCTGTGGTGACGGGCGCCGAGGCTGCCGCCTACCGCGACCGCATCCTGGCCGCGCTGCCGACAGGCATGACGTTCGAGCCGTTGATGACGCTCTACCTGACTGAAGACACCGACCCGGACGATGTGGCCGCCGCCCATGCCAGCGGGCTGGTCACGGCGGTCAAGCTGTATCCGGCGGGGGCCACGACGAATTCCGCCTCGGGCGTGCGCGACTTCGACAAGGTGCGCGGCGTGCTGGACCGGATGGCCGAGATCGGCCTGCCGCTGTGCGTGCACGGCGAAGTCACGGACCCCGATATCGACATCTTCGACCGCGAGGCGGTGTTCATCGACCGCGTGCTCGACCCGGTGCGCCGGGCCACGCCGGGGCTGCGGGTGGTGATGGAACACGTCACCACCCGCGAGGCGCGCGACTATGTGCTGGCGCAGGACGGGGGCGATCTTGCCGCGACGATCACCGTGCAGCACTTGATGCTGGACCGGAACGCCATGCTCGTGGGCGGCCTGCGCCCGCATTACTACTGCCTGCCGATCCTCAAGCGCGGCACCCACCGCGCCGCGCTGGTCGAGGCGGCAATCTCGGGCGATCCGCGATTCTTTCTGGGCACCGACAGCGCGCCGCATCCGACCCGCAAGAAAGAGGCCGAGTGCTGCGCGGCGGGATGCTTTACCGCGCCCGTCGCTCTGTCCTGCCTTGCGCATGTGTTCGAAGAGGCAGGCGCGCTGGCCCGGCTCGAGGCGTTCACCTCGCTGAACGGCCCCGCGTTCTACGGCCTGCCTGCGAACGGCGACACGATCACGCTGACGCGGGGGGCTGCCGCAGCGCCACTAGGCCAGATCGAGACCGACGCGGAAACCGGGCCGATCACGGTGTTCGATCCCGGTATTCCCCTGCACTGGCGCGTCACCCCGTGACGCGCAAAACTTTCATGGAAAGTTTTGACCAAAGCCTCGTCGAGGCTTTGCCCGCGAGACCCCGAAAGGAGCGCCCTGAATGATCCCGTCGAGTTTCCCCACCCGCGAAGAGATCGCCCGCCTGTCCGCCCGGATGCTTCTGGAAATCGGCGCGGTGAACTTCCGCCCCGAAGAGCCGTATATCCTGGCCTCCGGCCTGCCGTCGCCCACCTACATCGATTGCCGCAAACTGATCTCCTACCCGCGCATCCGCTCCACCCTGATGGATTTCCTGACCGTTACGGTCATGCGCGACGCAGGCTTCGAGGCGTTCGACAACATCGCGGGCGGCGAGACGGCGGGCATCCCCTTTGCCGCGCTGGTGGCAGAGCGCATGGCGCTGCCGATGAGCTATGTGCGCAAGAAGCCCAAGGGCTACGGCCGCAACGCCCGCATCGAGGGCGCGATGGCGCCCGGCCAGCGGGTGCTTCTGGTCGAGGACCTGACGACCGATGGCGGATCGAAGCTGTCTTTCGTGGACGCGATCCGCGAGACGGGGGCGAGTTGCGGCCACACGGCGGTGATCTTCTACTACGGCATTTTCCCCGAGACGGAAAAGACGCTGGGCGACCACGGCATCGCGCTGCATCACCTGTGCACCTGGTGGGACGTGTTGGCCGAAGCGCGCACCAGCGGGGTATTCCCGGCCGACACGCTGCATCAGGTCGAAGGCTTCCTGAAGGATCCGCGCGGCTGGCAAGAGGCGCACAAGCCCGCCTAGCCTGCGGTCCTGCTGCGCTCCAATCGTCCGATCAGCGGGCAGCCCAGCGTCGCGTTCAGCGCCGCTATCAACTCGCCCACCGTCTCGGTCGAGGTGTAGGTGCCGCCGGTGATCTCGGCCATGCATTCTGCCACGGTCGGCGCCTCGAGGTGGCCTGCGCCCGCGCCGCTTTCCCAGTCGAAATACTCGGCCCGCACGCGGAAGCCCACAACATGGATCGTCAAGTCCGCCGCCTCGGCCCGCAGCCGCAGGGCAGAGGCGCAGGGATCGCCGCCGCAGGTTTCCTTGCCATCCGTCACCAGCACCACGACGCCCGGTGCCGCGCGGAAGTCCAGAACCTCGGCCGCCGTCTCGACTGCCTGCGTCAGCGGTGTGGTGCCGAACGGCGCCAGCGCATCGATGGCAAGGATGATCGGACCGGCGGCTGCGGGACGCGGCGCAAAGTGCAGGCGGATATTCTCGCACGGAGGGCGGGCGCCGGGGCCGTAGACGATCAGCCCGATGTCGCGCAGCGGCGCGACCTGCGGCATCGCCTGCTGGATCGCCGCGCGCGCATCCGAAATCCGCGGCCCGCCGCGCATCGTCACGCCGTTCTCGGCCATCGAGCCGGACCCGTCGAACACCACCATCGCGTCCGATGTGCAGCCCGCGATGGCCTGCGTCGCGGCAAGGCAGGTGGCGGTCGCGCTGGCGACAAGACAGGCAGGCAGGCGCATGGATGGTCCCTTTTCATGGCAGTCTGCCCCGACCCTGCCCGCCGCGCAAATCACGGACCTGCGCGCGGCAAGATTTCTGTGGATCACTTCGGAATGGTTTGTGGACAGATTGGCCCGATCGCGCCTGTTCAGCCCACAACCGGCGCGCCGCCGACCATATCTATCGCTTCTTGGCCCCAAACGCGCTACATCTTGGAACAGCATCCGGGCATCCCAAGGCCATACAGACCTTGTCCACAGACTTGTTCCTCTTTCGCCCGCACCGGTCTTTCGCATATCCCTTCGCGCTTACAGGGGGCTGACATGAACAGTTTGACAACGATACGGCCGGATCAGCCAAAGGCCGACGACATCGAGACGATCCCGCACTCCATCGAGGCCGAACAGCAGCTTCTGGGCGCGATTCTTACCAACAACGACATCTTCGACCGGGTCGCGGCGATCATCGAGCCCGAGCATTTCTATGATCCGGTGCACCGGCGCATCTACGAGACGGCGGCGACGCGCATCCAGAAGAACGCGCTTGCCTCGCCGGTGACGCTGAAATCCTTTCTCGAGGATGACGAGGGCCTCAAGGAACTTGGCGGCGGCGCGTATCTGGCCAAGCTGGCGGGCGCTGCGATCTCGTCCTTCGCCGCGCGCGACTATGCGCAGATGCTCTATGATCTGGCGATCCGGCGGCAGTTGATCGAACTGGGCAACGAGATTTCCGGCAAGGCCGCCAAGGTCGATGTCGCCAGCGAGCCCGCCGACCAGATCGTCGAGGCCGAGCAGCGGCTGTATCAGCTTGCCGAAAAGGGTCAGGCGGACACCGGGTTCCAGTCGTTCCTGCGGGCCGTGACCGACGCCGTGCAGGTCGCCAATGCCGCCTACATGCGCGAGGGCGGGCTTGCGGGCATCTCGACCGGGCTGGCCGATCTGGACAAGAAGCTGGGCGGCCTGCACAAGTCCGACCTTCTGATCCTTGCCGGGCGCCCGTCGATGGGCAAGACCTCGCTGGCGACCAACATCGCCTTCAACATCGCCAAGGCCTACCGCAAGGGCCTGCGCGCCGATGGCACAGAAGGTTCGGTCGATGGCGGCGTCGTCGGCTTCTACTCGCTGGAAATGAGCGCCGAGCAGCTTGCCGCCCGTATCCTGTCCGAAGCCTCCGAAGTGCCGTCGGAACAGATCCGGCGCGGCGACATGTCCGAGGCCGAATTCCGCCGTTTCGTCGATGCCGCCAAGGCGCTCGAATCCTGCCCGCTCTATATCGACGACACTCCCGCCCTGCCGATCAGCCAACTGGCCGCGCGGGCCCGGCGGCTGAAGCGCCAGCACGGGCTGGACGCGCTGTTCGTCGACTACCTCCAGTTGGTCCGCCCCGCCTCGGCCAAGGACAGCCGGGTGAACGAGGTGTCCGAGATCACCCAGGGCCTGAAGGCCATCGCCAAGGAACTGGATATTCCCGTGGTCGCGCTGTCGCAGTTGTCGCGGCAGGTCGAATCGCGCGAGGACAAGCGCCCGCAGCTGTCCGACCTGCGCGAATCCGGCTCGATCGAGCAGGACGCGGACGTGGTGATGTTCGTGTTCCGCGAGGAATACTACAAGGAACGCGAGAAGCCCGGCGACCATGAGCTGGAAAAGATGGCCAAGTGGCAGGACGAGATGTCGGCCCTGCACGGCAAGGCCGAGGTCATCATCGGCAAGCAGCGTCACGGCCCCATCGGATCGGTGGACCTGTCGTTCGAAGGCCGCTTCACCCGCTTCGGCAATCTTGTGAAACCGTGGCAGACCGGCGCGGTCGGACCGCGCGGCGCGGAAGACATTTAACCCCGCTTTCCGCTTGCCAGCCCGCCGCCGCCCGTCCAAAACAGCGGCCCATGGGAACGGGCATTCTGACCATTGATCTCGACGCGCTCGCCGCCAACTGGCGGGCGCTCGATGCCGCGTCCGCCGCCACGGTGGAAACCGCCGCGACGGTCAAGGCCGACGGCTACGGCCTTGGCATCGGCGCCGTCGCGCGCACACTGGCCCGCGCGGGCGCGCGCCGCTTCTTCGTCGCCGTCGCCGAGGAAGGCGCCGCGCTGCGCGAGGCGCTGGGGCCGGGGCCGCAGGTGCATGTCTATTCGGGGCACATGCCCGGCGACACCGACATGATCGCCGATCTGCAGCTGATCCCGATGCTCAACTCGATCGAGCAGATGACCCGCCATTTCGAGGCATTGCCCGGCCATCCCTTCGGCGTGCAGCTGGATTCGGGCATGAACCGCCTTGGCATGGAGCCCGCCGAATGGGCCGCCGTGCGCGCGGTGGTCATGGCGCAAAAACCCGACCTTGTGATGAGCCACCTCGCCTGCGCCGACGAGCCGGATCACGAGATGAACCCCCGCCAGCTTGCCGCCTTCCGCGAGATGACCGCCGGGCTCGACTGCCCGTTGTCCATCGCGGCGACCGGCGGCGTGCTTCTGGGGCCGGACTATCACTTCGGTATGACCCGCCCCGGCATCGGTCTTTACGGCGGCATGCCCTTCGAAGACGCGCGCCCCGTGGCGCACCTGTCGCTGCCGATCATCCAGATCCGCCCGCTGGACGCCGGGGAACCCGTCGGCTACGGCAATTCCTGGCACGCCGATGCCCCCGCGCGCATCGCCACCGTCAGCGCAGGCTACGCCGACGGCATCACCCGCCACATCTCGAACCAGGCTGTCCTGTTCGCGGGCGATGTGCCCTGCCCTCTGGTGGGCCGGGTGTCGATGGACCTGCTGACCATCGACGTCACCCACCTGCCCGAGGTGCCCAGCCACCTCGACCTTCTGGGCGTGCACCAGACCGTCGACGACATCGCCGACATCGCGGGCAGCATCGGCTACGAGGTGCTCACCCAGCTTGGCCGCCGCTACACCCGGCGCTACAAGGGCGGCATGGCGTGATGGACACGCTCCTGTCGCCCCTCGCGGCGCTGGGGCGCGCCACGCTCTCGCTGTTGGCCGCCATCGGCAGCGTGGCCATATTCGCCGCCGACGCGGTCAGCCAGATCCTGCGCCCGCCGCTCTACGTCCGCGAATTCGGCACCGCCCTTCTGACGATCGGCTGGTTCTCGCTGCCTGTCGTGGCACTGACGACGCTGTTCACCGGCGGCGCGCTGGCCTTGCAGATCTACGCGGGCGGCGCGCGCTTCAACGCCGAAGCCGTGGTGCCGCAGATCGTCGCCATCGGCATGGTGCGAGAGCTTGGCCCGGTGCTGACCGGCCTGATGGTCTCGGGCCGCGTCGCATCGGCCATCGCGGCGGAACTCGGCACGATGAAAGTGACCGAGCAGATCGATGCCCTGACGACGCTGTCCACCAACCCGATGAAATACCTCGCCGCGCCGCGCATCCTCGCCGCCACGCTCGCGCTGCCGCTGCTGGCGGGCGTCGGCGACGTAATCGGGATCATGGGCGGCTACCTTGTCGGCACCTCGCGGCTGGATTTCAACGCGGCCACCTACCTGACCAACACCGCGCAGTTCCTTGTCGCGGGCGACGTGGTCTCGGGTCTCGTCAAGGCGGCGGTCTTCGGCTTCATCGTGGCGCTGATGGGCTGCTACCACGGCATGAACTCGGGCCGCGGCGCCGAGGGCGTGGGCCGCGCCACCACCAACGCCGTGGTGTCGTCGTCGGTGATGATCCTCGCCTCCAACTACGTCCTCACCGAACTGTTCTTCTCGGCATGATCGAGCTGTCCGGCGTCCATAAATCCTTCGGCGCCAAGCATGTCCTGCAAGGCATCGACCTGACGATCCCGCGCGGCGAAAGCATGGTGGTCATTGGCGGCTCGGGCACCGGCAAGTCGGTCCTGCTGAAATGCATCCTTGGCCTCGTGCGCCCCGATGCGGGCAGCATCACGCTGGACAGCGAGGATGTGACCCGCGCCGACCGCGACGCCTTTCTCGCCCGCTTCGGCATGCTGTTCCAGGGCGGCGCGCTGTTCGATTCGATGACCGTCTGGCAGAACGTCGCCTTCCGCCTCCTGCGCGGCACGCAAAAACGCCCCAAGGCAGAGGCGCGCGAGATCGCCATCGAGAAACTGCGCCGCGTCGGCCTGCAGCCCGAGACCGCCGATCTGTTCCCCGCCGAGCTTTCAGGCGGCATGCAGAAACGCGTCGGTCTTGCCCGCGCCATCGCGGCCGAACCCGAGATCATCTTCTTCGACGAGCCCACCACCGGCCTCGACCCGATCATGTCGGGCGTCATAAACGACCTGATCCGTGAGATCGTCACCGAGATGGGCGCAACCGCCATGACCATCACCCATGACATGACCTCCGTGCGCGCCATCGCCGACCGCGTGGCGATGCTGCACAATGGGGTGATCCAGTGGACCGGCCCCGTCGCCGGGATGGACGCCTCGGGCGATCCCTATCTTGACCAGTTCATCCACGGCCGCGCGACGGGACCGATCGAGGCGGTGAGGTGATCTGCAATCCAATCACGCTAGACTAGTGGATCGACTGCTTGGGCAATTAGCGCTAGAGCCGTGAAGAGTGCTGCAAAGCGGTTCCAACGCGCCTGATGGCGAAGCGTCGCGATGAGGTCGTATCTTGCTTGTCCATCAACAATTTCTACTCCTCCGCGATCAAGTTGCTCGCCCGGAGCAGCAGCACGAATACGGCGGGCTAGCTCCTGCTTTCGTGACACAGTCTTACAGGCGTAGAACCACAAGGCCGCGGAAATAAGCGCTATGGCAATAGTAACAGGCGCCAGGTCCATTTAGGGCTTTCCTTTCAGGATAAATCTCACTCATCAGGACACTGACAATGCGCCGAGAAAATGCCCAGTGAAACATTTTCAGTGAGATTGAGGATGCGCACGCTCCGCCTCTACACCAACCTCTCCCTCCTCATCCTCTTCCCCCTCGCCTGGACCGCCCCGCTTCTGCGCGCGGGCCTGCTCCCCCTTTTCGGCCTGTCGGAAATCTCGGTCCTGTCGGGCATCGCATCGCTCTGGCGCACCGACCCGGCGCTGGCCCTGATCGTCGCGCTCTTCGCCCTCGTCCTGCCCTACGCGAAAACCCTTGCCCTCGCCGCCATCCAGCTTGGCTGCCTGCCCCGCCGCTGGCTCCCCGCTCTCACGGTCCTGACGAAATTCGCCATGGCCGATGTCTTCCTCGTCGCGCTCTACATCGTTCTCGCCAAGGGCACCGGCGTCGGGCGCGTGGAAACCGCCTGGGGGCTCTACCTCTTCACCGCCTGCATCCTCGCCTCGCTCACCCTCAGCCTGTCCGAGAAACGCTGACCCCATCTTTGGTCTGCAAATACCTCCGGAGGGTTTGGGAGGCAGAGCCTCCCATGCGGTCCGGCGGGGGCTCGATGCCCCCGCAGGACCGCCCCCCTTGCGGAACGCCTGCAGAACATCGCAAATAGCCCCATGGCCAAGTCACCCACCTTCACCTGCCAGTCCTGCGGCGCGTCCCATTCCAAATGGTCCGGGCGCTGCGAGGCCTGCGGCGCCTGGAACTCCATCCTCGAGGAGGCGCCGCTCTCTTCCGGGCCTGCCAAGACGGCCCTCGGCGCCGCGCGGGGCGCCTCTATCGCCCTCAGCGATCTGTCGACCGCCGAGGCGGCGCCGCCGCGCACCTCCTCGGGGCTGGCGGAACTCGACCGGGTTCTGGGCGGCGGACTGGTGCCCGGCTCGGCAATCCTGGTGGGGGGCGATCCCGGCATCGGCAAGTCGACGCTGCTCTTGCAGGCCGCCGCGCGCTTTGCGCAGCAGGGCCTCGATTGCCTGTACATCTCCGGCGAGGAAGCCAGCGCGCAGGTGCGGATGCGTGCCCAGCGCCTTGGCCTCGAACAGGCGCCGGTCAGGCTCGGGGCGGAAACCAACCTGCGCGACATCCTCACCACGCTCGACACCGTGCGCCCCGCGCTCGCGATCATCGATTCGATCCAGACGATGTGGGCCGACAACGTCGGCAGCGCGCCCGGCTCGGTGTCCCAAGTGCGCGCCGCCGCGCATGAGCTGGTCAGTTTCGCCAAGCGGCGCGGCACGGCGGTGATCCTTGTGGGGCACGTCACCAAGGACGGCCAGATCGCCGGTCCGCGCGTCGTCGAGCATATGGTCGATACCGTGCTGTATTTCGAGGGCGAGCGCGGGCACCAGTTCCGCATCCTGCGCGCGGTCAAGAACCGCTTCGGCCCTGCCGACGAGATCGGCGTCTTCGAGATGACTGGCGGCGGGTTGGCCGAGGTCGCGAACCCATCGGCACTGTTCCTGTCGGACCGCGACGCGCCCGCGCCCGGTTCGGTCGTCTTTGCGGGCATCGAGGGCACGCGCCCGGTGCTGGTCGAGTTCCAGGCGCTCGTCGCGCCGACACCCCACAGCCAGCCGCGCCGCACCGTCGTCGGCTGGGATGGCGGGCGCCTTGCGATGATCCTTGCCGTGCTCGAGGCGCGCTGCGGCATCCCCTTCACCGGCCTCGATGTCTACCTGAACGTCGCGGGCGGGATGAAGATCAGCGAACCGGCCGCCGATCTGGCGGTGGCGGCGGCACTTTTATCGGCGCGCGAAGATGCGGCGCTTCCCGCCGATACAGTTGTTTTCGGTGAAATCTCGCTGTCTGGCGCGCTTCGGCCGGTGGGTCAGACCGAAAACAGGTTGAAAGAGGCGGAGAAACTTGGTTTCTCCACGGCGATTGCGCCGGAACGCAGCAAGACGGGCCCGGGAACCGGCCTGACGATGCGACAAATGCCGGATCTGACGCGGTTCGTGGGTGAGATTTTCGGGGCGGGCTGACCTCCCGCCGGAGAGAGGGGCATGGACAGCTTCACGATTCTGGACGGTGGCGTCGCCATCGTCATCCTTCTTTCCGCAATCCTCGCCTATGCGCGCGGGCTGACGCGTGAATTGATGGCCATCGTCGGATGGGTCGGCGCCGCAGTGGTGGCGTTTCTGTTCGCGCCCCGCGCCATGCCGCTCGTCAAGGAAATCCCCTATGTGGGCGATTTCCTGCGCGACAGCTGCGAGTTGTCGGTGATCGCCGCCTTCGCGGCCGTCTTCGCCGTCGCTCTGGTGATCGTGTCGCTGTTCACGCCGCTGTTTTCCTCGCTGATCCAGCGCTCGGCGCTCGGCGGCGTCGATCAGGGGCTTGGGTTCCTGTTCGGTGTCGTGCGGGGGCTGGTGCTGGTTGCGGTCGCGCTGGTGCTCTATGACCGCATCGTTCTCGACGACAGCTATCCGGTTGTGGACAATTCCCGCACCGCGCAGATCTTCGCGGGCGCACAGGACGACATCAATCAGGCGGTGCCCACGGATGCGCCCGGCTGGATCGTGCAGCGCTATGAAGAGCTTGTGAACGCGGGCGAGTGCGAGATCTGAGCCCTTGCGCCAAAGGCGCACGGACTTATGTGATCGTTCCGTGACACCTGCCCGTGTTTTCCGTATGACGGGCGCAACACCGTCCCCCATGGATTCGAACTTATGGTCGATACCGACGACTGGCGTGCCCACCCTTTCGATGACGACAAGCTGAGAGAGGAATGTGGCGTCTTTGGCGTCATCGGTCTTTCGGATGCGGCGAACTTTGTCGCGCTTGGTCTTCACGCCCTGCAACACCGCGGACAAGAGGCGGGCGGCATCGTCAGCCATGACGTCGCCCACGGCTTCAACTCGGCCCGCCGCTTTGGCTATGTGCGCGACAACTTCACCAAGGTGTCGCTGATGGAAACGCTGCCCGGCCCCTTGGCCATCGGGCATGTGCGCTATTCCACCGCCGGGTCCAAGGGCAACACCCAGATCCGCGACGTGCAGCCGTTCTTCGGTGAATTCTCTGTCGGCGGCGTCGCCATCGCGCATAACGGCAACATCACCAATGCCGCCGCCCTGCGCCGCGAGCTGATCGAGCGCGGCTCGATCTTTCAGTCTTCCTCGGACAGCGAATGCATCATCCACCTGATGGCACGCTCGCTGCAGCGCACGATCCCCGAGCGGATGAAGGATGCGCTGCGCCGCGTCGAGGGCGCGTTCAGCGTCGTGGCGATGACCCGGACCAAGCTGATCGGGGTGCGTGATGCGCTTGGCGTGCGCCCGCTGGTGCTGGGCCGCGTCGGCGGCGGCTGGGTGCTGTCGTCCGAAACCTGCGCGCTCGACATCATCGGCGCCGAGTTCGAGCGCGAGGTCGCGCCGGGCGAGATGGTGGTGATCGAGAACGGCGAATTGACCAGCCACCGCCCGTTCGAGCACAAGAAGCCTCGCTTCTGCATCTTTGAGCACGTCTATTTCTCGCGCCCCGACAGCCATTACGGCGGCCGCTCGGTCTATGAGACCCGCCGCCAGATCGGCGTCGAGCTTGCGCGCGAAACCCATGTGGACGCCGATCTTGTCTGCCCGGTGCCCGACGGCGGAACGCCTGCCGCCATCGGCTACAGCCAGGAATCGGGCATCCCCTACGGCATGGGGATCACCCGCAACCAGTACATGGGCCGGACCTTCATCGAACCGACCGAACAGATCCGCAACATGGGCGTGCGGCTGAAGCTGAACGTCAATCGCAAGCTGGTCGAGGGCAAGCGCGTGATCCTTGTCGACGACTCGGTCGTGCGCGGCACCACCAGCCGCAAGATCAAGGACATGATCCTCGATGCCGGGGCAGCCGAGGTTCATTTCCGCGTCGCCTCGCCGCCGACCGCTTGGCCGTGCTTTTACGGCGTCGACACGCCCGAGCGGGAAAAACTGCTGGCCGCGACCATGTCCGAGGACGAGATGCGCGAGCATCTTGAGGTCGACAGCATCAAGTTCATCTCGCTTGATGGTCTGTATCGCGCCGTGGGCGAGGCCAATGGCCGCGACCCCAAGCAGCCGCAATATTGCGATGCGTGTTTCTCGGGCGAATACCCTGTCGCGCCCTCCGACAAGATCGAGGAAGGCTTCCGGCTCAAGACCGCCGCCGAATAGCGCCGGTCACGTTTGCGCCAGCGCAGCGCGGCCCGGGCGGCATTCCGCCTGTCGCCGCGCGGCGTGCGCGGGCTTTGGCGCATCGCTCTGGCGCCTTGTTTACAAGGCCCTCGCCGCCCCCTAGCGCAGCAGTCCGACAAGACTGCCGCGCAAAGGAGCGACACGAACATGGCCGAGCAGACATCCCCCCAACCGAGCCCCGTCGAGGGTTACGCGACCGAGGCGAACCGCCTGTCGCTGGACGGCACCGCGCTGATCGGCGTGATGGGGCCAAGCGACAACCAGGAGGCGCTGATCCGGTTTTCATCGGGAAAGATCGTGAAGGTGCGCCGGGGCGCAAAGGTCTCGGGGCTGGGCGTCATCGCTGCGATCCGCGGCGACCGCGTCATCCTGTCGGACAAGGGCCGCACCCGCACGCTTGCCGTTCTTGGCGGCTGAACGCCCGAACGAAAAACGCCGCGCCCGAAGGCGCGGCGTTCATCATTTCAGGGCGTGGCCGTCGGATCAGGCGCGCTTGCCCAGCGCGGCCCAGCCGCCGGTGACGACCAGCGCCGCCAGAACCGCCTTGACCGCATCACCAATCAGGAACGGCGACATCCAGCCCGACCACAGCTCGGGCATCGTCTTGCCCATCAGCGCGGCAGGCCATGCAAGCCCGGGAACGTAAAGCAGAAGCGACACCACGACTGCAGCAATCGCCATCCGCACGAAACCGCGCGCAAGGCCGGTTTCAACGGCCAGACCAGCCAGAACCGCCATCATCGCAAAGCCGATCAGGAAGCCGCCGGTCGGGCCCATCATGTAGGCCAGCGTCGAGGCGCCGTTGGCAAAGACCGGAAGGCCAACCGCGCCCTCGGCCAGATACAGAAGCAGCGTCGCGCCGCCAAGCCGCGCGCCGAAGGTCAGGCCGACGATCAGGATCGCAAGCGTCTGCAGCGTCATCGGCACCGGGTAGAACGGCACCGCGATCTGTGCGGCCAGCGCGATGAACAGCGAGCCGGCAACGGCCATCGCCGCCTTCTGGGTCAGGCTCAGGCCGGGCAGGAGGGCTTTGGTGAGGGTCATGTCGTGTGCGTCCTTCGGTTCTGGGTTTGCGCTGAAAATCCACTCTGCGCGACACAGTGTCAACACGGCTTGCGCTAACGCCCCGCCGGTGACAAAGCGTGCGCCATGACCGATCAGCCCGACCGCCCCGTTCTTGTCACCGGTGCCTCGCGCGGCCTTGGCGCCGCGATAGCCGAGGCGCTGGCCCCGCGTTTCCACGTTGTCGCCGTCGCCCGCACCGTCGGCGGGCTGGAAGACCTGGACGACCGCATCAAGGCAAAGGGCGGACAAGCGACGCTTGCGCCGATGGATGTGACCACGCCGGGCGCGATGGCGCATCTGTGCCGGTCGATCTTTGATCGCTGGGGGGGGGTGCGCCTGTGGGTCCACACGGCGGTGCAGGCGCCGCCGCTGTCGCCCGCCGATCACGTTGCCGCCAAGGACTTCGACAAGGCGCTTGCCGTCAATGTCACCGCAACGGCGACGCTGATCCCGATGGTCTCGCCGCTGCTGCGGCCGGAGGACGGCGCGGCGGTGTTTTTCGACGACCCCCATGTAGGCGAAAAGTTCTTTGGCGCCTATGCCGCGACCAAGGCGGCGCAGATCGCGCTGGCCCGTGCCTGGGCGGCCGAGACGGCGCGGCTTGGCCCCAAGGTTCATGTGCTGACGCCTGCACCGATGCCCACCGCCACCCGCGCGCGGTTCTTTCCCGGTGAGGATCGCGCCGCCCTGGCCCGGCCCGAGGCCGAAGCGGCGCGGCTTCTGGCAGGGATCGGGCTTTGACGGGCGCCTGAATGCGCAACCCCGCCTTGCCGCGCGGGCGGCTGTCGCCTAACAAAGACAAAACCTCGGGGCAGGCATGCGGATACTCATCACCAACGACGACGGCATCAACGCCGAGGGCCTGAAGGTCCTGCACGAGATCGCGGCCGAGATCGCGGGCCCGGGCGGCGAGGTCTGGACCGTCGCCCCCGCCTTCGAGCAATCGGGTGTCGCCCACGCGACCAGCCATGCCCACCCCACGATGATCGTGCAATACAGCGACCGGGTCTTTGCCGCCGAAGGCTCGCCCGCCGACTGCGTCCTGGCGGGTCTGCATGACGTGATGGCGGGATCGCCGCCCGACCTGGTGCTGTCGGGCGTGAACCGGGGCAACAACTCGGCCGAGAACGCGGTCTATTCCGGCACTCTTGGCGCCGCGATGGAAGCGGCGTTGCAAGGTCTGCCCGCCATCGCGCTGTCGCAATACCTTGGCCCGCACAATTTCAACGCCGACGACCGGTTCGAGGCTTCGCGCAGGCACGGCGTGCGCGTGGTGCGCGATCTTCTGGACAAGGGCCTGTGGGACGACGCCGACTACCGGCTGTTCTACAATGTCAACTTCCCGCCGGTCCCGGCGGCGCAGGTTGGCGGCGTCAAGGTCACGTCGCAGGGGTTTCGCCGCGCAGGCGCGCACCGGGTGGAACCCTATACCTCGCCAAACGGGCGCAAGTTCCTGTGGATCGTCGGCTCGTCGCAGCAGACGGAAACCGCGCCGGGCACCGACGCGGCGGCGAACCTGCAGGGATTCATCTCGGTCACGCCAATGCGCGCGGATTTCACCGCGCACGAGGTGGTGGACGACCTTCGGTCCCGTCTGGAGTAACCGCACGAGATGTTCGATGCCGAGCAGAAGATGCAGTTCCTCTTCGCGCTTCGCTCAAAGGGCGTCACCGACACACGTGTGCTGACCGCGATGGAAACGGTGGACCGGGGCGACTTCGTGCGCGGCATCTTTGCCAATCGCGCCTACGAGGACATGCCGCTGCCGATCGCTTGCGGGCAGACGATCAGCCAGCCGTCCGTGGTCGGGCTGATGAGCCAGGCGCTGAACGTGCAACCGCGCGACAAGGTGCTCGAGGTCGGCACCGGCTCGGGCTACCAGGCGGCGATCCTGAGCCAGCTTGCGCGGCGGGTCTACACCGTCGACCGCCACCGCCGCCTCGTGCGCGAGGCGAAAGAGGTGTTCGACCGCGCCGGGCTGGTCAACATCACCGCCTTCACCGCCGACGGCAGCCACGGGCTGCCCGACCAGGCGCCGTTCGACCGGATCATCGTCACGGCGGCCGCCGAGGACCCGCCCGGCCCCCTATTGGCGCAACTGCGGATCGGGGGTATCATGGTATTGCCTGTGGGACAGTCGGACGCGGTGCAGAGCCTTATCAAGGTCACACGCACCGATGCGGGGTTCGAGTATGACGAGCTGCGCGACGTGCGCTTCGTGCCTCTTCTCGAGGGGCTGGGACAGGATTGAAGGAACGCCCCCGGGGACACGGGGGGAAGACCTGATGAGGATGAGCAAGATGACCGTTTCGACGCACATATTTCGAATGACCCTGGCCAGAACCTTTGGCGGCCTGTCGATCTTCGCACTTGCCGCCTGCAGCGGTCCGCTGGATTTCGACTTGCGCGACCTTGCCGACAGTGGCGCCGACACCACCGCTGCGGTGCAGTCGGTGTCCGACCGGCCCGATGCCGACAACCGCGGCGTGATTTCCTATCCGCAGTTCCAGGTGGCCGTCGCCCGGCGCGGCGACACGGTCGGCACCATCGCCACCCGCGTCGGCCTGCCCGCCGAGGAGCTTGCCAGCTACAACGCGCTGACCACGGACACGTCCTTGCGCGAAGGTGAGGTTCTGGCCCTGCCCCGCCGCGTGGCGGAACCCTCTGCCGCGACCGGGGCGAGCGGCAACCGCATCGACGTCTCGGCCCTGGCCTCGAACGCCATCGACCGCGCCGAGGCCTCGGGCCAGGCCGCGCCGCAAGCGGGCGCCGCGCCGGTGATCCAGACCGGCCCCGCGCCGATCCGCCACCAGGTCGTGCGCGGAGAGACCGCCTATTCGATCTCGCGGCTCTATGGCGTGTCGGTGCGATCACTCGCGGACTGGAACGGGCTTGGCCCCGATTTGTCGGTGCGTGAAGGGCAGTTCCTGCTGATCCCGGTCGCCTCGTCCGGCGCGGCGCCCTCCCCGACCCCGGCGCAGGTGCCCGAGACGCAAATCGCCTCTGCCCCCGGCGCGGGCAGCGTGGCCCCGCTGCCGCCCTCCTCTGCGGCGCCCCTGCCCGACGAGACCGAGGAAGCCGCCGCCGCCGCGCCGCCCGCCTCGCCCAATCTCGGAAGCCAGACGACCGCCGCCAGCGCCTCCGGCGCAAAGTTCCGCGCGCCGGTGTCCGGGCCGATCATCTCGGAGTATTCCGAGGCCGACAAACGGTCCTACGTGGTCTTTGCCGCCGACAACGGCACCCCCGTGCGCGCCGCCGCCGATGGCACGGTGACGCTGGTCTCACCCGACACGACAGGCAACACCTACCTGGTGATCCGCCATTCGGGGAACGTGTCATCGGCCTATGCCGAGATTTCCGACATCAAGGTGGCGAAGGACCAGACCGTCAAGGCGGGCGACGTGATCGCCACGGTGAACAACAACTCCGGGTCTGGCCTGCGGTTCTTGTCGCTGCGCGGCGCCGAACTGGTGAACCCGGCGCAATTCCTGCCGTGAGGTTTCGCGCGGCTTGCGCCGCGCGACCGGGCTGGGGGGCTCTGCCCCCCAGACCCCCCGGAGGTACTTGTGGACCAAAAATGACAAGGGCGCGCGCGCCCCGAGTATCTAGAGCCGGACGCCCTGCCGTCCTGCAAGATCGGTGAAATACTGCCATGCGACGCGGCCCGAGCGGGCGCCGCGCGTGGCCTGCCATTCGATCGCCTCGGCGCGGAGCGCGGCGTCGTCGATCCTGATCCCGTAGGCGTCGCAATAGCCCCGGATCATCGCCAGATAGTCGTCCTGCGTGCAGGGGTGGAAGCCCAGCCACAGGCCGAAGCGGTCGGAAAGCGATACCTTTTCTTCGGTCGCCTCGGCGGGGTTGATGCCCGACTGCCGCTCGTTCTCGATCATGTCGCGCGGCATCAGGTGGCGGCGGTTCGAGGTGGCGTAGAACACCACGTTGTCCGGGCGCCCCTCGATGCCGCCGTCGAGCACGGCCTTTAGCGACTTGTAGTGCTGGTCGTCATGGCTGAAGGACAGATCGTCGCAAAACAGCACGAAGCGGACATCGGCGCCGCGCAAGAGGCCAAGCAGGCGGCCGATGGACGGGATATCCTCGCGCTGGATCTCGATCAGCTTGAGCGCATGCCCCTCGGCCACTACGGCGGCATGGACCGCCTTCACGAGCGAGGATTTTCCCATGCCCCGCGCGCCCCACAGCAGCGCGTTGTTCGCAGGAAAGCCGCGCGCGAATTGCAGGGTGTTCTGCACCAGCGTGTCGCGGGCGCGGTCAACGCCGATCAGCAGGCCAAGATCGACCCGGTTCACCTGCTGCACCGGCACCAGCCTGTCGGGCGCGACATGCCACAGGAAGGCGCCTGCCCCGCCGAAGTCGGGGGCGGCGCCGGGGGGCGGACTGATCCGCTCCAGCGCTTCTGCGATGCGGCCCAGCGCGTCCCCGGTCACGCGTCGCCCTTGGGGTTGCCAAGATCGTCGAGGTCTTCGTCCTCGTCGAGGATGCCTTCGGCGCGCAATTGTTCGGTGCGCTTCTTCTCGACACGGCGCACGAGGAAGATCGAGATCTCGTAAAGCCCGTAGACGACCACGAACAGGATCACCTGCGTGATGACATCGGGCGGCGTGACGATGGCGGCCAGAAGCAGGATCGCGACGACCGCATATTTGCGCACATCCGCCAGACCGCGCGAGGAGACAAGGCCCGCCTTGCCCATCAGCGTCAGCAGCACCGGAAGTTGAAAGCACATCCCGAAGGCGACGATGAACTTGATCGTGAGGTTGAGGTATTCCTGCGCCGAGCCCTGGAACACCACCGACAGCCCTTGCCGCACGCCCTCGTCCGGCACGGCCTCGCCCGATTGTCCGAATTGCTGGAATCCGAGGAAGAAGTCATAGGCCAGCGGCGTGACGACGTAGAAGGCGAAGGAAGCACCGAGGATGAACATGAACGGGGAGGCGACGAGGAAGGGCAGGAACGCGCCCTTCTCGGACCGGTAGAGACCCGGCGCCACGAAGCGCCAAAGCTGGCTGGCGATGAACGGAAACGACAGGAAGAAGCCGCCGAGCAGCGACACCTTGATCGCGACGAAGAAGCCTTCCTGCGGCGAGATGAAGATCAGGTCGCAATTCTGGCCGCGCGCGGCAAGCTGCTGGCACAGCGGATCGGTGAGAAAGTTGAAGATCGGCGTGGCGACGGTAAAGCAGATCACCATGCCGACGAGGAAATAGCCGACGCACCACATCAGGCGCGTGCGCAGCTCGGCCAGATGCTCGATCAGCGGCGCCGAAGTGTCCTCGATCTCATCGGCCTTGCTCATTCGGTGTCATCCCCGGCGGGTTTTGCGGCGGCCTTGCTGCGGCGGGCGGCGGGCGGCTTTGCAGTCGTGGTCGCGGTCTTGGCGGGTTTCGCCTTGGCCGGTGTCTTCGGCGCGGCCTTTGCCGGTGTCTTGGGCTTTGCGGCGGCAGCGGGTTTGGACTTGTCAGCGGCAGCGGGTTTGGGCTTGGCCGGTGCCTTGGGCCTGGAGGCCGCCGCAGGTTTCGCAGCTGGTTCCGCTGGGGCCTCGGCGGCCTGCACCTCGGTTTCGACGCGGTCGGCAGCGCGTTTGGCGGCCCCGGTCTTCAGCTTTTCGGCGGCGGCGGCGCGTTCTTCGGCCAGCTTTTGCGTCGCGGGGCCCTTGGCAGGCGCGGAGGCCACGGCGTCCTTGGTCTCGGTCGGTTTCGATCCCTTCGCGGCCTTCGTCGGGTCCCATTTCTCGAAGCGGTCGGCGGCGTCGTTCAGGCGGTCAAGGCCCAGCTTGCGCGCCGAGGTCGCGTTCTTGAGGTCCGCGCCCATCTTCTTGAGATCGCTCGCGCCCGCCTCTTCGGCGGCATCGTTCATGGCGCGCTGAAAATCGCGGGCCATGCCGCGCATCTTGCCCGTGAACCGCCCAAGTGTGCGGAACATGCCGGGCAGGTCCTTGGGGCCCACCACGATCAGGGCGACGACGCCGATGACCAGAAGCTCGGTCCAGCCGATGTCGAACATGGGTGCTTATGCCTTCGGGCGATCAGCAGGTCGGGACAGGCCTTCAGGCCTTGTCCTTCTCCTGCTCGGTGGCGTTCTCGTTGGCGGAGGCGCTTGAATCCTCAAGCTCCTTCTTGCTGTCATCGACGCCGCGCTTGAAGGCGGTGATGCCCTTGCCGACCTCGCCCATGAGCGACGAGATCTTGCCGCGCCCGAACAGCACGAGCACGACGACGGCGATCAGAAGAAGGCCAGGAAGGCCGATATTGTTGAGCATGACGTCTCTCCCAAGTCTGGCCGCGCGCTGTCCGCGCCGCCGGAAAATCACGTCTCGTGTGTAGGGTCATCGCCGGACAAGGAAAAGCGGCATGTGCGGGAAAGCGGGCGCCAATGGGCGCTGCGGTGCAATTCGCCGCATCTGCCGGGGTTTGCCCGAACTACCTGACAGGATAATGTCAGTTGAGCGCCCATGAACCCCGAATCGGCTGCCCGAAATGAAGCGATCCGACCGCCTGTTCGAACTCATCAGCCTTCTGCGCGACGGCAAGGTGCATCGCGGCAGCGACCTTGCGCAGCGCATGGGCGTGTCGGACCGCACGCTTTACCGCGACATGGAAACCCTGATCGCGTCCGGCTTGCCGGTCGAGGGCGCGCGGGGCATCGGTTACCGGATGACGGCGCCGGTAACGCTGCCGCCGCTGAACCTGTCGATGTCGGAACTCGAGGCGCTGCACCTTGGTCTCGCCATCGTCGCCGAAGGCGCGGACGACGAGCTTGGCAAGGCCGCCCGCAGCCTGTCGCAGCGCATCGACAGCGCCCTGCCCGAGGAACCCGGCGCACGCGGCGAGGGCTGGGCGCTGGCGGTGCATCCCTTTGCCGAAGCCGCGCAGGCGTTTCGCCATATGCCACGCCTGCGCGCCGCGCTGCGCGCCCGCCAGAAGCTGTCGCTGGATTACCGCGATCTGTCGGGCGACAGCGCCTCGCATGTGATCCGCCCGCTCAAGCTGGACTACTGGGGGCGCGTCTGGACGCTGACGGCATGGTGCGAGACCAGCGGGGATTTCCGGGTGTTCCGGGTCGACCGGATCACCGGGCTTCGGGTGCTTCCGGCGCTGTTCATCGACGAGGACGGCAAGACGCTCGAGGATTACGCCCGCGCCGTCGCCCGCCGCGCGACGTGATGCGCGGCATGCGGGATGTCACAGCCCGTTTACCTCTCCGTTTATTCTGCATAGTCTTTGCTGCACCTGCACAATCATCCCTGGCGAGGCCCGCGACATGCCCGAATTCAAGAAGATCCTGATTGCCAACCGGGGCGAAATCGCCATTCGCGTGATGCGCGCGGCGAACGAGATGGGCAAGCGCACGGTCGCGGTCTACGCCGAAGAGGACAAGCTGTCGCTGCACCGCTTCAAGGCGGACGAAGCCTACAAGATCGGCGAGGGCATGGGACCGGTGCAGGCCTACCTGTCGATCGAAGAGATCATCCGCGTCGCCCGCATGGCCGGCGCAGACGCGATCCACCCCGGCTATGGCCTGTTGTCGGAAAACCCCGCCTTCGTGGATGCCTGCACCGAGGCGGGCATCACATTCATCGGCCCCAAGGCCAAGACGATGCGCGAGCTGGGCGACAAGGCCAGCGCGCGCCGTGTCGCTATCGAGGCGGGCGTGCCGGTGATCCCGGCCTCCGAGGTTCTGGGCGACGACATGGACGAGGTGCGCCGCTGGGCAGACGAGGTCGGCTATCCGATGATGCTCAAGGCGTCCTGGGGCGGCGGCGGGCGCGGGATGCGACCGATCCTGAAGCCGTCCGAGCTTGAGGAAAAGGTCAAGGAAGGCCGCCGCGAGGCAGAGGCCGCCTTTGGCAACGGCGAGGGCTATCTGGAAAAGATGATCCAGCGCGCCCGTCACGTCGAGGTGCAGATCCTCGGCGACAGCCAGGGCAACATCTATCACCTGTGGGAGCGCGACTGTTCGGTGCAGCGCCGCAACCAGAAGGTCGTGGAACGCGCGCCCGCGCCCTACCTGTCCCCGGCCCAGCGCGAGGAAATCTGCAACCTCGGTCGCCGCATCGCGGAACACGTCGGCTACGAATGCGCGGGCACCATCGAATTCCTGATGGACATGGACACCGGCGAATTCTTCTTCATCGAGGTGAACCCGCGCGTGCAGGTCGAACACACCGTGACCGAGGAAGTCACCGGCATCGACATCGTGCGCGCCCAGATCATGATCGCAGAGGGCAAGTCGCTGGTCGAGGCGACGGGGGTGGCCAGCCAGTATGACGTCCGCCTGACCGGCCACGCGATCCAGTGCCGGATCACCACCGAGGACCCGCTCAACAAGTTCATCCCCGACTATGGCCGCATCACCGCCTATCGCGGCGCGACGGGCATGGGCATCCGGCTGGACGGCGGCACCGCCTATTCCGGTGCGGTCATCACCCGCTATTACGACAGCCTGCTGGAAAAAGTCACCGCCTGGGCCCCGACGCCAGAGGCAGCCATCGCCCGGATGGACCGCGCCCTGCGCGAGTTCCGCATCAGGGGCGTGGCGACGAACATCGATTTCGTCATCAACCTGCTGCGGCACCAGACCTTCCTGAACAACGAATACCACACCAAGTTCATCGATCAGACGGCAGAGCTGTTCGATTTCAAACAACGGCAGGACCGCGCCACCAAGATCCTTACCTATGTCGCCGACATCAGCGTGAACGGCCACCCCGAGACGGAAGGCCGCGTGCGCCCGCCTGCCGATGTGAAGGAACCGAAAGCGCCCGCTGCGAAGGCCGAGCATCCCCGCCCCGGCACGCGGCAGATCCTTGACGAATTCGGCCCCGAGGCGGTGGCGGACTGGATGAAAGAGCAGAAACCGCTTCTCATCACCGACACGACGATGCGCGACGGGCACCAGTCGCTGTTGGCGACCCGTATGCGGTCCATCGACATGATCCGCGTCGCGCCCGCCTATGCCGCGAACCTGCCCGGGCTGTTCTCGGTCGAGTGCTGGGGCGGCGCGACCTTTGACGTGGCCTACCGGTTCCTGCAGGAATGCCCCTGGCAGCGCCTGCGCGACATCCGCGCCAAGATGCCCAACATCATGACGCAGATGCTGCTGCGCGCGTCGAACGGCGTGGGCTATACCAACTATCCCGACAATGTGGTGCAGGGGTTCGTCGCGCAGGCCGCCACGTCGGGCGTCGACGTGTTCCGCGTCTTCGACAGCCTCAACTGGACCGAGAACATGCGCGTCGCGATGGACGCGGTGATCGAGGCGCGGAAGGTCTGCGAGGGCACGATCTGCTACACCGGCAACCTGCTGGACCCGGCCCGGTCGAAGTATGACCTGAAATACTACGTCTCGATGGCGAAAGAGCTTGAGGCGTCAGGTGCGCATGTGCTCGGCCTCAAGGACATGGCGGGCCTCTTGAAACCCGCCGCCGCGCGGGTGCTGTTCAAGGCGCTCAAGGACGAGGTCGGGCTGCCGATCCACTTCCACACACATGACACGGCGGGCATCGCCTGCGGCACCATCCTTGCCGCCGCCGAGGCGGGCGTCGATGCGGTGGACTGCGCGATGGACGCGCTGTCGGGCAACACGTCGCAGGCGACGCTTGGCACCGTGGTCGAGGCGTTGCAGCACACCGACCGCGACACCGGCCTTGATATCGAGGCGATCCGCGAAATTTCCAACTACTGGGAATCCGTCCGCGCGCACTACGCCGCGTTTGAAAGCGGTCTGCAGGCCCCCG
Source organism: Anianabacter salinae (assembly GCF_019061145.1). Lineage (GTDB taxonomy): Bacteria > Pseudomonadota > Alphaproteobacteria > Rhodobacterales > Rhodobacteraceae > Anianibacter > Anianibacter salinarum. The sequence goes on along the minus strand of NZ_JAHQZS010000001.1, from coordinate 735,466 downwards.
CCTCCGAGGTCTACCTGCACGAGATGCCCGGCGGGCAGTTCACCAACCTCAAGGCGCAGGCCCGGTCGATGGGGCTGGAAGAACGCTGGCACGAGGTCGCGCACATGTATGCGGAAGTGAACCAGATGTTCGGCGACATAGTGAAGGTCACGCCGTCCTCCAAGGTCGTGGGCGACATGGCCCTGATGATGGTTTCGCAGGGCCTGACCCGCGCCGACGTGGAAGACCCCGACAAGGACGTGACCCTGCCCGACAGTGTCATCGACATGATGCGCGGCAACCTCGGCCAGCCCCCCGGCGGCTTTCCCGCCGCCATCGTCAAGAAGGCGCTCAAGGGCGAAAAGCCCCTGTCGGACCGGCCCGGCAAGCATCTGAAGCCCGTGGACATCGCGGCGACGCGGACCGAGATCGCCGAGAAGCTGGGCGTCGAGATCGACGACGAGGACTTGATGGGATACCTGATGTATCCCAAGGTCTTCACCGACTACCGCGAGCGCAACAAGACCTATGGCCCGGTGCGCACGCTGCCCACCAGCACCTTTTTCTACGGCATGGAACAGGGCGACCAGATCTCGGTCGAGATCGACCCGGGCAAGACGCTGGAAATCCGGCTGCAGGCCATCGGCGAGACGCATGAGGATGGCGACGCGCGCGTGTTCTTCGAACTGAACGGCCAGCCCCGCGTGATCCGGGTGCCGAACCGCAAGGTCAAGGCGACGACGCAGGCGCGCCCCAAGGCCGAGACCGGAAACGCCGCCCATGTCGGTGCGCCGATGCCGGGCGTTGTGGCGTCGGTCGCGGCAGCGGCGGGCAAGTCGGTCAAGCAGGGCGATCTGTTGCTGACCATCGAGGCGATGAAGATGGAAACCGGCCTTCATGCCGAACGCGATGCGACGATCAAGGCGGTGCACGTCACCGCCGGAACGCAGATCGACGCAAAGGACCTGCTGATCGAGTACGAATGACGCTGCGCACGGCGGAGGGGCAAGAGGGGGGGCGCTGCCCCCCCGCCGCCTTGCGGCGACTCCCCCCAGGAGTATTTTCTGACCAAAGATGTCATGGGCGGAACCGGCACGGTGCTGTTCGCCTTGTTCCTGCGGAGGTGCTGCCATGCTGGATCTTCTGTCCGACCCGGCGGTCTGGGCGTCGTTTCTGACCCTGACCATTCTGGAAATCGTCCTGGGCGTCGACAACGTCATCTTCATCTCGATCACGGCGGCGCGCCTGCCCGAGCATCAGCGGCGCCGCGCCCGAATGCTGGGTCTGACCGGCGCGCTGGTGTTGCGCATCCTGCTGCTGTTCTCGATCGCCTGGATCGTCGGGCTGACCGAACCCTTCGCCGAGATCGCGGGATGGCAGGTCAGCTGGCGCGACCTGATCCTTCTGGGGGGCGGGCTGTTTCTGATCTACAAGGCGGCGACCGAGATCTTCGAGGAGGTTGAGGGCGACAGCCACGAAAGCACGGTCGCGGCTGCCGGCTTTGCCGCCGTGATCGCGCAGATCATGCTTCTGGACCTGGTGTTCTCGCTCGACAGCGTCATTACAGCCGTGGGCATCGCCGACCACCTGGAGGTGATGATCGCCGCCGTGGTCGTCGCGATCCTGGTGATGATGGCCGCTGCGGAGCCGATCGCCGCCTTTGTCGAGGCGCACCCGTCGACCAAGATGCTGGCGCTGGCGTTCTTGGTGATGGTCGGCATGGCACTGGTCGCGGACGGCTTTCACGTCCATGTCGAACGCGGGTTCATCTATGCCGCGATGGTGTTCGCGGGCGGGGTCGAGGTGCTTAATCTCTGGCGGGCGAAGCGGAGGGCGGCGGCCCGCGCCGACGCGCCGTAAGGCCGCGCCACAGCAGCCACAGCGCCGCCAGCACGACGGCGCCGGTCAGCGCCCAGACCGCGGCGCCCGCGGACATGCTGGCGCCCGCGAAGACCGTGAGCGCCACCATCGGCAGGATGCCGACGGCCGTGGTCCACAGGAACGTGCCCCAGCCGACGCGGGTCAGCCCGGCGCCGTAGTTCACCAGGTTGAACGCGATCACTGGGATCAGCCGGGCGGTCAGCAACCCGCCCGCGCCCAACCGGTCGCTTGCCCGGGCCAGTTGCGCGCGGCGTTTGACCGGCAGCCGCGCCTCGACCCAGTCGCGGCCCAACTTGCGCGCCAGCCAGAACGCGATGATCGCGCCCGCCATCGCGCCCAGCCAAACCGCCAGGATGCCCAGCCACGGCCCCAGCGCCATGCCTGCGCAGACGGCGATGATCTCGGCCGGGACAGGAACCACGTTGTGAAGGATCATCAGCACGATGATGACGGCAAAGGCCCAAGGGCCCGCCGCCTCGATCCGGGCCATGACGATCTCGGGCTCGATCCGCACCGCCAGGGCCCAGCCGCATAGCACCACGAGCGCCAGCGCAAGGACGGCGGCAGCGGTGACAAGGCGGGGCGAGAGGGTCATGGACGGTCCATCGGACATGCAAAGGCTGGTGCGGGCAAGGCTAGCAGCATGCCGCGCCGGGATCAGCAATCAAGATCACGCGCGGGCGGGGAACACAAAGCACTTGTCGCGGCGGATCATCAGCCACAGAGCCATGCCGGGCCTTGGCAGGAACACCGAGGGCACCGTCGCCTTCAGCACCGAGCCGTCATGGTCCATGCGGAACTCCACCAGGCTTTCCGACCCCATGTAGCGCGCCCGCTCGACCACGCCGCGCGCAGGCGTGCCGTCCATCGAGGTCGGGTTCGGCCCCTTGCCGCCCCGGTCGAAGTCTATCTTGAGGTGCTGCGGGCGGATCACGATCTCGACCTCGGTGCCGTCGGGATAGCCGGGGGCAAGGAACTGGCCGAAGGGCGTGTCGGTCAGCGCGCCCTGCACGCAGCCCCGGATCACGTTCACATCCGAGAAGAACGATGCCGCCGCGCGGTCAACGGGCGTGTTGTAGACGTTGTAGGGCGCGCCCTGCTGCACGATGCGGCCATCGCGCATCAAGGCGATCTCGTCAGCCATGCGCATCGCCTCGTCCGGCTCGTGCGTGACCAGAAGGACAGCGGTGCCTTCTTCCTTGAGGATGTCCAGCGTCTCGTCGCGGATGCCGTCGCGCAAGCGGTTGTCGAGGCCCGAGAACGGCTCGTCCATCAGCATGATCTTGGGGCGCGGCGCGATGGCGCGGGCCAGCGCGACACGCTGCTGTTCGCCCCCTGACAACTGGTGCGGATAGGCGTCGATGTGCTGCACCAGATGCACGCGGGTCAGCATCTCGGCCACCCGCGCGCGTTTCTCCTCGCGGTTGCCGGTCAGCCCGAAGGCGACGTTGTCGGCAACGGACAGGTGCGGAAACAGCGCAAAGTCCTGGAACATGAGGCCGATGCTGCGCCGCTCGGGCGGCACGCGGAAGACGGTATCGCAGACCAGCGCGCCGTCGACAAAGATGCGGCCGGTATCCTGCATCTCGACGCCCGCGATCATCCGCAGCGTGGTCGACTTGCCGCAGCCGGACGGGCCCAGAAGGCAGGTCACCTGCCCCGGCATCACCCGCAGCGACACGTCGTCCACCACCGCGCGCCCCGCGAAGCTGCGGGTCAGGTGCTGGATTTCGAGTCTCGGGGTTTCGGCCACGGCTGCCTCATGCAATCCCGACTTATCGTGTCGGGCAATCGGCAGATAGCAACCGCCGCGCAGGGCTGCAAGCTAGACAGCCGCGACCTGATCGCCCACCGCCACCGTGCCGCTGCTGACGACACGGGCGAGAATGCCGAAATCCGCCGCGCCGGTCAGCGCGTGCAGATCGCGGCAGAGGTCGCTGTCATACGTTCCAGTGTCCGGGCTGGCATCCACCGCGCGGCAGCGTGCAATCGGCTCCAGCCCTTCCAGCGTCACGTCGCCGATGGAGAAGCGATGGCCGACCAGCGCGGTCTCGGCGAACGGGGCGCCGCCCGCGATCCACAGGTTGCCGCGGAACCGCTCCTTGCCCAGCGGTCGGCCTGCCCTGTCCGACAGCGCGGCCAGGCTGGCCTCGGACATGACCGACACGGCGGGCAGCGGCGTGTCGTGCAGCGCCTGGCGCGGCACCTGCACAAGCGCGAAGGGGCCGGGCTGGTCGGCATGGGCCGCGATCCAGTCGCACAAGGCCGCGCGGTCTGAGTCTGACGTCAGGTCGGCGACAAGGCGGTCTCCGTCCGGGGCGGTCAGGGCGATCCCGCCCTCCTCGGCGGCAAGGCGCAGGGCCGCCAGCCCCGGCGAGCGCGCCACGACGACGAAGTTGCCGCGCGGCACCCAGGCCGGATTTGCCGGATCAAAGGCCGATGCGGCATGGGTCAGCGCAAGCCCCCGGTCGCCCGGCATCGCCGCATCCGCATAGAGCCGGAGCTGGCCCACATCCTCGGGCGGCAGACCCTTGACCGGGTAACGGCAGATGGCCGTCAGCGGCCCCATCAGAGCGTCGCGTTGGACGCGCCGCCGTCGAGCAGGAAATTCTGCCCCACGATGAACCCGGCATGCTGCGAGCACAGGAAGGCGCAAGTCGCGCCGAACTCGTCGGCGGTGCCGTAGCGGCGGACGGGAATGGATTGCTCGCGCTTGGTGCGCGCCTCGTCCAGGGTGATGCCCTCGCGGCTGGCGACGCCGCCGTCGAGCGACACCGCGCGGTCCGTCGCGTGAATGCCCGGCAGCATGTTGTTGATCGTCACGCCGTGCGGCGCCACCTGCCGCGAGGTGCCCGCCACGAACCCCGTCAGACCGGCGCGTGCCGAGTTCGACAGGCCAAGCGCCGCGATGGGCGATTTCACCGATTGCGAGGTGATGTTGACGACGCGGCCCCAGCCCCGGTCGATCATGCCCGGCAGGACCGCCTGCATCAGCGCGATCGGCGTCAGCATGTTGGCATCGAGCGCCTTGATGAAATCCTCGCGCGACCAGTCGGTCCAGACGCCGGGGGGCGGGCCGCCCGCGTTGGTGACAAGGATGTCGACCTCGCCCGCAGCCGCCAGCACGGCGGCGCGCCCCTCTTCGGATACGATATCGGCAGCAACGGCGGTGATGGACACGCCGAATTCCGTGCGGATCGCCTCTGCCGACGCCTCAAGCGCTTCGGCACCGCGCGCGTTCATCACCAGATCGCACCCTGCGGCAGCCAGCGCCCGTGCGCAGCCAAGCCCCAGCCCCTTCGACGAGGCGGTGACCAGCGCGCGTTTTCCGTTAAGTCCCAGTTCCATGCGATCCCCCTGTTTGAAGCATCCGATTACCACGGTCGCGCGCCACAAAAAACCGCATCGATTCGGATTGTGGCAGCGGTGTCGCCGCTTTGGGCAAGCCGGATCAGGATTGCCTCATTTCGACCGAAATTCCCAAAACTGGAGACATTCCTGCCCTACTCGCATCGCATTCACCGGCATAAATTGACCTCGACCCCGGCCCGCACTAGCGTTCAGGCGACGGTGTGGCGGGGTGCTTGCAGGTCTGGCTATGGGGGCCGCCTGAATTTGTAAGCAGCTGTGCTGACCATAGTGAGCTGCCGAACGATGAATGTTGATGTGTTTCATGAACGTGTGTCCGCACACGGCCTGCCCGTCTACCGAGCCTCCGAATTCTCGGTGGCCAGCGGTGCGAATCTAGGCGACCCGATCGGGGATGCGTCCGAGCTGATTCTCGACGACATCTACCACCTGCGCCCGACCGCGCGGCGCTGGCGGCTGTCCGTGTCGCTGACTGCGACGCTGAACCGTCTGGTGGTCACCGAAGGCTCCGAGATCGGACGGATCGCCGCCGATGTCTTTATCGACAGTTGTATCACCCTGATGGCGCCCGACGGATCGACCGTCGATGCGCTGGTTCTGGTCGAGATCCTGCGCGGCGGCGACATGATCGCCGAGGTCTACCTCTTGCCATTCGACGAACTGGCCGCCCGCACCGACTATACCCTTGTCCATATCGACAACAGCAATCCGGTCGCGCGCTTCGCGGAACTGGCCTGCGTGTCCTTCACGCGCGGCACCCGCATCACCATGGCCACCGGCGAACAGCGCCCGATCGAGGACTTGCGCGTCGGCGATGCCGTCCTGACGCGGGACAACGGAGTCCAGCAGATCCGCTGGGTCGGCCAACGCACCGTTCGCGCAACCGGCGCTTTCGCCCCCATCGTCATCGGCCGCGGCGCTCTCAACAACGAGCGGGAACTGACGCTTAGCCCGAACCAACGCATCTTTGTCTACCAGCGCGAGGATCGCCTTGGCGCCGGACGCAGCGAGGTGATGGTCAAGGCCGAGCTTCTGGTGAACGGCACCACCGTCCAGCGCGGCGACGGCGGCTTCGTCGAATATTTCATGGTGCTCTTCGACAGCCACGAAATCGTCTATGCCGAGGGGATCGCGACCGAGAGCCTGCCGCATGACATGCGCACGTCGCCCGCCCTGCCGCGCGATGTGCAGGACCGGCTGGGTCTGCCGCGCGGCCAGTCACGCCGCGAGAGGCAGATCGCCGTCGAGCTGGGCGAAGGCACGCTGGACAGCGCGATTGCCGCCGACATCCTGAAAAAAGCCTCGACGCTCTAAGCGCCGAGGCCTTCGGGTCGTCCGTCCTTGCCCGCAGAATCAGCCTGCGCGGCGTTCATCCAGGCTAAGCGCGATGAAGCTGGGCAGATGATCGCCCATGCCGACCACCGCGTCGCGGTCGTTGCGGCGATTGTCCTGCCGCTGGCCGCGCCGGGGCTTGTCTTCAGAGCGAGGTGCAGGCGCGTCGGCGGTCTTTGCTTCCGGTGCAGGTTCTGCAGCGGTTTCAGGCATGGCCTCTGCTTCTGCCGGTGCCGGTGTTGGCGCGGCGGCGGGGGCCTGTTCGGATCCCTGTCCTTCCGCATCGGCCTTGCGGCTGCGTCCGCGCCCCCCGCGCGTGCGGCGGGGCTTGGGTGCATCGTCAGAGGCTTCGGCAGGCGCGTCGGGCGCGCTGTCTTCGGACACCATTGCCTGCCCTTCGGCGCGCGGAATGGTCCGTTCCAGAAGCTTTTCGATCGCATCGAGGTATTTGCCCTCGGCCGGTGTGGCGAACATGATCGCCTTGCCCGACCGCCCCGCACGGCCGGTGCGACCGATCCGGTGAACGTAATCCTCGGAATGCGTGGGCACGTCGAACTGGAACACATGGCTTACCGCCGGAACGTCGAGGCCGCGCGCGGCGACATCGGACGCCACGAGGAACCGCAAGCCGCCCTCGCGGAACAGATCCAGCGTGCGGGTGCGCTGCGACTGTTCCAGATCGCCGTGGATCGGAGCCGCGTCGTAGCCGTATTTCTTGAGCGATTTCGCAACGATATCCACGTCCGTCTTGCGGTTGCAGAAGACGATGGCGTTCTTGCACGCCTCGCCCTCACGCTCGATCGTGGCGCGCAGGGCCTCGCGTTTCATCGCCGCAGCGGTGTCGCGGCGCGACGCCTTCAACTCAATCACTTCCTGCGCGATGGTTTCGGACGCGGTGGCCTGACGCGCGACCTCGACCTTCTTGGGATTGGACAGGAAGGTGTTGGTGATCCGCTCGATCTCGGGCGCCATAGTGGCCGAGAAGAACAGCGTCTGGCGGGTGAACGGCGTCAGCGAGAAGATGCGTTCGATATCGGGGATGAACCCCATGTCGAGCATCCGGTCAGCCTCGTCCACGACCATGATCTGCACGCCGGTGAGCAGCAGCTTGCCGCGCTCGAAATGGTCGAGCAGACGGCCTGGCGTCGCGATCAGAACGTCGACGCCCCGGTCGATCAGCTGGTCCTGTTCCTTGAACGAAACGCCGCCGATCAGCAGCGCCTTGGTCAGCTTGAGGTGCTTGGTGTAGGTGTCGAAATTCTCGGCCACCTGTGCGGCCAGCTCTCGCGTGGGGCACAGCACCAGCGAGCGGGGCATGCGCGCACGCGCGCGGCCCTTGGCGAGAAGCGTTATCATCGGAAGCACGAAGCTTGCGGTCTTGCCGGTGCCCGTCTGGGCGATCCCGAGCACGTCCTGCCCTTGCAGCGCGGCGGGGATTGCCCCGGCCTGAATTGGCGTCGGCGTTTCGTAACCGGCCTCGGTTACAGCCTGAACAACCTTGGGGTCGAGCCCCAGTTCGGTGAATTTTGTCATCAATGCCCTTGTTTCAGCGGCGTTGTTTCAGCCGCGTAAACAGGCGGCCCGACCGGCCGGATTGCCGATCTGTCATCGTGTCTGCCAGATAGTCCAGTCGCGGGGGAGAATCAAGAATTGCCTTTGCCATCACACAGCGTTCCAGCAGGCCCCCGTCACGAAATCCACATCCCGATATCAGGCGCGAGCGTGCGATACAGCATCCAGCCCGGCAGGATGAACAGCAGCAGCCCGACCACCATCGCCGCGCCGTCACGGGCGGTCATCGCCATCCCGATGACCAGCACCGGCACGCCCATCAGGAACGGCACCAGCGGGACGAACCCCAGCGGGATCAACAAGAGCCCCGCCATCAGCAGCGCCAGCGCCGCCACCCGAAGCGACACCGGCCCCGATGCAAGAGCCCCGGCGCGCGGCGAGACAAAGGCGCCGATGAAACGCGCGGCAGGCCGCCCCTTCTCGATCGCGGCATCCAGCTTGCGTTCGCTCAGCGTCAGGCGGCGCAGGCGGCTGGGAAGCCAGGGACGCCCGGACCCGACCAGAAGCTGAACCGCGATGACGATGATGGCGCCCCCCGCCAGCGCGGGCACGCCGGGGATCGCCCCGGTGGGCAGCATCACGATGGCGGCGCAGAAAATCAGCAGCGGGCCAAAGCCGCGCGATCCGATGCGGTCGACAAGATCGCCAAAGGTGCAATCCCCCTCGCGCGCGGCGTCCGCCATGTCGTTGAGCGTCTGGTAAAGCGGATTGGGGTCTTCGCCTGTCCGGTCTTTCCCACCCTTCGGCGTCAGACCATCATTTCCTTCGTCGCCGAAAGAGTCAGGTCGGGATGGTCGCGCTGAACCCTGTCGATGTCCCATTGCAGCCTTGTCAGGAAAACCAGATCGCCGTCGTTGTCGCGGGCCATGTGGCCCTTGTTGCCATTGGCGAACGCTTCGACCTTGTCCTTGGGTCCATGCACCCAGCGCGCAGAGGTGAATTGACTGGGTTCGAACCGCACCGGCAGCCCGTATTCCAGCTCGATCCGGCTGGCGAGCACCTCGAATTGCAACTGCCCGACGACGCCAACGATGAAGCCCGACCCGATCACGGGCTTGAACACCTTGGCCGCGCCTTCCTCGGCGAACTGCATCAGCGCCTTGTCCAGATGCTTGGCCTTCATGGGATCGCCCGCGCGGCAGCTTTGCAGAAGCTCGGGCGCGAAGGACGGAATGCCCGTCACCTTCAGCGCCTCGCCCTCGGTCAACGTGTCGCCGATCCGCAATTGCCCGTGGTTGGGGATGCCGATGATGTCGCCCGCCCAGGCCTCTTCCGCCAATTCGCGGTCCGACGCGAGGAACAGCACCGGGCTCGACACCGCCATCGGCTTTTTCGTGCGCACATGGGTCAGCTTCATGCCGCGCTTGAAATGCCCCGAGGCAAGACGGACGAAGGCGACCCGGTCGCGGTGCTTTGGGTCCATGTTGGCCTGCACCTTGAACACGAAGCCGGTGACGGTCTTTTCCTCGGGCGCGATCTGGCGCGGCTCGGCCGATTGCGGCTGCGGGACGGGGCCGTATTTCCCGATCCCTGCCATCAGTTCCTGAACCCCGAACGAGTTGATCGCCGACCCGAACCAGATCGGCGTCATCGTCCCGTCCAGAAGCGCCTGCTGGTCGAATTCCGGCAAAAGCGCCTTGGCCATCTCGAGGTCTTCGCGCAGCTTGTCCAGAAGATGCGGCGGAACGTGATCGGCCAGTTTGGGATCATCCAGCCCGTCGATGCGGATGGATTCGCCGACCTTGTTGCGGTCGGCGCGGTCCATCAGCTCCAGCCGGTCGTTCAGCACGTCATAGCAGCCGATGAACTCGCGCCCGACGCCGATGGGCCAGCTTGCGGGCGTCACGTCGATGGCGAGGTTTTCCTGGATCTCGTCGATGATCTCGAAGGTGTCGCGGCTTTCGCGGTCCATCTTGTTGCAGAAGGTCAGGATCGGCAGGTCGCGCAGGCGGCACACCTCGAACAGCTTGCGCGTCTGCGACTCGACACCCTTGGCGCCGTCGATCACCATCACGGCGCAGTCCACCGCCGTCAGCGTGCGGTAGGTGTCTTCGGAAAAGTCCGAGTGGCCGGGCGTGTCGACAAGGTTGAACCGATAGTCCAGCCCGCCGCTCGCAAAATCGAACGACATCGCCGAGGCCGAGACCGAGATGCCCCGGTCCTTTTCCATCTGCATGTAATCCGACCGGGTGCGCCGCGCCTCGCCCTTGGCACGCACCTGCCCCGCCATCTGGATCGCGCCCCCGTACAGCAGGAACTTTTCCGTCAGCGTCGTCTTGCCCGCGTCGGGATGCGAGATGATGGCAAAGGTCCGCCGCCGGGCAATCTCGGCGGGCAGGTCGGGGGCATTCGAGGCACGGTCCAGCATGGGCGGGATATATAGGCGCGCCACGCGAGTGGCAATCAGCGTCGCGAGGCTGGAATCAAAGGGAATCCTCGTCGAGGATTTGCCCCGCGGTGCCTCAACTCAACCGGCTGACAACCACCGTCACCTCGGGCTTCTTGCCGATCTCGTCGTTCGCCGTCTGGCGCACCACGCGGCGCAGCGCCTCGTCCAGCTTGTCGTCATCGCGGCGGGTCTTGCGATCCGCCCGGCCAAGGAACTGGTCGAGGTCCGCCTCCAGCACGTCGATCAGCGGCGCCTTGGACCGTCCCGTCGGCGGCAGGCCCATGACCTCGCACCACGGCTCGCCCAGCGGCGCGTCTTCCTCGTCGAGGATCACGGTCACGACGACATGGCCGTTCATTGCCATCCGCAGCCGGTCACGCACCACGCCGTCCATCGCGCCGATCTGCACCGACCCGTCGATGTATGTGCGCCCGGTCTCGACGAATTCGGCGATCTTCGGCACCTTGCCGGTCAGGTCGATCATGGTGCCGTTCGGCGCGATCACCGCACGGCGCCCGCTGTCTTCGGCCAGCTTGGCATGGGCGCGCAAATGGCGGTGTTCGCCGTGCATCGGGATCACCACGGCAGGATCGACCACGGTGTGCATCTGCATCAGGTCGGGCCGGTTGGCATGGCCCGAGACATGGTAAAGCCCCGAGGAATCATCGACCACGTCCACGCCCATCTCGCTGAACGCGTTGACGATGCGCGCCACAGATCTCTCGTTGCCGGGGATCGTCTTGGACGAGAACAGGAACAGATCACCTTCCTTCAACGTGAGGCCCATGTACTTGCCGCGCGACAGCTGCGCGGTCGCGGCGCGGTGCTCGCCTTGGCTGCCGGTGGTTAGCAGCATCAGGTTGCCGCGCGGGATGTCCTGCGCCTCTTCGGGGCTGACGACCTTGGGAAAATCGGTCAGAACGCCGGTCTCGATCCCGGCCGTCACCATACGCCGCATCGCGCGCCCCAGCAGCACGATGGACCGCCCGGCGCGGCTCCCGGCCTCGGCCAGCGTCTTCACCCGCGCGATGTTCGACGCGAAGGTCGTCGCGGCCACGAGGCCCGGCGCAGAGGCCACCAGTTTCTCGATCTCGGGGCCGACGGTCGCCTCGGACCGGCCGGCATGTTCCGAGAACACGTTTGTCGAATCGCAGACCAGCGCCTTGACGCCGGGCTTGGCGACCTCGGCCCAGAGCGCGGGATCGAATGCCTCGCCCACCACGGGCGTCGCGTCGATCTTGAAATCGCCGGTGTGCACGATGCGCCCTGCCGGGGTATCGATCACGATGCCCGAGCTTTCGGGGATCGAGTGCGACACCGGGATGAACCCGATCTGGAACGGACCCACCGTCGCCATCTGCGGGTAAGGCTCGATGATCCGCAGGATGTCGGCGGCAAGCCCATATTCCTCCATCTTCAACCGGGCGATGTGGCCGGTGAAGGCGCGCGCGTAGACCGGCGCCTGCAGCCGCGACCACAGATGACCGACGGCGCCGACGTGATCCTCGTGCGCGTGGGTGATGACGATGCCGTCCAGCCGGTCGCGGCGCTCTTCCAGCCAGGCGATGTCGGGCAGGATCAGGTCGACGCCCGGCGTCGTCTCCATGTCCGGGAAGGTCACGCCAAGATCGACCAGCAGGAAGCGTTCCGCACCCTCGGGGCCATAGCCGTAGACGTAGCAGTTCATACCGATCTCGCCGGCGCCCCCCAATGGGAGGTAGATCAGTCTGTCGCTGCTCATGGGCTGCCTCGTTCCGTGTTGTATCTGTGGATGACGGTGAGACCGTGCATGGTCAGATCGTCCTCGATGTCGTCAAATAGCACATCGCCTTGGGCGAACAATGCCGCAAGGCCGCCGGTTCCGATGATCCGCATGGGCCTGTCGCACTCGGCCCGGATGCGGTCGGTGATGCCGCGCACAAGGCCGACGTAGCCCCAGAACACACCCGATTGCATGCACGCAACCGTATTCGTGCCGACCACGCGCTGCGGCTTGGTCACATCGACATGCGGCAGGGCCGCAGCGGCCATATGCAGCGCCTCGAGCGACAGGTTCACCCCCGGCGCGATCACCCCGCCGACATAGGCACCGTCGGGCGCCACGACGTCAAAGGTGGTGGCGGTGCCGAAATCAACCACGATCAGGTCGCCGCCATGCCGGTCAAAGGCGCCTGCCGTGTTCACCAGCCGGTCGGGGCCGACCTGCGTGCCCTCGTCCACCCGCGGCGGCACCGGCAACAGGCAGTCGGGCTTGCCCACCACCAGCGGACGCGTGCCAAAGTAGCGGTCCGCGAGGACACGCAGATTGAATACCACGCGCGGCACCGTGGACGACACGATCACCGCGTCGATGTCGATGTCGATGCGGTGGTGCTGCATCAGCGTCGAGAACCAGACATAATACTGGTCGGCGGTGCGCTGGTGTTCGGTCGCGGTGCGAAACGTCGCGACGAACGCGCTCCCGTCCCAGACGGAAAAGACCGTGTTGGTGTTGCCGGTGTCGATGCACAGAAGCATGGCTGCCCCCCTCGTCAGAAGAATACCTCGGCCGCCGCGATGCGCCGCTCGCCGTCGCGCGTGACCAGGACCAGATGCCCGGCCTCGTCCACCGTCTCGAAGCGCCCGGTGATCTCCTCGCGTCCCATGCGGGCGGTGATCACCTCACCCAGCCGCGCCGCCTGCCGCAGCCAGGCCTTGCGCACGGCGCCGAACCCCAGTTCGGCCAGCACCCGCTCTTGCGTGGCGAAATGGCTGGCGAGGAACGACAGGAACTCATCGAGGTCCGCCTCTTCGCCGCCCTGCCCTTCAAGGCTGACGGGCGGAAACGCGGCATCGTGCAGGCCGTCCGGGATCTCGCAAAGGTTCACGCCGATCCCGATCGACAACCAGTCGACGCGGCCCGCGCCGCCGCCCACGCTTTCCAGAAGGATCCCCGCCACTTTGCCATTGTCCAGCAGCACGTCGTTGGGCCATTTCAGCGAAAGCCGTGTGCGGTCTATCTTGAGAGCCAGCGCTTCGAACAGCGCGTTCGCCGCCATGAAGGACCGCAGCGCCGCGCGGCCCGGCCCGCCTTCGGGCCTCATCACCAATGTCGCGGCAAAATTGCCCGCCGGATGGGTCCAGACCTTGCCCTGCCGCCCGCGCGCCGCCGTCTGGTGCCGCGCCATGATCCAGGTCGGCCCGTCCAGCCCCGGCGCGCGGCGCGCGGCCTCGGCCATGGTGCTGTCGACCTCGTCCAGGATGATGCGGCCGACACCACCGGGCCAGGGCAACAGCTCACGGGGCATGGCGCCCCCCTGCACATCTTTGGTCTGCAAATACCTCTGGGGGGTTTGGGGGGCAAAGCCCCCCAACGGATCGCGCGCGCCAGCGCGCGACACCGGCCGCGTCAGTTGACAAGCGTCGCCGCCGCAGCCGCCGCCACGCCTTCGATGCCGAACAGGTTGATGACCCCGAAGACCATCGCTGCGGCGGAAGCCATCAGAAGCCCCCAGGCCACTGGCTGCATCGGGGCCTCCATGCCATCGGCCTCTTCGCCGAAATACATGTAGAAGACGATGCGCAGGTAGTAGAACGCGCCGATCACCGAGGCGATCACGCCCGCGATCGCCAGCCAGGCCATGCCGCCATCGACCGCCGCGCGCAGGACATAGAACTTGCCGAAGAACCCGACCAGCGGCGGCACGCCCGCCATCGAGAACATCAGGACAAGGATCGCCAGCGCCTTCAGCGGCTCTTTCTTCGAGAACATGTTGAGCGCGCGGATGTCGGTCACGGCCTTGCCGTCCCGCTCCATCGACAGGATGAAGGCGAAGGTGCCGACGTTCATCGTGACGTAGATCGCCATGTAGACCAGCATCGCCTGCACCCCGAACGCGGTTCCTGCCGCCAGTCCCATCAGTGCAAAGCCCATGTGGTTGATCGACGAATACGCCATCAGCCGCTTGATGTCGCGCTGCCCGATGGCCGCGACGGCGCCAAGGAACATCGAAGCCACCGACAGGAACGCCACGATCTGGGTCCAGTCCGCGGTGATCTGGCCGAATGCGTCATGCGCGAGGCGCGCGAACAGGCCCATCGCGGCCATCTTGGGCGCGGTGGCAAAGAAGGCGGTGACGGGCGTCGGTGCGCCTTCGTAGACGTCCGGCGTCCACATGTGGAACGGCGCAGCCGACACCTTGAAGGCCAGACCCGCGAACAGGAACACGAGGCCGAACAGAAGGCCCAGCGGGATCTCGCCCTGTGCGGCCTGGATGATGCCCGCGAATTCGGTCGTGCCCGCGAACCCGTAGGTCAGCGACGCGCCATACAGCAGCAGGCCCGACGACAGCGCGCCCAGCACGAAATACTTGAGACCCGCCTCGGTGGATTTCGCACTGTCGCGGCGCAGCGCCGCCACGACGTAAAGCGCCAGCGATTGCAGCTCCAGCCCCATGTAAAGCGCGATCAGGTCGCCCGCCGATACCATCACCATCATGCCGATGGCCGCCAGCGCGACGAGGATCGGGTATTCGAACCGCAAGAGATCACGGCGCGACATGTAGGTCTCGCTCATCAGGAGGACGGCGGCGGCGGAGACAAGGATCACAACCTTGGCAAAGCGCGCAAAGCCGTCGTCGATGAACATCCCGCCATAAGCCGCGTTGGTGCCCTCACCCGCGAGGCCGATCCACAACGCCAGCAGCGCAAAGACGGCCGAGGTCGCCCAGACCAGCATCGGCGCCGTCTTGTCCTTGCCGGTGTAGACGCCGAACAGAAGCGCCGCCATGGCGAAGACCGCGAGCAGGATCTCGGGCAGAAGGATCGAGAAATCGGCAGAGGTCATGTCAGCGCCTTCATTGGGACGTTCAGTGAGATTGGGCCAGTTCGGTCGCGGGGCGATAGGCCTCCACCGCGGCCTGCTGGTTCTGCAAGAGGTTTTCGACCGACGGGCCGATGATGTCGGTGATGAGGCTCGGGTAGACACCAAGGATCAGCGTCATCGCCACCAAGGGCGCCATGATCGCCTTTTCGCGGCGGCTCATGTCGGTGATCGCCTTCAGGCTTTCCTTTATCAGGTCCCCCATCACGACGCGGCGATACAGCCAAAGCGCATAGGCCGCCGACAGGATCACGCCGGTCGTGGCGATCGCCGCGACCCAGGTGTTGGCCTGGAACATGCCCACCAGCGTCAGGAATTCACCGACAAAGCCGCTGGTGCCCGGCAGGCCTACGTTGGCCATGGTGAAGAACAGGAAGATCAGCGCATAGGCCGGCATCCGGTTCACAAGGCCGCCGTAGGCGTCGATCTCGCGGGTGTGCATCCGGTCGTAGATCACGCCGACCGACAGGAACAGCGCGCCCGAGATGAAGCCGTGGCTGATCATCTGGAAGATCGCACCGTCAAGGCCCTGCTGATTCAGCGCAAAGATACCAGCCGTGACGTAGCCCATGTGCGCCACCGACGAATAGGCGATCAGCTTTTTCATGTCGGTCTGCGCCAGCGCCACCAGCGAGGTGTAGACGATGGCGATCGCGCTCAGCCACATCACCATCGGCGCAAGGATGTCGGACGCGACCGGGAACATCGGCAACGAGAACCGAAGAAAGCCGTAGCCGCCCATCTTCAGAAGGATCGCCGCCAGCACGACCGAGCCCGCTGTCGGCGCCTGAACGTGTGCATCGGGCAGCCAGGTGTGGACCGGCCACATCGGCATCTTCACCGCGAAGGACGCGAAGAAGGCAAGGAACAGAAGCGTCTGCAGCCCGCCCGCGATGTGGATGCCCAGCACCGTCATCGTCTCGGACCCGAAGTTGTGGGTCAGCAGCGTCGGGATGTCGGTTGTCCCCGCGTCGAAGAACATCGCCACGATAGCGACCAGCATAAGCACCGAGCCAAGGAAGGTATAGAGGAAGAACTTGAACGCCGCGTAGATGCGCGCCTTGCCGCCCCAGATGCCGATGATCAGGAACATCGGGATCAGCCCGCCCTCGAAGAACAGGTAGAACAGCACCAGGTCCAGCGCCGCGAAGACGCCCAGCATCAGCGTTTCCAGCATCAGGAACGCGATCATGTATTCCTTGACGCGAACCTGCACCTCCCAGGCCGACCAGATCACCAGCGGCATCAGGAAGGTTGTCAGCATCACGAACAGGATCGAGATGCCGTCGACGCCCATCTTGTATTCGAGGCCCAAAAGCCATTCGCGTTCTTCCACGAATTGGAAACCAGGGTTGCTGGCATCGAAGCCCGCCAGCAGGAACAGCGAGATCAGGAACGTCACGCTGGTGGCGATGAGCGCCAGCCACTTGGCGTTCTTCTGCGCCGCCTCGTCCTCTCCGCGCAGGAACAGCGCGAGGATCAGCGCAGCGACTGCCGGAAGGAAGGTGATGATGGAAAGAAGGTTGTCCATTATTCCGCTCCGGCGCCCAGCGTCATCCAGGTGATCAGGATCGCGATGCCCAGCACCATCGCAAAGGCGTAGTGGAAGAGGTAGCCGGACTGTGCCCGCCCCGCGAGCCGGGTGAAGAACGGCACGATGCCCATCGCCAGCCCGTTGATGCCGCCGTCGATCACGTTGCCGTCGCCGCGCCGCCACAGGAAGCCGCCCAGCCACTTGGTCGGACGGACGATCGCGAAGTCATAGATCTCGTCGAAATACCACTTGTTCAGCAGGAACAGGTAGAGGGGCCGCTGGCTTTGAGCGAGCCGCTTGGGCAGTTCGGGGTTCACGATGTAGAACAGATACGAGAACGCCAGCCCGATCAGCATCGCCACGAAGGGCGCGACCTTGACCCAGGTTGGCGCGTGGTGCGCTTCGTCCATGACGTGATTGTCCGGCGCCATGTAGATCGCGCCGCTCCCAAGGGTCCAGCCGCCCGCGACGGCCTCGCCCGCGCCGTGATCGCCCTCAGCGGCGTCGGCGCTGCCTTCGCCGTGGTCATCGCCAGCCGCCTCTGCCGACGCCTCGGAATGCGCCGGGATGCCGAAAAAGCGGTTCACGTCGTCATGGGTGCCGAAGAAGCTGTTGAACCACACCATGCCCGACAGCACCGCGCCGATCGCCAGAACGCCCAGCGGCACCAGCATCGTCATAGGAGACTCGTGCGCATGCTCGTGCGTGTGCTTGTTGCCGCGCGGCGTGCCGAAGAAGGTCAGGAACATCAGCCGCCAGGAATAGAAGCTGGTGAACATCGCCGCGATGACCAGAAGCCAGAACGCATAGGTGCCCGCGCCAGACATGGCGCCCCACGCGCTTTCGATCACGGCATCCTTCGACAGGAACCCGGCAAATCCGATATGGGTCAGCGGGATGCCGACGCCGGTGATCGCCAGCGTGCCGATCATCATCGCCCAGTAGGTATAGGGCAGCTTTTTGCGCAGGCCGCCGTAGTTCCGCATGTCCTGCTCATGGTGCATCCCGTGGATCACGGACCCTGCGCCAAGGAACAGCATCGCCTTGAAGAAGGCGTGCGTGAACAGGTGGAACATCGCGGCGGAATAGACACCTACGCCCGCTGCGACGAACATGTAGCCAAGCTGCGAACAGGTGGAATAGGCGATCACGCGCTTGATGTCGTTCTGCACGAGGCCGACCGTTGCGGCGAAGAAGGCCGTTGTTGCGCCAAGGACCACGATGAAGGTTTGCGCCTCGGGCGCGTATTCCATCAGCGGCGACATGCGGCAGACGAGGAACACGCCTGCCGTCACCATCGTCGCGGCGTGGATCAGCGCCGAAACCGGGGTCGGGCCCTCCATCGCGTCGGGAAGCCATGTGTGCAGGATCAGCTGCGCCGACTTGCCCATCGCGCCGATGAACAAGAGGACCGCGATCAGGTTCGCCGCGTTCCAGTCGGTCCACAGAAAGCTGATCTGCGATTGCGCCAGTTCGGGCGACGCCTCGAAGATGACATCCAAGTCGATGGAATCGACCATGAAGAACAGCGCGAAGATGCCCAGCGCAAAGCCGAAGTCGCCCACGCGGTTGACCACGAAGGCCTTGATCGCGGCGGCGTTGGCCGACGGCTTGCGGTAGTAGAAGCCGATCAGCAGGTAGGACGCGACGCCCACGCCTTCCCAGCCAAAGAACATCTGCACAAGGTTGTTCGACGTGACCAGCATCAGCATCGCGAAGGTGAAGAACGACAGGTAGGCGAAGAAGCGCGGCCGATAGCTTTCGCCTTCGCGGAAGTTTTCGTCATGCGCCATGTAGCCGAAGGAATACAGGTGCACGAGCGAGGACACGGTGGTGATGACGATCAGCATGATCGCCGTCAGCCGGTCCAGCCGGATCGCCCAGCTTGTCGACAGGCTGCCGGATTCGATCCAGCGGAACAGCTCGATATACTGCGTCTCGCCGTCGAAGCTCAGGAACACGACCCAGGACAGAAGCGCCGACAGGAACAGCAGCGACGTTGCGGTCCACTGAGCCGCCGTCTCGCCGATCAGGCGCCAGCCGAAGCCGCAGAGGATCGCGCCCACGAGCGGAGCAAAGAGGATGATCGTCTCCATTACGCCTCAGCCCTTTTCGCTACACATTTTGCAGACAAACAAACCACTTGGTGCTCAAATCCCGGAAGAGCCGAGTGGGTCAGTTCACATGAGTTGCACTTAAGCACGAGGACACCACCATCTTCAGAGACCACCCGCATGCCACCCAAGGTGACACGGTCCTTCTTCAACCCCATGACCGGCTCAGCCTTTCATCACGTTGATGTCTTCCACGTCGATCGTTCCGCGCGTGCGGAAGAAACAGACGAGGATCGCAAGGCCGATGGCCGCCTCAGCGGCGGCGACGGTCAGCACGAACATGGTAAAGACCTGGCCCACCATGTCGCCCAGAAGCTGTGTCGAGAAGGCGACGAGGTTGATGTTGACCGACAGCAGGATCAATTCGATCGACATCAGGATGATGATGACGTTCTTCCGGTTCAGGAAGATCCCGAAGATGCCGATGACGAACAGCGCGGCGGCCACCGTCAGGTAATGTTCAAGTCCGACCATGTCGTCCCTCAAATCGCTTCTTCTTTTCACGCCGCCTGCGAATGGCGGTGACGATCAGCGCCACCAGCCCCAGAAGGGGCAACAGCGGCGCAAGCTGGCTCACAGCCCCTGCCCCGGCTTGACGTCTTTCAGTTCCATCGCCTTGGCGGGGTCGCGGTACATCTGGGCAAGGATATCCTGGCGCTTGATGTCGGTGCGGTGGCGCAGCGTCAACACGATTGCGCCGATCATCGCGACCAGCAGGATCAGCCCCGCAAGCTGGAACAGAAGGATGTAGTCGTCATAGATCAGCTGCCCCAGAGCGGCGGTGTTCTGCACCTGCGAGGGGTCGGGCGACACGGCGGCGCGCAGCCCCTCGGCCTGGTCGGACACCGACCATGCACCGAAGACGATGCCAAGCTGCATCAGGATCACCACGCCGATCAGCAGCGCGATGGGCATGTATTTCGCCATCTCGGCCTTCAGTTCGGCAAAGTCGATGTCGAGCATCATCACCACGAACAGGAACAGCACCGCGACCGCGCCGACGTAGACGATGATGAGAAGCATGGCGACGAACTCGGCCCCCATCAGCACGAACAGGCCCGCAGCGGACAGGAACGCCAGGATCAGCCACAGCACCGAATGGACGGGGTTGCGGGCGATCACGGTGAACAGCCCCGCCGCGACCACGGAGATCGCGAAGAGATAGAAGGCGAAACTGGCAAAGGCCATCGGTTCGTTCCCTTGTCGCGCGGCGTCGTGCTGCGCCGCTGTCGGCGCCCGTTTAGCGGTAAGGCGCGTCGATTTCCAGATTGCGCGCGATTTCTGCTTCCCAGCGTTCGCCGTTTTCCAGCAATTTCGCCTTGTCGTAGTATAGTTCTTCGCGCGTTTCGGTCGAAAACTCGAAATTCGGGCCTTCGACGATGGCATCCACGGGGCAGGCTTCCTGGCAGAAACCGCAGTAGATGCACTTGGTCATGTCGATGTCGTAGCGAGTCGTCCGGCGCGAGCCGTCTTCGCGCGGTTCGGCGTCGATGGTGATCGCCTGCGCGGGGCAGATCGCCTCGCACAGTTTGCAGGCGATGCAGCGTTCCTCGCCGTTGGGATAGCGTCGCAGCGCATGCTCGCCCCGGAACCGGGGCGAGAGCGGACCTTTTTCATGCGGGTAGTTCAGGGTCGCCTTGGGGGCAAAGAAGTATTTGAACCCCAGGGCGAACCCCTTGAAGAAATCCGCAAGCAGGAAGTAGCGCGTGGCGCGAGTGTAGTCGATCGTTGCCATGAGCGCATAAGCTCCTTCTAGTTCGGGTGACTATCGTCGCGCTGCCAGCGCGATACGTAGTCGGATTGAAGCGCCGGGCCTTGCAGCACCGCCTCTTCGGATTTTCGCACTTCGTAGTAGAGATAGACGCGGCTTTGCGGCAGCTGCTGGCCAAGCCCGCGCAGGCGGCGTCCGAATTCTGCCGGGTCGGGAAGATCGACCGCCGGGAATTTCTGGTGCGTCGGCAGGGCCATGCAGTTCATCACCTCGCAGCCCGCGCTGCGCTTCCAGAAGGAATACACGAGGTCGGGGTTGAACTGGTAGAACCCGTGCGCCCACCAGCCGTTCATGCCGTTCGCCGAGGCAAAGATGCCGCCCGGCCGCAGCATCTTGAACACGTTCTCCAGCGCCTGCGCGACGTTGAACACATGCTCGATGGTGCCACCGTCGAAGATGAAATCGAACTGCTCGTGCAGGCTTTCATCGACGGGGCGGTTCAGGTCGGCGATGTGCTGCGCGCCTTCGGACGGGCTGTAGTCGAGCGACTCAACATGGCCGAAGCCCAGCTCGAACAGGGCGTCTTCGGCGTAGTGGTCGTCGGTCACGAGATCGCGGATTTCCTTGTCCTCGACCCCGGCCCAGCGCAGCGCCTTGTTATAGCGCTGTTCGCCCTTCTCGCGCAGGACCAGCGTCTGGCGGCCCAGCATCAGGCTGCGTTTGGGGGTCGGCATCCGTGTCGAAAGATCCGCAAGTCGTGAAAATAGTACCAGGTCAATGCCCATGGTGTTTCCTCTGCCTCTGCTCTTTTTTTTATAGCCAGCGGGCATAGGCCCCGCCGAACAGGTCGTATTGTGCAAAGAAGGATACCATAACAACCCAGATCAGGGACATAGGAAGAAACACCTTCCATCCCAGACGCATAAGTTGATCGTAGCGGTAGCGCGGCACGATGGCCTTCACCATCGCAAAGAGGAAGAAGAAGAACGACATCTTGGCGATCATCCACAGCGCGCCGTCGGGCAGACCGGGGATTGGCGACAGCCAGCCGCCGAAGAACAGCAGCGACAGCAGCGCGCACATCAGGAAGATGGCGATGTATTCACCCGCCATGAACAGCAGGAACGGGGTCGACGAATATTCTACCTGGTAGCCCGCCACCAGTTCGGATTCCGCCTCGGGCAAGTCAAACGGCGGGCGGTTCGTCTCGGCCAGCGCAGACACGAAGAACAGCACGACCATCGGCAGGTGCGGCAGCCAGTACCAGTTGAACAGGCCATAGTTGCCGTCCTGCGCCGCGACGATCGCGGTCAGGTTCATCGAGCCGGTGGACAGGATCACCCCGATGATGATGAGGCCGATCGAGACCTCGTAAGAGATCATCTGCGCCGCAGACCGCAGCGAGCCAAGGAACGGATATTTCGAGTTCGACGCCCAGCCGCCCATGATGACCCCGTAGACCTCGAGCGACGAGATCGCGAAGATGTACAGGATCGCGACGTTGATGTTGGACAGATACCAGTTCTCGTTGAACGGGATCACCGCCCAGGCCGCCATCGGCAGCGCGAACGCCAGAAGCGGCGCAAGAAAGAACACCGTCCGGTCCGCGCCAGCGGGAACGATCACCTCTTTCAGGACCAGCTTGAGCATGTCCGCAAGGCTTTGCAGCAGGCCCCAGGCGCCCACCACGTTCGGGCCGCGCCGCATCTGCACGGCGGCCCAGACCTTACGGTCGGCATAGAGGATGAAATAGGCCGACAGCAGCAGGAACACCACCATCAGCAGGCATTGGGCGAGGGTCAGTACGAGAATGCCAAGCCCGGTTGAAAAGAATTCAGCCATAAGTCCTCACACCGTCGGTATGCCTGTGTCTTCGCAGAGGGCCACGACGACTTCCGCGTCGATGGTCCGAAGCCCCTCGGGGAGCGCATTCGAGATGGTGTAAACCGCATCTCCAAGCCAGACGCCACCCTCCATCTCAACATTTGTGCGCACATGGCGCGCGAATCCGTAGCCGCGGATCAGTGCATAGCGCGCTGCCGCGCATTCTGCATAGGATTCGACCTGTTCGCGTCCCGCCTCGGGGCTCATCCGCACGAGGAAGTTCACCAGATCGCCCTCCAGAAGGCGGGTCTCGATCCCCAGGTAGTCGCCGATCCGCGCGTCCTCGGGCAGAAGCGGCCCCGTGCAGGCGGCAAGGGCGATGACCGCCCCCGCCAGAGGTGCGAGCCTGAAGCGGCCCACACGGTTCACTCCGCCGCGAGCGCCGTCTGCTGCCGTTCTGCAGCAAGCCGCGACAGCTCCGCCATCAGTTCGGACGCGCGGGCCACGGGGTTGGTCAGGAAATGGTCCGCGATCGCGGGCTTGAACGCCCCCGCCCCGGGTTTCTGCAACGGCAGGCGCTGCCAGTCGTTTTCGGGAACCTGATCGACCATCTTCAGATGCGGCACCGCCTTGACCAGCGCCTGACGCAGTTGCGGCAGCGAGTCGTAGGGCAATTGCGCGCCCATCTCGGCCGACAGCGCGCGCAGGATCGCCCAGTTCTCCTTGGCCTCGCCCGGCGGGAAGCTGGCGCGCAGCGCAAGCTGCGGGCGGCCTTCGGTGTTCACGAACAGGCCCTGTTCCTCGGTGTAGGCGGCGGCGGGCAGGATGATGTCGGCGCGGTGCGCGCCCCGGTCGCCGTGGCTGCCCTGGTAGATCACGAAGGGCCCCTTGGCGATCTCGACCTCGTCGGCGCCAAGGTTGTAGATCACCTCGGCCCCGTCCATCGCGGCGTCGATGCCGCCGTCGAACGTCGCGCCCACGTCCATCGCGCCGACACGTCCGGCGGCGGTGTGCAGGACAAGGAACGTCGCGCCCGCGTTCTCGACCAGCTTCATCGCCTGGCTGAGAACGGCGGCGCCATCCGCGTCGCGCAGCGCGCCCTGTCCGATGATGACGACGGTGTTCTTGGTGTCCCGCGTGTCGGCGGAAATCTCGCGCGCGGCCAGATCGACCAGCGCCGCGCGGTCGGTGCCGACATGGGCGTAATCATAGGTCAGATCGACCGGCTCGCCCACCAGCCCGATGCGCGCGCCCTTGAGCCATGCCTTGCGGATGCGGGCGTTCAGCACCGGCGCTTCGGCGCGCGGGTTGGTGCCGATCAGCTGGATCATGTCCGCGTTCTCGATATCCTCGATCGTCGCGGTGCCGACATAGGCGGAACGATTGCCCGCAGGCAGCTTGGCGCCGTCGGTGCGGCATTCGGTGCGGCCGCCCTGCCCCTCGATCAGTTCTTTCAGCGCAAAGGCGGCTTCGACCGGGGCCAGATCGCCCACCAGACCGGCGACGGTCTTGCCCTTCATCGCCTTGGCAGCGGCGGCCAGCGCCTCGCCCCAGCTTGCAGGGCGCAGCTTGCCGTTTTCGCGGATATACGGCTTGTCGAGCCGCTGGCGGCGCAGGCCGTCCCAGACATAACGCGACTTGTCCGACAGCCATTCCTCGTTCACGCCGTCATGGTTGCGCGGCAGGATTCGCATCACTTCGCGACCCTTGGTGTCGACCCGGATGTTCGACCCCAGCGCGTCCATCACGTCGATGGTTTCGGTCTTGGCCAGCTCCCACGGGCGGGCGGTAAAGGAATACGGCTTGGAGGTCAGCGCGCCCACCGGGCACAGATCCACGATATTGCCCTGCATCTCGGATTCGAGCGTCTGGCCAAGATAAGCGGTGATCTCTGAATCCTCGCCGCGCCCGGTCTGGCCGAGTTCCGGCATCCCCGCGACTTCGGTGATGAAGCGTACGCAGCGGGTGCAGGAAATGCAGCGGGTCATCGCGGTGCCGACGAGCGGCCCAAGGTCCATGTTGTCGGCGGCGCGCTTGGGTTCGCGGTAGCGCGAGAAATCGACGCCATAGGCCATCGCCTGATCCTGCAGGTCGCATTCGCCGCCCTGGTCGCAGATCGGGCAGTCGAGCGGGTGGTTGATGAGCAGGAACTCCATCACCCCCTCGCGGGCCTTCTTGACCATCGGGGAATTCGTCTTGATGACCGGCGGCGCGCCTTCGGGGCCGGGGCGCAGGTCCTTGACCTGCATCGCGCAGCTTGCGGCAGGCTTTGGCGGGCCACCCACGACCTCGACAAGGCACATCCGGCAGTTGCCCGCGATCGACAGCCGCTCGTGATAGCAGAAGCGCGGGATCTCGATCCCGGCCTGTTCACAGGCCTGAATGAGCGTCAGGGCCGGATCGACCTCGATCTCGGCGCCGTCGATGATGATTTTCCTCAAGTCGCTCATGCGTCACTCCGCTGCGATTTCACTGCACCGACGCTCTTTCCAGAGCCGCGCGTTGTTCAGATGGGACCAGCCGAAAGCATGGTCTGTGTCGCCGTGACGACGCAGATGGTCAAGGCGTCCCAATGCCTCATCCAGCGTCGGGCGGTGCCCGGCCGGCACCCACCACATCACGAAATGCATCTCGCCCAGAACCTCGAACCAGTCGGCCCGGCGCTCATAGAACTGCCGGTGCACGGTGTTCCAGACAAAAGCCTCCAGCGTCTCGACGCTTTCCCAGACGGTCAGGTTCGAGACATGGCGCGGATCGCCGTCGATCTTGGCCTCGGTGTTGCCGGTGCCCGGTTCGCCCGAGCCTTCCATCATCCACACGAAGCCCGGCATCCGCTTGCCCAGTCCGTTGATGCGGTCGAGCGCGGCCATGAACTCGGCCACGCGCGGGTCATCCACATCGGCGACAAGGCGGCCGACGTTCAACTCGGCCAGATGAAGGACATCGTCGGTCATCGTCTCAGCTTTGTGTGCAGCGGCCCGACAGGACCACGGTGTCGTTCACCGGCTGGAAGCCGGCGGGATCGGCATCAGGGCCGACGGTCCAGTCGGTGTCCGAGCCGCCGTATTCCCGCAGACAATACTTGGTCGCCTCGTAGCGCCCCGATTCCAGCGCGGCACGGGGGTTCACCGTGAACGGTGTCACGTTCACGGTAAAGGCGCGGCGGTCGTCGGAACTCGCCGAGAGTTTCGATTTGAAGCGGATGCCTTCGAAGGTCGTCGGGGCGTCGCCGCTCACGGCATTCGTGACGCGCGAACAGGACGGAAGTACGACCAGAAGGGCCATGAAGATCAAAAGGTTACGCATGGCTCAGCCCTCCACTAGATCAAGGCGCTTTTCAATACGCGACAATCTGTCGTCGAAGCGGTCCATGCGACGATTCAGGATGCTCAACTGCTCTTCCACGTTCGTCGTGCGTTTTCCAAGGTCACGAATATCGTCACGCATGTCGTGCATATCCGCCCGCATGTCCGCGAGCGTCCTCTCGAACTTGCGCATGTATTCGAGGATCAGGTTGCCAGTTTCGTCCGTCACCCCGATCACTCCGCCGCCACAGCGCTGACGCGTCCGGTGCGCTTGTGCTTGATGCGGTCCTCGATTTCGTCGCGGAAGTTGCGGATAAGGCCCTGGATCGGCCAGGCCGCCGCGTCGCCGAGCGCGCAGATGGTGTGGCCCTCGACCTGCTTGGTCACGTCCAGCAGCATGTCGATTTCCTCGACTTCGGCGTCGCCCGTCACCAGCCGTTCCATCACACGCATCATCCAGCCGGTGCCTTCGCGGCACGGCGTGCACTGGCCACAGCTTTCGTGCTTGTAGAACTTCGCCAGCCGCCAGATCGCCTTGATAATGTCGGTCTGCTTGTCCATCACGATGATCGCGGCGGTGCCAAGGCCCGACCGCTGCTCGCGCAGATAGTCGAAATCCATGATCGCCTCGCGCATGTTCTCGCCGCGGATGCAGGGCACCGAAGACCCGCCGGGGATCACCGCCTTGAGATTGTCCCAGCCGCCGCGAATGCCGCCGCAATGGGTTTCGATCAGCTCTTCAAAGGTGATCGACATTGCTTCTTCGACGACGCAGGGGTTGTTCACATGGCCCGAGATCGCGAAGACCTTGGTGCCCGCGTTGTTCGGGCGGCCGAAGCCTGCGAACCACTCCGCGCCCCGGCGCAGGATGGTCGGCACGACGGCGATGGATTCGACGTTGTTCACCGTCGTCGGGCAGCCATAAAGCCCCGCCCCCGCCGGGAACGGCGGCTTGAGGCGCGGCATCCCCTTGCGGCCTTCGAGCGATTCCAGAAGCGCGGTTTCCTCGCCGCAGATATAGGCCCCCGCGCCGTGGTGCAGGTAGATGTCGAAATCCCAGCCGGAGCCGCAGGCGTTCTTGCCGACAAGTCCCGCGTCATAGGCCTCGTCGATGGCGATCTGCAGCGCCTCGCGCTCGCGGATGTATTCGCCGCGAATGTAAATGTAGCAGGCATGCGCCTGCATCGCGAAAGACGCGATCAGGCAGCCCTCGATCAGGGTATGCGGATCATGGCGCATGATCTCGCGGTCCTTGCAGGTGCCCGGCTCGGACTCGTCGGCGTTCAGCACCAGGTAGGAGGGGCGACCATCCGACTCCTTGGGCATGAACGACCATTTCAGCCCGGTCGGAAAGCCCGCGCCACCACGTCCGCGCAGGCCAGAGGCCTTCATCGTATCGATGATCCAGTCCCGGCCCTTGCCGAGGATGTCGGCGGTGCCGTCCCAATGGCCACGGGCCTGCGCACCTTTCAAGGTGCGCTCGTGCATCCCGTAGAGATTGGTAAAGATCCGGTCCTTGTCGCTCAGCATTGCCTCATCCTTCGTTGTCCCGGCGTTTCCGCCAGATCTGATAGGTCACGACCATCGCCCAGACAAATCCGGCGAGGGCCGCGAAATCGAAGAGGAACGCATAGCGGGCGGGAAGGCCGATCGCGCCGCCGATCCACGTTCCCGCCATCCAGACGATCATCGTGGCGGCGATGACAAGCGCGACGATGCGCGCCTGCCGTGCCAGTTCCCTGTCCTTGTCGGACCCTTGGGTCATGCGTGTCCTCAGTAAACGTTGCCCTTCTGAACGCGGGTCGAGAATTCGGTCTCGGCCCCCGTGGCAAGGGTCTTGGCCTGGGAAACCCAGTTGTCGCGGCTGGCCCGGCCCTTGAACCCTTCGAGGTTCTGGTCGACCCAGGCCAGTTCACGCTCGGTCCAGCCCGCGATCTGGTCGAAGTGATAAACCCCCATGCCGTTCAGCATGACTTCGAGCTTCGGACCGATCCCCTTGATTTCCTTCAGGTTGTCCGGCCCGCCGTCACGGGGCTTGTCCATCATCGCCGGCTTGTCCTCGGCCTTCACGTCGGCGGGGGCTGTGCCCGCTGTGGCGCCGGTGCCCGAAGGCTGGTCGGCGGGCGTGGGATCGGCTTTTGGCGGGGCCGCCGCCGGGGCCGCGCTGGCCGGGGCCGCCGCCGGAGCGGTCGTCTTTGGCGCCATGGCGGCAGAGGCTGGCGCCTCTGCCTCGCTTGTGCCTTTTGCCGCCGGTGCCGCCGGGGCGGCGGCGCCGCCCGCGGCAGGCGTCGCATCAACTGCGGACGCACCCGGGCCTGTCGCCGCCGAAGCGGACGAGGCGCTTGCCGACGCCGATGCCGCCCCAGCCGCTGCCGTTCCTGTCGAAGTGCCAGCCGTTCCGTGGCCCGCGCCGTCCTTCACGCTGCGCGCGCCGCCATCACCGGGATGATCCGGCTTGTGATGAAAGCCACGATACAGGATCACGGCCACCACCAGCGCGACGAAAATCGCGAGGAAGAAGGCCGGATTGAACCCGAAACCGCCCAGAACCATGAGGGCGACGAACGCTACGATACCTACCGTCCCTGCAAGAACGGCAACCAAAAGCAGCGATCCTTGCGTCTCTTTGGAAGCCATTTTGTTATCTCCTTAAAGCCAGAGTGCTTGTTGCGCCTAATACTTAGCGCGTTTGGAGAAATCTGTCTCGCCCCCCGACGCAAGCACCTTCGCCTGCGCCTGCCAGTCGTCGCGGGTCACGCGGCCGCGGAACCCTTCGAGGTTCTCATCGACCCATGCGACCTCTTCTTCGGTCCAGCCTGCGATCTGGTCGAAGTGGTAGAAACCCAGCGACTGCAACAGCTGTTCCAGCTTGGGCCCGACGCCCTTGATCTTCTTGAGGTCGTCCGCTCCGCCGCCGCGCGGCCCGCTCAGCGATTGCGGCTTTTTCTGCGGACGTTCAGCGGCTTCACCCGGTTCGGTGGCGGGCGGATGCCCGGTGCCTTTCGCCGGTGCCTCGCGTTCGTCGATGCCAGTCTCGTCGATGGGCACACCCTTGGCGGGGCGCGGGCTTTTCGGTGTCGATCTGACATCGACGTTCACGTCCGTCTCGGGGTTCCACGGCGTGCGCAGCGGCACTTCGGTGCCGTCGATGCGCTTTACGGTGTCGCCGAGGTCTGTGGCAATCTGGACACTTGCGTTGTGCTTGGTGTGGCCCGAATCATATTCCATCAGGCTGGTCAGCCCCGACATCGGCTCGGACGCATAGCGCCCGTTCTGCGGGCCCGGCGTCGGCACCTTGCCCGCCGCCAATTCGTCGATGATCTCGCCCAGCCGCTCGGCGGTCAGGTCTTCGTAGTAATCCTTGCCGATCTGGGCCATCGGCGCGTTGGCGCAGGCGCCCAGGCACTCGACCTCTTCCCAGCTGAACTTGCCGTCCGCCGACACCTCATGCGGGCGCTTGGCGATCTTGTCCTTGCACACCGCCATCAGGTCCTCGGCGCCGCAGATCATGCAGGACGTGGTGCCGCAGACCTGGATGTTCGCGACGCTGCCCACCGGCTGAAGCTGGAACATGAAGTAGAACGTCGCCACCTCGAGCGCGCGCATGTAGGCAAGGCCCAGCATGTCCGCGACATGCTCGATCGCCGGGCGGCTCAGCCAGCCTTCCTGTTCCTGCGCGCGCCACAGCAGCGGGATGATCGCGCTGGCCTGACGGCCCGCCGGATACTTGGTGATCTGCGCCTCGGCCCATTCGCGGTTCTCGGGTGTGAAGGCAAAGTTGGCGGGCTGGTCATGGTAAAGACGGCGGAGCATTTCAGACAAACCCTCGTAGAATGGACATCAGAAGGGCAACCACGGCCCCGATGATTGCGCCGCTGACAAAGCGGTTGCGCCCGCGCGCGCCATAGACGGCGGCAGCACCGGCGACAGCCCCGACAAGGACGACCCAAAGCGATACGGTCACGGCACCCATCAGCGGTCGATCTCCCCGAAGACGATGTCGAGCGAGCCGAGGATCGCCGAGACGTCGGCCAGCTGGTGGCCCTTGCACAGGTGATCCATCGCATGCAGGTGCGGATACCCCGGCGCGCGCAGCTTGGCGCGGTAGGGGCGGTTGGTGCCGTCTGCCACAAGATACACGCCGAACTCGCCCTTGGGTGCCTCGACCGCGCAATAGACCTCGCCCTCGGGGACGTGGAAGCCCTCGGTGTAAAGCTTGAAGTGGTGAATGAGCGCTTCCATCGAGGTCTTCATGTCGCTGCGCGTCGGCGGCGACAGCTTGCCCCGGGTCAGCACGTCGCCCTTGTTCTGCGGCTCGCGCAGTTTGGCGCAGGCCTGCCGCATGATCTTCACGCTCTCGCGCATCTCGGCCATGCGGACAAGGTAGCGGTCATAGCAATCGCCGTTCTTGCCCACGGGGATCTGGAATTCGAACTCGTCGTAGCACTCATAGGGCTGAGCGCGCCGCAGATCCCAAGCGAGGCCCGACCCGCGCACCATCGGCCCCGAGAAGCCCCAGTTGAGGATATCCTCTTCCGTCACGACGCCGATGTCCGCGTTGCGCTGCTTGAAGATGCGGTTCTCGGTCAACAGGTCGTCGATGTCGTCCAGCACGGCAAGGAACGGATCGCACCACGCCTCGATGTCGTCGACCAGCTCGTCCGAGATGTCCTGGTGCACGCCGCCGGGGCGGAAATAGGCCGCATGCAGGCGTGCGCCCGACGCCCGCTCGTAGAAGCCCATCAGCTTTTCGCGCTCCTCGAACCCCCAGAGCGGCGGGGTCAGCGCGCCCACGTCCAGCGCCTGCGTCGTGACGTTCAGAAGGTGGTTCAGGATGCGCCCGATCTCGCAGTACAGCACGCGGATTATGGACGCGCGGCGCGGCACCACGGTGCCGGTCAGCTTTTCGATCACAAGGCACCAGGCGTGTTCTTGGTTCATCGTGCCGACATAGTCGAGCCGGTCGAAATACGGCAGGTTCTGCAGGTAGGTGCGGCTTTCCATCAGCTTTTCGGTCCCGCGATGAAGCAGGCCGATGTGCGGGTCCACCCGTTCGACCAGTTCGCCGTCGAGTTCCAGCACCATGCGCAGCACGCCGTGCGCCGCAGGATGCTGCGGGCCGAAGTTGATGTTGAAGTTGCGGATCTTCTGTTCGCCCGTCACGGCGTCTTCGAATTTTCCGTCCATGTCACACCTTCATGTTGGCCGCCCAGGCGGGGGGCAGCGCCGCGCCGAACCTGTCGGCGACGTATTCGTATTGCGGGGCAAGCTGGTCACGCAGCCGCGCCCGGCTTTCCTGCGACAGCGGAATGCGCACGCCGCCGTGGACGGTGCGGTCCGCCTCGCCGGGACGGGGCGCGATGCCCAGGAAACCGCAGATGCGCGTCAGCGTCTCGGTCTCGAACAGCCGCTCGAAGAACTCGATCAGGATGTGCGGGCCGGGAACGGCGTTGAACAGCCGTGTCAGGGTGCCGCGATAATCCGAGCGGTCGATCACGTCCGTCGCCTCGCCGCTGAACACGCGGCCAAGGATGCGCTGTGCGATCTCTGCCACCTGCTCGGGCCGCTCGGCCCGGCGCGCTGCGGCGCCGCGAATGTTGGACCACGCCCGGTCCACCGGGTCGCGCAGGATCATGACGAACCGCGTCTGCGGCGCCAGCCCCGCCATCTCGCGGAACCGCGCTTCGGGCAAGAGCGCGTAGGCCGGGGTGATGTCGCCGACAACCCGGCGGCCATTTGCGGCCTCGCGCAGAAAGGCGGCATAGTCGCGCGGACCGACGCCCTCATCCGCCATCAACGCGCCATAGCGGCACAGATCGGCATGGCGGCGCTGCAGCGCCGCGCGGCGTTCGGGCGCGGCGGTTTCGGCCTTCATCTCAAGCATGGCGATGCGGCGCATGGTCTTGTCGACCTCTTTCAACCGCCCGCCGAATTCGAGGCTGTCGAAGAAGTGCAGTTCCTTGGGCTCGGGCATCGCCACCTCGGGGTGCAGCGACAGATAGCGGTGCAGCCAGGACGTTCCCGCCTTGGCAGCGCCGATCCCGTAGAGAAGCGTCGCCTCGCCCATGGATCAGGCCTTTGCCTCCGCGGCCTTGTCGCCGCCTTTTTCATCGCCCGGAAGGATGTAATTGGCCCCTTCCCACGGGCTCATGAAATCGAACTGGCGGTATTCCTGTACCAGCTTGACCGGCTCGTAGACGACGCGCTTCTGCTCTTCGTCATAGCGCACTTCGGTGTAACCCGTGGTCGGGAAATCCTTGCGCAGCGGATGCCCGCGGAACCCGTAATCGGTCAGGATGCGCCGCAGGTCGGGATGGCCGGTGAACAGGATGCCGAACATGTCGAACACTTCGCGCTCGTACCAGTTGGCCGAATGGTAGACGCCCGAGATCGACGCGACCGTCTGATCCTCGCGCACGGCGGCCTTCACGCGGATGCGGTGGTTCTGCCACATCGACAGGAAGTGATAGACCACGTCGAACCGCGCGTCCCGCTCGGGCCAGTCGACGCCGGTGATGTCCACCAGCGTTGTGAAGCGGCAGGTCGAATCGGCTTTCAGGAACTCGGCGAAGCTGAGGATCGAGGACGGCGCGATCTCGACCGTCAACTCGTCCAGCGCCACCGACCAGCGGACCACGCAATCGGGGCGCTTCGCCTCGATGTGCTGGCCAAGCTCTTGCAATGCCTGGGTCATGGATAACCTTCCTTTCGCGTCCCGCGCCTAGCGCCGGATCGTGCCGGTGCGGCGGATCTTCCGCTGCAACTGGAGGATGCCGTACAGCAGCGCCTCTGCCGTGGGCGGGCAGCCGGGAACGTAGATGTCCACGGGAACGATCCGGTCGCAGCCGCGCACCACGGAATAGCTGTAGTGGTAATAGCCGCCGCCATTCGCGCAGGACCCCATCGAGATCACGTAGCGCGGCTCGGGCATCTGGTCGTAGACCTTGCGCAGGGCAGGCGCCATCTTGTTGGTCAGCGTGCCGGCGACGATCATCACGTCGGCCTGACGCGGCGACGCGCGCGGCGCGATACCGAAGCGTTCGGCGTCATAGCGCGGCATAGAGGTGTGCATCATCTCGACGGCGCAGCAGGCCAGACCGAAGGTCATCCAGTGCAGCGACCCGGTGCGCGCCCAGTTGATGAGGTCCTCGGTCGAGGTGACAAGGAACCCCTTGTCCTGAAGCTGACGGTTGAGGGTCTGGGTGGCGACCTCGTTGTCGCCCCCTGCGGTGTTCACGGCGGTGCTCACTCCCATTCGAGGGCCCCTTTCTTCCACTCATAGGCAAAACCGACCGTCAGCACGGCCAGAAAGACCATCATCGACCAGAACCCGACCAGCCCGACATCCTTGAACGCGACGGCCCAGGGGAACAGGAAGGCGATTTCCAGATCGAAGATGATGAACAGGATCGACACCAGGTAGAAGCGCACGTCGAACTTCATCCGGGCATCGTCGAAGGCGTTGAAGCCGCATTCGTAGGCCGACACCTTCTCGGGATCGGGGTTCGACGGCGCGACCAGAAGCGCCGACAGCATCAGGATCAAGCCAAGGCCAAGCGAGACCCCGATAAACAGCAGGATGGGGAGGTATTCGCGCAGCAGTTCGTCCACGGCCAGCTCCTTTCATGCGAATTGGAAGCGCATGGTCTACAGGTTGCGCATGACCTACTCCTGCCCTGCGGGGTGGTCAACCGAAGCCGGGTTCAATTCCGCCGTGAAAGCGTGCGTTCGGGCGGCTGTGCCGCAGGATCGGTCCACTAGCCCTTGCGAGAGGCAAAGAACGCGGCAACACGGTCCCGTCCCTCGACCGTGTCCCAGCGGTCCACCAGCGCGCGGATGGTGTCGTCGATGACCGCATCGTCGATGACCGGCCCCAGCCTGCGCACCAGCGCCTTGGCGGCGGCGACGGCGCCCGGCGCGGCATCCAGATAGGGCGCCACTTCGGCCTCGACGGCCTCATCCAGAGCCTCGGGCGGCACGACACGCGCCAGAAGGTCCAGATCGCGCGCCTCCTCGGCGCCGAACAGGCGCGGCGAGGCGAAGATGCGACGCGCCTTGGCCGCGCCCATGCGCGCCACGACATAGGGGCCGATGGTGGCCGGGATCAGCCCCAGCCGCGTCTCGGTCAGCCCGAACTTCGCGCCCGTCGCCCCGATGGCGATATCGCACACCGACATCAGGCCCAGCCCGCCGCCGAAGGCCTGCCCCTGCACACGACCGATCAGCGGCTTCGGCATCTCGTCCAGCGCCTTGAGCATCAGCGCCAGCTTGCGCGCCTCGGCAAAGCGCGTCTCGGGATCGGCTGCCATCTGCGCCTGCATCCACGCCAGATCGCCGCCCGCACAGAAGCTGCGCCCCTCGGCGGCCAGCACCACGACGCGCACGGCGTCATCCCCGCCCAGCCGCGCGGCGGCGTCCGTCAACTCGGCGATCATCTGCGCGCTCATCGCGTTGTGCTTGTCGGCCCGCGTCAGGGTCAGCGTCGCCACGCCGCGCGCGTCACGGTCGATCCGGATCGTTTCCATCAGACATCCTCCATTCCGGGCTCCATTCCGGGCCCCATTCCGGGCACTGTGCGGCCCGCGCCGGTCCAATCGTCATGCAGCCACACCATGCGGTCCACGAACCACAGCTTGGCCAGCGCAGCGAGGGCGGCGCCGAACACCGCCCCTTCCCACCACAGGATCGCTAGGCCAAGGATCATCACCGCCGTGCCCGGCAGGGCGGCCCAGCCAAGCGCGATGCCCAGACACGATGATGCGCCGGGATCTCGGCGCGATGTTCCAGAAAGATGCGCTCTCCCAGAACCGCGCGGCTCATCCAGCGGTCAAGGCGCGCGGGCTGCGGAAAGATGCGCGGGTTGGCCCAAGTCCAGAGCACGACACCGGCGACCGGAACCACGGACCACCAGCCGATCCAAACCCTGCTCCATACGGCCAGCACGATCAGGGGAAGGGCGGCCATGCGCGAATAGCCCGACCACGGGTTGGCGTGTCGCCGCCAGGTCCGATCGTCCATCGCCATAACGCGTGCGGCAAGGCGGAACCCGTCAGCCATGCATCCCCCGCATTGCCCGGGCCATCTTTGCGGCCTCGTCCAGAACGGCGGCATCAAGTCCCGTGTCAAAGCCCAGCGCCTTGAGCCGCGTCGCAAGCGCCTCGGTCGCCACGTTGCCCGCGGCGCCCGGCGCGTAGGGACACCCGCCAAGCCCTCCGACCGCCGCGTCGAACGCCCGCAGCCCCAGCGCGAGCGACGCCTCGACGTTGTCCAGCGCACGCCCCGCCGTATCGTGGAAATGGCCCGCAAACTGCGCCGCTGGAACCTTGGCCAACACCGCCTCCAGCATCGCCGTCACGGTGGCGGGCGTGCCCTGCCCGATGGTGTCGCCAAGGCTGATCTCGTAGCAGCCCATCGCGTGCAGGGCCGCCGCGACCCGCGCCACTGCAGCCGGGTCCGTCGGCCCGTCATAGGGGCAGTCGGTCACGCAGGACACATAGCCGCGCACCGGTAGGCCCGCCGCCCGCGCGGCAGCCGCCACGGGCGCGAACCGCTCAAGGCTTTCCGCGATGGTGCAGTTGATGTTCGCCTTCGAGAAACCTTCGGACGCGGAGCCGAAGATCGCCACCTCGTCGGCGCGCGCGGCCAAGGCCCGCTCCAGCCCCTGCATGTTCGGCGTCAGTGCGGCATAGGACACGCCCGGCACGCGCCGTATGCCCGCCAGCACCTCGGCCGAGGACGCCATCTGCGGTACCCATTTCGGACTGACGAAGCTGGCCACCTCGATGCGCCGGAACCCCGCACTGCCAAGGCAATCGACCAGCGCGATCTTCTTGGCCACCGGGATCTCCCGCGCCTCGTTCTGCAACCCGTCGCGCGGCCCGACCTCGAAAATCTCGGCACGGTCGGTCATGTCGCCGCCTCCTCCCACGCCGGATAGAAGGTGCGTGCATACAGCCGCGTCGCCCCCTCGGGCGGCAGCGACGCCGCGAACGCCGGGCGCGCCGTGATCCGGTCCATCCAGTCCGTCACCGCAGGAAATCCATCCGTCCGCGCAAAGTGCCGCGCCAGCCAGACCGCCTGCCCGACGCCGACATCCGCCGCCGAAAACCCGGAGGCAAGCAGATGACGCCGCCCCTGCAACCGCCCCTCGATCGCGGCAAAGCACTTCTCCGCGCGCTTCGCCTCGATCCGCATCAGCGTGGGCGAACGCATGGCGTCGTCGCGCAGCACGATATGCTGCTGCGTCAGCGCGGCGGCGTGCTGGGTCACCGTCTCGGCAAAGTGCAGCCAGATCAGCCAGTCCGCGCGTTCGGGATCACCCGGCGCGCGGCCAAGCCCCGCCTCCGGGAACCGTTCGCACAGCACCTCGGCGATGGCGCCGGTTTCCCAGATCACCGCGCCGTCCAGTTCCAGCGCGGGCACCCGCCCCGCCGGGTTCAGCGCAAGGTAGTCCTCCGACCGGAGCGACTTGTCAAAGCCGTGCAGGACCACCTCGAACGGAGCGCCGATCTCGTGCAGCAGCCAGAGTGACCGCATCGAGCGCGTCTCGTGGCAATGGTGCAGCCGGATCACGCTTTCGGCTCCTCGTCCGGGGCCTCGAAGCGGATCAGCGCCGCTCCCGCCTCGACCTGCGCGCCCTCGGCCACCAGCACCTCGGCCACCGTGCCGCCCACCGCCGCCGTCAGCGCATGTTCCATCTTCATCGCCTCCAGCACGGCAAGCCGCTGGCCCGGCGCGACGGCATCCCCCGCGCGCACCAGCACCGACTTGACCAAACCCGGCATCGGCGCCTCGATCACGTCGGTCGGTCCGGCGTCGGATGCGGCCCGCTCCAGCGGATCGACGTGCCTGAACTCGGCCCGGCAAGTCCCCGTCACTACGACGAGATCCTCCGCACAGGATGCAATCAGGCCAGAGCGTGCGCCAATGCGCCACCCGGCGGCGCTGCGCCGCGCTTCGATCACATTTCCTGCAACGGCGGCATCAATCCGGTCCGCCCGCTCGATCCGCAAGACGACCTCGTGCAGCGTCTCATCTTCGACAAGATGTACGCTCCGTGCAAGCGGCGCCCAAAGCGTGAAGCCCGCAAGCGGATCGCCCGCACCGGGCCCCGCCACCGCAAGCGCCGCCGCCACGACAGCCTCGGGCGGTGTCGCCTCGGGGGCGGTCAACGCCTCCAGATTGCGCTCGATCAGGCCGGTGTCGACATCGCCCGCACGGAAGCCCGCGTCCTTCACCAGCCGCGCGAGGAAACCAAGGTTGGTCACGGTGCCCGCGACTTCGGTGCGCGCCAGCGCCGCGTCCATCCGCGCCAACGCCACGTCCCGCGTCGGTCCGTGGGCGATCAGCTTGGCGATCATCGGGTCGTAATGCGGGCTGATCGCATCGCCCGAACGCACGCCGCTGTCCGCGCGCACACCATCAGGAAACGCCAGATGCGCCAGCCGCCCCGTGGCGGGCAGAAAGCCCTTGGGCACGTCCTCGGCATAAAGCCGCACCTCGACCGCGTGACCGTCCAGCGCGATGCCGTCCTGCGTGGCTGGCAGTGCCTCGCCGCTCGCCACGCGAAGCTGCCATTCCACAAGGTCGATGCCGGTGATCGCCTCGGTCACCGGATGCTCGACCTGCAACCGCGTGTTCATCTCCATGAAGTAGAAGCGGTCGGCGCGCAGCCCCTCGCTGGCGTCGACGATGAATTCGACCGTCCCCGCCCCGGAATACCCGATCGCTTCTGCGGCGCGCACCGCCGCCGTGCCCATCTCGGCGCGCATTTCGGGGGTCATGCCGGGCGCGGGCGCCTCCTCCACGACCTTCTGGTGACGGCGCTGCAGGGAACAGTCGCGCTCGTGCAGGTGCACCGCACGGGTTCCGTCGCCAAAGACCTGCACCTCGATATGGCGCGGCTTCTCGACGTATTTCTCGACCAGCACCGCGTCGTTGCCGAAGGCACCCTTCGCCTCGGCCCGGGCAGAGGCCAGCGCATCGCCGAACTCCGCCGCCGCGTGCACCTTGCGCATGCCCTTGCCACCGCCGCCCGCGACCGCCTTGATCAGCACCGGATAACCGATGCCGTTCGCCTCGGCGGCCAGCCGCGCGTCCGACTGGTCGTCGCCGTGATAGCCCGGCACCACCGGCACGCCCGCCTCCTGCATCAACGCCTTGGCCGCGTCCTTGAGGCCCATCGCGCGGATGGCGCTGGCAGAGGGTCCGATGAACACCAGCCCCGCCGCCTCGACCGCTTCCACGAAGCCGGGGTTCTCGGACAGGAACCCATAGCCGGGATGGATCGCCTGCGCCCCCGTCGCCAGCGCCGCCGCGATGATCGCGTCGCCCTTGAGGTAGCTTTCAGAGGGCGCGGGCGGGCCGATACGCACCGCCTCGTCGGCTTCGGCCACATGCATCGCCCCGGCGTCGGCGTCCGAGTAGACCGCCACCGTGCCCACGCCCAAGCTGCGTGCCGTGCGGATCACCCGCACCGCGATCTCGCCCCGGTTCGCGATCAGGATTTTCTCGAACATCAGCTTCCCCGTTTCCAGCCGCCCGCCAGAAGCGCCTCGGCCTCGTCAGTCATCCGGCGCAGGATCGCGCCCGCAGGCTCGATCCGGTCGATCATGCCCACCGCCTCGCCGACGAAGGTGTTGGCGGTGTCCGTATCGCCGCTCTCCCAGGCCGCCGCCCAGCGCGCCGCCTCGGCTTCGGCCACCGCCAGCAGACCCGGCACATCGCCGTGCCAGCGGTCGGTGAAGGCGTTGCGCAGCACCCGCGCCGTGTAGCGGTCCGGCCAGTCGAGCCGCCGCGCGACATCCATCACGGTGGACCGGATCGTGTCGTCGCCCGTAGCGCCCAGCGCGGCGGCATGCATCGCGGGATGCACCAGCGCCTCCTCCGATGCCCACAGCCGCGAGCCGACCAGCACGCCGTCCGCCCCCAGCATCAGCGCCGCCGCCAGCCCGCGCCCGTCGGCGATCCCGCCCGCCGCCAGCAGCAGCACCTCCGGCGCCCGACGCGCCAGCATATCCGCGACTTCGGGCACCAGCGTGATCGTCGCGCGCCGCTCACCGTGGCCGCCCGCCTCGGCGCCTTGCGCAACGATCACCGCAGCCCCGGCGGCGACGGCGGCCTTCGCATCGCGCAACGTCTGCACCTGGCAGATCAGCGGCACGCCCGCCCCGGCAATGCGCGCGGCAAACGGAGCCGGATCGCCGAACGACAGCATCAGCGCGCGCGGATCATGTTCCAGCGCGATGTCCAGCGCCTCGGGTGCCTTCGCCAGCGCCCAGGTGATGAACCCCACGCCCACGCCCGCATTCCCCGCCGCCGCGATCTCGGAGCGCAGCCACGCGCCATCCGCATAGGACCCGCCGATCAGCCCTAGCCCGCCCGCGCCGGTCACCGCCGCCGCAAGCCGCCCGCCCCCGGCCTTCGCCATCGGCGCAGACAGGACCGGCAGAGTCAGCCCGAACCGCTCGGTCAAACGGGTGACAATCATCGCCGCGCCCCTAATTCTTCTTTGTTCAAATACGCATCTCCACCGCTGCAACGCGGGCACCACCCGGGTTGGGCGCAGGGGTTGGCTGCAGAACAGATCACATGCGGAACACGCCGAAACGTGTCTCCTCGATGGGCGCGTTCAGTGCCGCCGACAGCGACAGCGCCAGCACGGCCCGCGATTTGCGCGGATCGACGATGCCGTCGTCCCACAGCCGGGCAGAGGCATATAGCGGGTGCGACTGCCGCTCGAACATCTCGACGGTGGGGCGCTTGAATTCGGCCTCGTCCTCGGCAGACCAGTCGCCGCCAGCCCGCTCGATGGCGTCGCGCTTGACCGTCGCCAGCACCCCCGCCGCCTGCGCGCCGCCCATCACCGAGATCCGGCTGTTCGGCCAGGTCCACAGGAATCGCGGCTGATAGGCCCGCCCCGCCATGCCGTAATTGCCCGCGCCAAAGGACCCGCCGACCAGCATCGTGACCTTGGGCACCGACGTCGTCGCAACCGCCGTCACCAGCTTTGCGCCGTTGCGGGCGATGCCCTCGTTCTCGTATTTGCGGCCCACCATGAAGCCGGTGATGTTCTGCAGGAACACCAGCGGGATCTTGCGCTGCGAACACAACTCGACGAAATGCGCACCCTTCTGGGCGCTTTCCGAGAACAGCACGCCGTTGTTGGCGATGATGCCGACGGGCACCCCCATGACCTCGGCGAAACCGCAGACCAGCGTCTCACCGAAGCGGGCCTTGAACTCGTCGAAATACGAACCGTCCACCAGCCGCGCGATCACCTCGCGGATGTCATAGGGCGTGCGCAGGTCCGCAGGTACCACCGACAACAGCTCCTC
Source organism: Anianabacter salinae (assembly GCF_019061145.1). Classification (GTDB taxonomy): domain Bacteria; phylum Pseudomonadota; class Alphaproteobacteria; order Rhodobacterales; family Rhodobacteraceae; genus Anianibacter; species Anianibacter salinarum. The sequence goes on along the minus strand of NZ_JAHQZS010000001.1, from coordinate 695,259 downwards.
GGGGTCATACGCCGGATCGGTGCCCCGTAGGGCGGGACTTGTCCCGCCGCCCGCCATGCCGCGAAGCGATCCCACAGCCCGCCGCGCCAGCGCCAGCGCATGCCCGTCGTCCTCGGCCAGGTAATCCGCCACCCCCGACAGCCGCGTGTGCACGTCGCCGCCGCCAAGGTCTTCCGCCGTCACCACCTCGCCCGTCGCCGCCTTCACGAGCGGCGGCCCTGCCAGAAAGATCGTCCCTTGCTCTTTCACGATGATCGACACGTCCGACATTGCGGGCACATAGGCCCCGCCCGCCGTGCAGGACCCCATGACGACCGCGATCTGGGCGATGCCCTTGGCGCTCATTCGGGCCTGGTTGTAGAAGATGCGCCCGAAATGGTCGCGGTCGGGGAACACCTCGTCCTGGTTGGGCAGGTTGGCACCGCCCGAGTCCACAAGGTAGACGCAAGGCAGATGGCATTCCTCGGCGATCTCCTGCGCGCGCAGGTGCTTCTTGACCGTCATCGGATAGTAGGTGCCGCCCTTCACGGTGGCATCGTTGCACACCACCATGACCTCGCGGCCCATCACCCGGCCCACGCCCGCGATCACGCCCGCACAGGGCGCCGCACCGTCATAGAGGCCGTGCGCCGCTACCGCGCCGATTTCAAGGAACGGCGTGCCGGGATCGAGCAGGTTCGCCACCCGCTCGCGCGGGGGCATCTTGCCGCGCGAGACGTGCCGCTCGCGCGCCTTCTCGCCCCCCCCCGCAGCTGCGGCCTCCGCCGCGGCGCGGATCACCTCCAAAGCGTCGAGATGCGCGGCGCGGTTGGCGCGCGCCTCGTCCGAGCCGGGGATCAGCGTGGTATTGAGCTTCATGCGGTCTTCTCCGGTTCCGGTCCCGGCAGCGCCTTGCGTTCCAACAGCCAGCGCTGGCGATAGGCATAGCGCGCGGCGCGGGCGACATCGGCCTGAAAGCTGGCGTTCACGGTCGCGGCCACCAACCCGCCGACGATGGGCACCACCTGCCCCGCCTTGCGCGCGGCCAGCGACAGGCCAAGCTGGCGCGCGATGCGCTCGAACACCTTCTCGGTCAGCCAGCGGCCGCCCTTTTCCAGCATGAATTTCGCTTCGGGCGAGGACAGTTGCCGCGCCAGCGCGTTCAGATCGTTCAGCCGTTCCGCCCGCGTGTCCGACGCCAGCGAGGTCGCCACCTCCAGCACCATCAGCCGGAAGGCGCGTTCGTTGTCGCTGTCCTCGGTAAAGCCGAAACTGCCCCCCGTTGCGCGCACCGTGCGCGCGGCCAGCGTCAGCGTGGCGGGCAGATCGACGGCAAGACCCGCAGCCCCGAACCAGCCCGCAGCCCCGCCGGTGGCGGCGCTGGTGCCCTGCCCCCAGGCCTGCACCCGCAGGGCCGCCGCCTCGCACTGTGCCAAATCATCGGTGTCATGGGCCGCGATGCCGCGCGGAAGCGTCATCGCCGCAGCCCGGTCGGCCTGGTGCAGCGCGGCGCGCACCGCCTCGGGCGGGATCATCCGGGCGATCCAGCCGCCGATCGGCGCTGTCATCCGCTCGGCGCCCTGTCCCAGCCGCGTGGCGCGGGCGCGCTCGAACTTCTTCTGGCGCTCGACCGCTGCCGCGACCAGCGCGCCCCAGTCGTCAGGTCGTGCGGGGGGCTGTCCGGTCATCGCCTAGTACCCGTCCAGCGTGGCTTCGAGATAGAGCACCTGTTCGCCGGTCAGCTGCATCAGGCAGCCCAGGATGGCGGGGCCGCCGCCGGTGCCGCCGCCCCACTGGGAATACTCGTAGTCGCAGCGCCCGTCGCGGTAGGCGATCCAGGCGCGTTGCATGTCGCGCAGCGCCTCGGCCTTGCTGGGCAGGTTCGGGCCGCCGTAGTCCGCATCGTCCGCCCGGTCCGAGGCCAGAAGGTCTTGATAGACCGCGTTCAGCCGGTCGTCCCAATAAGCGCGCTCCAGATCGAGGCATCCGCTCATACCGGCGGTGGAGCCTCCGCCGGGCGTGTCCTCCATGCAGGCGGAGGCCGCGACGCCGATGCAATCCCGGCGCTCGGCTTCGCCTGCGGCTTCGTCGAGGCACCATTGCGGTGTGTCGCCCGAAAAGATCAACTCTTGCGCGGCGACGGGCGCGGCCAGAAGCGACAGAAGAAACGTCAGGCGGATCATGCGCGATACTCCGGGTTCTCGTAATCGAAACGGCACCCGGCTTTCCACGCGGTCCGGTCGTTGCCTTCGTTGTCGTAGCCGCCCGCGTCCTTAAGCATCCTGGCGAGGTGCATCAGGTTCCACGTCATGATCGTGGTGTTGCGCTGGGTGAATTCGTTGTCAAAGCCCGCAGGCTTGCCATCCACGTCATCGCCATAGGACGGCCCCGGCCCGGCCTCGCCGATCCAGCCGCAATCGGCCTGCGGCGGGATCGTGTAACCCAGATGCCCCAGCGCATAGAGGATCGTCATGGCGGAATGCTTGATGCCGTCCTCGTTGCCGGTGATGACGCAGCCGCCGGTCTTGCCGTAGAAGATCGACTGCCCCTTGTCGTTCAGCATCCCCGACATGCCATAGAGCCGTTCGATCAGCACCCGGCAGACCGAGCTCTCCTCGCCCAGCCAGAGAGGGGTGCCGACGACGAGGATCTCGGCCGCCTTGACCTTGTCCCACAGCGCAGGCCAGTCGTCCTGTGTCCAGCCATGGTCGGTCATGTCGGGATAGACGCCCGGCGGCACCTGATGGTCAAGCATGTAGACATGCTCGACTGCGACGCCGTTCTTTTCCATGATCCCCGCCGAGGCATCCAGCAGGCGCTGCGTGTGGCTCTGCGTCTTCTGCTTCTTGAGTGAGGTGTTCACATAAAGCGCCGTCAGTCCGCTGAAATCCGTCATGTCCGGTCTCCTTCCCCGCCGAATGGGCGATGGCCCGAGTATGCAGGCCGCCGGTGATCGAGACCACCCGATGGATCGACGTGGTATTCGTAGATCGCGCCCGTCCGATCCGGCCCGCAGCGCACCGTAAGCCAGATATCGGAAGCGGCGACCGGAACCGCAAGGCAATCGGTCAGGGCGGCGCCTTTGGCTTCGGACAGGTAGCGCGCGGCGTAGCGGTCGATCACCTGGGTCTCGGTCAGGCGGGCCTGCCCGGTGCCAAGCCGAAGCCCGGCGATCCCGGCGACCAGCACCAGCGCGGCCAGCGGCAGGAACAGGGGCCAGCGGCGCCTCACATCGCCCCCATGAGTTCCCGCCCGACCAGCATCCGCCGGATTTCCGAGGTGCCCGCGCCGATCTCCATCAGCTTGGCGTCGCGGAACAGGCGGCTGACCGTGCTGTCGTTCATGAAGCCCGCGCCGCCCATCGCCTGCACCGCCTGATGCGCCTGCTTCATCGCCTCTTCGCTTGAATAGAGCACGCAGGCCGCCGCGTCCTGCCGCGTCACCTCCCCGCGGTCGCAGGCCTTGGCGACCTCGTAGACATAGGCGCGGGCGGAGTTCATCGCGGTGTACATGTCGGCGATCTTGCCCTGCATCAACTGGAAGTCCCCGATCGGCTTGCCGAACTGCTTGCGTTCCTTGAGGTAGGGCATCACCTCGTCAAGGCAGGCCGCCATGATCCCGGTGCCGATGCCCGACAGCACGACACGCTCGTAATCCAGCCCCGACATCAGCACGCGCACGCCGCGTCCTTCTTCGCCAAGGACGTTCTCGAACGGCACCTCGACGTTTTCGAAGATCAGTTCGGCGGTGTTCGACCCGCGCATCCCCAGCTTGTCGAAATGCGCGCTGGTCGAGAAGCCGGTCATGGATTTCTCGATCAGGAAGGCGGTGATGCCCCTGGACCCGGCATCGGGGTCGGTCTTGGCATAGACCACCAGCGTGTCGGCATCGGGGCCGTTGGTGATCCAGTATTTGGTGCCGTTCAGGCGGTAGTGATCGTTGCGCTTTTCGGCGCGCAGGCTCATCGACACCACGTCCGATCCCGCCCCCGCCTCGGACATCGCCAGCGCGCCGACGTGCTCGCCCGACACCAGGCTCGGCAGATACCTCGCCTTCTGCTCGGGTGTGCCGTTCAGCGCGATCTGATTCACGCAGAGATTGGAATGCGCACCGTAGGACAGCGACACCGAGGCGGACGCGCGGGCGATTTCCTCGACCACGACGGTATGGGCGAGATAGCCCATGTCTGCGCCGCCGAATTCCTCATCCACGGTCACGCCAAGCAGGCCAAGATCGCCCATCTCGCGCCAAAGCGCGCGGGGGAAATCGTTGGTGCGGTCGATCTCGGCGGCCAGCGGTTTCAGCCGCTCCTGCGCCCAGCGGTGCACGGTGTCGCGCAAGGCGGCGATGTCCTCACCCAGATCGAAGGTCATGGAGGCTGTGAACATGCGGCGCGTCCCCGGACTGTAGTTATTGAACGGTCGTTCAGTTAATAGGCGCAGGCAAGGCTGTCGTCAACCGGGATGAGGGTGGCAGCGGTGGCTGGGGGGCTCTGCCCCGTCGCCATTGTCTCTCGGACCAATGGCGCGACAATGGCGACTCCCCCGGAGGTATTTGTGGACCAAAGATGAACTGGGGCTTCATCCGATCAGGCGGGTGATTTCGGCAGGGAGCGCGCCGTATCCCGCGAAATAGCCATCCGCGTCCAGGCGGCGGATGCCCTCGCCCTCGGGGCCGAAGGTGACGAGGATGCAAGGCACACCAGCGGCGCGGGCGGTCAGGCGGTCAGTCTCGGTGTCGCCGACCAGCAGCGAGGTGGTCAGCAGGCCGCCTGCCCCCTCGACGGCGGCGCGGTAGGGGGCGGGATCGGGCTTGCGCACCGGCAGGGTATCGGCGCCGATCAGCATGTCGAACAGGTGCCGTGCGCCAAGGCGGGTCATCAGAGTTTCGGCCAGGGCGGCGGGCTTGTTGGTGCAGATCGTCGTGACATACCCAGCGGCGCGCAGGGCAGTGACCGTTTCCATGGCATCGGGATACAGGCGCGTCTCGCGGTCGATGCCATCCTCGTAGGCGGCCAGGAAAGGCGCGTATTGGGCGTCGATCCGCGCGTCATCCGCCGCGCCGTGCAGCCGCTCGAACCCCAGCCGCAGCATCGCGCGTCCGCCGCGAAAGGCGGTCGATGCATCGGCCAGCGGATCGAGAGGCGCGGCATGTCCCAGCGCGATGAAGCACGAATTGGCGGCCGCGATGAGATCGGCGCTGGTATCGGCGAGCGTTCCGTCGAGATCGAAGACCACCGTGCGCATGACATCCCTCCGTCCCGCTCCGGGCGCGACCCTTGCAGAGGGGCGGGCAATCGGCAATACCGCGCGCGGACGCCGCAAGGAGAGCCTGCCATGCCGACCGCCCTTATCGTCCTTGCCGCCGGCAAAGGCACCCGCATGGAGTCGGACCTGCCGAAGGTGCTGCACGAGGTCGGTCAGGCGCCGCTTTATGCCCATGCCGTCGCCTCGGCCCGTGACCTGGAGCCAGAGCGGATCGTGCTGATCGTCGGACATGGCGCCGATGCGGTTCAGGCCTCTGCTGGTGCGCTGGGGATCGAGGCCACGTTTGCCCTGCAGGCCGAGCAGCTTGGCACCGCCCACGCCGTCGCGCAGGCGCGCGCGTCGCTGGACGGCTTCGACGGCGATGCAATCGTGCTCTACGGCGACACGCCGTTCATCCGGCCCGAAACGCTGGAGAGGATGCTGGCGGCGCGTGCGGCGGGCCATGCGGTGGTGGTGCTGGGATTTCAGCCGGATGATCCCGCGCGCTATGGGCGGCTGGTGATGGACGGCGACCGGCTGGCCCGGATCGTCGAGTTCAAGGACGCGACCGAGGCCGAGCGTGCCATCGGTCTTTGCAACTCGGGCGTGGTGGCGGCGGATGCGCAGACGCTGTTCAATCTGGTGGATGCCGTCGGCAACGACAACGCCAGCGGCGAGTATTACCTGACCGACATCGTCCAGATCGCGAACGCGCGCGGGCTGACCGCTACGGTTGTGACCTGCGATCCGTCCGAGACCATGGGCATCGACACCCGCGCCAAGCTGGTCGAGGCCGAAGCGGTGTTCCAGGCGCGCGCCCGCGCCGAGGCGCTGGACAACGGCGTCACGATGCTGGCCCCCGAGACCGTGTTCTTTGCCCAGGACACCCATGTCGGCCGCGACGTGGTGGTCGAACAGAACATCGTCTTCGGCCCCGGCGTCACCGTCGAGACCGGCGCGCGCATCCGCGCCTTCAGCCATCTTGAAGGCTGCCACGTCTCGTCGGGCGCGGTGATCGGCCCCTATGCCCGGCTACGCCCCGGCGCCGAGATCGGCAACGACGCGCGCATCGGCAATTTCGTCGAGGTGAAGGCCTCCGAGATCGGCGAAGGGGCCAAGGTGAACCATTTGTCCTACATCGGCGACGCCACCGTGGGCGAGCGCAGCAACATCGGCGCAGGGACCGTCACCTGCAACTACGACGGCGTGTTCAAGCACCGCACCACCATCGGGCGCGGGGTGTTCATCGGGTCCGACACCATGCTGGTTGCCCCCGTCACCATCGGCGACGACGCGATGACGGCTTCGGGGTCGGTCATCACCGAGGATGTGCCGGTCGGCGGATTGGCGCTTGGCCGGGCGCGGCAGGTGAACAAGCCGGGACTTGCGAGGAAGCTTTTTGATAGGCTCCGCGCTGAAAAAGACGCGAAGAAAAAGGGATAGACCATGTGCGGGATCGTTGGGGTTCTGGGGCATCACGAAGTGTCGCCGATGATCGTCGAGGCGCTGGGGCGGCTTGAATACCGCGGCTACGACAGCGCGGGGATCGCCACGGTGAACGCCGCGCGACAGCTCGACCGTCGCCGCGCGGTGGGCAAGCTGGTGAACCTGTCGGACCTTCTGGTGCATGACCCGCTGCCGGGCAAGGCCGGGATCGGCCACACCCGCTGGGCCACCCACGGCGCGCCCACGGTGTCCAACGCGCATCCGCACAAGTCGGGGCCGGTCGCGGTTGTCCACAATGGCATCATCGAGAATTTCCGCGAATTGCGCGCCGATCTGGCGGCGAAGGGCAAGGAGTTCTTCACCGAGACCGACACCGAGACCATCGCCGTGCTCGCCGAGACGTTCCTCGACCAGGGCCTGTCGCCGCGCGACGCGGCAGAGCAGACCATCGCGCGCCTGCACGGGGCATTCGCCTTGTGCTTTCTGTTCGACGGCCAGGACGATCTGCTGATCTGCGCCCGCAAGGGCTCGCCGCTGGCCATCGGGCATGGCGAGGGCGAGGTCTTCGTCGGCTCGGACGCCATCGCGCTGGCGCCGCTGACCGACCGGATCACCTATCTCAACGAAGGCGACTGGGCGGTCCTGACCCGGAACTCGGTCGAGATCATGGACAGCCAGGGCCGCCGCGCCAACCGCGAGATGCGGATCGTCCAGATCGACACCAGCCGGATCGAGAAGGGCGGGCATCGTCACTTCATGGCCAAGGAAATCGCCGAGCAGCCGACGGTGATCGCCGAGGCGCTGCAGAACTACCTGTCGAGCGACGGCAAGAGCCTGAACATGCCCGCAGCCCTGCCCGATTTCGCCAAGGTCGACCGCATGGTCATGGTCGCCTGCGGCACGGCGTTCTATGCCTGCCTGACGGCGAAATACTGGTTCGAGCAACTCGCGGGCCTGCCGGTCGAGGTCGATGTCGCCTCGGAATACCGCTACCGCGAGCCGCCGGTGACCAAGGGCACTGTGGCGGTGTTCGTCAGCCAGTCGGGCGAGACCGCCGACACGCTGGCAGCGCTGCGCTACTGCACCGGCAAGGCCGACACGGTCCTGTCGGTGGTCAACGTCGCCGAAAGCTCGATCGCACGCGAAAGCGCGCTGGCGCTGCCGATCCTTGCGGGGGTCGAGATCGGCGTCGCTTCGACCAAGGCATTCACCTGCCAATTGACGGTTCTGGCGCTGATGGCGCTCAAGGCGGCGTCGGATCGCGGACGGCTGAGCGACGGCGAACTTGCCACACGGCTTGCGGCGGTGCGCGCGCTGCCGGGGATGCTGAACCAGGCACTGGATCGGGGGACCGAGATCGCGGACATCTCGCGCCGCTTGGCCGAGGCGCGCGACGTCTTGTTCCTGGGGCGCGGGCCGCTTTATCCCATCGCCTTGGAAGGCGCGCTGAAGCTGAAGGAAATCAGCTATATCCACGCCGAAGGCTATGCCTCGGGCGAGTTGAAGCACGGGCCGATTGCCTTGATCGACCGCGATGTGCCGGTGATCGTCTTTGCACCGCGCGATGCGCTGTTCGACAAGACTGTGTCGAACATGCAGGAGGTGATGGCGCGGCAGGGCAAGGTGCTGTTGGTGACGGACGCGCTTGGGGCCGAACAGGCGGGCGAAGGCACCTGGAAGACGGTGACGATGCCCGACATCGACCCGTTCCTTGCGCCAATCCTTTATGCCCTGCCCGCGCAGATGATCGCGTATCACACCGCCGTCGCCAAGGGCACGGACGTGGATCAGCCGCGCAACCTTGCAAAATCCGTTACGGTGGAATGACCGGGGATACGGCGCTTTCGGCGCTGATCGCGCAGGAAGACCCGCAGAAGGCCGCCGAGATGGCGGCCTATCACAAGGTGCAGCGCCGCTATCTTGGCGTGCCGAACCCGGCGATCGACGCGCAGGTCAAGGACTGGCGCGGCGCGCTGACGGTCGAGGACCGCGTGGCGCTGGCGGACGCGCTGTGGCGCACCGACATCCACGAGGCGCGCATCGCCGCCGCCAAGCTGCTGGTGCAGGCGCGGCTGCGCCCCGACGACGGCGCCTGGCGCCTGATCCTCTCCTGGGTGCCGCAGTTCGATGCCTGGGCCATCGCCGATCACGTTGCCATCGCGGGGCAGAAACGGCTGGTCGCGGACCCGTCGCGGATGGATGAGGTCGAGGGCTGGACCCGGTCCGATCTCATGTGGACCCGCCGCGCCGCGCTGGTGATGACCCTGCCCTGGACCAAGCAGAACCACCCCAAGCCCGAGGATCTGGCGATCCGTGACCGGGTGCTCGGCTGGGCGGCGGGATATGTCGATGATCCCGACTGGTTCATCCAGAAGTCCGTGGCGTGGTGGCTGCGCGATCTGTCCAAGCACGACGAGGGACGCACCCGCACGTTCCTGGACGTCTACGGAGCCCGGATGAAGCCCTTTGCCCGGCGCGAGGCAGCACGACATCTTCCAGCGATGGAACCGAACCTCGCCCCCGGTGATTGACGCTCAAACGTGACGGAGTGACATGGCGATCAAGGCTCTTCTCATCGGCTCCATCGGAGTGCTCTGCGAGACATCGAACATGCAGCGGCACGCCTACAATGCCGCCTTCAAGGAAACCGGTCTCGACTGGACGTGGGAGGCCAAGGCGTTCACCCGTCTCGTGCAGGCCCATCCCGACTCGGTCGCCCGCATCGAGGCGCATGCGCGCACCACCGGGCAGCGCATCGATGCAAGCGCGGTGGCAGAGCGCAAGTCACGGATCTTTCGACAGATGCTGGCCCGCGCGCCGGTGCGGCTGCGGCCCGGCCTTGCCGACAGCCTGATCGCCGCGCGCAAGCTCGGCCTGCGGCTGGCGTTCACCAGTTCCGAGGATATCGCCGAGATCGAGGCCCTGCTTGACGCCACCACCCCGCGCGTGGCCATGGCCGATTTCGCCTATGTCGGCCACAGCGATACGGCACAGGCACAAAAGCCCGCGCCGGACGTCTACCTTGCGGCGCTCGCCCGCCTTGGTCTTGGTGCTTCCGAGGTTCTGGCGGTCGAGGATACGCCGGACGGCGCGCAGGGCGCCATCGCCGCAGGTGTCGCTTGCGTCGGCTTTCCGAACATCGCCCAGATCGGGCAGACGTTTCCCTGCCCCACAGTCGATGTGCTGTCGCCCAGCCGCATCGGGCTGGTGGCCGAGGACGGCTTTCCTCTATCCGCCTGACGCGTCGTCGCGCAGCGCGCGGCGCATGATCTTGCCCGTCGCGGTCATCGGCAGGCTGTCCGCCCGTTCCACGATGCGCGGCGCGACATGCGGGCTGACGCGGGCCCTCACCCGCTCGATCAGCGCCTCGGGCAGGCCGTCCCACACCGCGCCCTCGCGCAGCACGACGACCGCCTTGACGATCTCGGTGCGCACCGGGTCGGGCACGCCGATGCAGGCGGCCATCACGACATCGGGATGCCCGCACAGGCAGTTCTCGATTTCCGTGGGCCCGATCCGGTAGCCCGCTGATGTGATGACATCGTCATCGCGCGAGACGTAGGTGATGTAACCGTCCGCATCCATCACCCCCAGATCGCCGGTGCGCATCCAGTCGCCGGTGAACTTCTCGGCCGTCTTGTCGGGCTTGTTCCAGTAGCGGAGGAACATGATCGGATCGGGGCGCGCCACCGCGATCTCGCCGACTTCACCGCGCGGCGCCTCTTGCCCGTCGCTGTCCAGGATAACGATCCGGTGCCCCGGCGTTGCCTTGCCCATCGCGCCGGGGCGCACCTCCATCAACCCCTGCGCCGTGCCCACACAGATGTTGCATTCGGTCTGGCCATAGATCTCGTTGATCGGCGCGCCCAGCGCCTCGACACCCCAATTGAGGATATCGGCCCCAAGGCTTTCCCCGCCCGAGGTGATCGACCGCACCCCCAGCCCCCGTGGCACATCGGCCTGCCGCATCAGCTTGAGCGCGGTCGGCGGCAGGAACAGCCGGGTGATGCCCTCGTCCCGGATCAGGCGAAATGCGGCACCGGGATCGAACTTGCGCATCCGCTGGCTGACCAGCGGCACGCCGTAGTAAAGCGACGTCATCGCCATATCCATCAGCCCGCCGATCCAGGCCCAGTCGGCGGGCGTCCAGCCAATATCACCCGGCGCGCCAAAGCCAGGGTGCGTCGTTTCCAGCGACGGCAGGTGCCCGATCAGGAAGCGGTGAGCGTGCAGCACGCCCTTGGGATCGCCGGTGGTGCCAGAGGTGTAGATCAGCACCGCCGGGTCCTCTGCGGCCGTGTCCACGGGTATGAAGCCCCTCGCCGCCGCGACTTCTGCCTCGACGTGGCGCACCGGCGCGGCGGCGGGATCGAGCGAATACACCTCGCGCAAGGCAGGCAGGCCCGCGCGCAGGTCCATGACCTTGGGCAAGTTCGGCGCATCGGTGACGACCGCCACCGCGCCGCTGTCCTCCAGCCGGTAGCGCAGCGCATCCTCGCCAAAGAGCGTGAACAGCGGCAGGATCACCGCGCCCAGCTTGTAGACCGCCATGTGCACGACCATCACCTCGGGGCATTGCGCCAGCAGCACGGCCACCCTGTCACCCCGCACCACGCCGCGCGCGCGCAGCGACGCCGCCAGCCCGTCCGATGCGTCCTTGAGCCGCCCGTAGCTCCAGACATCGCGCGCGCCGTCCTCAGTCACATGAATGATCGCGGTGCGTCCCGGATCGGCGGCGGCCCAGCTGTCGCAGCAGCGCTCGGCAATGTTGTAGCGGTCGGGGACAGGCCAGCGAAACGCGGCGTCGATCTCCTCGATGCTTGCGCCGCCTGGAAGGATCGCCCGCGGCTGGGTCAGGGCGCGTAGACCTCAAGCTGCGGCAAGCCGGTGATCGGCGCCTTCAGCGCCTGAAGCGCCTGCAGCGACACCTGGCTGCCCGATCCGGCGGCCCCGCCCGAGGGGCGCAGTTCCACCGCGACGGTGACGCCGCTGGCCGGATAGGTGATCCGCCCGGGCTGGACCTGCGCCACAAGCGGCGTGGACATCCAAAGCCCGCTGTCCGCAGGATTGCCAAGCGAGGCGACAGTGGTGCCCAGAAGCCCGTTCGCCGCTGGCGCGGGCGCCGCGGCGACGGCATCTGCGCCCTCCGCAGTCTCAGCGGTCCCCGGTTCTGCCACAGGGTCAACCGGGGCCGGCACCGGCGCCGCAACGGGCGCGGGCGCCGGATCATCGCGGTCGAACATCCCGCCGATGCGGCTGCATCCCGAGATCACAAGGCAAGCGAGGGCGACGAACAGGACATGTTTCATGTTCGCGACGCTACGACCATTCGCGCCCGTGATCAACGACAGGACGCGCCTTGCGGGGATTTCCGCGACCCCATACATTCCCTTCATGACAGTGCAGCTCATCGACCCGTTCCAGCGCCCGATCACCTACCTTCGCGTCTCGGTCACCGACCGCTGCGACTTTCGCTGCGTCTACTGCATGTCGGAAAACATGACCTTCCTGCCCAAGAAGGACCTGCTGTCGCTCGAGGAACTGGACCGGCTGTGCTCGACCTTCGTCGGCCTTGGCGTCGAGAAGCTGCGCATCACCGGCGGCGAGCCGCTGGTGCGCCGCGACATCCTCACCTTCTTCCGGTCGATGTCGCGCCACCTCGAGACAGGCGCGCTGAAAGAGCTGACGATCACCACCAACGGCTCGCAACTCGAACGCTTCGCGGCAGACCTCTACGCGGCAGGCGTGCGCCGCGTGAACGTCTCGCTCGACACGCTGGACGAGGACAAGTTCGCCCGCGTCACCCGTTGGGGCCGCCTGCCGCAGGTTCTGCGCGGCATTGACGCGGCGCAAGCGGCGGGACTGCGCGTCAAGATCAACGCCGTCGCGCTCAAGGGCTTCAACGAGGACGAATTGTTCACGCTGGCCGAATGGTGCGCGTCCCGCGACATCGACCTGACCTTCATCGAGGTGATGCCGATGGGCGATCTCGGCAACGAGGACCGCATCGGCCAGTACTGGGCGCTGAGCGATCTGCGCGCCGACCTCGCCGCGCGCTATACCCTCACCGATTTGCCCGAACGCACAGGCGGCCCCGCCCGTTATGTCCGCATCGAAGAGACGGGGCAGAAGATCGGCTTCATCACGCCGCTGACCCATAACTTCTGCGAAAGCTGCAACCGGGTCCGCGTCACCTGCACCGGCGAGTTGTTCATGTGCCTCGGGCAAGAGGACAACGCCGACCTGCGCGCGCCGCTGCGCAACCACCCGGGCGACAACGCGCCGCTGGAACAGGCGATCCGGCAGGCAATCTTCCGCAAGCCCAAGGGTCATGACTTTGACTATTCCCGCCAGCGCGCCGACGGCCAGGTCTCGCGCCACATGAGCCACACCGGCGGCTGACCCCCCGGCGGAGCGCGAGCCGTCCCGCGTCGCAAGTTGAGTATTTGAAGACCAAAGATGAGGCGCGCGCGCCCACTCCATCTTTGGTCACGAAATACTCGGGAGAGCGCGAGAGGGAACGTCTCGCACGCCCCAAGCGGGCTCGATGCCCGCGCCGGGGCGTTCCCCCTCCGCCAGCGCGATCCCGTTCGGGCCCGGCACCACCGTCCAGTGCTTCGGTGGCTCGGCACGGGCGCGCAGGCGGGTCAGGGTCCAGGCGTCCTGATGCGGCTCATGTGCTTCGAGCAGATGCCAGCGGGTCTCGATCCCCTGCGCGCCGCCCCTGTCCGGCGTTAGGATCAGGCCGAGCGGCCGCACGCCGCCCGCGCCGCTGCCGGTCTCGGCGGCAAGGTGCAGGCGGCGCACCGGGGTCAGGCCCGGCGGCTCCGGCAGGTCGGCAACCACAAGCGGCGCGGCGCCAGAGCGCAGCGCCTCTTCCATCGTCCACAGCATGTCCTCCGCGCGGTGCGGGGTGAAGATCACCAGCCGGCCCGGATCACAGAACCGGGTCATCGCCGCCCCGCACAGACGGTCCGCCTGCCAGCCCGGCACGATCCAGATCACCGGGCCGCGCAGCGCGCCCGCGACGATCAGCGCAAGGGTGCGCCGGGCTGGACCCGCCGCCTCGTGCACCCGCGCCAACGCCAGCCGCAATTCGCCGGACACCTCGAGCATGGGGCGTGTTTCTTCACGGTGGCTGGCGCGGGTGAGGGGAACGGTGGACATGCGCCGATTATATATGTTCGCTAAATGCTCTCAAGTCCACCCTTGCCCTTCCGCCCCTCCCGCGCAAGTTACGCCGCAACCGAGACACCGATGGAGACGCGCGATGAAGATGAACCGCCTGGGACGCACCGATGTGATGGTGTCGGAGCTTTGCCTCGGCTCGATGACCTGGGGCACCCAGAACACCGAGGCCGAGGGCCACGCCCAGATCGACCGCGCGCTGGACCGGGGCGTGAATTTCATCGACACCGCCGAGATGTATCCCACCAACCCTGTCAGCGCCGAAACGGTGGGCGATACCGAAAGCATCATCGGCACATGGCTGGCCCGCACCGGGCGGCGCGGCGACATCGTGCTGGCCACCAAGGTGTCGGGCACGAACGGCGGCTTCGTGCGGGAGGGGCGCGGCTATGACGGCGCCACCATCCGTCAGACGGTGGACCAGTCGCTGGAGCGGCTGCGCACCGACCACATCGACCTCTACCAGCTGCACTGGCCGAACCGGGGCAGCTATCACTTCCGGCAGTCCTGGACCTATGATCCTTCGGGGCAGGACCGCGCCGAGACCGAGGCGCACATGCTCGACGTGCTGCGCGCGATGGACGACCTCGTCAAGGCCGGGAAGGTCCGGCATTTCGGCCTGTCGAACGAGACCACATGGGGCACGATGATGTGGCTGCGGCTGGCCGAGGAGCATGGCCTGCCGCGCGTGGTGTCGGTGCAGAACGAATATTCCCTGCTGGCGCGGCTGGCCGACACCGACATGGCAGAGATGTGCGTGAACGAGGATGTGGGCCTGTTGCCGTTCTCGCCGATGGCGGTGGGGTTGTTGTCGGGAAAATACGCGCCCGATGTCACGCCCGAAGGCACGCGCCGGTCGCTCACACCCGATCTGGGCGGGCGGATCACGCCGCGCGTCTGGCCTGCGATCGACGCCTACCGCGCCGTCGCGGCGCGGCACGGGCTGGATGCCAACCAGATGGCGCTGGCCTTTACCCTGACCCGGCCATTCGTCGTCTCGTCGATCTTCGGCGCGACCTCGATGGAGCAGCTGGACCTTGCGCTGGGGGCCGCCGACCTGACTCTGTCGGACGAGGTGCTGGCCGACATCGCCGAGGCGCACAAGACGCACCCGATGCCGTTCTAGGGCTGCCAGACGCCCGAATCATGTTAGCGTCCGCGCCACAGATGGATGTCGCGGGAGCGGATGCCATGACGATCACCGTACTTGTAGGAACCACCAAGGGCGCTTTTCTGCTGCACGGCGATCAGGACCGCGGCAATTTCACGGTCAGCGGGCCGCATTGCGACGGCTGGCCGATCAACCATGTCATCGGTGATCCGGACACCGGCACGATCTGGGCGGCGGGCGGCGGCGAGTGGCACGGCGCGGGCGTCTGGCGCAGCGCCGACAACGGAGAAACCTGGACCCTGTCGCAGCTTGCCAACGGCCAGTCCGATGCCTTCGCGGCCGCAAATCCCGAACTGGCCGCGCAACTGGGGTTCACGCCTGCGCCCCCTGCCCCGCACACCGGCGAGATCGACACGTTCTGGTCACTGGGGCGCGCGGGCGGCACCGTCTATGCGGGCGCCAAGCCTGCCGCGCTTTTTGAAAGCCGCGATGACGGGACCAGTTGGGCGCCGGTGCGCGGGCTGTCCGATCACCCCTCGCGCGAGACGTGGAACCCCGGCGGCGCCGGGCTTGTGCTGCACAGCATCGTCTCGGCGCCAGAGGATCCGTCCAAGCTGTGGCTCGGTATCTCGGCGGCGGGCATCTTTGCGTCCGAGGATGGCGGGCAAAGCTGGGACCGGCGCAACCGCCGCTCCAACGAGGCGGCGGGCGAGGCCTGCACAGCGCATCCCGCCGGGGGCGACGCGCAGGAAATCGGGCACTGTGTCCACAACATCGTGCGCGCGGGCGGTGACGGGGAGACCGGCGATCTGCTCTACCAGCAGAACCACCACGGCGTCTTTCGCTCGCAGGATGGCGGGCGCAGTTGGCACGACATCTCGGACGGTTTGCCGTCGAAATTCGGCTTTCCGATCGCGGTGCATCCGCATGATCCCCGCACAATCTGGGTGCTGCCGTTGATGGAGATGGCCGGGCGATACCCGCCCGGCGCCAATTGCATCGTCTGGCGGTCGCGCGATGGCGGCGACAGCTGGCAGCCGATGACGGACGGGCTGCCGCAGGAAACCTGTTTCTTCACCGTGCTGCGGCAGGCGATGGCGACCGACCGCGCGGCCGAGGCCGGGGTGTATTTCGGGACCAACTCCGGCTCGGTCTTTGCCAGCCGGGACGCGGGCGAGCACTGGTCGGAAATCGCGCGGCATCTGCCGACCGTGTTGTCGGTCGAGGTGCTGGACCGCGTGCACTGACGTCACAGCGCGTCGCGCAGACCCTGAAGATAGGGAATGATGTCGCGGTCGGGCACGGCGGCCTGCCGCACCAGACCGTCGAAATGGGTCGTGAACGCCTGCACCCGTTCGCTGTCGCGAAAGGCGATGTAGTAGCGCCCGACATAGAACACCGCCAGCAGCGGCCCGAACACCGTGATCGGCGAGGAATAGGTGCGGCGGGCATCGAAGATGTGCAGCCGCAGCGTCGGAAACAACTGGTCATAAAGCTCGATCAGCCGGTCAAGCTGCGCCGCGCGCAGATCGCGCGGCAGATCGCTGTAGTAGCCATGCGCCCGTGCAAAGCACTCGATCTCGTGCAGGGAGACCGCGATCTCGTAGTCCGAATGCAGGTTCAACAGCAGCGCCAGACGGTCCTCTGAGGCACGGATCGCCTGCGCGCTGGTGCGCCCCAGGTGCGGCTCGTATTCCCATTCCAGCACCTCGCGCAGCTTGAGCATGTCGGGCAACGCGGCGGGAACGTGCCTGATCTTGAAACCCGCCGCCTCCTTGTGCCACGCGAAGATCTGTTCATCGACCAGTGCGCGCGGGGCCTCGGTGATCGACAGGTTGATCGCCATCAGGTCGGCGGCGCTTTCGGGGCGCTCGGTCAGGCCCAGCAGCCAGTCGGCAGACACGCCCAGCGCAGAAGCGCATTCCGCGACGATCTGCGCGTTGGGCAGGCGCGGGCCGTCCGAAGACAGAAGTTGCGAAATGGTCGAGCGATCGGCGCCGACGCCACGGGCGAGCGCGCTCTGGCTCATGGTGCGGGTGGCCATCGCTTGCGCCAGCCTGGTGCGAAACAGGTCCGCGCGATCACGCTTGTCGAACTTTATCTGCATGGGTGCATTTTATCACGACTTGCGTGATTCGGTTAACTGTATTCCGAATTCTCGCGGGGTGCCCTGGCACGATAGGGCTGCGGTGTTGCCAACGAAAAGAGGTTCGATATGGAAACCCGCAGACGCACCATCGTCAAAGCCATCGTCTGGAATATCATCGGCCTTGCGACCATGTCGCTGGTCGGCTGGCTTGCCACCGGGTCGGTCGCGGCGGGCGGCGGCATCGCGGTCGTGAACACCGCCGTCGGCTTCACGCTTTACATTCTTTACGAACGGGTCTGGGCCGGCATCCGCTGGGGCCGCGTGATCGCGGACCTGCGGGACGGCTTCACCACGTCCGCCGCCCGCTGAGCGGCGCCGCCCCCAGCCGCAGGAACAGGCTTTCCTCTTCGTCGTTGCGGAAAAACGGCACGGTTTCGGGCGGGGCAAGATCGGGCAGGCGCGCGGCGACCTCGGCCAGCACGACCTCGGTGATGAACGGCAATTCGAACCGCCGCACGTCGGCCAGCGCGATCCATTGCAGATGCGACAGCTCGTCCGAAGCCGCCGAGAAATCGTCAGGATCGCCCGCGATGTGGGCCGCGTCAGCCAGGAAAAAACGCGCGTCGAACCGGCGGGGGCGGCCCGGCGGCGTGATCGCGCGAAACACGAACCGCAGCGGCGCGGCGTTGGGCAGATGGCCCGTCGCGGCGAAATCGCTCCAGTCGGCGGGTGGATCACCGGCCCACGTGCCCGGCAACCCCAGCACCAGCCCCGTCTCTTCCCACAATTCGCGAATCGCCGTCGCGGACAGGGCATGGGACAGATCACGCTCGGACTCTTCTGCGACACGTTTCAGGCAGGTCCCGGGCATCGGCCGGGCCAGCGGCACGCCCGCGTCCGCATCGTCCAGCGCTCCGCCCGGAAAGACGAACTTGTTCGGCATGAAGGCGGCCTGCGCCCCGCGCTGGCCCATCAGGACATGCGGCCGCGTATCGGGATCGCGCACCAGGATCAGGGTCGCCGCATCTCGGATCTGGTCTTTGGTCATGTGGCCCCGCAGTGGCGGCGCCGTGTCAGTCCGTCCCGAACCCATGCATCCGCTTGGCCCATTGGAAGGCCACGAGCGCCCCTTTCAATCTGGGCAGAAGGTAGAGTGACAGCGCGACGCAGCCAACCGAGAAAACGCTTGCCAGTACCAATGGCTCGGGGCGGAAGGTGGTGAAGGTCACCAGCAGGATGGGTGCCATCAGATGCCCGACGATCAGGATCGTCAGGTAGGCCGGTCCATCGTCGGCGCGGTGGTGATGCAGTTCCTCGCCGCAGACCGGGCAATCGCTGCGCACCTTGAGATACCCCTTGAGGATCGGGCCGGTGCCGCAATTCGGACAGCGCCGCCGCCAGCCCCGGAACAGGGCAGGCCACATCTCGCGTTCGGTGGTGGTCGGCGTGGCGGAGCCGGAATCATACATGGTGCGTCATCCTCGGGAAGGGTGGGACCAACATAGGGGGTCAACGCCCCGCAAACACTGCGCGTTTCGTCCTTGCGGCGGGATGTCGCGCAGATCGCCCGGAAAATTCACGCACCGCGCGACGGAACCCCGCCACCGCCCCGTTCAAGGATCATGCAGCGGGCAGAACGCGCCCCCTGCTCCTGAAACCTGGGAGACCTAGATCATGAAGAAACCATCGAGCTTTGTCACCGCTGCCCTTCTGGCCGCACTTACCGCAACCGCCATCGGCGCCAGCCTGCCCGCAACTGCGCAGGATACCGATGCCGCCAGCGACCCTGCCCCGCGCGCCATGCGCCTGTTCGAGCGCTTCGATACCAACGGCGACGGACAGATCACCGAGGAAGAGATCGCGGCAGGACAGCAAGCGCGGTTCGAGGCCGCCGATGCTAACGGCGATGGCAACCTGTCGGCGGAAGAGCTTGTCGCCCGCGCCGAGGCGCAGCGCGCCGAGCGTATCGCGGACCGCGCAGAGCGCATGGTCGAGCGGCTGGACTCCAACGATGATGGCCTCTTGTCCGCCGAGGAAATGGCCGCAGCGGGCGAAGGCCGTCGCGGCGGGTCGATGTTCGACCGCCTCGATGCCGACGACGACGGCATCCTGACCGAGGACGAGGTCGCGGAGGTGGCAGAGCGTCATCGCGGCGGCCCTGGTCGCCAGGGCGGCGATCACGGCCCGCGCGGCTGGTGGGGCCGCAACTAAGGCGCCACCCATGAGGCGGCGCGCCTGTCCCCGCAAAGGCGCGCCGCCGATTGCCCGAACGACAGGGATGATAGACAAGTCGGATCATGACCATGCCTTTCGACGCATTCTCGGAGGTGCCGGACGAGGCCCTGCTGATCGCATTCGCCAATGGCGACCGTGCGTCGGCAGAGGCGTTGACGCTGCGCCTGACGCCGAAGGTGATGGGCTTTGCCGTGCGGATGCTGGGCGACCGGGCCGAAGCCGAAGACGTGGCGCAAGAGGCGATGCTGCGGCTGTGGCGGATCGCGGCGGACTGGCGGCAGGGCGAGGCGCAGGTGACGACGTGGCTCTATCGCGTGACGTCGAACCTGTGCACCGACCGGCTGCGCAAACGGCGCGGCGTCGGGCTCGACACGATCGCGGAACCCGAGGACGGCCGCCCTGGAGCGGCGCACGGCCTGCTGGAACAGGCGCGCGCCTCAGCGCTCGAGGCGGCGTTGGCGGACTTGCCGGACCGCCAGCGCGAGGCGGTCGTGCTGCGGCACTTGGACGAGCTTGGCAATCCCGAGATTGCCGAGATCATGGACATCAGCGTCGAGGCGGTCGAAAGTCTGACCGCCCGGGGCAAACGGGCGCTGGCCAGGGCTTTGGCCGGACGGCGCGCAGAGTTGGGGTATGACGATGACTGACCCGAGGAACCTGGACGACACCGAGCTGGACACGCTGTTCGGCGCGGCCCGCGCGCAAGCTCCGCAAGCGTCCGCAGCGTTGTTGGCGCGGGTGGCAGCGGATGCAGACGCGGTTCTTGCGGACCGCACCGCACCGGCCCCGGCTCGGCCGGGCTGGCTGGCGCAGATCGTCGGCGGGCTGGGCGGCTGGCCGTCGCTCGCCGGGCTTGCCGCAGCCAGCGTGGCGGGCGTGTTCATCGGGTTCGCGGCGCCATCGGCGGTGGAAACAGCGTCGGGCGGCTACATCGCGGGCGATGGCTATGACGTGGCCGATTTCCTGCCAAGCTACACCGACGCGCTGGGAGACAGCTGAGCCATGACCGACACAGCACCCTCCAAGGCCCCGCGCTGGATGCGCATCGCGCTGGTCCTGTCGCTGGCCGTTAACCTGGCCGTCGCAGGCATCGTCGGCGGAGCCGTTCTGCGCCATGACCGCGACGAGCGTGGTCCGCGCCCTTCGGCGGTCGGGCTTGGCCCGTTTGCCGATGCGCTGTCGCGCGAGGACCGGATGATCGTCTTGCAGGCGTTCCGGCGCGAGGCCGGCGCGTTCCGCGAAAACCGCAGCGCCCTGCGCGACCAGTTCGAGACGCTGCTGGCGGCGCTGCGGGCCGATCCCTATGACCCTGCCGTCGTGCGCGACATCATCGCCGCGCAGGACGCCAAGCTGTTCGAGCGCCTGACCCTCGGACACGACCTGCTGCTGGAACGGATCGACGCGATGGACGATGCCGCGCGGCAGGCCTATGCCGCCCGGCTGGAAGACCGCCTTTCACGCGGAGGCAGGCGAGGGCCGGACGAAAGACCCGAAGCCGGGCCTGCAATCGACCGCTAGGCCGCGCTGAGCGGTCCCAGCGTCACGGTGTTGCGCCCTGCCCCCTTGGCCGCGAACAACGCCCGGTCAGCCGAGTCGAGGTGCGCCTCTGCCGGGACAGGAGCGTTCGCTCCGCCGCCAAGGGACAGGCCGATGCTGACCGTGATCGCCACCTCGCCCAGTTCACCGGGCAGGGTGACAGGACGATCTGACACCGCGCGGCGCATGCGGTCGGCAAGACGCCCGGCGGCGTCCTGCGCGATGGTGGGCAGGATCGCGACGAATTCCTCGCCTCCGATCCGGGCCAGCGTGTCGCCCCGGCGCAGCACGCGGCGCATGCGCGACGCGATCTCGCGCAGGACCGCGTCGCCTGCGGCATGGCCGAAACGGTCATTCACCGACTTGAACCGGTCAACATCGACGACCATCACGCCAAAGCCCGCTTCTGGCGTGCAGCCCTCGACGACCCTGGCCAGTTCGCACATCGCATAGCGGCGGTTGTAGAGCCCTGTGAGGGGGTCCGTCACCGACAGCCGGATACCGGCATCAAGTTCGGCCACCAGCCTCTCACGCTCGACCTTGAACGCCAGTTGCCTGCCGATCCGGATCGCCAGTTCGCGGCGGGGCGGCGCCGGAGGCGTGCGGATCAGATCGTGCGTGCCAAGGTCCAGCGCCAGCACCGCGCTGGCGTCGTCCTTATCGTCGATGACGCACAGATGCGCCGCCTGCCGGGTTTCGCTGCGCGATTGCAGATCGGTCAGCAGGCGCAGCGTCGCCGGACCTTCGCCAATGCCGAGGTCGACCAGGATGGCATCGAAGGGCCGTTGAGCGAACAGCATCTCGACATCCGCGCGCGCGAAGACTTGGGCACGGTGGCCCTGCACCTCGAACTCGCGCACCAGGGCGGCGGCGGTCTGCGGCGCATTGTTCACCAGCGCGACGCGGCAGGCCCGACGGAACGTCGCGCCGGGGTCCGCAAGCCCGAGGGCCATCCGCGCACCGGGGCGCCCGGTCAGATCGAACCGGGCGGCGGACCGGCGCAGAAGGTTGCGGATCCGCGCCAGAAGCAGCGTCTCGTTCATCGGCTTTTCGATCATCGCATCCGCCCCCGCCTCGAAGCAGGCTAGCCGCAGGTCCGCGCCGATTGCGGGCGCGGCCACGATGATCGGGGTCTGCCGCAGCGCAGGCACGCGCCGCAGCCGCTGACACGCTTCGGCCCCGCCGCCCTCGATTCCATGATCGACAAGGATCAGGTCGGGCGCCCGCGTGAGTGCGAGGCCCAGCGCCTGCTGCACACTCGCGGCCTGCATCACCCGGTATCGCGCCGACGACAGCTTTACCGTAAGGATGATCCGGTTGGTCGACACGCCATCGAGGATGAGAATGGAGCCGGGCATGGGACGTCGCAATTCGTGACAAATCTTTCGGGTTGGGCTCAGGGTAGGCGCAATCAGTTAACAACATCTTTCCAATTCAGGGATGAGGCACAGGCAGAGCGATGAAACCGGAACAAGCAGAGATCGTGGCGCTGCGGGCGCTGGAATGGCTGGCGGGCGAGGATGACCTGCTGCCGGTGTTCCTGGGTGCCTCGGGCGCAAGCGAGGACGACTTGCGTGCGCGCGCAGGTGACGCAGACTTCCTCATCGCGGTGCTGGATTTCATCACCATGGACGACGCCTGGGTGCGGTCGTTCTGCGACAAGGAACGGCTTGCCTATGACCTGCCGCTGCGCGCCCGTCACGCTCTGCCGGGCGGCGAGGCCGTGCACTGGACGTGACAGGCAAACCCTTGAAATCGGGCGCGAATGGGCATGGTGCACGAAAGTATACATCTAAGTCACGGATTTTCTTGAATTATTCTGTTTACAGCGGGTGCGAAACGGCTAGGTTCCGTGCATCCTGCGGAGGCGCGGCATGAGCCCAATCCAAGACCACCCGTTGCGCTACGAGCTGGCGAACGAACTGCACGCGCGGCCCTTCCCGTCGCTCGAGGCGCCGTGTCATGCCGTCTACCTGGCGATCAAGCAACCGCACGATGCCGCCAGCCGCGACCGCGATGCCGACCGCGCGCATCTTCTGGCGCTGCTCGACCGGTTCGGCGGCCCGCACCCCAAGCCGGGGGCGACGCATCATTTCGGACAGCTTGGCCAGCACCAG
Source organism: Anianabacter salinae (assembly GCF_019061145.1). Lineage (GTDB taxonomy): Bacteria > Pseudomonadota > Alphaproteobacteria > Rhodobacterales > Rhodobacteraceae > Anianibacter > Anianibacter salinarum. Next base: position 672,312 of record NZ_JAHQZS010000001.1, on the reverse strand, counting down.
CTGAAATGGGAACAGCACACCGAATTCGTGACCTACACGGTGTTCGTGAACGGCGTCGCCGAGCGTCCTTTCGACAAGGCGTCCTATACCGTGTTTCCCGAGGACTGGCTGGCGGATGCGCCCGGCGTGCGCATCACCTCGGCCTTTATCCGGGTCGAGCCGATGCCGGATGACGACGAGATTCGGCGCAAGCTGGACGACTGGTTCGTGCCCGAAAGCCTGGCGGTCAGCCGCGTGCTGGACGACACCGCCGCGATGGCGGGCGATTTCCGCATCGATGCCGGCGGGCACATGCGCTTTGCCGTGTTCGTGCGTCCCGACACCGGCCCGCGCCGGGTGGGGCGGATCGTGCAGCGCATCTGCGAGATCGAGACCTACAAGACCATGTCGATGCTCGGGCTCAGCCGGGCACGGACACTCACGCCCAAGATGGGACAGCTCGACAGCCAGTTGAACACCCTGATGGAAGACATGACCGGCACCGTCAGCCAGCCCGACGCGACGCTCAAGGCGCTGCTGGAAATCTCGGCGGAACTGGAATCGCTTCTGGCGAAGACCGCCTTTCGCTTCGGCGCGACCGGCGCCTACGAGGCCATCGTGAACCAGCGCATCGGCGTGATGCGCGAGGAGCGCTTCGAGGGGCGGCAGACCTTTGCCGAGTTCATGATGCGCCGGTTCGACCCTGCGATGCGCACCGTGAAATCCACCGAGGACCGGCTCAAGGCGATGTCGGAACGCGCGATCCGGGCGGGCGAGTTGCTGCGCACCCGGGTCGACGTGGAACGCTCGGCGCAGAACCAGCAGCTTCTGGCGTCGATGGACCAGCGCGCCGACCTGCAACTGCGGTTGCAGAAGACGGTCGAAGGCCTGTCGACGGTGGCGATCAGCTATTACGCGCTGAACCTGGTGATCTACGCCGCCGGTCCGTTTGCCGAGCCTTTGGGGCTGTCAAAGGGCCTCCTGACGGCGATCGCGACGCCGCTGGTCGTGCTTCTGGTCTGGGGCATGGTGCGCCGCATCCGCCGCAAGATGGAATAGGCGCTCCCGCCTGAGGATCATTCCGCCGGAACGGCGACCCCGCGCGGCGAGGCTCGGCGCGACAGCGCGCGGTCGGCGGCGACGCCCCCCGCTGCAATCGACAGGATCGCCAGGATCGCGGCCACCGACAGGGTCGGCACGCCCGACAGGCCCGCGCCCACGGTGCAGCCCCCGGCCAGCACGCCGCCGACGCCCATGAGCGCGCCGCCTGCAAGATAGCGGCCCGTCTCGGCAGGAGACGAGAAGCTCTGCCAGCGGAACCGGCCTGCAATCAGAGCCAGCACCGAGGCGCCTGCGATGGTGCCGCCGATCAGCCCGACGCCAAAGGTGGCCCCGATCGACGTCGACGCGACACCCCAGAACAGGGTTTCAGCCGAGGGAGAGGTGAACGACAGGCTTTCCATCGCGATGGGGTCAAAGTCGTCGAACAGCACGTATCCCGTGCCGACCCAGGCCAGCGGCACCAGAAGCCCGATCACAGCCGCCAGCGCCAGATGCACCGGGCGCGCGCCGCTGCGGGCGGCAAAGGCCAGCGCCAGCGCGGCCAGTACGATCGTCGCCAGCAGCGCCCCGCCCGGAAGCGCGGCCAGCGACACCGCGTCGCCGAGGGGCACGGTGATCGACCCCAGCGCCGTGCGCAGCGGTGCAAAGACCCCCTTCAGGGTGGCATGGGCCGCGATGGCGAAGACCAGCATCACGGTCAACGCGCGCAGGTTGCCGGTACCTGACAGCACCGTCAGCCGCGAGATGCAGCCGCGCGTCAGCACCATGCCTGCGCCGAACAGCACACCGCCCGTGACGATGGCCGCCCAGGGCAGATCGGACGCCATGAAGCGGTGATCCGCGAACGAGATCAGGCCCACAGCGACGGCGCCTTGCGTGCCGACGATCGCCACGGCCAGCGCGGTCAGCCAGACACCGGCGGCAGAACGCCGCTCGGACGCGGGGCCCGCGACGGCGCGACGGAAACAGAAGCGCGTGACCTCGGCCAGGGCACCAAAGGCAAGGCCGATGGCAAGGCCGAACCAGATGGCCGCCTGCGGCGCGGTGAGGGTCTCGAATCCGAAATCGGCGAACATGGCAGCCTCCGTGGGAAAGTATCCCGCAAATTGCGCAATCCGGCGGCCATATCAAGAATATCTGAATATGTCTCAGGGACATCGTGCGGGAAAGTGGCCCGCAATGCCGGGATACCCGGAACGTATGTTCTTTCGCGCCCTTCAAACAGCGAACAGGCGGCCCACAAAGGCGCCGCCTGTTCGCTTAGATGTCCTTATTCGGGGGTCAGCGTCCCCGGATGCGCGGGTCGAGCGCGTCGCGCAGACCGTCGCCGATGAAGTTGACCGACAGCACGGTGAAGGAAATCGCCAGCCCCGGCCAGATCACCCGGCCCGGATACTGCTGCAGGTAATCCGTCGCATCGAACAACAGCCGCCCCCAGGTCGGAAAGTCCGGCGGAAAGCCGAGGCCAAGGAACGACAGCGCGGATTCGGTGATGATCGCGGTAGCGATGCCCAATGTCGCGGACACCATGATCGGCGACAGGATGTTCGGCAGGATGTGCCGCGAGATCAGCCTTCGGGGCGGAGTGCCGATGGACCGGGCGGCCAGCACGAACTCGCGTTCCTTCAGCGCCAGGACGTCGCCGCGCACGATCCGCGCCGTGGGCATCCAGGACGTGATGCCGATGCCGGTCACGATCAGGATGAAGATACCAAGCTCTGGCCCGAACAGCCCGTTCAGCCGTTCACGGAACAACAGCACGCCGACCAGCAGAAGCGGCAGCAAGGGAAGCGCGAGGAACAGATCGGTCAGCCGCATCAGCGGGCCGTCGAACTTGCGGAAGAACCCGGCGACGACGCCGACGAACGTGCCCAGCATCAGCGCCAGCGCCATCGCCGTCAGGCCCACCGCGACCGAAACGCGCCCGCCGGCCATCATCCGGGCGAACATGTCCCGGCCAAGCTGGTCGGTGCCCATCGGGTGCGCAAGGCTTGGTCCCTGGTTGCGGGCGCGAATGTCGATGAAGGTCGCGTCATAGGTCCACAAGAGTGGGCCGACCGTGACCATCAGGATGATGAACACGAAGAACGCCAGCCCGAACAGCGCGCCGCGGTGCGTCTTGAACTGGTCCCAGACGTCAAGCCACTGGTTGCGCGGCGGCCTGGCGGTCACGAGGGCTTCGGCGGGGGCGTTGGCGGCGGGGTCAGTCATAGCGGATCCGGGGGTCGAGGATGCCGTAAAGCACGTCGGCGATCAGGTTGAAGACGACGATGAGCACGGCGAAGATGAAGGTAATCGTCTGAACCATCGGCAGATCGTTCGCCTGAATGGCGGTGATCAGAAGCTGGCCGATGCCGTTCACCTTGAAGATCTGCTCGGTGATGATGGCGCCGCCAAAGATCGCCGGCACACCCAGCGCGATGACGGTGACGACCGGGATCATCGAATTGCGCACGACGTGGACCATGACGACGACGCTTTCCGACAGTCCTTTGGCCCGCGCGGTGCGGACGTAGTCCTGGTTCAGGTTGTCCAGCATCGAGGCGCGCATGAATCGGCTGATCTGCGCCGTGGTCTGCAAGGCAAGCACCATCACCGGCATGATCATCTGCTTGAATTGCACGACAAAGCTGTCCCAGTCGTTCACCACATGGGTGGTGTCATAGATCGACGGCAGCCAGCCCAGCTGGATCGAGAAGATCACGATCACCAGGACGCCGGTGAAGAACGGCGGCACCGAAAAGCCGATCATCGACACGAAGGTGCCCGCCTGATCGAAGATCGAATACTGCTTGTAGGCCGAGATGATGCCGATGGGCAGCGCGATCAGCACCCCGACGACATAGGCAAGGCCAACAACCCACAGGGTCTGCGGCATACGCTGGACGACGATGTCCATCACCGGCGAGCGGGTCTGCCAGGAAATGACGCGCTGCTGGCCTTCGGACAGCGAGGTGCCGAACAGCCAGTCGATGAACACCGACGGCTCGACGACGAAGAACTGGTACATCCATTTGACGAAGCGGACCGGCACCGGCTCTCCCAGGCCGAGCGCAAGGCGCATCTTCTGCTTGACTTCGTCCGGCACCGTCAGCGGCACCTGCGCCATCGGATCGCCGGGCGCGAGTTCAAGCAGAAGGAAGATCACCAGACTTATGAACAGAAGCGTCGGGATGGAAATCAGAAGGCGTCGGATGGCGAATGTCAGCATCGGCGTCTCGGTTCATCAGTCTGCATAAAAAAGGTGGCAGGGCGCGACATGCGCGCCCTGCCGGCTTGGATCACTCTGCGATGCGGTGCCAGTCGGCCACGTTCCACAGCTCGCTGTCCCACACGTTGAGCGCAACGCCGCCCAGCGAGTTGGAGTGCGCGGACAGACGGCCGCGGTGCACCAGCGGGATCATGCTGCCTTCGTTGACCGCCATCGCGTTCAGTTCCTTGGCGATGCGCGCACGCTCGTCAATATCCGCGGTCTTGGTCAGCTCTGCATGCAGCGCGTCGAACTCTTCCGAGCAGAAGCGCGAGATGTTCTCGCCCTGCCACTGGGTCGCCGGACGCGGAGCCTTGTCGCACAGACCGTTGCCCAGATAGGCCTGCGGATCGGTGCCGTCGAAGGTGTTGGCGTACATCTCGACGTCTGCATAGAACTTCTGGAAGGTGTCCGGCGAACCGGGGTCCCCGCCGAAGAACACCGACGAGTCGATGTTGCGCAGCTCGACCTCAAGGCCAAGCTCGTTCCACCACTGCTTGATCAGCGCCTGGAAATCCTGGCGCACGGCGTTGGTCGAGGTCTGGTAGAGGATCGACATCGGCATGCCATCGGGCGTCTCGCGGACACCGTCGCCATCGCTGTCGACATAGCCCGCCTCTTCCAGCATCGCCTTGGCCGCTTCCATGTCGAAGTTGGCGCAGCTGAGGTCACCGGTGGCGTAGACGGCGGGTGCGGGCACCCAGTCGCAGGTCACGCGGCCTGCTTCGCCGTAGCCGACTTCGACCAGAAGTTCGCGGTCGATGGCCATCGACAGCGCCTTGTAGACCGCCGGATCGCCCAGGAACGGGTGCGGGCGGATCACCGACCGCTCGTCCGGGCCGAGGCTCGGGTCGGGGTTGGTGTTGTTGAGCATGATCCGCTCCATCAGCGGGCCGAAGCCTGCCACCGGAACGCCCATGCCACCCGACTGCATCTGCGCGATGACGTCGGGCGCAAGCTGCAGGTTCCACGCGTAGTCGTATTCGCCGGTTTCCATCACGGCGCGGCCTGCGGCCGCAGCATCGCCGCCGCCCTTGAAGGTCACGGTCTGGAACGCGGGCTTGGACGGATCGCGATAGTTCGGGTTCGCCTCAAGCGTGATCACGTCGTTCGGACGGAAGTCGGTGACGACGAAGGGTCCGGTGCCGATCGGGTTGAAGTTCTCTTCGGTGCAGCTGGACGCTTGCGCGCCGACGCAATCGGCGAACTGGGCCTTCTGGATGATCGGCGACTGGCCGCCCACGAAGGGACCGTAGGGGAACGGCGTCGGGCCGTCGAAGGTCACCACGACGGTCAGCTCATCGGGGGTGTCGACTGCGGTCACGCCGCCGAACTTGGTCAGCTGCGCGCAGCCGCCATCGGGGTTGGTGCAGTATTCCCAGGTGAACTTGACGTCTTCCGAGGTCACCGGGGTGCCATCGGACCACAGAAGGCCCTCTTGCAGCTTCCAGGTGATCTGGGTCAGGTCCTCGGACACGCCGCCATTTGCGACGGTCGGGATCTCGGTCGCCAGCCAGGGCGTCAGGTTGCCTTCGGTGTCGTAGCGGGCCAGCGGCTCGATCACGAGCGAGGCCGCCTCGATGTCCTTGGTGCCGCCCGACAGGTACGGCGTCATGATCGAGGGCGCCTGCCAGTAGAGGATGCGAACCTCGCCGTCGCGGCCGCGCTCGCCCTCATGGGCAGCGCCGAACGCGGACGTGGCAAGGGCAACCGTGGCAACCGCGCCCATCAGCGCGTGTTTCGTTTTCATGTCACTCTCCTTGTTGGATTGGCTCGAAAGCCTCTTTCGCCGCCGTTGGCTCGGCGGGCATTGTCGTTGTCTCGCAGTAGAGATGGCAGGCCGTAAAGTGGCCCGGCGCGATCTCTCGGTATTCGGGATCGACTTTGCGGCAGATGTCCATGACATCGGGGCATCGGGTGCAGAAATTGCAGCCCGTCGGCGGGTTCGCCGGGCTGGGCACGTCGCCTTGCAGCACGATGCGCTGAATGCGCGATTCCTCTCGCGGGTCGGGCTCGGGCACCGCCGACAGAAGCGCGCGTGTATAGGGATGCTTGGGATCGCCGTAGAGGTCATCGCGCGACGCGAGTTCCACGATCTTGCCCAGGTACATCACCGCCACGCGGTCGGCGATGTGCCGCACCATCGACAGATCGTGGCTGATGAACAGGTAGGTCAGGCCAAGGCGGTCCTGCAATTCTTCCAGCAGGTTCACCACCTGCGCCTGGATCGACACGTCGAGCGCCGCGATCGGTTCGTCGCAGACGATGAACTTGGGGTTCAGGGCAAGCGCCCGGGCGATGCCGATGCGCTGGCGCTGCCCGCCAGAGAATTCATGTGGATAGCGGTTGGCGAAATCGCGGTTGAGGCCGACCTGGTCCATCAACTCATACACGCGCTCAAGCTGCTCTGGCTTGGTCAGACGGGTGTGTTCGCGCAGCGGCTCACCAATGATGGAGGCCAGCGTCATGCGCGGGTTGAGCGATGCCTGCGGGTCTTGGAACACCATCTGCATGGTCGGGCGCATCCGGCGCAGGGTGTTCGGCCCAAGATGCGCGATCTCGTGCCCGTCGACCCGCACCGAGCCGTCCGTCACCTCGTAGAGACGCAGCACGGCGCGCCCGCATGTGGACTTTCCGCAACCGGATTCTCCCACAAGGCCAAGGGTTTCCCCCTCGACGATATCAAAAGTCACATCGTCAACCGCCTTGATGTCCCCCGTCTTGCGGCGCAAGAGCCCCGTATGGATCGGGAAATACATCTTCAGGCCGCGCACCTCGACAAGCGCCTTCTTGCGCGGCGCGCCCTCAAGCCTGTCGTCAAGCATGTCGGGCTCCGTTCGTCTCGGGGTCCCAGAAACAGGCCGCGTCATGGCCCTGGCCGACATCAAAGCGTGGCGGGTTCTCGCGGTCGCAACGCTCGAACCGGTGGGCGCAGCGGAACCGGAACGGACAGGCCGACGGCGCCGCGGTCAGGATCGGCGGCTGGCCCTCGATCACGTTCAGCTTGGGCGCGCGTTCGCCGCGCACACTGGGCACCGTCTTGAGCAGCGCGCGGGTATAGGGATGCTGGGCGTTGCGGAACAGCTCCTTGACCGGGGCCTGTTCCACGACCTGCCCGCCATACATCACCATCACACGGTCGGCGATGCCCGCGATCACGCCCAGATCATGGGTGATCCAGACGATCGCCATGCCCAGCTTCTGCCGCAGGTCCTTTACCAGTTCGAGAATCTGCGCCTGGATCGTCACATCGAGCGCCGTGGTCGGCTCGTCCGCGATCAGGACCTGCGGATCGCAGGCCAGCGCGATGGCGATCATCACCCGCTGCCGCATCCCGCCTGAAAACTGGTGCGGATAATCCGAAAGACGCTGCCGCGCACCGGGGATGCCTACCAGCTCCAGCAGTTCCACCGCGCGGTTGCGGGCGGCGGTCTTGCCAAGGCCCATGTGCTTGCGCAGCGGCTCCATGATCTGGAAGCCGACGGTGTAGACCGGGTTCAGCGAGGTCATCGGATCCTGGAACACGAAGCCGATCCGTGCGCCGCGAATGGCCCGCAGGCGGTTCGCGTCGATCCGCAGCAGATCGTCGCCGCCGAACATCACGGTTCCGCCGCGCACATCTGCGGGCGGCGTCGGCAGAAGGCCGATCAGCGACATCATCGTCACCGACTTGCCAGAGCCGGATTCGCCCACCACGCCCAGCAACTCGCCGGGGCGCAGGTCGAAACTGACATCGTTGACTGCGTGCACTTCCCCCGACCGCGTATGGAACACGGTCTTCAGATCCCGCACGTCGAGGATCGGCGCGGCCCCGTCGGGCATATGGGACTCTCCCCGTCTTGTATCGTTGTTCCCGGCCTCTGCTGTGAACAGGACCCGGTTGATCAAGACGCTAACATGAAACTTTTTCCCCACAACCCATAAAGCCGTCCTGCCCCCGCGCGGACGTTGCGTCCCGCTGCGCTGGCGAAACCGAAGGCGCCGGGCCTTGACCTTGGGCAGTCGGCGGATCACCGTCGCGCTATCCAGCCAACGGACCCACCTCATGCCAGACCCCCTGAGCGCCCGCGCGCTCCTTGAAAAACTCGTGTCTTTCCCGACAGTCAGCCGGGACAGCAACCTTCCGCTCATCGACTGGGTCGAGGAATATCTCGGCCAGTTCGGCATCACCTGCCACCGCGACTACAGCGCGGACGGCATGAAGGCAGGGCTGTTCGCCCACATCGGCCCCGATGTGGACGGCGGCGTGATCCTGTCGGGGCACACCGATGTGGTGCCCGTCGACGGTCAGGACTGGTCCAGCGATCCCTTCACCGTGACCGAACGGGACGGACGGCTTTACGGGCGCGGCACCTGCGACATGAAGGGATTCGACGCGCTCGCCATCTGGGCCGTCGTTCACGCCGCGCGAACGGGCGTATCCCGCCCGCTGCAGCTTGCCCTGTCCCGCGACGAGGAAATCGGCTGCATCGGCGCGCCGCCGCTGATCCGCGCGATGGCAGGCACGGTGCCCAAGGCCGAGCTGGCGATCATAGGCGAGCCGTCGATGATGAAGATCGTCACCGGCCACAAAGGCGGCACCGGCTACCGCGTGCACGTCATCGGGCACGAGGTGCATTCGTCGATCATGCACACCGGCGTCAACGCGATCATGGAGGCGGCCAAGCTGATCGAATGGGCCACCGCGATGAACGCCGAGAACCGCGCGCGCACGCCGTCCTCGCTGGCCGCGATGTTCGATCCGCCGTGGACCACGGTGCATGTCGGCACGATCGAAGGCGGCACCGCCCACAACATCACCGCCAAGGATTGCCATTTCGGCATCACGTGGCGCTGCGTGCCCGGCGAGTCGCCCGAGGACTGGAAAGCGCGGTTCCGCGCCAAGGTCGGCGAGGTCGAGGCCGAGATGCAGGCGATCCACCCCAAGGCGCGGATCGTGCTGGAGGACATGTTCACCGTCCCCGGCCTGCAACCCGAAACCGAAGGCCCCGCCGAACGCTTCGTGCGCGACCTGACCGGCGCCAACGGCTCGGAAGTCGTCAGCTACGCCACTGAAGGCGGCCAGTTCCAGGACGGCGGCTATTCGGCCGTGGTCTGCGGCCCCGGCGACATCGCCCAGGCGCACCAGCCCGACGAGTTCATCTCGCTCGACCAGTTCGCCGAGGGCGAGGCGTTCATGCAGCGGCTGGTGGCGCGGCTGGCGGACCCATCGCAGACATGAGCTTTCCCTTCACGCTTGAGGCACCGCCGGAACATGGCGCTGACCTGCCCGCCGCATCGGACGTCGTGGTGATCGGCGGCGGCGTGATCGGCGTCTGTGCGGCACTGTGGCTGGCGCGCGCAGGCATGCGGGTGACGCTCCTGGAAAAGGGCCGGATCGCCGCCGAGCAATCGAGCCGCAATTGGGGCTGGATTCGCGTGCAGGGGCGCGACCTTGCGGAAATTCCGATTGCGCTCGAGGCGCAGCGGCTTTGGCAAGAGCTGGACAAGGAGTGCGGCGGCAGGCTGGGTCTACGGCAAATGGGCGTCACCTATCTGGCCTCGGACGCGAGCGGGATGGACCGCTATGCGGCATGGCTGAAGGACGCAGCCCCGCTGGGCGTGTCGAGCACCCTGCACGATGCGACCGACACCGCCCGCCTGTTCCCCGGAGCCGCGACGACCTGGGTAGGCGCGCTGCACACACCCACCGACCTGAAGGCCGAACCTTGGGTCGCGGTGCCGGAACTTGCGCGGCTGGCCGCGAGCGCGGGCGCGAGGATCATCGAAGGCTGCGCCACCCGCGCGCTCGATATCGAAGGCGGTCGGATCACCGGCGTGCACACCGAACGGGGCCGCATCGCCTGCACCGAGGTCATCCTTGCCGCCGGGGCGTGGTCGGCGCTGTTCCTGCGCCGTCACGGCGTGTCGATCCCGCAGCTTTCCGTGCGCTCGACCGCGATGGAAACCGGCCCGCTGCCGCAGGTCACTGGCACGGCGGGGGTCGACAGCCGCCTTGCCTTTCGGCCCCGCGCCGATGGGGGCTATACCCTCGCGCCGTCGACCTCGTCGGAACTCTACATCGGCCCCGATGCGGTGCGGGCGCTGCCGAAATATCTGCCACTGTTGCGGGCGGGCAGCTTCGACACCGCGTTTCACATCGCCGCGCCGCAGGGCTACCCGGACGCCTGGACCACGCCGCGCCGCTGGTCCGAGGACACCGAAACCCCGTTCGAGCGGATGCGCATCCTGAACCCTGCGCCGAACACGAAGAAGGTCCGCGCCACCTGCGCGGCCTTTGCCGACAGCTTTCCAGAGGCGAGCAAGGTAGAGGCCCGCACGGCATGGGCGGGCATGATCGACGTGCTGCCCGATGTGGTGCCCGTGGTGGACCGCGTCACCGCCCTGCCCGGCCTGACGGTGGCCACCGGCATGTGCGGCCATGGCTTCGGCATCGGCCCCGCGTTCGGACGCATCGCCGCCGCGCTGGCGACGGGGGGTGATCCGGGGCACGACCTGACGCGCTTCCGCGCCGGGCGTTTCTCGGACGGCAGCCCGCTGGTGCCGGGGCCGAACCTCTAGCGCGGCCTTGCCCTTGCCGGGGCGCTCGGGCAGGCTTTGCCGCAGGCCCAGACACCCCCATCCAAGGAGACCCCGATGCCGGTCCGTAACCGTTTCGCCGAGATGCTGCCCGAGATCACCGCGTGGCGCCGCGACCTGCACGAAAACCCCGAGATCCTGTTCGACACGCACCGCACCTCTGCCGTGGTTGCGGAAAAGCTGACCGAGTTCGGCTGCGATGAGGTGGTGACGGGCATCGGCCGCACCGGCGTCGTCGGCGTCATCAAGGGCCGCAGCGACAGCGCCGGCCGCGTCGTCGGCCTGCGCGCAGACATGGACGCGCTGCCGATCCACGAACAGACGGGGCTCGACTATGCCTCGAAGACCCCCGGCGCGATGCATGCCTGCGGCCATGACGGGCACACCGCGATGCTGCTCGGCGCGGCGAAATACCTGTCCGAGACACGCAACTTCGACGGCACGGTGGTGGTGATCTTCCAGCCCGCCGAAGAAGGCGGCGGCGGCGGCAAGGAGATGTGCGACGACGGCATGATGGACCGCTGGGGCATCCAGGAGGTCTATGGCATGCACAACTGGCCGGGCCGCCCGGTGGGCAGCTTCGCGATCCGCCCCGGTGCCTTCTTCGCCGCCACCGACCAGTTCGAGGTGGTGATCGAGGGCCGCGGCGGCCACGCGGCGAAACCGCAGGAGACGATCGACTCGACGCTCATCGCCAGTCACGTCGTCGTCGCGCTGCAATCCATCGTGGCACGCAATGTCGATCCGGTGGCGCAGGCGGTGGTGTCGGTCACCTCGATCGAATCGTCGTCCAAGGCCTTCAACGTCATCGCCCAGCGCGTCACCCTGCGCGGAACCATCCGCACGCTCGACGCCGCCGTCCGGGCCGAGGTGGAAGACCGGTTCAAGACGGTGGTCGCCGCCACCGCCCAGGCCTTCGGTGCGGCCGCCGACATCAACTTCATGCGCGGCTACCCGGTGATGGTGAACTCGGAGACCGAAACCGACTATGCCGCCGACGCCGCCCGGGCGGTCACGGGCGCCTGCGACGACGCCCCCCTGGTGATGGGAGGCGAGGATTTCGCCTTTATGCTCGAAGAACGCCCCGGCGCCTACATCCTTGTGGGCAACGGCGACACCGCGATGGTCCATCACCCCGAATACAACTTCAACGACGAGGCGATCCCGGCGGGATGCTCGTGGTGGGCGGAGATCGTCGAACGGCGCCTCGCCCCCGCCGCCGGTTAAAGCGGGGAACGCCGCTTGCGGGCATTGAGCCCGCTGCGCGGCGTACGAGACGTTCCCTCTCGCGCTCTCCCGAGTATTTCGGGACCAAAGATGGGACGCCTCGCTCCATATTCATCTTTGGTCCTCAAATACCTCTGGGGGGTCCGGGGGGCAAAGCCCCCCGGCCGGATCGGGCGCGCAGCGCCCGACACGCTCAGGCCGGAAAATGCCGAACCGGCGCCGCAGAGAGGCCGGATTGCACTGCCATGGGAGCTTGGCCGAGCGGGTCGGCCGGAGGTTCCAGATGCGGCGCATATTCTTGATCCTGACGCTTGTCTTCGGGCTCGGCCTTGTCGGCAGCGCCGGAGTGATGGCGCTTGCGGACCGCGGGTTCGTTCCGTCCATGGATGTCGTCCTTGCCGCCATTGCGCCCCCGGCGCCGCAGGCTCCGGAAATCGACGGCGGGGCGATCGAGACTGCCTGGTCGGCGTGGCGCGAGCGGCACGACATCGAAGCGTCGAGCATGGCCGTGGGCGCAGGAGGCGCGATCGTCCATGTCGCCGGAGCGGGCCGCGAGGCCGCGCAGCCCTACCCGGTCATGTCGCTGTCCAAGGCCATCACCGCGCTGTGCATGACCAAGCTGCTGGACGAGGCGCGTCTGACCTGGAACGCAAGTCTTGGCGGGATTGCGGATGTCCTGTCGGCGGCCGGTGTCACGCCTCCGGACCACGCGGCGGCGATCACGCTGGCCCAGCTTGTCACGCACACCTCTGGCATGGCCCCCGACATCACCCAAGGGACGATGCGCTCGAAGCTGCACGGCAGTCTCGGCCTTCACCGCCGCATCGGGTTCCAGGCGATGCAGCGCGAGAACCTGACCGGCGTGCGCGGCGACAATTTCTATGCCAATTCCAACTATGCGCTTCTGGGCGCGATCATCGAGGGGCTGTCGGGGCGGGGCTATGGCGAGACCTGCAAGGAGCGCATCCTGCACCCGGCGGGCATTCACGAGGCCATCATCGAGGGGGCGAGCGGGTCGATGTCGTCTTATGCGGGCTGGGAGATGTCGGCAGAGGACTATGCGCGCCTTGCGATGCACTGGTTCAACGCCGCGCGTCCCTGGGTGCTGCAGCCTGGCGCCTATCCGGCACATGACGGATACGGCCTTGGTGCAAGGATCGCGGGTGCCGGGCGGGACGCCGTCATCAGCCACACCGGCCGCTTCTGCTCGGGCGGCAACGGCACGGACAATGGGGCGATCTTCGTGGCTACCGGCGCAGGGGCGGCGTTTGTCGCCAACTGGGACGGCTGTGTCGATGCCCGCGCCTACGCGGACCTCGAGCGGGCGGTGACGCGGCTTCTGGACTGACGCCCTGCTGTCGCAGCGCCTTGGGCACTGGCATCGCGGGGCTGCGCGCGCTACATCGGCGCGGCACCACGGACAGGACACGCGCGATGGCCCGGCACCTCATCACTTCGGCGATCCCCTATATCAACGGGATCAAGCACCTCGGGAACCTCGTCGGCAGCCAGTTGCCGGCCGACCTGTTCGCCCGCTACCTGCGCGGGCGCGGGCACGAGGTGATGTTCCTCTGCGCCACCGACGAGCATGGCACCCCCGCCGAGTTGGCCGCCGCCAAGGCGGGCAAGCCGGTGGCCGAGTATTGCGCCGAGATGCACGCCGTGCAGGCCAAGCTGGCCGACGGGTTCCGCCTGTCCTTTGACCATTTCGGGCGCTCGTCGTCCGAGCAGAACCGCCGCCTCACCCAAGCTTTCGCCAAGGCGCTGGACGAAGCCGGCCTGATCCGCGAGGTGAGCGAGACGCAGATGTATTCGCCCACCGACGGGCGCTATCTGCCGGACCGCTACATCGAGGGCACCTGTCCCAACTGCGGCTTCGACAGCGCGCGCGGCGACCAGTGCGACAACTGCACTAAGCAGCTTGATCCCGTCGACCTTATCAACCCGCGTTCGGTGATCTCGGGCGCGACGGACCTGCAGATGCGTGACACCAAGCACCTGTATCTGCGCCAGTCCGCCCTCAAGGACGAGCTTGAGCAATGGATCGACACGCGCGAGGGGTGGCCAGTCCTGACCACGTCCATCGCCAAGAAGTGGCTGAACGACGGCGACGGGTTGCAGGACCGCGGCATCACCCGCGATCTGGATTGGGGCGTCCCGGTGCAGCGCGGCGACGAGCCCTGGCCGGGGATGGAAGGCAAGGTGTTCTATGTCTGGTTCGACGCGCCCATCGAATATATCGCCTGCGCGCAGGAATGGGTCGATGCGGGCAAGGGAACCGACTGGGAACGCTGGTGGCGCACCGACAAGGGCGCAGGCGACGTGACCTACACCCAGTTCATGGGCAAGGACAACGTGCCGTTCCACACGCTCAGCTTTCCGGTGACGATCCTTGGCTCGGGCGAGCCGTGGAAGCTGGTGGATTACATCAAGTCGTTCAATTACCTCAATTATGACGGCGGCCAGTTCAGCACCTCGCGCGGGCGCGGCGTGTTCATGGACCAGGCGCTCGACATTCTGCCGTCGGACTACTGGCGCTGGTGGCTTTTGTCGCATGCGCCCGAGAGTTCGGACGCCGAGTTCACCTGGGAGAATTTCCAGGCCTCCGTGAATAAGGACCTTGCCGACGTTCTGGGCAACTTCGTCAGCCGCGTGACCAAGTTCTGCCGCTCGAAATTCGGCGAGGTGGTGCCCGAGGGCGGTGCCTACGGCGCAAAAGAAGAGGCCGTGATCGCCGAACTCGGCGCGCGCCTCAAGACCTACGAGGCGCATATGGACGCCATCGAGGTGCGCAAGGCCGCCGCCGAGTTGCGGGCGATCTGGGTTGCGGGGAACGAGTACCTGCAGGACGCCGCACCCTGGTCGGTGTTCAAGGAGGACGAGGCAGCGGCGGCGGCGATCATCCGCTTCTCGCTGAACCTGATCCGCCTCTATGCCGTGCTGTCGGAACCGTTCATCCCCGATGCCAGCGACACGCTGAAAGCGGCGATGAAGGTTACGGATGCAGGCTGGCCGGACGACATCGGCGGAGCGCTGTCGGCGCTGCCCGCAGGCCACGGCTTCGAGGTGCCCGAGAACCTGTTCCGCAAGATCGCGGACGAGGAACGCGAGGACTGGCAGGCGCGGTTCGCCGGCGTGCGCGACTAGGCGCCACAGATGCGCTACCGCCCCGAGATCGACGGTTTGCGGGCGGTGGCGATCCTGCCGGTGCTTGGCTACCATGCAGGGATCGCGGGCCTGTCCGGCGGGTTCGTCGGTGTCGACGTTTTCTTCGTCATCAGCGGCTATCTGATCACCACGCTGATCCTGGCCGAACGCGCGGAGGGCAGCTTTTCGCTGTGGTCCTTCTATGAACGGCGGGCGCGGCGCATCCTGCCGCCGCTGATCCTGGTGATGGCGGCCTGCGTACCGTTTGCCTGGGCGTTGATGTTGCCGATTGCCCTCAAGGATTTCGGACAAAGCATCGTCGCCACGACGTTCTTCGTCGAGAACGTGCTGCTCTGGCGCGAGGGTGGATATTTCGGCCAGCCCAGCGAATTCAAGCCGCTGCACCATTTGTGGTCCCTGTCGATCGAAGAACAGTTCTACCTTGTGTTCCCCGTGCTTGTCCTGCTGCTGGCGCGGCTTCGGCGCGGCAGTCTTCCGCTGGTGCTGGGCGCGCTGACGCTGGCAAGCTTCTGCGTCAGCGAATGGATGGTTCGCACGCAGCCCTCGGCGGCCTACCTGATGCCGCACGCCCGCGCGTGGGAGCTGCTTGTGGGGGCGCTGTGCGCGCTGGCGCTACGGCGCTGGCCGGGTTTGAACAGCACACCGCTTGCCGCCGCTGGCCTGGCGATGATCGCAGCCTCGGTGACGCTCTATTCCGATGCCACGCCGTTTCCGGGGGTCGCGGCGCTGCTGCCGGTCGGGGGCGCTGCGCTGGTGATCCTGTTCGCGCCCGCGGGCGCGCCCGTCGCCGCGCTGCTGTCGCTGCGGCTGGCCGTCGGGATCGGCCTGCTGAGCTATGGGGTCTACCTGTGGCACATGCCGCTTTACGCCTTCGCGCGGATCGTCAGCGTGGGCACGCCGCCGGATACAGTGTTCGCGGCGCTGGCGCTGGCCAGCTTTGTGCTGGCCTATGCAAGCTGGCGCTGGCTGGAACAGCCGATACGGGGGCGGCGCGGGCGCCTGTTGCCGGGGCTACGACGCTTTGCGCCCGCCGCAGCCGTTGCGGTGTCGGGGCTGTGTGCCTTCGGTGTCTTCGTCCATGTCTCGCACGGCGCGCCGGGGCGGCTGTCGCCCGAGGTGCTGGCGCTGGCGATCGATGAAGCGACCGAGCGGCCAGGAACCTGCGGACCGATCAGTGCAACGACTGCCGCGGCGGGCGAATCGGGCTGCGCATACCTTGGGCCGGAAGGCGGCTTCGACCTGTTGATCGTTGGCGACAGCCACGCCGCCGCCGTCGCCAGCGCGCTGCTGCCCGAGTTGCGACGCGGCGGGGTAACGCACAGGTTGTCGTGGCAGAGTGGCTGCATCGGATTGCCGGGCCTGACGCGCCCGCAAGCCGAGCCTTTCGCGCGTGAAGCCTGCGACCGCCTCGGCGGGGACGTTGGTGCCTTCCTGTCCGACCCGCGCGTGAAGGCGGTGATGATCGCCGCGCGCTTTCCGGCCTATCTGCTGGGCACGCGTTTCGACAACGGCGAGGGCGGGCGCGAACAGGGCCGCGATCTGTCCGTGACGGTCGAAGGCGCTGCGCTGCAGGACGACGCGGCCCGGAAGGCGGCGGTGCTGGCGCATCTTCGCACCACGCTTGAACAGATCGCCCGCGAGCGGGCACTGGTGCTGGTCTACCCGGTGCCGGAAGCGGGCTGGCAGGTGCCGCAGACTGCGGCGGCGCAGGGGCTGGTGCACGGGCTGGACCGGGACCTGACCACGCCGCTCGACCGCTTCGAGGCGCGCACCGCCGAGATCACCGCCCTGTTCGACAGCCTGACCGGCGGGAACATCCAGCGGGTCAGACCAGCCGAGCACCTTTGCGATACGGCGACACGGCGCTGCCGCAACACCCAGCGCGCGACGGCGCTCTATTTCGACGACGACCACTTGTCGCTCGCGGGTTCGTCGCTGCTGGTGCCCGACCTCATGCGCGCCATCGCGGCCGCCTTGAGCGGTCGCTGACCCGCGCAGGATGCTGCCGCCTGGTGCCCGCGGCCGGACTCGAACCGGCACGCCGTACGGCTAGGGATTTTAAGTCGGCCAACACACCCTTAAGTCTTTGTTTTCTATTAGCTAAGGATGTCACAATGTCACAGCGTGGCACAAGCTATGGCACAGTTTTCTTCCATTCGGACACGGCCTCTCTGATGCCGTATACTTCGACCAGAATTTCGTTCGCGTCATTAAGAGCGAATGCGATGTAGTCGGCGTCGATGGTTTGGCTGTGATCTCTCCAGTCAGCTTGCTTGCTATCTCCGAAATTCTTGAAGAATGTCACGCTCATGTCACCGAGATTGCCGACCTGCCAAGCACCATGAATAGCCATATGGCGATTTTCAGTTCCCGCCTCTATTCTTTTGCAGACTTCACGAATGCGACCTTGGATTTCGTGTGGGGCGGTCGAGGCCGCGTTCTTCAGATCGGACAGCTTCCCGTCTATTCCAGGCTTCTTAAGGAGGGGTCTCGTCTTGTCGAATTGGTCCTTGTCGTGTGGATCAAGACCTTTGAGTTCAAGGCACAAAAGCCAAGCCGCCCACTCTATGTGGGCACAGCTTGCAACGTACTCACCTAGGTTCCGAAGGAATTCGGTCGGCAATGCACTACAAATTATTCGACTCATTTAATCCACTTCTGGTGCGGACGGCGGGACTCGAACCCGCACGCCAATAACAGGCCAGGGAGTTTAAGTCCCATGTGTCTACCATTCCACCACGTCCGCGTCAGATAAATGATCCTAAGAATCAACTAGAGCCTGAATTCATGTGGGTAAGTGAGCTGTCAATCCAAGGGATTTTTTTTCTTGGTTTTTTTGAGCCTACTCCTTTACGGTCCGCAACGTATTGGTAACGTTGGAAAAATCGGAGGGTTCGGTATCGGAACGTTCTCAATACCGGATATAGATGGCACAGACAAAAATCAACCGTCTAAGATATTGATATTCCAATGAAAAACTATCCACAACTTACAGATGATTTTAAGTCCCCTGTGTCTACCATTCCACCACGCGGGCCCGGCACCAGCGTTTAGGCGACAGCGCACGCGGCGTCCACGCCGATTGCCGGATCAGATGTCCTTGCCGGGTGGCTCGACGAGCAATCCGCGCTCGGGCAGCCAGGGGTTCAGCTTCAGCGCGGAGCGCAGGGCGGCCTGCCCGGCCTCGTCGCGGCCAAGCCGCAGAAGCGTTAGCGCAAGGCCCGACATGGCCGCGATATGGTCGGGGTCACGCTCGAGCGTGCGCTCCAGATCCTCCAGCGCGGCGCCGTAGTTTCCGCGCAGAAAGTCGACAAAGGCGCGCTGGTTGTAGCCTTCGGGATAGTCGGGACAGTAGGCCGTCAGCTCGTCAAAGGCCGCGCGCGCGCCATCCCAGTCATAGGACGACCGGGCGCGCATCCCGCGGTCCAGCATCTCTTGCGCGGCGGCGTCGGGCGCATCCGTCCAGATCTCCCACAAGCGGTTCACCTCGGGGCGCGCCGCACCTTCGGTCGGGGCGGCCTGCAGCCGGGCGATGATCGCCGCCATTTCGGCCTCGTGGTCGGGGGCCTGCGGACAGGTCTCTGCCAGCAGGGTGGTCGGGGCCATGATCAGGGCAACGATAAGCGCGCGCATGGCCTGATGATGCCCGGCGCGCCGCCTCGGTCAAGTCACGAAGCCGCGCGCATCCCCTCGTGCTGCGAGAACAGGAACCGGACCGGATCGCCCGCGACGATCCGCGCCGCCGAGACCAGCCCTTGCGATTCGAGACCGCCGCCAACTGCAATGCGTCCGTGTTGATGGACCGACCCCGCCGACCCCGGCTGTCCATGCACCACCCAGCGCCCGTCTGTGCGCGGCACGGTGTGAAAGCGCGCATGACCGTTCAGCACGGTCTCTGGCGATTGCAGCCGCAGCGGCAGGCCGGGGTCGAGCGCGGCATGTGCGGCGACAAGGTTGCCGCTGGTCCACAGCAGCGGACGGCGCGCGAGCCAGGACACAAGGTCCGGCCCGAGCGCCGCCGCCAGCTCCGCCGCCGCGCGCCACAGCGCGTCCGGTGTGATGTCGGCCGCGAGAGAGATGCGAAAGGCCGACAACATGGCCCGCCCGCCCTGGGCAAGCCAGACCGGCCCGAACGCCGGCGGAGATTTCAGAAAGTCGAGAAGCGCGCGTTCGCGGTCGCCCATCAGGACGACGATCTCGCCGTCCGAGGCCTGCTCTGCGCCCGCGAGCGCCTGCATCACATCCTGCGCGGTCGCCCCGCCCGACAAATCGCCAAGAAACACGATCCGCGAGCGATTGAGGCCCGAAGCCTCGATATCCTGGCCGATGGTGTCCAGCAGGCCGCCGAGACGGTCCAGACCTCCGCATAGAGGACCCACCACATAGCATGGGATGTCAGGACGGGGCGCGCCGGAACGCGCGGACCGCCCAAGCGGCCGAATCCGCCGGGGCGTTCCCGGCATCATGTCGTAGGTCATCATCGTACTTGCCCCGTTCCCCGCAGGCCTTCGATGCTCTGCGGGACAGCGGCCCCCGGCGGCACAATGCGGCGGTACTGCGGCACGGCACAAGACATAGCGGCGGAAACATGTCTTCGGCGGCGCGTTTGGCGACAATTCGGCGCCCTTTGCCTGAATTGTCCACGAAGTTGCGCCTTGAGCGTGCACGCGGCGGTGCGGGCGCCCGACTCAGATGCCGTCTTCCTTGACCGCCTCCATCGCCACATAGGTCGAGGTATGCGAGACATGCGGCAGCGACGAGATGCGTTCAGCCAGGACACGGCGATAGTCCGACATGCTGGATGTGCGCACCTTCAGAAGATAGTCGAACGAGCCTGCGATCATGTGCGTCTGTTCGATCTCGGGCACCTTGCGCACCTCTTCGTTGAACGCCGTCAGCGCGCCCTCGCGCGTGTCCGACAGCCGCACCTCGACAAAGGCGACGTGGTCCAGCCCCATACGGATCGGGTCGAGCATGGCGCGATAGCCGGTGATGACGCCGTCCTGCTCGAGCCGCTTCAGCCTGGCCTGCACGGGGGATTTCGACAGCCCGACTTCACGCGCCAGATCGGTCACGCTGATGCGCCCTTGCGTGCTGAGAATGCGCAGGATCTTGCGGTCGAAGGAGTCGAGATCGGCTTCGTTCAATTGCATCGTGTCTCTCTCGATTTTCAGGTGGAACGCCCGCCATTTCTGGAAATTCGGCCGAATTGCCCGAGATTCAAGTGCTATCATCGCCGAATTGACAGGAGAGTGCCATGCCTCGTGATGCAGACCGGGCCCCGCGCGATGCGATCGATACCGGCATGTATGCCGAAGAACGAACCATTCTGGACCGTCTGATCCACACCGCCGCGCTAAGCGACGCCGACCGTGCCGCGATCGCGTCCGAAGGCGCGCGTCTCGTGCGCCGCATCCGCACCAGCGGACGCCCCGGCCTGATGGAGGTGTTCCTTGCCGAATACGGCCTGTCCACCGAGGAAGGCATCGCGCTGATGTGCCTGGCCGAGGCCTTGCTGCGCGTGCCCGATGCCGAGACCATCGACGCGCTGATCGAGGACAAGATCGCGCCGTCCGACTGGGGCAAGCACCTTGGGCATTCGTCGTCCTCGCTGGTCAACGCCTCGACCTGGGGCCTGATGCTGACGGGCCGCGTGCTGGAAGACCCGCGCCCCGGCCTTGCGGGCACGCTGCGCAGCGCTATGAAACGGCTGGGCGAGCCGGTGATCCGTGCCGCCACCGGGCAAGCAATGCGCGAGATGGGCCGCCAGTTCGTGCTGGGCGAGACCATCGGCAAGGCGATGGACCGCGCCGCCAAGCAAGAGGCGCGCGGCTACACCTATTCCTACGACATGCTGGGCGAGGCGGCGCGCACCCATGCCGACGCCGACCGCTATCACCGGGCCTATGCAGACGCGATCCGCGCCATTGGGCTGGCCGCCACCCATGAGAAAAGCCGCGACAACCCCGGCATCTCGGTCAAGTTCTCGGCGCTTCATCCGCGCTACGAGGACACCCATGCGGATACGGTGATCGAACAGCTTGTGCCGCGCGTCCTCGATCTCGCGCTGATGGCGCGCGAGCGGAACATGGGCCTGAACGTGGATGCGGAAGAGGCGGACCGGCTGTCACTATCGCTTGACGTGATCGAGCGCGTGGTGGCGGACGAACGGCTTGCAGGCTGGGACGGGTTCGGCATCGTGGTGCAGGCTTACGGGCAGCGCGCGGGCGACGTGATCGACTGGATCAACGCCCTGGGCGAGCGGCTGGACCGGCGGTTCATGGTCCGGCTGGTCAAGGGCGCCTACTGGGACACCGAGATCAAGCGCGCGCAGGTGATGGGCGTGGACGGCTTCCCGGTGTTCACGACAAAGCCCGCGACCGACATCAGCTACATCGCAAATGCGCGCAAACTGCTGTCGATGACGGATCGCATCTATCCGCAGTTCGCCACGCACAACGCCCACACGGCGGCAGCGATCCTGCACATGGGCGCCGATCCTGCCGTCTACGAATTCCAGCGCCTGCACGGCATGGGCGAGCGGCTGCACGACATCCTGATGGAAGAGAACGCCACGCGCTGCCGGATCTATGCCCCCGTCGGCGCGCACAAGGACCTTCTGGCCTACCTCGTCCGCCGTCTGCTGGAGAACGGCGCGAACTCATCCTTCGTGAACCAGATCGTCGACGAAGACGTGCCGCCCGAAATCATCGCCGCCGATCCCTTCGACGCGCTGCCCAAGGTGCGGCGCGTGGTCGAGCCGGGGCCAGACCTGTTCCGCCCCGAGCGCGCCAACGCAAAGGGCTGGGACTGGACGCACAGGCCGACCCGCGCCGCCATCGATGAGGCGCGCGGCGACTGGGCTTCGACCACCTTCGACGCAGAGCCGCTGATCGACGGAGCCGTGCAGAGAGGCGATACCGCGACGTCGATGAATCCCGCAGTTCCGGGCGACACCGTTGGCCGCGTCACGCAAGCGAGCAGCGCGGATGTGGAAACCGCGCTGGCCTCGGCAAAGGTCTGGGACGCGCCTGCGCAAGAGCGCGCGAAGGTGCTGAACCGCGCCGCCGACCTCTATGAGCAGAATTTCGGCAAGCTGTTCGCCATCGCGTCGCGCGAGGCGGGCAAGTCCATCCCCGACGCGGTGGGCGAATTGCGCGAGGCGGTCGATTTCCTGCGCTACTACGCGGCGCAGGCACTGGCCCTGACGCGGCCGCCGCTGGGCACGGTCGTCTGCATCAGCCCGTGGAATTTCCCGCTGGCCATCTTCACCGGCCAGATCGCAGGCGCGCTGGCGGCAGGCAACGCGGTGATCGCCAAGCCCGCCGAACAGACGCCGGTGATCGCGGATGAAGCTGTGAAACTGCTGCACGAGGCGGGCGTTCCGCGCGCCGTGCTGCAGTTCCTGCCGGGAGACGGCGGAACGGTGGGCGCGGCACTCACATCGGACGGTCGGGTGAACGGTGTCGCCTTCACCGGCTCCACCGAAACAGCGCTGGCGATCCGCCGCGCGATGGCCGATCATATGGCGCCCGGCACGCCACTGATCGCGGAAACCGGCGGGCTGAATGCGATGATCGTCGATTCGACCGCGCTGCCCGAACAGGCGGTGCGCGACATTGTCGCCTCCAGCTTCCAGTCGGCGGGGCAACGCTGTTCGGCGCTGCGCTGCCTTTATGTGCAAGAGGATGTTGCGGATACCGTGCAGGCGATGCTGTTCGGCGCGATGGACGCGCTGCACATCGGCGATCCGTGGGAGGTGTCCACCGATGTCGGCCCGGTGATCGACGCCGAGGCGCAGGGCCAGATCGCTGCCTATGTCGAGGCCAAGCGCAAATCGGGCAAGGTGCTGCACGAACTGACCGCGCCCGAGGGCGGTCATTTCATCGCCCCCGTGGCGGTCCGCGTCTCGGGCATCGAAGAGCTGGAGCGCGAGGTGTTCGGCCCGGTGCTGCACATCGCCACCTACAAGGCGACCCGGATCGACCGGGTGATCGACGCGATCAACGCGCGCGGCTACGGGCTGACCTTTGGCCTGCACACGCGGATCGACGACCGGGTGCAGCACATCACCGACCGTATTCGCGTCGGCAACACCTATGTGAACCGCAACCAGATCGGCGCCATCGTCGGCAGCCAGCCGTTCGGCGGCGAGGGGTTGTCGGGCACCGGACCCAAGGCGGGCGGCCCGTTCTACGTTCCGCGCTTTACCCGGCCCGATCCCGGCACGGCGCAGGACACTGGCGGAGACGCGACCGAGACCGCCGTGCAGAAGGCGCTTCTGGCAGCGGGTGACGGCGCGGTGCGCGATGTCGTGGACCTGCCAGGGCCGACGGGTGAATCGAACCGCCTGACGCGGCTGGCGCGACTGCCGATCCTCTGCCTTGGCCCCGGTCCGGACACCGCGCGGGCGCAGCGGCAGGCGGTCGAGGCGCTTGGCGGACGCGCGCTCGAGGCGGCAGGGCTGGAGGCGCAGGCGCTCATCACGCTTGGCGGCTTCTCGGCCGCGATCTGGTGGGGCGACGCGGACACCGCACGCAGCCTGACGCAAGCCTTGGCCAAGCGCGATGGCGCGATCCGGCAGCTGATAACCGGCCAGCCGACCGAGGCCGACGCGCTGCTGGAGCGGCACCTGTGCATTGACACCACCGCGTCCGGCGGGAACGCCGAATTGCTGGCGAAGGCGGGTTCCGCTTGACCTTTTGCGGATCGGGAACACTGTTGGCGCATGTTTCCGATCCGCGATCATAACCCGTCGACGCAGACCCCTTGGGTCACCTATGCCCTGATCGCCACCAACGTCGTGGTGTTCCTGCTGTATCTGCCGCTGATGGACGATCCGCGCGCGTTGCAGCAGTTCTTTCTGACCTGGGGCATGGTGCCTGCGCGCATCGCGTCAGGCGACGGCTATCACACGCTGGTGACATCACTGTTCCTGCACGGCGGGTTCATGCACCTGGCGGGCAACATGCTGTTCCTGTGGATCTTCGGCGACAACCTGGAGGAAGACCTTGGGCGCGCCGGGTTCCTTGCCTTCTACCTGGCCAGCGGCGTCGGTGCCGACCTGATCCAGATGGCCGCCGCCCCGCTGTCGCTGATCCCGACGGTGGGCGCCTCGGGCGCCATTGCGGGCGTGATGGGCGGCTACCTGCTGCTCTATCCGCGCGCTCGGGTGGATATCCTGTTCATATTGTTCGTGTTCTTCAAGATCATCCCGGTGCCCGCCTGGGTCATGCTGGGCCTGTGGTTCGCGCTTCAGGTGTTCAGCGGCGTCGGCGCCGACCCCGATATGGGCGGGGTCGCCTACTGGGCGCACGCGGGCGGATTCCTGATCGGTTTCCTGTTCATGATCCCGACCTTCCTGCGCAAGGGCGGCACCGCCTTCTGGACGCGGACGCACGGCCATCCCGACCACCCCGAGGCGAAGTACAAGTTCCAGCGCAGTTCGGTTCCGACCATCGACCGGCGCAGATGATCGCCGACGGGGCAACGCTCTTTGTCGGGGGCGTTCCTAGCCGCGGATGACCTTGGCGAAGCCGTCGAAGATCGGATCGTTGGCGCAGAGGATGTCACCGGCCTCGACCGGGTTCTCGCCGGGGGTGATCGCCTCGACAAAGGCCCCCGCTTCGCGCGCGATCAGGATGCCTGCCGCCACGTCCCACGGCTTCAGCCCGCGTTCCCAGAACCCGTCATACCGCCCCGCAGCCACATAGGCGAGGTCAAGCGCCGCCGCGCCCCAGCGCCGCACGCCCGCACAGGCCGGCAAAAGCCGCCCCAGGTCGCGGATCGTCGCGGGCAGGTCGGGGCGGCCGCCGAACGGCAGGCCGGTGGCGAAGATGCACTCGATCATCTTGTGACGGCCCGAAACGCGCGTGCGGGTCTCGTTCATCCAGGCGCCGGTGCCCTTCTCGGCCACGAACATCTCGTCCTTGGCCGGATCGAAGATTACCGCAGACACGATCTCGCCCTTGTGTTCCAGCGCGATGGACACCGCCCAGTGCGGCAGTCCGTGCAGGAAGTTCGTGGTGCCGTCGAGCGGATCGACGATCCAGCGGCGGGTCGGGTCGGTGCCCTTGACCTCGGCGCTTTCCTCGCCCAGCCAGCCATAGTTCGGGCGTGCCTCGGTCAGTTCCTCGCGGATGATCTTTTCGGCGGCGATGTCGGCCTTGGACACGAAATCGCCCGCGCCCTTCATCGAGACCTGAAGGTTCTCGACCTCGCGAAAATCCTTCACAAGGCTGCGGCCCGCCTTGCGCGCGGCCTTGATCATCACGTTGAGGTTGGCGCTGCCCTGCATCGTCGTCTCCGTCTGTCAGGCGGCGCGTATACGCGGCAGGGCGGACGATGCCAAGAGGCGTGACACGGGCGGCGGCAGGCAGCGTGATTCACATGCGCCCAAAATGGTGGCGGATTGCCCGATAATAAGGCGCACGCCTGCGCGTACCCCGGCAGAATCCGCCACCGGCGCGTTTTTTCTGCAAGGCCACAACGCTTTGAATAGGTTGCCCGAAGGTCAGTCTGGGAGACCGTGCATGTCGTCATCCATACCCGCCTTCGAGGCGGGCACCAGTGCCGCAGATGGACCGATCAGCCGCTATCTCGATGCGCTTCACGACCGCCTGCTGCCGCTACGCGACGGCGAAATAGCCACCTATATCCCCGAATTGTCGACCGCCGATCCCGACGCCTTCGGCATCGCCATCGCCACTGTCGACGGCCATCTCTACACCTCGGGCGCGGCGGGCCATCCCTTTACAATACAGTCGATGTCCAAGCCGTTCACCTATGGCTACGCCCTGCGGTCCTGCGGCGTGGCGCGGGTGCTGGAACAGGTCGGCGTCGAGCCCACGGGCGAGGCGTTCAATTCGATCATCCTCGACAATGTGAACAACCGCCCGTTCAACCCGATGGTGAACGCGGGCGCCATCGCGGTCTCGGAACTGATGCCGGGCGACACGCCAGAGGCGCGGCTGGCGATGATGATGGACTTCTTCAACGATCTTGCCGGGCGCAGGCTCGACATCGACGAAGCGGTCTTTGCGTCCGAGCGCGACACCGGCCACCGCAACCGCGCCATCGCCTACATGATGCTGAACTCTGGCATGATAACCTCGCCCCCCGAGGACGTGCTGGAGCTGTATTTCAAGCAATGCTCGATCAACGTGACCTGCGCCGACATGGCGATGATGGCCGCGACGCTGGCCAACCACGGCACCCAGCCGGTGACCGGGCGCAAGATCCTCGACCCCGACCAGATCCGCGACATGCTGACCCTTATGTCGACCTGCGGGATGTATGACTACGCGGGCCAATGGGCCTACGAGGTCGGTCTGCCCGCAAAAAGCGGCGTGGCGGGCGGTATCTTTGCGGTGATCCCCGGACAGGCCGGAATCGCGGTCTATTCGCCGCCGCTCGACCAGGTCGGGAACTCGATCCGGGGCGTGGCGGTCTGCAAGGAAATCAGCCGCGATTTCGGGCTGCACGCGTTTTCCGACCGGACCATGGTGCAGACGGTGATCCGCCGCGAATACCGCGCGTCCGAGGTCCGGTCCAAGCGCCTGCGCTCGGTCGCCGAAATTGCGGTGCTGGCGCGCGAAGGCCACCGCATCGCAGTGCTGGAGGTGCAGGGGGCGCTGTTCTTCGGCTCGGCCGAGCGGCTGATCCGCCGTCTCGCCGCACTGGCCGAGGACTGCATGGCCATCGTCATCGACTTCAAGCGCTGCTCTGACGCGGACCCAGCAGCGCTGCGCCTGATCGAGGAAGCCGTCGCCCGCTTCGGCGAGGCGGGGCCGGACCTGGTGGTGACCCATGTGCCGGGCGACCACCCCTTGCGCGCGCTCTTGCCGGGCGGTGCGCGGGGGACGGGGCGCGTGCTGACCCTGCCCGACACCGACACCGCGCTGGAAGAGCTCGAGAACGACCTGCTGTCCGGTTTCTTCGAGACCGACGATCTGGCCCGCTTCGCCCTGAAACGGATCGACCTGTTCCACGGGCTGGACGAAGGCTGCATCAAGGCGCTTGAGGGCGCGGTGTCGTCGTTCCAGTTTTCTGCCGGTCAGCAGGTGATACGCGAAGGCGACGACGCCAACGCCTTCTTCGTCGTCGCGTCCGGTGCGGCCAGCATTTCGGTCACGCTGCCGGGCGGCCAGCGCAAGCGCGTCGCCTCGGTCGGGCCGGGGCAATCCTTTGGCGAAATGGCACTGATCGACGGGGGAAAACGCACCGCCGATGTCCACGCCGACAGCGCGATGATCTGCTACGCGTTCTCGGTGGATCGCATCCGAGAGATCGCCAAGGCCCGGCCCGAGGTTCTCACGACGATCCTGCAGAACCTTGTCATCAGCCTGACCACCCGGCTGCGGATGGCGAACGACGAAATCCGGAACTTGGTGTAAAAGACACGTCCGCGCAGCGAAACAGTCTAGCCATGCTCCGCCCGCGCGGCTTCCTCGCGGTCCGCCTCGCCCTGTTCTGCCGCCCAGACCCCGGCCACCTCGACCGTAACCGGAGACGCCGTCGGGAGGACGCCGATATAGCTTTCGGTATTCCCGACAGCCACCGGCGCGCGTTGCGTCATCCGGTAAAGCGCATAGCCCGCGATCAAGCCGAAGGTGCCCCCCAGAACGACCCAGAAGGCAAAGGGGTCAAACTGCTGCATTGCCCAACCGGCGACCAGCGGCCCGAGGATCGCCCCAACGCCGAAGGTGAAGACCAGACCGCCCGAAGCGGCGGGCATGTCTTCTGGCGCCAGAAAGTCATTCGTGTAGGCCAGAAACAGCGCATAGAGCGGCGTTGTCACGCCCCCGGCAAAGAAGGCGGATGCCATCAGCGGATAGATGCTGCCACCCGACAGCCAGCCGATTGCGCAGGAGATTGCGCCAAGCAGGGCAGATCCAAAGATCAGCTTGCGCCGGTCGATCCGGTCCGAGAGCCAGCCGATCGGATATTGCATCAGAAGCGCACCGGCGAACAGCATCGCGACAAACAGTGCGATCTGACCCGAAGTCATGCCGATCTGCGTGCCAAAGACCGCGCCCATGCCCGATTGCGTGGCGTAGACACCCCCCAGAAAGAATATTCCCAGCGTGCCCAGCGGAGAGTTTCTGAACAGCTCTTTCAAACCCATCGGCCGCGCCACCTGCGCAGCCGGAACCGGCGTGATCGACAACAGGATCGGGGCAAATGAGATCGAAACCAGGATGGACGCCCAGATGAACAGCGCTGCCGTCGTTTCGTCGCCCAGTGTCAGCAATCCCTGCGCCCCGATGATTCCCAGGGTCTGGGCGATCATGTAGGCCGAAAGCACCTTGCCCCGGGTTTCGTTGGTGGCCGCATCGTTGAGCCAGCTTTCCGCCGTGACGTAGATGCCCGACATGCAGAACCCGATAAGGATGCGAAGGACTGTCCAGGCCCACGGCTCTGCAAGCAGCGGAAAGGCGATCAGACCTGCCGACATGAAGCTGCCCAGCGCCGCGAACACGCGGACATGACCCACGCGCCGGATCAGATCGGGACTGAACCGGGCACCCGAGAGGAACCCAAGGAAGTAGCCCGAGGTCACGATGGCAAGTTCCGTTGCGGAGAAACCTTCGGCGCCGCCGCGCAGACCGATGAGCGTGAAGTGCATGCCATTGCCCAGCATGATCAGCACGACACCCAGCAAGAGCGCCCAGATCCCTCCGATCACCTGCAACATGATGCGGCCCCGAATACGTGTGTTTCACGCATTCGGTGACATGGCACGGTGCGTTTCTGCATTGCAGCAACGTCGCTATGGTTGCGATTTGCGACGTTGCCCCGGCAGCGACGCCGCAGGTCGTCTTGGTCAGCCCACTGTCGGCGCTTCCTCGGCGGCCTCGGCGCGCCCCCGCTGCAACTGAACCGGGATCGTCCGTGCCAGACGCAACAGATGCGCCATGAACGGCTTGGTCGTCTCCTCGGCGCGCGTGGCCGCATACAGCCGCCGGGTCAGGCCGCCCTTGGTGATCGGCCGGGTGACATAGTCCGAATGGTAGCGCACCTCGCGCACGACCCAGTCGGGCAACACCGCGACGCCTCGGTTCGACGCCACCAGAAGCAGGATCACCGCCGTCAGTTCCACCTGCCGCACCCCGCGCGGTTCCACCTTGGCGGGGGTCAGAAGCTGGCTGAACACATCCAGCCGCGCACGGTCCACCGGGTAGGTGATGAGCAGCTCGTCGCGGAAATCCTCGGCCTCGACGAACGGCTTTTGCGCCAGCGGATGCTGGGATGAGGCGACGAACACCGGCTCGTAGTCGAACAGCGGCGTGAAATCCATGTGCGGGATCGTCTCGGGGTCGGACGAGATCACCACGTCCACTTCCTCGCGGCCCAGAGCAGGCAGCGCGTCGAAGGCGAGGCCCGGGCGGATGTCGACATCGACTTCGGGCCAGGCCTTGCGGAACTGTTCCAGCACAGGGAACAGCCATTCGAAACAGGCGTGGCATTCGATGGCGATGTGCAGGCGGCCCGACTTGCCCGATTGCAGCGACCGGAACTCCTCTTCCAGCGCCTCGATCTCGGGCAGCACCTTTTCCGCCAGCTTGAGCAGCTTCATCCCCGCCGCCGACAGCTTGAGCGGCTTGGACCGGCGCACGAAAAGCTCCATCCCGGCCTGATCCTCAAGCCCCTTCACCTGATGCGACAGGGCCGATTGAGTGATGTTCATGAGGTCGGCGGCGCGGGCGAGCCCCCCCGCCTTGTGGATCGCGCGGATCGTGCGCAGGTGCCGGAATTCGAGGTGCATCTATCACGGAACTCATAATGGTGTTGAGGATTATGAATTTGTCTCACGCTCCACGCCATGAGACAAGACGGGAACTTGCAAAGGATCACCCCATGTCCGCCCCCAAGGTGTCGTTCGAATTCTTCCCGCCCCAGTCGCTCGAAGCGTCGTTCCGTCTTTGGGACACGGTCAACACGCTGGCGCCGCTCAATCCGCAATTCGTGTCGGTGACCTATGGCGCGGGCGGCACGACGCGCGACCTGACCCATGACGCCGTGGCCACGATCCACAAGAATTACGGGTTGAACGTGGCCGCGCACCTGACTTGCGTGAACGCGACAAGGGCCGAAACGCTGGACATCGCCGCGCGCTACCATGCCGCTGGCGTGCGCGAGATCGTGGCGCTGCGGGGCGATCCGCCCAAGGGCGCGGGCAAGTTCACGCCGCATCCCGACGGTTTCGCCGACAGCTGTGCGCTGATCGAGGCGCTGGCGGACACCGGCAAGTTCCACTTGCGTGTCGGCGCCTACCCCGATCCGCACCCCGATGCTGCCGACATGGACGCCGATGTCGCCTACCTCAAGCGCAAGATCGACGCGGGCGCGGATTCGGCGATCACGCAATTCTTCTTCGAGACGGACACGTTCTTCCGGTTCCGCGACAAATGCGCGGCGGCGGGCATCGACGCACCGATCGTTCCCGGCATCCTGCCGATCGAAAACTGGACCGGCGTGCGCAAGTTCGCCGCGCGCTGCGGCGCCTACATTCCGCAATGGCTGGACGATGCGTTCGACGCGGCGATCCGCGACGACCGCCACGATCTGCTGGCGACGTCTCTGGCGACCGAGATGTGCAGCGACCTGATCGACGAGGGCGTGGACCAGTTGCATTTCTACACGCTGAACAAGCCCAACCTCAGCCGTGACATCTGCCACGCGCTTGGCGTGACGCCCGATGTGAGCCTCGAAAAGGTCGCGTGACCTTGCGGCTGCGGCAATAGTCGCTACCGTCGCCCCCGATCATCAGGACGGGGGCGCATGTCATGGCGCAATACGCAGCGAAGACACCGCAGGACCTGCCGACGCAGGCGCAGCTTCTGTCGATGTCGGGGCTCGACTTCATGCGCGGCATGTTGAGCGGCGCGCTGTCCGGCCCGCCCATAGCGGCCGAGCTGGGCTATACTCTCGATACCGTCGAGGAGGGCCGCGTGGTGTTTCGCGGCACGCCCGAGTTTCGCTTTTCCAACCCGATGGGATCGCTGCACGGCGGCTGGTACGGCACGCTTCTGGACAGTTGCATGGCCTGCGCCGTGATGACGCTGGTGCCGCAGGGAAGCTATTACACGACGCTTGAATACAAGGTGAACATCACCCGCGTGATCCCCATCGGGATGGAGATTCTGGCGACAGGCGTTTCGCTGCACGCGGGCCGGTCCACCGGCGTCGCCACCGGCGAGATCCGGGGCGCCGAGGACGGCAAGCTTTATGCCACCGGGTCCACGACATGCATGATTATGGCAGCGCGATGACCCGGATCGAGACCGAGCGCCTGATCCTGCGCCCGTTCGAGCCGCAGGATCTGGATGCTTTCGCCGCGCTGAATGCCGACCCCGTCGTGATGGAGCATTTCCCGGCGGTGATGACGCGGGACGAGACTGAGGCGTTCATGGACCGCATTGCCGAGAAACAGGCGCGCGTTGGCTATGCCGTCGGCGCTGTCCTCGACAAGGCGGATGGCGCGTTCCTGGGCCTGTGCGGCCTCAACCTGTTCGAGATCGACCTGCCCTGGACCCCGGAGACCGAAATCGGCTGGCGCTTCACGCGCGCGTCCTGGGGCAAGGGCTATGCGTCAGAGGCGGCACGCGCATGGCTGGCGTATGGCTTCGGCACGCTTGGTCTGTCGCGGATCGTGGCCTTTACAGCGACCGCCAACCACGCGTCGTCAAAGGTCATGGAACGGATCGGGATGGAGCGGGCCGAACACCTCGATTTCCAGCACACGCATGTGCCGCCCGGACACCCGCTTGCCCCGCACATCGTCTACCAAATGACGGCGCCCTGAACCTCAGGTCGCGGGCGCCCGCATCTGCATCGCCGGCACGTCGCCCGTCACCGTCCAGTGCACCCGCTCTGACGGATCGTGCCCGATGGCGCGCGGACGGCGGGCGACAAAGGCCTTGCCCCAGCCCCGGTTCATACCGACGGACGGCGCGTTGGGATCGGTGGCGAAGCGCCCCCGCCATCCCTCGGGCAGCGACAGCCCCCGCGCCTCGGCACGCTCCAGCATCCAGACGAGCGGGATATTCGACAACGGCCGCGCCGCATCGAAGCCGCCCAGCATACCGCCGACATCACCGTGACTGCCCCGGAACCAGACCTGTTCGACGCGCGCGTCCGTGGTGTCTGTCGTTTCCCACAGCACCGGCGCATAGGCCATCCGCGCCTCGTCATGGGCGAGCGCGTGGTAGCCGTGGCGCACCGAAGGCCCAAGGTCATGGTTGTGAAAGGCATGCGCTTCCCCGCCGATGTTCCACACCAAAGGCACGCGCAGGCCCAGCGCCTTGACCGTGTCGAATATGCCGATCATCTCGATGGGCGCGGCGTCGTGGCAATAGAGCCGGGCAAAGGCGCGGGCGACCTCGCCCTGCCCGCCGCGCATGTAGTGGCGATACGCCTCGCGGATGTTGCGCTCGGTCGCATGGTCGGTGCGCAAGAGCCCAAGCTGGTCGATCACCCCGGCGAGCGAGCGCACCGCATAGGCCCCGCGCGAGAACCCGAACAGGAAGATCCGGTCGCCGTCCTTGTAGCGCGAGGCGATCAGACCATAGGCGCGGCGGATCTGGCGGTTGATGCCGCGCCCCTCGATCACGTCGCGGGTGGCCGACCACGTCCGCCACTGGATGCCCTTTTCATAGTGCAGCGACAGGTGCGCCGAGGGCGCGACCTCACGCAGGAGCTTGTAGATCAGGCCGACGTTGGATTCCTCGCCCTCGCGCAGAGACGACATGGTTCCGTCCAGCAGGACCACATGATCGACGCGCCCACGGCGATAGCCAAGTTGCGACGTCTCGGCCCAGGGCCGAAACGACAGCAGACGGCGGAGGCGGTCATTCAGCAGCAATCGACCTCTCGTTCAGCATCGACCAAACCCGCAGCGGGGTGAACGGCATGTCGACCTTGTGAATGCCTTCGTCCCAGACGGCGTCCAGCACGGCATTGGCGACGGCGGCCATCGCGCCGACGGTGCCCGCCTCGCCGCAGCCCTTCATGCCCATCGGGTTGGCGGTGGACGGCACGGCCTCGGTGTAGAAGGCGATCATCGGCAGATCGTCTGCGCGGGGCATTCCGTAGTCCATGAAGGTGGCGGTCAGAAGCTGGCCGTCGGCGTCGTAGACCGTGTGTTCCATCAGCGCCTGACCGACACCCTGCGCGACGCCGCCATGCACCTGCCCCTCGGCCAGCATCGGGTTGATGAGGTTGCCGAAGTCGTCGGTGACGGTATAGCCGACCACCTCGACCGTGCCGGTGTCGGGGTCGATCTCGACTTCGGCGATATGCGCGCCGTTGGGATAGGACCGCGCGGGCAGCTTGGCGCTTTCCTTGAAGCTTAGCAGATCGGTGCGCCCGGCGGAGCGGGCCATCTCGGCAGCATCCAGGAAGGTCGGCGTCAGGTTCGACCCTTCCGCGCGGAACCGCTCGTCATCGAAGCTGACGGCGGCGGGATCGACGCCCATTTCGCCCGCAAGAAACTCGGAATAGGCCGAGATCATCGTGCCAACGGCCTGAAGCGTGACGTTGTTCTGCACCGTGACCGACCGCGAGCCGCCGGTTCCGCCGCCCCAGGCGATGCGGTCGCTGTCGCCCTGCACCACCTCGATCTTGTCGGCGGGAATGCCGGTCTGGTCGGACAGGAACTTGGCGAAGACCGTCTCGTGCCCCTGCCCGTTCGACTGCGTGCCGACATAGATCGACGCGGTGCCATCGTCGTTGAACGCGACCTCGACGTTCTCGGACGGATCGCCAAGGATCGATTCGATGTAATAGCAAAGCCCCATGCCGCGCAGCTTGCCCGCCTTGGCGCTTTGCGCGCGCCGCGCCTCGAACCCGGCGCGGTCGGCGTGGATTTCGCAGGCGCTCAGCACGCGGTTGAACTCGCCCACGTCATAGGTCTCGCCGGTCGCGGCCTTGTAGGGGAATTTCTCGGGCGCGATGAAGTTGCGGCGGCGCAGTTCCCACGGGTCGATGCCCAGAACGCGCCCCGCATTCTCCATCGAGCGTTCCAGCACGTAGATCGCCTCGGGGCGGCCCGCGCCGCGATAGGCATCCACGGGCGTGGTGTTGGTGAACAGCCCCTCGACATGCAGATAGCTGGTCTGGATGTCATAGGTGCCGCACAGAACGCGGGCAAAGAGGTTCGACTGGATCAGCTGCCCGAAGTTCGAGACATAGGCGCCAAGGTTGGACACGCTGTCCACACGATAGGCCGTGATCCGGTAATCCTCGTCAAAGGCCAGTTCGGTCGTCGACACCAGATCGCGGCCCGCGTTGTCGGTCAGCATCGCCTCGGTGCGGTCCGACATCCAGCGCACGGGGCGCCCTGTGCGGCGCGCGGCCTCGGGGAGGAAGTAATACTCGGGATAGGGCATCCCCTTCATGCCAAAGCCGCCGCCGACATCGGGGTTGGTCACGCGCACCTGCTCGCCAGTCAGCCCGTAAGTGGCCATCAGCCGGTCCTTCATGCCCCACACGCCTTGCCCGTTGAAGCACAGGTGCAGCTTGTCGCCGTCCCACTCGGCATAGGCGCCGCGCGCCTCCATCGAGTTGACGATGACGCGGTTGTCCTCGATCTCGAGCTTGACGCGGTGGGCGGCGGCCTCGAACGCGGCGTTCACCGCAGCCTCGTCGCCAAGGCCCCAGTCATAGACCCGGTTGTCCGGGGCATCGTCGTGGATCGGCGCGCCGCCGAAGGCCAGATCGACATGTGCGGGCAGATCGTCGACGTCGAACTCGATCAACTCGGCGGCATCCTTGGCCTGCTCCAGCGTCTCGGCGACAACGACCGCGACCGCCTCGCCGACAAAGCGCACCTTGTCCTTCGCAAGGAACGGGCGCATCGGCGCTGCGGCAGAGGTGCCGTCGCGGTTCTTGATGATCGTCGCCGTGACGTGCAGCGAAATGCCCGCCTCCTCGAAATCGGCGGCGGTCAGCACCAGCGCAACGCCGTCGGCCTCGCGCGCCTCGGACACGTCGAGCGTGCGGATCACGCCATGCGCAGCGGTCGAGCGGAAGACGAAGGCATGCAGGGCACCCTCTGGGGCGATGTCGTCGACATAGCGTCCGCCCCCGGTCAGGAACCGCACGTCCTCGGTGCGTTTCACCGACTGGCTTTTTCCGAACTTGTCCATCGCGCGCGTTCCTTGTCCCTCGTGTCCGGGGGGACATTAGCGGCAGGCGCTTGAGTGTCCAGACGTCAGACCGTGCGCTTGTGCAGGGTGGCCGTCTCGAAGTCGCCGTAGCCGTTGAACCGCGTGGCGATGGCCGTGCCATAAGCGCCGATGCCGTCGAAAATGACATAATCGCCCTCGCCCAGCGTCTCTGGCAGCGCCACAAGGCCCGGCAAGCGGTCAAGGCTGTCGCAGGTCGGACCGAACACGGGGCGCAGGGCGGTGTCGCCGGTGCGCTCGGTGCCATCGGGCGCCAGCGCGCGAATACGGTCGGACGGGCCGATGTCGCGCCATTCGGACAGGGCCCCGTATATGCCGTCGTTCAGGAACACATCGTCACCCCGGACGGCCCGCACCTGCGCGGCAAGGATGAAGGCATCTGCGACCATCGCGCGCCCCGGCTCGCACACCAGCGCGGGGGGCGTTTCGCCAAAGGCGCGGGTGACGGCGGTCTCGATCACGTCGAAGACCCAAGCCAGCACCGGGGCGCTGCCCGCGCGGTGCGCCGGAAACCCGCCTCCGACGTTCAGCCGGTGCAGCGTCACGCCCGCCTCGTCGGCGATCAAGGCCGCGCGCTCGATATAGCGCGCCCAGGCTTCGGGGTCGGTGCACTGGGTGCCGGGATGGAAGGTGAGCGAGGCGTTGAAACCGGCCTCCGTCACCTGCCGCAGCAGATCGCTCGCCGCTTCGGGGTCGGCGCCGAACTTGGAGCCGAAATCATAGGCCGCGCCTTTGACCGGCAGGCGGAACCGCACCGACACCTCCGCGCCTGTCGGCAGGCCGCAGGCGATCAGCTTGTCCAGCTCGCTTTGCGCATCGACCGAGAACGACCGCACGCCAAGCGCCAGCGCCTCGGTGATCTCGGCGCGCGCGCGCACGGGATTGTTGTAGTGCATCACGGCGCCGGGCGCATGATGCGCGACCAGCCGCGCCTCCCACGGGGAGGCGATGTCGAAAGCGGTCATTCCCTGTGCCGCAAGCGCCTCGATCACGCGCGCATCGGGGTTGGCCTTGACCGCATAGGTCACCAGCCCCGGGAACCCGCCGATAAAGGTCTGCGCCGCCCGCTCCAGCGCCGCGGGGTCGAAGTAGATCACCGGGCGCTCCGGGCGTTCGGTCGCCAGATGCGCCGCGATGCCGGGCCATGGGGTATGGATGAAATCTCGCATGTCGCCTCCTGCCATGTGCCGGGTCTTTGCCCGATCCGTTCCAATGTGACCTGAATGCTGTCGATTTCACCGGACATTGCGACCGGGTTGCAGTAGACTTTCGGCAAAATGACGAAGTAACCGGCGATCTGCATGGATACCCTCGACCGCGACATCCTGCGCGCCCTGTCCGACGACGCGCGCCTTTCGGTTGCGGTGCTGGCCCGTCGCCTTGGCGTCGCCCGCTCGACCGTGCAGGCGCGCATCGAACGGCTGGAGCGGGACGGCACCATAGCGGGCTATGCGCTGCGGCTGGGGCATGCGGCAGAACCGCTGATCCGCGCCACCGTCCTGTTGACCATCGAGCCGCGCGCGCAGGGCGCGGTCCTGTCCCGCATCCGTGCCATGCCAGAGGTCGCAAAGGCCGTCACCACGTCGGGCCGTGTCGATCTGATGATCGAGCTGGCCGCCGACAGCACCGCGCGGATCGACGCGGTGTTGGACGATCTCGGCGCGATCCCCGGCGTGAAGGCGTCCGAAAGCCTGATCCACCTGTCCCGCAAGATCGACAGGCCGATCTGAGCCTTTCCCTCGCCCGCCCCGTTCGCTAAGTCACGCCCTGACCCCAAGCGAGACGGACCGACACCATGGCGATGGACAAGAATTTCGACGCGGCCGAAGCCGAGGCGCGGATCACCGCAGCCTGGGAAGACGCAGGTGCCTTCAAGGCGGGCGCGAATGCCAGGCCCGGCGCCGACAGCTTTTGCGTGATGATCCCGCCGCCAAACGTCACCGGGTCGCTGCACATGGGTCATGCGTTCAACAACACGCTGCAGGACATTCTTGTCCGCTGGCACCGGATGCAGGGGCACGACACGCTCTGGCAGCCCGGCACCGATCACGCGGGGATCGCCACGCAGATGGTCACGGAACGCGAAATGGCCGCGAACGGCGAGCCGCCCCGCACCGAGATGGGACGCGAGGCGTTCCTGGCCCGCGTCTGGCAGCAGAAGGTCAAGTCGCGCGGCACGATCATCGGACAGCTCAAGCGGCTTGGCGCGTCCTGTGACTGGTCGCGCGAGGCGTTCACGATGGGCGGCGCCGACGGCGACCCCGACAAGGGCACGCACCCCAATTTCCACGATGCCGTCATCAAGGTCTTCGTCGACATGTACGACAAGGGCCTGATCTATCGCGGCAAGCGGCTGGTGAACTGGGACCCCCATTTCGAGACCGCGATTTCCGACCTTGAAGTCGAGAACATCGAAGTCGACGGCCACATGTGGCACTTCAAGTATCCGCTCGCAGGCGGGGAAACCTATACCTACGTCGAGAAGGACGAGGACGGCACCGTCCTGTTCGAGGAGGTGCGCGACTACATCTCCATTGCCACCACCCGGCCCGAGACGATGCTGGGCGACGGCGCGGTCGCGGTGCATCCGTCGGACGCGCGCTATGCGCCCATCGTCGGCAAGCTGTGCGAGATCCCCGTCGGGCCTAAGGAACACCGCCGCCTGATCCCGATCATCGTGGATGAGTATCCCGATCCGACCTTCGGCTCGGGCGCGGTCAAGATCACCGGCGCGCATGACTTCAACGACTACCAGGTCGCCAAGCGTGGCGGCATCCCGATGTTCAACCTGATGGACACAAAGGGCGCGATGCGCGCCGATGGGCGCCCCTACGCTCAGGAAGCCGCCGATGCGCTGGCCATCGCGCGGGGCGAGATGACGTTCGACGAGAACTCCATCGCCGCGATGAACCTTGTCCCCGACCACCTGCGCGGGCTGGACAGGTTCGAGGCGCGCAAGGCAGTTGTGGACGAGATCACCGCCGAGGGTCTGGCCGTGATGGTCACGGACACCGACCCGCGTCTGGGCAAGGCGGCGGTCAAGACCCCGCTCGCCCCCGAGGAAGGCGGCGAGGTGCGCGACGCGGAGCTTGTCCCGCTGGTCGAGGCCAAGAAGATCATGCAGCCGTTCGGCGACCGCTCGAAGGTCGTGATCGAGCCGTATCTCACCGACCAGTGGTTCGTGGACGCAGCAAAGATCGTCGGCCCGGCGCTGGATGCCGTGCGCAACGGCGACGTGAAGATCATGCCCGAGTCGGGCGAGAAGACCTATTTCCACTGGCTCGAGAACATCGAGCCGTGGTGCATCTCGCGCCAGCTGTGGTGGGGGCACCAGATCCCGGTGTGGTACTTACCAAAGCTTGATGTCGATGAAGATGGTTACCTTTGCCAAGGCTACACGGTCGGTGAGAATGGCCAGCCAACCTCCAGTATCGGCGGCGATCGAATCTGCGCTCACTCTGAGGAAGCGGCGTTAGAGGAAGCCAAGAGAAGAGTTTCGTCTTTGACCGATGAGGAGGTCGAGCTTGTCTTCGGGGAACCTCTTCCAGGGCATACTGGGATCAAAATCCTCGCGAACGGCAAGAAGCGTATCAGACTTCATCGCGACCCCGACGTCCTCGACACATGGTTCTCTTCGGGCCTCTGGCCCATCGGCACGCTCGGCTGGCCCGAGGACACCGAGGAACTGAAGCGTTACTTCCCGACCAGCGTTCTGGTCACCGGACAGGACATCCTGTTCTTCTGGGTCGCGCGGATGATGATGATGCAGCTTGCCGTCACCGGCGAGGTCCCGTTCCGCGAGGTCTATCTGCACGGCCTTGTCCGCGACGCCAAGGGCAAGAAGATGTCGAAATCGCTCGGCAACGTCATCGACCCGCTCGAGATCATCGACGAATACGGCGCGGATGCATTGCGCTTCTCGTCGGCTGCGATGGCGGCGCTGGGCGGCGTGCTGAAGCTGGATATGCAGCGCATCGCGGGCTACCGGAACTTTGGCACCAAGCTGTGGAACGCCACCCGTTTCGCGGAAATGAACGAGGTCTTCGCCGCGCCTACCGGGCTGCCCGACCTTGCCGCGATGCAGGGCACCGCGAACAAATGGATCGTCGGCGAAACCGCCCGCGTGCGCGAAGAGGTCGACACCGCCCTTGCCGCCTACCGCTTCAACGACGCCGCCTCGGCGCTTTACTCCTTTGTCTGGGGCAAGGTCTGCGACTGGTATGTCGAATTCGCCAAGCCGCTGCTGGACGACCCCGCACTCGCGGACGAGACGCGCCAGACGATGCGCTGGGTGATCGAGCAGTGCCTGATCCTGCTGCACCCGATCATGCCCTTCATCACCGAGGAACTGTGGGGCACCACGGCGCCGCGCGACAAGATGCTGGTTCATGCCGACTGGCCGACCTATGGCGCTGCGGGCATGGTCGATCCGGCCGCAGAGCGCGAGATGCGCTGGGTCATCGCGCTGATCGACGCCGTTCGCTCGGCCCGTGCGCAGATGCACGTTCCGGCGGGCCTGCACATCCCGATGATCGAGGTGCAGCTTGACGAGGCAGGCCGCGCCGCGTGGGAGCGGAACGAGGGCCTCATCAAGCGCCTCGCGCGGATCGACAGCCTGACCCGTGCCGATGCCGCGCCCAAGGGCGCCATCACGCTGGCGG
Source organism: Anianabacter salinae (assembly GCF_019061145.1). GTDB lineage: Bacteria > Pseudomonadota > Alphaproteobacteria > Rhodobacterales > Rhodobacteraceae > Anianibacter > Anianibacter salinarum. Next base: position 632,197 of record NZ_JAHQZS010000001.1, on the reverse strand, counting down.
TCGAGGGCGGCACCTTCTGCCTGCCGCTGGCCGACATCATCGACGTGGCCGAGGAACAGGCGCGGCTGTCGAAGACGCTCGAGAAGCTGGAGAAAGACCTGCGCGGCCTGATGGGACGGCTGAACAACCCCAAGTTCGCCGAAAGCGCGCCCGAAGAGGTTGTCGAGGAAACCCGCGAGCTTGCCGCGCAGAAAGAAGACGAGAAGGCCAAGCTGAAAGCGGCGCTCGACCGGCTGGCCGAAATCGCCTGACGCTTTTCCGTCCCGCTGCCCTACGCGGCGGCGGGCCGGTCCGCCTCGGCTTCCAGAGCGGGATAGCGCAGCGCAAGCGTGAGGCCGCGCACGACGAACGAGACCAGGAACGCGATCCACAGGCCGTGGTTGCCGTAGGCCGGAACCAGCACCAGCACCGCCGCAACGTAGACCACAAGCGACACCGCCGCCATGTTGCGCATGTCCGCCGTGCGGGTCGCGCCGATGAAGATGCCGTCCAGCATCCACGCGGGCAGCGCCAGGATCGGCACGAGCACCATGTAGATCAGGAACAGCTTTGCCGTCTCGCGCACCTCTGGCGCGGTGGTCATGATGTCGATGATCTGCGGCCCCAGCAGCAGGAAAGCCAGGCTCAGCACCGCGCATGTGCCGAGGCCCCAGACGCTGGTGAGCATCGCCCCGCGCCGCAGCCTGTCGCGCGCCCGCGCGCCCAGGGCCTGCCCCACCAGCGCCTCGGCGGCAAAGGCGAAGCCGTCCAGCGCGTAGGCGGTGAGTTCAAGGAACTGCAGCAGGATCTGGTTCGCTGCCAGCGGCACGTCGCCGAAATCGGCGCCGAGAAACAGAAACGACATGAACATCGCCTGCAGCATCAAGGACCGCAGCAGGATGTCGCTGTTGACCTTCGCCATGCGGATCAGGCGCACCCGGTCGAACACGCGCGGCCAGTCCTTCCACGCCGTTCCTCCGAACGCATCGCGGCACAGCCACAGCCCCAGCGCGAGCCCCGACCATTCGGCAAGGAACGTGGCGAAGGCAACGCCGTTCACGCCCCAGTCGAGACCCAGCACGAACCACAGGTCCAGCGCGATATTCACGCCGTTCATCCAGACCTGAAGCACCAGCACCGCCCGCGTGCGTTCAAGCGCGATCAGCCAGCCGGTCAGCCCGAAGATGGCGATGGCGGCGGGCGCCGACCATATGCGGATCGCCATGTAACCCTGCGCCAGCGTCTCGACCTCGGCGCTTGCGGGTGACAGCCAGAACGCCAGCCGAAAGACCGGCAGTTGCAGCGCCATCAGCGCAAGCCCCCCCGCCACGCCGATCATCACCGCGCGCGACAGCATCGCGGCGACCTCTAAGGCGTCGCCCGCCCCGTGTGCCTGGCTGGTCAGGCCGGTGGTGCCCATCCGCAGAAAGCCGAAGATCCAGTAGATGCCGGTTATGACGATGGCGCCGATGCCGACCGCGCCGATGGGCTCGGGCAAGCCAAGCTGACCGACAACCGCGGTGTCCACCAGCCCCAAGATCGGCACGGTGGCGTTGGACAGAACGATCGGGAACGCGATCTTGAGAACGCGGGCATGTGTCAGTCGCGGGGTGTCCGCGACGCTCACCCTGTGCTGTCTCTTTCGGGCATCAGGAAATGCCCGGTGCCTTGCGCATAAAGTCGGCTGCGATTGTCTTGCCATGCCTCGACATGAACGCTGGCATAGCGCCGCCCCGACCGGTTGATCCGCGCGCGGGCATAAGCATCGCGCGGCAGGCCCGAGCGCAGGTAGTCGATGGTGAAATCGATGGTCTTGGGCAGCCGGACCGCCCCGGGCGCGGCCAACGTCTCGGGATCAAGCGCGCCCGATTCGATGTCGTCCCAGAGATAGGACCACGACAGCTCGATGATCGCGGTCACTTCCAGGAACGACGCGGTCGCGCCGCCGTGCAGCGCGGGCAGGATCGGGTTGCCGATCAGCTTTTCGTCAAAGTGCATCACGGCGGTCAGTTCATCCCCGTGCCGCTCGAATCCGATGCCGAGAAAGCGGATATAGGGCACGCGGCCCACGATCGCCGACAGCGCGCGGTCGCGGCGCTCCTTGACGATCTGTACCGGCTCGGGGCGGGGGCGGCTCATCGCTTGGCCTCCACGGTAAAGGTTCCGGTCGCGGCGGCGACGGGGCGGGTTTCGTCCTCGTCAAAGGCCTGCGCGCGCACGAAGGCGACCGAGCGAGTCATGTGATAGCATTCCGCCCGCGCAGTGATCGACTGCCCCGGGGTCGCCGCGCGCATGTAGTCGATGCGCAGGTCGATGGTCGCCGTGCCGCCCGGGTTGTCGGGATGGGTCATCACCGCCGCGCCGCCGCAGGTGTCCATCAACGCGCTGACCGCCCCGCCGTGGATCACGCCGGTGTCCGGATCGCCGATCAGGTCAGCGTGGTAGGGCATACGGATCGCCGCCATGCCGTCGCCGATCTCGACCATTTCCATGCCCAGCGCCTTTCCAAGCGGAAGGGCCGCGATGAATGTCTCGCCGAAGTCGGCTTTGCGGTCGGTCATGTGGGGGCAGCTTTCTGCGGATGGGCCGGCAGTTTCGTTATTTCGCGCTTGAAGGGGGCGCCGCAAGTGCTAAATTCCGAATTGTTAGCTGACAGCAATAGGTATAGCCCATGGCAAATTCGACAGTGAATATCCGCGACAGCATCCCCGAGACATTCCGGGCGACGGACTGGCTTGGCCCGTTCCGCTCGCGCCGTCTGCTGGTCGCACTGATCTTCGCAGGTCTGGCCATGGCGCCGGGCGAATTGGGCAGCCTGACCCGCAGCCTGATGACCGACGCCTATGTGCAGGTCTCGGTCTTTGTCGCCGCGACGCTGCTGCTGTTCTACGGGGCCGAACGTGTGTTCGGCTTCGACATCGGCCGCTCGCTCAGCACCGCGAAGGGCTGGCAGGTGCCGATTGCGGCGCTTCTGGGCGCGACGCCGGGCTGCGGCGGCGCCGTGGTGGTGGTCGCGGCGTATTCATCCGGCAACGTGCGCTTCGGCGCGGTCGTCGCCACGCTGACCGCGACGATGGGCGATGCTGCCTTTCTGCTGATCGCCACACGTCCCGACGCGGCGGCGGTGGTCTTGCCGCTGTCCTTCGCCGTCGGCATCATTTCAGGCTGGCTGGTGGACCGCTTCAACCGCGTCGACCTGACGCCGGACACCGGCAACCTGTGCATCGTCGCCCCCCGCATCGGCCGCACCCGCCCGCAGGATCTGGCTTATCTGGCGCTCGCCGCACCCGGTCTTGTCGTCGGCATCGCCCAGCTTGCACAGATCGAGATCGCGTCGGTGTTCGGCATCCCGGTCCTGTGGATCGCGCTGGCTGGCACCGCGCTGGGCCTGTTCATCTGGTCGACCTCGCCGCTGCAGGCGATGACCAACAGCGAGGACAGCCCCGCCACCCGCCTGGCCGAGGAAACCAGCTTTATCTCGGTCTGGGTGATCGGCGCCTACCTGGCCTATGATTATGCCGCGACATTCGCCGGGCTCGATCTGGCGGCATGGTTCGCCGCCGTGGCTCCGGTGCTGCCGCTGATCGGTATCCTGGTCGGCTTCGTTCCGGGCTGCGGGCCGCAGGTGCTGGTGGCGACCCTCTATATCAACGGCGCCCTGCCCTTTGCCGCGCTGATCGGCAACGCGATCTCGAACGACGGCGACGCGCTGTTTCCGGCAATCGCACTGAACCCAAAGGCGGCCGTGGTCGCGACCCTCTACTCGGCTATTCCGGCGTTCGTCGTCGCCTACGGCTTCTATTTCTTCGCGCCGGGTTTCATGAACTGAATTGACCACGCGTGCCTGTCAGTTACGTTCGGGGGCGGAGGAGCGTCCGATGTCTGACAGCCGCCTGAGCTTCAAGGAGATGTGCGCGAAGTTCGACGTGACCCCGCGCACGCTGCGCTATTACGAGTATATCGAGCTTCTCAGGCCCGAGAAGGAAGGTCGCTCGCGGTTTTTCACCAGCCGCGAAGTTGCACGGATGACACTGATCCTGCGCGGCCGCCGCTTTGGCTTCAGCCTTGAAGAAATCCGGCAATGGCTGGAAATGTACGAGGAACGCGGCACGAAGGCGCAGTATGAGGTCTTTGTCGAGAATGCCGACCGACAGATCGTTGCGCTGACAGAGCAACAGAAGCAGCTTTCCGAAACCATCGACGAGCTGCAACGCCTGCGTGCGGAAGCCGCTGAAATCGCGGATGAAACCGACGCTTGACGTCGCCGTGAGTTCGCTGTTCACTCCACCGTGATAGGCTGATTTCCGCCTTGTCGCGCTGTGACGCGACGTTCTGGTGACGGCCGCGTGAATTACCATTGTGATCGCAGTCGAGATGGCGCATCTGGTGTGTCGCCTCACGCATTCCCCTGCGCTTTTCCTGTGTCTTGAGTCCCCTTGGCGGCGGACTTCCGCCGCGCGTGCATATCCGGGGAAACTCCATGCGGTGACGCTGCGTTCTATCTAAAAGGAGAGACTTGGCTTTGACTGACAGACTGCTCACCATTCGCACGATGTGTGATCAATTCGACGTCACTCCGCGGACGCTCCGCTTCTATGAGCAAAAGGAACTCCTCGCGCCGATCCGCGAGGGGCAGAAACGGCTTTATACGAAGCGGGACCGTGCGCGGTTGACCCTTATTCTGCGCGGCAAGAAGTTTGGCTTCAGCCTCGAAGAGATCCGGCAGCTGCTGGACCTCTACGATCGCGATGACCAACAGCAGGCCCAGATCACGCAATCCTACAAGATCGCCCGGACGCGACTGACCGAGCTGGAACGCCAGCGCGAAGAGCTGGACGTGGCGATCTCGGAGTTGAAACAGCACCTGAAATGGGCTGAAGGCGTGATGACGACCTTTTCGCTCAGCCAGGCCGGCGAATAGGGAGAGACCCATGCCCACCTACACCCCGCCCACCAAGGACATGCAGTTCATCTTGCACGATGTCCTCAAGGTCAGCACGTCCGATACGCCCGGCTATGCCGAGCTGGACCGCGAGTTTACCTCTGCCGTTCTGGAAGAGGCCGGAAAACTCGCCGCAGGCGTGCTTGCGCCGCTGAACCCGGTGGGCGACAGGGAGGGCTGCACGCTTCAGAACGGTGTGGTGCGCACGCCCAAGGGCTTCAAGGAAGCCTATGACCAGATGCGTGATGGCGGCTGGATCGGGCTTGATTGCGATCCCGACTACGGCGGCCAGGGCATGCCGTATCTGCTGGGCACTGCCGTCGGCGAACTGTTCGTCTCGGCGAACATGGCGTTCAACATGTACCAGGGCCTTAGCCACGGCGCGATCAACGCGCTGCAGGTGCACGGGTCGGACCAGCAGAAGGCCACTTACCTGCCGAAGATGATCGAGGGGTCGTGGTCCGGCACCATGAACCTGACAGAGCCGCAATGCGGCACCGATCTGGGCCTTATCCGCACCAAGGCGGAACCCCAGGACGACGGCAGCTACAGGATCAGCGGCCAGAAGATCTGGATCTCGGCGGGCGAGCATGACCTGACTGACAACATTATCCACCTCGTGCTCGCCAAGGCCCCCGGCGGCGGCGAAGGCACCAAGGGCATCTCGCTGTTCATCGTGCCCAAGTTCATGGTGAACGAGGATGGCAGCCTTGGCGACCGCAACGCGGTCTCTTGCGGCGGCCTTGAAGAAAAGATGGGCATCCACGGCAACGCCACCTGCGTGATGAACTATGACGGCGCGACCGGCTATCTGGTAGGCGAACTGCACAAGGGCATGCGCGCCATGTTCACCATGATGAACGAGGCGCGGCTGGGCGTCGGCCTGCAGGGCTATGCGCAAGGTGCGGTCGCCTACGAGAACGCGCTTGGCTTTGCCCGCGACCGGCTGCAGGGCCGCGACGTGACCGGCGCGCAGAACCCCGACGGCCCCGCCGATCCGATCATCGTGCACCCCGACGTGCGCCGGAACCTGCTGGACCAGAAGTCCTTTGTCGAAGGTGCGCGCGCCTTCGTCTTCTGGGGCGCCGAGATGATCGACCGCAGCCACCGCGCCAAGGACGATCAGGCCGAGCAGATGATTTCCCTGCTGACCCCCGTCATCAAGGGTTTCCTGACCGACAAGGGCTTCGAAACCACCGTTCTGGCGCAGCAGACGCTTGGCGGGTCAGGCTTTACCCGCGAATGGGGTCTGGAACAGTTCGTTCGCGATGCCCGGATCACGATGATCTACGAGGGCACCAACGGCATCCAGTCGCTTGACCTCGTCGGCCGCAAGCTGGCGCTGAACAACGGCAAGACCGTGATGGCGTTCTTCGACATGGTGAAGGACTTCATCAAGGAGAGCGAAGAGCATGGCGAGTTGAAGGAATACTTCCTCGACCCGCTCAAGAAAGCGTCGAAAGAGCTTCAGCAAGCCGGCATGTTCTTCATGCAGAACGGCATGAAGACCCCCAACGCGGCGCTGTCGGGCAGCTACGACTTCATGCACCTGTTCGGCCATGTCTGCCTTGGCCTGATGTGGTCGCGGATGGCGAAAGCATCCTACGAGGCGCTCAAGGACGGCACGGCGGACGAAGATTTCCACCGCACCAAGATCGCAACGGGGCGCTACTACATGGCGCGGCAACTGCCCGCGACGGCGACCCATCTGGCGCGCATCGAAAGCGGCGCGGACCCGGTCATGCAACTGGACGCCGCGAACTTCTGATCCGATGGGGCGTGCAACCGCACGGCCCTGCGAATACTGTGACCGGGCGGCCCCACTGGCCGCCCGTTTTCGCATGAGGGAGCAGACATGCCCAAACGCTTTCGCCTGACCCGCCGCTTTCCCGTCGCGATGACCGAGGACGGCTATCGCCGCCTGCGCGGCTTCGCGAAAGAGGCCGGACTGGACGAGGGCGAGGCACTGTCGTTCCTGTTCGAGCATTTCGACAGCATCACCGACAGCGACAAGCTGACCCACCGCCTGCGCCTGTTCAACGCCGAGATCGACAAGCGCAAACGGTGACCGAGGGAGGGACCCCGATGAACGACATGACCCCGCAAGGCTGGATGACCGACGAGCATACGATGCTGGCCGCCATGACGGCGAAATTCCTCAACGACACCTGGGTCGCGCGGCTGCCCGAATGGAACGCCCAAGGCCAGATGGACCCCGGCATCTGGCGCGAGGCCGGGCAACTTGGCCTTCTGTGCCCGTCCATCCCCGAGGAATACGGCGGCGCGGGCGGTGACTTCGGGCACGAGGCGGTGATCCTGTTGGAAGCGGCCCGCGCCAACCTCGCCTGCTGGGGCGTCGGTATCCATTCGGGCATCGTCGCGCATTACATCCTCGCCTACGGCACCGAGGAACAGAAACAGCGCTGGCTGCCAAAGATGGCCAGCGGCGAGATGGTCGGCGCGCTCGCGATGACCGAACCCGGTGCGGGGTCGGACGTGCAGTCGATCAAGACCCGCGCGATCCGCGACGGCAATGTCTACCGGGTGTCGGGGCAGAAGATCTTCATCACCAACGGCCAGCACGCCAACCTTGTCATCGTCGCCTGCAAGACCGACCCCAGCGCCGGCGCGAAAGGCACATCGCTGGTGGTGGTGGAAACCGACGACGCCGAGGGCTTCGCGCGCGGGCGCAACCTCGACAAGATCGGCCTGCATGCGTCGGACACGTCCGAGCTGTTCTTCGACAATGTCGCGGTCCCGCCCGAGAACGTGCTTGGCGGCGATGAAGGCCAAGGCTTCTACCAGATGATGAAGCAGCTCCCGCAGGAACGGCTCATCATCGCCTGCGGTGCCGTCGGCGCGATGGAGGGCGCGGTGACACGCACGATCCGCTACGCCAAGGAACGCGAGGCGTTTGGCGGCCCGCTGACGCAGTTCCAGAACACCCGCTTCAAGCTGGCCGAGGTTCAGACCAAGACCACCGTCGCCCGCACCTTCCTTGACGCCTGCATGGCCGAACATCTGCGCGGCGCGTTGTCGGTCGAAAAGGCCGCGATGGCGAAATACTGGATCACCGACACCCAGATGGAGGTGCTGGATGAGTGCCTGCAACTGCATGGCGGTTACGGCTACATGGCCGAGTACGACATCGGCCCGATGTGGACGGACGCGCGGGTGCAGCGGATCTATGGCGGCACCAACGAGATCATGAAGGAACTGATCGCGCGCAAGATCGTGCGCGACTGACGGCGCGCCTCTGCCCGGCGGCGGCGCGCATGTCTGGCCGGGAACGCCTTCGGCGAGAGTATTTGTGCCAAGAAGAAGCCGGGCGCGAGGATGACCCCGCCACGTGGTCCGGCCCGTTGCAGATAACCTTGCGCGCGGCGGGGCTTCTCCTTGGGCGGTCATCGGCTCTCCAGCCTGTACCGCGCCTGTCATGCTAGGGCGCTAGGTTTAACGCACCGTTACTTCGTGAGACCCCTTTTTCTTCTTGGAAAAAATACTCAAGTTAACCGCGTGCCACAGGGCGCGGCGCAGCAGGGAGGCACGCGCATGACCATCAAGCTTTATTGCTTCGGCGAATCCGGAAACGCCTACAAGGCGGCGCTTGCGCTGGAGCTTTCCGGCCTCGACTGGGAGCCGGCCTTCGTCGATTTCTTCAAGGGCGAGACCCGCAGCCCCGACTTCCGCGCGACGGTGAACCCGATGGGCGAGGCCCCGGTGATGGTCGACGGCGATCTGCGGCTGACGCAGTCGGGCGCGATCCAGCAATACGTCACCGACAAATCCGGCAAGTTTGGCGGAAGCGGCAACGACCGTTACGAGGTTCTGCGCTGGGTGCTGTGGGACAATCACAAGCTGTCCAGCCAGGCGGGCGTGACCCGGTTCCTGATGAACTTCCTGCCCGAGGACAAGCGCCCGGCCGAAGTGATCGGCTTTCTTCAGGGCCGTCTCAAGGCCGCCTATGACGTGCTGAACGGGCATCTTGCGGGCCGCGACTGGATCGTCGGCGACGGCATCACCAACGCCGACCTCTCGTGCTGTGCCTACCTCTACTACCCCGAACCCTTCGGCTTCGACCGCGCCGACTGGCCGCATATCGATGCCTGGCTGACACGCCTGTCAGAGACCCCCGGCTGGAAACACCCCTATGACCTGATGCCCGGCAATCCGTCGGACCGGGCCTGAGACCGAAAGGCAGACAGACATGACCGAAGCCTATATCTACGACGCCGTCCGCACCCCGCGCGGCAAGGGCCGCAAGGATGGCGCGCTGCATGAAGTGACCAGCGTGCGCCTGTCCGCGACCGTTCTGAACGCGCTGAAAGAGCGCAACGATCTGGACACCAAGGCGATCGAAGACGTGATCTGGGGCAATGCCACCCAGGTCAAGGAACAGGGCGGCTGCCTGGCGCGGACCGCCGTGCTGGCCTCGGACTTCGACGAGCAGGTGCCGGGGCTGTCGATCAACCGCTTCTGCGCCAGCGGCCTCGAGGCGGTGAACCTGGCGGCAAACCAGGTCAAGGGCGGCGCCGGGTCGGCCTATGTCGCGGGCGGTGTCGAGATGATGGGCCGCGTGGCGATGGGGTCGGACGGCGCGGCGATCGCGGTCGATCCCTCCGTCGCGATGGACAGCTATTTCGTCCCGCAAGGCATCTCGGCCGACATCATCGCGACGGAATACGGGTTCTCGCGCGATGACGTCGATGCGCTGGCGGTGGAATCGCAGCGCCGGGCAAAGGCGGCCTGGGATGACAACCGCTTCGGCAAGTCGGTCCTGACCGTGCGCGACGTGAACGGCCTGCCGATCCTCGACACCGACGAATACATGCGCCCCGGCACCGACATGCAGTCGCTGGGCGGCCTCAAGGCGTCGTTCAAGGACATGGGCGAGGTGATGCCCGGCTTCGACCAGATCGCGCTGATGAAGTACCCGCATCTGGAACGGATCAACCACGTCCACCACGCGGGCAACTCCAGCGGCATCGTCGACGGCTCGGCAGGCATCCTGATCGGGTCCAAGGAATTCGGCGAGAAATACGGGCTGAAGCCCCGCGCCCGCATCCGCGCGACCTGCAAGATCGGCACCGATCCGACGATCATGCTGACCGGACCGGTGCCCGCCACGCAGAAGATCCTTGCCGATCACGGCATGGAGATCGGCGACATCGACCTGTTCGAGGTGAACGAGGCGTTCTCGGCCGTTGTCCTGCGCTTCATGCAGGCCTTCGACGTCGATCATGACAAGGTGAACGTGAACGGCGGGTCCATCGCGATGGGCCACCCCTTGGGCGCCACCGGCGCGATCATCCTCGGCACGCTGCTCGACGAGCTGGAGCGGTCCGGCAAGGGCGTCGGACTTGCCACGCTGTGCGTCGCGTCCGGCATGGGTGCCGCCACCATCATCGAGCGCGTGTAAACCAACGCCAGGGAGACATCACCATGACTGATTTCACGATGACCACCGGCGACGACGGCGTTGCCCTCATCACCTGGGACGTGCCCGGCAAGTCGATGAACGTGCTGAGCTTCGATGCCCTGCGCACGCTCGACGGCCATATCGACGCCGCCCTTGCGGACGATGCCGTGAAGGGCATCGTCATCACCTCGGGCAAGGCGGACAATTTCGCCGCCGGGATGGACCTGAACGTTCTGGCCAGCCTCAAGGACAGCGCGGGCGACAACCCGGCCAAGGGCGTGTTCGACGGCATCATGCAGATGCACGGCGTGTTGCGGAAGATCGAGCGCGCGGGCATGGACCCCAAGACCAACAAGGGTGGCAAGCCGATCGCCGCCGCCCTGCCCGGCACCGCGCTGGGCATCGGTCTGGAGATCCCGCTGGCGACGCACCGGATCTTTGCCAAGGACGACCCCAAGGCCAAGATCGGCCTGCCGGAAATCCAGGTCGGCATCTTCCCCGGCGCGGGCGGGACCACGCGCCTTGTGCGCAAGTTGGGCGCGATGGGCGCGTCGCCCTTCCTCCTGGAAGGCAAGCTGAGCGAGCCTGCCAAGGCGAAATCGGCGGGGATCATCGACGAGGTCGTCGCAGACCCCGTTGCCGCAGCACGCGACTGGGTGCTGTCGGCCAAGGACGCCGACATCGTCAAGCCGTGGGATGCCAAGGGCTACAAGATGCCCGGCGGCGAGCCCTATCACCCGGCGGGCTACATGACCTTCGTCGGCGCATCCGCGATGGTCCACGGCAAGACCAAGGGCGTCTACCCGGCGGCCAAGGCGTTGCTGTCTGCGGTCTACGAAGGCGCGATGGTCGATTTCGACACCGCCCTGCGGATCGAGGCGCGCTGGTTCACGTCCGTCATGATGAACCCGTCCTCGGGCGCGATGATCCGGTCGCTGTTCGTCAACAAGGGCGCGCTTGAGAAAGGTGCAAACCGCCCCGACGCGCCCGACCAGCGGGTCAGGAAAGTCGGCATCATGGGCGCGGGCATGATGGGCGCGGGCATCGCCTACGTCTCGGCGCTGGCCGGGATCGAGGTGGTGCTGATCGACCAGAAACAGGAGGCGGCGGACAAGGGCAAATCCTACTCCGCAGACCTTCTCGACAAGGGCATCAGCCGCAAGAAGGTGACCGAGGAGAAGAAGGCGCAAGTGCTGGGCCGGATCACCGCCACGACGGAATACGATGCACTGAAAGGCTGCGACCTGATCGTGGAGGCAGTGTTCGAGGACCCGTCGATCAAGGCCGAGGTCACCAGAGGCGTCGAGGCCGTCATCGGCGACGACTGCATCTTCGCCACCAACACCTCGACCCTGCCGATCTCGGACCTTGCCAAGGCGTCAAAGCGCCCCGAGCAGTTCATCGGCATCCACTTCTTCTCGCCCGTCGACAAGATGATGCTGGTCGAGATCATTCGCGGCCAGCAAACCGGCAACCGCGCGGTGGCCAAGGCGCTCGACTACGTGCGCCAGATCCGCAAGACGCCCATCGTGGTGAACGACGCGCGGTTCTTCTACGCCAATCGCTGTATCATCCCCTACATCAACGAAGGCGTGCGGATGGTGTCCGAAGGCGTCACGCCGCCGCTGATCGAGAACGCGGCCAAACTGGTGGGGATGCCACTGGGTCCGCTGCAACTGGTCGACGAGACCTCGATCGACCTTGGCGTGAAGATCGCCAAGGCGACCAAGGCCGCGATGGGCGACGCCTATCCCGACAGCGCCGTGGACGAGGTGCTGTTCTGGATGGCGGACGAGGGCCGCCTGGGCCGCAAGTCGAGCGCGGGGTTCTATGCCTACGACGACAAGGGCAAGCGCGACGGTCTCTGGACCGGTCTGGGCGCACGCTACGCGGTGAAGGACGACCAGCCCGAGGTGACCGAGGTGCAACACCGTCTGCTCATGGCACAGGTACTTGAAGCGGTGCGCGCGCTGGAAGACGGCGTGCTGATGGACATCCGCGAGGGCGATGTCGGCGCGATCCTCGGCTGGGGCTTCGCGCCCTGGTCGGGCGGCCCGTTCTCGTGGCTGGACATCATCGGCGCAGCCAAGGCGGTCGAGATCTGCGACCGTCTGACCTCCGCCCATGGCCCGCGCTTCACCGCGCCGGACCTGTTGCGCGAAATGGCAGAGAAGGGTGAGACCTTCTATGGCCGCTTCGGACCCGAGGCGGCACACGCCGCCTGAGAGTTGTCGGGCGCTGCGCGCCCGATCCGGCCGGGGGGCTTTGCCCCCCGGACCCCCCAGAGGTATTTGAGGACCAAAGATGAATATGGAGCAAAGCGTTTCATCTTTGGTCCCGAAATACTCGGGAGAGCGCGAGAGGGAACGTCTCGCACGCCGTGCAGCGGGCTCAATGCCCGCAAGCGGCGTTCCCCGCCCTACGCCTCGTTGTCCTTTTGCAGCCGGGCGCGCAGGGCGATCCGCTTCCGCAACAGTGTTGCGGCGAGCCCTTGGTCGATGTCGTGCCGCTCGGTCCCGGCGCAGCGCGTGACGAGCTGAAGCCCTTCCAGAGTGTCGAAGGCGACGGCGGCCTGCGTTCGGTGCCAGTCAAGCCCGGCATCGTGCAGGGATGCGAGCGCGGGATCTGTCCTCAAGTCCGCGAGCCGCGCCAGCAGCGCTGGAAGGTGGCGCAGGATGCTGCGGTCCTCCGCCGTGTTGAAATTGCGGTCTGACCAGTAGCCGATGTCGATAGCCTTTTGCGTTCGGTTCGGCAGGCCGCGTGCCGCCTTGACCAGGAAGGCAAAGGCCGATTTCACCGAATAATGGTTCAGCTGGACCAGCTCGTACCCGGCGAGCGCGCCGTAGGTCACGGTCGCCACCGTAGCAAAGTCGGGCGGCATTCGCACGCCCGACCCGTTTGTCCAGACCACCGTGTCGCGTGCATCGGCCCTGGGCGCCTTCGGGCGGTGCACGCCCAGCTTGCCGTAGCTGCCGTCGTTGCGGAACAGCGTCTTGAACTGGCTGGCCTGCCAGGGCGCGTGGCAGGGGATCGGCGCGGCAAGGGTGTAGTCCTCGATGACGGGGCGATCCGAGATCTCGATCCGGTGCGACGATCCGAACAGCCGCCATGTCAGCGCGATCGCCTGCGCCGCGGGCACCGCCGCGACCAGATCGGCGAAGGTGCCCTCCCCGGCCTTGATGTTCACGAACTCGTCGATGTCGCTGACCAGCAGCCAGTCGGCGCCGGTCACGGCGGGATGGCTGCCCGCACGGTCGAGGGCGGACCACTGGATGCCCTTCTTGCCGATCTCGTCATTGCGGACGTGGATAACCTCGCCCCGCGCCGCGAGACGGTCGAGCATGGTGTCGGTGCCGTCCTCGCAGTCGTTGGAATAGACAAGGATGTCGGTGGCGCCGATCAAGCGGTGATAGGCGACCCATTCCAGCACATAGGGCGCCTCGTTGCGCATCGTCGTCACGATCGTCAGCTTCATGCCCGCCCCCACGTTTGCCAAAGTGATACGGCGCGGGGGCGGCCCGGGGAACCCCGCGCTTTTCATTTCCGGTGCAGCCGGTATCTACTGTGGCTCTGACGAAGGCGTGGGGAGGCGCAGGCATGGGCTGGATGGCGGACGAGACCGGGCTGGAACGGAACGCGGCGAACCATGTGCCGCTGACGCCGTTGTCGCATTTGCGGCGGGCGGCCCTGCTGGCCCCGGAGCGCACGGCGCTGGTCGACCGAGCGCGGCGCTGGACTTACGCCGAGCACCTCGCCCGTGTGACGCGGCTGGCCTCGGCGCTGGCGGCGCGAGGCGTGGCCCCCGGCGACGTGGTCGCGACGATCCTGCCGAACGTCGCGCCGCAGGTCGAGGCGACCTGGGCGGTACCTGCTGCGGGCGCGGTGCTGAACGCGATCAACACCCGGCTTGATGCCGACACGGTCGCCTACATCCTGTCGCATGGCGGCGCGAAGGTGGTCCTTGTCGATGCGGCGCAGCTTGGCATGGCAGAAGAGGCGCTTGCCCTGATGGACGGCCCCATGCCGCTGCTGGTCGAGGTGCCGGACGAGGCGGCGGGGTTCCCTGCGAGCGGGCGGCACATGACCTATGAGGCGCTGGTGGCGGAGGGCGATCCCGGCTTCGAATGGATCATGCCGCAGGACGAGTGGGAGAGTCTTGCGCTCAACTATACCTCGGGCACCACCGGGCGGCCCAAGGGCGTCGTCTATCACCACCGGGGCGCATATCTGGCGACGATGGGCAACCTGATCTCGTGGCGGATGCAGCTCTACCCTGTCTACCTGACCATCGTGCCGCTGTTCCATTGCAACGGCTGGACCCATCCCTGGATGGTGCCGCTGCTGCTTGGCACCACGGTGTGCTGCCGCGACATCACCGCGCGCGCGATCTACGGCGCCATCGCGGACGAGGGCGTGACCCATTTCGGCGGCGCGCCCATCGTGCTGAACGCGATCATCAACGCCAAGCCGGACGACCGGCGCGCGTTCGACCATGTGGTGGAGGTGTTCACCGCCGGTGCGCCGCCCCCTGCCGCGACGCTCAAGGCGTTCGAGCCGCTGGGCTTCAACGTCACGCAGGTCTACGGGCTGACCGAGGTTTACGGACCCGCAACCGACTGCACCTGGAAGCCTGAATGGGACGCGCTTCCGACAAACGAGCGCGCCGAGATCAAGGCGCGCACGGGTGTCGTGATGCCGATGATGGAGGCGATCACCGTGCACGGCGAGAACGATGCCGAAGTGCCGCGCGACGCGGCCACCACGGGCGAGATCGTCATGCGCGGCAATGCCACGATGAAAGGCTACTACAAGAACCCCGAGGCCACCGCCGAGGCGTTCAAGGGCGGCTGGTTCCGGTCCGGCGACATCGCGTTCCTGCACGGCGATGGCTACATCAAGATCACCGACCGCGCGAAGGACATCATCATCTCGGGCGGCGAGAACGTGTCATCGGTCGAGATCGAGGACCGGCTGATGCATCACCCCGCCGTGCTGCTCTGCGCCGTGGTCGCCAAGCCGGACAAGACATGGGGCGAGGTGCCTTGCGCCTTCGTCGAAGTGAAGGAGGGGCAGCAGGTGGCAGAAGAAGACCTGATCGCCTTCTGCCGGGAGCGGCTGGCAGGGTTCAAGACCCCCAAGCGCGTCGTGTTCGAAGAGTTGCCCAAGACATCGACCGGCAAGATCCAGAAATTCGCGCTGCGGGCGAAAGCAAAGGCGCTTTAGCGGCTATACCGCTTGCCGCCCTCATGCGCTAGGATGCCGGGAAACACCAAGAACATGCGCGGGCAGACAGTGGATCATCCATGACGGCGCTTACTGGATACCAGCGCCTCGAAGCGTCCGGCCTCTGGCGGGCGGGGGCCGAGGATCAGCGGCGCGACGTGATCGTCTCGCTTGGCGATGCGACGCTGACGATCAGTGACACCGCAGAGCGGGCGCTGGTGCACTGGTCGCTCGCCGCGATCGAATTGCGGGGCGAGGCGGGACCGCCCGCGATCTACGCGCCCGGCCCCGATTCGGCCGAGGAACTCGAGATCGAGGACGAAACGATGGTCGCGGCCATCGAACAGGTGCGCCGGGCCGTGGCGCGCAGGCGCCCCCGGCGCGGACGGCTTCGGCTGGCGGTCGCGGGGGCAAGCCTTCTGGCGATCCTCGGCCTTGGTGTCTTCTGGCTGCCGGATGCGCTGGTGCGCAACGCTGTCTCCGTGGTCCCGGCATCGCAGCGGATTGATATCGGCGCGCGGCTTCTGTCCAGCATGGAAAGCTTCACCGGCGCACCCTGCACGTCGCGCCTTGGCACACAGGCGCTGGCGGCGCTGCAGGCGCGTCTGCGCGGCGGGCGGCCCGGGCGCATTGTCGTCGTCAGGGGCGGCATCGACAGCGCCGTGCATCTGCCGGGCGGTATCATCGTGCTGAACCGCGATCTGGTGGAACGCTGGGAAGACCCCGAGGTTCTGGCCGGGTTCGTTCTGGCCGAAGACCTGCGGGCGGCGGCGCGCGACCCGCTCGCCCGCCTGCTTGAAGATCAGGGGCCGGTGACGGCGTTCCGTCTGCTGACCTCGGGCGACGTTCCGGGCAATGCGCTGCGGGACCATGTGGACACGCTGGTGACGTCCGCGCCCTCCGATCTGGCGCCAGATGCGCTGATCGCCCAGTTCGAGGCGGTCGGCCTGCCCTCGTCGCCATTCGCGGGCGCGCTGCCGTCAGACGATCCACTCGCCACGGCATTGACCGAGGGCGACCCGGGCCGGGACCCGATGGCGGGGCAAATCCTGCCCGACGATCTTTGGATCAGCCTTCAGGCCATCTGCTTCGACTGATACGGGAAAAGGCCCCGCCTTTCGGCGAGGCCTCTCCGGAGGCTTTTTGCTGTTAAGGTGGAATTGCGCGGGCAAGCTCCCGAAAGCCCGACGCGGGGGATGGCGGATCGCTTCGCCAAATTCACTGAAACTCGTGTGGCCCGGGCGCGGCGGGCGTCACAGCTCTGTCATACGCGTTCTGGTCGGTCTGGCAAGTCACGCTGCATCACACGCGCGGGACCTTGCCGGAACGCTGTCTGACAGGCGGTTACTGGCCGATGTTCTTGGTTGAGTACCGCACATTGGACCCGGGCGCTGCGTCGGCGCGATTGGCGACGATGACATAGCTGCGGTTGCCGTTCGGCGTCACGATGGTGACGCGCTGACCGGGCACCTTCTGCGCGCCGGTGGGCCGCATGTTGGCGTAAAGCGCGGTGAAATCGCGCCCCGTCCCCCGCTCTACAAGGCGGCGCGGCACCTCCTGGGTCCAGACCAGAGTCATCTGCGCATTGCCGGTCAGCGTCTGGACGCCGCGATTGGGGTTCAGCCGATCGTCGGTCCATGCGGCCTTGTAGCCGTTCGGGACCTGCACGGCGCTGGCATCGGGCACCCGAAGCTGCGCCCCCGCCCGCCCGGAATAGGGGTCTTCGGCCTGCGGACCACAGCGCACGGCATAGCGCCCGTTGCGTTGCAGGTACTGACCAGAGATCCCGGCCACGTTGGGGCACGCCCCGCTGCCGCCACCGGTTTGCCGGGGTGCGGGGGCATAGGTCGGCTGCTGCGGCGCCGGGCCGGTCGGCTGGGGCGGCGGCAGGGAGACATAATTCTGACCCGAGGACGGCGCCACGCCTCGCGGCTGGGCGGCGGGCGGCGGCGCCTGCACCACGCGGGGCTGCTGGGCCGGTGCGGTCTGGCGCGGAGCCTGCGCGGTCGTCGTCCCGTTCGGGAATGTCGGCTGGAAGCCGCACACCACTTGCCGACCGCGCGTGACGCGCGGCACCCAGGTGACGTTGCCGTCGAACCCGGCGCGGATATAGACGCAACCGCGGCTGTCGACATACTGGCGCCCGTCAAAGCTGGACGGCGGCAATTCGGCCGGGGTGTCGGCCTGATCTATCGAACGGTTCTGCGCTGCCACCGGCAAGGCAGTGACAGCGGACAGGGCGGCGGCAAGGAAAACGCGGCGCAAGAGAATCGTCATATGTGCCCCCACACAAAATCTGGTGTGAGTGTGCCCGATCCCCCCCTATCCGTAAAGGGGCGGCCCGAGCGGCGGACTATTTCGTGCCGAACATCCGGTCGCCTGCATCGCCAAGGCCGGGCACGATATAACCCTTTTCATTCAGATGACTGTCGAGGGCTGCGGTGACGATGGGCACATCGGGATGCGCCTCTTTCATCCGCGCGACGCCCTCGGGTGCGGCCAGAAGGCACAGGAACCGGATATCCGTCGCGCCCGCCCCTTTCAGCAAGTCCACGGCGGCGGCAGAGGAGTTACCGGTGGCGAGCATCGGATCGACCGCGATCACCAGCCGGTCGTTCAGCCCCTCGGGCACCTTGAAGTAATACTGCACGGGTTGCAGCGTCTCCTCGTCGCGGTAGAGGCCGACAAAGCCGACCCGCGCGGAGGGGATCAGTTCCAGCACTCCGTCCAGCAAGCCGTTGCCCGCCCGCAGGATCGAGATCAGCGCCAGCTTCTTGCCGTCGAGCGTGGGCGCGTCCATCGGCTCCAGCGGGGTCTCGATCCGCTTGGTCGTCATCCGCAACTCGCGCGTGATTTCGTAGGCGAGCAGCTGGCTGATCTCGCGCAGAAGCTGGCGGAAGACGGCCGTTGGCGTGTCCTTGTCCCGCATGATGGTCAGCTTGTGCTGGACCAGCGGGTGCGTGACGACGGTCAGGTGATCGGTCATGTCAGGCGGCCCCTTCCAGGATTTTCAGCTTGGCGGCGCGCGTGGTCTCGTCGCAGAAGGCGGCGTTCATCGCAGTGCGGTTGAGGTCGAGGAAATCGGCATCCTCCCAGCCGAAGGTGTCAGCCAGCATGTCGAATTCCCGGGTCATCGTGGTGTGGAAGAACGGCGGATCGTCGGTCGATACGGTCACCTTCACCCCCGCCTCGCGCAAAAGCTGGACCGGATGCCGCTGCCAGTCGGGATAGACGCCCAGCGTCACGTTCGACCCCGGGCACACCTCTAGAACGATGCCCTCGGCGGCGATGCGGTCGACCAGTTCGGGATCCTCGATGGCGCGCACGCCGTGGCCCAGCCGCTCCGGTTTCAGATGATCCAGCGTCGCGACGATGCCCTTGGGGCCGCGCCATTCGCCCGCATGGGCGGTCAGCCGCAGCCCCGCCTCGCGCGCCATGTCGAAGGCGTAGTCGAAGTCGCGGGCCTGCCCCGATTTCTCGTCTCCCGCGATGCCGAACCCGGTCAGGAAATCGCCCATCGTCTCGGCGGCGCAGCGCGCGGTTTCCCTGGCCTTGTCCGGGCCGAAATGGCGGATGCAGGTGACGATGCCGCGCATCGTGATGCCGTCCTGCCGCTCTGCCGCCTCGGCCGCCTCGCGGATGGCATGCAGGTATTCCTTCCACGCGCCCACATCGCGGCCACCGCAGAAATCGGGCGACAGGAACGCCTCGGTGTAGATCACGCCCTGCGCGGCGCTTTCGGCCAAGACGGCGCGGGTCAGGCGCTGGTAATCCTCGGGGCTGGTCAGAACGCTGGTAGCGGCCTCGTAGACCTCGAGAAAGTGCCAGAAGTCGCGGTAGGCATAGCTGCCGTCCTCGGCGAAGACGCCGTTGAGGTTGATGCCCCTCTCCTTGGCCATGTCGGCGATCAGGCGCGGCGGGGCGGCACCTTCGAGGTGCAGGTGCAGTTCGACCTTGGGCGTTGCGCGGTGGCTCATAGGAAACTCCGTCCGGCTCCTCGTTCGGAAAGGCCAAGGTGGTGAGCAAGCGTCGCGGCCACGTCGGCGAAATTTATCAGACCTACCTCGCCCAAGTCGGCCCCGTGCACAAGCACCGGCACCCGCTCGCGGGTGTGGTCGGTGCCGCGCCATGTGGGATCGTTGCCGTGGTCAGCGGTCAGGATCGCCAGATCGCCGGGGCGCAGGCGCCCGAGGAAACGCGGCAGCGATTGATCGAACCATTCAAGCGCGCGGGCATAACCGGACACGTCGCGGCGGTGGCCATACAGGCTGTCGAACTCAACGAAGTTGGCAAAGGTCAAGCTGCCCGGCGCCGCGCGGCCTGCCGCGTCCACCAGATGTTGGAAAAGGGCGGCATCGTCGCCCTTCGTCACGTCGTCGATTCCCCGCATCGAGAAGATGTCACCGATCTTTCCGATTGCATGAACCGAACCTTGTGCCGCTTGCACCCAGTCGCAGAGCGTGGGGCTTGGCGGCGCGATGGCAAAGTCCTTGCGGTTGGCAGTGCGGGTAAACCCGCCTTCGGGACAGCCGACAAAGGGCCGCGCGATCACCCGCCCGACCTTCATCTCGTGCAGCGTCGGCGCCAGCGCCCTGCACAGCGCATACAAGCGATCCAGCCCGAAGCTGTCCTCATGCGCCGCGATCTGGAACACGCTGTCGGCGGAAGTGTAGCAGATCGGCCAACCGCTGCGGATATGCTCGTCCCCCAGATCGTTGATGATGACCGTGCCCGAGGCGTGGCAGTTGCCAAGGATGTTGTCGGTGCCTGCTGCCGTGCAGACCTCTGCCACCAGATCGGCGGGAAAGGCCGGGGTCGCCTGCGGGAAATAGTGCCAGTCCCACGGCACCGGCACCCCCGCCAGTTCCCAGTGCCCCGATGGCGTGTCCTTGCCTTGCGACAACTCGGTCGCCGCCGCCCAAGCGCCCCGCGGCACGGCATCCAGCCCCGGCGTCGCATCCCCCGAGGCCAGCCGGATCGCCGCCCCCAGCCCCATGCCGTCCATGTTGGGCAGGTGGAGCGGACCGCTGCGCCCCTGTTCCGCGTCGCCCCGCGCACAAGCCTGCGCGATATGCGCCAGCGTGTTCGCGCCCGCGTCGCCGAAAGCCTCTGCATCGGGCGCGCCGCCGCACCCGGCGCTGTCGAGCACGATCAGAAACGCGCGGGCCATCAGCAGACGCTCCGGTAGGTGATCGGCGGCAGGTCGGGCAGCGTATCGCCAAGGATGATCGCGTATGCCACCGCATCCGCCGCCGCCTCTGCATCCTGTTCGCTTGCCGCGTGGACCATCGCGAGCAGATCGCCGGGCGCAACCTCGTCGCCCAGCCCGACGATGGACGACAGCCCGACAGAAGGATCGATGCGGTCGCCGGGGCGCAGCCGCCCCCCGCCCAGCCGCACCACCGCCTCGCCCAACGCGCGCCCGTCGATGGCGGTGACATAGCCGCGCCGCGTCGCCGCGATGGCCACCTGCACGCGCGCGCCCGGCAGGCGGTCGCGCCAGCGGTCCACGAAATCGGCAGGGCCGCCCATCTCGGACACCATCTTGCCAAAGCGTTCGGCGGCAGCGCCGCTGGCGATGGTCTGCAGGATCAGCGCCGCGCCTTCGCGCCGGTCGTCCGCCATGCCCGCAAGCCGCAACAACTCTCCCCCCAGATCCGCGGTCAGATCGCACAGCGCCGAGGCCGGATCGCCCTCGGTCAGCGCCTGCATCACCTCCATCACCTCAAGCGCGTTGCCCGCTGACGGTGCGACCGGCTGGTTCATGTCGGTGATGAGCGCCGATGTCCGGCACCCTGCCCCGTTCGCGGTCGAGACCAGCGCCTCGGCCAATGCCACGGCGTCGTCCATCGTCTGCATGAAGGCGCCCGATCCCAGCTTGACGTCCAGCACCAGCGCCTCGAGCCCCGCCGCCAGCTTCTTGGACAGGATCGACGCTGTGATGAGATCGAGGCTGTCGACCGTCCCGGTCACGTCGCGCACCGCGTAGAGGCGCTTGTCGGCGGGCGCGATGTCGGCACTGGCGGCGACGATGGCGCAGCCCGCCTGCTCCACGATCCGGCGAAACCGCGCCTCGTCCGCCTCGACCTTCAGCCCCGGGATCGATTCCAGCTTGTCCAGCGTGCCGCCGGTATGACCAAGCCCGCGCCCCGAGATCATCGGAACATAGGTGCCCAGCGCCGCCAGCGCAGGCGCCAGCAGCAGCGACACGCAATCGCCGATGCCTCCGGTGGAATGCTTGTCGATCACCGGCCCCGGCATATCCCAGCGCAGCACCTGCCCGCTGTCGCGCATCGCCAGCGTCAGGGCGACCCGCGCCTCGGGCCGCAGGCCGCGCGTGCACACGCCCATGGCAAAGGCCCCGGCCTGTTCATCCGTCACGCCGCCATCCGCCAGCCCGCGCGCGAACCAGCCGATCTGGTCTGCGGTCAGCGCCTTGCCCGCGCGCAGGGCCGACAGGACCGTCCGGGCGTCCAAGGTCAGCCCTTGTCCATGTGCGCGCGCACGAACACGCCGGGGATCAGGTCGGCGATGGCGGCGCGCGTCTCGGCGCCGTCGGTGGTGGCCATGGTGATCTGTGCCAACGGCCCGGCGAATTCCGCCAGCTTCTGGCGGCAGCCGCCGCAGGGCGGCACAGGATCGGGGCTGTCGGCGATCACCGCGACCTCTGCGATCACCGTCTCGCCATCGGCGATCATCGCCGCGATCGCCCCCGCTTCGGCGCAGGTGCCTTCGGGATAGGCGACATTCTCGACGTTGCAGCCGACATAGACCTTGCCGTTGGCGCCCAGGATCGCCGCGCCGACCTTGAAGTTGGAATACGGCGCATAGGCGCGGTCCCGCACCGCGCGGGCGGCTTCCGTCAATGACATCGCAGGCGTTCCTTCATCCAGGGCCAGCATTCAGGGCCAGTCGGTCAAGCCTGTCTCGCAACAGCGCGCAAGGCAAGGTGTCCCGTCGCGTCCCGTTTACGCTTGACCGGCAAGATCGGCGATGTGCATGGGGATTGCAGCGACCCGCAGGGCGCGGGATAGTCGTTCAACGTTAAACTATCGGGCGGAACCATGAACTCGAACGATCTCAGGCAGGACGCATTCCGCGACACGGCGCTGCGGTATCACGAATTCCCAAGGCCCGGCAAACTGGAGATCCAGGCGACCAAGCCGCTTGCGAACGGCCGCGACCTTGCGCTGGCCTATTCGCCCGGCGTCGCCGAGGCCTGCCTTGAAATCAAGGACGATCCGCAGAACGCCCGGCGCTACACCACGCGCGGCAATCTTGTCGGCGTCGTCACCAATGGCACTGCGGTGCTCGGTCTTGGCAACATCGGCGCACTGGCGTCCAAGCCGGTGATGGAAGGCAAGGCGGTCCTGTTCAAGAAGTTCGCCAACATCGACTGCTTTGACATCGAACTGGACGAATCCGACCCTGAAAAGCTCGCCGACATCGTCTGCGCGCTGGAGCCGACGTTCGGCGCGATCAACCTTGAAGACATCAAGTCGCCCGATTGCTTCATCGTCGAACGGATCTGCCGCGAGCGGATGAACATACCCGTCTTCCACGACGACCAGCACGGCACCGCCATCGTCGTAGGCGCCGCCGCAACGAACGCCATGCGTGTCGCGGGCAAGGCCTTTGCCGATATCAAGATCGTGTCCACGGGCGGCGGCGCCGCCGGCATCGCCTGCCTCGACATGCTGCTGAAACTTGGGGTCCAGCGAAAGAACGTATGGCTGTGCGATCTGCACGGGCTGGTCCACGAGGGCCGCGCCGAGGATATGCCCGAGCAGAAGGCTGCCTATGCCCAGCCGGGCGGTCCGCGCACGCTGGCCGATGTGATCGACGGCGCCGACCTGTTCCTTGGCCTCTCCGGCCCGAACGTCATGACCCCGGACATGGTCGCGCGCATGGCCGAGCGCCCGATCATCTTTGCGCTGGCCAACCCCACGCCCGAGATCATGCCCGATGCCGCGCGCGCCGTGGCCCCCGACGCGATCATCGCCACCGGGCGCAGCGACTACCCGAACCAGGTCAACAACGTGCTGTGCTTTCCGTTCATCTTTCGCGGTGCGCTGGACGTCGGTGCGACGACGATCAACGACGAGATGAAGATCGCCTGCATCGAGGGGATCGCCGCGCTGGCCCGCGCCACCACCAGCGCCGAGGCCGCCGCCGCCTACCAGGGGGAGCAGCTGACGTTCGGGCGCGACTACCTGATCCCCAAGCCGTTCGATCCGCGCCTGATGGGCGTCGTCGCCAGCGCCGTGGCGCGCGCTGCGATGGACACCGGCGTCGCGACCCGCCAGATCGACGATCTGGACGCTTACAAGAAGCAGCTCGACGGCTCGGTGTTCCGCTCTGCCCTCATCATGCGCCCGGTGTTCGAGGCCGCCGCCACCGCGAACCGCCGCATCGTCTTTACCGAAGGCGAAGATGAACGCGTCCTGCGCGCCGCAAACGCGATGATCGAGGAAACCACCGATGTGCCGATCCTGATCGGCCGCCCCGAGGTGATCGAGGCCCGCGCCGAGCGCGCCGGCCTCGCGATCCGCCCCGGCACCGATTTCGAGCTGGTGAACCCAGAGAACGACCCGCGCTACCGCGACTACTGGACGACCTACCACGGGCTGATGGAACGGCGCGGCGTGACCCCCGATCTGGCGCGCGCGATCATGCGCACCAACACCACCGCCATCGGCGCGGTGATGGTGCATCGCGGCGAGGCCGACAGCCTGATCTGCGGCACCTTCGGACAATATCTGTGGCACCTGAACTACGTCAGCCAGGTGCTCGCCACCGACGGGTTGCACCCCGTGGGCGCCCTGTCGCTAATCATCCTCGAAGACGGGCCGCTGTTCGTCGCCGACACCCAGGTGAACCCCGAACCGACACCCGCCGAGATCGCCGAAACCGTGATCGGCGCGGCACGGCACGTCCGGCGCTTTGGCCTTTCCCCGAACATCGCGCTGTGCTCGCATTCGCAGTTCGGCAACCTCGACATCGATTCCGGGCGCAGGATGCGGGCCGCGATCGACCTGCTCGATGCCGCACCCCGCGATTTCGCATACGAGGGCGAGATGCACGCCGATGCCGCGCTTGACCCCGAACTGCGCGCGCGCATCTTCCCGAACGCGCGTCTGCAGGGGCCCGCGAACGTGCTGGTCTTCGCCTCGACCGATGCCGCGTCCGGTGTGCGCAACATCCTCAAGATGAAGGCGCGCGGTCTCGAGGTCGGGCCGATCCTGATGGGCATGGGCAACCGCGCCCATATCGTGACCCCGTCGATCACCGCGCGCGGGCTGCTGAACACCTCCGCCCTCGCCGGAACGCCGGTGGCACATTACGGCTGAGGGCTGGGCGCGACAGCGGGTTTGCAAACGGCCCATGCCAGGTGCGCGCGCGGCAAAGCGTGTCCGACTTTGCAAAGCTAGCCGCACAGCGGGCACCGAATTCTGCAAATTTCGCGCCCGGTGCGCCCGGGTGCGGCGCTAACACGCTTGCCGCGCCGCCAAGCGGGGCCTTACACCTGACCCGTCACGACGGAGGAGGAGAGCGGTCATGGCGACGTATGCCGAGGTCTATGAAGCGTGGAAATCCGACCCCGAGGGGTTCTGGATGGAACAGGCGCAGGTGATCGACTGGGTAGAGCCTCCGTCCCGCGCGCTGTTCGACAAGAACGCGCCGCTTTATGAATGGTTCGTCGATGCCAAGGTCAACACCTGCTGGAATGCAGTCGACCGCCACGTCAAAGCCGGGCGCGGCGATCAGGCGGCGCTGATCTACGACAGCCCGGTGACGGACACCAAGGCGACGATCACCTATTCCGATCTTCAGGACCGCGTTGCGCGGCTTGCCGGTGCGCTTCAGGCGCAGGGTGTCGGCGTCGGCGACCGCGTCATCATCTACATGCCGATGATCCCCGAGGCGGTGGTGGCGATGCTCGCCGCGACTCGCATCGGGGCGATCCACTCGGTCGTCTTTGGCGGCTTCGCGGCGCATGAACTGGCCGTCCGGATCGACGATGCGACACCGAAATGCATCATCGCAGGCTCTTGCGGGATCGAGCCGGGGCGCGTCGTCCACTACAAACCGCTTCTGGACGGCGCCATCGAACAGGCGCGGCACAAACCCGAGTTCTGCGTCATCCTGCAACGCCCGCAGGGCATGGCGGACCTGACCGAAGGCCGCGACCACGACTGGGCCGATTTCGCGGCCGATGCGCCCCATGCCGATTGCGTCCCGGTGCCGGGCGATCACCCCGCCTACGTCCTCTATACCTCGGGCACTACCGGCCAGCCCAAGGGCGTCGTGCGCCCGACCGCGGGGCATCTTGTGGCCTTGCAATGGACGATGAAAAACATCTTCAACGTCGATCCGGGCGAGGTGTTCTGGGCCGCCTCGGATGTGGGCTGGGTCGTAGGTCACAGCTACATCTGCTATGCGCCGCTGATCGCGGGCAACACCAGCGTCCTGTTCGAGGGCAAGCCGGTCGGCACGCCCGACGCAGGCACGTTCTGGCGCGTGATCTCGGAACACAACGTGCGGTCCTTCTTTACCGCGCCGACCGCCTTCCGCGCGATCAAGCGCGAGGACCCCAAGGGCGAATTCCTCAAGCCCTACGACATCTCGTGCCTGCGCGCGCTGTATCTCGCAGGTGAACGGGCCGATCCCGACACCATCACATGGGCGCAGGACCTTATGGGCGTGCCGGTGATCGACCACTGGTGGCAGACCGAAACCGGCTGGCCCATCGTCGCCAACCCGATGGGGATCGAGGCGCTGCCGGTCAAGATCGGCTCGCCCTCCGTGCCGATGCCGGGGTGGGACGTGCAGATCCTCGACGAGGCGGGACACGAGGTCGCGCCCGGCACGCTGGGCGCCATCGCCGTCAAGCTGCCGCTGCCCCCCGGCACGCTGCCGACGCTGTGGAATGCCGAAGACCGGTTCCGCAAGGCGTATCTCGACCACTTCCCCGGCTATTACGAGACGGGGGATGCGGGCATGAAGGACGAGGACGGCTATCTGTGGATCATGGCGCGCACCGATGACGTCATCAACGTCGCGGGGCACCGGCTGTCCACCGGCGCGATGGAGGAAGTCCTGGCCAACCACCCGGATGTCGCCGAATGCGCCGTGATCGGGGTCGCGGATGAGCTGAAGGGGCAGTTGCCGATGGGCTTCGTCTGCCTGACCAAGGGCGTGAACCGACCGCACGAGGAAATCGCGAAGGAATGCGTGGCGATGGTGCGCGATCAGATCGGGCCCGTTGCGGCGTTCAAGCTGGCCGTGGTGATCGACCGGCTGCCCAAGACCCGTTCGGGCAAGATCCTGCGCAAGACGATGGTGCAGATTTGCGACGGGGCCGAGTTCAAGGTGCCAGCGACCATCGACGATCCGGCGATTCTGGACGAGGTGCGCGCGGCCGTGGGCACGCTGGGGTATCCCAAGGGGGCGTGACGGGACGGCGGGCGGGGCGTCTTCGCGGCGGATGCCGCGAACAGCGCCGCGCGCCGGCCCCCTCAAGCGCGGTTGGTCAGACGAACTGCTCGCGGATCAGGCGTTCTTCCAGCCCGTGACCGGGATCGAACAGCAACCGGTGCCGCACGTCCGGGTCGCTGATGATCTCGACCGACACCACGGTGCCGACGCTGCGCGCATCGGCATCGGCCATCACCGGGCGCTTCTCCGGCTCCAGCACGTCGATCCGCACCCGCGCGGTGTCGGGCAGCAGCGCGCCGCGCCAGCGACGCGGGCGAAACGCCGACATCGCGGTAAGCGCCAGAACATCGGCGTCGATGGGCAGGATCGGCCCGTGTGCCGAGTAGTTGTAGGCCGTCGATCCGGCGGGCGTGGACAGAAGCGCGCCGTCGCAGACCAGCTCTTCCATGCGGATGCGGCCATCGACCGAGATCTTCAGCTTGGCCGCCTGCGGACCAGAGCGCAGCAGCGACACCTCGTTGATCGCAAGCGCCGCGTGTTCCTGCCCGTCCATGCCCATCGCCGTCATCGACAGCGGGTTGATGACCGTCTCCTCGGCCGCCTCCAGCCGGTCCCACAGGTCATGGGCGTGAAACTCGTTCATCAGAAAGCCGACGGTGCCCCGGTTCATCCCGTAGACCGGCACATCGAGATGCATGGTGCCGTGCAAGGTCTGAAGCATGAACCCGTCGCCGCCCAGCGCCACGATCACGTCCGCCTCGTCCAGCGTCACACCGCCATACGCCTCGGCCAGGGTGGCCTTGGCGTGCTGCGCGATCTCGGCCTGGCTCGCCACGAAGGCGATGGCGGGGCGGTTGGCCATTTCGGTCCTTCCGAAAGGTTTCGCATACGTCATCCCGCGTCACATCTGGAAACACAAGCGCCGATCCGCGCCCCTCGAGGTCGTCCTCTGCCGCGCGGATCGCCACATCTGCCGCTTTCAGCCTTTCATGGCCACGGCGATTCCCTTAGATACCGCGCATCCCAGACAGCCTTTCAAGGGGGACCAAGGCCCATGAACGCACCGCACCGCGACGACGGCTTCTTTACCGAACGCCTTGCCGACCGCGACCCGGAGCTTTTCGGCGCGATCACGTCAGAGCTGGGCCGCCAGCGCGACGAGATCGAGCTGATCGCCTCCGAGAACATCGTCTCTGCCGCCGTGATGGAAGCGCAGGGTTCGGTCATGACCAACAAGTATGCCGAGGGGTATCCCGGCCGCCGCTATTACGGCGGGTGCCAGTATGTCGACATCGCCGAGGAACTGGCGATCGACCGCGCCAAGCAGCTCTTTGGCTGCGGCTTTGCCAACGTGCAGCCGAATTCGGGCAGCCAGGCGAACCAGGGCGTGTTCACCGCGCTGCTGAAACCCGGCGACACCATCCTCGGGATGAGCCTCGATGCAGGCGGGCACCTGACCCACGGCGCCAAGCCCAACCAGTCGGGCAAGTGGTTCAACGCCGTCCAGTATGGCGTGCGGCAAGACACGCTTGACGTCGACTACGACCAGATCGAGGCGCTGGCGCTGGAACATCAGCCGAAGCTCATCATCGCGGGCGGCTCGGCCATCCCGCGCCGTCTGGATTTCGCCCGGTTCCGTGCCATCGCCGACAAGGTCGGCGCGCTGGTGCTGGCCGATGTCGCGCATTACGCGGGCCTGATCGCGGCGGGCGTCTATCCCTCGCCCTTCCCGGACTGCCACGTCGTGACCACGACCACCCACAAGACCCTGCGCGGTCCGCGCGGGGGCATGATCCTGACCAACGACGAGGATATCGCCAAGAAGGTCAACTCGGCGATCTTCCCCGGCATCCAGGGCGGTCCGCTCATGCATGTGATCGCCGCCAAGGCCGTTGCCTTCGGCGAGGCGCTGCGCCCCGAGTTCAAGACCTACCAGGAACAGGTGGTGAAGAACGCCGCCGCGCTGGGCGAGGCCCTGATGGCGGGCGGTCTGAACCTTGTGACCGGCGGCACCGACAGCCACCTTCTGCTGGTCGACCTGCGCCCCAAGGGCGTCAAGGGCAACGCCACCGAAAAGGCGCTGGGCCGGGCGCACATCACCTGCAACAAGAACGGCATCCCCTTCGACACCGAAAAGCCGATGGTCACCAGCGGCGTGCGCCTTGGCACGCCCGCGGGCACCACACGCGGCTTTGCCGAGGGTGAATTCGCCCAGATCGGCCGCTGGATCACCGAGGTCGTGGACGGGCTTGCCGCCAGCGGCGAGGACGGCGACAGCGCCGTCGAGGCCCGGGTCAAGGCCGAGGTGATGGAGATGTGCGCGCGGTTCCCGATCTACCCGGCGCTCTGATCCGCCCCCCATCGAGACGACAGGCCGGCGCGGAGGCCATCCCCCGCGCCGGTTCGCGTTTCAGAGGTAGCCGCGCCAGACCAGCACGGCGACGACGATCACGAACATCACCAGAAGATCGAAGGCCACGAGAGCGGCAAGGTTCAAGAGCCGCCTGCGCCTGCGCTCGGCAGGATCGACCTTGGCCAGGTAGCGTGACACGGCGCTGAAATCCTTCTCGATGGCGCCCGGGTCCATCCGGCTGGCAAGCTTGGGGTGCGCCGACAATTCCTCGGCATCGGCCAGCCGCTCGATCGAGGCGCGCACGTCCCAGGGCAGCAGCCTGCGCGTGCGTTTCAGCTTGGCGCGCAGGGTCTTGCCGCCGACGCCAAGCTTTTTCTCAAGCATCCGCGCGATCAGGTCGGCCTTGTCGGCCGCAAAGCCCATCTGTTGCGCCAAGTGCCGCCCCCCAAAACCAGACGGTGCGACCTTAGCGAGCATCCGGGGCGCTGGAAACCCCGCCAACATGCGTCTAGACCAAGGGTCATGCTGACCCGGATCGACCACCCCTCTGACGGCGCCGCGCGCCCGCTTCTCATCGCCCACGGCCTGTTCGGGTCGGCGCGCAACTGGGGCGTCATCGCCAAGCGCCTGTCCGACCGCGGCCCCGTGGTGGCGGTGGACATGCGCAACCACGGCGACAGCCCCTGGACGGACAGCCACGGCTACGACGACCTTGCCGCCGATCTGGCCGAGGTGATCGAGGCCATGGGCGCGCCGATGGACGTGCTGGGGCATTCGATGGGCGGCAAGGCGGCGATGGTGCTGGCGCTGATGCAACCCTCCCTCTTGGGCAAACTCGTCGTCGCCGACATCGCGCCGATGGCCTATGGGCACAGCCAGATGCAGTACATCGACGCGATGCGCGCGGTGGACCTGTCGGGGATCGAGCGGCGCTCGGACGGCGAGGCGCTGCTGGCGCCGCATGTCGCGGACAAGGGGCTGCGGGCGTTCTTCCTGCAATCGCTCGACGCCGCGCAGAAGCGGTGGAAGCTGAACCTCGACGTGCTGGCCGCAGACATGGACCGCATCACCGGCTGGCCGGACACGCCGGGCACATTCGACGGCCCCGCGCTGTTCCTGACCGGCGCAGACAGCGACTACGTCCCGCGCAGCGCGCGCGATCAGGTCCGCGCACAGTTCCCCGACGCCCGCTTCGCGTCGATCCCCGGCGCGGGCCACTGGCTGCACGCCGAAAAGCCGCGCGACTTCGAGGCGGCGGTGCGGGTGTTCCTGGACCTGTGATCAGCGCAGGATCTGCCGCGTGACGATCCACGTCGCGGGGATCGCCAGCACGAAACCGATCCCGACCGCGATGAGGATGGGCTCAAGCGTGTCATGCCCCATGGTCAGCGCCGCAACGAAGGCGGAGCCCGCAAGGGTGGTGGCCACAAGGCTGAACAGGATGGCCGCAAGGCGTAGCATGTGAAGTCTCCCGGAAGGCGCGCGTCTGGGGGGAGACTAGCGTGCAGGCGGGATGGGCGGCTTTGCGCTGGGTCAAGTCGGGGGCACGGTCTGGGGCGTTCAGGCGGAGATGAGCACAGCGTTCCGGCGGCAAGCACTTACTAGACACACATTCTTTAAATTAATCGTCACCCAACTTTGGAAGTATTGGGAAAGCCTGCCTGAGCCTTCTATAAATAGAACGAATAGTTCCAGGCGCGATTTGATCCATAAGACCCAAAATAGATGCCAAGCTTCCAATTGCGCCAAGCGCTGCAGGATTCAAAACAACAAAGAGTGAAGAAAAGAAAAGTATTCTCCCAATATAAATAGAACCACTCTTTACCGCCTCCAATCGACGCCTACGAAGAACGCCGCGCCTAAATTCGTCTGCTGTAAATACTTCAGCCTCTCCAATATCTCGCACCTCCTTCCCAATATCACGGAGCAAAGTTGGTATATCGCTGTCAAAGACTGGCTGACCATCACCATTTACCGTGCTCTCAATAAGGTCTGCGGCATCATAAAAATGATCCGCAGAAGTAACACCCTGAGATTCGTCTTCGACAGGCATTGCCTCCACTTCTTGAGCCTTGGCCAATGCCTGCCTAAAGTATAATCTCATCAAATCGATATGATCTTTATTAAATCCGTCGATGGCGACCTCGTCCCATCGGTTTACAGCATGTCTCACATCGTCATCTTGTGTCTGACGCGCTATTGTATCTCCTAAGCGGTGAAGCAATCTAGGATTGGGCTCTTGATTTGAAGCGTGAGTTCTGTACTCATCAAAGTATCTGACAAAATTTTCTGAGTTGAGATTCGAAAATCTGTCTACAGAATCCGAAATCAGTCGAGCTTGCGTTGCCAGTGAGGCAAGGAGATTCCTCTTGTCCTCTTCAAGTTCCTTCTGGTCTCGGACCCGATCATCTGATTGAAACGGAATGGGAACTATTCTGTTGCGCGCCTTGTCGAATTCAAAGTCAGTGATCGCCGCGTTTAGGATCGAATTGTCCAAGCCACGACGCGTAGAAACTGCATCGAATTCGATCTTTATACCAACCCTGCTGGCCAATCCATTGATGCTAGACTTCTCTTCTTCCAAAACGGTACGAGAAGCTGATAGTAGACGCCGCCTATACCCAGTATTTGGATACGTTATTCCACGTTCCCAATTCCCAATAGTGCCCTGCGCCACCCCAACGAGATGAGCCCATTCAGATTGAGATCGAGTCGAGTTCCTAAATCCAAAGAATAGATGACGATCAAACACGTCATCAGATTCCAACCTTTCAACAAATTCTTGATAACGCGAAACGCGCTCAACCCATATCGCTCTTAGTCTAGCCGACGGGTTGCTCGAACGTTTCTGAATGGCCAATTCATGTATCCTTAGAAATTCTTCCAACCAGAGGATACGAGCTTTGCAGTCCTGATCAAAGCTCTTTCTTAGCTATCCATCTTCAGCGCGTTGATGAACGCCTGCTGCGGGATCTCAACCTTGCCGAACTGGCGCATCTTCTTCTTGCCGGCCTTCTGCTTTTCCAGAAGCTTCTTCTTCCGAGTCGCGTCGCCGCCGTAGCACTTGGCGGTCACGTCCTTGCGCAGCGCGGCGAGCGTCTCGCGGGCGATGACCTTGCCGCCGATGGCGGCTTGGATCGGAATCTTGAACATGTGGCGCGGGATCAGCTCTTTCAGCTTTTCGCACATCGCCCTGCCCCGCATCTCGGCGCGGTCGCGGTGGACCATCATCGACAGCGCGTCCACCGGCTCGTCGTTCACGAGCACGGACATCTTCACGAGGTTGTCCTCGCGGTAGCCTTCGATGGCGTAATCGAACGACGCATAGCCCTTGGTCACCGATTTCAGCCGGTCGTAGAAATCGAACACCACCTCGTTCAGCGGCAGGTCATAGACCGCCATCGCGCGGCTGCCCGCGTAGGTCAGATCAAGCTGGATGCCGCGCCGGTCCTGGCAAAGCTTCAGCACATCGCCGAGGTATTCGTCGGGCACGAGGATCGTCGCCTTGATACGCGGTTCCTCGATATGCTCGACCGTGGCAGGGTCGGGCATGTCGGCGGGGTTGTGCAATTCGCGCATCTCGCCGTCCCGCGTGAAGATGCGGTAGACCACAGAGGGTGCCGTGGTGATGAGGTCAATGTCATACTCGCGTTCCAGCCGGTCGCGGATGACTTCGAGGTGCAGAAGCCCCAGGAACCCGCAGCGGAAGCCAAAGCCAAGCGCGGCCGAGGTTTCCATCTCGAAGGTGAAGGACGCGTCGTTCAGCGCCAGCTTTTCGATGGCGTCGCGCATGTCCTCGAAATCGTTGGCGTCCACGGGAAAGAGGCCGCAGAAGACCACGGGGATCGACGGCTTGAAGCCCGGCAGCGCGGTTTCGGTCTGGCGCTTTTCATGGGTGATGGTGTCGCCGACGCGGGTGTCGCGCACCTGCTTGATCGAGGCGTTGAGATAGCCGATCTCGCCCGGGCCCAGTTCGCCTACCGAGGTCATGGCGGGGCGGTAAACGCCCACGTCGTCCACGTCATAGGTGCCGCCGGTCTTCATCATGCGGATGCGGTCGCCCTTTTTCAGGACGCCGTCGATGATGCGCACGATGACGATCACGCCGAGATAGCTGTCGTACTTGCTGTCCACCAGCATCGCCTTGAGCGGCGCGTCGCGGTCGCCGGTCTTGGGCGGCGGCAGGCGGGTGACGATCGCTTCCAGCACGTCGGGGATGCCGAGGCCGGTCTTGGCCGAGATCAGCACGGCATCATGCGCCTCGATCCCGATCACGTCCTCGATCTGTTCGCGCACGCGGTCAGGCTCTGCCGCCGGCAGGTCGACCTTGTTCAGGACCGGAACGATCTCGTGATCGGCGTCGATGGCCTGGTAGACGTTGGCCAGCGTCTGCGCCTCGACGCCCTGGCTGGCGTCCACCACCAGAAGCGAGCCTTCGACGGCGCGCATCGAGCGGCTGACCTCATAGCCGAAATCGACGTGCCCGGGGGTGTCGATCAGGTTGAGAACATAGGTGTGGCCGTCCTTGGCGGGATAGTCGATCCGCACCGTGTTGGCCTTGATGGTGATCCCGCGCTCGCGCTCGATGTCCATGGCATCGAGCATCTGCTCTTTCATGTCGCGTTCGGCGACGGTGCCGGTCAGCTGGATCAGCCGGTCGGCAAGGGTGGATTTCCCATGGTCGATATGCGCGACGATGGAGAAATTGCGGATATATGCGAGCTCGGTCATTGCGCGGATATGCGGCTGTTTTCGGCAATGGTCAATGGGACGTGGCGCGGCGCCGCGTGCCGCAGGCGGCGTTGGCAGGGAACTGTGCCCCGCGTCGCGGGATTGTCATGGCAATGGCCGATCAAGGGCCTTGAAAGGAAGCGAGGAGGCAGCCCGAGATGACCGACACCACCGCGATCCGGGCGCGCATCAGCGGCCGTGTGCAGGGCGTGGGATTCCGCGCCTGGGTGCAGCATGAGGCCGAGGCGCGCGGGCTGACGGGATGGGTGCGCAACGAAGGCGACGGCAGCGTCGCCGCGCTGATCGAGGGGCCCGCAGCGCGGGTGGCCGAGATGCAGGCGCTGCTGCACCACGGGCCGGACGCCGCGCGGGTGTCCACCGTCACGGTCGAGGACGCCCGCCCCGGCGACGCGGGCGAAGGGTTCCGGATCACGGGGTAGCGGTCACAGGTCCAGCTTGCCCTGGGCGCGCGTGTCCTGTTCGCGGGCGGCCTTCTTGAAGGCGTCGTCGCGGCGGGCGGGAAGGCGCACGGCGCGGTCGCGCAGGGCCAGAGCTTCTTCGATAGAGACGATCTGCAGGCGCGGCACCGGGGAAAAGCCCGCTTCCTCGTATTGGCCCGCCGCCGCCGCTTCGGCGACCATCGGCTTGGTCGGTTCGGTCAGCGTCAGGAAGATGCCGATCTCGGCGCCTTCGCGTTCGATCACGCCGCGTAAGTAGCTTTTACTTCACACGTCAAGTGAACCCTGAGGGTCTTCCGGTGGTAAGTCGAGATCGGCTGTGCGGTAGGCATCCAATCCCGCATGTTTGGAATAGCTGTGCACGTCTGCGTCATCTGAATAGACCGCATGCGCGCCTTCTGCCTTTGCGATTGCGACGATCTGTCGGTCGAACTTGATCTTGGTCTTGGTCGCATCTGGATTTGCCGCATCGACGCGATGGCCGCCGCGCTTGATCGCATCACTCATGGCGAGTGCCGCTTCAATGGCGGCCTTCTGGTCAAAGGGCGCTATCCGAAATGCAGACTGGCCGTTCATGATGTCGAGATAGGGCTGCATCGCCTCGCCAGCGTGAACCAGAATCTCGGTCAAGACCGGTGTAGGGATCACGATTTTTTCGTTGTCAGCCGTTAGGTTATGGATCAGATGCTCAATCCGTTTGGCAGCCTTGTCCAATGGTTGTCCCGTGGCGGGATCGTTGGGCGGTTTGGCGTTCTGATCGAGGACAAGAAGCAGAACCGAGCTATCGAAAACAACCATTAGTGCAAACCGTTATCCTTTTCGCGAAGGGCTTTCACGGCACTGATGGGATCGTCCATGTCTTTCCACTCGCTGCCTTCGATTTTGCGCATCTGGTAAATGGCTTCCTTCAGATCATCGTCCGCAAGGACGCTATAGCTTTCAACCTTGAACTTCTTCAGACTCCACTTCCCGTCCTGGTCACGCAACCACCGGCCCGTGCCGAACACGCGCACGGGTTCATACATGTGTTTGGCCAGTCGGCGTGCCGTCTCGCGGTTCGTGTCGATCCCCGTGTACTTGGTTTCGCCGTTTTGAAGCTGAAGGTGTACGGTATGATCTGCGCCACTAACGCTGATCAAGATACCGTCGAGCGAGCCTACTTGGTTGAACGGGCCGAACGTGCTTGGCTTCGGCCGAGTCACGCCTGGGAATGCGATGATTTCAGCGCTCTCGTCTTCATCCTCATAGACAAAGCCCGTTGCGTTGTCCTCTGCCAGCAAGCGGTCGATTTCAGCGTGCGCCCTGGTGGCTTCCGGACTGCCTTCACCGCGCTTCACTTGAGCCAAATGAGTTGCGACCTTTGGCACGTCTTCATGGTCGATCCTGGTGACAAGCTGTGTACTGCCAGGTTTAAGCGTGTCGAAGTGTACGGCTGCATCGTGACCGAGCATTGCAGCTAGATTTTGCATGTACTGAGCCAGCCGGGCCATGGGGATGGTCTCGGGCGTATAGGCTTTGATGTACAATGTGTAGCTCTTGCTCATTCCAAATGGCCTACTGGAGGACGCTGGTAGCCTTTCTACTTAACCCACATGACGCATTTTAACTAGGCCATCATGTCGTTTTCCCCGAGGAACGAGCGCATCGCCCGCAGCATTTCCGCCGCCGCCCCGTTGCCCGAGCGCAGCACCTCGCCGAACGCCTCGATCTGCGCCGCGCTTTCGTTGCCCTGCGGCCCCTTGAACAGCACGTTGTAGCTGGCATTCGAGTTGAACGGCGGGTCGAGATAGATCAGGTCTACGCTTTCATCCGCGATGCTCTCGCGCAGCACCCGCAGGTTGTCGCCGTAATACAGGTGGTTGCCCATGAACGCCCTCCGCCGTGTCCGGTTCTGCGCCGGGATCGGTTAAGGCCGAGTTTAGGAACACCCCCCGAAAACACAAGCCACAGTTGCCCGGCGCCCACCGACCCCGAAATCTGCCCGATTGAGTTTTTCCACGATTTGCAGCATCTTTGCGCAAAGAGTTAATCCCGAAACCGGGACCACAGGGGCAGTATCCATGCGAACCATGCAAACCACTTTCGTGCTTCTGGCGGCGCTGGCGCTTGGCGGCTGCGGCGGCGGGGGCGATACGGTCGACCGTGCGGCGACCTACTCGCCGGTGCGCGCGGCCTCGGGGCCGATCTCGACCGCGTGCGCGCGCTCCGAGCGCGGGGCGAAGACCCCGGCGGTCTGCTCGTGCATCCAGGGGGTCGCAGACGTGTCGCTGTCCTCAAGCGACCAGCGGATGGCGGCCAAATTCTTTGCCGACCCGCACCAGGCGCAGGAAATCCGCCAGTCGGACAATCCCCGGCACGAGGTGTTCTGGAAGAAATACGTCGCCTTCGGGGAACAGGCGGAACTGTACTGCCGCGTCTGACCTTGTCGGTCCGCGTCCCTGCGCTGTGAAAGGTCGGCAGATGCAGGACATCGTCATCCTGACCGGCGCGGGCGTCTCGGCCGAAAGCGGGCTTGGCACGTTCCGTGATACGGACGGGCTTTGGACGAAATACGATCTGGCCGAGGTGGCGACGCCCGAGGGCTTTGCCCGCGATCCGCAGCTAGTGCATGATTTCTATAACGCCCGCCGCGCCAATGCGCGCGGCGCGGTGCCGAATGCCGCCCATGACGCGCTCGCCCGGCTTGAGCGCGCCCATGCGGGGCGCGTCCTGATCGTCACGCAGAATGTCGACGACCTGCACGAGCGCGCCGGATCGCAGGCGGTCTGGCACATGCATGGCACGCTCGCGGGCGCGCTCTGCGCCGCCTGCGGGCACCGGTGGGAGGCGCCGCCCCTGATGGCGCCGGACGATCCCTGCCCCGCGTGCCAGCGCCCCACCACCCGGCCAGACGTCGTGTGGTTCGGCGAATTTCCCTACCGGATGGAGGAGATCGCCGACCGCCTGGCGGCGTGCGACCTGTTTGTGTCCATCGGCACCTCGGGAAGCGTCTATCCCGCCGCCGGGTTCGTGGCCGAGGCTGCGGCGCGCGGGGCGCGCACGGTCGAATTGAACCTCGAGCCGTCCTCGGGCGGGGCGCTGTTCGACGAGGCGCGGCATGGGCTGGCAAGCGAGATCGTGCCCGCCTTCGTGGACGAGGTGCTGGCGCCGCGCTGAGCGGATCAGCGGAACGCCGGGCCGTGCGCCCATGTGGTCAGCGAAGCCCGCCCGCCTTGGGTCACCGGCGTGACCCGGTGGAGCGCGAAACTGGGGAACAGCGTCGCCGTACCCACCTCTCGCGGCGCGGTGCGGACTTCGGCGTCGATCTGCCATTCCAGCGCGCCGCCTGCATAGTCCGCCGGATCGCTCAGTTGCACCACCAGCGTCAGCTTGCGCTTGCGCGCCACGGGGCCGTCGCCGACATCGGCATGCCAGTCGAAATGCCCCGCCACCTCGG
Source organism: Anianabacter salinae (assembly GCF_019061145.1). Taxonomy (GTDB): domain Bacteria; phylum Pseudomonadota; class Alphaproteobacteria; order Rhodobacterales; family Rhodobacteraceae; genus Anianibacter; species Anianibacter salinarum. The sequence goes on along the minus strand of NZ_JAHQZS010000001.1, from coordinate 594,217 downwards.
CGCCATAGCGGGCCACCTGCGGGCTTTCGGCGAACTCGGTCAGGTCAAAGCCGAAATGCGACCGATTCGCCTCGGCGACCAGCGTGATGATGCGCTGCATCACCCAATCCGTGCCGGGAGCCTCGTCCAGCCAGGCGATCTCGGCCCGGCGCATGTTGTGAAGCTGGCCGCCGACAAGGCCTGCGTCCTGCGCGGGCGCGGCGGCGGACAGCACCAGGATGGCAGCGCATTCGGCGGGCGAGAACGCATCGGGGATCGTGAGGGCGGAGAGCATAGGGGCACCTTGTGGCAAGGTTGACCCGATGCCCCGGAATGCGGTGGCCCGCTGCGCCATCTGCGACGCGGCGGGCCGAAAGCGACGTCAGTTGGTCGGTGTGCCGTGCTTCATGCTGCCGTGCCCGCCATGGTCCATCGGCATCCGGTCATTGTCGAGCGGCACCTCGACGGTGATCTCGCCCACCTTCTCGAACACCAGCGTGACGGTCACGCTGGCATCCTCGGACATCGGCGCGCCAAGACCCAGGAACATGACGTGATCCGCGCCGCGGTCGAGCATGTGCATGCCATTCGCAGGGATCTCGAAGCCGTCCTCGTCATGGGACATCTGCATCTTGCCGTCGCCAAGGTCGATGTGGGTGTGCAGTTCCACCCGCTCTGCCGCGTCCGAGCGCACGTCGATCAGCCGGTCGGCCTCGCCGCTGTTCTCGATGGTCATGAAGGCGGCGCCGGTGGGCGCGGTCGGTGGCACCCGGCGCAGGTAGGGGTCCTTGACGGTGATCTCGGCAAGCACGGGAGACGCGGCAAGGATCGCCGCAAGGGCGGTGGTCAGGAAGGTCTTGGTCATCGGAGTGGTCTTTCTCTGGTCTGATCGTTGATGAAAGGCGGTGGCGATCAGGCCAGGGGAGGTCCGCGTGCCGAGGGCGCGCGCAGGGCGCGGGCAATCGCCGCGGTCCGGTGCAGACCGAACGGTTCGGTTGTGGCAAGGGCGGTCGGCGGAACGGGTGCGGCGACAGCGGGCAGCACGCCAAGCGCCAGAGACATCATGCAGTCGGGACAGATATGGGCAGGGCCGGTCGGCTGGCCGTCCGCATCGACGGGAACCGTCACAGGGCCGGTGCCGGTGCACAGCACCATCTCGCCGACCGCCATGGACTGGCCGCGCGCCAGCGTCATCGCCGGGCCGGTCAGAACCAGCACCGCCACCAGAAGGCAGGACAGGAGGGCGCGTGTCATCCGCATGGCACAGCGATACCGGCGCGCCGCGGGATTCGAAAGCGTCAAAACGAAGCGGCCCCGCCCGTCGGGGCGAGGCCGCTTTGATGTGCAGTGCCGAAAAGGATCAGGCGGCGGGGGCCTGCGCCTTGGCGATCTCTTTCTTGACCTTCAGCGCGCGCGCGCTCAGCTCTTCGTCCTTCGACTTGGCAAAGAACGCGTCGATACCGCCACGGTGATCGACCGTGCGCAGCGCGGCTGCCGAGATGCGCAGCTTCACGGGGCGACCCAGCGCCTCGGACATCAGCGACACGTCGTTGAGGTTCGGCAGGAACCGGCGGCGGGTCTTGTTGTTGGCGTGGCTGACATTGTTGCCAGTCATCGGCCCTTTTCCAGTCAGTTCGCAGCGGCGCGACATCGGTTCATCCTCGTCTTTTCATAGTTTCCGGCCGGGCACTGGCGCCGGGGCCAATAGAAACAGGCACCGCGGGCGGGCGGTGCCCTGAAATTCGTCGCGTGGCTTTACCGCCGGATTCTGGTGGCGTCAAGGGGCCGGGTCCGCTTTCGCGGCAAGTTGCTCGGCGGCGCGGGCGATCTCGGCGCGCAGCTGCAGGCCCTTCACCTCGGCGCGGGCGGCCCAGAACGGGTGCCGCCGCGACAGACCGGCGGCCATGTTGGCCCAGTAGGACGGCGAGCGGTGGCGCGTGTCGCGGAACAGCGCCAGCACCTCGCGGCGACCGGCGCCCTCGTCCAGCGCCAGCGCACGCAGATCGGCCGCCCCGCGCCCGACCGACAGCACATCGGACGCCGGATGCCCGGCAAAGGTAAGAGCCGTCAGTTCCAGCCGGGGAAACAGCACTGAAATCGCACGGGCATGCTGCCGGTCCTCGGAAATCGCGGGGTCGTACAGCAGCGCGCCGGTCAGATCGCTGCGCGCCGCCTGCGCCAGATCGCCCGCCTGCCCGTCGAAGCCCTGCGCCTCGGGATAGCGCGATTCCCACGGCGCGCGCCCCCGGTCGAGCGAGACCTGCGGCGACACCGCGATCATCTGCGACAGCCGCAGCGCCCGCGACAGGCGCAGCCCAGCATAGCCGCCGAGCGAATAGCCAAGCCCGTGCACCCGGCGATACCCCTTGACGAACCCGGCCAGCGCCGCCTCGAGCGCGGGCAGGTCGGGGTTCACGAACCAGTCGTTGCGGATCGTCTGAAGCCGCAGAAGCGTGACCTTGCGGCGGATGCACAGATTGGATCGCTTGGCCCTCTCCCACCCCGCCTTGCCAGGATTGTAGTGATCGAACGTCACCAGAAGATCATCAAAGCCCGGCAGGATCGCCACCGCGCGGGAATGTGCGCCGCCGAACACCAGCGTCTTGCGCGCCTCGGCCATCCCGTCAGCGCCCTAGGAACCGGTCGAGGACACGCTCTGCCGCGACGGCAGGCGCAAGCGTTCCGGCGGCAAGATCGGCGTCGATCGCCTCGATCTCGGCGCGGATGGCGGGATCGGCGGTCAGCCGGTCCAGAAGGCCCTGGCGCAATTCCTCGTCAAACCAGCGCCGCGCCTGCCGGGCGCGCCGGGTGGCCCAGTGTCCTTGCGCGCGCCGCCAGTCGGCAAGCGCCTGCATCTCGGTCCACGCCTCGGACAGCCCGGTTTCCGCCATGGCCGAGACGGTCAGCACCTTGGGAAAGCCCTCGGGGTCTTCCTCGCGCTTGCGCATCAGGTGCAGGGCGCCGCGATAGTCGGCCTGGGTGCGCCGCGCCGTCGCGGCCAACTCGCCATCCGCCTTGTTCACGAGGATCAGGTCGGCGATCTCCATGATGCCGCGCTTGACGCCCTGCAATTCGTCGCCGCCCGCAGGGGCCATCAACAGCACGAAGATGTCCGACAGGTCAGCCACCATCGTCTCGGACTGGCCGACGCCCACCGTCTCGATCAGGATCACGTCATAGCCCGCCGCTTCGCACAGCGCCGCCGCCTCGCGGGTGCGCCGGGCGACACCGCCCAGGTGCGACTGGCTGGGCGACGGGCGGATGAAGGCATCCGGGTCGCGCGCCAGACGGTCCATCCGGGTCTTGTCGCCCAGGATCGACCCGCCCGACCGGGCAGACGACGGATCGACCGCCAGCACCGCGACCTTGATCCCCTGTCCCGTCAGCATCGTGCCGAACGCCTCGATAAAGGTGGACTTGCCGACGCCCGGCGTGCCCGACAGCCCCACCTTCAACGCCTCGCGCCCGCCCTTCAGCGCCGCCAGAAGGTCGAGAGCGGCCGCGCGGTGATCGGCGCGGCGGCTTTCCACCAGTGTCACGGCACGCGCCAGCGCTCGGCGGTTTCCCGCCCGGATCGCGTTGGCAAGCTCTTCGGTTTCAGCCCGTTTCATGGCAGTCTTTCACCCGGTGACGGTGCCTTGATTTGACCGTTACCGTCGCGTTCTGCCTTTTTGCCACCTCGGGGTCCACCCCGCACCAGAAACCGACGAGTGATTGACATGATCCGTATCCGCACCCTCGCCGCCGCTGCGGTCCTTGTCCTTGGGCAGGCCCTGTCCGCCGCCGCCCAGGCCCGCGACACCACCGCCACGTTCGACGTCTACTTCGCCGGGATCAAGGCCGGGGTCGCCGCGTTCAAGGGCATCACCACCGACAGCGCCTATTCCGTGGCCGGCCAGTTGAAATCCACCGGCCTGATCTCGGCGGTCGTGGACCTGCGCTACGACGTGAAGGCGCAAGGCGCGCTGCGCAACGGCACCTTCATTCCGACCAGCTATTCCGAGAACAACAACGACGGCCGCGAAGTCAGCCGTGCCACGATGAGCTTTCAGAACGGCGTACCACGGGTCATGCAGACCACGCCCCCGGCAACGCGCGGCCCGAACGCGCTCGATCCCGCGACGCAAGGCGGCACGCTCGATCCTGCGACCGCGCTGTTCGCCACCTTGCGCGACCGCCCGAAGACCGAGCTGTGCAACCGCTCGGTCGACATCTTCGACGGCTCGCGCCGTGCCCGCATCGCCATCGGTCCCTTGCGCGAAGAGAGCGGCGCGGTCACCTGCAGCGCCAGCTACCAGCGCATCGCCGGATACGAGCCGTGGGAGATGCAGGAACGCCGCGTGTTCCCGTTCGAGCTGAACTTCCGCCCCGCGGGCGAGGTCTGGCAAGTGTCCGAAGTGCGCATCGCCACCGTCTACGGCACGGCCAAGCTGATCCGGCGCTAGGCGCACGCTCTGGCCCCGGCACCGCCCACAGGCTAAGCCGGGACCATGACCCGCCTACCCATCGAAGACGCGATCCCCGACCTTCTGGCTGCCCTGCAGGCCCAGGGGCGCGCCGTGCTGCAGGCGCCCCCCGGCGCGGGCAAGACCACGCGCGTGCCGCTCGCGCTGCTGGACCATGTCCCGGGCCGGATCGTCATGCTCGAGCCGCGCCGCCTTGCCGCCCGCGCCGCCGCCGAGCGCATGGCCGAAACGCTGGGCGAGCCTGTCGGGCGCACCGTCGGTTACCGGGTGCGGGGCGAAGCGAAGGTGTCAGGCGTCACCCGGATCGAGGTCGTCACCGAAGGCATCCTGACACGGATCCTGCAATCGGACCCCGAATTGACCGGCATCGGCGCGGTGATCTTCGACGAATTCCACGAACGGTCCCTGAACGCCGATCTCGGCCTTGCCCTGACCTGGGAGGTGCGCGGCGCGCTGCGCGATGACCTGTGGCTTCTGGTGATGTCCGCAACGCTCGACGCCGCCCCCGTCGCCGCCCTGCTGGACGACGCGCCGGTGGTCACCTCGGACGGCCGTGCCTTCCCCGTCGAGACCCGGTGGCTTACGGCGCCGCTGCCGCGCGGCCAGCGCCCTGAAGCGGCGGTTTCCGCGCTGGTGGAAGGCGCCCTGTCCGAGACGGACGGCGGCGCGCTGGTGTTCCTACCCGGCGAGGGCGAGATCCGGCGCGTGGCGGCGGCGCTGGAGGGGCGCCTGCCGCCGGGCTGCGCGATCCGGCCGCTCTACGGCGCCATGCGCTTCGAGGACCAGCGCGCCGCGATCGCCCCCGCAGCATCGGGCCGCAAGGTGGTGCTGGCCACAGCCATCGCCGAAACCTCGCTGACGATCGAGGACGTGCGCATCGTCATCGACGCCGGACGCGCGCGGCGGGCCCGCTTCGATCCGGGCACCGGCATGTCCCGCCTCGTGACCGAGCGCGTCAGCCGCGCCGAGGCCGACCAGCGGCGCGGGCGGGCGGGCCGTGTCGCGCCGGGGGTCTGCTACCGGCTCTGGACCCGTGCCGAGGAAGGCGCGCTGCCCGCCCATCCTCCCGCCGAGATCGAAAGCGCCGACCTGACCGGGCTGGCCCTGGACCTTGCGCAATGGGGCGCAGCGCCCGAGGCTCTCGCCTTCCTCACCCCGCCCGCGGCCGGTGCCTACGCCGAGGCGCAGGCGCTCCTGCATGATCTGGGCGCCCTTGGACCCTCCGGGCTGATCACCGACCACGGACGCGCGCTGGCCGCGCTGCCGCTGCACCCGCGGCTGGCCCACATGCTGATCCGCGCGGGATCGCAGGCCGCGCCGCTGGCCGCACTTCTGGGCGACCGCGATCCCCTGCGCGGCGCGGGCAGCGACCTGACGCTGCGCCTGCGCGCCTTGCAGGGCGAGCGTGTGGGCACGGCCGATCCGGCCGCGCTGAGGCGCCTGCGCGACGAGACGCGCCGCCTCGAGCGCCTGGCGCCGCGCGGCGGCGCGCCCCTGTCCCCCGGACAGATGGCCGCCCTCGCCTACCCCGACCGTATCGGCCTGCGCCGCCCCAGCGATGCGCCGCGCTGGCTGCTCTCGGGCGGGCGCGGGGCCGAGGCCGCAGCGGACGATCCGCTGGCCGGGCAGCGCCTGATCGTCGCGCCCGACCTCGACGGCGGCGGGCTCGAGGCGCGCGTGCGCCTTGCCGCAGCGCTGAGCGAGGCAGAGTTGCGCGCGGTCCACGCCGACCGCATCGGCTGGGTCCGCTTCGCCCGCTGGTCACGCCGCGAGCGCCGCGTCGAGGCCCGGCAAGTGGAACGGCTGGGCGCCATCGCCCTCGACACACGCGCCTGGACCGATGCCCCGCAGGATGCGCTGGTGGCCGCGATGCTGGACGGTGTGCGCGATCTTGGCCTGCCCTGGTCCGCCCCCGCCCGCCGCCTTCAGGCCCGCGCCGACCTGATGCGCCGCGAAGGCGCCGAGATCGCCGACGTCTCCGACGCCGCCCTCACGGACAGCGCCGAGGACTGGCTGGCCCCGTTCCTGAACGGGATCACCACCGCCGATCAGCTCAAGCGGCTCGACCTGACCGAGGCCCTGCGCCAGCACCTCGGATGGGACGCGCTGCAGCAGATCGACCGGCTGATGCCCTCGCACTTCGAGACACCGCTCGGCCGCCGGGTGCCGATCGACTACGCGGGCGACCACCCCACCATCGAGGTGCGCCTGCAAGAGATGTTCGGCGTGACCGAACACCCCGTCGTCGGTCCGCGCCGCCTGCCGCTCCGCATCGCGCTGCTCTCTCCTGCCCAGCGCCCGGTGCAGGTCACGATGGATTTGCCCGGCTTCTGGGACACCAGCTATGCCGATGTGCGCAAGGACATGCGCGGGCGCTATCCCCGCCACCCCTGGCCCGAAGACCCCCGCGCCGCCGATCCGACCCTGCGCGCCAATCGCAGGTCCTGATCCCCGCACCGCTGCCCCCCCCCCGCTGCCCCCCGGCCCCCAAAGGCGCCGGTCCCATCTTTGGCCCCGAAATACTCGGGAGAGCGCGAGAGGGAACCGTCTCGCACGCCCCAAGCGGGCTCGATGCCCGCGCCGGGGCGTTCCCCCGTCCCCGGACTTGCGCGCAAGGCCAGCCCCGTTAAACAGGGCAGGACACAGCGCAACCGGGGGCGAGGGACGATGACGGATACCATGATCGGCGTGATCGGCGGATCGGGCGTCTACGAGATGGGCGGGCTGGAGGACGCGACATGGGTCGCGGTCGAGACGCCCTGGGGCACCCCGTCCGACCAGGTTCTGACCGGCGCGCTCGGCGGCGTGAGGATGGCCTTCCTGCCCCGCCATGGTCGCGGCCACGTCCATTCGCCGACCACCGTGCCCTACCGCGCCAACATCGACGCGCTGAAGCGGCTTGGCGTGACCGACGTGATCTCGGTCTCGGCTTGCGGGTCGTTCCGCGAGGACATGGCGCCAGGCGATTTCGTCATCGTCGATCAGTTCATCGACCGCACCATCGCGCGGGAAAAGTCGTTCTTCGGCACGGGCTGCGTCGCGCATGTGTCCGTCGCGCATCCGGTCTGCCCCCGCCTCGGCGCCGCCTGCCTCGAGGCGGCCCGCGCGGAGGGCATCACCGTGCATGACGGCGGCACCTATCTTGCGATGGAGGGGCCGCAGTTCTCGTCGATGGCCGAATCAAAGCTCTACCGCGAGGTCTGGGGTTGCGACGTGATCGGCATGACCAACATGCCCGAGGCGAAACTCGCCCGCGAGGCCGAGCTGTGCTATGCCTCGGTCGCCATGATCACCGACTACGACAGCTGGCACCCCGACCACGGCGCGGTCGAGATCTCGGACATCATCCGCACCCTCACCGGCAATTCGGACAAGGCTCGTGCGCTGGTCAAACGGCTGCCGGGGCTTCTGGGCGCGGACCGCGCCCCCTGCCCCCACGGCTGCGACCGCGCGCTGGAATTCGCCGTGATGACCGCCCCGGACAAACGCGATCCGGTGCTGGTCGGCAAGCTGGACGCAGTCGCAGGGCGGGTTCTGCGCGACTGACCCTGCGACACTCTGGCAGACATTTATTCATTTATTTGCATGTATAGTCCGGCGATGCCCTAAGGGGCGCCAAAGGAATGACAGACATGATCCGCATTATTTCGATTACCGCCTCCGCCCTGCTTGCGCTGGCCCTCACTCCCGGCGCCATGGCGCAGGGCATGGGGCATGGGCACGGCGCCCTGCACGGCGCGGACGGCACCGGGCATGACGAGGCCGTGATGCCCGGCCTGCGCGGGCGTGATGCGACGCCCGAGGAAAGCGCCGAGATGGCCGCGCTGTTCCGCCGTTTCGAGGACCTGCGCCGCGCGGTCGAGCTGCTGCCAAACGGCATCCGCACCGTGACGGGCACCGACGATCCGGACCTCATGGCGATCCTCGCAAGCCATGTGACCGGCATGATCGGCCGGGTCGAGGATGGCCGGGACCCGCAGGTCTTCATCCAGTCGCAGACCCTCGGCATCTTCTTCGAGCGGCCCGAGGCCATCGTCACCGAGATCACCCTGACCGACGTGGGCATCGCCGTTGTTCAGACATCGCAGGACCCCGAGGTCGTCGCTGCGCTGCATGCGCATGCTGCCGAAGTCACGGACATGGTCGACCGCGGCATGGAGGCCGTCCACGACCGCATGGCAAGCCAGTCCGGGAACTGAACCCCGCACTTGCGCGGGCGTACGTCTTTTGCCCTAAAGGAGACCGACCCGATCCAACCGGAGCCCGGCCCATGACGCCTCGCAAGACTGTCCGCGATTACATCCGCACCATCGTCGATTTCCCGCACGAGGGCATCCTGTTCCGCGATGTCACGACCTTGTTCGCCGACGCGCGCGGGTTCCGCATGGCGGTCGACCAGATGCTGCACCCCTATGCCGGGCAGCGCATCGACGCGGTGGCGGGGCTCGAGGCGCGGGGCTTCATCCTTGGCGGCGCCATCGCGCACCAGCTTGGCACCGGCTTCGTGCCGATCCGCAAGAAGGGCAAACTGCCCGCCGCCACCATATCGGAATCCTATACGCTCGAATACGGCGAGGCCGTGGTCGAGGTGCACGACGACGCCATCGCCGCCGGACAAAAGGTGCTGTTGGTCGACGACCTGCTGGCCACCGGCGGCACCGCCGAGGCCGGGATCAAGCTGGTGGAACGGCTGGGCGGCGAGATCGTCGGCTGCGCCTTCATCATCGACCTGCCCGACCTTGGCGGACGCAAGAAGCTTGAAGCGTTGGGAATGGATGTGCACGCGCTCTGTGCGTTCGAGGGCGACTGATGGCGGGCGCGCTCGCGCTTTACGCAGCCGCGGCGCTCGCGGAAATCGCCGGGTGCTTCGCGGTCTGGGCGTGGCTGCGGCTTGATCGTTCGATCCTCTGGCTGCTGCCCGGAACCGCGTGCCTGATCCTTTTCGCGGTCCTTCTGACCCGGATCGACACCGGCTTTGCCGGGCGGACCTATGCGGCCTACGGCGGCGTCTACATCGCGGCGTCACTGCTCTGGCTGTGGGTGGTCGAGGGACAGTCCCCAACCCGCTGGGACCTTGTGGGGGCGGCCGTCTGCCTTGTCGGAACCGCGATCATCCTGTTCGGCTCGTCCGCGCGGGCCTGACACCCCGCTGCACCACGCGCGCGCATTAACGCTTTCGCAACCTGTCGCGCGCTAGGGTGTCCGCATGGGCGCCAGGCGGCAGCGCCGGTGCACCTTCCCTCGACTGTCCAGAAACCCCGCCTGCCCCGTGCGGGCGGGGTTCACCTGTGCCGCAGCACCGCACCGGGGTTCATGATCCCCGCCGGGTCGAGTGCGTCCTTGATCGCGCGCATCGCCGCCAGCTTTACCGGATCGCCATAGCGTTCCAGATCGGCGACCTTGGCCCGCCCGATGCCATGCTCTGCGCTGATCGACCCTTCCATCTCGGCCAGAAGATCATGGGTAATCGTCTTGGCACGCTTGCGATCCGCCTCGCGGCCCTTGTTGGTCTCGCCCGGCGCCGGAAAGACGTTGAAATGCAGGTTGCCGTCGCCCAGATGCCCGAAACAGTTGATCCGGCAGGACATCGCGGCGTGCAACTCAGCCCCCGCGCGGTCGATGAACTCGGCGACGCGGCCCAGCGGCAGGGAGATGTCGTTGGACACGATGGCCCCGACCTTGCGGTTTGCCAGGGGGATCGTCTCTCGCACGGTCCAGAAGTCGTGCCGCTGCTGCTCGGACTGGGCGATCAGGCCATCGGACACGAGATCCGCCTCGAAGGCGTCGGCGAACAGCGCTTCAAGCGCCGCTGACGGATCGAGGCCTAGTGGCAAACCAAGGTCGATCAGCACATGCCAGTCCGGCGGCGTTTCGAACGGCTGGCGGATGTCGAACCCGGTTTCGGTCAGAAAGCGCAGTCCCTCGCCGGAAATCAGCTCGAACGCCGAAATCCCCTCGCCGATGCGCGCCTGCGCCATCGACAGAAGGGCAAGCGCCGCCGCGGGGTCCGGCACCACCATGACAGCGGCGCCTGTCGCGGCAGGGCGCGGGAACAGCCGCAGCGCGGCGGCGGTGATGACGCCCAGCGTGCCCTCGGCGCCGATCAGAAGGTTGCGAAGGTCATACCCGGTGTTGTCCTTGCGCAGCCGCCGCAGCCCGTGCCATATTGATCCGTCGGGCAGCACGGCTTCAAGCCCCAGCACCAGATCGCGCGCGTTGCCGTAGCGCAGCACGTTCACCCCGCCCGCATTGGTGCCCAGAAGCCCGCCGATCCGGGCCGAGCCTTCGGACGCCAGCGACAGCGGAAACAGGCGCCCGGCGCCCTCCGCCGCTTCTTGCACTGTTTGCAGGATCGCGCCCGCCTCGGCGATGAGCACGTTCTCATCCGCATGGATGCTGCGAATCGCGGTCATCCGGTCCAGGGACAAAAGGATCGGCGCGGGGCCATCCTCGATCACCTGCCCGCCGACAAGGCCGGTGCCGCCGCCATAGGGGATCACCGGCACGCGCAATTCGGCGGCAATACGGATCACCGCCGAAACCTCGGACACGTCCGCCGGGGCGACGACGGCGCCCGCGATGCCGTTGTGAAGGCCGCGCGGCTCTTCCAGATGGCGCGGCTCGACGGGCCGGACGGCGCCGGGGACGGCGTTGTTCAGGCGGGCGATGACGGTGTCGTCGCAGGGGTTCAACGTGGTCATGCTGGCGTTATGGGACGCAGCGGCGGCGGCGGCAAGCGGCTGCGGGTTCGCCCGGGTAGGCGGGACGAGTCCCGCCCTACAGACCGAGGTCAAGGGTCAGGCTTTGCGGGTGCGAGCGTCCCTTCGTAGGGCGGGATTTATCCCGCCGTCCCTCGCCCCCCCCGCACCAAGTCGCGCAGGCGGCGGGACAAGTCCCGCCCTACGGGGTCAGCAGTCTTGGTTCCAGCACCATGACGGTGGGGCGGGACGGCAGGTCGCGCAGCGACAGGGTCAGCGTCGATGTGCCGGGCCGTTCGATGGCGAACTCGTCCGACATGCGCGACAGGAACGTCTCGAGTGCCGAGCGCCCGAACCAGTGCATCGGGATCACCACCGAGGATTTCAGGCGGTTCATGATCTGCGTCATCGTGCCGACGTCCAGCGTCAGCCCGCCGTCGACCGCCGCCATCACCACGTCCAGCCGCCCAAGCGCGGCGTATTGCTGATCGTTCGGCTCGTGATGCAGGTGCCCCAGATGGCCGATGCACAAGCCTGCCACCTCGAACACGAAGATCGAATTGCCGTTCTCCTCGGTCGAATATCCCCGGCGGATGTCCGTCGGCACGTTGCGGATCAGCACGTCGCCGACCTCGAGGTAGTGTTCGCGCGGCTCGCCCGGAACCTCGCCCCAGCCCGGCAGCGCGTGGGGGATGGCGGGATCGACAAACGGCGTCCAATGCGTCGAATGGGCGTGGTTCATCGTCACCACGTCGGGCAGGAAATCGGCGGTGCCGGTATAGCCTGCGTAGTCGGTGACGATGTTCACCCCGGTCTCGGAGCGGATCAGGAACATCGCGTGGTCGATGTAGTGGATCAGCACCGAGTATTCGGGCACCGGATCTGCGTAACTGGCCTTGTGCAGGTACTCGATCCCCGGCGCGGCATCGGCGATGGCGATGCAGTGGCTGGGGCGGCGGTCCTGCGCGGCGGCGGGAAAGGCGGCAAGCATGAGAAGGCAGGCGAGAAGGCGGCGCATGGCGGGTCTCCGGGCTGTCATGCCCGCAGCATAGCGCGCATGCCCGCCCCCACGGCAAACGCCGCGCGGCCTGCGCCGCTCACATCCCCGTGTGGTGCCTGCGGATCAGGCGAGCCCGACGTCGGTGCGCCCGCGCCGATCGCTGCGCAGGTTCGCGTAGAGGACATGGTTGCGCCAGCGCCCGTTGATCTGCAGGTAGCTTTGCGCGACGCCCTCGTACTTGAAACCGGATTTCTCGAGCACCCCGCGCGAGGCGGTGTTCTCGGGCAGGCAGGCGGCCTCGATCCGGCTGAGATCAAGCGTGTAGAACGCGTGGTGCACGACGGCTTCGATCGCCTCGCGCATGTAACCGAGACGGGCGTGCGGCTCGCCGATCCAGTAGCCCAGCGTGCCCGATTGCGCCGGACCGCGCCGCATGTTGTCGAGCGTGATCGCCCCCACCAGCGCCTCGTCCATCCGGCGGAACAGGAACAGCGGCACCGCCGTGTTGCCGGTGATCGACCGCTGCGCCCAGTAGACGCGGTTGGTGAAGGCCTTGCGCGTCAGGTGGTCGTCGGCCCAGGTCGGCTCCCACGGCTGAAGGAATTCCGACGAGATGGCGCGCAAGGTCGTCCAGGCCCGGAAATCGCCATGCTGCGGCGGCCGCAGGATCAAGCGGTCCGTCCCGATCCGCACCGTCCGGCGGCGGGTGAACATCAGGCGGCAAGCCTTTGGCGGATCGCGTCCAGCTCTGCCCGCTTGGCGTCGGGGCCATAGACCGTAAGCGCGGCCGGCGCCTCGGCGGTGCGGCGGGCGAAGGCCAGGACATCCTCGCGGCCCACCGCCTCGATATGGGCGATGGTTTCCTCGATGGTCGGCACCCGGTCCCAGATCGACACCAGCCGCGCCAGCCGCTCGGCCCGCGACGAGGGGCTTTCCAGCCCGATGAGCAGCCCGGCCTTGAGCTGAGCGCGGGCGCGCGCGACCTCGGCCTCGGTCATGTCGTCGGCGGCGCGCCGAATCTCGGTCGCCGTCAGGTCGGCCAATTCGCCAAGCTGCTTGCCGGAGGTGCCCGCGTAGATCGTCGTCATGCCGGTGTCGGCATAGGCACCGGACTGGGCGAAGATGGTGTAGCACAGGCCCCGGTTTTCCCGAATCTCCTGGAAGAGGCGCGAGGACATGCCGCCGCCCAGCGCGGTCGAATAGACCTGCGCGGTGTAGATATCGAGGTCGCGGTAGCCGGGCGCCTCGAAGGCGAGCGCGAAATGCACCTGTTCAAGCGTCTTGGTCTCGCGCCGCTCGCCGATCTGGAACTTGGCGGGGGTCGTCACCTCGCCCGCGCCGCGCGGCAGGTGCGAGAACAGCTTTTCCGCCTCGCGCACCAGCCAGTCGTGGTCGATGGCGCCCGCAGCGGCCAGGATCATCCGGTCGGGGCCATAATGCTCTGATACGAACGACGACAGATCGTCCCGCTTGAAACCCGATACCCGCTCGGTCGGGCCAAGGATCGACCGGCCCAGCGCCTGGTCGGGATAGGCGACCTCTTGCAGCCAGTCGAAGACCACGTCGTCGGGGGTGTCCAGCACCTGACCGATTTCCTGAAGGATCACGCCGCGCTCGACCTCGATCTCGCGGTCGTCGAAGACCGGGTTCAGGACGATGTCGGAAATCACGTCCAACGCCAGCCCGGCATCCGCCTCGAGCACGCGGGCGTAATAGGCGGTCATCTCGCGGCTGGTGTAGGCGTTGATGTAGCCGCCGACGTCCTCGATCTCTTCGGCGATCTGCAGGGCGGTTCGGGTCTTGGTCCCCTTGAACGCCATATGCTCAAGGAAATGGGCGATCCCGTTCTGTTCCAGCCGCTCGTGGCGACCGCCCGCATTGACCCAAAGGCCAAGGGCGGTCGAATGCAGTGCGGGCATGTGTTCGGACACGACCCGAAAGCCGTTCGGCAGCGTGGTGATCTGGACAGTCAACGGGGCAGACGCTCCTTGATGAGGGATGTCAGCGCGCCGTGGTCGTTTGCGACCGCGGTCACGCGTTCCGGCCTCTCATAGAGGTCGGCCATGCGATTTGGAAGGGGCGGGCGCGTGCCTGTCGCAGCCTCGACCGCATCGGGGAATTTCGCGGGATGCGCCGTGGCAAGTGTGACCATCGGGGTCGGGCCAAGGTGATCGGCGGCCACCTTCACGCCGACGGCGGAATGCGGGCACAGCGTCTCGCCAGTGGCGGCAAAGGTTTCGCGGATCGTGGCGCTGGTCTCGTCCTCGGACACGCGGCCCGAGGCGAACACCTCTCGCAGACGCTCCAGCGCGCCCTGGCTGACGGTGAACCCGCCGTCCCGCTTCAGCGCATCCATCTGCTGTGCCACGGCGCGCCCGTCGCGGTCGTAGACATCGAACAGCGCGCGTTCAAAGTTCGACGACACCTGGATGTCCATCGAGGGGCTTATGGACGGCGTCACGCCCTCTTTCCGGTGCATGCCGGTGGCAAGGGTGCGGTGCAGGATGTCGTTCTGGTTCGTCGCGATCACCAGCTTGCCGATGGGCAGACCCATGCGCCGCGCGATGTAGCCTGCAAACACGTCGCCGAAATTGCCGGTGGGCACTGTAAAGTTCACCTCGCGCCCCGGCGCGCCCAGCGCCACGGCGGCGGTGAAGTAATACACCACCTGCGCCAGCACCCGCGCCCAGTTGATCGAGTTCACGCCCGCCAGCCGCACCTCGTCGCGGAATGCAAAATCGTTGAACATGTCCTTGAGCGCAGCCTGGCAATCGTCGAAATCCCCCTCGACGGCGAGCGCATGCACGTTGGATTCGGTCGGCGTGGTCATCTGGCGGCGCTGCACCTCGGACACGCGGCCATGCGGGAACAGGATGAACACATCCACCGCCTCCAGTCCCCGGAACGCCTCGATCGCGGCGCTGCCGGTGTCGCCCGAGGTGGCGCCGACGATGGTGACGCGGCTGCCGGAGCGGGTGAGCGCGGCCTCGAACAGCTGGCCGATCAGCTGCATGGCGAAGTCCTTGAACGCCAGCGTCGGGCCGTGGAACAGCTCCAGCAGGAAATGGTTGGGGCCGAGTTGCACAAGGGGCGCGCGGGCGGCGTGGCCGAACCCGGCATAGGCGCGGGCGATGATGCCGCGGAATTCGTCATCGGTGAAGGCGTCACCGATGAACGGGCGCATCACCCGGAAGGCGACGTCTTCATACGGTAAACCCGCCAGCGCCGTGATGTCGGCATGGCTCATCTGCGGGATGGTCTCGGGGACATACAGCCCGCCGTCGCGCGCAAGCCCGGTCAGCATCGCTTCTTCGAAGCTCAGCGTCGGGGCGGCGCCCCGGGTGGAAACATAGCGCATGGAAACCCTTCCCTCAGACAGTCCGACGCCTGATACGCGACAGCAGGAACCCTGTCATCCCCAGCCACACGGCGCAGAGCGAAAACCAGGTGACCGCGTATTCGAGGTGGTCGTTCGGAACGCCCACCGTCGAGACCGGCAGCGGCGTGACGACATCACCCGGCGGCTCGACCGTGCGGGCGACGATCAGCAGCGGCTCTGTCCCCAGCGCCTCGGCGAGCGCGGGGACGTCGCGGGCGAACCACAGCGCCTCGGCCGGGTCCGGGTCGGGGGTGAAGCTGTCGATCTCGTCGGGCCAGTGCAGGTTGCCGGTGACCGTCACCTGCCCCGGCGTAGACACCCTGTCGCGCGCGGCGACGGGAACGACGCCCCGGTCCAGCAGCACCCGGCGCCCGTCTGTCGCGAACGCCGAGATCACGCGGTAGACGGCGCCCATGTCCTTGACGCTGGCCAGCACGAACGCCGTCTCGCTGCCCGCAACACCGCTGGCGCGCACCGGCAGATAGCGGTCCGCCTCGGGGTCTGCGCTGGCAGGCAGCGCCACCGGGGCGGCGGCGATCCGTGCCTCGATGTCCGACAGGATCGCCTCTTTCCACGCCAGCCGCTGAAGCTGCCAGACGCCCAGGCCGATCAGGATCGCCGCGCCGACGATCCCGATCAACAGCGGCACGATCATGCGTTTGGTCATTGCGTCGTCCCCTGACGTGACAGGGGGCGCAGGATGTCCCCCGCGCCCCCGTTGCCTGTGGTCCGAAAGATCAGGGCGCGGTCAGGCGCTGCCCCAGATGTAGATCGCGGCGAACAGGAACAGCCACACCACGTCGACAAAGTGCCAGTACCAGGCCGCCGCTTCGAAGCCGATGTGCTTTTCGGGGGTGAACTGGCCCGCCAGCGCGCGCAGCAGGCAGACGAACAGGAAGATCGTGCCGATCACCACATGCGCGCCGTGAAAGCCGGTCGCCATGAAGAAGTTGGCGCCATAGATGTTGCCCGAGAAACCGAAGGCCGCGTGCGAATACTCGTAGGCCTGGAAGAAGGTGAACACGATCCCCAGCAGGATCGCCACGATCAGGCCGTTCACGAGGTCCTTGCGGTTGTTCTCGTGCGCAAGCGCATGGTGCGCCCAGGTCGCCGCCGCGCCCGAGCACAGCAGGATCAGCGTGTTGATGAGCGGCAGGTGCCAGGGATCGAACACCTCGATCGAGGGCGGTGGCCACTGGCCTTCCGAGAATTCCTGCATCGGGTAGATCGCGTGCTTGAAGAACGACCAGAACCACGCGGCGAAGAACATGACCTCGGACATGATGAACATGATGAAGCCGTAGCGCAGGCCGATCCGCACCACGGGGGTGTGGTCGCCCTGCCGCGATTCCTCGACCACCTCGGACCACCACGCGAACATGACATAGGCCACGCCGGCAAAGCCGATCAGGAACATCCACGGGCCGTTGCCGTGGAACATCAGCACCGCCCCGAAGAGCATGATGAAAGCCGATACCGCGCCGATGAACGGCCAGATCGACGGCTGCAGGATGTGATAGTCGTGGTTCTTTTCGTGCGCCATTGGTCTTGTTCCCCCGTCGGGCGATCAGGTCAGTTGGTCTCGGTTTCCTTGGTCGCGGGCTCCGCGTCAAGCGCAGCCTGCTGGTCCATGTACTCCTCGGGCAGCGGGGCCTCGTGGAAGGTATAGGACAGAGTGATCTTGTTCAGGTGTTTCGCATCGCGGTCGTTCACCATCTCGGGATCGACGTAGAAGGTTACCGGCATCTCGACCCGCTCACCCGGCTGCAGCACCTGCATCTCGAAGCAGAAGCAGTCGATCTTGGTGAAATAGCCGCCCGCCTCGTAGGGATAGACGTTGTAGCTGGCGGTGCCCGCGACCACGCGGTCGGTGGGGTTGTAGGCCTCGTAGAACGCCAGCCCGCTTTCGCCGATGCGAAGCTCGACCTCGTTGGCCACCGGCTTGAACTCCCACGGCATCCCGCGCGCCTTGGAGGCGTCGAAGCGGATCTTGATCGTGCGGTCAAGGATGGTGTCCGATCCCGCCTCTGCGACACCGGTGGTGCCGCCGAAGCCGGTCACGCGGCAGAACCAGTCGTAGAACGGCACCGACGCCCAGGCGAGTCCGCCCATGACGATGACGACGCCGACAAGCTGGATAACGGTCTTTTGCGGCCCGGTCATTCGCCTGCTCCTGCAGCCAGTTCCGGGCGCACGACATGGTCAAAGCCCTGCACCGCGCCGATCTGCTGCACCTTGACGACGGTCAGGCCCAGCACGATGGCAACGAACCCGACAAGGCAGATGGCAACGCCCATGTTGCGGCCCGAGCGGCGCTGGTGGATTTCATGTTCGACCTTCAAAGCCATAGGGCACCCCCGAAGCCTGCGCGCAGCAAGGCCGCATCCGCGAGGAGGGCACCGAAATGCGCGAACAGGTAATACAGCGAAAAGCGGAAGAACGTCTTTTCGACCTTGTAGTTATCGGCTTCCGCAAGCCCCTCGTCCCGGCGCCAGATTTGCACGGCACCCTTCAGGAACCACGCGTTCATCAGAACGGCGGTAACCAGATAGACCGGCCCGCCCACGCTGGTCAGGCCAAGGCCCACGGCCAGCGGCGCCAGAAGCACGGTATAAGCCAGGATGTGGCGGCGCGTGGCAGGGCGACCGTGCGTCACCGTCAGCATCGGGACGCCCGCGTCGTCGTAATCAGAGCGCATGAACAGTGCCAGCGCCCAGAAATGCGGCGGGGTCCACATGAAGATCAGCGCGAACATCAGCACCGATTCCAGCGCCACGCCGCCGGTGGCAGCGGCCCAGCCGATCATCGGAGGGAAGGCGCCGGCCGCGCCGCCGATCACGATGTTCTGCGGGGTCGAGCGCTTGAGCCACATGGAATAGACGACGGCATAGAAGAAGATCGTGAAGGCCAGAAGGCCCGCCGCGAACCAGTTGGTCGCCAGTCCCAGCATCACGACCGAAAAGCCCGACAGCGCCAGCCCGATCGCCAGAGCCTCGTCGCCCGCCACCTTGCCGGAAGGGATCGGCCGCTTGCGCGTCCGCTTCATCACGCTGTCGATGTCGGCATCCCACCACATGTTCAGCGCGCCCGAGGCGCCGCCGCCGACCGCGATGAACAGGATCGCCGCGAAGCCGATGAACGGATGCACCGGAACCGGCGCAACCAGAAGCCCGGTGAAGGCCGTGAAGACGACAAGCGTCATCACGCGCGGTTTGAGCAACGCGAAATAGTCGCCAAAGCTCGCTTCGCCTTCATGGGTCTGGATGGTGGTGTCGGTCATGGTCGTCCTTGCGCATGTCTTGGCCGCAGCCCGGCGGTCCGGAGCGGCGGGTCCGGGCGCGGCTGTTGCGGCGCCCGGGTCTGGACCGGCGTCAGCCGTTCGCAGCCACGTCCTGCTCGGCGGTCAGGGTCGGCGTGCCGCCCTGTTCTTCGATCCACGCGTTGTATTGTTCCAGCGTCACGGCCTTGACGGTGATCGGCATGTAGGCGTGGTCCTTGCCGCACAGTTCGGAACATTGACCAAAATAGATGCCTTCGTTGCCTTCGTCGACCTCGAACCACAATTCCGCAAGGCGGCCGGGGACCGCGTCCTGCTTCACGCCGAAGGCCGGGATCGTCCAGGAATGGATCACATCGGCGCCAGTGACCTGCACGACGACCGTCTGGCCGGTCGGGATCACCATCGCCTCGTTGGTGGCCAGAAGGTATTCGTCTTGCGTGTAGCCGAATTCCTCAAGCTCTTCGCGGGTCAGCATGAAAGCGTCGAAGGACACATCGTTGTCGGTGTATTCGTAGCCCCAGTACCACTGGTAGCCGGTGGTCTTGATGGTCACGTCCGCCTCGGGGATTTCCTGCTGCTTGAACAGCACCGGCAGCGAGAAGGCGCCGATGAACACCAGGATCAGGATCGGAACCACGGTCCAGGTGACTTCGAGGGGCGAGTTGTGGGTGAACCGCGCGGGGTTGGGGTTCACGCGCTTGTTGTAGCGCACGATGACCACCGCCAGCAGCCCGGTCACGAAGACGGTGATCGCGGCGATGATGATAAGCACCATCCCGTCCAGCCAGTGCAGATCGCGCGCCAGTTCCGTCGCGGCCGGCTGAAAGCCGATGCCGTCGGGGGTCGGCTTGCCGATGATCGGCAGGTTGCCGAACGAGTCCTGGGCCTGCGCGGCCACTGCGGCGACCGAAACGGCGGCGGCGGCGGCGATGCGGGTGAAGATGGTGTTCAAGCGCATGATGATGTCTTCCTGTTCGGCTTGGCGGCCGTGGCGGCCCCGTCCCGGCGCCGGTGCTTTCGCGGCACCGGCATTCCGTTGTATCCCGGCGGTCTAAGACCATATTGAACGGCATGGAACAAGCATTTCCATTGCGGCATTCAGCCGCTTCGGAGCATCGCCTGATCCATATCAAGGACACCATGCGAGGTATTGCGATGTCATCCGACGCTTTCCGCCCCTTTGAAACCGACCTCGATCAGGACAGCGCCCTGCGCCTGCTGCGAGAGGCCGTCGCGGGCGCCGACGATGGCGAGTTGTTCCTCGAACGCCGCCGGTCCGAGGTGATCTCGTTCGACGACGGGCGCGTGAAGACCGCAAGCTACGATGCGTCCGAGGGATTCGGGCTGCGCGCCGTGCGCGGCGAGACGGCGGGTTATGCCCATTCCTCCGACGTTTCCGAGGCGGCGCTCAAGCGCGCGGTCGAAACCGCCCGGCTGGCGGTGGGCGACGGCGGCGGCACGCTGGCGGCGGCACCGCGCGCGACGAACCTCAGGCTGTATGGCGACTTCGATCCGATGGAAGACGCGGTGTTTCCGGTCAAGATCGACACTCTGCGCGAGATCGACGCCTTCGCCCGCGAGCTTGATCCCCGCGTCGTGCAGGTGTCCGCGACCCTTGCCGCCTCGATCCAGGAGGTCGAGATCCTGCGCCCCGAGGGTCATCTGGTGCGCGACGTGCGCCCGATGACGCGGCTGAACGTGTCGGTGATCGTCGAAGAGAACGGCCGCCGCGAATCGGGCGGCATGGGCGGCGGCGGGCGCATCGGGCTGACCGGCCTCATCACCCGCGAGCACTGGGAAGGCGTCGCGCGCGAGGCCTTGCGCATCGCGCTGGTGAACCTGCGCGCGGAACCGGCCCCGGCGGGCGTGATGGACGTGGCGCTTGGCGCGGGCTGGCCCGGCATCTTGCTGCACGAGGCAATCGGCCACGGGCTGGAAGGCGATTTCAATCGCAAGAAGACCTCGGCCTTTGCCGGGCTGATGGGCCAGCGCATCGCCGCCCCCGGCGTCACCGTGCTGGACGACGGCACCATCCCCGACCGGCGCGGGTCGATCACCGTGGATGACGAGGGCACGCCATCCGCGAAGAACGTGCTGATCGAGGATGGCATCCTTGTCGGCTACATGCAGGACCGCCAGAACGCGCGCCTGATGGGGGTCGAGGCCACGGGCAACGGACGGCGCGAAAGCTATGCCCATACGCCGATGCCGCGCATGACCAACACCTACATGCTGTCGGGCAATACCACCCCCGGCGACATTGTGGCGGACGTCAAGGACGGCATCTATGCCGTGGGCTTCGGCGGCGGGCAGGTCGACATCACCAACGGCAAGTTCGTGTTCTCCTGCACCGAGGCGTACCGCGTGAAGGACGGCAAGATCGGCGCGCCGGTCAAGGGCGCGACCCTGATCGGCGACGGCGCGACCGCGCTGCAGAAGATCCGCGGCATCGGCAACGACATGGCGCTTGATCCCGGCATCGGCAACTGCGGCAAGGCGGGGCAATGGGTGCCAGTGGGTGTCGGACAGCCGACGCTTCTGATCGGCGGGCTGACGGTCGGCGGTTCGGCGGCGTGACTGTGCGCGCAGCGGTCGAGGGCGATGTGCCGGCGCTGGCGCGGATGTGGCATGAGGGGTGGCATGATGGCCACGCGGCCCATGTGCCCGACGCGCTGACCCGGCTGCGCACGCTGGACGATTTCACCCGCCGCCTGCGAGAGATGCTTGAGGACACGCGCGTGTCCGGCCCCGAAGGCGCGCCCACCGGGTTCTTCATGCTGAGGGGTGCCGAAGTCTACCAGTTCTACGTTGCCCGCGAAGCGCGCGGAAGCGGCGCGGCGGATGCCCTGATGGCGGACGCCGAGGCGCAGCTTGCCATGCGCGGCACCGCCCGTGCACATCTCGACGTGAACCCGCACAACGCCCGCGCCATCGCCTTCTATCGCCGCGCCGGGTGGCAGGCGGGGGCCGTCCGCGACGTGGCGGTGGACACCTGCGAAGGACCATTCCCGGTCGCCTGCCTTGAGATGACCAAGCGCGTCGCCCCGGTCATGTGACGCCCGCGCGCGAAATTCCGTCAAGGGTAACGGGCTGTTAACCAGCGCTGCCGCATGGTCCGTCTTGCAAGAGATGGAATCACGGATGGCTCAGGACTTGATCCCTTCCCCCACCCCCCTCACCCCACCCCGAAGCGACGAGGATTGGCTGGCGTGGTTTCGTCTCTTGCGCTCGCGCCGTGTCGGCCCCGCCACATTCTACAGGCTGATGTCCGAACACGGCTCGGCGCAGGCCGCGCTTGCGGCGCTTCCCGGTATCGCGGCGGCGGCCGGCGTTGACGGATATGCCGCCTGCCCCGCCGACGTGGTGCACAAGGAACTGCACGCCGCCCGGCTGGCCGGTGCCCTGCCCATCGCGCGCGGCGATCCGCGCTATCCCGCAGGTCTGAATGATCTTCCCGACGCGCCGCCGATCCTGTGGACGCTGGGGCGTCTCGACCTGATGGCCAGCCCGATGATCGCCCTTGTGGGCGCGCGCAATGCCTCTTCCCTTGGCACGCGCATGGCCCGCAAACTGGCCGAGGATCTGGGCGCGGCTGGCTATACCGTCGTCTCGGGCCTTGCCCGCGGCATCGACACCGCCGCGCACATGGCCTCGCTCAAGACCGGCACCCTTGCGGTGATGGCGGGCGGGGTCGACGTGGTCTACCCGCCCGAGAATGCCGCCCTGACACAGGAAATCGGCGATCAGGGCCTGCGCCTGTCGGAACAACCCATGGGCCTGCAACCGCATGCGCGCCATTTTCCGGCGCGCAACCGCCTTGTCTCTGGCCTTGCCCGTGCCGTGATCGTGGTCGAGGCGGCGGCGAAATCGGGCAGCCTGATTACCGCGCGCACCGCGCTTGACCAGGGGCGCGAGGTGCTGGCGGTGCCGGGCCATCCGGTCGATGCCCGCGCGGCGGGATGCAACATGCTGATCCGCGACGGCGCGATCCTCGTGCGCTCGGCCGCCGATGTGATCGAGGCTGTGGGCGCCGCGCACCCCGCGCCTGTGACGGTTGCGGCAGATCAACAGGCGCTGCCGATGGATCTGGCGCCCCCCGCCGCCGCGCCACCAAAGCCCGCAACCAAGACCAGGTCCACGGCCCCGGCGAACCCGGCGCTGCGCGACGCCAACCGCCTGCACAACGAAATACTGTCGCGCCTTGGGCCATCTCCGCTGGCCGAGGATCAACTGATCCGCGATCTGTCGCTGCCCGCCCATGCCGTCGCGCCCGAACTCGTGCGGCTGGAACTTGACGGGCGGATCGAGCGCCGCGCCGGTGGGCTGCTGACCCGCGTGTGACCGCCGCGCGCCAATGGCCATGCCTTGCCATTGCCGGGGCGCCGGGCGCCGCATGAGGGTGGCCCACCTTGCCTCTCAGTCTTTGCGGTCAAGTCCATGCTCCCGCCCCCCGGAGCGATGTTGCGCGGCGTCCCCGGACAAGGCTGCAGCGCCGCGCCATGCCCCGCCCGGCATCCCTTGCCGCCCTGTCCCCCTTGCCATTCCCCTGGGCAGCGGCCAAATCCCTGCGTTGACAAGCCTCGTGCAGACACCACATCTTGCGCCGCCATAGGCTTTGCCCCCGTTCTGGCCGGTTTCGGTGCGATCTCGCCCGTCTCTCGGCCGCTTTCAGGAAGGATTTTCATGCCCGTTGTCGTTGTCGAGTCGCCGGCCAAGGCCAAGACCATCAACAAGTATCTGGGCAAGGATTACGTCGTTCTGGCCAGCTACGGCCATGTCCGAGACCTGCCACCCAAGGATGGTTCGGTCGATCCCGACAATGGCTTTGACATGCTGTGGGAAATCGCCAGCGACTCGAAAAAGCACGTCAAGGCCATCGCCGACGCGCTGAAAGACGACAATGCGCTGATCCTCGCGACCGACCCCGACCGCGAGGGCGAAGCGATCAGCTGGCACCTGCGCGAGGCGCTGACGCAGCGCAAGTCGATCAAGAAGGACACCGCCGTCAGCCGCGTCACCTTCAACGCGATCACCAAGGACGCGGTGACGCACGCGATGCAGAACCCCCGCGACATCGACGCGCCGCTGGTCGAGGCGTATCTCGCTCGCCGCGCGCTTGATTATCTTGTGGGCTTCAACCTGTCGCCGGTGCTGTGGCGCAAGCTGCCCGGTGCGAAATCGGCGGGCCGCGTGCAGTCGGTATCGCTGCGCATCATCGTCGAGCGCGAAATGGAGATCGAGGCGTTCCGGGCGCAGGAATACTGGACCGTCAAGGCGCTGTTGACGACGCCGCGCGGGCAGGAGTTCGAGGCGCGGCTGACCACCTTCGGCGGCAAGCGGCTGGACAAGTTCGACCTC
The DNA here is from genome assembly GCF_019061145.1 of Anianabacter salinae. GTDB lineage: Bacteria > Pseudomonadota > Alphaproteobacteria > Rhodobacterales > Rhodobacteraceae > Anianibacter > Anianibacter salinarum. Next base: position 570,057 of record NZ_JAHQZS010000001.1, on the reverse strand, counting down.
AAGACCGCCACGGATGCCGAAATGGCCGTGCGCGCCGTCGAAAGCCGCGATCTGAGCGTCACCTCGGTCGAGGCGAAACCGGCCAGCCGCAACCCCTCGCCGCCGTTCATGACCTCGACACTGCAGCAAGAGGCCAGCCGCAAGTTCGGCATGGGCGCGCGCCAGACGATGAGCGCGGCGCAGCGCCTCTACGAGGCCGGGCACATCACCTACATGCGGACCGACGGCATCGACATGGCCCCCGAGGCGGTGACGGCCGCCCGCGCCGCGATCAAGGATCGCTACGGCGAGAAATACGTGCCGGGCAGCCCGCGCATCTACAAGAACAAGGCCAAGAACGCGCAAGAGGCGCACGAGTGCATCCGCCCGACCGAGATGACCGCCGACACCGAAAGCCTGCGCCTGTCCGATCCCGACCAGCGCAAGCTGTATGACCTGATCTGGAAACGCACGCTGGCCAGCCAGATGGAAGCGGCGCGGATGGAACGCACCACGGTCGACATCGGCAGCCGCGACAGCCAGGTCGGCCTGCGCGCCACCGGGCAGGTCGTCCTGTTCGACGGGTTTCTCAAGATCTACGAGGAAGGCCGCGACGATGTCGTGGACGAGGACGACGACAAGCGCCTGCCGCAGATGAGCGAGGGCGAGGCGACCGGCAAGAAGGCCGTGACGCCCGAGCAGCACTTCACCCAGCCGCCGCCGCGCTACACCGAGGCGACGCTGGTCAAGAAGATGGAGGAACTGGGGATCGGGCGCCCGTCGACCTATGCCTCGATCGTGACCACCATCCAGGAACGCGGCTATGTCACCAAGGACAAGAACCGCCTGATCCCCGAGGACAAGGGGCGGCTGGTGACGATTTTCCTCACCAACTACTTCAACAAGTATGTCGGCTATGACTTCACCGCCGACCTCGAACAGCAGCTCGACCATGTGTCGGCGGGCGAGCGGGACTGGAAAGACGTGCTCGACCGGTTCTGGCGCGATTTCAAAGCGCATATCGACGAGACTTCAGAGCTGCGGATTTCCGAGGTGCTCGACAAGATCGACGAGGTTCTTGCGCCGCACCTGTATCCCCCGCGCGAGGATGGGACCGATCCGCGCATCTGCCCCAACTGCGGCAACGGGCGGCTGTCGATGCGCACCGCGCGCTCGGGCGGCGCGTTCATCGGCTGCTCGAACTATCCCGAATGCCGCTTTACCCGCCCCTTCGGCCCCCCGCAGGAAGGCGAATTGGCCGAAGGCGCGATCCCGCCCGAGGGCAAGTTTCTGGGCGAGGATGCGGGCGACCGGATCTATGCCTTCAAGGGCCGGTTCGGCCCCTATGTCCAGCGCGGAGAGGTCACCGACGACAACAAGAAGCCGCCGCGCCAGTCGATCCCCAAGGGCTGGCCTCCCGAAGAGGTTGATCTGGAGCAGGCGCTGCGCCTGCTGGCTCTGCCGCGCGAGATCGGCAAGCACCCCGAGGACGGGGTGACGATCTGGGCCAACATCGGGCGCTATGGCCCCTACCTCAAGCACGCAGAGTCGATTTCCGACAAGGGCGGCAAGAACGCCAACCTCGAGTCGATCGACGAGGTGTGGGAGGTCGGGATGAACCGCGCGGTCGAGATCCTCGCCTCCAAGCCCGACCGGGGCCGCGGCGCGGTCGCAGCGCCGCTGAGAGAGCTGGGCGAGCATCCGTCCGAGGGCGGCCCGGTGTCGGTGATGAAGGGGCGCTATGGGCCTTACGTCAAATGGGGCAAGGTCAACGCGACCCTGCCTAAGGACGTGGAGCCCGAGGCGCTGACGATGGACACGGCTGTCGAGTTGATCGCCGAGAAGGCGTCGAAATCCGGCAAGAAAGCCCCTGCGAGGAAAGCCCCCGCGAAGAAGCCAGCGGCCAAGACCAGCAGCACGGCAAAAAAGAAAGCGCCCGCCAAATCAAAGGCTGCCGCGAAGAAAACCGGGTGAACGCAGGGGCATGGCCGACCGGCCATGCCCCGCCCCCCGGCGCGAATTGACTCCCCCCCGTCCGGCGGGCACAACCTTCCCGACCCCGAAACCCAACCGGAGACGCTTCATGAAGAAAGTGTATGACAGCGCGGCGGCCGCCCTCGACGGGCTGCTGTTCGACGGCATGACGATTGCGGCCGGGGGCTTTGGCCTCTGCGGCATCCCCGAGAACCTGATCGCGGCCATCCGCGAGGCCGGAACCAAGGACCTGACGGTCGCGTCGAACAACGCTGGTGTCGACGAATTCGGCCTTGGCGTGTTGCTGCAGTCGAAACAGGTCAGGAAGATGATGTCGTCCTATGTGGGCGAGAACGCCGAGTTCATGCGCCAGTATCTTTCGGGCGAGTTGGAGCTGGAATTCAACCCGCAAGGCACCCTGGCAGAGCGGATGCGGGCGGGCGGAGCGGGTATCCCCGGCTTCTACACCAAGACCGGCTATGGCACGCAGATCGCCGAGGGCAAGGAAGTGAAGGTCTTTGACGGCGAGCACTATATTCTCGAGCGCGGGATCGTCGCGGACCTGTCCATCGTCAAGGCCTGGAAGGCCGACGACACTGGCAACGCGATCTTCCGCAAGACCGCGCGCAACTTCAATCCGCCCGCCGCGATGTGCGGCAAGGTCTGCGTGATGGAAGTCGAGGAAATCGTGCCGCGCGGCTCGCTCGACCCCGATCACATCCATTTGCCGGGCATCTATGTCCACCGCATCGTGCAGGGCGAGTTCGAAAAGCGGATCGAACAACGCACCGTGCGGGCGGCGTAACCCCGGACCGGAGCAAACATGGACCAGCAGAAGATGGCCCGCATGACGGCGCTGTCGGAAGACGAGGCGATTTCCGCCCTGTCGCAATCCGACATCGCGATGGTGCTGACCAATCCCAATCTGGACGACAACCCGATCGTATATGTCAGTCGCGGGTTCGAGCGGATGACCGGTTACGCCGGTCCCGCCGCTCTGGGCCGCAACTGCCGGTTCCTGCAGGGCAAGGGATCGGACCCCGACGCCGTCGCCAAGCTGCGCAAGGGCATCGAGAACCGCGAGGACGTGGCGGTCGATCTTGTGAACTACCGCGCCAATGGCGAGACGTTCCACAACCGGCTGCTGGTTTCGCCGATCCTGAACAGCGAGGGCGAGCTGACGTTCTTCCTGGGTGTCCAGAAAGAGATGACCGCCAAGGATCTTGCAAAGGACCCGCTTGGATCGGACGAGGCGCTGCGCGAGATCCAGCACCGGATCAAGAACCACCTTGCGATGATCGTCGGCCTGATCCGCATGCAGCGCAGGCAAGCCAGCGACACAGAGGCGTTCAACGCGCTGGCGCGCCGGGTGGAAAGCCTGCAGCTTCTGTATGAAGAAATGACCGGGCGAAGCGGGACCAGCAACAGCGACACGATCTCGCTTGGCTCGTATCTCAGCCGGGTCGGCACGGCGATCGCCCATCTGGACGGGCGCGCGGGCATCCGCGTAAACATCGACGTGGACGAGATGGACGTGCCGGTGGACATGGCCGTGCGGCTGGGCCTTGTGGTGTCCGAGGTCATGACGAACGCCTTCCAGCACGCTTTCGAGGGCCGCGACGCCGGCATCCTGGACCTGCGCGTGAACCGGTTGTCGTCCGGTGCCGTGCGCGCGATGGTATCGGACGACGGCGTCGGCCTGCCCGACGACGTGGAATGGCCCGACATCAACAGCCTCGGCGGCCGCATCGTGCTTGGCCTGATCGACGGACTGAATGCAACGCTCGACGTGACCCGCGGTGCGGCGGGCACAATCGTCACGCTGGACGTTCCAGCGGCAACAGACATGGATTGACGGAGGACCGAGATGGCTTGGGACAGGAACCAGATGGCCGCCCGCGCGGCTCAGGAACTTGAAGACGGAATGTATGTGAACCTCGGCATCGGGATCCCGACGCTGGTGGCGAACTATATCCCCGAGGGCGTCGACGTGACGCTGCAATCCGAGAACGGGATGCTGGGCATCGGCCCCTTCCCCACCGAGGACAACATCGACCCCGACCTCATCAACGCGGGCAAGCAGACCGTCACCTCGCTTGATCGCACGTCGTTCTTCGACAGCGCCACCAGCTTCGGGATGATCCGGGGCGGTAAGATCGCCATGGCGATCCTTGGCGCGATGGAAGTCGCCGAGAACGGCGATCTGGCGAACTGGATGATCCCCGGCAAGCTGGTCAAGGGCATGGGCGGCGCGATGGACCTTGTCGCGGGCGTCAAGCGCGTGATCGTGGTGATGGACCACACCAACAAGGCCGGAGAGCCGAAGGTGCTCAAGGCCTGCACGCTGCCCCTGACGGGCACCGGCGTGGTCAACCGCATCATCACCAACCTCGGCGTGCTGGACGTGGTCGAGGGCGGGTTGAAGATCGTCGAATGCGCCGACGGCGTCACCGAGGAAGAGCTGCGCGCCTCGACGGAAGCGACGATCGTCTGATCCGAAAGACGGCGGGACGAGGCCACCGGACAAAGTGAACGCGGGCCGCCGAAAGGGGCCCGCGTTCTTCGTTGGAGGGCGAGGACTGTCTCACTCGTCGCTCGCGCTTTCGGCCTTGATGCGGTCGAAGATGGCCTGAGCGGACGCGCTGTGGATATCCGACGGCGAGACGTTCTTCGTTTCGACCACTTCGATCTGGGGCGAGGTCATCGCGGCGGCGGGAAGGGCCGCTCCAAGGGCGACGAAAAGGCTGAGTGTGATGGCTTTCATGGGACTATTCCTTTGTCGGGGTTCAGTTTGATGGGGTCGTCGGGCAAAAGATCACTCGTCCGACAGGCTCTCGGCGCGGATCTGCGCAAAGATCTGACGGGCGCGGTCGCTGTGCTGTTCGGAGGTCGAGAAGCGGAAGCTTTCGCCGTCGAAGAACACGGTGGCGTCGGAGCCGGTTTCGGACTGCGCGAACTTCAGCTGTGCAAGCTGCGAGGTCGTAAGCCCCTCTGCGCCGACCTGGGATTCAAGCTGGGTCATTGCAAAGGCCGGGGCCGACAGCGCGGCGAGAACGGCGGCGAGTGCTGCGATACGGGTCATTGTAGTCTCCTTGGTTCGGGTTCTGGTGTCCGGCGGGCCGGTCGACGTCGTGTCGATGAACCAAAGATGCGCCTGTCGCCCCCATGTCGAAATGCACATGAATGGCCTCCCTTGCGTGCATACGTGCACTCACGAACATGGGAATCGTGTAACGGCCGTCATTCTTGCAGTTCTCGCCCGGGTCGGCCTTCGATTGCTGGGCAGCCGACGCAGCGCGCTGCGGTCGCGGAAGCGCGTCTGAAACGTGCGGCCCGGCGGAAACGGGCGAACTTCACGGATCGCTCTCGCGTCTGCGACATGCCGCGATCAGGATGTTTCAGGAATTGCCGCGCCGCGTCACGGGCCTGTGACGGCGCATTTGCCTTCTGGCGGCTCTCTTCTAGCCGAACGGCGCGAATCCTGCACCGAATCGCACCAGCGCAAGGATCCCGACCGACAGGCAAGCCATCGCCACCGGCGCTCTCGGCAAGCCGAGCACGGACCCCACAGCCACCGGTCCACGCCGCGCCGCCCAAAGAAACCTCAGCAGTGCCACCCCGATCAGCACAGCGCCCGACAAGAGCATCACGGGAGCAGCCCACAGCCGCATGAGCAGCCCAAAGCCAAGCCCCGCACCGGCGAGTATGAAGAGGTTCGACAAGAGAGGGTCGGCTTTCTGCGCTTCTGCGCTTTCCCGGGTGATGCGAGTCAATGCCGCCAACGCGAAGAACAACGTCCCCAACTGGACGACCCCGTGTTCGGTCAGCGACAGGCCCAGCACCGCCGCACCGGCCGCGACGCGCAAGAGATCCAGCGTCGCCGCCCCGGCCAGTTCCAGCGCGGCGTGGTGGTTCAGCCAGAAGGCATGCACCAGCGACACCAACAGGAACAGCGCGGCGAAGGCGGCGGCGGGCGCGCCTGCAAGCACCGCAAGCGCCATGCCGCCCACGGCCAGGACGGACGCCGCAGCAACGCCAAGCCCCAGCGGCAGCGCGCCCCGCGCGAACAGGCGGGACCGGCGCAAGCGGTCCTGTCGGTCGCGGTCGAGGTCCGCCAGATCGCCGACAATGTGGAAGGCGGCGGACAGCAGCATCAGCGCCAGGACGGTCAGCGTCAGGCCGGGCGCGGCCTGCCACGGCGCGTCAGGCAGTGCGGCAAGCGGCAACAGGGCCAGCCCCGCGCGCAGCGTCTTTGTCCAGCGCATCGCGTCCCAAAGGTCGCTCCAGCGCCAGCGCATCGGATAGGTCGTGACGTTCCGGTTCATCGCCGCCAGCCGCGATTCGACGCGCGGGCGGGCGCCGACGACGATGATGTTCTCCGCCATCTCCCAGATCGGAAGATCGTCGCCCGAATTGCCCGCGTAGTCGAACCCGGCTTCGCCATAGTCCGCCACCAGCGCCTCGCGCTTGCGGGGGCCGCGCAGGTGCACGCCATGCTCAGAGGCCAGAACGCGCGCTTGCAGGCCAAGGCTCTGCGCGATGGTGTCGACCACCGGCCTTGGAAAGGACGAGATCAGGACCACCGGCCGCCCGGAGCGGTTCGCCTCTTGCGCCAGTTTCAGGATCTCGGGGTTTGCGGGCAGGCGTTCGGGCGCCAGCGCGGCGGCCTCGGCCAGGGCCGTCTTCATCGCCAGCGGGTCGCGGAGGCCGGACCAGAGCGCCAGCACGGCCTGCCCCGGGCGCTTGCGGAACGAGGCCAGCCCCGCCTCCCATGCCAGTCCGGTGCGAAGAAGCGTGCCATCGACGTCGATCACAAGCGGACCGGGGCCGGGCATGTTACCGCTTGCCCGCCACGAAGACGCAGCCGTCGCTGGCCAATACCGGCGGGGTCAGGCACAGCGCCTTGGCGGTCATCCAGGCGGTGATGACCTTGGGCACGTATTCCCGCGTCTCGGCGAAGGGCGGCACGCCCTGGTGGTCGCGCACCGATCCTTCCCCGGCGTTGTATCCGGCAAGCATCAGCACCGGGTCTTCGGAAAACCGGTTTGCCAGCCAGTCAAGATAGGCGACGCCGCCCTTGATGTTCTGCTCGGGGTCGGTGGCGTCGGTCACGCCAAAACGCATCGCGGTGTCGGGCATCAGCTGCATCAGGCCAGTGGCCCCCGCCCGGCTGACAGCATCGGGTCGGCCCGCCGATTCGACACCGATCACCGCCAGCGCCAGCGCGGGCGACACCTTGGTCCCGACAGTCGCGGTCAGGATAAGCGTGCCATAGGTCGCGGCGATCTCGTTCAGCACCTGCATCGAGGGGATGCGGCGCCCGAAGTCGGCAGGGGCGGCGGCCAGCGCCCGCTCTGCCGCGTCGATACGGCCCGGGCCCGCATCCGCGAGCGAGGGCGCGATCACCTGCCAGTACCAGTCCGCGGTCGTCGTCACCGCGCCTTCGGTGTCCGGCTTTGGCGGCGCCAGGGGCGGCACGGGCGCGGTTTCCTCGATCTGAATGGTGATGCGCCGGTCCGTTCCGGGCGCGGGCGGCTTGGACCTCTTGAAGGTGAACTCGGGAAATGGAGGCGGGTCCGGCCGCGCGGTGTCCTGCGCGTCCGCCGTGCCGGTGAGGGTCAGGGCCAGGCCAAGGGCCACAACCACACCGAGTCTGCCGATCCACATCATGAGAGGCCTGCCCCTGCGCCCCGTTTTTCGTTGCCCTGACTATCCCAGAAAACTGTCCACAAGGCCACCGAAAGCGGAAAGCGGACCGGCGCGAGCCCCATCGCAAGCTGTTTCAGATACATTTGTTAATTTTTAAATCGTTAAAAAACAGCATGTTAATTGATATTCCGCAAGAATTTCCACTCCATCCAAAATTGTACGAATGCCGCCCAAATCATGCCTGATTCTGAGGGCTTATTCATCTCATCCGAAGCGGGGAAGACAGCAAGGACGCTGACAAGCCCGACAAGGTGAACTGCAACTTGGACATGTATCAGAGGGACACATCACATGTTTAACTTCATCAATACCTTCAAGCGTGACGAAGATGGCGCCGTTACCGTTGACTTCGTGGTCGTGACTGCAGCAGTCGTTGGCCTGGGCATCGCCGTTCTGGCAACGCTCGCAGACGGCATCACCGACACCGCCAACTCGCTCGAGACCGGCATGTCGTCGAACATCACCGCACAGACCTACACGGCTCAGACCGACTAATCATCGGCTCGGCCAGAAATGGTTCAGGAAGCCGCACCTGCTGCCAGGTGCGGCTTTCCTATTCCAGCCGGACGAAACCGGGTGGAAAAACTCCTAAAGGACGGACAGGGCAATGCTGGACACATTGAAGAAATACCTGGCCGAAGACTCCGGTGCCATGACAGTCGATTTCGTCGTGGTGACAGCCGGGGTCGTGGGCCTCGGAATGGCTGTGGTGATCACGCTCGCCGATCACATCCTCGACATCTCGAACGTCGTCGAGGACGAAATCCAGACAGGCATTTCGGTTCAGACCTACGCGGCGCAGACTGACTGAGCCGCTGACGGATCACTGCTATCGCCTCAAGGGCCACGCTCCGTTTCGGGGCGCGCGCTCGTTTCCGGCCCTGCTCGCTGGCGGGTGCAAATTCCCGCGACCTGAAGCGACTGTTTCAAATCCTTCACCTTTTCTCTCTTTCTCCCGATTTAAGCCCGATTTGCGGGTCACTCTTTCAGGGACCGTGCGGCCGCTCCGCACATGCTCGCTTGCTCGAAAGGTTTGGTCATGAAACTCGCGTTCTATTCCGTCCTGGTCCTTGGTGTCGGACTCGCCGGCGCCGCCGTCTACATGGCGAACGGCTATATCGGCCAGTATCAGGCAAAGCTCGAGGAAGAGCGCGCACAGCGCGGGCCCGAGATTCCGCTGACCCAGGTGATCGTCGCGCAGAACCCGCTGAAATATGGCCAGCGCATCACCACCGAAGACGTGATCCTCGTGCCATGGCCCGAAGCGTCGTTGCCCGAAGGCACGTTCTCCACCTTCGAGGACTTCTTCAGCGAAGGCGCAGAAATCCTGCGCACCGCCACCCGCGCCATCGAGGCGATGGAGCCCGTTCTTGCCGTCAAGGTCACTGAACCCGGCGAGTTCGCCAGCGTCTCGTCGCGCCTCGACAAGGGCATGCGCGCCTTTGCGATCAACGTGGATGTGACCACCGGCGTATCCGGCTTCCTGCGCCCCGGCGACACGGTCGATGTCTACTGGACCGGGGCGGTCCCGGGCGGCCAGCGCGGCGGCGTGACGCGGCTGATCCAGTCGAGCATGAAGCTGATCGCAGTTGACCAGATGGCTGACCTCGACGCCTCGAAGCCGACAATCGCGCGCACTGTCACGGTGCAGGCGACCTCTGAACAGGTTGCGCGGCTGGCTCAGGCGCAGAACTCTGGCAAGCTGTCGCTTGCGCTGGTGGGCGACAACAGCGAGCTTGCGGATGCCGGGTTCGAGATCGACCAGAACGCGCTTCTCGGGATCGTCGCACAGGCGCCCGTCGAAGAGGAAGTGGTCGAGGTGACGCCCGAAAAGGAAATCTGCACTATCCGCACCCGCCGTGGGTCCGACATCGTGGAAACCGTCATTCCCTGCCGCAACAACTGATGGCCGGGCCGCGCGTGGGCAGCACCCCATGTTGTGGGTGTTGCCCGGCGCCCACATGAACACCTCACGCCAAGCACCTGATAGTTGCAAAAAAATCCAATCCGCCGCATCCTTCCACCCAAACCGGGCGACAGATCCGGTCACATTCGTGATCAGAGAGGCAGGATCACATGGCATTTCGGGTAAGCCTTCGGGCGGCATTGCTTGCCGTATCCGCATGTATTGCATGCGCGACGTCAGCAGGGGCGCAGAACCTTCGGATCATGAACGAACAGGCGCGGGGCGGAACGCTCGAGGTGCCGATCAACCGCGCGGTGGTCGTCGAAAGCGACGTGCCCTTCGCCGAGCTTTCCATCGCAAACCCCTCGATCGCTGACATCTCCACCCTGTCCGACCGCACCATCTATGTGCTGGGCAAGACGCCAGGGCGGACCACGCTGACGCTTCTGGGGGCGGATGGCCGTCTTCTGACCAACGTGGACGTTCAGGTCAGCCAGGATGTGGCAGAGTTCAAGGAACGCCTGCTGCAGATCCTGCCCGGCGAACAGGTCGAGGTTCGCACCGCGAACGACGGCATCGTGTTGTCGGGCGTCGTGTCGAGCACTACGGTCATCGACCGCGCGCTTGATCTGGCGGAACGATACGCTCCGGGACGGATCTCCAACATGATGTCGGTGGGCGGCACCCAGCAGGTGCTTCTCAAGGTGCGCTTCGCCGAAATGCGCCGCAGCGTCCGCAAGGAACTTGGCGCGTCGCTCGGGGGGAGTGTGGGCGGCAACAGCGTCAGCGCCGGCGGCGGCAACGGCCAGTTCGCCGATGGCAGCGTTCTGGGCAACGTGCTGTCGGGCCAGAGCGCCACGATCAGCGGGGCCGCGACGGGCCGTTACCTGTTCGGCTTCAACCTTGGCGGGGTGCAGGCCGCGCTGTTGCTGGAAGCCCTTGAAACCAAGGGACTTGTCCGCACGCTGGCGGAACCCAACCTTGCGGCGCTTTCGGGTCAGCAGGCCCGGTTCCACGCCGGTCAGGAATACCCGGTGCCGGTCGTCGGCGACTCGGGCAACGTCGGGATCGAATACCGCCCCTTCGGCGTCGAGATGACATTCACGCCGACGGTTCTGGCCGACAAGACGATCAATCTTGAACTGCAGACCTCTGTGTCGAACCTCGATGCGACGGTTCAGGTCGCCCTCAACAGCGGCACGGTCAGCGGCTTCTCCAAGCGCGAGGCCTCGACCACCATCGAGTTGAAGGACGGCGAAAGCTTTGCCATTGCGGGCCTGCTTCAGGACAACTTTCAGGACTCCAAATCGGCCGTTCCGTTCCTGGGCGACCTGCCGGTTCTGGGCGCGCTGTTCCGCAGCGTCGATTACGAGCGCAACCAGACGGAACTGGTGGTCATCGTCACCGCGCATCTGGTGTCGCCGACCCGCGGCGAGGCGCTGGCGCTGCCGACCGACCGGATCGAGCTGCCGACCGAGGCGGAGTTGTTCCTATACGGCAACCTGTCCGGCGGCGAGAACCGTCGCCCCCGGCAGGGCGCGGCGGGTGAAGTCGCCCAGCAGGACTTTTCCGCCCCCTACGGCTATGTGATGGAGTGAGCGCGATGAGCATCCGACCGATCACGCGCGTTGGGCTGGTGGCCCTGAGCGTTCTGACCGCCGGGGCCTGCGCCCCGCGCGAAACCTACCGCGACTTGTTCCGCGAAGCCGGGTCCGGCATCGACAACGGGTCTTTCGGGAACGCGACGGCGAACAACCTCTCGGTCCAGCAAGGCGATGAGGGCTATCTTCTGGGGCTCGATACCGAGTTCCAGCGGAAGGTTCCGGCGACGATCTACTTCGACTTCAATTCCAGCGCGCTGAATGCCGATGCCGTCGAGGCGCTGCGCCAGCAGGCAGCGTTCATCCGCAGCTATCCTGCGATCCGCTTCTCGGTCTACGGCCACGCCGACGCCGTCGGCTCTGCCGCCTACAACAAGCGTCTTGGCCTGAAACGCGCGCAGGTGGCGGTCGCCTATCTGGTGTCGCTTGGGGTCGAGCGTGACCGGCTTGAGGCGCTTGTGTCCTTCGGGGAAAGCCAGCTGGCCGTGCCGACGCAGGATCGCGAGCGGCAGAACCGCCGCGCGATGACCCGCGTCGCGGGGTACGTGAACGCGTCCGCGCGAACATTGGACGGGAAATACGCCAAGGCGGTCTACGACAACTACATCACGTCGGCGCGCCCTGCCCCCGGCATTGCGGCGGCATCCGGAGGTGCGAGTGCTGGTGGCACCACAGCTGGGGCAGGCGGTTGATCCTTGGCGCGATTGCGCGCCGACTGTCTCGGAAAGTCCGATATTTCCTGAATTTTGGTCGTAATGTTGCCCATTTCTGGGGCGATGGTCTTTCCAAGGCAAGGTGGGTTCTCTGGTTTCCAGCGATCAACCGTGCAGGGGCAACGCTACGACTTTCGCCCTGATCGCACGGCCCCGCCTGACAAAGGGGTGATACGAATGAGTGGCAGCGCAGTGCGGAAGGAAGACGCTTCGGCACAGGCCTTTCAGGCCTGCACCGTCGCCCGCGATGTCCAGAAATTCGATCTGTTGATCGAGGACATGGAACACGCTTTCGGCGAGGCATGGGGCGATCTGAGCTTCGAGGATGCCGGGCTGTTCTTCCATCAGGAAGACGCCCGGGCGCTTGAATTCGTCGCCATCGCCATCGACCACAAGGACGAGGCGAACCTGGCGCTTGTCGCTGACGTGATCTCGCAGGCCAAGGCTGCGGATATCAAGGTGATCCTGATCGCCGAGGATGTCAGCCCGATCGCCCTGCACCAGCTGTTGCGCCTTGGTGCCCGCGAATTCGTGCCCTACCCGCTGCCCGAGGGTGCGCTGGACGAGGCCATTGGCCGGCTGCGCACGCCTGCACCTGTGGCGGCTGCCCCCGCAAACTATGCACAGGAACCCATCCACGCCCGCAAGCGCCCAAGCGAGAACCGCGACGGCGTCGTCGTTGCGGTGCACGGCCTGTCCGGCGGCGCGGGCGCTTCGACCTTTGCCGTCAACCTGGCATGGGAACTGGCGACCATTTCCAAGGACAACCCCCCGCGCGTCTGCATCATCGACCTCGACCTGCAGTTCGGCACCGTGTCGACCTATCTCGACCTGCCGCGCAGGGACGCCGTATTCGAGCTTTTGTCCGACACCGGGTCGATGGATTACGAATCCTTCACCCAGGCGCTGCAGACCTTCGACGACAAGATGAGCGTCCTGACCGCCCCCGCCGACATCCTTCCGCTCGACATCATCTCGTCGCAGGACGTGATGCGCCTGTTCGAGGTGGCCAAGACCGGGTTCGACTATGTGATCGTCGACATGCCCACCACGCTTGTGCAGTGGACCGAGACGGTTCTGGCCGAGGCGCATGTCTACTTCGCGCCGTTGCAGCTGGACATGCGGTCGGCACAGAACACGCTTCGGATGGTCCGCGCCCTGAAGTCCGAGGATCTGCCGCACGACAAGCTGCGCTATGTTCTCAATCGCGCGCCGGGCTTCACCGACCTGAACGGCAAGAGCCGGATCAAGCGGATGGCCGAGAGCCTCGACATCTCGATCGACGTGCTGCTGCCCGACGGCGGCAAGCAGGTCGCGGAATCGGGCGATCATGGCGCGCCGCTTGCGGCACATGCGCCCAAGAACGCCCTTCGCAAGGAAATCATGAAGCTGGCCGCTTCCCTGCACGAGCTCAGGGAAAAAGAGCTGGCGGCAGAGTTGTAAGGACCAGGACGCATGTTTTCGCGCTACAAGAAGCCGACCGGCGAACCCGTTGCCCCGGTGCAGCGTCCCGCGCCCGCGCAGGGCGCGGCCAAGCCCGCCGCACAGCCCGCGCCGTCAGCGTCCGCCCCGCCGCCAGCCGCAAAGCTTGCGACGCAGCCCGCAAGCCGCCCGCCGCAGCAGCCCGCGCAGGCGGCTCCTGCAGACCGCGACAAGAAGCGCAAGGAGCGGCTTTCGGACATCAAGGTCGAGCTGCACAAGCGTCTTCTGGACACGCTGAACCTGGCTGCGCTGGAACATGCCGCGGAAAGCGAGTTGCGCGCCGAAATCGCCGCCATCGCATCCGAGGCTCTCGAGGAAATGTCGGTCGTCCTCAACCGCGAGGAACGCGCCACGCTGATCCAGGATCTGTATCACGAGGTTACGGGTCTTGGCCCGCTCGAGACGCTGCTCAAGGATGACGAGATCAGCGATATCCTGATAAACGGCCCGCACAACATCTTCGTCGAGAAGAAGGGCAAGCTTACCCAGTCCGACGTGACCTTCAAGGACGAGAAGCACCTGCTGCGGATCATCGACAAGATCGTGTCGGCCGTGGGCCGCCGCGTCGATGAATCCAACCCTTATGTCGACGCCCGCCTTGCCGATGGCTCTCGCTTCAACGCGATGGTGCCGCCGGTCGCGGTCGACGGCTCGCTGGTGTCGATCCGGAAATTCAAGAAGGACAAGCTGGGCATCCGTGACCTGATGTCATTCGGCGCGTTTTCGGAAGACATGGCGGAATACCTTGAGGCCGCGGTGGCCTGCCGCCTGAACGTCATCGTATCGGGCGGCACCGGTTCGGGCAAGACGACCACGCTCAACGCGCTGTCGTCGTTCATCGACAACTCGGAACGCATCCTGACGATCGAGGATACTGCGGAACTTCAGCTTCAACAGGTCCATGTCGGGCGGATGGAGTCCAAGCCGCCGAACGTCGAGGGCAAGGGCGCCGTCACCCAGCGCGACTGTTTGCGCAACGCGCTGCGGATGCGCCCGGACCGGATCATCGTCGGCGAGACGCGCGGCGAGGAAGTCATCGACATGCTTCAGGCGATGAACACCGGCCACGACGGGTCGATGACCACGATCCACGCCAACAGCGCGCGCGACGGTATTTCGCGTCTGGAGAACATGGTCGCGATGGCCGGGATCGAAATGCCGCTGAAGGCGGTGCGCTCGCAGATCGCTTCGGCCGTGAACCTGATCGTGCAGGCCAGCCGCCTGCAGGACGGCTCGCGCCGGATGGTGTCGATCACCGAGATCACCGGCATGGAAGGCGACGTCATCTCGATGCAGGAGCTGTTCCGCTTCCAGCGCCTCGGGCTTGAACCCGACGGCAAGATCATCGGCAAGTTCACCGCAACCGGCGTGCGCTCGCATTACTCGACGCGCTTCAAGCAGTGGGGCTACGACCTGCCCGCCAGTATCTTTGAACCAAGTGTGAGTTTGTAATCCATGGAAATCAGTTCCGAACCGCTCATCTACGGCCTGATTTTCGTCGGTGTCCTCGTTCTGGTCGAGGGCATCTATCTTGCCGCCTTCGGCAAGTCGATCAGCCTGAACAGCCGGGTCAACCGCCGCCTGCAGATGCTTGAATCCGGCAAGGGCCGCGAGCAGGTGCTGGAACAGCTTCGCAAGGAGATGAGCCAGCACATCAAGTCGCAGTCGATCCCGTTCTATGCGCTGCTGGCCGAGAAGGCGCAGAAGGCGAACCTGGCCTTCACGCCGCCGCAGTTGGTGATGATGATGGGCGTTCTGACGCTTGTCGCCTTTGTCGGCCTGACCGTCGGCACCGAAACGGCCATCGGCGTGCGCGCGCTGGTATCGGTCGGCATGGGCATCGGCGGCATCTATTTCTGGGTCGCGGGCAAGGCCAAGAAGCGCATGCGCCTGATCGAGGAACAGCTTCCCGATGCGGTCGAGCTGATGGTGCGATCCTTGCGCGTCGGCCACCCGTTCATCGCGTCGCTGAACATCGTGGCCAAGGAAGTAGCCGATCCCTTGGGCACCGAAATGGGGATCATCGCCGACGAGGCCGCCTATGGTCGCGACGTCGGTGAAGCCCTGAAAGCCATGGCCGAGCGGCTTCAGATGCAGGATTTGCGCTTTCTGGCGGTTGCGGTGAACATCCAGCAGACATCGGGCGGCAACCTGGCCGAAGTGCTGGACGGTCTGGCCGTCGTGATCCGCTCGCGCTTCAAGCTGTTCCGCAAGGTCGCGGCGATCACCGCCGAGGCGAATTGGTCGGGCAAATTCCTGTCCGCCTTCCCGATCGTCGCGCTGATCGGCATCAACATGGTCCAGCCCAATTATTACGACAAGGTCATCGAGACGCCGGTGTTCATCCCCGCCTGTTTCGTGGTGGGGGGCTTCCTGCTCGCCAACCTGGTGATCATGAAGAAGCTCACGAATATTCAGGTTTGATTTAAGGGGTCGTCGCAATGGATCTTGTTCAGAACATTCTCGGCCCCTACGGCCCGCTGATGATTGTTGGCGGGCTTGGCGTCGTCCTGATCGGCATTGCGATGTCCTTGCTGCTGGGTGGCAAGGAAGACCCTCTCGACAAGCTGAAGAGGGCCAGGGCCGAGGAAGAGAAGGCCAAGACCACCGGCGGCGCACGGCTGCGCACGGCCAGCAAGCAGGACAAGCTGGAGAAATACGCCGGATTTCTGGAACCGCAGAACGAAGAAGCCTATTCCAGCGCCCGGATGAAGCTGATCCGCGCCGGGTTCCGGTCCAAGGCGTCGGTCCGCATTTACTTTTTCCTGACCCTGACCATGGGCATCGGCGGCCTGATCCTGGGCCTGATCTATACCCTCGTCTCCGGCGGCATGGCGGCGGGCATCACGCCGCTTGCGATGGCCACGATCCTGGTGCCCGGCCTGATCGGCTACATGGGCCCGAAACGCTATGTCAGCAGCCGCGGCGAGAAGCGGAAGAAAGAGATCATCGACGGCTTTCCAGACGCTCTTGACCTGATGCTGGTGTGCGTCGAGGCGGGCCAGTCGCTGGACCAGGCGATCCTGCGCGTCGCGCGCGAGATCGCGTCGAGCTATCCGGCGCTGTCCGAAGAATTCCAGATGGTCAGCTACGAGATCAAGGCGGGCAAGGACCGCTCGAGCGTCCTCAAGGACATGGGCGAGCGGGTCGACGTTCCGGACGTCGCCAGCTTCGTGACGGTGCTTGTGCAGTCAGCATCGTTCGGCACGCCCATTTCCGAGGCGCTGCGGGTCTACGCCGCCGAGATGCGGGACAAGCGCCTGATGCGCGCGGAAGAGGCGGCGAACCAGTTGCCCACCAAGATGACGCTGATGACGATGGCCTTCACCGTGCCGCCGCTGATGATCATTCTCGTGGGTCCGTCCGTCTATGACGTGACACAAACCCTTGGCAGCGGCGGCGGAATCGTGAACTTCTAGACATGATGCGGGGGCATGGGAAAATACTGATGATCGTGCCGCTGGTGATGCTTGTCGCCTGCGGCACGCCCGATGGTCCGGCGCTCGATGCCGGTCAAGGCCCCTATGCGCCTGTCGGCATCGACCCCGACGGCGAGACGGTGGACGGGCTGATCGTGGGGCATCGCCTGATGGAGGCCCAGGAATACGAGCTGGCACTCGACGCTTATATCCGGGGCGCGGCGGAGCAAGGGCTAACGCCAGACACTCTGTCGGCGATGGGATCGGCGAACCTGAAACTCGGGCGGCTGGACCAGGCCGAAAACCTGCTGCGGCAGGCCGTCGAGAAGGACGAAACCTTCGTGCCCGCGTGGAACAACCTGGGCGTTGTTCTGATGGAGCAGGGCAAGACAGGCGAGGCGATGGCGACGTTCCGTCAGGCGTTCGCACTCGACAGTGGCGGAAATGCAGGGATTCGCGAAAACCTCTCCTTGGCGCTCGCAAAACTGGATAACCCTGAGTATAGTGAACAAAACAAATCCGACTTCGCGTTGGTTCGTCGCGGAAAGGGCGATTACAGGCTCTTGACGGGTCAATAGCGGGGCGGGACGAGCAGCAAGGGCAGACATCCAATGCGGCAACCCTGGGTAGGATTGCTTTGCGTCGGCGCAATGGCGTTTCTCGGAGCCTGCGACAGGTTTCGGGGGGATGACCGCGCGGACGTTGGGCGTGCAGTGAAGAGTGTCAACGTCGTCGACGAAAGCAACCTTGGCGACATCATGCTGACCGTGGCCGACCCCGAAGAGGCGGTCGCCTATTTCCAGCGCACGCTGCGCGAGAACCCCGAACGGATCGACGTTCAGCGCGGGCTGGCCAAATCGTTGATCCGTGCCCGCCGCACGGACGAAGCGGTGCGGGCCTGGAAAGCGGTGACGGCGCATCCCGACGCGACCAACGACGACAAGGTCGATTACGCCGACGCCCTGATCCGCACTGGGGATTGGGAAACCGCCGAGATCGAGCTCGACAAGATCGCCCCCACCTACGAGACCTACAACCGCTACCGGCTTGAAGCGATGGTCGCCGACAGCAACCGCGAATGGGACAAGGCCGACGCCTTCTACGAGACGGCGGCCGGCCTGACGACCAAGCCTGCAGGCGTTCTTAACAACTGGGGCTATTCCAAGCTGACACGCGGCGACTACCAAGAGGCCGAGGGCCTGTTCGGCGACGCGATCCGCTATGACGAGGACGTGTTCACCTCGAAGAACAACCTCGCGCTGGCCCGCGCGGCGCAGGGCAAATACGACCTTCCCGCCTTCCCGATGACCCAGACCGAGCGCGCACAGCTTTTGCACACGCTGGGCCTGTCGGCGGTCAAGCGCGGCGATGTCGAGATGGGCAAGTCGCTCTTGCGGGACGCGATCGAGACGCATCCGCAGCACTTCGAGTCCGCCGTGCGGTCGCTCCGCGCTCTCGAAGGCTGACGGCGCATGGGCCTCGACATCACGCCGTATCAGGCGCTCTGGTTCCTGCCGTTCGTTACTCCGATCTGCATCTGGGCGGCGTGGAGCGACCTGAAATACATGAAGATCCGCAACATGTCGGTTCTGGCGATGGTCGCGGTGTTTCTTGTGGTCGGGCTGATCGCCCTGCCGTTCGAGGACTACCTGTGGCGGCTGGTCCATATCGCCGTGGTGCTGGTGATCGGGTTCCTGATGAACATGGCCCGCGTCATGGGCGCAGGAGATGCCAAATTCGCCGCCGCGATGGCACCGTTCATCGCCCTGCCCGATGCAGGTGCATTCCTGCTGCTGTTGTCGGTGGTGATGATCGCTGCGCTGGCGACGCACCGGATGTTCCGCGCGATGCCGGGGTTCCGCGCCCGCACCGCTGATTGGGAAAGCTGGCGGGTATCCAAATTCCCGATGGGGTTCGCGCTTGGCTCGGCGCTGGTCTTCTATCTTCTGATGGGCACGATCCCCGGCTGATCGTCCCGCTTTTTGCCACAAATCCGTGGCATTGCCGGTCCGCAAGACCCGCAAGAGGCCCCGGACAGAGCAGATGACCAAGGACCCGCGCCGATGAACATCCAGACAGGCAACGTGATCGCCCCTCCTCCGCCGCGCACGCTGGAGGACACCGGACTGACGGTGGTGATGATGCGCAACATCCTTCTCAAGACGATGTTCCGGCGCAACCTCGACACGGCGACGGCGCTGTCGCGCGCGCTGTGCCTGTCTCCGATGCTGACGCAGGAACTGATCGACATCGCCCGTGGTCAGGGTCTGCTGGAAGCGATGGGAACGCTGCACGCCACATCGGGCAACGAGATGGGGTTCCAGTTGACGGACGCGGGGCGCGCCCGCGCGCTCGACGCGCTGTCGCAGTCGGAATATTTCGGCGCGCTGCCGGTGCCGATGGCCGCCTACGAGGCGCAGACCCGGCGGCAATCGGTGCGCAACATGCGCATCACCCGCGACCAGCTGACCCGCGCCATGGGACACCTGATCCTGCCGCCCACGCTTCTGGACCAGCTGGGCCCTGCGGTCGGCGCTGGCCGGTCGATCCTGATGTATGGCCCGCCCGGCAACGGCAAGTCGTCGATCTCGAACGGAATCCGCGACGCGATGGGCGACAACATCTATGTGCCGCGCGCCATCGAGTATTCCGGGCAGGTCATCACCGTCTACGACCCCATCGTGCACACGCCCGTCCCCGAGGCCGAAGCCAACCCCAATTCGCTGCGATCCGCGGATTCGATGCGCGACCGGCGCTATGTTCTGTGCGCGCGGCCAACGGTCATCACCGGGGGCGAGTTGTCGCTGGACATGCTGAACCTCGTCTACAACCCGACGAGCCGGACCTATCAGGCGCCCTTGCAGATGAAATCCACCGGCGGCGTGTTCATCGTCGACGACCTTGGACGGCAGGCCGATCCGCCACAGGCGCTCATCAACCGCTGGATCGTGCCGCTGGAGGAAAGCAAGGACATCCTCGCCCTGCAATCGGGCGAGAAGTTCGAAGTGCCCTTCGACACGATGGTGATCTTCTCGACCAACTTTCACCCGAACGAGATCTTCGACCAGGCGGCGCTGCGCCGGATCTTCTTCAAGATCAAGATCGACGGGCCGAACAAGCAGGATTTCCTGAAGATCTTTGCGCTGATCGCCAAGAAGAAGGGGATGCCGCTGGACGAGGCATCGCTTATCCATCTGATCAAGAACAAGTATCCGACGATCAACAACGTCTATGCGAACTATCAGCCGGTGTTCCTGATCGACCAGATGATCGCGATCTGCGATTTTGAGGGGATGTCCTTGCGGATGACGCCCGACCTGATCGACCGCGCGTGGTCGAACCTCTTTGTGCGTGACGAGCACATCGTGAAATAGGCCCCTGCGCCTATCTGACGTGCAGTGCCGACGTTATCCCCGCCAAATTTTGTGCCCGGCACAAAATAAAGGGGCAATGACTATGCGGACCACAACAAACGGTGCTAGTCTTCAGGCGGGGTGAATCGACACGGTGTTCTTGGGGGACGGCTTGCGATGATGCATTCGATGCGGCGATTCCTGCGCGAGGGGACATTGGCCAACGCGCTCGACGCAAATCCGGTGTTCGACGCGCCGGTGCAATGCAATGAGCCGATCTATGCCATCGGCGATCTGCATGGCCGGTCGGACATGATCGCCCCGATGGTCAACATGATCGACGCCGACCGGTCCAAGCGCGGCTATCCCGATGCAAGGATCGTGTTTCTGGGCGACTACATTGATCGCGGCGACAAGATCGCCGTGACGCTTGGCGTGCTGCGCGCCCTGTCGGATCGCAGCGATGGCGAAATCGTCTGCCTTCTGGGCAACCACGAAAAGATGCTTCTCGACTTCCTCGACAGACCGGAAGAGGCCGGTCCGCGCTGGCTGCGCCACGGCGGATTGCAGACGCTGGCGAGTTTCCGCGTCGGCGAGGTCTGCACCCTGTCCACCGGCAAGGATCTGGTCAGGGCTGCGGACAAGCTGCGCGGCGCGATGCCCGTCGGATTGGAGGGCTGGCTGCGCGATCTGCCGCTGACCTGGCAAAGCGGAAACGTGCTGTGTGTCCACGCCGCTGCCGATCCGTCGCTACCGGTGCACATCCAGTCCGAGAGGACGCTTCTGTGGGGGCATAAGGAATTCTATTCCGCCGACCGGCGCGACGGCATCTGGATCGTGCACGGGCACAACGTCGTCTCGGCCCCCATCGCCCGGCGCGGCCGCGTGTCCGTCGACACCGGCGCTTATTTCAGCGGGCGTCTGTCGGCTGCGGCGCTTTATCCCGATGAACCTGTGGAATTTATCCGCCTCGCGGTCTGAGACGGTTTGCCTTGGACCGCGGTTTTGGATAGCCCCCGCCGCATGACGCCCGAAGACACCGCCGCCCTGTTCACCCGGTCAGACGGGTCCTACCTGTTCGCCCGCTGGGGTCGCCCGCTGGCGACCGTGGTGTTCGGCGTCGAGGATCAGACCCTCGCTGTCGTCAAGGGGGCCGTCGAGGCGGTCGCGCAGCTGGCCGGGCACTCCATCGCCGAAACCGACCCCGAGCTTGGCGCCAACCTGATGGTGTTCTTCCTGCGCGACTGGGACGAGTTGACCGAGACGCCAAATCTCGACCGCCTGATCGACGGGCTTGGCCCGCTGGTGGACAGGCTGAAGAAGGCGGACGCGAACCAGTACCGGGTGTTCCGTTTCGACGCCAAGGGCGCGATCATGGCGGCCTTCGTGTTCGTGCGGATGGACGACCAGATGGCGCAGGTTCCGGCGGACACGATCGCCCTGAACCAGATCGTGCAAACCATCCTGCTGTGGTCCGACACCGCGTTCACCGAACGCTCGCCGCTTGCGCAGACAGACGCCGGGCACACCGTCCTGCGGCCGGACATCGCGGCGCTGATCCGGGCCGCCTATGACCCGGTGATGCCCGCCGCCGCCCAAGACGCCAGCCATGCCCTGCGCCTACACGCCCGGATCGGAGCCTTGCAATGACCCATGAATTCAGCTGCCACGTCTACTACGAGGACACCGATCTTGCGGGCATTGTGTATTACGCCAACTACCTGAAGTTCATCGAACGGGCGCGCACGGAATGGGTGCGCAGCATCGGGATCGACCAGAAGGCGCTCAAGCGCGATCAGGGCATCGTCTTTGCGGTGCGCCGGATCGAAGCGGATTACCTGAGCCCCGCCCTTTTCGACGAGGACCTGACGGTGCGCACGCGCGTGACCTCGACCACCGGCGTGCGGATCGTGCTGGCGCAGGACGTGCTGCGCGGCGAGACCCTGCTTTTCCAGGCGCAGGTAACGCTTGTGGCGCTGACCGACACCGGGCATCCGACGCGGCTGCCAGCGAATATCCGCCGAACTGTCCACTAGGCGCGGGTTGTCTCCGCCGATCACGCGCTAGTGTTGGATTTCTGCCTTCCGCTCCTGTAGGTTCCCTGTCACAGGGCCGCGTCAAGACGGCCCCGGGGCACTTGACGAGCAGGAAATATGGAAACTGAAACCCTTGCGATGGCGCAGGAGATGGATTTCTCCTTCCTCGCGCTGTTCTGGCGCGCGACCTTCACGGTCAAACTGGTGATGCTGTCGCTTCTGATCGCATCCTTCTGGTCATGGTCGATCATCGTCCAGAAGCTGTTGGCGTTCCGAAAGGCGCGCCGCGAGGCAGCCGAGTTCGACACCGCATTCTGGTCGGGCGAGCCGCTGGACGAGTTGTATGACAAGATCGGCCCCACGCCCGAAGGCCGCGCCGAGCGGGTGTTCGCCGCCGGGATGCTGGAATGGCGCCGCAGCCACCGACAGGACGGCGACCTGATCCCGGGCGCCGCACCCCGCATCGACCGGTCCATGGACGTGGCCATCGCCAAGGAAAGCGAGGGGCTGACCTCTGGCCTGTCCTTCCTTGCCACCGTCGGATCGACTGCGCCCTTCGTCGGGCTGTTCGGCACCGTCTGGGGCATCATGCACGCGTTTACCGAGATCGCCGTGCAACAGAACACGTCGCTTGTCGTGGTCGCCCCCGGCATCGCCGAGGCGTTGCTGGCGACCGCCATCGGCCTTCTGGCAGCGATCCCCGCCGTCGTGTTCTACAACAAGCTGACCGCCGACGCCGAACGCATCACCGGCGGCTATGAAGCATTCGCCGACGAGTTCTCGACCATCCTGTCGCGCCAGCTGGACGCCTGAGCCATGGGCGCAGGTGTCATCAAGTCGGGGGCCAAGGGCGGGCGCGGACGCAGGCGTCGCCGCGCGCAGCCGATGTCCGAGATCAACGTGACGCCCTTCGTCGACGTGATGCTGGTACTCCTCATCATCTTCATGGTCGCCGCGCCGCTGCTGACTGTCGGCGTGCCGGTGCAACTGCCTGAAACGGCGGCCGAGGCGCTGCCGGTCGAGACCGAGGAACCCCTGTCGGTGACGCTGACCGCAGAAGGCACGGTGATGATCCAGACGACCGAGGTGCCGCGCGGCGAGCTGGTGGCGCGGCTGCAGGCCATCGCGGGCGAGCGTTCGACTGACAAGATCTTTCTGCGCGCCGACGGCCAGGTGCCTTACGAGCAGGTGGCGCAGGTCATGGGCGCGCTGAACGCGGGCGGCTTTCGCAACATCGGCCTTGTGACGGACACGGGCGGGCCGCGCCTTGACACGGGCAACTGACGGCGGATTTGACGTGACGACCGGCCAGAAGATTTCAGGGATCGGCCATCTGGCCCTGATCCTGATCCTCCTCTTCGGGGAGTGGTTCGCGCCGGGCGACCCGCCCGAGCCGCCGGAATCCGTCGATGTGTCGATGATCACCGAAGCCGAGTTCGCGGCCCTTACGCAGCCAAGCGCCCCCGAGGCCGCGACCGAGACCGACGCGCCCGCGCCGCCTGAACCCGAACCTGCGCCAGAGGTGTCGCCGCCCCCCACGCCCGCACCGACACCCGATCCGCCCGAGACGACAACGCCCGCCGAGCCTGACCCCGCCCCGGCCGAGCCGGAGCCTGTGGCGCCCCCTGCCGAAGTGGTGCCGGACGAGCCGGAACGCCCCGAGCCGCCCGTGCCCGATCCGGGCGCCGATGTGCCCGACACGACAAGCGCCGATCCGACCCCGCGCGAGGCGCCGCGCGTCGCGCCCACGCCCTCGCCCGAGACGCCCCCGGTGCCGGAAATCGCCGAGGCGCCGCAGCCGACCGTCTCCGAGGATGCCGTGACCGACGAGCGGGCCGAGGACGAACCCGCTGCAAGCCCGGAAGAGGCGACGACCGAGATCGTGACCGAGGCAGACCGCCCCGCCGCCGGTGCGCCCGGATCGTCTCCGCGTCCCCGTCCCCGCCCGCCGCAGCGCGTGGCCGAAGCGCTGCCCGAGACGCCTGACGACCCGGCGCCCGAATCCGTGCCCGAACCGGCCGACGAACCCGAGGAAGACCCGCAAGAGGATGTCGGCTCCGCCATCGCCGACGCACTGGCCGCCGCGAACCCCGACCCGGCACCGCAGCCCGCGCCAGCGCCCTCCGGCCCGCCGCTTACGCGCGGCGAGCGGGAAGGCTTGCGCCTCGCAGTGCAGACCTGCTGGGTGATCGACCCCGGCTCTCCCGCCGCGCAGGTCGTGGTGACGGTCGGTTTCAGGATGAACCCCGACGGCACCGTGGCAAGCGATTCCCTGCGCCAGTTGTCCGCGACGGGCGGAGACGAGCAGGCCGCGCGCGTGGCCTTCGAATCCGCACGCCGCGCGGTCCTGCGCTGCCAGGGGGCCGGCTATGACCTGCCACAGGACAAGTACGAGCAGTGGAAAGACATCGAAATCACATTCAATCCGTCCGACATGCGGACGAGATGAGCTAGTGTTATGTCGGGCATGCCCGACGCTGAATGAACAAGGACTTCGCCATGACACGACTGATCGCGCGCTTTCTGGTCGCCCTTGGCCTTCTGGCCGCCGCCCTGCCCGCTTTGCCAGCCCTGGCCCAGGACAACGGCCCTGGCCCGCTGCGCATCGAGATCACCGAGGGCGTGATCGAGCCGCTGCCGATCGCGGTTCCCGACTTCATCGCCGAAGACGGCGGCGCGGCGGCCTATGCCAGCCAGATCGCCCGTCTGGTCGCAGAGGACCTTACCGGAACGGGCCTGTTCCGCGAAATCCCCGCCTCGGCGTTCATCTCGCCCGTGACCAGCTTCGCCTCGCCGGTGCAGTATTCAGACTGGAAGGCGATCAACGCGCAGGGGCTTGTGACCGGGTCGGTGTCGACGGCATCCGATGGGCGGCTCGTGGTCAAGTTCCGCCTGTTCGACGTGTTCTCCGAGGCGCCGCTGGGCGAGGGCCTGCAATTCGTCGGCACACAGGAAAGCTGGCGGCGGATGGGCCACAAGGTGGCCGACGTGGTCTATTCCCGCATCACCGGCGAAGGCGCGTATTTCGACACCCGCGTGGTGTTCGTGTCCGAGACAGGGCCGAAAAACGCGCGGTCCAAGCGGCTGGCGATCATGGATTATGACGGCGCGAACGTCGAATACCTGACCGACGCCGCGTCCATCGTGCTGGCGCCCCGGTTCTCGCCCTCTGGCGACCGCGTACTCTACACCAGCTACGAGACCGGCACGCCGCAGGTCTATGTCATCGACGTGAACAGCGTCACGCGGCAGACCATCGCGACCGGCGGCACGGGAATGAGCTTCAGCCCCCGCTTCTCGCCCAATGGGCAGACGGTGGTGTTCTCGCAATCCTCGAACGGCAACACGGACATCTACGCGCTGGACCTCGCATCGGGATCGACACGGCGGCTGACAGAAACGCCCTCGATCGAGACCGCGCCCAGCTTCTCGCCCGATGGCAACCAGATCGTGTTTGAAAGCGACCGCTCGGGCACCCAGCAGCTTTACATCATGCCCGCCAGCGGCGGTGAGGCACGGCGCATCAGCTTTGGCGCGGGGCGCTATGGCACCCCCGTCTGGTCGCCGCGCGGCGATCTGATCGCCTTCACCAAGCAGAACGAAGGCCGCTTCCACATCGGCGTGATGCGGCTGGACGGCTCGCAGGAGCGGCTTCTGACCGCCTCGTTCCTCGATGAAAGCCCGACCTGGTCGCCGAACGGCAGGGTCATCATGTTCACCCGTGAGACCCAGGGCGCGGACGGTGCGCCGTCGCTCTATTCGGTGGACATCTCGGGCCGGAACCTGCGGCGCGTGCCCACCGAAACCGGCGCGTCCGATCCGTCGTGGTCGCCGCTTCTTGATTGAGGCAATCGTTTCCAAACGGGCGACGATTTGGTATCGTCGCCCTCAATCAAACCAATAATCGAGCGCAGGATCCCTCTCATGCCCCATATTCTGAAATCCTTGGCGCTTGTCGCCATCCTGGGCCTAGCGGCCTGTTCCAACGCCGACCGCTTCGGCGATGCCGGTGCCGGTGGCAACACGCCGCTTGGTCCGGGCGCGGGCCTCGGCGGCGCCGGTGATCCGGCCAGCCCGGCCTATTTCAGCCAAACCGTCGGCGACCGCGTCCTGTTCCTTGTCGACCAGTCGACTCTGACCAACGAGGCGCAATCCATCCTGACGCAGCAGGCGGCATGGCTGAACAACAACCCGGCCTATACGATCGCCATCGAAGGCCACGCGGACGAGCGCGGCACGCGCGAATACAACGTCGCCCTGTCCGAACAGCGGGCGAATGCGGTCAGCACCTACCTTGTCTCGCAGGGTTTGCTGCCCTCGCGGATCACCCGCGTCGTCGGGTTCGGCAAGGAACGCCCGCTTGAAATCTGCTCTGAAGAGGCGTGCTATGCGCAGAACCGCCGGTCCGTCACTGTGCTGAACGCTGGCGGCGTCTGATCGTGCCGAAGGGGACCGTCATGCACCGAACCTTGCGCCTTGTGCTGGCCGCTGCCCTTGCGGTCCCTTTCCTTGCCAGCGCCGCGCTTGCCCAGCAAGACCGGGCTCAGACGCTGGCCGATATCCGGCAGGAAATGTCGGTTCTCTATGTCGAGATCCAGAAGCTGAAGCAGGAGCTGAACACCACCGGCGCGCCCAGCGGCGGCGTGGCGGGGGGCAGCGTGCTGGACCGTGTGAACCTGATCGAACAGGCGCTGCGGGATCTGACATCCAAGACCGAACAGCTTCAGTTCCGGGTCGACCAGGTGGTCACCGACGGCACCAACCGGATCGGCGATCTTGAATTCCGCCTGTGCGAGCTGGAGACGGACTGCGACATCGGCTCGCTGGGGGACACGCCGTCGCTCGGCGGAGAGACGTCGCCGGTCATCGCCTCGCCCATCGCGCCGCTTCAGCAGGGACAGATCGACGGCGGAGCGCAGCTTGCCGTGGGCGAGCGGGCGGATTTCGACGCCGCAAAGGCCGCCTATGACGCAGGCGACTTTGACGCGGCGGCCCAGCAGTTCGGCGCGTTCACCGACACTTACACGGGCGGCCCGCTGACCGGCGAGGCGTATTTCTTCCGCGGCTCGGCGCTGGCACAGTCGGGCCAGACCTCTGCCGCCGCCCGCGCCTATCTCGAAAGCTTTTCGGGCTATCCGAACGGCCCGCGCGCCGCCGATGCCTTGCTTGGCCTTGGCCGCTCGCTGGGCGCGCTTGGCCAGACGAACGAGGCTTGCGTGACGCTGGGCGAGGTGTCGCTGCGCTATCCCAACAGCGCCGCCGTGACCGAGGCGTCAGCGGCGCTTCAGGCGCTGGGGTGCCAAAGCCAGTGATCGAGGCCCGGGTTCACGCCCGCCTTGCCACGCTTCTTCCCGCCCGCCCGCCGGTGTGTGTCGCCGTGTCAGGCGGCGGCGACAGCATGGCGCTTCTGCACATCGTCGCTGCCTGGACGAACAACCTGCGCGCCGTGACCGTGGATCATGGCCTGCGCGAGGCGTCCGCCGCCGAAGCGCGGCAGGTGGCAGAGACCTGCGCGGCGCTTGGCGTGCCGCACGAGACCCTGCGCTGGACCGGCTGGACCGGCAGCGGCAACCTGCAGGACGCAGCACGGCGTGCACGGATCGCCCTGATCGACCGCCTCGCCGCAGAGCGGGGAACGTGGCATGTGCTGACCGGCCACACCGCTGACGATCACGCCGAGACGGTGATGTTGCGGCTTGCCCGCGGGTCGGGTGTGGACGGGCTTTCGGGTATCTCGGCATCCACGCGCCACGGACCGCAAGGTGCGCTTTGGTTGCGCCCGCTGCTGGCGGAACGGCGCGAGGATCTGCGGGACTACCTGCGCGGCAAGGGCGCAGCGTGGTCAGAGGACCCGTCGAACGACGATCCCCGCTTTGACCGGGTGCGTGCCCGTCGCCTGCTGGCGGGGCTGGGCGTCCTTGGCCTTACCCATGATCGGCTGATCGAGACCGCACGCCACATGAGCGCGGCGCGCGAGGTGCTGGAGGGCGCGATGCACAGCCTTGCCGCGCAGGCGGTGCAGGTGGACAGGGGCGATCTTGTGCTCGACCCCGAGCTATTTGCGCAAGCGCCGGACGAAACCCGGCACCGCCTGCTGGCCGCGGCCCTGCAATGGGTATCGGGCGCCGTCTATCGCCCGCGCTTCGGCCCTTTGCGTGCGCTGGCGCAGTCGATGGACGGAACGCTGCACGGATGCAGGGTCTACCGCAACGGCGGCGCGGTGCGCATCACGCGCGAGTTGTCCGCCGTCGCCGAGTGCATCGTCGCCCCGCCCGGCCTATGGGACGGGCGCTGGCATCTGGCAGGGCCCGACAGCGACGTGCGGATCGCGCCCCTGGGTGAGGCGGGGCTTTCCCTGATGCCAAAGGACCAGCCCCGCACCTTGCCCGCGATCTCCGCCATCGCATCGCCCGCCGTGTGGCGCGGCGAGACGCTTGTCGCGGCGCCAGTGGCGGGATTTTCGGGCGATTGGCGCGCCAGCTTGGCGAAAGGCCGCGACATCTTTCCGGCGGTCGACGCTTCTCGTTGAACCCGGCCATCTTATCCTTATGTTAGGGTGGCATCCCGGCCATTCGCGCGGGATCGGCGAATTACGGGAGAATTTTCCTTGGGCAACGCGAGAAATATCGCCTTCTGGGTCGTGCTGTTTCTACTGATCCTGGCGCTTTTCAACCTGTTCTCGGGCGGACAGTCGACGATGTCGTCGCGGTCGGTCAGCTATTCCGACTTCATCCAGCGGGTTGAAAACGGAAACGTGTCATCGGCCACGATCGACGGCGAGCGGGTGATGTTCCGCGGCGCGGACGGTAACGACTACGTGACAGTCGTGCCCTCTGACACCGACGTCACGAGCGAGTTGATCAACAACGGCGTGTCCGTTCGGGCCGAGCCGCAGGAACAGTCGGGCTTCACCACGGTCCTGATGACCTTCCTGCCCTTCCTGCTGCTGATCGGCATCTGGATCTACTTCATGAACCGGATGCAGGGTGGCGGACGCGGCGGCGCGATGGGCTTTGGCAAGTCCAAGGCCAAGCTGCTCACCGAGAAACATGGCCGCGTGACCTTTGACGATGTCGCGGGCATCGACGAGGCCAAGGAAGAGCTTGAGGAAATCGTCGAATTCCTGCGCAATCCGCAGAAATTCTCGCGTCTCGGCGGCAAGATCCCGAAAGGCGCGCTGCTGGTCGGCCCGCCCGGCACCGGTAAGACCCTGCTGGCGCGCGCCATCGCGGGCGAGGCCGGTGTGCCGTTCTTCACCATCTCGGGTTCCGACTTTGTCGAGATGTTCGTC
This sequence comes from Anianabacter salinae, assembly GCF_019061145.1. Taxonomy (GTDB): domain Bacteria; phylum Pseudomonadota; class Alphaproteobacteria; order Rhodobacterales; family Rhodobacteraceae; genus Anianibacter; species Anianibacter salinarum. Next base: position 540,594 of record NZ_JAHQZS010000001.1, on the reverse strand, counting down.
GGCGTGGGTGCATCCCGTGTGCGCGACATGTTCGAACAGGCGAAAAAGAACGCGCCCTGCATCGTGTTCATCGACGAGATCGACGCCGTGGGACGGTCGCGCGGTGTCGGCTATGGCGGCGGCAACGACGAGCGCGAGCAGACGCTGAACCAGCTTCTGGTCGAGATGGACGGCTTCGAGGCGAACGAGGGCATCATCATCGTCGCGGCCACCAACCGCCCCGACGTGCTTGACCCCGCGCTTCTGCGTCCCGGTCGTTTCGACCGCCAGGTGCAAGTGCCCAACCCCGACGTGAAGGGCCGCGAAAAGATCCTTGGCGTGCATGCCCGCAAGGTGCCGCTTGGCCCCGACGTGGACCTGCGCATCATCGCGCGCGGCTGCCCCGGGTTCTCGGGCGCTGATTTGGCGAACCTTGTGAACGAGGCGGCGTTGATGGCCGCCCGGATCGGCCGCCGGTTCGTCACGATGGACGACTTCGAGTCCGCAAAGGACAAGGTCATGATGGGCGCCGAGCGTCGGTCGATGGTGATGTCCGAGGACGAGAAGAAGCTGACCGCCTACCACGAGGCCGGTCACGCAGTTGTCGGCCTGAACGTCCCGCAGCATGATCCGATCCACAAGGCGACGATCATCCCGCGCGGCCGTGCGCTGGGTCTGGTGCTGTCCTTGCCAGAGCGCGACCAGCTGTCGGTGACGCTGACCAAATACAAGTCCAAGATCGCCATGGCGATGGGCGGGCGGGTTGCGGAAGAGCTGATCTTCGGCAAGGAAAACGTCACCTCGGGCGCGGCGTCGGACATCCAGCAGGTGTCAAAGATCGCCCGCGCCATGGTCACGCAGTTCGGCTTTGCCGAAGAGCTGGGCTATGTCGACTATGCCAACGAACAGCAAAGCTATCTTGGCGCCTACGGCGGCGGCACTGGCCACTCCGAAGAGATGCAGAAGCGGATCGACTCGAAGGTGAAAGAGATCATCGACGAGGGCTACGAGACCGCCAAGCGCATCCTGACCGAGAAGAACGACGACCTGCACCGTCTGGCGCAGGGCTTGCTGGAATACGAGACGCTCACCGGCAACGAGATCACGCGCGTGATCGCGGGCGAGCCGCTGAACCGGGGCGATGACGATGACAGCGGCTTGCCGAAACCGTCCGACAAGCCAAGCCTGACCGCGATCCCCAAGACGCGCCCGCGTCCCAAGGACGAAGGCGGGATGGAGCCGGATCCGGCGACCTGATCGCCCCGGTCTGACACGAAGAAGCGCCCCGGCCCCGCCGGGGCGTTTTCGTTTGGCACGGCGCGGCGTTGGCGCGAAACTGGCCCGCGCAGGAGACCGCCATGACCGACTGGAACCCCAGCCTTTATTCCCGCTTTGCCGGTTTGCGCCTGCGCCCCGCGCTTGACCTTCTGGCGCAGGTCGGCGCGCTGCCGGACGGTGACGCTGTCGATCTTGGCTGCGGGAACGGCGCCGCCGGACCTGCCCTGCGCGCCCGGCTGCCGGGGAGGCACCTGATCGGCCTCGATGCCTCGCCCGCGATGCTGGACGGCGCACAGCGCACCGGCGCCTACGATGCGCTGATCGAGGCGGATGCCGGGGGATGGCATCCCGTCAGAACGCCCGCGCTGATCTTCTCGAACGCGCTGCTGCACTGGCTGCCGGACCATGCGGCGCTGTTTCCCCGGCTTGCCGGATGTCTCGCCCCCGGCGGAGTGCTGGCGGTGCAGATGCCGCGCCAGTTCGATGCACCGTCACACCGGCTGATCCGAGAGGTGTCTGCCCGGCTGTTCCCGGACCGGTTCGACTGGTCCGGCTGGCAAGCGCCCGTGGCTGAACCGCAGGTCTATCACCGCCTGCTGGCGCCGCTGGGCGCCGTGTCGGTGTGGGAGACTGAATATCTGCAGACGCTCGCCCCGGTACCAACGGGACATCCCGTCCGGCAGTTCACCCAGTCGACGATCATGCGCCCGGTGCTGGAGCGTCTGAGCGACGCAGAGGCTGCTGACTTCATCGCGGCCTATGACGCGGCGCTGGCGCCACCTTATCCAGCACAGACGGACGGCACCGTGATCTTTCCGTTCCGGCGCCTGTTCATGGTGCTGCGGCGGCCTTGATCCCGCTGCAACGGCGGGGCCATATGCCGCCACGCGCCAAGGAGACAGTCATGCCCGCCCTTATCCCCACCGATCACGTCGGAAAGATCACCTATCTTGGCCGTGTCACCAATCGCGGCGCCAGCCTGCGATCGGACCCGGTCGAGGGGTTGATGGCGATGTTCGACGGGGTGCGCGGCGAGGAACATGCCGGGCTGACCCGGCCGTCCTGTTCAAGGGTGCTGTCGCAGTATCCGCGCAACACCGAGATCCGCAACGTGCGGCAATTCTCGATCCTGTCGGCGGAAGAACTGGATGAGGTCGCCGCCAAGATGGGACTGGAGGCGATCCGCCCCGAATGGGTCGGCGCGTCGATGGTGATCCGGGGGCTGCCCGACTTCACACATCTGCCGCCCTCCTCGCGGCTGCAATTCTCCAGCGGGGCGACGCTGACCGTCGACATGGAAAACCGCCCCTGCCATCTGCCCGCGAAAGAGATCGACAAGGACGCGGAAGGGTTCGGCGGCAAGTTCAAGGCTGCGGCAAAGGACAGGCGCGGTGTCACCGCCTGGGTCGAGCGTGAAGGATCGCTGACGGTGGGCGATGCGGTGAAGCTGCACATTCCCGACCAGCGGCCTTGGGCTCCGAGCCCAGGGCGCTGAGCGGACGGCCCGCCTGTCGCGGCGGGCCGAAGATCGTGATTACATCACGACATAGTAGCGGTAGAAGATCACCGGAACGCCGGGAAGCCCTTCGGCATCCGAAGTGTTCTCCTGTCCGGGAACATTCTGCATGGCGTCTTCATAGCTGGCCATTGCGTCGGAATTGAACTCTTCCCGGCTGACCGACCCGTCGCCGCTGCTGTCCATGTTCGAAAAGTCCTGCTCGAACGCGTCGGCCATGTTGCCCATCTCGATCTCGCGGGCGCTCCATTCCTCTTCCGAGATGCCGCCCGACTGATCGGCATCGGTCATTTCGAACATGTCCGCCACGCGCGACCAGTATTCCACCCCGGTCGGATCGCCGCTGCGCGGCGAGACTTCGCCGTCCTCGCGCGTGTAGGTCAGTTGCCGCGCGGTGTCTTCATCCTCGGACGTAGGGTTGTCGCCGGTGACGCTTTCATAGGCGCCCGACGCCGTATCGACCCACTCGTTGAAAGTCACTTCGCCGTCATCGTTCTCGTCCAGCGCGGCAAGATCGGCGGGCGAGCGTTCCATCGGCGTGCCCGTACGGCCCGCGCCGCGGTTCATGCAGGCGACGTATTCGTCGCGGGTCAGTGTGCCGTCAGCGTTTGCGTCGATCGAATCGAAACGGTCGCTGGCCATCTGTTCAGCCTCGTCACTGTCGATCTGGCCGTCCTCGTTGCCATCGACGACCGTAAAGGCGTTGGCACAAAGCGCGGTATCATCCTGCGCGGCACCGGCAGTCTGGTCGCCGGACTGGTCAGTGTTTGCCTCGTCTGTTCTCGCCTCGCCGGAACTCATCTGGCCAGAGCTTTCCTGACTCGATCCGGCCTGATCCGCGCTGGTGTGGCTTTCCGCGATCACCGCCGCCGGAGTCATGGCAAGGCTGAGGGCAATAATGGAAATCTGTGACAATCGCATGGGATCTTCCTGAGATGTGTGGCTGGGTCCCGCACCCAAGGAGGCAGGCGCCAGCTGCATGGCCTGCCCCTTCAGCCCTGCAAACAGGTCCTGCGCCGCGATGTTCCCGGAAAATCCGCGCCGGAAATGTTTCCGATCCGCAGCATGGCGGCCCCGATCTGCCGAATACGACTGCGGAAAGGTCGGTTTCCGCTCGAATGTCGGCTCCCCGGGTGCCTACACAACGGGTAAGACCGGGCACGCTGGCAGGGGAGAGACAGCGCATGGCGCACAAGACCGACATCGAGATCGCGCGCGAGGCGCAAAAGCGCCCGATCCAGGAGATCGGCGAGGCGCTTGGCATCCCCTCGGAACACCTGCTGCCCTATGGTCACGACAAGGCCAAGGTCGGGCAGGCGTTCATCGCGGGCCTCGCGGATCGCCCCGACGGCAAGCTGATCCTCGTCACCGCCATCAACCCGACGCCCGCGGGCGAGGGCAAGACCACGACGACCGTGGGCCTTGGCGACGGGCTGAACCGGATCGGCAAACGCGCCTGCGTGTGCATTCGCGAAGCGTCGCTTGGCCCGAACTTCGGGATGAAGGGCGGCGCGGCGGGCGGCGGCTATGCGCAGATCGTCCCGATGGAGGATATGAACCTTCACTTCACCGGCGATTTTCATGCCATCACCAGCGCGCACAACCTGCTGTCCGCGCTGATCGACAATCACATCTACTGGGGCAACGCGCAGGACATCGACCAGCGCCGCGTGGTCTGGCGCCGCGTGCTCGACATGAACGACCGCGCGCTGCGCGATGTCGTCACGTCGCTGGGCGGCGTGTCGAACGGCTATCCGCGCCAGACCGGGTTCGACATCACCGTCGCGTCCGAAGTCATGGCGATCCTGTGCCTTGCGAGCGATCTTGCCGATCTGGAACAGCGGCTCGGCGACATGATCGTCGCCTATCGCCGCGACAAGACGCCGGTCTTTGCCCGCGATATCGGCGCAAGCGGCGCGATGACCGTTCTTCTGAAGGACGCGATGCAACCGAACCTCGTGCAGACGCTGGAAAACAATCCCGCCTTCGTGCATGGCGGTCCCTTCGCCAACATCGCGCATGGCTGCAACTCGGTCATCGCGACGCGCACCGCGTTGAAACTGGCCGACTATGTCGTGACCGAAGCGGGATTCGGGGCCGATCTGGGGGCCGAGAAGTTCCTCAACATCAAGTGCCGCAAGGCCGGGCTGTCGCCGTCCTGCGTCGTCCTGGTCGCCACGGTGCGGGCGATGAAGATGAACGGCGGCGTCTCCAAGGCCGATCTGGGCGCCGAGAACGTCGAAGCGGTACAGGCGGGATGTGCCAACCTTGCGCGTCACATCGAGAACCTCAAATCCTTCGGCGTGCCCGTGGTGGTGGCGATCAACCATTTCTCGGGCGACACCGAGACCGAGATCGCTGCCGTGCAGGACCACGTCGCGGCGCAAGGGGCCGAGGCCATCGTCGCGCGTCACTGGGCCGAAGGCGGCGCCGGGGTCGAGGCGCTGGCCACCCGCGTGGCCGAGATCGCCGACGCAGGCACCGCCAATTTCGCGCCGATCTATCCCGACGAGATGCCGCTGGCCGATAAGATCGAAACCATCGCCACCCGGATCTACCGCGCCGACAGCGCGGTGATGGACGCCCGCATTCGCGCGCAGCTGACAGAGTGGGAGGACGCGGGCTATGGCCACCTGCCGGTCTGCATGGCAAAGACGCAGTATTCCTTCACCACCGATCCCGCGCGGCGCGGTGCGCCAACCGGCTTTGACATCCCGGTGCGCGAGGTGCGGCTGTCGGCGGGCGCGGGGTTCGTTGTCGCCATCTGCGGCGAGATCATGACGATGCCCGGCCTGCCGCGCACCCCGGCCGCCGAGACGATCCGGCTGAACGATGAAGGCCAGATCGAAGGACTGTTCTGAGGACAACCCAGCAATGCCCCAAACCGACCCGGACAACATCGAGACCATGGCCGACTTGCGCACTGCGATCGACGCCGTTGACGACCGGCTGATGGCGCTTTTGGCGGAACGGCTGCGCCTGACCGACCTTGCCCCGACGCTCAAGCAACGCGAGGGCATATCGGCTGCCGCCCCGTCGCGGGTGGCCGAGGTGCTGTCGCGGGTGCGCGGCAAGGCGGACGAGATGGGCTTTGATCCCGGTCTCGCCGAGGCGATGTGGCGCAGGATGATCGAGACAGTGATCGCGCGCGAAGAGCGCGTGATGGGCAAGAAAGGACAAGACCGATGACGGCAACCCTGATCGACGGCAAGGCCTTCGCGGCAAAGGTGCGCGGCAAGGTCGCGGGCCATGTGACGCGGCTCAAGGAGATGGGGATCACCCCCGGCCTTGCGGTCGTTCTGGTCGGCGCCGATGCGGCCAGCGAGGTCTATGTGCGCAACAAGGGCAAGATGACGGTCGAGGTCGGCATGGCCTCTTTCGAACATCGGCTGGCCGAGGACACGCAGGAAGACGAGCTTATGGGCCTGATCGACCGCCTGAACGCCGATCCCGAGGTTCACGGCATTCTCGTGCAGTTGCCGCTGCCGCCTCACCTGAACTCGGACCTTGTCATCAACGCGATCGACCCGGCCAAGGACGTCGACGGCTTTCACATTCTCAACGTCGGGCTCTTGGGCACCGGCCAGCGCAGCATGGTGCCCTGCACGCCGCTGGGCTGCCTGATGATGCTGCGCGACCACCACGGATCGCTGTCGGGGCTGAATGCCGTGGTAATCGGGCGGTCCAACATCGTTGGCAAGCCGATGGCGCAATTGCTGCTTGGCGACAGCTGCACCGTGACCATCGCGCATTCGCGCACGAAGGACCTGGCGGACGTGGTGCGCCGCGCCGACATCGTCGTCGCCGCAGTAGGCCGCCCCGGCTTCGTGCCGGGCGACTGGATCAAGCCGGGCGCGACGGTGATCGACGTGGGCATCAACCGGATCGAGGCAGAGGGCGGCAAGACCCGGCTGGTCGGCGACGTGGATTTTGCCGCCGCATCCGAAGTCGCGGGCGCCATCACGCCGGTTCCGGGCGGCGTTGGCCCCATGACCATCGCCTGCCTTCTGGCCAACACCGTCACCGCGTGCTGCCGCGCCAACGGCCTTCCCGAACCCGAGGGGCTGACCGCGTAACCGCTTGTCCAAGCTGCGGCTTTCCTTCCTGGCGGGCGGCGTATAGCGTTCCGCAATGACCGCAGACCGCCCTCTTCTCGGCATCCTTCTGATGACCGGCTTCTGCATCCTGGCGCCGCTGGGCGACAGCCTGTCGAAGATCGTGATCGCCGAGCATGCGCTGATCCTGATAATCACCGCGCGCTTCATCGTTCAGCCGGTGCTGCTGACGCCGATTCTCTGGGCGCAGGGCGGCGGCTTTGCCATGCCGCGCCGCGCACTTTGGCTCACGGCGCTGCGAACCGTGCTGCACATCATCGGCATCGCCTGCATGGTGCTGTCGCTTCGCTATCTGCCGCTGGCGGACGCCATCGCCATCGCCTTCGTCATGCCGTTCCTGATGCTGATCCTCGGCAATCTTGTTCTGGGCGAAGAGGTCGGCCCGCGCCGTCTTGCCGCCTGCGCGGTCGGGTTCGTCGGTACCCTGCTTGTCGTGCAGCCCTCGTTTGCCGAGGTTGGCGCGCCCGCGCTGCTGCCGCTTGTTGTGGCAGTCGCGTTCTCGCTGTTCATGCTGGTCACGAGGATCATGGCCAAGGACACCGGCGCGATCCAGTTGCAGGCGGTCAGCGGCGCGATGGCCACCGTGGTGCTGGTTCCCCTGCTGCTTTTGTTCGACGGCAGCGGGCTGCGTGACCTTGACGCCGACATGCCTGACGGGCGCACCTTTGCGCTGCTCCTGGGGCTTGGGATCATCGGAACCGTGGGGCACCTGATGATGACATGGTCGCTGCGGTTCGCGCCCGCCGCGACGCTCGCGCCGATGCAGTATCTTGAAATCCCCTTCGCCACCGCCATCGGCTTTGCGCTGTTCGGCGATCTGCCCAACGGGCTGGCTGCGGCGGGCATCGCCATCACGGTGGCGTCCGGCCTTTACATCGTCGCGCGCGAACGCAGCCTCAGCCGGGTGCCGACACCCCCAGCGCCCGCACCGCAGCCGAAAGGCATGACCGGGGAAGGATGACCAGAAGGCCGGGGCCGTGCGGGTCGACCGTCACCTGCGCCCGGGTGGCAAGGTTCGACGTCCCGACCCTCGCCCACGGCGCAAGGTCCAGTCCGTCGATCGGCCATTCCAGCCCGGTAGAGGTGCCCGTGACGGGCCGCATCGGAAACAGCGACACCCGCGTTCCCGACTCTAGCTCAAGCGTCAGGCGCTGCGGCGCGTGGAAACAGATATCCTCGTGCCCGACCACGATGCAGGGCGGCCCCGCGACCGACACAAGGACGGTGTAGGCCGCAAGCTCATGGTCGAGCCGCGCGCCGGTGAACCCGACCGCCAGCACCAAAGGCGCCGCGATGGACCGCAGCGCCTTGTCGAAATCCGTCGTCTCCTGGTCGGCAATCCGGTGGATGCGATCTTCGCCGATGCGGGCGCGATCGGCGGCGGGCAGCGAATCCATGTCGCCGATCACGGCGCGTGGCATGATCCCGTGCACAAGCGCGGTGGACGCAGCCCCGTCGGCGGCCACAACCTGGGGCGCAATGCGCAGGCATTCGGCCAGCGTCAAAGGATCAACGGGCGCCCCGCCGATCAGGGTGACTGGTTCTCCGGATTGGACAATGATGGCATTCATGGCAATATTGGGGCGGGACCAGAAACGGGACACAATGTGACCCAGAAAAAATACCGCGCAATCCTTTGTTCTGTTCTGCATCCAGTGACATAGCGTGGTAAATAATTTCTCGTCTGACGACGGAAGGCTCAGTGCATGTCCGGTACCAGTAAAATTCTTACCGTGTCCTATGGAACGTTTTCCTGCACCCTGGAAGGGTTCGACGATCCGTTCGATACGATGAAGTCGATCGCGGAGTATTTCCGCGATCTGGCCGCGGACGACCGCTATTTCGGTGCAGAGCCGCCGACCCCCGACCCCGAGATGCTTCACCGCATCGCCGAGCGCGAGATCAAGCGCCGCGTGGACAGCAGCGTCTCCTCCACCGGCGTCGTGTTGCGCGCCTCGGACCGTGACGGCGCCGTCGCGCTTGCAGGCTTGCAGGGGCTGGCCCCCGCGATGCAGCCCGCTGCGGATTCCCCTGCCCCTCAGGCAGCGGAACAGGTTCCCGTTACCACCACGCCGGAACAGGACACCGCCGAACCTGCGCCCGAAGCGGACGCCGCCGTTGCCGAAGCGACCGCGCCTGTGGCTGACGTGCCTGAAACGGGCGAGGCCCCCGTTGACGACCGTTCGGCAGAGGACGAAGCGGCGCTCGCCGCCGTCACGGCGGCGACGGACGATGCCGCGCCGGAAGCCGAGGCCGCAGCGCCCGAGGATATTGCCGACATTGCAGACCCGGCGCCCCTTGCGGAGGACGACGCGGCCGAGTTGCCAGAGGATGAGACCGGGGTCACGGCCAAGCTGGACCGTATCCGTGCCGCCGTTGCCGCTTCGGACTATTCCGAGGACGAGCATGCCGAGGATGCGCCGCTTGCCGTGCCCGTCGCCAGCGTGCCCGCGCAGGCCGCAGAGGCTGAGGAGCGGGCCGACGATCCGCTGGATGACATCGACCTCGACAGCCTTGCCGGACATGAAGACGCCGAGGCGCCTGTCGCCAGTGCGGCGGGTGACCTTGGCGAGGACGACGAAGACGACAGGGCCTGGGCGGACATCGACGGCCTCGATGAGGTCGCCGCACCGGACGACACCGAAAGCCGACCCGAACCGCTTCGGCTGTCTGCCGCGCAGGCTGTGCCGTCGGCGGCGCGGGCCCGCGTGATGAAGATGTCGCGTGCTGACTTCGACGCCGCCTTCGAGCCCGCCGAGGATGACGACGAAGACGACTACGAAGACGGCGACAACGACATCGCGGACTTCGAGACGCCCGCAGCACCGTCTGCCGCCGTCACGCGCGAGGCTGCGGTCGGCGTGACAGGGCTTGCCCCCGAGGACGAAGCCTCGCTTCTGGCGGACCTTGCCGAAGCCGAGGCAGAGCCGTCCGCCGCCGTGCAGGACGACCGCCCGCGCCGGTCGATTCCCCAGGGCGAGCCTGCGGTCGAGCGCATCCTCGAGCAGACCAACACCGAGTTGGACAAGACCGATGGCAACCGCCGCCGCAGCGCCATCGCGCATCTCAAGGCCGCCGTTGCCGCTGTGCGGGCCGAAGGTGGCCGCAGCAGCGCCGAGACGCGCCGCCGCGACGAGGAACATATCGGCCAGTTCCGCAATGACCTTGCCCGCGCCGTCCGCCCCGATCAGGTGCGCAATCCCGACGAAGAGCTTTTGCTGGACGAAAGTGTGCCGGACGGCCTGCAGCGCAAGACCGCTCCGACCGGGACCGCAGCAACCGACGCAGGCCAGCGTCGCAACATGCCGCCCTTGATGCTTGTCAGCGAACAGCGCGTGGACCACAGCGCCGCCGCGCCCGAACGTGCACCGGTCACGCCGCGCCGCGTCGCCCAGATCGAGGACGAGACGCCAGAGGCAGTCACCGAGGACGACGACGTGAACGTCACCGAGTTCGCAAGCTACGTCGGCCGCACGGGCGCCAATGAACTGGACGAATTGATCGAGGCGTCGGCCGCCTTCGGCATTACCGAGCTTGGCCAGGACGCCGTGTCGCGCGGCGAGATCGTGCGCCGGGTGAACAAGTATCTGAACGGCGCACTCAGCCGCGAGGACGCACTGCGCGCCTTTGGCCAGCTTCTGCGCGAAGGCCGCCTGTCACGACTTCAGCGCGGTGCCTTCGGGATCACCGACAAGACCCGGTTCCAGGATCGGCGCAGCGCCGCGGGCTGACCCGCGGCTGCCCCCGTCACATCCGACTATACAGCCCTTCGTAGATCGGCCCGAGGGTTTCGGCCTCGAACAGCGAGGACACGCTGGTGCCGTTCCAGATGTTGATGATCGCCTGCGCGAACATCGGCGCCGTCGGAACGATGCGGATGTTCTCGGCGGCGCGCACATGTTCGCTGGGTGCAATGGAATCGGTGATCACGAGGCTTTTCATCACGGATTTGGTGATCCGCTCGACAGCAGGGCCCGACAGCACACCGTGCGAGATATAGGCGTGAACCTCGCTGGCGCCGTTCTCCAGCAGCACTTCGGCGGCCTTGCACAGTGTTCCGGCGGTGTCGCAGATGTCGTCCACGATGATGCAGGTCTTGCCCTCGACGCTGCCGATCACAGTCATCTCGGCGATTTCGCCCGCCTTTTCGCGGCGCTTGTCGACGATGGACAGGGGCGCGTTAATCCGCTTGGCCAGTTCCCGCGCCCGCGCCACGCCGCCGACATCGGGCGAGACGATCATCAGATCGTCCATCCGCCCGGCAAAGGAATGCCGGATATCCAGCGCGAAGACCGGCGAGGCGTAGAGGTTGTCGACGGGGATGTCGAAGAACCCCTGGATCTGCGCCGCGTGCAGGTCCAGCGTCAGCACCCGCTCGATCCCGGCCTCGACCACCATGTTGGCGACCAGCTTTGCGCTGATCGGGGTGCGCGCCTTGGTGCGGCGATCCTGCCGGGCATAGCCGAAATACGGGATCACTGCGGTGATCCGCGCCGCCGAGGACCGGCGCAGCGCGTCGGTCATGATCAGCAGTTCCATCAGGTTGTCGTTGGCCGGGTTCGACGTCGGCTGGATGATGAACATGTCCTCGCCGCGCACGTTCTCGAAGACCTCGACGAAGATCTCGCCGTCGTTGAACCGTTCCACCCGCGCGTCCACAAGGTTCACCGACATGCCCCGGTGCATCGACATCCGCCGCGCGATGGCTTCGGCAAGCGGACGATTCGCGTTCCCCGCGATCAGTTTGGGTTCGGTGATTGTGGGCATGTGTCGGGGTTCCGGAAGCTGGCAGCGTAAAGGATTCGTGACGTTGACACCGCTTAGCACCGGGATACGGTCTTGCAAACATAGCCCCGCCCGAGAGGACATCCCCATGGCGCATATCGACTACTATTTCTTCACCGTGTCGCCCTGGGCCTACCTGGCAGGCGACAGGCTGGAACAGATCGCAACCGAAGCTGGCGCGTCCATAGCCTACAAGCCGGTGCATCCCGGCGGGATCTTCAAGGCGGGCGGCGGGTTGCCCCTGAACGAGCGTCCGCAGTCGCGGCAGGACTACCGCCTGCAAGAGCTGGAGCGTGCGCGCAAGAAGACCGGCCTGACGCTCAACCTGCACCCGGCGCATTTCCCGACCAACCCTGCCCCGTCCAGCTATGCGATCATCGCCGCAGACAAGGCAGGCGCCGGCGATCTGGGCGCGCTGACCCACGGGCTGATGCGCGCCTGCTGGGCCGAAGAGCGCAACATCGCCGAGGATGAGGTGATCCGCGATTGCCTGACAGCGGCAGGGTTCGACCCCGGATTGGCCGACAGCGGCATGCTGACCGGCGCCGAGACCTACGAGCGCTACACCGAAGAGGCCGTCGCGGCGGGCGTGTTCGGATCGCCCTTCTACATCGTCGACGGCGCAGAGAGGTTCTGGGGACAGGACCGTCTGGACGATCTCGAACTGCACCTGTCCGGTGGTCTGTGACCGCCGCCTCGCTCGCGCCGCCGCTGCATTGGCGGCGGTTCGGCGCGGGCGATACGCGCCTCGTGCTGCTGCACTGCGCGCTTGGTCATGGCGGGCTGATGGAACCGCTCGCCCGGCGGCTGGGGGAGCCCGCGCTGGCGCCGGATTTCCTCGACCACGGCGACAGCCCGGACGCCGATCCGGCGGCGGACTACCAGACGGCCTGTCTGAATGCCGTCGCCGCCGGGCTGGACGGCCCGCACGACATCGTCGGCCATTCCTTTGGCGCTACGGTCGCGCTGCGCCTCGCGGTCGAGCGTCCCGACCTGGTGCGACGGCTGGTCCTGATCGAGCCGGTGTTCTTCGCCGCCGCGCGCGATCATGCCAACTACGCCGCGATGATGGCCTGGTCCACCGCGTTCGATGCGCATTTCGCCGCCGGGGACGTCACCGCCGCCGCCCGCAGCTTTACCGAGGTCTGGGGCGGCAGCACGCCGTGGGACCGCCTGCCCGAGGCCCAGCGCGCCGCCTTCACCGACAGGATCCACGTCATCCCTGCGATGGACGGCCCGGTGAAGCATGACAGCGCGCGCCTTCTGGCCCCGGGGCGCCTCGAATCCGTGCGCTGCCAAACGCTGATGATCGCGGGCGGCGCCTCGCCGCCGATCATCCCGGCGATCCAGGACGCCCTCGCCCTTCGCCTGCCGCACGCCAGCCGCGTGACCATCGATGGCGCCGGGCACATGCTGCCCCTGACCCACGCGGGCGCGGCGGCAGACGTCATTGGGCGATTTCTCGCCTGAACCGACCTCTCACCAAAGCGTCACTGGCGCGATGGCCAAAGCCGCGCAACAGTGAAACGCGTGTGGATAACACCAGTGGACAACGTAAAGGAAGGGGGCGGCAATGACACCATTCGTGAAAGCGGCCCTCGCGCTGACGCTGGTGCTGACCATCGCCTTCAGCGTGACCGGCGGCGCTGGCCACGGCGGCGACGACCATGCCAGCCTCGGTCTGCGCTCGGTGATGACCCGCTAGCCGAGCAGCGCAAGGAACGCGTCGACATCCGCCTCGGTCGTCGACCAACTGCAAACCAGCCGCGCGGACAGCTGTTCATCCGCCGGACCCTCGGCTGCCGGTTCGGACGGCCAGAAGTAGTATTTTGCCCCCGCCGCCCGTGCACGGTCATGCACCGCACGGGGAAAGGCCGCGAAGACCATGTTGGCATCGACCGGGTGCAGGATCTCTGCGCCCGCCTGCCTCAGCCCCGCGCCCAGCCGCGCGCCCATCGCATTGGCCTGCCGCGCCATGTCGAGCCATAGCCCGTCCGCCAGAAACGCCTCCATCTGCGCCGAAAGGTAGCGGTGCTTGGAAAACAGGTGCCCCGCCCGCTTGCGCCGCAACTCGAACTCCCAGGCGTGGCGCGGATCAAAGAACACCACAGCCTCCACCCCCAGAAGCCCGTTCTTGGTCCCGCCAAAGCTGACCGCATCGACGCCCGCGCGCCAGGTCATCTCGGCGGGCGAGGCGTTCGTCGCCACGATCGCATTGGCAAAGCGCGCACCGTCCAGATGCACCGGCAGGCCATAGCCCTTGGCCACGCCGCACAGCGCCGCGACCTCGGACACCGAACTGACGCCGCCCTTCTCTGTCACGTTGGTCAGTGACACCACCCCGCGCTGCACATTGTGCACCACGCCTTGCCCGGTGCCCGCGATCGCGCGGTCCAGTGCACCCGCATCCATCTTGGCGTGATCGCCGTCCACCAGCACCAGCTTGGCCCCGCCGGTATAGAACTCGGGCGCGCCGCACTCGTCCTCCTCGATATGCGCGTTGCGGTGGCAATAGACCGCGCCCCAGGGATCGGTCAGCGTCGCCAGCGCCAGCGCATTGGCCGCCGTGCCGGTGGCGACGAGGTAGACCGCCGCCTCGGGCGCCTCGAACACATCGCGGATCGACTGACGCACCCGCCCCATGATCTCGTCGGCGCCGTAGCCGCCCGCATAGCCCTCGTTGGCACGCAGGAGCGCCTCCATCACGCGGGGATGCGCGGGCGCGGTGTTGTCGGATGCGAATTTCATGTGCCGGGTTCCTCGATCACGTAATCTTCCCAATCTTCTTCCGGCACGTCGAACTCGGACACCGTCCAGCCCTGCACCGACACGCCCGCGTCATGCACGGTCTGCGGATCGCCCGAGATCAGCGGATGCCAGTCATACAGCGCCTTGCCTTCAGCGATCAGCCGATAGGCACAGGTGCGCGGCATCCAGTAGGCGACCTTGTGGATCGTCTGCGGCGTCAGCACGACGCAATCGGGCACGAACTGCTTGCGGGTCTCGTAATGCGCACAGCGGCAGGTGCTGTCGTCCAGAAGACGGCAGGCGACACGGGTGAACGCGATCTCCTGCGTGTCCTCGTCTTCCAGCTTGTTGAGGCAGCACTTGCCGCAGCCGTCGCACAGCGCCTCCCACTCGCGAGGCGACAGGTTCTGAAGCGGCACGCGCTCCCAGTAGCGGTCGCGCAGACCGTGGCGGGGAATGGGATCGTTCATGCGTGCGACCCTAGTGCGACCCGGCTACCGGGTGCAACGCGTCCCAGGTGTCACATCTCGTCTTCTCTTTGGTCCCAAATACCTCCGGGGGAGTCGCGCAGGGCGCGACGGGGGCAGAGCCCCCCTTCCCGGTCGCAAAGCGAAGCGGAGCGACCGGAGAAAGGTCTTGCGCCGAAGGCGCTCCTTTCGACGGGGCCATCACAGTGCGGACAGGATCGCGCGGGCGCGCAGGCAATCGGCGTCCATCTGCGCGATCAGCGCCGCCAGCCCGTCGAACCGTTCCTCGGGGCGCAGGAACTCGACCAGCGCGACCGACAGGTGCGCGCCGTAAAGGTCACCCTTGAAGTCGAACAGGAAGGTTTCGATGTTCGGCCGGTTCTCTCCGAACATCGGCCGCACGCCGACCGACGCGGCGCCGTGGTAGCTGCCTGCAAAGGTCCCGCTCAGCACATCGACCAGTACCGCGTAGACGCCGAACCTTGGCCGGTGCAGCCCGTCAAGCGACATGTTCGCCGTCGGATACCCCAGGTCGCGGCCGCGCTTCTCGCCGTGCAGCACTTCGCCCTCGATGCGGTGCCAGTGGCCCAGCATGTCGGCGGCATCGCGCGCGCGGCCCTCGCCCAGCGCCTCGCGGATCCGGGTCGAGGACACCTCGATCCCGCCTGTCTCGACCAGATCGGCAATGGTGACGCCAAAGCCCATGTCGTCGCCAAAGCGTCGCAGGTCCTGGGGGGTGCCCGCCCGTCCCTTGCCGAAATGGAAATCGCGGCCGACGACCACATGACGCAGGCCCAGCCCTTCGGCGATCACGTCGTGGGCGAACTGCTCTGGCGTCAGCGACGACAGCGCGGCGTCGAACGAAAGCTGAAACAGCCGATCGACCCCCAGCTTGGCCATGCGGTTCGCCTTGGCTTCGGCATTCATCAGGCGAAAAGGCGGGGCGCCCGGTGCAAAGAACTCGCGCGGGTGCGGCTCGAAGGTCATCACGCCCAGGGGGGCGCCCAGCGCCTGTGCCTTTGCGCGCGCCACGTCGATCACCGCGCGGTGGCCAACATGCACGCCGTCGAAATTGCCGATCGCCGCCGAAGCGCCCTTGGCCTCCGGTCCGAGGCCCTGCCAGGTGGTAAAGGTCTGCATCGTCCCCCGGTAAGGGGGCGACACCCCCTTGCGATCAGTCGAACTTTCTGGACGGCGCAAGCACCACGGCCTCGCCCTTCAGAACGACCGTATCGCCCACAGCACAAAGACAATCAAGCGTGACCCGGCGCTTGCCGTGGTCGATCTCGCGCACCTTGACCTCGGCGTAGACTTCGTCGCCGGGGCGCACCGGCGCCATGAACTTGAGAGTCTGGCCCAGATACACGGTGCCATGCCCCGGCAACTGTTCCCCGATCACCGCCGAAATCAGGCCCGCGGTCAGCATTCCATGCGCGATGCGCCCCGCAAAGATCGTGTCCTGCGCATAGGCATCATCCAGATGCACCGGGTTCCGGTCGGTGGACACTTCGGCGAACATCTCGATATCGCGGTCCGTCACCACCTTGCGCAGGTAGCGGGTCATGCCGATTTCGAGGTCCTCGATGACGATGGTGCCGCGAGGCAGGTTGTGCGTGTGGTCCAACATCGGTGTCTCCGGGTTGCCGTTGCGCTGCGGCATAGCAGAGGATGCACCCGCAGCGCAACCGACAAGGTAATTTTAATTCCCCGGATGTCAAATCCTCGCAACAATGTTGCGAGGCGGATGCGCGCCCTAGCGCAGGAACCCCAGTGCGTAGGTCGGCTCGAACCCCTGATCGACCAGGTATTCCGCCAGCGCGCCCGCCTCGGGATCGCGGCCCGTCCGGGTCTCGGCGGCGGCCAGCCCGCCGGTGATGAGGACCGAATCGAGATCCTCGCCCACCGCGCCCTTCACGTCCGTCAGGATGCCATCACCGACACAAAGGATGCGGCTGTCGTCCACGTCGCGGCCAAGCCCGGCCAGACGCCGCCGCGCCAGATCGTAGATCGGCGGATGCGGCTTGCCGAAATACAGGCTCTCGCCGCCCATTTCGGTATAGAGCGCCGCAATCGCCCCCGCGCACCATTCACGCTCGTACCCGCGATCCACCACGATGTCGGGGTTGGCGCACAGCAGCTTCAGCCCCTTGGTCTTGGCGAACAGAAGCTCGGGGCGCAGAACGGCCGGGTCTGCCATGGGATCGAACGGCCCGGCGCAGACGATGCCCTCGGCGTTCCGCAGCTCGACCTGTTCGATGTCCGCGGGATCGTCCACCATCTGCATCGGCTCGAAAAAGCTCTGGTCGCGCGGCTCGCCGACGAACCAGACCTTGTTGCCGACGGCGCCATCGAACATCGCGGCGCGGGCGCTGTCGCCCGAGGTGGCGATGACGTCCCAACACTTCTCGGGCACGGCCATGCGTGCGATCTGCCGGGCAACGGACGCGCGCGGGCGCGGCGCATTGGTCAGCAGAACGACGGCGCCGCCCTTGGCCCGGAACGCCTGCAAGGCGGCGACGGCCTCGGGAAAGGCCGTGACGCCGTTGTGCAGACAGCCCCAGAGGTCGCAGAACAGCGCGTCGTAGCGGTCGGAAATCTCGGCAAGGCTGTCGATGATGCGGGTCATGTCGGCGGCTCCGGCGCTTGGGATCGTTCGGGGTCGTCTATGCACCGCATAGGGCGCAATGGCCAGCCGTCTAGCGGTCGCGCGGGGTCCAATCATCCGGCGGCGGAACCCGGCGCGACAGCCGCAGCAAGAGGCCCAGCGCCACGCCGACGCCGATGGCGACGGTCAGGTCGACCAGCACCGTCAGCACCATCGTCAGCCCCAGTAGCACGCGGTCGGCCAGCGGGCCATCGCGCAGGTATCCGCGCCAGTTCTGCGGCTCGGCCATGTTCCAGGCGGTCAGCAGCAATAGCCCCGCCAGCGCGGGCATCGCAACCCCCGAGGCCAGCGGCGCAGCAAGAAGGATCGCGGCCAGCACCACGCCAGCATGGATCATGCCAGCGACCGGCGTGCGCCCGCCCGCGCGGATGTTCGTTGCGGTGCGCGCGATGGCGCCGGTGGCAGGCAACCCGCCGAACAGGGACGAGGCGACGTTCGCCGCGCCTTGGGCCAGCACCTCGGCATTGGGACGATGCCGGTCGCGGATCATCCGATCGGCGACAAGCGCAGACAGAAGCGACTCGATCCCTGCAAGGAAGGCGATCACGATGGCGGAGGGCAGCAACTCGCGCAATTTGGCAGGCGACAGATCGGGCAGGCGCGGCATCGGCAGGCTGTCCGGCAGCGTGCCGAAGCGGTCCGCGATGCTGTCGACCGGAAGCCCCAGGCCCGCCACCAGCGCCGAGGTCGCGCCGACGGCGACAATCAGCCCCGGCAAGCGCGGAAAGGCGCGGCGCAGCACCACGATCAGACCCATCGTCGCCAGCCCAATCCCCAGCGCCCAAGGGTTCACCTCGCCCCGCGCCGCCCAAAGCGCCCCGGCCTTGTGCACGGCGTCGGCGGGCATGGCCGCATCCATGCCCAGCAGGTCCTTGAGCTGGCTGAGCGCGATGATCGCCGCGATGCCAAGGGTGAAGCCGTTGATCACGGCCTCGGGGACGTAGCCGATCAGCCGCCCCGCCCGCGCCAGCCCCGCCACCAGCAGAATCACCCCGGCCATGAAAGTCGCGGTGACCAGCCCGGAATACCCGTGCGCGGCGATCACCCCGGCGACGACGACGATGAAGGCGCCGGTCGGCCCGCCGATCTGCACCCGGCTTCCGCCCAGCGCCGAAATCAGGAAGCCCGCGACAACTGCCGTGACCAGCCCCGTCTCGGGGGCCGCGCCCGACGCGATGGCGATGGCAAGGCTGAGCGGCAGGGCCACCATCGCGACCGTCACGCCCGCGCCAAGGTCGGCCCGGAAATCGCGCGCGCCATAGCCGCGCAAGGAGGTGACGAGAGCAGGTGTCATGACGCAGCGTTAGGCCTGCGCCGATGCCCTGTCCATGAGGCAAAAAGGGCGGCCGTCACGGGCCGCCCCTCGCATCGAAATCCCCGGCAGGCTCAGAGCGTCAGGTTCGGCACGATCTGCTTCTTGCGGCTCATCACGCCCGGCAGAACGACGGTATCGCCGCTGACGGTTGCGCCAAAGCTTTTCTCGGCGACGGTCTTGATCAGATCGTTCGGCACCAGAAGCGTCGCCTCTTCGTTCAGGATGTCGATGACGAACAGAAGCACCTGCTCGACGCCGTCCTCGCGCGCTACGTCCACCATCGATGACATCAGGCTGTCCTTGCGGTCGAGCACGATGTGCGGCGCCGTGGTTTCCAGAACCGAGACGCGGAACTTGGTGCCGCCGACCTCGTATTCCTTGGAATCCATCCGCAACAACTCGGCATCCGAGAACGCGGAGACGTCGGATTTCGCCGCGAACATCTCGGCGGCATAGTCGGGGATCGACAGCGCCAACTCGCCCGCCAGCCGTTCCGCCAGGGCGCGGTCGTGGTCGGTCGTCGTGGGCGAGCGGAATTCCAGCGTGTCGGACAGGATGCAGGACAGCATCGCCCCCTTGATCGCGTCCGGCATCGCCGCCGCCTTGTCACCCATCAGGTCGTGCAGGATCGTGGCGGTGCAGGCCAGCGGGCGGACGGTGATCTCGATCGGGCCCTTGGTGACAAGCCCCCCTGCCAGCTTGTGATGGTCGATGATCTGAAGGATGTTCGCATCGTTGATCCCGGCGGGCAATTCGGCGGGGTTGTTGGTGTCGACGATCACCACGTCCTCGCCTTCGGCCACGTCACCGATGATCGCGGGCTTGGGCAGGTCCCAACGCTCCAGCATGAACGCGGCTTCGGTGTTCGGCTCGCCCAGAAGCACGGCCTCTGCAGGTTGGCCGCGCTGCTCTGACAGATACCACGCCCAGATGATCGGCGATCCGGTCGAGTCGGTGTCGGGGGCCTTGTGGCCGAATACCTTGATGGTCATGCTTGCAGTGTCCCTTTGGGGTCGGCGGTGGTTTTCGCGCGCCTTATAGGGGCATGGGGACGTGAAGTTAAGGGAACATTGAACGCCTTGGTCAAGCCGCGTGAAACCGACCTCTATCCTCCGGTAAAGGGCTTTCTCGAGCGCCTCGGCTACGAGGTGAAGGGCGAGATCGGCGCGGTCGACGTGATGGCCTGCAAAGGCAACGAAGACCCGGTGATCGTCGAGTTGAAGACCGGCTTCGCGCTGTCGCTGTTCCATCAGGCGGTGGCCCGGCAGGCGGTGACGGACTGGGTCTATGTCGCGGTGCCGCTGGGGGCGGGAAAACCCTTTGCCTCGTCCCTGAAGAACAATACCAAGCTGTGCCGCAGGCTGGGGCTTGGGCTGTTGACGGTGCGGCTGGCCGACGGGCTGGTGCAGGTGCATTGCGACCCCGGCCCTTTCGTGCCGCGCAAGTCGAAGGCGCGGCGCGGTCGGCTGCTCAAGGAATTCGCCAGGCGGCAGGGCGATCCGTCTAGGGGCGGCGCGACCCGCGACGGCCTTGTCACCGCCTACCGGCAGGACGCAATGCGGCTGCGCGCCTATCTGGAGGCACACGGGCCATCCAAGGGGGCGGTCGTGGCCAAGGCTACCGGGGTGGAACACGCGACGCGAATGATGCGAGAGGACCACTACGGTTGGTTCGTCCGGCATGGCACCGGACTCTATGCCCTTGCGGCACAGGACACCACGCGCGCCGTCAAGCCGTAGATCGCCCCCGAACGATCAATTTTTCCGATAGCCGTTCCTTGACAGGGCACCGCGCGTTGCGTATCTCCGGTTCGCTAGCACTCCACATGAGTGAGTGCTAACACCCAGATATAACCATGAACCAAGGAGCGTTCAGAGATGGCTTTCACTCCTCTGCATGACCGCGTGCTGGTCCGCCGCGTCGAGAGCGACGACACGACCAAAGGTGGCCTGATCATCCCCGACACCGCCAAGGAAAAGCCCGCCGAAGGCGAAGTGGTTTCCGTTGGCGCAGGCGCCAAGGACGAGGACGGCGACCGGATCGCCATGGACGTCAAGGCTGGCGACAAGATCCTGTTCGGCAAGTGGTCGGGCACCGAGATCACGCTGGACGGCGAAGAACTGCTGATCATGAAAGAGTCGGACATCCTGGGCATCATCGCCTGATCTCCCTGACTTTCTTTCAAATAACTTCAACACGTTAGGAGCAAGTCAATGGCTGCTAAAGACGTCAAGTTCAATACCGACGCCCGCAACAAGATGCTCAAGGGCGTCAACATTCTTGCGGATGCCGTCAAGGTCACCCTCGGCCCCAAAGGCCGCAACGTCGTGATCGACAAGAGCTTCGGCTCGCCGCGCATCACCAAGGACGGTGTCACTGTCGCCAAGGAAATCGAGCTTGAAGACAAGTTCGAGAACATGGGCGCGCAGATGGTCAAGGAAGTCGCATCGCGCACCAACGACGAAGCGGGCGACGGCACCACCACCGCCACCGTTCTGGCCCAGGCCATCGTTCGCGAAGGCGCCAAGGCCGTTGCCGCCGGCATGAACCCCATGGACCTCAAGCGCGGCATCGATCTTGCCACCGCCAAGGTCGTGGAAGCCATCAAGGCCGCCGCGCGCCCCGTCTCGGGCACCGATGAAGTCGCCCAGGTCGGCACCATCTCGGCCAACGGCGAAGCCGAAATCGGCCGCCAGATTGCCGACGCGATGCAGAAAGTCGGCAACGACGGCGTCATCACCGTCGAAGAGAACAAGGGCCTCGAGACCGAGACCGAAGTCGTCGAAGGCATGCAGTTCGATCGCGGCTACCTGTCGCCCTACTTCGTGACCAACCCCGAGAAGATGATTGCGGACCTCGACGACTGCATGATCCTTCTGCACGAGAAGAAGCTGTCGTCGCTGCAGCCGATGGTTCCCCTGCTCGAGCAGGTGATCCAGTCGCAGAAGCCGCTTCTGATCATCGCGGAAGACGTCGAAGGCGAAGCCCTGGCGACCCTCGTCGTCAACAAGCTGCGCGGCGGTCTCAAGATCGCGGCCGTCAAGGCACCGGGCTTCGGTGATCGTCGCAAGGCCATGCTGCAGGACATCGCTGTCCTGACCGGCGGCCAGGTGATCTCGGAAGACCTCGGCATGAAGCTCGAGAGCGTCACCATGGACATGCTCGGCTCGGCCAAGAAGATCACCATCACCAAGGACGAGACCACCATCGTCGACGGTGCGGGCGACAAGGCAGAGATCGAAGCGCGCGTCTCGCAGATCCGTGGCCAGATCGAGGAAACGTCCTCGGACTACGACAAGGAAAAGCTGCAAGAGCGTGTTGCCAAGCTGGCAGGCGGTGTTGCCGTGATCCGCGTCGGCGGCATGACCGAGACCGAAGTGAAAGAGCGCAAGGACCGCGTCGATGACGCGCTCAACGCGACCCGCGCTGCCGTTCAGGAAGGCATCGTGGTCGGCGGCGGCGTCGCGCTGATCCAGGCGGCCAAGTCGCTTGACGGTCTGCAGGGCGCCAACAGCGACCAGAACGCGGGCATCACCATCGTGCGCAAGGCGCTCGAGGCACCGCTGCGCCAGATCGCGGAAAACGCAGGCGTCGACGGCTCGGTCGTCGCAGGCAAGATCCGCGAATCCGACGATCTGAAGTTCGGCTTCAACGCCCAGACCGAAGAATATGGCGACATGTTCAAGTTCGGCGTGATCGACCCCGCAAAGGTCGTGCGCACCGCGCTCGAGGATGCGGCATCGGTTGCCGGTCTTCTGGTGACCACCGAAGCGATGATCGCCGACAAGCCCGAGCCGAAAGGCCAGAACGGCGGCGGCGGCATGCCCGACATGGGCGGCATGGGCGGCATGATGTAATCACGCCGTTCCCGCTTGGAACGACTGGGAAAGGGGGCCTTCGGGCCCCCTTTTTCCGTTGGCGGGGAGGGCTTTCGAGTATCTGGACCAAGAAGAAGCACGGTCGCCGCTTGACCCCGGCGCGGCGATGGCGGACGCATTCGCGATGCGCGTCCTGCCTTTGACCCTTGTGGTCCTCATCCCGCTTGCGGCCAATTCGATCCTGAACCGGCTTGCCATTCTGGACGGCGAGATCGGCGCGCTCGACTTCGCGGCGATCCGGCTGGCCTCGGGTGCGGCGATGCTGGCCCTGCTGATCCTGTGGCGTGACGGCGCCCTGCCCCGCGTCTCTGCCGGGCGGATCACCGGGGCCGCGAGTCTCTTGATCTACATGCTGTTCTTTTCGCTCGCCTACCTGCGGCTCGATGCGGGGATCGGGGCGCTGATCCTGTTCGGCGGCGTGCAGGTGACGATGTTCGCAGGCGCCCTGCTGGCGCGAGAGGCGATACCGGCCCGTCGCTGGATCGGCGCGGCGCTGGCGTTCTCGGGGCTGGTCTACCTGATGTGGCCGCGCGGCGGCGTCGATGCGAACCTTGCGGCATCCCTGTCGATGGCCTTCGCGGCGCTGGGATGGGGCATTTACAGCCTGATCGGGCGGCGCATTGGCGATCCCTTGCGGGACACGGCCGAGAATTTCCTGCTGGCCGCGCCCTTCGCCGCTCTGGCGGCGCTGCTGCTGTCACCGGGGCACGCGATGTCGGCGACCGGGATCGCGCTGGCCTGCGTGTCGGGCGCTATCACCTCGGCGTTGGGATATGTGCTGTGGTACTGGCTTCTGGCGCGCATCGCCTCGTCGGTGGCGGCGGTGGTGCAGCTTTCGGTGCCGATCCTGATCGGTGTCGCCGGGATCGTGTTCCTGTCCGAGCCGATCACCGCGACCTTCGCCATCGCCGCCGCGCTGGTGCTGGGCGGTGTCGCGGTGGCGGTGTTCGGCGGTCAGCGCACCAAGGGTTCCAGCGGGTCATAAAGGATGCCCTCGCCCCAGGCGGCGCCCGGCAGGCTGTCGGGCTTGAAGCGGATCGCGTCCATCCCGGACCGGCTGAACCAGCGGCGGTCGGTCACGATGCCTTCGGGGTCGATCCAGTCTTCGGACAGGGTGCCCGCGATCACCCGGCAGCGGAAATAGACGTCAACCTGGTGAAACCCGCGATCTGGCGCATGGAACTCGTTGACCAGCGCAGGCGCGCCGACCTCGATGCGCAGTCCGGTTTCCTCCCACACCTCGCGGGTCAGGTTGTCGGGGAGAGAGGCGTGGCGCCTGGCGCCGCCGCCGGGCGCGCACCACAGATCGCTCTGCCCGCCGGGGTAGGCGTTGACCAGCAAGAGCCTGTTCTCGTGCAGTATGAGGGCACGGACGGCAAGGCGCGGCGATTGTTCGCTCATGCCCGCGACGGTGACGTTGCGGCGCAGGCTGTGCAAGGCCCATGCGCAGGACTATCTCTGCCACATGCGCCACCTGCTGCTTTCCCTTCTGCTGATCCTGCCCGCCGCCGCGCGTGCCGACTGCGTCGTGTTGCTGCACGGGCTGGCACGCACCGAAGCGTCGATGGCGATCATGGCCGACAGCCTGCGCGCCGAGGGGTATGACGTCGTCAATCGCGGCTATCCGTCGACCGATGCGCGGATCGAGGCGCTGGTGCCCCTCGCCCTGACCCCCGCCGTGGCCGAGTGCGGGGCAGAGCGTACGCATTTCGTGACGCATTCGATGGGCGGCATCCTTTTGCGCGCCTGGCTGCAGGACAACGCGCCGCAGAACATGGGCCGCGTCGTCATGCTGGCCCCGCCGAACAACGGCAGCCAGCTGGTCGATGCCTTCGGCGATCTTGGGGCCTTCGCCTGGATGAACGGCCCCGCCGGGCTGGAACTGGGCACCGGCCCCGGCAGCGTGCCAAACAGCCTTGGCCCCGCCGATTTCGACCTGGGCGTGATCGCCGGAACGCTGTCCTACAACCCGGTGTTCAGCGGCATGATCGACGGGCCGGATGATGGCAAGGTGTCCGTCGCCTCGACCACGCTGCGCGGGATGGATGACCACATCACCTTGCCGGTGTCGCATACATTCATGATGCTGAATCCCACCGTGATCGCGCAGGTGAAGACGTTTCTGAAGACTGGCCGCTTCGCGGGCGACATGCCGTTCGGCAAGGCGCTGGGGATGGCCATCGGGATCGACTAGCGCCGGATGCGGTTGACGTGGCCCATCTTGCGTCCGGGGCGCGCCTCGGCCTTGCCGTAGAGATGCAGCGCGGCGTCCGGTTCCTTCAGGATGTCCGGCACGCTTGCGATATCCTCGCCGATCAGGTTCTCCATCACCACGTCCGCGTGGCGCTGCCCGTCGCCAAGCGGCAGGCCCGCAACGGCGCGGATATGCTGCTCGAACTGGTCCACGGCACAGCCGTTCTGCGTCCAGTGGCCCGAGTTGTGGACGCGCGGCGCGATCTCGTTCACGACAAGCGCGCCTTCGGCGGTGACGAACACCTCGACCCCCATGACCCCGACATAGTCGAGCGCGGACAGGATGCGCGCGGCGATCAGCACGGCGTCGGTGCGGGCACTGGCGGACAGCGCGGCGGGAACGGTCGTGGTGCGCAGGATGCCGCCCTGGTGGACATTCTCGCCGGGGTCGAAGCAGGCGACGTCTCCGCCAAGGCCGCGCGCGCCAATCACCGACACCTCACGCTCGAACGCAACGAAGCATTCGAGGATCGACGGTGCGTCCGCCATCGCGGCCCAGGCTTCTGCGGCATCCTCGGGCGTATCCAACCGCACCTGCCCCTTGCCGTCATACCCGAAGCGGCGGGTCTTTAGGATCGCGGGCGTGCCGATGCTGGCGATGGCCGCCGTCAGATCGTCAAGGCTGTTCACTTCGGCATGGGGGGCGGTGGCAAGGCCAAGATCGTTCAGGAACCGCTTTTCGGTCAGGCGGTCCTGGCTGACACGCAGCGCCTCGCGGCTGGGGCGGATCGCCACATGCGCCTCGATGGCGTCGAGCGCGGCGGTCGGGATGTTCTCGAATTCATAGGTCACGACATCACAGGCAGCGGCAAAGCGCGCCAGCGCGTGAACGTCGCCATAGCCGGCCTGCAGATGGAAATTGGCGACATGCGAGGCGGGGCAATCCCCCGCCGGATCGAACACGCAGGTCTTGTAGCCCAGCCGCGCCGCTGCAACAGACAGCATCCGGCCAAGCTGGCCGCCGCCCAGAATGCCGATGGTCGCGCCCTGCGGCAGCGGGTCAGTCATCGCTAGGCTCCTCGGGGATAGACGCCGACAGCGCCGCGCGCCAGTCGTCCAGCCGCTGCGCCAGCGCCGTGTCCTGAAGCGCAAGGATGCCCGCCGCCATCAGGCCCGCATTGGCCGCGCCCGCCGCGCCGATCGCCATAGTGGCCACCGGATAGCCACGCGGCATCTGGACGATGGAATACAGGCTGTCGACGCCCGACAGCGCCTTGGTCTGCACCGGCACGCCGATCACCGGCACCCGCGTCTTCGAGGCCATCATCCCCGGCAGGTGCGCCGCGCCCCCGGCCCCGGCGATGATGACCTGCAGCCCGCGCGAGGCGGCAGTCTTGCCATACTCCCACAACCTGTCCGGCGTCCGGTGCGCCGAGACGATGCGCGCCTCATGGGGCACGCCAAGCTCGTCTAGGATATCCGCCGCGCCCTTCATGGTCGCCCAGTCGGACTGGCTGCCCATGATGATGCCAACCTTGATGCTCACGCCCTGCCTCCGGCCGCCTTGAATGAGGGCGGCACTATACGGAACGCGGGCCGGGGCGCAATCAGGCGATGATGTCGGGGAACAGGCGATCCTCGAGACGGGCGATCCTGTCCTTGAGCGCCAGTTTCTGACGCTTGAGCCGTTGCAGGCGCAACTGGTCGCTCATCGCGGAATGCTGCAGCGCATGGATCGCGGCGTCGAGATCGCGGTGTTCGCGCTTGAGATGTTCCAGTTCGACGCGCAGCACGTCGTCGGATGCCATGTTCGAAAACATGTTCATGAATTGAGCCCCAAGTCCTGTGACTGATGCCGTGGCGGTCACATTAGCGCGTTCACCGATTCCCTCCAAGCACTTGCGGCGGGCATGCCTTGCGCGGCGGTGTTTCGCGTCCCATATTTTGAGGGCGGTCGCCAGACTTGGGGCCATACCTGCACTGTCGCTTGTCAAAGGACGTGTCGATGACGAAAATGACGTTGGGGTCACACCCCTTTCTTCTCGGGTTCGAGCAGCTAGAGCGGCTGGTCGAGCGAACCGCCAAATCCGACGCTGGCGGTTACCCACCCTACAATATCGAACAGACCAGCGATTTGTCCTACCGGATCACGCTGGCCGTCGCCGGGTTTCCAGAGGACGACCTGTCGATCACGACAGAGGACCGCCAGTTGGTGATCCGCGGGCGCCAGTCCGAGGACGCCGAGACGCGCGTCTTCCTGCATCGCGGCATCGCCGCTCGCCAGTTCCAGCGGACCTTTGTGCTGGCCGACGGCGTTGAGGTGGCAGGAGCATCGCTTGAAAACGGCCTCTTGCACATCGACCTTCGCCGTGCAGAGCCGGAAACGGTGATCCAGACCATCCCGATCAATGCGGGCCCGAAGACCACGGGCACGATCAACACGGGGCCCAGAAGGGGGAAGAGCAAATGAACGCCATCCATGATTTCGACCGGATCAATTCCGAACGGCTGGTCTATGTGCGACCCGTCGACGTGAGCGATCTGCCCGAAGAGGTGCAGGAACAGGCGGACGGCATGGAAACGCTCTTTGCCCTGCACGACGCCGACGGGCAGCGTCTGGCGCTGGTCAAGGATCGCCACCTTGCGTTCATCCTGGCCCGCCAGAACGATCTTGCGCCCGTGAACGTCCACTGATGCCCATCGGCTTCGACTGGGTCGATGCCTTCACGGCACAGCCTTTCGCAGGAAACGGCTGTGCCGTCATTCACGACGCCGATGGCCTGCCCGACGATCTGTGCATGGCCATCACCCGCGAGACGGGGCTGGTCGAATGCACGTTCCTGTGCGCATCCGACCGCGCCGATGTGCGCATCCGCTATTTCATGGCCAACCGCGAGATCCCCTTTGCCGGGCATCCCACGGTGGCAAGCGTCACCTCTCTGTATGATCGTGGCCTCGTCAGCGAGGGCGATCTGACGGTCGAAACCGGCGCAGGCGTGGTGCCCGTTCGCATTGAGACCGGGGCAAAGGGCGTCTGGGTGTCGATGGTGCAGAACGCGCCCGATTTCGGCCCCTACGTCCCCGAGGCGCGCATCGCCGCGCTGATCGGCCTGCCCGAGCGCAGCATCGCCGCGCCGCCGCGCGTGGTGTCGACGGGACTGCCCTTTGTCGTCACGCTGCTCGACGGGCAAGAGTCGCTGGCCGCCGCGCGGCTGGACGCCGCGGACATGCAAAGGTTTCAGGGCGAGATCGACTATCCTGACCCGCTGATGGAGCCGTTTCTCGTGACGCTGGGCGGCGCCACGCCCGAGGGCGACACATTTTCGCGGCTTCTGCTGGCGCCGCCGCTGCCGCCCGAGGATCCCTTCACCGGCTCCGCGACCGGTGCGATGGCGGCCTACCTGTGGTCCGAGGGGCTGATCGACCAGCCCGCCTTCATCGCCGAACAGGGCCACTGGATGAACCGCCCCGGTCAGGCGCGCGTCGAGGTGCTGGGGCCCCGCGACGCCATCACCGGCGTGCGCGTCGCAGGGCAAGGCTACGTCCTGATGCGCGGGTTCCTGAACCTCGGCTAGCGTCTACCAGCTGGTCTCGTAGGTCACGCCGAACCCGTAGTCCTGTGCGCCCTGGAACAACTGGCCGCCGTCCAGATTGACCGACAGGTTTCCGGCGGCGCCGGTGTAGTCCACGCCGAGGCCGAGCCTTGGCGCGAGACTGTCGGTGGTTGTTCCCAAGCCGTTGGAAAAGCTGTTGTATTCCCCCGCGAGGCTGACGTAGGGCCGCAGCGGCGCGCCGGGGTTGAACTTGGCCTTCGAGCCGATTGACCCGGTGTAGCTGGTGATCGTGCGCGCCGCACCCGACGCGGCTGGCAACGCCTCGGAGAAGCCACGCAGCCCGAGGAAGCTGTCGATCTCGATCCCGCCGATGTCATAGCGCGCCCGCACGTTCAGCCCGCCGATGGTCCGCGCCGCCGTATAGCTGACCGCGCCTGTGGTGTAGCTGGGCGTGGCAAAGGCGAGATAGCCATCAAGCTGGTAGCGCGGGCTGATCGCCAGTTTGAAATACGGGCCGTAGGTCAAGGCGCTCGTGTTGGTCGTGGTGGCGCCTTGGGTGATGGAATAATCGCCGTAGGACAGCAGGACACCGATCTTGGCGTTCGGCCCTGCATTGACATGCGCGCCAACTGTGCCTTCGAAACCGCCGCCCGACAGGCTGCCGCCAAAGATGCGGCCCTGCCCGATGATCCAGGCATCCCAGCCGCGCGACAGATCGCCCACGCCTTGCGTCGAAAACCTAAAGCTGTCGCGCGTGGCCTGCACGCCGCCCCCGCCGCCGCCCAGCGCGGCACCGATGGCACCCCCGATCGCCCCGCCCGCCGCGCCGCCCGCCGCAAGCGTCGTGTTGGTGGTCTGGGTGGTGGAGCTGCTGGAGGAGGAAGAGGAGGAGTTGTTTCCCGTTGACCCCACCGGAACGCCATCGGTGCCAAAACACGCCAAGGTGACTTGTCCCGCGCCCGCATTTTCGACGCGGGTTACCTCGATGCCGAGCGTCACAGGTCCCATTGCCTCGGGGGCCGTGAACTTCGCACCGTTGCATTCCATTACACCGTCACACACCCGCTTGCCCTCGACCGTGATTCGGACCGACGTAAATTCGGCGGGGGTTCCCACCTGCACGTCGAAACCTGCATTCGCGCCGAAGCTGGCATTCGAAAGATTGAATGAGATCTTGGCGCTGTCCATCGGGCCACGCGCATTAATATTGAAAGTGCCTCCCGCACAGGTCTGCGCAGCAGCGGGAACAGCGGCGCAAAGAAGGGCAGCAGCGGCAAGGGAGAGAACGGATCGCATTGAGATGACCTGTAATGTTTGGGGGCAATTACAGGCAGTTAGCTTTACTTCGGGTCACGATGCGCCGTAAATTTTGGAGCAACCCTGAATTGCGGCAGAAATGTGGCCATTCGGATACATTTCTATCCGAATGGCGAGGCGCGGCAGGTCCCGCGCCTCTCGTGATCCAGGCCTTCAGCTACGCCGTTCAGAACGTCTGGCTTGCGACCAGACCCATGCTTTCCAGCTTCAGTAGCACCTGATGCGCGCAATGGTCGACGTCGGTGCCTTCTGTGTCGAGTCGGATCTCGGGGTGCTCGGGCACGTCATAGGGGTCGCTGATGCCGGTGAATTCCTTGATCTTGCCCTCGCGCGCCAGCTTGTAGAGGCCTTTGCGGTCACGGCGCTCGCATTCCTCGATAGAGGTTGCGACATGCACCTCGACGAAGGCGCCGAAGGCTTCGATGTCCTCGCGCACGGCCCGGCGGGTCGAGGCGTAGGGCGCGATGGGGGCACAGATGGCGATGCCGCCGTTCTTGGTGATCTCGGACGCAACGAACCCGATCCGGCGGATGTTCAGGTCGCGGTGTTCCTTGGAGAAGCCAAGCTCGGACGACAGGTTCTTGCGCACCACGTCGCCGTCAAGAAGCGTCACGGGACGGCCGCCCATCTCCATCAGCTTGACCATCAGCGCGTTGGCGATGGTCGACTTGCCCGAACCCGAGAAGCCGGTAAAGAACACCGTGAACCCCTGTTGCGCGCGCGGCGGCGAGGTGCGGCGAAGTTCGCGCACGACTTCGGGGAACGAGAACCATTCGGGAATCTCCAGCCCCTCGCGCAGGCGGCGGCGCAGCTCGGTGCCCGAGATGTCGAGGACGGTGTCGCCTTCGGGCACTTCGTTCGCGGGGTAATACTGCGCCTTCTCCTGCACGTAGACCATGTGCTTGAAATCGACCATGGTCAGGCCGATCTCGTCCTGATGCTCCTTGAACAGCGTTTGCGCGTCATAGGGGCCGTAGAAATCCTGACCCGCGCTGTTCTTGCCCGGGCCCGCGTGATCGCGCCCGACGATGAAATGCGTGCAGCCGTGGTTCTTGCGGATCAGCCCGTGCCACACCGCTTCGCGCGGGCCGGCCATGCGCATGGCAAGGTTCAGAAGGCTCATCGTGGTGGTGGCCTGCGGATACTTGTCCAGCACCGCCTCGTAGCAGCGCACGCGGGTGAAGTGATCGACGTCGCCCGGCTTGGTCATGCCGACGACCGGATGGATCAGAAGGTTCGCCTGCGCCTCTTTCGCGGCGCGGAAGGTCAGTTCCTGATGCGCGCGGTGCAGCGGGTTGCGGGTCTGGAAGGCGACGACGCGGCGCCAGCCCAGTTTGCGGAAATAGGCGCGCAATTCGTTCGGGGTGTCGCGGCGGGCCTTGAAATCATAGTGCACGGGCTGCTGGATGCCGGTGATCGGACCGCCCAGATACACCTTTCCCGCCTTGTGGTGCAGGTAGTTCACCGCCGGGTGCGCAAGGTCGTTCGCCCCGTAGACCTTTTCGGCCTCGCGGTCCTTGTTCGGCACCCATTTGTCGGTGACCGACAGGATCGCAAGGATCACGCCTTCCTGATCGCGCAGGGCGATGTCCTGCCCTGCTTCGATGGTTTCGGCGAACTTCTCGGAAATATCGAGCGTGATCGGCATCGGCCAGAGCGCGCCGTCAGACAGGCGCATATCCTCGACGACGCCGTCATAATCCGCCTCCGACAGGAAGCCCTTGAGCGGATAGAAGCCGCCGTTCATCAACAATTCCAGATCGCAGATCTGGCGCGGCGTCAGGTCCCAGGACGGCAAATCGCCCGCCTCGACCTTCAGCTTCTGGGCGGATTCGTAAGAGACATAGAGTTCGGGAATGGGGGCCATGTTGCTTTGCATGGAAAACATCCTGTGTTGAGAAGGGGCAAGGGCACCGTCGGTGCCGGTCAATTCGGCATGAAGCGCGCTGTATTCCGCGCGTTTGCGGGCAAGGAACCGGTCTACGAGCCGCGCCTTGCGGGCGGCCCCCTTCGCGGTCAGGGCGTAGGCAAAGCGCTGGCGCCTGTCGGGACTGTCGCGCTTGCCGATCTGGACAAGCCCCGCCTCTGTCACAGCGCGCAGGATCGCGTTCAGGCGGCCAAGGCTGACATCCAGCGCCTCGGCGATGTCGCGCTGACTGGCCGCAGGCGCAGCATCAAGCTGCCGCAGAAGGCGGAAGAGCGTATCGTCATCGGGCAAGGAAGCGTGGGCTGTTGCGGGCACGGGTTCGGTCATGGATTTATGTTCACGGATGAACATATGTCACACCGGCACGCGGATTGGAAGATGTGTGTTCACGGATGAACGTAATGTTGCGGATTGGCGACGCATCATGGCGGCCAAAGGGCAGCGGGTGCGGTGTCACACGGAAAGATGGCGAAGGCAGGGCAAGGTTGTCCTGACGAACCGGCCCTCGGGACATCCCGCGCGTGCGCTGCTACGGTCGCCAGAAAGCACCAAGGACATAGTCATGACGATCACGAACCAGGACGAACTCGAAGGCATGGAAGTCATCGGGCGGATTGTCGCCCGGACGATGGCCGCGATGGCAAAGGCCATGGAGCCGGGGATGACAACGCGCGAGCTGGATAACATCGGGCGCAGGTTTCTGGAACGGGCGGACGCCGTGTCGGCCCCGCAATCGACCTATGACTTTCCGGGTGCCACCTGCATCAGCGTAAACGAGGAAATCGCCCACGGCATCCCGGGCGACCGGATCATTGCCGAGGGTGATCTGGTGAACATCGACGTCTCGGCGTCGAAGAACGGCTATTTCGCCGACACGGGCGCATCCTTTCGCGTGGGCAAGGTCGCGCCTCACCTCGACCGCCTGTGCAAGGACGGCAAGCGCGCCATGCAGATCGGCATCGCCGAGGCACGTTCCGGCAAGCCGCTGTCGGGCATCGGCAACGCCATCGGGCGCTTCGCCTCAAGGCGTGGCTACACGCTGATCCGGAACCTTGCCAGCCACGGGGTCGGTCGCGCCCTGCACGAAGACCCGGGCGAGATCGCGACATGGCCCACCAAGGGGGACCGCCGCCGGATCGGCAAGGGCCTTGTGCTGACGGTGGAGCCCTTCCTGTCGATGGGCGGGCTATGGGCCAACGGCGGGCCGGACGGATGGACCCTGTTCAGCGAACCCGCCGCGCCGGTCGTGCAGTACGAACACACCGTGATCGCCACGGACCGGGGCGCGAGGATCGTTACGCTTCCCTGACGGACCGGCCCTGCGCCGTCGGCTCAGTGCCCGGCTTCGACGGGCGCGCCGTAGCCCAGCGGGGCCGTCTCGTCCTTGGCCGGGCCGGGGTCTTCCTCCATCTCGGCAAGGAACTTCTCGGCTTCCAGAGCGGCCATGCAGCCCATTCCGGCACTGGTGACGGCCTGGCGGTAGATGTGGTCGGTCAGGTCGCCCGCCGCAAAAACGCCGGGGATCGACGTGGCGGTTGAATCGGGTTTTGTCACGACATACCCGCCGTGGTGCGTTTCAAGCTGATCCTTGACCAGTTCCGACGCAGGCGCGTGGCCGATGGCGACGAAAAAGCCCTTGCACGGCACTTCGGTTATCTCGCCCGTGTCCACATGGCGGGCGCGCACGCCCTCGACACCCAGCGGATTGTCCGCGCCGATCACTTCCTCGACCGAGTGGTTCCACATCAACTCGACCTTGGGGTTCTTGAACAGCCGGTTCTGCAGGATCTTTTCCGCCCGCAGGGTGTCGCGGCGGTGAATCAGCGTGACCTTGGACGCGAAGTTGGTCAGGAACAGCGCCTCTTCGACAGCCGTGTTGCCGCCGCCGATCACCACGACCTCGGCGCCGCGATAGAAGAACCCGTCGCAGGTCGCGCAGGCCGACACGCCGAAACCTTTGAACTTTTCCTCGGACGGCAGGCCCAGCCATTTCGCCTGCGCACCCGTCGCAAGGATCAACGCGTCGGCGGTGTAGGTGGTGCCGCTGTCGCCGATGGCGGTGAAGGGGCGCCTCGACAGATCGACCGAGGTGATGATGTCGGACACGATGTCGGTGCCGACGGCGCGCGCATGCTCTTCCATGCGGATCATCAAGTCGGGGCCCTGCACGTCGGTGTCGCCCGGCCAGTTCTCGACCTCGGTGGTGATGGTCAGTTGGCCGCCCGGCTGGATGCCCTGCACGAGCACCGGCTCCAGCATCGCGCGGCTGGCATAGACCGCAGCCGTATAGCCCGCCGGGCCGGACCCGATGATAAGCACTTTGGCGTGTCGCGTGTCGGCCATCCTGAAGCCCCCTCGTCCTGCATGTTCCATTCCGCGCCGATATATGGTGCGCCGTGCCGAACTGGAACCCCGCGTCCTGACGCAGGGGGCGCCCATAACGATATTGCGCAATGGCGAAATATTGTTGCGCTTTCTGTGCCAACTGGGTAGCTTTCCGCAAATTTCCGGAAAGCAGACATGCCAGGCGCGAAACTCGATCCCATCGACAGGATGATTCTTCGGGAACTGCAGGCCGACGGCCGCATGACCAATGTCGAACTGGCCAAGCGGGTCGGCATCTCTGCCCCGCCCTGCCTGCGCCGTGTCCGCACGCTTGAGGAACAGGGATACATCAAGGGCTATCACGCCGACGTCGACCCGCGAAAGCTGGGCTTCGAGGTGCAGGTCTTCGCGATGGTCGGGCTGGTCAGCCAGGCCGAGGCCGACCTGTCGCGCTTCGAACAGCGCTGCCGCGACTGGCCGCTTGTCCGCGAATGCCACATGCTGAACGGCGAGGTGGATTTCATCCTGAAATGCGTCGCCCCCGACCTGTCCACCTTCCAGAGCTTCCTGACCGAGCAGCTTACGGCGGCCGAGAACGTCGCCAGCGTCAAGACCTCACTGGTGATCCGGGGCGCCAAGGATCAGCCCGGCGTGCCCTTCGACGTGATGGAATCGCGGCTGGCACAAGACGCCTGAGACGTCACCGGCAATAGGCGCCGTTGCCGTGGCGTGCCGTGTCAAAGTGGAAATGATCCTGGTGGAAACGGTCCGAATTGGGGCCAAGCACTGTGCCAAAGGTCCCGCAGGCCCCAGAATGCAGGCGCTTCATCACCGGGCCGATGGACCCGTCGCGCCATCCTTTCAGAACCGTCAGCGACTGCCCGTTGCGCAGGTTGATCGCCGAGATGTCGATGGCCTTGCCGCGCCCGTGCTCGGACACCTTCGCACCCGGCTGGTTGTTGCGCGTCCGGCAGGAATAATGCGCCGCCACCTGCAACGACGCGACGCCCCCGCCCAGGCGCCCAACCGAAGGCTTCAGCGTCGCATCCACCCAGCTTCGCAAGGCCTGCGCGGTCGGGCAATCTAGCGTCGCCGCCTGGCTCAGCGAAATGCCCCCGACAGACGTCACCCGCACCGGGTTCGCGACGCGGCACCCCGCGATACGCCCCGGGATCGGCGCCATCGGTTGACCGATGATCGACGGATCGCCGCACACGACCGTGACCCGGCCCGGCGTGCGCGTCGGCGGCGGTGGCGGCTGCACGAGCATCCCCGAGGCGCGCACCACGGACCGGCGCTGCAGGTTCGGCGGCCTTGGCCCGGGGCGCGGCGACACCCGAACGGCTGGGCCGCCCCCCGCCAGAACCACATCCGGTTTGGGCGCAACGGGCGGCGCAGGCTGCGCGGCTGCACCCTCCTCGGGGCGCAGCACCGGCACGGGAGAGATGACGATGGCCGCCTCGACCGCCTGCAGGACGCGCTGGTCGGGATCGGCCGCCGCTTCTGCCGCCTGGGCCGCCGGGCGCAGCACCGGAACCGGGGATTGCAGCGGCGCCTCGGCCACGGCGGCCCCGGCGGCAAGCAGGGCCGCCGCGGCCAGGGTTGCCCACCCCCGCCGCATCAGCCCCGTTTCACCCGCCCGAAGTCGGGCGCGTCGGTATCCTGCCCCGCCTCGATGATCCCGCGCCGGATCGCGCGGGTGCGGGTGAAATAGTCGTGCAACAGCTGCCCGTCGCCGGTGCGGATCGCCCGCTGCAACGCGAACAGCTCTTCGGTGAAGCGCCCAAGGATTTCCAGTGTCGCCTCCTTGTTCGTCAGGAACACGTCACGCCACATCGTGGGATCCGACGCGGCGATCCGGGTGAAATCCCGAAACCCCGCCGCCGAGAACTTGATGACCTCGCTGTCGGTGACGCGCCGCAGATCGTCCGCCACCCCGACCATGGTGTAGGCGATCAGGTGCGGCGTGTGGCTGGTGACGGCAAGGACCAGGTCGTGATGATCGGCCTCCATCGTCTCGACATTCGAGCCGAGCGCCCGCCAGAACCGCGACAGCCGGTCAAGCGCGCCCGCGTCCGTCGCCTCATCCGGCACCAGCAGGCACCAGCGGTTGTCGAACAGTTCCGCAAAGCCCGAGCGCGGGCCGGAATGTTCCGTTCCCGCCAGCGGATGCCCGGGGATGAAATGCACGCCATGCGGCATGTGCGGCGCGACCGCGTCGATGACATGCTTCTTGACCGACCCGACGTCGGTGACCGTGGCGCCTTCCGCAAGATGCGGTGCGATCTCGGCCGCGACCCGGCCCATCACCCCCACCGGCACGGCCAGCACCACAAGATCGGCGTCCTTCACCGCCTCGGCCGCCGTTTCGACGATCCGGTCGCAAAGCCCGATCTCCTCGGCAATGGCGCGGGTCTCGGGCGACCGCGCGGTGCCCACGATCTCGCCCGCGGCCCCCGCGCGCCGGGCGGCATGGGCCATCGACCCCGCGATCAGGCCAAGCCCGATCAGCGCGACGCGGCCATAGATCACGCTCACCTGCCGACATCCTTGAAATTCCCGATCGCATGGGCGACCCGGCGGCAGGATGCCTCGTCCCCGACGGTGATCCGCAGGCAGTTCGGCAGGTTGTAGCTCGCGACAGGGCGCACGATCAGACCCTCCTGCTTGAGCCAGGCATCGCAGGCCAGCGCCTCGTCGGCACTGGCAAAACGGGCCAGCACGAAATTCGCGCAAGATGTATCGGAAGGCACGCCCTTTTCCATCAGCGCCTCGGCCAGCCAGGCGCGGTTGCGCGTGTTCTCGCTCAGGCTGCGCTGGATATGCTCATCGTCGCGCAGCGCGGCCTCGGCGGCGGCAAGCTGCGCCTCGGACAGGTTGAACGGCCCGCGAATGCGGTTCAGCACGTCGATCACCTCGGCCGGGCCATAACCCCAGCCGACCCGCAGGCCGCCAAGGCCGTAGAGCTTGGAAAACGTGCGCGTCATGAACACGTTCCCGCGCGAGGCGATCAGGCCGATGCCGCCATCATAGCCTTCGACATACTCGGCATAGGCGCCGTCCAGTACCAGCATCGCGCCCGCAGGCAGCCCGTCTGCAAGCCGCGCCAGATCGCCGGTCCCGATCATCGTGCCGGTCGGGTTGTTCGGGTTGGCGATGAACACCAGCTTCGTCTTCGGCGTGCAGGCCGCCAGCAAGGCATCGACGTCCGTCACCCGCTCGCGCTCGGGCACAGACACCGGCGTGCCGCCCGCTGACAGCGCAGCGATCCGGTAGATCGCAAAGCCATGCTCGGTGTGAACCACCTCGTCGCCCGGCCCGACATAGGCCTGGCACAGAAGATGCAGAATCTCGTCCGACCCGACACCACAGACGATGCGCCCCGCATCGATCCCGTGCACCTCGCCAAGCGCAGCGCGCAGGCTCGCATGATCTGTGGACGGATAGCGGTGCAACTGGCGCACGGCCCGGCTGAACGCCTCCATCGCCTTGGGGCTGGGGCCGAACGGGTTCTCGTTCGACGACAGCTTCACGACGTTCTCGACGCCCGCCAAATACGACTGGCCGCCGACATAGGGCGCGATATCGAGGATTCCGGGCTGGGGAACGATGACACTCATTGGGGAACCTGTGCTTTGTCCTGCCTTCTATCCGCCTGCCGCGCACAGGAAAAGCGGCAAAGCCGCACGGGCCCTGCGCCGCGACATCGCGGCAACGCCGCACGCGTCTCTCGCCTGCGCGGTGTCCGCCCCCAAGGCGCCGCCATGCCCCCATCTTTGGTCTGCAAATACCTCCGGGGGTTTGGGGGCAGAGCCCCCATGCGGCGCGCGGGGCCTCGATGGCCCCAAGCGCCGCTCCCCGTCCTCACGTCGCCAGCACGTTACGGAACTGCCAGGGATCGCTCTCGTCGATGTCCTCGGGAAAGTGCTCCCAGCGGTCCTGCAGCGGCGTCCAGTCGGTGTAATGCGCCTCGACGGGCCCGAGATACGGGCGCTGCACCTCGAGGCACCGCGCGTGGTCCATCTCGTCGGTCTCGACGATCCCTGCGCCGGGGGTCTCCAGCGCCCATACCATGCCCGCGATCACCGCAGACGACACCTGCAGGCCGGTCGCGTTCTGGTAGGGGGCCAGCGCCTTGGTTTCCTCGTTCGACAGGCGCGAGCCATACCAGAGCGCGTTCTTCTCGTGCCCGAACAGCAGCACGCCCAATTCATCGATGCCCTCGACGATCTCGTGTTCCTCGAGGATATGGTGCCGCTCCTGCTGGCGGCCCGATCCGAACATCTCGTGCAGCGACAGGACTGCGTCGTCGGACGGGTGATAGGCATAGTGGCAGGTCGGGCGGAACTCGGGCGCGGCCGCGTCGCCGACCGTGTAGTAGTCGGCGATCGAGATCGCTTCGTTGTGGGTCACGAGGAACCCGAACTGCGGTCCGGGTGTAGGACACCAGCTGTGGACCCGCGTGATCGCGCCGGGGCGGTCCAGCCAGATGCCCGCCCTGCAGCCTGTCTCGTGACGGTGGCCCAGTTCGGGGAACCACGTCTCATGCGTGCCCCAGCCCAGTTCCGCAGGCTGGAACCCTTCCGCGATGAAGCCCTCGACCGACCAGGTGTTGACGAAGACGCCGCGCGGGCGCGGCTCGCGCCGGGCTTGGGTGTCGCGCTCGGCGATGTGCACGCCCTTGACGCCCAGCGATTGCATCAGCCGGGCCCAGCCGTTGCGGTCCTTGGGCGCCGCCGCGTCCCGCCCTGTGTCGCGCGCCAGCGTCAGCAGCGCCTCCTTGACGAACCACGACACCATGCCGGGATTGGCGCCGCAGCAGGACACCGCCGTGGTGCCGCCGGGATTGCGCGCCTTCTCGTCCCGCACCGCCTGCCGCAGCGCATAATTCGTGCGCTCTGCATTGTCGGTGGTGTCGAAGTAGAATCCCGCCCAGGGCTCGACGACGGTGTCGATGTAGGGAACCCCGATTTCGCGGCAGAACCGCATCAGGTCAAGCGACGAGGTATCGACGGACAGGTTGACGCAGAACCCCTTGCCGTCCGGGAACAGCTCGCCCAGCACTTCGCGGTAATTGTCCGGGGTCAGCGCCACCTGAAGATGGGCGATGCCGCGTTGGCGCAGGAACGTGGCGACCTTCGGGTTCGGCTCGATCACCGTGAGCTTCTTGGCGTCGAAGTCGAAATGCCGTTCGATCAGCGGCAGCGTGCCGCGCCCGATCGACCCGAAGCCGATGATCACGATGGGCCCGTCGATACGGGCGTGAACGGGATGGTCGATGTCGGCCAAGGTCAGGATCCTTCCGTACTGCGCTGTCAGGGCGACTACCTAGCCGCTGCGACCCGCGACGTCCAACCGCACGGCAAGGTGAGCGTGATGTGGCGCCGGGCGCTTGACGCGGCGGCGCAGGAACATAATGTGAACATCATGCCGATGACCCTTCAAGACAAGCTTGCCATCCTGTCCGACGCTGCGCGCTACGATGCCTCCTGCGCGTCATCCGGCACATCGCGGCGCGACAGCCGCGACGGCAAGGGTCTGGGATCGACCGAAGGCTCGGGCATCTGCCATGCCTATGCGCCCGACGGGCGCTGCATCAGCCTGCTGAAGATCCTGATGACGAATTTCTGCATCTACGACTGCGTCTACTGCGTGAACCGGGTCTCGTCGAATGTCCCGCGCGCCCGCTTCACCCCGGAAGAGGTCGTGCACCTGACGACGGAATTCTACCGGCGCAACTATATCGAGGGGCTGTTCCTGTCCTCGGGCATTATCCGTTCGCCCGACAAGACGATGGAGGACATGGTGCAGATCGCCCGCCTTCTGCGCGAGCGCGAGCAGTTCCGGGGCTACATCCACCTCAAGACCATCCCCGACGCCGCGCCCGAGTTGATCGCGCAGGCCGGGCTCTATGCCGACCGGCTGTCGGTGAACGTCGAATTGCCCACCGACGCGTCCGTCGCCGCCTATGCGCCCGAAAAGAACCCCGCGACGATCCGGGACGCGATGGGGGACGTCAAGGCGCGGCGGCTGGCGTCCAAGGACCGCAGCCACACCGGCAAGCGCCCTGCCCGCTTTGCCCCGGCCGGGCAATCGACGCAGATGATCGTCGGCGCCGATGGTTCGAACGACGCCGTGATCCTGAACCATTCGGCCCGGCTTTACGGCGATTTCCGGCTGAAGCGGGTGTATTATTCCGCCTTCTCGCCGATCCCCGACTCC
The DNA here is from genome assembly GCF_019061145.1 of Anianabacter salinae. Lineage (GTDB taxonomy): Bacteria > Pseudomonadota > Alphaproteobacteria > Rhodobacterales > Rhodobacteraceae > Anianibacter > Anianibacter salinarum. Next base: position 500,310 of record NZ_JAHQZS010000001.1, on the reverse strand, counting down.
TCAGCGCGGCTTCCGCTCATCAAGCCGCCGCTGATGCGCGAACACCGGCTGTATCAGGCCGACTGGCTGCTGCGCTTTTACGGCTTTGGGGTGGACGAGATCACGGGCGTCAGCGCGGGCGGCAACCTCGACCTCGACATCGATCCGAAACTGGCCTGGGCGCTGGCGCATCGCGGGCTGTTCCCGGTGGACGTGCAGCGCGCCGAGCGCGAGACGCTGCTGCGGGTGCCGGGCTTCGGCACCAAGACGGTCGGCCGCATCCTGACGACACGCCACCACCGGACCCTGCGATACGGCGATCTGCAGCGCATGGGCGCCGGCCTGAAGAAGGCCCGCCCGTTCATCACGCTGCGCGACTGGAGCCCGGGGGCACTGACCGACAGCGCGGACCTGCGGGCGCGGTTCGCGCCGTCGCCCGAACAGTTGTCGCTGTTCTGATGCGCAGCATCGCCCTGCCCCGGATCGGCACCGCAGCGGCCTGGCGCGAGGCGGCGCGGGGGCTGCTGTCAGCCGGCGTGCGTCCCGAGGATGTCCTGTGGACATGGGACGGTGCGGCGGGGGATCTCTTCGCCGAGCCCGCCGCGCCGCCAGCCCCCTCGCCCGCGCTGACCGTGCCAAAGGCGTTCCTCGAGATGGCCAACCGCGTCGTCTGGCATTCCGACCCCGAGCGGTTCGCGCGGCTCTATGCGTTTCTATGGCGGGTGCGGGACGATCCCCGCCTGATGTCCGCGCGCGGCGATGCAGGGCTGGAGCGGCTGCGGACGATGGAGAAGAACGTCAACCGCTGTGCACACAAGATGAAGGCTTTCGTGCGCTTCCGCGATCTTGGCGCGGACGGACCGCGCCGCCGCTTTGCCGCCTGGTTCGAGCCGACGCATCACACGGTGGAACCGACCGCCCCGTTCTTCACTCGCCGTTTCGGCGACATGGATTGGGTCATCGTCACCCGCGACGTGACCGCACGGTTCGAGGAGGGGACGCTGTCCTTTTCAGAAGGCCAATCCAAACCCGACTTGCCCGAGGATGGCGCAGAGGCGCTGTGGGGCACGTATTTCCGCAACATCTTCAATCCTGCCCGCGTCAAGATCGGCGCGATGACCTCCGAAATGCCGCGCAAATACTGGAAGAACATGCCCGAGGCGCAGCACATCCCGGACCTGATCCGCACCGCAGAAGCGCGTGCGCGGCAGATGCAGGACAACGCCCCGACCCTGCCGCCCTTGCGCGCGGCGAAAGTGACCGAGCGGCTGCGCGGCCCCGGTACGGGCAGCACGAAAGCATGACGCATCTGTAGGGCGGGAGTCATCCCGCCACCCCTGAAAACGAAAAGGGTCGCACCCTGCGGTGCGACCCCCCTTGCGACTGTCCCTCGCGAAACGCTTAGTTCTGCGCGTAGTATTCGATGACGAGGTTCGGTTCCATCTGGACCGGGTACGGCACATCGCCAAGACCCGGGGTCCGCACGAAGGTCGCGGTCAGCTTGGAGTGGTCGACCTCGAGGTAGTCGGGCACATCGCGCTCGGCCAACTGGGTGGCTTCAAGCACCACGGCCAGCTGCTTGGAGCGGTCACGGACCTCGATCACGTCGCCTTCCTTCACGCGGTAGGACGGGATGTTCACGATCTGGCCGTTCACGCGCACATGCTTGTGGTTCACGAACTGGCGGGCGGCGAACACGGTCGGCACGAATTTCGCGCGGTAGACCACGGCGTCGAGGCGACTCTCGAGCAGGCCGATCAGGTTCTCGCCGGTGTCACCGCGCACACGCTCGGCTTCGGCATAGATGCGGCGGAACTGCTTTTCGGTCAGGTCGCCATAGTAGCCCTTGAGCTTCTGCTTGGCGCGCAGCTGGATACCGTAGTCCGACAGCTTGCCCTTGCGGCGCTGGCCGTGCTGGCCGGGGCCGTATTCGCGGCGGTTCACCGGGGACTTCGGACGACCCCAGATGTTTTCGCCCATGCGGCGGTCGATCTTGTACTTGGCAGAGGTGCGTTTTGTCACCGTCTGGTCTCCTTCTGTGGGCGCCTCCGGGCGGAGGCCATGAAGGGCGTTGTCCTTTGCTCCGGCACGGGGGCCGGGGCCGACAGGGCTCCCCTTGCGGGGACCACCAACACCAATATGAACAGGCAGCCCGAAGGCCGCCTGAGATGCGCGCTTATAAAGGGGCTGACCCCGGTGTCAATGCCGCCAGTGCATCGCTTCGGTCAGGATCGCCGCTTCCGGCGCCGACAGCAGCCGACGGGCGAATCCGCCATACAGGCTGGCATCCCGGTCGACATCCGGCGCCCGTTCCAGAAGCGCTGCGCGCTGGTCGGGCGCGATCGCTTCGAAGGGCGTGCTGGCGGGGTGGAAGGTCTCGGATTCGAGGCCGTTCGCCCAGACCACCTGATGCCGGTCCAGCAGGATGTGAACGTATGTCACGCTTTGCGGGCGATGGTCCACGGTGATCGTGCGGTCGTTCACCATGTCGCGGGCGCGCACCAGCACTTCGGGGCTGTTGAACAGCGCCTCGGCCATCGTGCCGCGCAGCAACATCCGGTGATCGGGCGACACCAGCAGTTCGGCATCGGGCACATCGGCGCCCAGCGCGCTGCCGCGAATGCGGATCGGGCGCAGTTCCGGCAGGGCGAACAGTCGCGCGCCGCTCATCCGGCGGCTGCCGATCCAGCGCACCGGCTGCGGGCCGTCGTCCTTGGTCAGGATCAGGTCACCTTCGGCAAGATCCGACACCAGGCGCGGGCCATCCGGGGTGGCCAGCCGGGTTCCCGGGGTGAAGCAGATGACCGACCGCGCCGTATCGGTGATGCGGTTGATATGGCCCTCGGGCAGCGACACGTCGCTGATCCACAGATCGCTTTCCTGGTCGGGCATGTCGCCCGCGAACATGGCAAGCGGCTCTGCGTCGGGCATCTCGATCAGCGTCACCCGATATTGCCGGTAGCCGTCCGTGATGCAGAATCCGCCACCTACGAGCGGATCGTCCGGCAGGTCAGCCCGTGGCGCCTCGTCGAAGTCAGCGACCCCGCCAAGCCGCCGCTTTACCGCTGCTGCAGCCCGCCGGTGCAATGTATCGACCGCTTCGGAACCGGTCAGAACCAGAAGTGATGTGGGTCCGTCCACCCTGACCGCACGACCGTTCCATGACCAGGACGCACCTTCTGAAAGCGACGCGATGGGCGCGCCGCGAAGGCCGTCGGTCTCGGTCTGCGACCAGGGTATGACGAACGTGCCTTTCGAGCCCGTCCTCATAGCCTGTATGCCTGCCTGCTCTTTTTTTATTGAGCCCGTTGTAACATGGGCGAATCGCACTGTGAATCCTGTTTCTTCCGCCTCGCGTCAGAACTTTGCGTTGACCCTCAGCGAGCCGATGAGCTGCCCGGACCTCTGCCCCTGAAACTCGGGGCTGAGGTAGGTCAGGCCATAGAAGGTGCCGAACCGTTTGCCCTGCGTGCGCAGGCCCAGACGCAGCCGAGTGCGAGTATCGGCAATGGTGTATCCAAGACTGGCCGGGAAATAGGCGCTGGACGACACCGCCGCGAAATCCGCGCCAAGCGTCAGGCCAAAGCCGGTGGCGGGGGACCGCACGCCGGGATAGCGCTGACCAGTGACGACATCGCGAAGCATCATGTCGCCAAGGCCAAGCCGTCCGATCTCGAAATCAACGCCAGCACGGGCCAGCACCTCTACCCCGGCGATCGTCTCGACGAAGGGACGCATGCGGACCCGTTCACCCAAGGCAATGGGGCGGCCGATCTCGAAAGTGGCGGTCGGGTTCAAGGAATTGCCAAGCTGAAGCGCCTGCGCCGCGGTCGGGCTGGGACCGTTGAACAGATCATGGATCAGCGTCTGTATTCCGGGCACGCCTGTCATCGGCCCAATGCCGACGATGTCGATGCCCGCGGAATGCTCGAAGCCGCCGCTCTGGAAATGGGTATGCGCGCCAAGCGACAGGGTCGCGGCATAGCGGCGGTCGCCGGGGCGCGGGTTTGTCAGGCTTTCAGGGGCGGCAAGGGCGGCACGGAACCGGTATTCCACGATCTCGCCCATCCGGTCCGGAAGCGCTCCAGACCATTCGGGCCCGCGCACGACACTGACCACATAGGAACCGGTCTGCCAGCGATCGCGGCCATCACCGATGGTGTCGTTGTTGAACTGGCGTCCGGTGCCTAGCGTCTGCTTGCCGTCAAAGCCATGTGCTGTCGTCGCAAGCAACAGCGCCGCGCAAAGGGGGATTAAGGCTGAAAGCCGCATGTCTTGAACCCGATAGATGCCCCCCCGGGCAAGACGCACCATAGACGGCTGGGCGCTGTGCCTGAAAGACCATTGCGCAATGCCCTTCAATCCCTGCGCGAACCTGTGGCGAAACCGCCTCAGGCGATGCGCTGGCCGCCGACCCATGCGCCGCGGTGCACAGGGGTGCCGCCCATCAGGCGGATGCGGATCAGATCGCCCTTCAGGCCGGTCTCGATCCTGCCGCGGTCCGCAAGGTTCGCAGCGGCGGCGGGAGCAGCGGTGACGGTGCGGATCGCGCGCGGCAGGTCGTCCCACAGGGCGGCCAGCCGGAACGCCGCCAGCAACAGCCCGGACGGCACATAATCCGACGACAGGATGTCCAGAAGCCCCGCGCCTGCAAGGTCCAGCGCCGAGACGTTGCCGGAATGCGAGCCGCCCCGGATCACGTTCGGCGCGCCCATCATGATCGCGATGCCTGCCGCGCGGCACGCCTCTGCCGCCTCGACCGTGGTCGGGAATTCCGCAAGCGCCACGCCGTGCGCGCCGGAGGTGGCGACGTGATCTGCGGTGGTGTCGTCGTGGCTGGCCAGCACCGCGCCATAGCGGCGGGCCTCGGACACGGCGGCGGCCTCGTGCACCTCGCCAAAGCGGTCGCGCAAGGACTTGAGGTTCGCCACATGCTCGACGAAATCGGCCTCGGACATTGATTTCTTGCCCATGACATACGCCTTCAGCTTGCCAATGTCGCGGAACTGGCGCTGGCCCGGCGTGTGGTCCATCAGGCTGACAAGACCGATGCGGTCGGCGGGGCCGAACTCCGCCATTTCCTCGACCAGCGTCTCGGAGCAGCACTCTGCGCGCAGGTGGATCAGGTGCCGGATCCGCAGCGCCTGCGCCGCGCGCAGGTCCAGAAGCGCGCTCACCAACTCGCGCGCGTATTTCGCGTATCCGCCCTTGTCGGACAGCACGGACCCCACACGCATCGCGTCGAACACCGTCGTGATCCCGCAAGACGCAAGCTCTCCGTCATGGGCAAGGATCGCGGCATCATGCGGCAGATGCACGCCCGGGCGCGGCTCGATATGACGCTCGAGGTTGTCGGTGTGCAATTCGACAAGGCCGGGCAACAGATAATCGCCGCCCATGTCCTCGGCGCCCGGCGGCACGGCTGCGCCCTCGGAGATGTCCGTGATCTTGCCGCCAGACACCGTCACCCGCCCGCGCAGCACCGCGTCCGGCAGCACCAGCTCGGCATTGGCGAGAACCGTCTCGCGTGTCACACCAGCGTCATTGGCCGTGGTCATTGATCCGCTCGGAGAGAAAGTGTTCATGTCGGAATTCGCTCGCTATGCAATCTATTACGTGCCGGACGGCCCGCTGGCCGCGTTCGGGGCCGCATGGCTTGGGTGGGATGTAGCGCAGGGCGCCGAGGTGCCACAGCCCGACCTGCCGCCGCTGGGCGACGAGTTGCGCCGGATCACCGACACGCCGCGAAAATACGGATTTCACGGCACGCTCAAGCCGCCGTTCAGGCTGGCCGAAGGACGCTCCGCAGAACAACTTGCCGAAGAGACCCAGGACCTTGCCCGCCGCACCGCGCCGGTTCGAGTTGGCGGCCTGGCGCCGGGGCGGATTGGCCGGTTCCTTGCGCTGGTCCCGCAAGGCGACACCGCCGCGCTGGCCGCGCTGGCCGCCGCCTGCGTGACCGAGCTTGACGGCTTCCGCGAGACCCTGTCCGAGGCGGAACTGGCCCGCCGCCGCGCCGCCGGTCTGACCGACCGGCAAGAGGATTTGCTGGCTGCCTGGGGCTATCCCTATGTGCTGGACGAATTCCGGTTCCACATGACCCTGAGCGGCCGGGTGGATGACAGCACCGCTGCCCGCGCAATGGCCGCCCTGGACGTGGCGCTGCCGGCCTTGGATACGCCGTATGTCTTTGGCGCGATCGCGCTTGTCGGAGAGCGTGCGGATGGCAGGTTCCAGACGATCCATCGTTACGCCCTGACCGGATAAAGCTTGGCCAACGCCATCTCAACAGCATCGGCAAGCGCGCCGTCGTTGGGAATGTCGCGCACGTCCAGATGCCCCGGCAGGTCCACCCGGCGCGCCAGCCTGCGCGCGATCCCGGCCTCGTCCTCGCGCCCGCGCCCGGCAAGGCGGCGGGCCAGCGTTTCCGGTGTCGCGGTGACGTTCAGCACGACAAGGCGGTCAAAGGCGCGGCCTGCCTCCTCCAGCACGCCGCGCGACAGGTTCACGATGGCGTCGCCCCCGGCGGCAACGCGCGCCTGCACGGCGGCCGGAATGCCGTAGAACAGGCCATGCGCGCCCCAACTCAGGCAGAACGCGCCTGCCGCGCGCCGGGCGGCAAAGCCTGCCTCGGTCTCTGGCTCGTGGTCCTCGCCGCCTGCCTCGGGCGGGCGCGTGATGACGCGGCGGACCTTGTGCAACGCGGGGCGCCGCGCCGCCAGAGCGTCGATCAGGCTGTCCTTGCCGACACCGGACGGCCCGACAACGGCGATCAAGCGTCCGCTCATGCCGCCGCCTGGGGCGAGAAGCCGGTGACGTCGATCTCGCGGTCGCAGACCCGCGCGCGCGCCGTCTCGTCGTGGAAGATGCCGACGATGGCCGCGCCGCGCGCCTTGGCCTCTTCGATCAGCGACAGCACGACCTCGCGGTTGCCGCCATCAAGGCTTGCCGTCGGCTCGTCCAGCAAGAGCGCCGGATAGGCATGGATGAAGCCGCGCGCGATGTTCACGCGCTGCTGTTCGCCACCCGAAAACGTGGTGGGCGACAGGTGCCACAGCGTTTCGGGCACATTGAGCCGCGCGAGCATCGCCGCCGAGCGGTCCCGCGCCTCGTCCTCGGGCACGCCGACCGCGCGCAAGGGTTCGGCGACCACGTCCAGCGTCGGCACACGCGGCACCACGCGCAGGAACTGGCTGACATAGCCCAACGTATCGCGACGAAGCGACAGGATCTCGCGCGGGGCGGCACGGGCCACGTCCAGCCCGCCGACGACGATGCGCCCCGACGCGGCAAGGTAGTTGCCGTAGATCATCCGCATCACGGTGGACTTGCCCGATCCCGACGCGCCCACCAGCGCCACGCATTCGCCCGCCGCCACGGACAGCGACGCGCCCCGCATCACCTCGATGGTGGCCCCGCCCTGATTGTGCAGCGTGAAGCTCTTGCTGACGTTGTCGATCTCGATCATCGCCATCCCCTTACACCTGAAGCACGCTTGAGACGAGCAGCTGCGTATAGGCATGCTGCGGATCGTCGAGCACCTGGTCGGTCAGCCCGTGTTCCACCACATGCCCGTCCTTCATCACCATCAGCCGGTGCGCCAGCAGCCGCACCACCGCCAGATCGTGCGTGACGACGATGGCAGACAGCCCCATGTCGCGCACCAGCCCGCGCAGAAGGTCGAGCAGCCGAGCCTGCACGCTGACGTCGAGGCCCCCGGTGGGTTCGTCCATGAACACCAGCCGTGGCCCGGTCACGAGGTTGCGCGCGATCTGAAGCCGTTGCTGCATCCCGCCCGAAAACGTCGTGGGGCGATCGTCGACACGGGTTTCGCTGATCTCGACGCGGCCCAGCCAGTCGATGGCGCTGTCGCGGATATCGCCGTAGTTCCGCGCCCCCACGGCCATCAGCCGTTCGCCCACGTTGCCGCCTGCCGACACGCCCATGCGCAGCCCGTCGCGGGCGTGCTGATGAACAAAGGCCCAGTCGGTGCGCCCCAGCATCCGGCGTTCGGGTTCCGACATCGTAAGCACGTCGCGCTGGCCGTCCGCGCGGGTGTCGAAGATCACCTGCCCCGCGTCGGGCGGCAGGTGCCCGGCCAGGCAATTCAGCAGCGTCGACTTGCCCGACCCGGATTCGCCGACGATGCCCAGAACCTCACCGGGGAACAGATCGAACGACACGTCGCCGCAGCCCAGGTGCGCGCCATAGCGCTTGGTCAGGCCGTGGACGGACAGAAGCGGCGTCATGCGGCGTCCTTTCCGCGATGGCCTTGCGCGCGGCGGCTCTCGCAATAATCGGTGTCGGAACAGACGAACATCCGTCCGCCCGCGTCGTCGGTGATGACCTCGTCGAGATAGCTGTCTGCAGCCCCGCACAGCCCGCAGGGATGATCGGCCTTGGTCGGCTCGAACGGGTGATCCTCGAAATCGAGGCTGACGATCCCGGTGTAAGGCGGGATCGCGTAGATGCGCTGTTCGCGGCCCGCGCCGAACAGCTGGATCGCGGCCATCTCCAGTTTCGGATTGTCGAACTTGGGGATCGGCGAGGGGTCCATCACGTAGCGCTCCTCGACCTTTACAGGGTAAGCATATGAGGTAGCGATGTGCCCGTGCCGCGCGATGTCTTCATACAGCTTGACGTGCATCAGCCCGTATTCCTCAAGCGCATGCATCTTGCGCGTCTCGGTCTCGCGCGGTTCCAGAAACCGCAGGGGTTCGGGAATGGGTACCTGATAGACCAGGATCTGCCCCTCGGTCAGCGGCTCCTCGGGGATACGGTGGCGGGTCTGGATCACGGTGGCCTCGGACGTCTTGGTGGTCACAGCGACCCCTGCCGTGCGTTCAAAGAACCGCCGGATCGACACGGCGTTCGTCGTGTCATCCGCGCCCTGGTCGATCACCTTGAAAGTGTCGTCCGGTGTAAGTGTCGCGGCAGACACCTGCACGCCGCCGGTGCCCCATCCGTAAGGCGTGGGCATCTCGCGCGACGCGAATGGCACCTGGTATCCGGGGATCGCCAGCCCTTTGAGGATCGCGCGGCGGATCATCCGCTTGGTCTGCTCGTCGAGATAGGCAAAGTTGTAGGACTGCTCGGTCATTCCGCCGCCTCCTGCAGGTCTTGCGCCCCGGCAGACCGGCGCAGTTTCCGCACCAGTTCTAGTTCCGACTGGAAATCGACGTAGTGGGGCAGCTTGATGTGCTCGAGAAACCCCGTCGCCTGGATGTTGTCCGAATGATAGAGGACGAATTCGGCGTCCTGCGCGGGCGCGCCGACGTTGTCTTCGCCCAACTCCTCCCACCGCAGCGCGCGGTCCACCAGCGCCATCGAGATCGCCTTGCGCTCGGTCTGGCCGAACACCAGCCCGTAGCCGCGGGTGAATTGCGGCGGTTCGGTCTTTGAGCCCTTGAACTGGTTCACCGTCTCGCATTCGGTAAGCGTCACCTCGCCGATGGAAATGGCGAACCCCAGCTCAGGGATGTCCATCTCGACCTCCACCGCGCCGATGCGCAACTCTCCGACGAAGGCGTGGTTGCGCGCATAGCCGCGCTGCGTGGAATAGGCGAGGCCAAGGGTGAACCCCTCGTCCGCGCGGGTCAGTGCCTGAAGGCGCAGCGCGCGGTTCGCAGGCAATTCCAGCGGCTCGCGCGTCAGGTCGGGTGGGGTGTCGTCGCTGGAAGGTTGCTCCTCGATCAGCCCCTCACGGTTGAGGAAGCCGGTGACATGGGGCACATGGCCGACACCGGTGTCGGCGCGGCCTGCTACGGGCGCCTCACCCTCGGCGGCGAGTTTGAAATCCAGCAAACGGTGCGTGTAGTCGAAGGTCGGGCCAAGGATCTGCCCGCCAGGCAGGTCCTTGAAGGTGGCGGACACGCGGCGTTCGACCGCCATCGCGTCGGTGTCGACGGGACGCGATGCGCCAAAGCGCGGCAGCGTCGTGCGGTAGGCGCGGATCAGGAAGATCGCCTCGATCAGATCCCCGCGTGCCTGCTTGATCGCCAAAGCGGCAAGGTCGGGATCGTAGAGCGATCCTTCGGCCATCACCCGGTTCACGGCCAGCCTCATCTGCTCGCGGATCTGCGCGACCGACATTTCGGGCACGTCAGTGTCGCCGCGCCGTTCTTCGGCGAGCCACTGGTGTGCGGCATCGATGGCGCGTTCGCCGCCCTTGACTGCAACATACATCGTCTATTCCACCCGAGTTGTGCGGGGCAGCGCGGCTAGGCGCGACCCGCAGGTGAACAGGAAATCGAGGCCCAGTGGGAACCGCGCGGCGTTGTCGCGGAAAACATCGAGGTCGGGGAGCGACAGGAATGCCGTGTCCTTGATGCCCGGGCCGGTCAGGCGGGCGCCGTCGCTCCGCAGGTCGGGCATCTCGACGATGACCGTGACCGAGCGGTCGGGGTATTCCGAGGTGCCAACGGGATACGCCGTAAGGTCGTGCGCATCCCAGGCCCCGAGAGCGAACATCGCCCGCCCCGGTTCTGCCATTGGCGCGCCGGAATGAAAGGCGATCCAGTCCCGAACCTCGGCGGCATTGCAGGCACCTGCCAGATGCACCGGCGTCTCGGGATCGCAGAGCGTCAGGATCACCGTTCCGGCGGCGACGGACAGGGGTGCGGGCGGCGCGGCCCCGGTGATCTCGACAATGCGACCGGGATGCGCCATTGCCGTCATCACGGCGCGGAAGGCGTGACTTGCGGTGCGCGGCGTGTCGGTGAACCCGCCTTCAAGGGCAATGGTGTCCATCAATCCTCTCCCCTCACCAGCGTGAAGAACTCGACCTTCGTTGCAGCGGCCTTCTGCGCGCGGGCTTCCCGCCTCGCGGTCTCTTCTCGCGCCAAAGGCCCCAGCACCCCGGCGCGAACCTCCCGCGCCGCATCCGTGTGCATCAGCGCATCGACAAGCGCGGCGGCCTCGGCGGCGGGCTTGCTGCGGCCTTGCACATAGCCGTGGCCGACCTCGCCCGTCGCAAGGCGCAGCGCGCAACGCGTCACGGTCATCTCGCCCAGATTGAACGGTGCGCCGGTGCCGCCGGTGCGGCCGCGCACCATCACGGCACCGACCTCGGGCGCGCGAAGCCAGTCGAATGCCGGGCGGTCGCCGCACGCATCGAGCAAGGCCGCAACGCAGTCTTGCCGGGCGCGCGCCAGCAATCCCATCCATTCTTTTCGCTCTGCAGCGGGGTCAGGGGCGTCTTTCATCTCGACAACTTCGCCATATCCTATACAACTAGACATATCTTAGCATACTGCTTCGCGCCGCACAGCGGATATTTGTGAAATTTGGGTGACATGACCGAACCGGCCACAGCCCGCACTCCGATCTGGCAGGCGATCGCCGCCAACCTGCGCGACGATCTTGCCGAGGGGCGCTACCGCCCCGGCGACAAGCTGCCGACCGAGGCGGACCTCGCGCTGCGCTTCGGCGTCAATCGCCACACGGTGCGTCATGCGCTGGCGCGGCTGGTCGAGGACGGGCTGGTGCGCACCCGGCGCGGCTCGGGTGCCTATGTCAGCGCGCGGCCCACCGACTACGCCATCGGCCGCCGCGTGCGGTTTCATGAGAACCTGCTGGCCGGCGGGCACCGTCCCGAAAAGCGCATCCTGCAGATCGGCGAGCGCGCAGCGGGTCCGGGCGAGGCGCAGGCGCTGGACATCAAGCCCGGCGCCCCGGTCTGCGCCTACCACGGGCTGTCGTTGTCCGATGGCCAGCCCATCGCCGTCTTCGAGTCGGTCTTTCCGCTGGAACGCCTGCCCGGGATCGCCGCGGCCCTTGCCGAGACCAGCGGCGTTACCGAGGCGCTGGCCCGCGAAGGCGTCGCCGACTACACCCGCGCCTCGACCCGGCTGACGGCGACACCCGCGACAGCAACACAGGCGCTGCACCTGCATCTGCGCGAAGGCGATCCCGTGCTGCGCTCGACCGGGATCAACGTCGATGCGCAAGGCGTGCCGGTGGAATACGGGCGGACCTTCTTTGCCGGATCGCGCGTTACGCTGACGCTGGATCACTAGGGCGATCAGCCCTCGTACTTCTCCAGGAAGGCCTCGGCGGGCAGACTGCGGAAATCCGGCAGCGCGGTGCGCAGCGCCTCATGCGACCAGTCCCACCACGCCAGCGCGATCAGGCGGTCTGCGATGGCGGCAGGCTGACGGTCCCGGATCGGGCGGGCCGGGTTGCCGCCGACAATGCTGTAAGGCGCGACGTCCTTGGTCACGATGGACCCCGACGCCACGACCGCGCCGTCACCGATCATCACCTCGGGCTTCACGACCGCGTTGTGGCCGATCCATGTGTCGTGACCGATGTGCGCGAGCCGCGCCGCGCGCCGTGCGAAATGCGCCTCGTCGTCAGGTTCATCGGGCCAGTAGTAGTGCGACCGATAGGTGAAGTGATGCGTCGTGGCGGTGGTCAGCGGATGGTCCGTCGGACCGATGCGGGTGAAGCTGGCGATGTTGGCGAACTTGCCGATCCGGGCGTTGGCGATGTCGCAGATGCGGTCACAGTAGCTGTAATCGCCGATCTCAACGTTCGACAGCCTGGTTCCCCTGGCGATCTCGACATAGGCGCCGAAACTCGCGTTCGTGATCTCGCACTCCGGACCGATCACGGGCCGGTCGGCAAACAGTTGCGGCATGTTAGTCTTTCCGGCCGATCAGGCGCGACCGCAGGATGCCCGACAACCAGTCCATGAGCATGACGACGATGATGATGAGAACGATGTAGTAGGCCACCTCTTCCCAATCCTTCTGGGTCTGGATCGCCTGGGTCAGCAACAGGCCGATGCCGCCACCGGTGATCGCTCCGATGATGGTCGCAGAGCGGGTGTTGGATTCAAGGAAATACAGCACCTGGCTGAGCAGCACCGGAACGATCTGCGGGATGACGCCGAAGCGGTAGCGCTGCACCGGGTTCGCGCCGGTCGAGGCGACGCCCTCGATCTGCTTGTCGTCCACGTTCTCCAGCGCTTCCGAGAATATCTTGCCGAAGGTGCCGGTGTCGGTGATCAGGATCGCCAGCGTGCCGGTCATCACGCCCGGGCCAAAGGCCCGCGACAGGATGATCGTCCAGATCAGCGCATCGACGCCGCGCACGAAGTCGAACACGCGGCGCACGGCAAAGCGCGCGGCGCCCAGTGGCGCGAAGTTCTTGGCGGCCAGGAACGCCAGCGGCAGCGCGATCATCGCCGCGCCAAAGGTTCCAAGGAACGCCATCAGGATGGTCTCGAAGATCGCCCAGGCGACATCCGCGTGGCGCCACATGCCGTTGGACCAGAAATCCTGCCACGCGCCCGCAAGGTTCGCACGTTCGGGATCGACGCGGTCGCCAAACAGGATCGTGCCGAGCCCGGCGCCGTTGTAGGGGCTGTCGAGCGTGAAGAAGAACAGCTCCCACCCCGCGAAGTAGCGGAACAGTTCGGTCTTGGACCGGGTGAAGGTGACGCGCGCGCCGTCCAACGTGATCGTCGCGCGGCTGTCCGAGATGTTTGTCCAGTCGGGCGGCGTATCGCCAAAGCTGGTGACGACGTCGCGGCCGACCAGCGCCATCTCGACGGTGCCATATTCAGGCAGTTCCAGCGTCAGGCGGTTGTCCGGCAGCAGCGTGGCGATCTGGCCGTTGCCAAGATCGACCACCGTGCTTTGTTCGCCCGGCGTCACCCATGCGGGATAGCGCCCCTCGGGATAGGCGCCCTTGCGCTCGCCCTCGATGGCGTACTCGATCGCGCCGAAGCGGTTGTCGCGGGTGACGTGGGTCTTGTAGCTCCAGCTGTCCGAGGCCAGCGTGACCGCGTTGTCGAGCCGGGCGCGCTGGGCAAGCCCCGCGATGTCGAAGGCGAAGAAGATGTAGGTCAGGTAGGCGATCAGCGCGGCAAGCGCCCCGAAGGCCATCGTCCGTTTGCGCGAGAACAGGCGCTCGGCGACGATGCGGGCATCGTTGATGTTCGTGGATGCGGCAGTCACAGCGCGGCCCCCTTGGTCAGACGGTTGCGAAAGTGGCTGGACACCTGATCGACCACGACGATGGTGCCGAACAGCAGGATGAAGATTGCGGCGGCCTCGTCGAACTTGCCCTGCCCCCAGCTGATCGAATTGCGCAGCTCATAGCCGATACCGCCCGCCCCCACGAAGCCAAGGATGGCCGACGCGCGGATGTTGATCTCGAAGCGCAAGAGTCCGTAACTCACGTAGTTGGGCGCGACCTGCGGGATCACGCCAAGAAGCATCTTCTGTCCCCAGCTTGCCCCGACCGATGACAGGCCCTCGACCGGCTTGAGGTCGGCGTTTTCCGCAACTTCCGAGAACAACTTGCCCAGTGCGCCCGCTGTGTGGAAGGCGATGGCGATCATCGCCGGAACCGGGCCACCGCCCAGCACGAAGATCAGCACCAGCGCGATCACGATTTCGGGCAGCGCGCGCATGACGTCCATCACCCGGCGGAACAGCGGGATCGCGCGCGGCCAGAGCGCAAGACCACGCGTGGACAAAAGCGACAGAACGATGCCGCCGAAGGCACCGACAAGCGTAGAGACTGCGGCGATGTTCACGGTTTCGATCAGCGCCGGGAAATACTTGACCAGAAGACCGGGCAGATTGCCGCGTTTTTCCCAGGCTTCCTCGATCACACCTTCGGGGAAATCGAAGAACATCGGGATGCCTTCCAGAAACCCGCCCGCATTTCGGTCGTTGGCGATCTGGAAGCCGGATAGCATGAGCATGATGAAGATCAGCAGGGTGATCCCGCCATAGAGGCGCTTCTTGCGCACGAGCGCCAGATAGTTGTCCTGAACGGAGCGCACGCCTTCAGCGCGGCCAGCGGTCACATCGGTCATGCGTGGGGGTATCCGGGCATCAAAGGAAGCGGGCCCCGGAAAACCGGGGCCCGCGGGATCGTTTCAGGCTCAGTTCGACTGGGCCTGACGCACGGCGATGATGGTCTCGTAGGCATCGTGGCCGATCGGCTGGAACCCGGCAGTCTCACCTGCCGCAACGCCGTAGGCGCAAGCCTCGTCCCGCTCATGCAGGCTTTGGACCAGCTCGGTCATGGTGGTCTTGACGTCTTCCGGCAGGTCGTTGCGCAGAACGACGGGGCCTTCCGGGATCGGCTTGGATTTCCAGATTTCGACAATGTCATTCATGTCGACGAGGCCCGAGTCGACGGCCTTGCGCAGCGCGCCCGAGTTGTAGCCGTCTTCCCATGCGCCAAGACCATCAGCCCAGGTCACGCCCGCGTCGATGTCGCCGTTGGCGACTGCAACGATGGTCTGCTCGTGGCCGCCGGTGAACACGACGTCACCAAAGAACTCGCCCGGCTCCATGGTGATGTCTTCCGCGATCTGCGGGATCTCGACCGAAGGGATCAGGAAGCCAGAGGTCGAGTTCGGATCGCCGAAGCCGAACACTTTGCCCTGCAGGTCTTCGACCGAAGCGACCTCTGCGTCGCGGCGGGCAAAGCCGATCGAGTGGTAGGCGAACGAGCCGTCGAGGTTGGTCTTGACCAGAACCGGCGACACGGCCTCGGGATCTTCGAGGTAGACGGCCGCGTAGCCCGACGCACCGAGCCAGGCCATGTCGACCGAGCCGCCCAGCAGCGCCTGGATGACGCCGTTGTAGTCGGCCGGTGCAAACAGCTTGACCGGAACGCCAAGCGCTTCTTCGGCATAGGCGCGCAGGCACTCGTTCGAGTTCAGGCGGTCCTGTGCGTTCTCACCGCCCAGAAGGCCGATGTTGAATTCGGTGATGGCGTCCTGAGCGAATGCGCCGGTCGACAGTGCAGTCGATGCGGCCAGGGCAAGTGCGATGGTCGATTTCATCTAGGTCTTCTCCAGTTGATCCGGCATGTGCCGGGTTTGGTTGGCTGGGGTTCAGATGGCGGCAGCTTCCGCCTCGCGCTCCAAAGCGGCGATGTCGGTCGACGTCGCTGCCTCGGAAAAGTCTGCGCCCGCGCCGTAGATGTCGCGCGCGGCGCCGGTGGTCAGTTGCGACGGCAGGCCGTCGAACACGATGCGCCCGTCGCGCATCCCGATCACGCGGTCGCAGTAGCGCCGCGCGGTGTCGAGCGTGTGCAGGTTGCACACGATCATCCGGCCGTCTTCCTCGTGAATGCGGCGCAGGGTATCCATGACAACCTGCGCGTTCATCGGGTCGAGCGACGCGATGGGCTCGTCCGCAAGGATGATCTTGGGGTCCTGCATCAGCGCCCGCGCGATGGCGACGCGCTGCTGCTGGCCGCCCGACAGCGCCTCGGCGCGCTTGGGCGCCTGTTCGGCAATGCCAAGACGGTCAAGGATTTCGATGGCGCGGTGAATGTCCTCGCGCGGGTAGAGGTTGAACACGGTGGACAAGGTGGACCGGCGGTTCAGCGTGCCGTGCAGGACGTTCGAGACCACGTCCATGCGGGGCACAAGGTTGAACTGCTGGAAGATCATCGCGCATTGCGACTGCCACGCCCGGCGTTCGGCGCCCTTGAGATTGGTGATCTCTCGACCCTCGAAGGTCATCATGCCTTCCGAGGAATCGATCAGACGGTTCATCATCCGCAAGAGGGTGGACTTGCCAGCGCCTGAACGTCCGATGATGCCGATCATGGCCGGCTTGTCGATCTCGAAACTGGCCGCATCGACGGCCGTACGATCTCCGAAACGCTTTGTAAGGCGCTCTAGCTTGAGCATGTCGATCCCCCGTAACTCACCGCCCTGCTACTGGGCGGAAGCCACGGATTCTTGACGGTTTGGTAACAAACATACGACGGTTTGCCGTCGGTTTTGTAAAAACGCCCGTTGCCCTGCAGACAGATCGCGGCACGCACGAACCGGGGCGCACGCGTTCATCTGACGAGTGGAAAAGGTGCCTTCGGGAACGCCGCCTTGCCTATTCGGCAAGCGGATGGAAACACGCAGCCGCCCCGGCGCCCGCGTCCGGCTCCAAGGGTGGCACGTTGTCCCGGCATACCTCGGTCGCACGCGGACAGCGGGCCGCAAAGGCGCAGCCCGGCGGCGGGTTCAGCGGATCAGGCAACTCGGTGCCCTTCGCTTCGGGTTCGGTCAACGGACGGCCCACCACCGGCGCACTGTCCGCAAGAAGCCTGGTGTAGGGGTGGCGCGGCGCCGAGAATATCTGCTCCGCTGGTCCGATCTCCACGACCGATCCGAAATACAACACCGCGATGCGGTCCGACACCGCCTCGACCACGGCAAGATCGTGACTGATGAACAGGTAGGTCAGGTCGAACTCGCGCTTGAGGTCGGCGAGCAGGTTCAGCACCTGCGCCTGAACCGACACATCGAGGGCCGACACCGGTTCATCCAGGATCAGGATGCGCGCCTGTGCGGCCAGCGCGCGGGCGATGCCGATGCGCTGCGCCTGCCCGCCCGAGAATTCGTGAGGATAGCGATCGAGGAATTCCTCGCGCAGGTTCACGCTGTCGAAGATCTCGGCGATCCGCCTGCCGCGTTCCGCCCGGTCCATGCCGTGCAACAGCTTGAGCGGGGCCTCCATGATCTGCCGCACCGTCTTGCGCGGGTTCAGCGACGAGATCGGATCCTGAAACACATACTGGATGCGCTTGCCGAACTCGGCCGGATCGGCGGTGTCAAGCGCGGCGCCCTCGATCTCGATGCGCCCCTCGGTTGGCGTCAAGAGCCCCACAAGCATCCGCGCCAGCGTGGACTTGCCGCAGCCCGACTCTCCGACAATGCCCAACGTCTCGCCCTGCTCCACGGTCAGGGTGATCGGATGCACCGCCTTCACGCGGCCCGAGGCGCCGCCGAACAGTTTGCGCCCCACGGGAAAGGTCTTGGACAGGCCGGTCAGTTGCAGCGCCGCCGTCATTCCGCCACCTCGCGCAGTCCGGTTTCGGGGAACAGGCACCGCACCCGGCGCATGCCCTCGCCGTCAAGGGGGATATCCCCCTCGCGGCAGACCGGCTGCGCCTTGGGGCAGCGATCGGCGAAGGCACAGCCGGGTGGCAGTCGGTCGACCACCGGCGGCAGACCGGGGATCGAGGCCAGCTTGCGCTTGCCCTGCCCCAGTTCCGGCACGCAGGCCATCAGACGGGCGGTGTAGGGATGGCGCGGCATTTCGAGTATCTCGCGCGTCGTCCCCTCCTCGACGATGCGGCCCGCGTACATCACCGCCACACGGTCGCACAGCTGCGCCACGACGCCGAAATCATGGGTGATGAACACGATGGCCAGCCCGCGCGAGCGGCGCAGATCGTCCAGCAGCGACAGGACTTGCGCCTGCACGGTCACGTCGAGCGCCGTCGTCGGCTCGTCCGCGATGATGACTTCGGGATCGTTCGCCAGCGCCATCGCGATGCCGACCCGCTGGCGCATCCCCCCCGACATCTCGTGCGGATAGTCGGACAGGCGCTGCTCGGCATTGGGAATGCGCACGTCGCGCAAGAGCGCAAGCGCCTTGGCGCGCGCCGCGCTGTTGCTGACGGGCTGGTGCACCTGCATCGCCTCGATCAGCTGGTCACCGACACGGTAGAGCGGATGTAGCGTCGCCTGCGGGTCCTGAAAGATGTAGGCGACGTTGCGCCCGCGCATCGCGCGCAGCCTGGCATAGGGCGCGCCGATCAGGTCGTCGCCGTCGTAATAGGCCGCGCCGCCGGTGACGATGCCGGGCGGCGAAGCGACCAGCCCCATCACCGAAAGCGCCGTGACCGACTTGCCGGACCCCGATTCCCCGATGATGCCAAGGCATTCGCCGGGCTTCACCGCCAGATCGACCCCGCCGACGGCGCGATACACCCGGTCCTTGACGTGGAACTGCGTTTCCAGCCCGCGCACCTCCAGCAGGCCCGCGCCGGTGGCAGCGGGCACGGCGCCCTGCCGGTCCACGCGGGTCGCCGCCATCGGCCGCGACAGCGCGCCCGACTTCAGCCGAGGGTCGAGCGCATCGCGGATGCCGTCCCCTAGCAGGTTGATCGACATGACGATGATAAGGATCATCACCCCCGGCACGACCGAGGTGTGCGGATTGGTAATCAGCGCCGAGCGCGCCTCGCCCAGCATCGAGCCAAGGTCGGCCACGGGCGGCTGCGAGCCAAGGCCGAGGAACGACAGCCCCGCCGTTTCCAGGATCATCCAGCCGATGGTGGTGGACATGGCGATGACGATGACGGGGATCACGTTGGGCAGGATCTCGGTCAGGATGATGCGCGCGTTCGACATCCCCGACAGGCGCGCGGCATCGACGAACTCCTTGTGCGCGATCCCCACGGTGATGCCGCGGATGTTGCGGGCAAAGAACGGCACGTTCACCGCCGCCACCGCGATCAACGCGTTGAACAGCCCCGGCCCCAGCGCTGCGACGATGGCCAGCGCCAAGAGGATGTAGGGAAACGCCATCAGCATGTCGACGCCGCGCATGATGACGTTGTCGGTCCGCCCGCCATAGAAACCCGCGATGATGCCGATGGCGGCGCCGAGCGTCGCGGCGACGATGGCGGCGGCGAAGCCCACCGCCAGCGACAGGCGCGTGCCCCACAGAAGCCGTGACAGCAGGTCCCGGCCCAGATGATCGGTGCCAAGAAGCGCGCCTTCGGAAAACGGCGGCAGGAACCGGTCGCCGGTGGCCGTCACGTTGGGCGGGGCCAGCGGCAGAAGCGGAGTGACCAGCGCCAGCAGCACGACGAGCGACAGCATCACGCCGCCGACCAGCGCCAGCCGGTTGCGGGCCAGCAGCCTCAGAAACGCCATCATGTCTTGATCCTCGGGTCGAGCAGGCTTTGCGCCACGTCCACCACGATATTGAACAGGACATAGCAGGCGGCGACGAACACCACGCCGCCCTGCACCAGCAGAAGGTCTCGCGTCAGGATCGCGTCGACCAGCATCCGCCCGACACCGGGCCACTGGAACACGATCTCGATATAGACCGCGCCCGACAGCACGAACCCGGCCTGAATGCCCAGCACCGGGATGATCGACACCATTGCCGCGCGCAGGGCATGGCGCCAGATCACGCCGCGCTCGTGCACCCCCTTGGCACGCGCGGTGCGGATGAAATCCTGCCGCAGCACCTCGAGCATGGCCGACCGCGCAAGCCGCGCGATGACGCCGGTGGCCACGACGGCCAGCGCGATGGCGGGCAAGGTCAAGTGATCGATCAGCGCCCAGATGTCACGGTCGCCGTAGATCGGCCACATGCCCGACACCGGGAACCAGCGCAGGTTCACCGCGAACACCAGAATCATCATCATGCCGAGGAAGAACGACGGGATCGAGATGCCCAGCAGCACCGCGAAGGTGATCGCGCGGTCGGCCCAGCCATACTGGTTCGCCGCCGAAAGGACGCCCGCCATGACCCCGAAGATCGAGCACAGGACAAACGACGTGCCCGCAAGGATCAGCGTGCCGTTGAACCGCTCCAGCACCTCGTCGAGGACCGGACGGTTCAGAGAGAAACTAGTGCCGAAATCCCCGGTCAGCATGTTACCAAGCCAGATGAAATACCGCTGCCACGCAGGCGCATCGAGGCCGAGATCACGGTTCAGCTTGGCGACGTTCTCAGGAGTGGCATAGCTGCCGAGGATCGCGGTCGCCGGATCGCCGGGGATCAGCGCCATGATCGCGAAGACGATGACCGTGATTCCCAAAAGGACCGGAATGGCCGAGATCAGGCGTCGAAGGATGTAGCGGCCCATGCGCGGCTCCCTGTCGGCGGGGATGGCTCCCCGTCCTTCTTCTTGGCGCAAATACTCTGGGGGGTCCGGGGGGCAAAGCCCCCCGGCGGATCGGACCGGGCAGAGCCCGGTCCGAAGAACCTCAGTTCTTCACGACATCGTCCAGCAGCAGGAAGAACGATGGCTGCAACTCGAAGTTCTCGACCGTGTCGCTCGTCACCGCGTTCTGCTTCCAGTTGGCGACAAAGACCCAGGGCGCGTCCTCTTGCACGATCACCTGCATCTCCTTGTAAAGCCGCGCGCGCTCGTCCTGATCGGTGGCGACCCGCGCCTCTTCCAGAAGCCGGTCAACCTCGGGGTTGGAATAGTAGCCCGAGTTGAACCCGCCCTGGTCGGGGAACGCCTCGGTGCGCAGGGTCAGGAACGGCAAAGTGTCGGGATCGTTCGTCATCCACGCCATTTCCGCCATGTCGGCCTTGCCTTCGAGGCCGGGGTTCACCTCGCCCAGGAACGTGTTCCACTCGTAGGTCTCGATCGCGACGTCGAAGCCCACGGCTTCCAGATCGGCTTGGATTGCGGTGCCCATCGCCACCGGGTCCAGCATCCCCGAGCCGCCTTCGGTGACGTAGAAGGTCAACTCCGCCCCCTCGGCGCCCGCCTCGGCGAGCAATTCGCGCGCCCGGTCGGGATCGTAGGGATAGGGCTCGAGCTCTTCGTTGTGTGCCCAGGCAAAGGCGGGCGGTGTCGGGCCTGCGGCGACCTCGGCGGTGCCCTCCAGCACGTCATCGACCAGCGCGGACTTGTTCACCGCGTAGTTCGCGGCTTGCCGCACGCGCTTGTCGGCGAACGGGCCTTCCTTGGCGTTCAGGATCAGGAACCAGACATGCGGGCCGGCCTGTTCGTGGACCGTGTAGGCGTCGTCCTGGAATTCCGACAGCGCGACGGGGGGCACCTCGACCATCAGGTCGATGCCGCCCGCCAGCATCTCGGCGGTGCGGGTGTTGGCGTCGGTGATCGGGCGGAACACCACCGCTTCCAACTCGGGCGCGCCGTCCCAGTAGTCGGCATTGCGCTCGACCACGACCGCCTCGTTCGAGCGCCATTCGCCAAATGTGAAAGGCCCAGTGCCGGACGGGTTGCGGCCAAAGTCCCCGCCGTGCTGTTCGACCGCTGCGGGCGACACGATCAGGCCGGTGGGATAGGCGAGGTTCGACAGGAACGGCGCATAGGGTGCGTTCAGCGTGAACTTGACCGTCAGGTCATCCACAGCCTCCACCGTCTCGACCGCCGAGAAGAAGAACGCCAGCGGGAAGGGGCCGGTGTCGTGATAGGGGTGATCCTCGTTCAGCATCCGCTCGAAGTTGAACACCACCGCCTCGGCGTTGAAGGGGCTGCCATCATGAAACGACACGCCCTCGCGCAGGGTGAAGGTGTATTCGGTGCCGTCGTCGCTGATCGTCCAGTCGGTCGCCAGCGCAGGCTCGACCTCGAGCGTGCCGTCCCGGTAGCGCACCAGCCCGTCATACATGTTCATCAGGATGCGGAAATCGTTGACCGCCGTTACCGCCGCAGGATCAAGCGCCTTGGGCTCGGCGATCTGGCCGACGATCAGGACGCCGGGCGGCGTCTGGGCGATGGCGCCGGGAGCACCGAGCGCCATTGCAAGCGCCGTTCCGGTGGCAAGCACGCTCCGGCGGGTGAAATTGAGAACTGACATGGAAGAACCTCCGCTGTTCATGGGCAGCTATTTATCATGATAAATTGAAGTGGGCCAAATTCTCATGATAAATTCAAGCCCGAACGGAGAGGCGATTGAATCATGACGATTTCCATACTCGCGCGTGACGCAGAAACAGGCACCTTGGGCGGGGCCGCCGCCACGGGAAGCCTGTGCGTCGGCGGCTGGGTGCTGCGCGGCGACCCCGAATCGGGAATGTCCGCATCGCAGGGATCGCTTCCCAGCACGCTCTGGGGCACCGGGGTTCTGGCGCGGATGCGGGCGGGGCTGACCGCGCAAGACGCCGTGGCCGAGGTCACGGGCGCCGATGCGGGCCGCGCGCAGCGGCAGCTTGCGGCGCTGGACCCTGCGGGCGGAACCGGCCACTTCACCGGCGATGCCAGCATCGCCTACGCGGGCGCGCGCAGCGAAAGCGGCGTGGTCGTCGCCGGTAACCTCTTGTCCAGCGCGTCGGTCGTCGAGGCTGCGATGGACGCCTTTCTTGCCTCGGGCGCGCCATTTCCGGAACGTCTGCTGGTCGCCCTGAAGGCGGCCAGCGCAGCGGGGGGCGATTCGCGCGGGCTGCGATCGGCCGCTCTGCTGGTGGTGTCGCGCACGGCGGCGCCGCTGACGCTGCGGGTGGATTATTCACAAACCCCGCTGGCCGATCTTGGCGCGCTGCACGACCGGGCGACCAGCGGCGAATATGCGGCGTGGGCAGCGCTGGTGCCGACGCTGGACGACCCCGAACGCGGAGAGGCACCTGCGGGCATCGTCGCCCACAACGACTGACGCGACTGACGCGCTATTCGGCGATGAACCGCTTCATCACCACCGCTTCCTGTTCGCGCATCAGGCTGCGCGCCATCTCCATGTGGCTGGCCATGACGGCGCGCGCGCGCGCCGCCTCGCCCCGGTCCAGCGCGTCCAGAAGGTCAAGTTGGTGCTGCCGCCCGCGCCGCCACAACTCGTGGTTCGGCTCGGCATAGAGGTGATTGTAGACGGTCAGATCGCTCAGGATCTGGGCCATGAAGCTGATGAAGAACGACAGGATCGCATTGTCGCCGAAGGCCGCCAGCTTGGCGTGGAACCGCAGCGACGCAATGTGCTGCGCGCGTTCCTCCTCGGGCCCTGCGGCGGCACGGTCATAGTCGGCCATGATCCCGCGCAAGTCGTCCAGTTGCGCCGCGCTCAGCCGTCCGGCAAGCGACGCGGCCAGTTCCGGCTCGAGCAGGACGCGCAGCTCGTAGATGTCGTCGATGGTGATGTTGCGAAAGTAGAAGTAGTTCGCCAGCAGCGCATGCGCCCGGTCCTTGGTCACTTCGCCGACAAAGCTGCCGCCGCCGGGGCCGGTCTTGGTCTCGACCAGCCCCTGCGCCTGCAACAGCCGCATCGCCTCGCGGATGGTGCCCTTGGACATGCCGAAGCGGGCGATCAGGTCGGCCTCGCCGGGCAGGCGGTCGCCGGGCTGAAGCCCCTGCTCGACCACCCAGTCCTTGATCGCCTCGGCCACGCGCACGGGCCGCGACTTGCGCGTGCGGGTCAGGCGGCCCGGCGTCTCCTGCGGTTCGGTCGTGGTCATGCGCGTCAGCCCTCTGGCGGGACCGGTCCATGGAACCGGCTTGGCGCGGTCATTTCAACCCTGCGCAGTCCTCAGGGCTTGCCGCGCCGGGGCGGAGCGTTGCCGCCACTGCGCGCCGGGCCGGTCTTGCCTGGCTTGTTCGGGCGCGACGGCTTGGTTCCCGGTGGCACGAACCGCTTGGAGGTGTCGCTCGGGTTGGCGGGTGGACGCGCGGGCCGCGCCTGCGAAGCGTCCGCCGCATCCCTGGGCTTGCCAAAGGGCTTGCCGCCGCCGGGTTTCCCTGCGGGCTTGCCAAACGCCTTGCCCGCCGGTTTGCCGTGGGGCTTGTCCCCGTAGGCTTTGTCGCCCGTCGGCTTGCCGTAGGGCTTGTCGCCCGCCGGCTTGCCATAGGGCTTGTCACCCGCAGGCTTGCCATAGGGTTTGTCACTCGCAGGCTTGCCGTAAGGCTTTCCGCCCCCGGCAGGCTTGCCGAACGGTTTGCCCGCGGAAGGCTTGCCGTAGGTCCGGTCTTCGGGACGCGCGTCATTGCTCTTGGAGCGGGACGCGGGCTTTCCGGCAGGCTTGCCACCCTCGCGCGGCTTGTAGGGCTTGCCTCCAGCGGGCTTGTCGCGCGGTGCATACGGCTTGCCGGGCGCGCGCGACGGACGAGAGACGGCGCCATGCGGGCGCGGCGGCTCGGCGACCGGAGCCTCGGCTCTGGGCGTCTCGGGTCTGGGCGCGGGGCGCTCGTCGCTCGCCTGATCCGGCGCTGATGCGACATCGGCCGAGGCGCTGCGCGCAGGCGACTTGCGCGGCTTTGCATCAGGCCGGTCAGACTTGCGCGGACGGTCGGGCCGTTCGACCCGGTCAGACGGCGCGCGCGCGGGGCGCGGGCCAGCCGCAGGTGCACCGTCCATCTCGCGCACGGTGACACCGCCTTCGAGTGCCCGCTCGGGGCCAAGCGTGTTCAGGAAACCCGCAACGGCAGCTTCGGACAATTCCACATGCGTCTCGGTGTCCTTGACGCGGATCGCGCCGATGGCGGTGCGGTCGATCCCGCCCGCCTTGCACAGCAGCGGCAAGAGCCAGCGCGGTTCTGCCTTGGCGTCGCGCCCGACCGACAGGGCGAACCAGCGGCTGGGGCCGAAATCCTTGTGCTCTCGCGTCGGGATGCGCGTGTCCGGCGGCAGCAGGTCTTCAGGTGCAGAGCGGCCGGCGCGATACATTCGCAGATAGGCCAGCGCGATGGCGCCCGGTCCGTGGCGTTCCAGCAGGCGCGTCACGAACTCGCCCTCGTTTTCGGTTGCCTCTTCTACCGCGCCCAGATCGTTCAGCAGGCGTTCCTCGTCCTGCCGCAGGATGTCGTCAGCCGAGGGCGGCGTGACCCATTCGGCGTCGATCTTGCCCCATTTGAGCAGCCGTTCCGCCTTGGCCAGCATCTTGGGCGGCACGATCAGCGCCGAGATGCCCTTGCGTCCGGCGCGGCCTGTGCGGCCGGACCGGTGCAGCAGGGTTTCGGCGTTGGTCGGCAATTCGGCATGGATCACGAAGTTCAGGTTCGGCAGGTCGATGCCGCGCGCGGCGACATCGGTGGCCACGCAGACCCGCGCCCGCCCGTCCCGCATCGCCTGAAGCGCGTGGGTCCGTTCGGACTGGCTGAGTTCTCCCGACAGGCTGACGACGCTGAAGCCGCGATTGTGCAACCGCGCGGTCAGGTGGTTCACCGAGGCGCGGGTGTTGGCAAAGACGATGGCGCTTTCGGCATCATGGTAGCGCAGCAGGTTGAAGATCGCGTGCTCGGTATCGGAGCCTGCAACGCGCAGAGCCTGATAGGCGATATCGGCATGTTGGCCCGCGCCGCCGCCGGTGGTGACGCGGCGCGCGTCCCGCTGGTATTGCTCGGCCAGTTTGGCGATGGCGGGCGGCACGGTGGCCGAGAACAGCAGCGTGCGCCGATCCCCGGGCGCCTCGCCCAGCATGAATTCCAGATCCTCGCGGAAGCCGAGGTCGAGCATTTCGTCGGCCTCGTCCAGCACCACGGCGCGAAGCGATCCCATGTCGAGCGCGCCGCGCTCGATGTGGTCGCGCAGGCGGCCGGGCGTGCCGACGACGATGTGCGAGCCGCGTTCCAGCGCGCGGCGTTCGTCCCGTGCATCCATCCCGCCGACGCAGGATGCCATGCGCACGCCCGCCTTGGCGTAAAGCCATTCCAGCTCGCGCTTGACCTGAAACGCCAATTCACGCGTGGGGGCGATCACCAGCGCCAGCGGCGCGGCGGCGGGACCAAAGGTCTCTTCCTCGCCCAGCAGCGTCGTGGCGATGGCCAGCCCGAAGCCGACGGTCTTGCCCGATCCGGTCTGCGCCGACACCAGAAGGTCGCGGTCCGCCAGAGCGGGGTCGGTGACGGCCTCCTGCACGGGGGTCAACTTGTCGTATCCACGCTCGGCCAGCGCGTCGGAAAGGGTAGAGATCATCTAAGGAAATGTCCGTGAGTTCGTGGCAATGGGCTGCCGTGCCGCGTCGCCTGTGCAACGCGAGACGACCGGCCTTATCAGCCGCGCCTGCGTTTGTATATCTTGAATTGCATCCCGCCGCGCCTGTTTTCTGCAGTCCTGTGCCGCGCGGATCGCCCGCAGGTCGGCCCAGGCCCGATCACCGGGGCCGTTGAGGCCGGACCTCAGGCGCCCACGATCTTGCCGCCGTTGGGGTGCAGGGTCTGCCCGTTGAAATAGCTTCCATCGCTGGAGGCGAGGAACAGGTACGAGGTCGCGATTTCCCACGGCTGGCCGGGGCGGCCCATCGGGACGTGCTTGCCAAAGCCTTCGACCATCTCGGGCGGCATGCTTCCGGGAATGAACGGCGTCCAGACCGGCCCGGGCGCCACAGCGTTGACGCGGATGCCCTTGTCGATCAGTTGTTCGGCCATGGACCGCGAGAACGCCAGCGTCGCGCCGCGCGTCGTCGAATTGGCCTCAAGGTTCGCGTTTCCCTTGAAGGCGTTGACCGACGTGGTGTTCACCATGACAGCGCCGTCCTTGAGGTGCGGCAGCGCAGCCTGCGTGACGAAGACCGGCGCCATGACGTTGCTGTCGATGATGCGGCGCAGGCGGCTTTCCTCAAGCTCGGTCAGGTCCTGGTCGAGCCATTGCTGGGCGGCGTTGTTGATGACGATGTCCAACCGCCCGAACCTGTCGACAGTGCGGGCGACCACATCTTCGGCATGGGCCTTGTCGCCAAGATCGCCCTTCAACAACAGCGCCTCGCTGCCCTCGGCCTCGACCAGATCGCGCGTCGACTCGGCGTCTTCGGTTTCCTTGAGATAGGCGATGGCGATCTTCGCGCCCTCGCGGGCGAACAGCACCGACACGGCGCGCCCGATGCCGCTGTCGCCGCCAGTGACCAGGGCAACCTTGCCGTCCAGCTTGCCGACGCCCAGATGCCGCGGCATGTAGTCGGGCGCAGGGTCCATCCTGTCCTCGTAGGCGGGCATCGAGTCTTGCGATTGCGGCGGAATATCCACGTCCGAAGCCATGAGGTGTCCTTTCCTGCTGGTGTTCCAGCACAAGAACAGCGCCGAGGGGGACTTGTTCCGACCAGCCTTCGGCTAGCCTTCGGCCAGCTTCGCAGCCGGGCGCGTCAGGCTTCCGGCGGGTCTGCCCAAAAGCCGGGGATGCCGCCGCAATAGCTGATGACGTTGTTGGTCTCCTCGATCACCGACCACATCACCGCGCTTGAAAACCCGATCCGCTCGGGCGGATCCTCAAGTTCCGCGACGGCGATCACCGGCGCCGGATGGCGGCCAAGAAGCTGCACCTGTGGAACGGATCTGCCGTCTCTGGCGTGGCACAGGAGGCAATCGACGAGGGCCTGACCGGCACCGAGCTTGCCGAGGCCGTCAGAACCCGCGCCGCCCGGCGCTGTTCCATCGCGAATTTCCACGAACAGCTTGCCGATCCGCAGAACCGCCTGACCCTGAGCCAAGACAAGATGGACCCGCTGGGCCTGCCCCGCCCGGTCATCGACTACCGCGTCGGCGAGTACGTCCAGCGCAGTGCGCGGCACACCGCCGAGGTGTTCCGAGACATCGTGGACAAGCTTGGCGCGTCGCTGGTCAGCATCGAGGATGGCAGCGAGGGGTTTCGCCCGAACAATCACATCATGGGCAGCACGATCATGGGCGCAGACCGAAGCGACGCCGTCGTGGATGGCGACTGCCGGTGCCACGACCACGAGAACCTCTATCTGGCAAGCTCGTCGGTCTTCCCCTCGGGCGCCTGCGTGAATTCGACCCTGACGATCGCCGCGCTTGCCCTGCGGATCGGCGACGACGTCGTGCGCAGGCTTGGGTGACCGAAGTCAGATCAGCCAGGCCAGAAGACCGCCCGCCGCCACCACAAGGCAAAGCCCTGCCAGCGCGACAAGCCCGTCCAGCGTCAGGATCGCGATGGTCAGAAGCGTGATGCAGGCCGCCACCGCCGAGGCCGAGAACGGGATGAATTCGAGGAACGGCATGACCATTCCGCCCATCATGCACAGCGCGAACAGCGCCCTCGTGCCCGGCCCCCGCACGAGGAGATGAAACCGCTCGTGGGTGTGGCGGTCAAGGAAGGTGGTGATGGGGCGCACCTTGTCGAGCGAATCGTGAATGCGCGTGCCTTCCACGGTGCGGCGGGTGATGAAGCGGGGCAGCCACAGGCAGTGACGCCCCACAACCGCCTGCGCCGACACCACGGCAATCATGATGCCGCACAGGGCGGAAAGCCCCGGTATCCCGCTAAGAGGCGTCGTGGCGGTGATCGCGGGAACGAACAGCAAGGCAGCGGTCGAGGCGCGCCCAAGCTCGTTCACGACGTCGTCCACGCTGACCGTGTCCCGCTCGCCGCCCAGCGCCCGGACCGCGTCGAGGATCTCGCTCAGGGAACGTGGTTCGGGCTGATCGGCCATGCCTTGGGTTCCTCATCCTTGTCGCGGCGCGGCCAGGGCGGCTGAATGTGGTTCGGGTCGGTTCGTTCCCGGCGCCCTGTCAAAACACCTCCGGGCGCAAGGTGTTCCCGCAAGGGAATCTTTGTCCTCCCGGGACGCTTGGCTGACATGACTTCTGCCACATTGCCCCGCCCGTCATGCGCGGGCTGAACGCAGAGACCGCGCTGCGTGCCCGGCCGCGCGTCGTGGCGCTGGCCCTGTCGCAACAGGCGCTGGTGCTGCTTGCCGTCGTGGTGCCTCCGGCTCTGGCGGCGCTGGTCATGCAGGAACGGGCGCTTGCCTTGGCCTTTGCGCCGCAGATCGCCGTCCTTGTGCTGATCGCCGTGGCCTACCGCTCTGCCGCGTTTCCGCAGGACCTGCGCCGGATCGAGGCGTTCGTAAGTTTCGCCCTGATGTTCATTCTGGCCAGCCTGTCCGTGATGCCGCCGCTGATGATGCTGGGAATGCCGCCGCTCGACGCCCTGTTCGAGTCGGTCTCAGGCATCACCTCGACAGGTCTCAGCCTTGCGGCGAACACCGAAAGCTGGCCGGTCGCGGCGCATCTCTTGCGGGGTTGGATGCAGTGGTGCGGCGGCTTTGCCATCGCCTTCGCCGGTCTGGCCATCTTTTCGGGCGGGTCGGGCGCGTCGCTGTCGATGGGCAGCAGCACGATCACCGAACGCGACGACAAGACGTCGGTGCGGGCCCAGGCGCGGCAACTTCTGATCTCTTACGCGGGGCTGACGATGCTGTCGGTCCTGCTGTGCCTGCTCTTGCTGCCGACCTGGTGGGAGGCGGTCAGCGTTGCGCTGTCCGCCGTGTCCACCGGGGGCTTCACGCCGCGCACTGACAGCCTGGGCAGTTATTCGCCGCTGGCGCAGGCAACCGTCATCGGCATCTGCGTCGCAGCCGCGGTTTCGTTGATGTTCTACATCCAGATCATGCGCGACGGCCTGTCCGCGGCGCTGCGGAAATCGCATGTCGCGGCCACGCTGGGGCTGATGCTGTGCGGCGTGTTGTGTTTCTGCGCGGTGGACTTTGCGGTGAACCGCCCTTCCCTGCAGGAGGCATTTCGCGGCGTTCTGAATTTCCTCAGCGGCTTCACCACGGCGGGATTTTCCACCAACGAGGTATCGAGCCACGTCTCGCTGTTGCCGCTGATCCTTCTGGCCATGCTGATCGGCGGCGACATCGGGTCGACCGCCGGCGGCATCAAGGTCAGTCGCCTGTCGGTGCTGGTGCAGATGGTCCGCCTCAGCGTCGTGCGCGTGCGGGTGCCGCCCAGCGCGCTAACCTATCTGCGCGACGCCGGAAGCAAGGTCGAGGCCGACCGCGTCATCGCCGTCACGTCGCTGCTGATGCTCTACATGGGCGCGCTGATCGTGTTCTGGATCATCTTTCTCGCCTCGGGGATCGACCCGTTGCCCGGCCTGTTCGAGGTCGTTTCGGCCCTGTCCACCGTGGGGCTGAGCCAGGGCGTCGCCGCGCCCGACCTCGCCGAAAACCTGAAGCTTGTCCTGCTGCTGGCGATGCTGCTGGGGCGGCTCGAATTCGTGGCGCTCATCGTGCTGTGCCTTCCCTCTACCTGGCTGAAAAGGAGCTGACATCATGCGGATCGTCGTCATCGGCGCCTCGCGCCTCGGCGTGGCGCTTGTCGAAGAGTTGCTGGAACATGATTTCGACGTGGTGCTCGTTGACCAGTCCCGCGAACGGCTGGACGAGTTGTCGGACGAGCTGGAATGCGGGTTCATCCACGGCGACGGCACCCTGCCCCGCACCCAGCGGGACGCCTATGGCGACAGCGCGGATGCGCTCATGTTGATGACCAACCATGACGACGTGAACATCCTTGGCGCCGTCGTCGGCCGCTCGATCGGGTACGAGCGCATCGTGCTTCAGATCGTGCGCGCGCAATTTCTGGCCGTCTGCGACGAGTTGGGATTTGACGACGTGGTGACTCCGCATGTCACCGTGGCCGGGTCCATCGTGCATTCGCTGGAGCACGACGAACGGGTCTGGTCGCAGCTTGGCGTGGCCGAGGGTCTGCATTTCACCACCTACTCGGTGCCGAAGTCGCTTGAAGACAGCACGCTGGCCGATGTCGAGCTTCCGCAAGGGGCGAGGGCGATCGCAGTCCTGCGCGGATCGGACGACATCGACCTTGCGCAGGACACCGCCCTGAAGGAAGGCGACGAGGTGCTGGTCGCCGCAAAGCGCGACGTGCGCAAGGGACTGGGAGAGGTGTTCACCGACAGCGACTGACGCGCTGCGCCGCCGTTCCGCCCCGGGCCTTTCGCCGACTGCGGGGGGTGATCCTGCGACAGCGCGCCAAAAAATCTTTCTACCTATCAATAATTTGCGAGAAAATCCGTCGTTCCGCCCCGGATTTTGCGGAACCCCGTCAGGAACATTCTCACAGCAGCCTTGTTTTCTTCACGATCACGCCATCCGACCTTGTGGGGGAAGATTACATGGGAACGCTATTCTCAAGACGCGCAGTCCTTGCGGGCCTGACGTCTGGAGCCGCCCTTTCCACCTTGCCGATCAACCACGCCTTCGCGGCGCTGGATGACAAGCCGTTCTACTTTCTCACACCGGACGAAGCGCGGTTCCTGGCCGCCCTGTGCGATACGCTGATCCCCGAAGACGACTTTCCCAGCGCCTCGCAGGCCGGGGTCGTCGATTTCATCGACCTGCAACTGGCCGGGCCCTACGGCAAGGGCCAGTTCATCTACATGCAGCCCCCGTTTCCGTCGGGCACCCCCGAACAGGGCTATCAGGTGTCCCTGATCCCTGCGACGTTCATCCGGCAGGGCATCGCCGCGCTGATGGAGGCCGAAACCGGCTTCGTGGACGCAGACACTGAGGCGCGCAGCTCTGTCCTGACCCGCCTGTCCGAGGATGACTTCGACCTTGGGGACCTTCCCGCCAAGCCGCTGTTCGACGAATTGTGGACCCTGACGAACCAAGGCTATTTCGCCGATCCGATCTACGGAGGCAACGAAGGCTATGCCGGGTGGGAAATGGTCGGGTTCCCCGGCGCGCACGCCTATTACCTGTCCTTCGTCGACAAGCACAACGTGCCGTATCCGCAGCCGCCCACGGGCATCAATCACGAACCCGGGGGTGACGGACGCATTCCCTCGGGCCTGAAACCGCAGGAGGTGTAAGGCATGCCCGACAAGACCCTTCCCAGGACCGACGTGGTTATCATCGGTGGTGGCTGGACCGGCCTGACGGCGGCCTATGAGCTGGCCCATGAGGGCCAGAAATGCGTGGTCCTCGAACGCGGCGATCATCGCCACGATGCGACCAGCTTTGGCGCGCCCGAAGAACATGACGAGCTGAAATACGCGCTGCACCACACCCACATGATGGACGTGAAGACCAGCACGCTGACCTTCCGCAACAACCGTTCGCAGCGCGCGCTGCCGATGCGGCGGCTGGGATCGTTCCTGCCGGGCGAAGGGCTCGGCGGCGCGGGCATCCACTGGAACGGCCAGATCTGGCGACCGCTGCCGTCCGACCTGGAGATGCGCAGCCACTACGAGAGCCGCTATGGCGCGCAGTTCATTCCCGAGAACCTGAACGTGCAGGACTGGGGCGTCACCTATGAAGAATTGGAGCCGCACCTCGATTTCTTCGAGAAGATCTGCGGCGCCGCCGGATACGCGGGCAACCTGAACGGCGAGACACGCGAGGGCGGCAACGTCTTCGAAGGGCCGCGCAGCGACGAGTATCCCAACCCTCCAATGAAGCAGCCGATCCGCTCGACCCTGTTCGGCGAGGCGGCGGCGGACATGGGCCTGCACCCGTTCCCCCTGCCCTCGGCGAACGTCACGCAGAAATACGAGAACCCGTATGGCGCGCAGCTGCATCCCTGCACCTATTGCGGGTTCTGCGAACGCTTCGGCTGCGGGTATTTCGCCAAGGCCGATCCGATCATCTGCGTCTACGATCGCATCAAGGAACACGAGAATTTCGAGATCCGGTTCCGCTCGACCGTGATGCGAGTGGAGAAATCCGAGGACGGCCAGACCGCCACCGGCGTCACCTACATCGACTCCGACGGGCTGGAGGTTTTCCAGCCCGCGGATGTGGTCTGCATGAACGCTTACGCGCTTTGGAACGTGCACCTGATGCTGGTCTCGGGGCTGGGCAGGCCCTACGATCCGCAGACGGGCACCGGCACGGTGGGGCGCAACTATGCCTACCAGACCCTCGCGGGCGTCGATGTCTTCTTTGACGAGGAAATCATCACCAACCCGTTCATGGGCGCGGGCGCGCTTGGCACGGTCATCGACGACTACAACGGCGACAACTTCGACCATTCCGAGCTTGGCTTCGTCGGTGGCGGCTATGTCGCCTGCAACCAGTATCACGGTCGTCCGATCAGCTATCAGCCGACGCCCGAGGGCACCCCGCCCTGGGGCGCGGAGTGGAAGCGCGCGGTGCGCGAGAACTACCTGCACCATGCCGGGATCGGCGTGCACGGCTCGTCGATGGCGACGCCCGACAACTTCCTCGACCTCGATCCCACCTGGACCGACTCTTTCGGCCGCCCGCTACTTCGGATGACCTTCGACTTTCCCGACAACGACCGGCGAATGTCGAACTACGTGATGGAGCGCGCCGTCGAGATCGCCCGGAACATGGAGCATGTCCGGTCGTATTCGTCGAGCAACCGCGCGGCAGAAGGCAGCGGCTACAGCATCGAGCCCTACCAGACCACGCACAACACCGGCGGTGCGGTGATCGGCACCGACCCCAGCACCAGCGTCGTCAACCGCTACGGCCAGATGTGGGACCACCATAACGTCTTTGTCTTCGGCGCCTGCCTGTTCCCGCAGAACCTTGGCTACAACCCCACGGGGCCGCTGATGGGTCTGGCCTACTGGACGCTGGACCACCTGAAATCCGATTACCTTGCGAACCCCCGTCCGCTGATGGACGCCTGAAGGAGGCAGACATGAAACCCGGCATCCGCAAGACCTTTGCACGTCTCGCCATGCTCGCGGCGCTGGCGCCCATCCCCGTCATGGTCGGCGCTCAGGACACCGAAACTCCCGCTATCAGCGAACTTGAGGCGCGGCTGGACGACGAGCGCTCGCTGTTCAACGCGACGGTCAGCGACACGGCCCCCGACGACGACCTTCTGGAACTCGGTCCGCTTGTCGCGATGGGCGGCGCCGAGAACGGCGGCTCGGGGATGGCCTGCATCACCTGCCACGGCGGCCAGGGCGCGGGCGACGGCTCGGGTGCGTTCCCGCGCCTGACGGGCCTGTCCGGTTGGTACACCTACAAGCAGCTTAACGACTATGCCTCGGGCGCGCGTCCGAACGAGGTGATGACAGGCATCGCCCAGCGCCTGACGGAACGCGAGCGCGAGGCGGTCGCGGTCTATTACTCGGTCGTCGAGGCGCCCATCGAAAAGCCGCTGGGCGAGATCGATCTGGGTCTTCTGCAATGGGGCGGCCAGCTTGCCGCTGTCGGATCGGCGGAAAAGGGCATCCCGGCCTGCGTGAACTGTCACTGCGCCGAAGGCACCGGCAATCCGCCCTCTGTCCCCTACCTGGCAGGGCAATATGCGAACTACATGAGCTATCAGCTTCAACTCTGGAAGGAAGGCGTGCGCGACAACGACGCGATGGGCGTGATGAGCGCCATCGCCGAGAAGATGAGCGAAGAGGACATGCGCGCCGTCAGCGAATACTACATGCGCGTCCACAATCCCGAGACGACGGGCGAATAGGCGGCATGTGGGGGAAGGCGGCGGCAACCCTGTCGGTGGCCGGGCTTACTGCGGCCTGCGCTGCACTGGTCACGGTCTGGGCTCTCGCGGCTCCGGCGCGTGATCCGTTGGGGGATGCCCTCGGCGCGGCATCCGCGCGGCTGCGGGCCGTGACGGACTGGTATGCCCAAGGCCCGGGCGGCGGCCGCCCGACGTTGGATGCGATGCGAGCCGCCGCGCTTGGCGATGCCGGGCGCGGACGGCGCCTGATGACGGAATACGGATGCGGAGCCTGCCACCTGATCCCCGGTGTTGCAGGCGCCCGCGGCACGGTCGGCCCTTCCCTCCACAACCTGGTTGGCCGTGCCTACATTGCCGGGGTCCTGACGAATACGCCGGGCGATCTGAGCCGCTGGCTGATGAACCCGCCGCTGTTCTCGCCGCAGACCGCGATGCCGGACCTTGGGGTCGAAGAGGCCGACGCCGCCGACATGGCCGCGTATCTGCTGACCCTCGGGGCGGACGCATGAACAACACGAGCACGCTTGCCGACTACGGAAGCCAGACGTCGTTCTCCTCTGCAGGCAGCGGGGCGGCGGCGACGCTTGGCCTGACCACCGCGATGTCCGTCGCGGGCGGCGTTCTGTTCCTTCTGGTGATGGGCGCGGTCTGGCTGGCGCGGCGGCGCAATCGGCCCGGGCATGTCTGGTGGATCTGGGCGGGCGGCGTTGTCCTGCCGGTGCTGGCCCTGGCCGCGCTGGTCGCCGCCTCGACCTTCACGCTGGCCGCGATCGGACGGACCGGCGACACCGCTCCGGTGATCGAGGTGACGGGCCATCATTATTGGTGGGACGTCGTGCACGATCCGCAAGGGCGCGCCTTGCGTGATGCCAACGAGATCGTCCTGCCGGCGGACACCAAAGTGACGCTTCGGCTGCGGTCTGGCGACGTGATCCATTCGTTCTGGGTGCCATCCATCGCGGGCAAGCTGGACATGATCCCCGGGCGGGTTAACGAGATGACGGTCACGGCGACGCGGCCGGGCCGCTACCGCGGGCAATGCGCCGAGTTTTGCGGCCTGTCGCATCCCCTGATGGCGTTCGAGGTGCTGGTGCTGCCCCCGGCAGAGTATGCCGCCTATCTGGCCGGTCTGCAGGACGAGGCGCGTGATGCCGACACGGCGCAACTGGAGCAGGGGCGCGAGGTGTTCCTGCGGGAGGGCTGCCCGGCATGCCATGTCATCCGCGGCATTGCGGAAGGCGGGCGGATCGGCCCCGACCTCAGCCGGGTCGGCGCGCGCGGGTCGCTTGGCGCGGGCATGTGGCGAATGAACGTCGGCAACCTGGCAGGCTGGATCGCCGATGTGCAGGACATGAAGCCCGTCGCAGAAATGCCGTCGTTCAACCACCTGAGCGGCCCCGACCTGCGCGCCGTCGCGCATTACCTGGCGAGCCTGAAATGACCGACACCAGCGCAGACGACAGGCCACGGCAGGGCCCGATCCTTGATGAGTTGCCGCTCTATGAGCGGGCATGGGCGACCCCGAAGGGGTGGCGGTCGCTGTCCTCGGTCTCGCACCGCGTCGTCGGGCAGCGGTTCATCGTCACCGGGCTCGGGTTCTTCCTGATCGCCGGTTTCCTCGCCCTTCTGGTGCGCACGCAGCTGATCGTGCCGCAGAATACGTTCCTTGATGCCGAGACCTACAACCAGGTCTTCACCATGCACGGAACGCTGATGATGTTCCTGTTCGCCATCCCCATCCTCGAGGGTTTCGGCGTCTACCTGTTGCCGTTGATGCTGGGGGCGCGCGACCTGATCTTTCCCCGGCTCGGCGCCTTCGGCTACTGGTGCTACCTGTTCGGCGGCCTGATCGTGCTGGCGTCCTTCCTGTTCGACGCCGCCCCCGCCGGTGGCTGGTTCATGTACACGCCGCTGTCCAGCAAGGAGTACACGCCGGGCCTGTCCGCAGACTTCTGGCTGATCGGCATCACCTTTGCCGAGATCGCCAGCGTCACCGCCGCGGTCGAGCTGATCGCCGCCATCCTGTGCACCCGCGCGCCCGGCATGTCGCTGACGAAGATGCCGATCTTCGGATGGTACATGCTGGTGACCGCCTTCATGATCGCTGTCGGCTTTCCGCCCCTGATCGTCGGGTCCATCCTGCTCGAGGTCGAGCGGCTGCTGGGCCTGCCGTTCTTCGATCCCGCGATGGGCGGCGACCCGCTGCTGTGGCAACACCTGTTCTGGCTGTTCGGCCACCCCGAGGTCTACATCATCTTCCTCCCCGCTTCCGGGATGGTCGCAACGATGTTGCCGACTTTCGTGGGCAAGCCTCTGTTCGGCTACGGCTATGCCGTGGCGGCTGTGGTGGCGATGGGGTTCATCAGCTTCGGGCTGTGGGCGCACCACATGTTCACGACGGGGCTGCCGATGATCACGCTGTCGCTGTTCTCGGCCGCCTCGACGATGGTCACGATCCCGACCGGCGTGCAGATCTTCTGCCTCATCCTCACGCTGGCGCAGGGACGGCCACGCCTGACCGTGCCGATGCATTTCATCCTGGGGTTCCTGTTCATCTTCGTGATCGGCGGGCTGACAGGCGTGATGCTGGCCTCTGTTCCGTTCAACTGGCAGGCGCACGACAGCTATTTCGTTGTCGCGCACCTGCATTATGTCCTGATCGGCGGCATGGTGTTCCCGCTGATCGGGGCGTTCTACTACTGGACGCCGCATTTCACCGGGCGGATGATGTCGGAGCGGCTGGGCCGCTGGGCGTTCTGGCTGATGTTCATCGGCTTTCACGTCACCTTCTTCCTGATGCACATCACCGGCCTGCGCGGGATGCCGCGCCGCATCGCGACCTATCCCGAAGGGCTGGGCTGGGACCGCCTGAACATGCTGTCCTCGATTGGCTCGTACATCCTTGCGGCCGGGGTTGCAGTGTTCGTCTGGGATTTCATCGCGCATCGCTGGCGCGGGCCGCTGGCGCCGCGCGATCCCTGGCAGGCGGGCACGCTGGAATGGATGTATCCGCCGATTGCGCCAGGTCACAACTTTCACGCCATCCCGCGCGTGCACTCGCGCGAGCCGCTGTGGGACCAGCCGGAGTTGCTGGGCGGCGATGCCCACAGGGTGCACGGCGTGCTGCACGATGCCCCGCACGGGCGGCGCGAGACCGTGGGCTGTCATCCGCTATCGGGCGAGCCGCTTCAGATCGTGCGGCTTCCGCACCCGACCTGGGTGCCTCTGGTGACGGCCGCCTGCGTCGCTGTCGGCTTTGCCGCGCTGCTGGCCAACTTCTACCTTGTGGCGGCGGCGGGGCTTGTCGCGGCCCTTGTCGGCTTTGCGGTCTGGGCGTGGGAGCCGTCCGAGACCGGCGAAACCCTGGAGACCAGCGAAGGCACGCTGACCGTCAACCTGCCGTCGCGGCTGGGCCACACGCATATCGCGATCATCGGCACGCTGCTGATCCTCGTGGCGCTCTTTGCCTCGCTGCTGTTGGGGGTGATGTATCTGTGGAACGTGCAGCCCGAGTTCGCCCGCCTTGCCGGGGACGGTGATCTTGACTGGGCGGGCGCCGCGCTGGCTTGCGGCGCGGGCGTCGTGCTGACCGCCTGGCTGGCACGCCGCTGGCCGAACGCCCTGCTGGACCTGATCCTCGCGCTTTTCGCAGCTGCTGCGGGCGGCGCGCTTTATCTGGCGGTTCTGCCGATGGACCCTCTGGCGACCGCCCTGGCCGGAGCGGTCTGGATGACGGCTGGCTTCATCGGCGTGCAGTTGTTCGTCCTGCTGTACTGGAGCGTGTTCCTTGCCCTGCGCAAGCTGACTGGACAGGTCGCGCCGGGCCAGACCGTGCCCGAGATCAACCGACTGCCCTACGCGGTGGTGACAGCCGGAATGCTGGTCGCGGCCGCCGTCGTCCTTGCCGCCCCGCAACTGGAGGCCTTCACATGACAGACTTGACCGCCGCCCCCATCGCCCCGGGCCTGCGCGATGTCCTGCGCGCGCTGGTGATCTGGACGCTGCATTTCATCGTTGTCTACGGCGCGTTCTCGGCGGCCTGCGCAGAGCGCGAAGTGATCTCGTATCCGGCGTCTGTGGTCGTCGTCGCGGTGGCGACCCCCGTTGCGATCGTTGCCGCGGGCTGGGGCCTGCTGCGCCGGGGCGACGCGCCGCTGCGGATCGCCGCCCGCGTGGCGATCACGATCTCGGTTCTGGCGATCCTGTTCAACGCCTCGCCCGTGCTCCTGCTGGACGGGTGCAGATGACCGGAGAGGACACATGATGGACACCTATGTTCCGTTCTGCGGCACCCCGCCGATCCCGGCCGAGTTTTGGACACGCTGGCTGTTCGATCCGGTGCTGATCGCGGGGCTTGCCGCTTTGGGCGCGCTTCTGGCGTGGCGCGCGGACAGCAGGCGCCACGCGCTCGCCGCCTGGGGGCTGGTGACGCTGCTGTTCGTCTCGCCGATCTGTGCCGCGTCGATGGCGCTGTTCTCGGCGCGGGTCGCGCAGCACCTTCTGCTGACGCTGGTTGCGGCGCCGCTTCTGGCACGGGCGATGCCCCTGCGCGGCGCCGGCGTTCTGCCCGCCGCAAGCCTGTTCGGTGTCCTGTTCTGGCTCTGGCACGCGCCGCCGCCATATGCGGCCACGCTGGCGTCTGACGCGGTATACTGGCTGATGCACCTGTCGCTTGTGGGCGCGGCGTGGCTGATGTGGTCCGCGATCCTTGCCGCGATCGCCGCCCGGCCGCATGCCGTGGCGCTTGGCCTTGCACTGACCGCCGCGCAGATGTCGCTGTTGTCGGCGCTGCTGGTCTTTGCGCAATCCCCCTGGCACGCATGGCACCTGCTGACGACCCTGCCCTACGGGATCTCGCCGATGGCGGACCAGCACCTTGCGGGGGCGATCATGTGGGTGACGGGCGGGGCGCTGATGCTGTGCGCCGTCGCGGCGTTGGTGCGCCTCGTGTTTCGGGGACAGCCGGGAGAAGAGGGCGATGCGCGGACCCCGGGCTGAGGCACCGCTGCACTCTGCACAGGATTTGTGCAGTCTGGGGCGAGGACAGGTTCATGCCACGCCCCTGCGAGCGGCAGACTCGGCCCGCAAGGCATAAAAACGGTGTTCTGTCAGGCCAAATGGCTTTAGTTGAAGGAATATCCCGAGAGGAGATACGGGATTCTACGGGCGAAATGCCCCTGAAGGGAGGACTAAAATGCTTCACAAAATTCTCAGCGGCCCGCGTGGCCTTCTTGGATCGGCTGTCATCGTCGCGATGGGTGTCGCGACGCCCGGTCTGGCGCAGCAACAGCTTTCGATCGCGACCGGCGGCACCGGCGGTGTCTATTACCCGATGGGCGGCGGCCTTGCCGAGATCGTCAACAACCACATCGAAGGCTACTCGGCGACCGCCGAAGTCACCGGCGCCTCGGTCGAGAACATGGGCCTTGTCGCCACCGGCGATGCGGACCTTGCCATCGCGCTGGCGGACACCGTTGCGCAGGCCTATTCCGGCACCGGCCGGTTCGAGGGTCAGCAGCTTCCGATGGTGCGCGGCCTTGCCTCGCTTTACGCGAACATGGTGCAGATCGTGGCGCTGGAAGGCAGCGGGATCACCTCGCTTGAGGATCTGCGCGGCAAGCGCGTGTCGATCGGCGCACCGGGGTCCGGCACCGAGGTCAACACCGCCGCGATCCTCGAAGCCAATGGCATCAGCTATGACGAGATCGACGAGCAGCGCCTGAACTTCAACGAGACGGCGGACGCACTGGCGAACGGCGACATCGACGCCGGGTTCTGGTCGGTTGGGGCACCGACCTCGTCGATCCTGAACCTTGCCACCACCAACGGCATCGTCATCCTGGAGCTGTCCGAGGAAGAACTGGCCGCCGCGCAGGCCGCCGACCCGACCTTTGCCCGCACCACGCTGGCGGGCGGCACCTATACCGGTGTCGAGGACGATATCAACGTGCTGGGCATCCCGAACGTGCTGGTCGTGTCGTCCGAGATGTCAGACGATCTGGCCTATGCGCTGACCAGCGCGATGTTCACCAACATCGCCGATCTGCAAGCGGTCCACCCGGCGGCGAACGAGACCACGGTCGAGTTCACGCTGGGCGCGACGCCGGTTCCGCTGCATCCCGGTGCGATCCGCTACTACGAGGAAATCGGCGCCGACATCCCGGACGCGCTGCGCCCGTGAATGCCGTGACCGGAGGGGGGCTTTGCGCCCTCCTCCTGCTCGCCGCAGCCCCCTGCTCTGCCCTGGCGGAGGATCTTGTCGCCGCGCGTGCGGACGGCACAGAGATCGCGCGTCTGCCGGTTCCCGACGGGACCGGCTGGTGCGTTCTGTGGCGCCATTCGGTGCAGGGCTTCGAGGTGTCCGACTGCTACGAGAACCGCGACGGGCGCATGGTCCTGACCCGCACCCACCAGCCCGATTTCGCCGCCGGTCTTGGGCACATCCCGGGACGCGGGCGGCAAGTGTCGGACGGGCACGGCGGCTATTTCATTCTTGATATCGACGAGCCGGTGCCCGGCAATGCCTATGTGCTGCGCCCCGGAGGCCCTGCGGTCGATCACCGCCTGCAGGTCGGCGACACGGTGGTGTCGCTCTCTGCCGTGGCCCCGCGCGAACGTGTGCGCCTTTCGCTGACAGGAGCTGACGACTGATGGACACCGAAACCGCCGCGCGCCTGCAAGAGCCTCCGCAGCCCTGGTTCGTCCTGCGGGCGGTCGCCGTGATCGGCATCGCGCTGTCGCTGTTCCAGCTTTACGCCGCCGGTTTGCAGCCACTTGGCCTGTTCTTCCAGCGCCCGATCCACCTTGGCTTCATTCTGGTGCTGTGCTTCCTGATCTACCCGGTCTTTGGCCGCGACAAGCCGCGCGGCCCGCTGGGCTGGGCCATCGACGGCGCGCTGATCGCCATCAGCATTCTCGTCGGCGCCTGGCTGCCGGTGAACATCGACATCATCGCCAACCAGATTTTCCCGCGCACGGTCGATATCTGGGTCGGCGTGCTGACCGTGCTGGTCGTGCTGGAAGGCGCGCGCCGGGCGGTCGGGCTGGGCATGACGGTGATCGGCGCGCTGTTCATCGTCTACGCCTTCGCGGGCAACCGGGGGGAGTTGCCGTTCCTGTCCGACTGGATGCCCGGCATCATGAACCACCGCGGCTATTCGCTGGACCGGCTGGCCAGCCAGATGACCCTTGGCGCCGAGGGCATATATGGCATCCCCCTGGGCGTCGCCGCGACCTTCGTGTTCATCTTCGTGCTGTTCGGCGCCTTCCTGGAAGTGACCGGCGCGGGCAAATTCTTTATCGACCTCGCCTATGCCGCCACCGGACGCCAGCGCGGCGGCCCCGCGAAGGCCGCGGTCATCGCGTCCGCGGGCATGGGGTCGATTTCCGGCTCGGCCATCGCCAACGTGGTGACGACCGGCGCCTTTACCATCCCGCTGATGAAGAAGCTTGGCTATCGCCCCGCGCAGGCGGGCGGGATCGAGGCCGCTGCCAGCACGGGCGGGCAGATCATGCCGCCGCTGATGGGCGCCGGGGCCTTCCTGATGAGCGAGTTCACCCGCGTGCCGTATGTCGACATCGTGCTGGTCTCGATCTTTCCGGCGGTGCTGTATTTCGGCGCCGTCTATCTGCTGGTCCACATCGCCGCCGTGAAACAGAACATGACCGGGCTGACCTCTGAGGAATTGCCGCGCGTGCGCCAGGTTCTCGCCGATGGCTGGCATTTCCTGCTGCCACTGGTGGCCTTGGTGGCGCTGCTGGTCGCGGGATACTCGCCGATGCGCGTCGGTTTCTATGCCATCGTGTCGGTGATCGCCGCCGCCGGGGCACGGGCGCTCTGGAACTTCACGGCGAATGGACCGACGGCGGGCAAGTTCGTCGCCCTGTGCCGCAGCGGCATCGCGCTGACCCTCGAGGCGCTGGAGCTTGGCGCGCGCAACGCGGTCGCCGTGTCGATGGCCTGCGCGGTGGCGGGCATCATCGTCGGTGTCGTCGGCCTGACTGGCCTGGGGCTCAAGTTCTCGGCCATGATGATCGCCTTCTCGGGCGGGAACATTGTGCTGGCGCTGATCCTGGTGCTGATCGCCAGCCTGATCCTCGGCATGGGTCTGCCGGTCACGGCGGCCTATATCGTGCTGATTATCCTTGTCGGTCCCGCTCTGACGCAGGAATTCGGCATTCCGCTGCTGATCGCGCATCTGGTGGTGTTCTGGTACTCGCAGGACAGCAACGTGACGCCGCCCGTGGCGCTTGCGGGGTTCGCGGGCGCCGCCATCGCCGGATCGAAACCGATGGAGACCAGCGTTCAGGCGTGGAAATACGCCAAGGGCCTCTACCTGATCCCGCTGTTCATGGTCTTCAACCAGGAGATCATCCTGGGCGGTCCGCTGCCGCTGGTGCTGTGGGCCGGGGCAATCGCCATTCTCGCGCTCGTCGCCTTTGCCGCCGCGCTGGAGGGGTTCCTGTGGCGGCCGATGGCACTTTGGGGACGGGCGCTTCTGATCCCCGGGGTCATCGCGGTGTTCTGGCCCGACCTGCGGATCGAGATCGCGGGCACCCTGCTGATCCTGCTGATCCTCGGGCTGAACTGGTGGCAGGCGCGCAAGGAAGGCATTCCGTCCGCGCCCATGGGAACAAGCGCCCCGAACTGACCCGGCCTGTGATCCCGGAGCGGCACCGCCGAAAACGCGCGCCGCACCCGGTTGCCCTTCGCGGCCTGAGCGGCTAGGCGCAGCGCAACGAACCTGGACCCGGCCTGTGCGCCGGGTGGCTCTTCCGGCCGCCGATCCGCCGGACAACCGTATTCGCTGACGCGATCCCCGGCTCCACAAGGACGCGCCGCCGGGCAGGGACATTTCTTCAATGATTTCACTCGACGCATACCGCGCCCAATGGCTGGGCAATATTCGCGGCGATCTTCTGGCCGGGCTTGTCGTCGCGCTGGCGCTGATCCCCGAGGCCATCGCCTTTTCGATCATCGCGGGCGTGGACCCCAAGATCGGCCTCTACGCCAGCTTTTCCATCGCCGTCATCACCGCGATCACCGGCGGGCGGCCCGGCATGATCTCGGCGGCCACGGCGGCGACCGCCGTGTTGATGGTCACGCTGGTGCGCGACTACGGGCTGCAATACCTGCTGGCCACCACCGTCCTTGCCGGTCTGATCCAGATCGGCGCGGGTGTTCTGAGGCTGGGTTTCGTCATGCGCTATGTCTCGAAATCGGTGATGACCGGCTTCGTCAACGCGCTCGCCATCCTGATCTTCATGGCGCAGCTGCCCGAGCTTGATCCGCGCAGCGTCACATGGCTGACCTATGCGCTGGTCGCGGCGGGGCTGGCGATCATTTACCTCTTTCCGCTGGTGACGACCGCGATCCCCTCGCCGCTTGTTACCATCGTCGTGCTGACCGCGCTGGTCTTTGCGCTGGGGCTGGACGTGCGCACGGTCGGCGACATGGGTGAGCTGCCCGACACGCTGCCGGTGTTCCTGATCCCGCAGATCCCGCTCAATCTCGAGACGCTGATGATCATCCTGCCCTATTCCGTCGCGGTGGCGGTCGTGGGCCTGCTGGAAAGCCTGATGACGCAGAACATCGTCGACGACCTGACCGACACCAAGTCGAACCGGAACCAGGAATGCGTCGGCCAAGGTCTGGCCAACACCGCCACCGGCTTCATCGGCGGCATGGCGGGCTGCGCGATGATCGGTCAGTCGATCATCAACGTGAAATCCGGCGGGCGCGGGCGGCTGTCGTGCTTCGTGGCGGGGGTGTTCCTACTGATCCTTGTCGTGGGGCTGGGCGATCTGGTTAGCGTCATTCCCATGGCGGCCCTTGTGGCGATCATGATAATGGTCTCCATCGGCACCTTCTCGTGGTCGTCGATCAAGGCGCTGACGGTGCATCCGCGATCTTCCTCTGTCGTGATGATCGCGACTGTTGTGACCGTGGTCTACACCCACAACCTTGCCATCGGCGTTCTGGTGGGCGTGCTGCTGTCGGGTATCTTCTTTGCCGGCAAGATCGCGCAGTTGTTCCGCGTGCGGTCCGAGATCAGCGGCGACGACCGGGTGCGGACCTACCGCGTCGAGGGCCAGCTGTTCTATGGCTCGGTCGAGGATTTCATGGACGCCTTCGATTTCAAGGAAGCACCCGAGCGCGTCGTCATCGACGTCAGCGCAGCGCATATCTGGGACATCAGTTCCGTGCAGGCGCTGGACATGGCGATTCTCAAGTTCCGC
Source organism: Anianabacter salinae (assembly GCF_019061145.1). Lineage (GTDB taxonomy): Bacteria > Pseudomonadota > Alphaproteobacteria > Rhodobacterales > Rhodobacteraceae > Anianibacter > Anianibacter salinarum. Next base: position 455,466 of record NZ_JAHQZS010000001.1, on the reverse strand, counting down.
CGCGACGGCGCCGAGGTCGAGGTCGTGGGCATGAACGAGGCGACGGAAACCCTGGTCGACCGGCTTGCCATCCATGACAAGCCCGGCGCCATGGACAAGCTGATGGCGCATTGAGGGAGGACGCACCATGACAGACAAGATCATCGCATTGGTGGACGCATCCATCTACGCCGAAAGCGTCTGCGAGCACGCCGCGTGGATCGCGGGCCGCACGGGCGCACCGGTCGAGCTGATCCACGTCCTTGGCCGCCGCGAAGCGCCGGGCAAGCAGGACCTGTCCGGCTGGATCCGGCTGGGCGCCCGCAGCGCATTGCTCGAGGAGTTGGCCGATCTGGACGCGCAGCGCGCGAAACTGGTGAACCACCGGGGCCGCGCCATCCTTGAAGACGCCCGCGCAATCGTGGACCGCGACGGCGTGACCGACATCACCACCCGCCTGCGCCACGGCGACATCGTCGAAGCCATCGGCGAGATCGAGGGCGAGGCCCGTGTCATCGTGCTTGGCAAGCGCGGCGAGGCGGCGGATTTCGCCAAGGGGCATCTTGGATCGAACCTTGAACGCATCGTCAGGGCCGCGCATCGCCCGGTGTTCGTCGCCGCGCGCGCGTTCAAGCCGATCGACAGCGTGCTGGTCGCCTATGACGGCGGGCGGTCGGCAATGAAGGCGGTCGACCACATCGCGCGCAGCCCCCTGTTCGCCGGGCTGTCGGTCACGGTGGCGACGGTCGGCAGCGACACGTCCGAGGCACAACGCGGCCTTGCCGACGCCCAGGCGCTGCTCAAGGCCGCCGGGATCGACGCGCAGACCCGCCTCGTCCCCGGGCAACCCGAGACCGAGCTTGGCAAGCTGGTCGAGGAGGAAGGTTTCGGCATGGTCGTCATGGGCGCCTATGGCCACAGCCGCATCCGCAGCCTCGTCATCGGCTCGACCACCACCGAGATGGTGCGGTCCTGCAAGGTGCCGGTCGTGCTGATGCGCTAGGTGGCAGGCTGAGCCGACGCGCGCCGCGCTGCAGAAAAATCCTGCCGTTGCGTCAATCACTTGTGCCTCGTGGGGTGCGCGTTTCATCGCAATGCGCGATTCCTGACATACGTCTATCAAGAACCGATTGACGTCCGTCACCGCGGGTGTTTTCCTCTCGGACAGGGAGGACTTCGATGGACAGGCGTTTGCCGACCTTGTCGGACGTCGCGCGGCGCGCGGGCGTCAGCTATGCCACCGCCGACCGCGTCGTGAACGCGCGCACCGGGGTGTCGGACCGCGCGGCGCAAAGCGTGCGGCAGGCCATCGACGAGTTGGGCTATGTGCGCAACGTCGCCGCCGCCAACCTCTCGCAACAGCGTCTCTACCGGCTGGCGGCTGTCCTGCCCGCGGGCTCCAACGCGTTCTTCCGCCGGATGCGCGATTTGTTCGGCGCCTCGGCCGAGCGGCTTCTGGTGGACCGCATCCGGCTACGGGTCGAGGACGTCGAGGCGTTCGATCCGTGCGCGCTGCGCGACAGGCTGGACGCGCTGGGGCAGGACGGCGTCGACGGCATCGCCGTCGTGGGAAGCGCTGACCCCGAAGTCGTCGGGACCATCTCGGCCCTGCGCGCCAAAGGCGTTCCGGTTCTTGCGCTCGTATCCGACCTACCCGGCGCGGAACGCGATGCCTATGTCGGGATAGACAACACTGTGGTCGGCCGCACCGCCGGGCGGCTGATGGTGCTGTCCCATGGTGGGCGGCGCGGCCGTATCCTTCCTGTCGTCGGCACGCGGACGGCGCCCGACCATGCGGACCGGCTTGCCGGCTTCTACGAGGTCATCGGCGGCGCCATGGACATCGCGCCGGTGATCGAGGGGCGCGACCAGCACGAGCTTGTGGAACGTCAGGTTGCCGCCGCGCTGGAGGCAGACCCGGCGATCACCGGTATCTACAGCGCCGGTGCGGGCAACGCCGGGCTGATCCGGGTTCTTGAGGGACGGACAGGCGCAGGGCCGCGTCCAATCGTGATCCTGCACGAACTTGTCGCCCATTCCCGGCGCGCGCTTGAGGCGGGGCTGATCGACATCGTCATCGACCAGCGCCCCGAGGAAGAAGTCGCCCGGGTGATCGAGGCGCTGCGCCTGCTGGCGGATCGACGCACTCCTGCGGCGACCGATCCGATCGTGCCGACGATTTACGTCCGGGAGAACCTGCCGCCAGACACCTCTGGCGCGGATCCGGGCGAGGTGGCTCCATGACGATGCGCGGCCTGCATACAACGTAAGTATCAAATCGAGGCGGTCCGGCGGGGGCCGACGCCAGACACAGACAAAGGGAGCGAACGATGAAGACGATCAAGGGCCCTGGGTTGTTCCTGGCGCAGTTTGCCGGTGACGAGGCTCCGTTCAACTCATGGGACGGGATCACCCGCTGGGCGGCCGATTGCGGCTACAAGGGCGTGCAGGTGCCGGTCTGGGACGCACGGCTTGTCGATCTCGACAAGCTGGCCACCTCGCAGACCTATTGCGATGAATGGGCCGGTCAGGCGCGCGACAACGGGGTCGAAGTCACCGACCTGTCCACGCATATCCTGGGACAGCTGGTGGCGGTTCACCCCGCCTATGACGCCTGGGTCGACGGCTTTGCCGCGCCCGAGGTTCAGGGCATGCCGAAAGAGCGGCAGGCCTGGGCGACCGAGCAGGTCAAGAAGGCACTGACCGCATCGAAGAACCTTGGCATCGGCCAGCACGTCACGTTCTCGGGCGGGCTGGTGTGGCCCTTTGTTTACCCGTTCCCCCAGAGACCGCAGGGCCTTGTCGACACCGCGTTCGACGAGTTGGCGGCGCGGTGGCGCCCGATCCTCGACCATGCCGAGGACTGCGGGGTGGACGTCTGCTATGAAATCCACCCGATGGAAGACCTGCACGACGGCGTCACCTTCGAGATGTTCCTTGACCGGTTGGACGGTCACGCGCGCTGCAACATGCTGTACGACCCCAGCCACTATGTTCTGCAATGCCTTGATTACCTTGAGAATATCGACATCTACGCGGACCGGATCAAGATGTTCCACGTCAAGGATGCCGAGTTCAACCCGACCGGGCGGCAAGGCGTCTATGGCGGCTATCAGCCATGGGTGAACCGCGCCGGGCGCTTCCGGTCGCCGGGCGACGGGCATGTCGATTTCGGCGCGATCTTTTCCAAGATGGCGGCCAACGATTTCGACGGCTGGGCCGTGGTCGAATGGGAATGCGCGCTCAAGCATCCCGAAGACGGCGCGCGCGAGGGTGCGCAGTTCGTGCGCGACCACATCATCCGCGTCACGCCGCATGCCTTCGACGACTTCGCGGGCAGCGAGATCGACGACGCGACCAACCGCAAGCTACTGGGACTTGACTGACATGACACGCATCAGACTGGGCATGGTCGGCGGCGGCGCCGACGCGTTCATCGGCGGGGTTCACCGCATCGCAAGCCGGATCGACGACCGCTTCGAGTTGGTCGCGGGGGCGCTGTCCTCGACCCCAGAGAAAGCGCGCGACAGCGGCGCGGCGTTGGGGCTGGACCCCGACCGCAGCTATGGCAGCTTTGACGAGATGGCAGAGGCAGAGGCGGCGCGCGAGGACGGTATCGAGGCGGTCAGCATCGTGACCCCGAACCACGTCCACTACCCGGCGGCCAAGGCGTTCCTGTCGCGCGGTATCCATGTGATCTGCGACAAGCCGCTGACCGCAACCTTCGAGGACGCCGAGGCGATGGAAGCGGCGGTGCGGGACAGCAAGGCGCTGTTCATCCTGACGCACAATTACACCGGCTATCCGCTGGTGCGGCAGGCGCGCGAGATGGTGGCGAACGGCGATCTGGGCGAGTTGCGGCTTGTGCAGGTGGAATATCCGCAGGACTGGCTGACCGACACGCTGGAGGCCGAGGGCGTGAAGCAGGCCGAATGGCGCACCGACCCCGCCCGATCGGGTGCTGGCGGCGCGATCGGCGACATCGGCACCCATGCCTTCAACCTTGCCAGCTTCGTGACCGGGCTGAAGGCGGCGGAACTGGCTGCCGACCTGCACAGTTTTGGTGCGGGCCGCGCGCTGGATGACAACGCCCATGTGATGCTGCGCTATGACGGCGGCGCGCGCGGGATGCTGTGGTGCAGCCAGGTCGCGCCCGGCAACGAGAACGGGCTGCGGCTTCGCGTCTACGGCAGCAAGGGCGGGCTGGAATGGGCGCAGGAGGTGCCGAACGAATTGTGGTTCACGCCGCATGGCGAGCCGACGCGCCGCCTTACCCGCATGGGCGCCGGGGCATCAGACGCGGCCAACGCCGTAAGCCGCATCCCGTCGGGGCATCCCGAAGGCTACCTTGAGGGCTTTGCGAACATCTACACCGCTGCGGCCGAAGCAATCCGCGGCGTGCAGGGCGGCGCCGCGCGCGAGGATGTCATGGGCCTGCTGCCCGACATCCGTGCGGGGCTGGATGGAATGGCGTTCATCCGCGCCTGCGTCGCCTCGTCGAAGGGCAACGCCAGATGGGTCAGTCTATGACCGCACCGCCCGTCCTGAGCCTGCGCGACGTCCGAAAAAGTTTCGGGCCCGTCGAGGTGCTGCACGGCGTCGATCTCGATTTGCGCGCGGGCGAGGTGCTGGCGCTGATCGGCGAGAACGGCGCGGGCAAGTCCACGACGATGAAGATCCTCGGCGGCTATCAGCCTGCAAGCGCGGGACGTATCCTTCTGGACGGGCAAGAGGTGACGTTCGGCTCGCAGCACGATGGCGAGACCGCCGGGATCGTGATGATCCACCAGGAGTTCAACCTGGCCGAGCAGCTGACCGTCGAGCAGAACATCTTTCTGGGGCGCGAGCTGCATCGCGGCTGGCTCTTGGACAAGACGCGGATGCGGCAGCTGTCGCGCGAGTATCTCGACCGGGTGAACTGCGACGTCGACCCGGACGAGCTGGTGTCGCGTCTGTCCAACTCGGACAAGCAGATGGTCGAGATCGCCAAGGCGCTCAGCCGCGATGCGCGCGTTCTTATCATGGATGAGCCGACCGCCGTGCTGACCGGCGAGGAAACCCGCGTGCTGTTCGACCAGGTGCGCGCGCTCAAGGCGGCAGGCACGGCGATCCTGTTCACCTCTCACAAGCTGGGCGAGGTGTCGGAAATCGCCGACCGCGTGGCGATCCTGCGCGACGGCGCGCTGGTGCGCGACGTGGCGGCGTACGAGATAACCGAAGACGGCATGGCGACCGCGATGGTCGGGCGTGACGTGTCCGACCTGTTCCCGGCCAAGCCGGACACCGCACCGGGCGAGATCCTGTTGCGGGTCGAGGGGCTGCGCGTTCCCGGCGAGGCGGAGGATATCGGTTTCGACCTGCACCGGGGCGAGATCCTTGGCATCGCGGGCCTGATCGGCTCTGGCCGGACCGAGGCGATGGAGGGGCTGTGCGGCTTGCGCGCCGCCTCAGCCACGCGGATCGAGATCGGCGGCGCCGAGGTCAACATCCGCAAGCCATCCGACGCGCGGGACCACGGGCTTTGCTACCTGACGGAAGACCGCAAGCTGCGCGGGCTTCTGCTGGGCATGGGGATGCGCGTGAACCTGACGCTTCAGGCGCTGGACCGCTTCGGCGGCGTTCTGGTGGACCGCTCTGCCGAGGAACGGGCGCTCGATGATGCCATCCGCGAATTCGACATCCGCGCCGGGGGGCGCGACATGAAGGTCGGCAACCTGTCGGGCGGCAATCAACAAAAGCTGTTGCTGGCCAAGGTTATGCAGACCGAGCCGTCGATCCTGATCGTGGACGAACCGACGCGCGGCATCGACATCGGCACCAAGCAACAGATCTATGCCTATCTGCGCCGCCTTGCGGCCGAGGGGCTGGGGATCGTGATGATCTCGTCCGAGATGCAAGAGGTCATCGGCCTGTCCGACCGGGTGCTGGTCATGCGGGCGGGCCGGGTCGCCGGGATGCTGTCCGGCGACGAGATCAACGAAGACGCAATCGTCCGCCGCGCCATGGGCGTCGGCGCAAAACACTCCGAGAAGGTGGCTTGATGACAACCGAAACCACGTCGCAGGCCCCGCGCCGCAAGCTGCCGTCGATGAGCATCCTCGGCCCGGTGATCGCCCTTGTCGTGCTGGTCGCCATCGGCGCTTCGATGAACTCGAACTTCCTTGGCGCCGCGAACATCACGAACGTGCTGGCGCGTTCTGCGTTCATCGGCATCATCGCTGTCGGCATGACCTTTGTCATCACGGCGGGCGGGCTTGATCTGTCGGTCGGCTCGATGGCGGCCTTCATCGCGGGGCTGATGATCCTGGTGATGAACGCGGCACTTCCGACGCTTGGCATCGGCATTCCGATCATCCTTCTGGGCATGGTCGTCGCCATCCTGGCCGGGATCGCGGCGGGGCTGCTCAACGGCTTTCTGATAACCGTCGTCGGGATTGAGGCGTTCATCGTGACACTGGGCACGATGGGCATCTACCGCAGCCTTGTCACATGGCTGGCGGACGGCGGCACCCTGTCGCTCGATTTCGGGCTGCGCACCTTCTATCGCCCGGTCTATTTCGACGGCATCCTCGGGATATCATGGCCGATCATCGTGTTCGCGCTGATCGTGATCTTCGGCGAGGTGCTGATGAGCCGCGCGCGGTTCGGGCGCCACTGTGCCGCCACGGGCGCGAACGAGGCCGTCGCCCATTATTCCAACGTCAACGTCAACCGCACCCGGCTGCTGACCTACGCGATGCTTGGGCTTCTGGTGGGCGTGGCGACGATCATGTATGTGCCGCGCCTCGGCTCTGCCTCGGCCTCGACCGGCCTCTTGTGGGAACTGGAGGCGATCGCCGCCGTCATCATCGGCGGCACCGTGCTCAAGGGCGGCTTCGGCCGGGTCTGGGGCACCGTGATCGGCGTGCTGATCCTGTCGCTGATCGACAACATCCTGAATCTGACCGACCTCGTGTCGCCGTATCTGAACGGCGCCATCCAGGGGGTCATCATCATTCTCGCTGTCATCTTGCAGCGTGAAGCCAAGGCGAAGGGCTGACGCCCGCGCCAATCCTAGGGAGGAATGAAATGTCCTATATGAAGACGATACTCGCCAGCGCAGCCGTTGCGGCGCTTGGCACCGGCGCATTCGCGCAGGACACCAAGGTGATCGGCGTGTCCATCCCCGCAGCCACCCACGGCTGGGCCGGCGGCATGAACTTTCACGCGCAGGAAGCCGTCGAGCGGCTTGAAGCGGTCTACCCCGATCTCGACTTCGTCCTTGCCACCGCGTCCGATCCCGGCAAGCAGGTCAACGACATCGAAGACATGGTCGCCACGCGCAACATCAGCGCGCTCGTCGTCCTGCCCTTCGAGTCCGAGCCGCTGACTGGCCCTGTCCAGTCGGTCGCCGAAAGCGGCGTCTGGGTCACGGTGGTGGACCGCGGCCTGTCGGTGGACGGTATCGAGGACCTGTATGTCGCAGGCGACAACCCCGGCTTCGGCCGCGTGTCGGGCGAATACATGGTCTCGAAGATGCCCGATGGCGGCAAGATCGTCGCGCTGCGCGGCATCCCGACCACCATCGACAACGAGCGGGTTGCCGGTTTCGAAGCGGCGATCGAAGGCTCGGGCATCGAGATCATCGACATGGAGCACGGTAACTGGAACCGCGACGACAGCTTCAACGTGATGCAGGACTTCCTGCAGAAGCATGAAGAGATCGACGCGGTCTGGGCCTCGGACGACGACATGGCCGTGGGCGTTCTTGCCGCAATCGAGGCGGCAGGCCGCGACGACATCCAGTTCGTTCTGGGCGGCGCTGGCATGAAGGAGATGGTCAAGCGCGTGATGGACGGCGACAGCATGATCCCCGCCGACGTCACCTATCCGCCGTCGATGATCGCCACCGCAATTGAACTGACCGCTGTGGGCATGACGTCGACCGCGCCTGTCTCGGGGACGTTCACCATCGGGTCGGTGCTTATCACCCCCGAGAACGCCGAGCAGTTCTACTATCCCGACAGCCCGTTCTGATGGGCGATCCTTCGGGCGGGCACCTTGCCCGCCCGAAGGTCCTTTTGCCGTGCCGCATTCGGCGGGCGCTACCGCGCCGAGGCGGCAATCCTGTTGCGCAGGATGCCAAGCCCTTCGATTTCCAGCTCGACCACGTCACCCGGCGACAGGAAGCGGTTCATTTCCAGGCCGCATCCGCCGCCGACCGTTCCCGATCCAAAGAACTCGCCCGCCCGGATTTCCTCATCCCGGCTGACGTGTTCAAGGATGCGCGCAAAGGAATGGTGCATCGTGGACGAATTGCCGTGGCTCCACTCTTCGCCGTTGACACGCGCACGCATGTCCAGCCCCGAGCCGTCGCCGATCTCGTCGCGCGTCACCAGATACGGCCCCATCGCGTTCGCCGTCTTCCAGTCCTTGCCCTTTGCCGGGCCAAGACCGCCCGTCATCTCGCGCATCTGGTGATCGCGGGCCGAGAAGTCGTTGAAGATGAGGAACCCGAAGACGTGGTCCTTCGCATCCGCCGCCGCGATGTCCATGCCGCCCTTCGACGTGATCATGCCAAGCTCCAGCTCGTAGTCGAGCCGGGTCTCGCCCTTGGGCCAGATGATCTCGTCGTTCATGCCGGACACCGAGAACCGGTTGCCCTTGTAATAGACCGGCTGGTCATACCACACCTGCGGCAACGCGACTTCGCCAGGCTCAAGGTCGGCGGCGTTCGGGTCCAGCTTGGAGATCGTGGACCGGCATTGGCGCAGGTGCTTTTCAAAGGTCAGGCAGTCGCGCATCTGGACGGGCACAGGCACGGGCGCACGCAGGTGCACCGAGGCAAGATCGACCCGCGCAGCCGGCCCTTGCGCCTTGCGCGCAGCCTCAAGCGCCTCGTCGCCGCCTTCGATCAGGTCCAGCATCGAGGCGAAGGCAGGATGTGCGGCGGCGTCCAGCACGGCGACCCGGTCGCCGTCGAGAATGCCAATGGACTGGTCGCCGCGTGTGTTTTCAATCGTGACAAGTTTCATGCCGGCTCTCCGATGGAGTCATAGATGTCCGAGACGCGGGTTCCCGGGTAATAGGTCGCGCGGTAGGCGGCGCGGTCCTGCATTGCGTTCCACCAGCGCTGCAGGTGCGGCGCATCGGACCAAAGGTGATCGAGACCCAGATCTCGCATCCGGTCGATGGTCGGCACCACGCAGAAATCGGCAAGGCTGAGATCGCCGCACAGCCATTCGGCGTCCGCCAGCGCAGAGTCCATCCGCGCGACGGTTTCGCGCAGACGGTCGTGGCTTTCCTGTAGCCGCGCATCCGAGAAACCGCCGCGCCCCATCTCGCGGTAGAAGGTGCGGCGCAGCGTGCGGGCGTCGGTGTCCTTCTGCAACTCGTCTTCCGACAGATCGGCGCGGTGCCGCACTAAGACCTGGTTGAACGACGGGATGCGAATGGCGGTGGTCGGCACTTCTTCGATGAAGCGCAGCCACTTGCGCATCTTCGCCCGGCCCAGCGGCGCCTTGGGCGACAGCGGAACCTCGGGAAACAACTCGTCGAGGTATTCCATGATGACCGAGCTATCCAGCACCGCGTGCCCATCATGCAGCAGCGACGGCACGACGCCATCGGGATTGATCGCCAGATACTCGGGCGTCAGGTGTTCCTTCTTGCGAAAGTCGATCTTCGTATCTGCAAACGGCAGCCCCTTTTCGTGCAGCGTCAGCCGCACCTTCTGGGAACAGGTGGAAATCGGGTTGTTCAGAAGCTCCAGCATCAGGCCTTGCCTGCGTGGCATTGGCAGGGCGTGTCGTGCGGGCAGGTCGCGCCGCGCGAATAGCGCAGCATCTGGGTCAGCACGTCGGGTTGTTCGGGATTGACGGCGCCGCGTGACAGGTCGCGGTAGATCGTGGCGACATTGGCCACCACCCTCTCGCGGTCGAGCCAGCTGTCGAAGGCGGAATAGCCCACCTCGAAGGCCGCCTCTTGCCAGGTCAGACCGGCCTCGAAACACGCCGTCGTTTCAGCAAGGATATGGGTGAAATAATCGCGCAAGCCCCGAACGGCGGTCTTGTCCGACACCGCGCCATGCCCCGGCACAACAATGTCGACGTCAAGGCCAAGGATATGGTCGCAGGCGGCGATCCAGTTGCCGACCGGCCCCGCCCACATGATCGGATGGCCGCCATGGAACACCAGATCGCCGGTGTAGCAGACCTTGGCGTCGGGCACATGGACGATGATGTCGCCGCGCGTATGGGCGGGGCCAAGCTCGGTCAACTCGACGGCGCGCCCGCCCACATCGAGGGTCTTGGTGCCCTTGAACACCTCGGTCGGCGGCACATGCTCGATGTCGGAGAAATCAAAGGTCTTGCCCATGTAGGTGTGCAGGAACTCTCCGAATACGCCGTAAGCTTCAGGGTCGGCAGAGGCCGCCTTGAAGAACCCCGCCGGGCGTTCCTCCATCTCTTCGCGCGCCGCTTCAGAGGCGATGATGCGCGCGTCGCCGACAAGGTGGTTTCCGAAGGTGTGGTCACCGTTGGAATGGGTGTTTACGAGGATGTCGATGGATGCCGCTGCCGGTTCGGCCTTGCGGTAGGCGTCCAGCATGTCGGCGGTCAGCCTGCCGGTGAACAACGTGTCCACGACTAGGGTGCGGTTGTCTTCTCCGACGATCAGGCCGGAATTGCTCCAGCCCCAGCTGCCATCGCCCTGGACCCAGGCATAAAGCCCGTTCCCCAAAGGCTGCAGTTCGCGCTTGGTGTCGGTATACATTTGATTTCTCCTTCAGAGCAGGCCGATGGCCAGCCAGGGCATCGCGATGACCATCGCCACCAGAACGACCATGATGATCGCGAAGGGCGCGGCACCGGCGAAGATGTCGTTGAGCGTGATGCGGTCGTCGTCGAGATTGGCCTTGATGACGAAACAGGCGACCCCTAACGGCGGTGTCAGCAGGCCGACCTCGACGGCGATGATGGTAAGGATGCCGAACCAGACCAGATCGACGCCGAAGGGTGCGATCACCGGCAGGATCAGAGGCAGGATGATAAGCAGGATCGAAGAGCTGTCCAGGATCGTGCCAAGCAGGATGATCGCCAGCAGATACAGCAGCAGTACGCCGTAAAGCCCAAGCTCCCAGCTTTCCAGGAGGCCCGACATGGCGTTCGGCAGCCCGGTCAGGGCCAGCAGCCGGGAATACATGTGCGCCGCGATGATGAGGAACGTGATCGACGCCGTGACCTGCCCCACCTCCAGCATGATGCGCCAGATTTCCCTGCCGCCGAGCCGCCCCTTGATCAGCGCGATGATGAGCGCACCCAGCGCGCCGACCCCGCCCGCTTCGGTCGGGGTAAAGAACCCGCCGTAGATCCCGCCAAGAACCAGAACGATCAACAGGATGATCGGCGCGGATTTCAGGACCATCGTTGTGCGGCTCATCTCGGGCATGTCGGATGCACCGGGATTGCCGGTGAAGCCGGGAAAGAACCGCGCCATGAACATGATCGCGCCGCAGAACATCAGCGCAAGGATCGCGCCCGGAATGATACCCGCCGTGAACAGATCGCCGATGGACACCTCGGCGATGATGCCGAACAGGATCAGCAGAAGCGACGGCGGGATCAGCATTCCCAGCACCGACGACCCCGCGACGATGCCCACAGAGAAGCGCGGCGTGTAGCCCTGGCGCACAAGCTCGGGCACCGCGACCTTGGTAAAGACCGAGGCGGATGCGATGGACGTGCCATTGACCGCCGCAAAGACCGCGTTGGCAAAGACCGTGGCGATCCCCAGCCCGCCGCGAAACCTGCGGAACATCTGCCCGGCGACGTCAAAAACATCGCGGCCCAGTCCGCAGGCACCGACAAGCACCCCCATCAGAACGAACAGCGGGATGACGCCGAAGGAATATCGCTCGACCCCGTCCAGGGCCGCCTGGCTCAGAAGCGCACCGGCGACGACGAACTTGCCCTTCACCAGGAAGACCCCGAAGAAGGACACGGCCATCAACGCGATCGCCACATGCATCCCCAACTGGATCAGCACGAGGATCGCGACGATCGAATAGATGCCGATCTCGACGCCGGTCACGCACTTGCCCTCCGACCGCTGGCGACCAGCGCGAAGCGCACGGTCAGAAGCGCGTATTGCGCGAATGTCAGCGCACAGCCTGCAAGAACGCAGACGACGAACGGCCAGCGCGGCATGGTGAAGATGCCGTAGAGCCCGACCGTCTCGTTGCCCTCGATGCTGTCGAGGATGCCGGGCGCGATATAGTAAAGGAGAATGGCAAGCATCAGCGTTCCGGCGGCATGATGAAAGACATCCAGCGCGGCGCGGGCGCGGTCGTTCATGCGCCCCAGCCGATTCAGCAGCATATCGGACCGCACGTTCCGCCCGGCGGCCGTCGCTTGGGGAAGTTGCAGGAACACGATGGCGACGATGGCCGCGCTGACGATCTCGGCGGTTGCGGGTACCGGAGTGCCGAAGGCGCCGCGCCCGACGACATCGGCGTTGATGATCGCCATGATCCCGAGCGTGCCCAGACCGCCGATGGCCGCCAGCGCAATCGTGAGCCGGTTGAGCCACAGCGTGAAGCGGCCGCCCGGAGGTCCGGGCGGCTGGTGGTGTTCGGTCGCGGCTGTCACTCTGCGGTCCAGTCCCGTGCGTGGGTGATGCCCGCTTCGCGCGACAGGCGCATGTAGGTTTCCAGAACCTCGGTTCCGGGCAGGCCCTGCGCATCAAGCTGGTCGGCCCATTCGCGGGCAATGTTGGGCAGCTTGTTCGCGTAGGCCGCGCGCTCTTCGTCCGACAGCTCGGAGAGGATTGCGCCGCCTTCGACAGCCGTGGCCAGCGACGCCTCGCCGCCCTCCCTGTAGGATTCCGCGGCGATGTCGCGGTATCCGTTCGCGGCCTCCTGGATGATCTGCTGCATGTCCTCGGGCAGAGTGTTCCAGGTGTCGAGGTTGACCGTCAGCGCCGAAGCGTACTGCGCGCCGAAGTTGATCTTGGTGATGTAGGGCGCGACCTCGTAGAACTTGTAGGGCGCCACGACCGATTCAAAGGTCATCACCCCGTCATAGAGCCCGGTCGACATCGCGTTGTAGAAGTCGGGCAAGGCCCCGGCCACGGGCGTCGCGTCCACGCCCTTGAGCCAGTTGAGCGCAAGCCCGGCGGTGCCGATCTTGGACCCGTCGAGATCGGAGACCGTCTCGATCGGGAACTTGGTCACGAAGTGGTAGGTGTCGATCCCGACCGGGGCAAGCACCTTCTGGTTGTTGTCTTCCCAGGCCTCGGACATCGCCGGGATCTCGGCATAAAGCGCATCGATCACCTCCATCAGCTTGACCAGATCGGAGGTTCCGAACGGGGTGATGTAGGTGATCTGGTCCAGCGGCAGCTTGTCGCCTTCGAACAGTTGCGGGACATAGCCGAATTCTGCGACGCCGCTTTCCACAGCCTCCAGCACGCCAGTCGGCGGCGCGACCGAACCGGCGTAAGCCTCGGTCCAGTTGACGGTATGGCCAAGCTCTGCGGCGCGGCGCGTGACCTCGGGGACGAAATGCGTCGAGATCGCAGACACGCCCTTGGTCAGCGGCGGATGACCCGCGATGACGGTGAAGTTGAACGTCTCGGCGGCCGCAGGTATCGCGGCCGACAGCATCAGGGCGCCTGCAAGCGCGATTGTCTTGGGTCCAGTCATGTATCTTCCTCCCAGAAGGTTGTGCCGGTTTCCCGGCAGCTTGGATGCTGATCCCCTCCCCGGGATCAGCGGCGTGTGTCAGGGGCCGTCGCCCCCGCAGGGCGATCCGAACGACGCAACAAGGAACGAGATAAGCTCTTGGCGGAATTGCGACCGGTCCTCGGGGTTGGCGAGCCCGTCCGACAGGCGCTTCATCCGGCCATCGGTGCGCTGGTCGCTGAGGCTCATCATCACGGCGCCGACCATCAGGTGATAGCGCCAATGCACCTCGCGCTCGTTCAGGTGAGGCACGGCGCGGTGCAGCACCGCCATGTAGCGCAAGGCGAAATCGTCCAGTTCCTGCGCGACGATGGCGCGGGTCCATTCGGTCGGGCGCACCCGGTGCTGAAGCACGAGATGCGCCAGCAGGATGCCCGTGCGGGGGGTGTCGTCGTTGACGTAGGCATCCACGAACGCCTCGACCACGTCCCACAGATGCGGCGCGCGGTTCTCCGTGGCTGCCTCGGCTTCGATCCGCGCAAGGCTGTCGAGTCTGCGCTTGACGGTGCGGCGGGCCACATCGCGGAACACTTCCAGCGTAAGGTTATCCTTGTTGCGGAAGTGGTAGTTCACGGCGGCCATGTTGACGCCCGCACGTTCGGCCAGACCGCGCGTCGTCACGCCGTCGATCCCCTTCTCGGCATACAGCTCTTCAGCGGCATCGCGCAGGGCGTCCCGAGTGTCCAATCGCAATTCATTCACATGATTCAAGCGCATGTTTGAAACATGCGAAAGAATTCTGAAGGCGTCAAGCAGTTGTTTGAATTCGGCCCTTGCCGGGCCGTAATCAGAGCGAAACGATGTGGTTGTCCCAGGCGCAATCGACCCGTGACAGGGCCCTTGCGGTTCCGTTTTCGATCACGATCAGCCCGCCCAGACCATCGCTGGCAAGGTATCCCGCCCCGCGCGAGGCCAGCCCGCAGACATCGGCGCGGGACACCGCGCCAAGGAACGCGCCCGATGCGGAAAAGCGGTGGACGCGTCCGCCGCGCGGCGAGGTGATGGCGATCTCGGAGCCGTCGCCGCTGAACGCGGCGCTGCCGGCGTATCCCTGCATTGCCAACTCGTCCGCCAGCGGCGCCTCGGCAAGGGTCGGGGTCTGGCCCCTGCGGTGCAGGCCCAGAAGCGGCGGTGCAGCGCCCGCCTCGCCTTCCCACTGCATCGCAAAGCCGACCAGCCCGCCCGCACGGATCGCCAGATGCCGGATCGACAACTGCCTCAGGTCTGGTTCAAGCTCCACCGTCTCCTGCAGAGACCCGTCCAGATCGTGATACGCAAGGTTCGGGCGCATCGTGGCGATGTTCAGCTTGGCGCGGTCAGCCGGATCGGTCGCGATACCGCCGTTGGCGATCACCAGTGTCCGGCCGTCCGGCATCAGCCGCACCTCGTGCGGACCGATGCCGTCACTTGGCCTCTGGCCGATGCGCCGATACCCGGCGTCCACGTCCCACATGCCGATGACGCCGTCGCTGGTGTCCGCGCGCTGTTCGCTGGTCAGCAAAAGCGCCCCGCCTTCGGCAAAGACGCCATGTCCGTTGAACTGAAGCCCGTCCGGCGGGACCAGGCGGCGGCGCACCTTGCCCGACACGCAGTCCACGACAAGCGCAAAGCGGCCCGGGCGGCGGGCAAAGGCGACCGCCTCGGCGCGGCTCGGGTGCCCCGCCCCGGCATGCCCGCGCGCGGGCAGCGGCACCTCGAACGTCACATCGCCGTCGATGCCGATGCCATAGAGCGCAAAGCCCCCGCCGGGCGCGCGCGCAGCGGCAATCCAGGACGGGCTGCCGACGGCGGCCCAGCCAAGGCCGGGTGCCGCTCCGGTCGCCAGCAAGGCGGCAAGAAAGCTGCGGCGCGTGGCCATGATCCTAGTCCCCGTCCATCGCGTTAAAGCCCGCCGACAGTCCAAGCGGCGCGCCGAGTTCGGTCTTGATCGCTGTTTGCAGCGCCTCGACGGCTTGCTGAAGCACCTCGACCTGCAGGCGGTCCTGCGGGTCGGTCACGCCCTCGAACGCCGGGCCTACACGCTCTGCCACGTCGTGCACGCGCGCGGTGGCGGCGTCGGTCTGCGGCAATGCGCCCCGCGCCAGGGCATGGGCCAGCGCCTGCGCCGCATCGACCGACAGAAGCACATTGCGCAGGCTGCGGCCTGAACGCCACGCCTCGGCAAGGGTCGGGCGGGGCCTGTCGAACGTGCCAAGCGGGCGGCCGAGCCGTTGGTCGGCGGTGAATTCGAGACCAGACAGAAGCTGGGTGTAGAGCGCGCGCAACGCCTCGCCATCTTCAAGGAACTGCGTGTTCCCCGGCGCGCCTGCGCTGCCCAGGGTGGCGGCGAAACTGCCGCGCCAATCGCTGTCCAGTGCAAGCGCCTGCTGTGCAAGGTCCGCCGCGATGGCCTGAACCAGCGAGCATGTATAGCTGCCTGCGCCGTAGCCGGTGAATGCGGGATCGAACAACAGCATCTCCAGCGCGAAGACTCCGCGCGCCGCGATCGACACCTCGTCATAGCCTTCGGGATCAAAGGCAATGGGGTCTTCGTCGGCGATGAGGTGCTGTAAGGTGCGCTGAGTGAAGCCGCGCGTATCGGGCCAGAACGCGACCGACAGCGCCCCCGTCTCGGACGGTCCGATGTGCAGGTCCGCAACCGCCATCCAGGCGTCGAATGCGGCATGGAACGCAGGCTTCACCGCGGCGGGGCGGCAATCGGCGGCGGCGGCCTGTTCCAGCGCCTCGGCACTGGCTGCGAAGGCGGCAAAGCCCGGCAGGATGTGCCTGTCCAGCGCCTCATCGACCCCGGCGAAGGCCGGTGAAGCAAGAAGCAGGGACAGGGCAAGAACAAATGGGCGTTTCATTGGCTCTCCAGAAAGCGGATCAGGGCGTCGCGGTCCTCGGGGGGCATCCGCACGACGGCATCGCGCGCCGCCTGCGCCTCGCCACCATGCCAGAGCACCGCCTCCAGCAGCGACCGCGCGCGTCCATCGTGCAGGAAATTCGTGTGGCCGGACACCGCTTCGGTCAGCCCGATGCCCCAAAGAGGCGCGGTGCGCCATTCGCGGCCATCGGCGCGCCCCTCGGGCCGGTTATCGGCAAGCCCCGGCCCCATGTCGTGCAACAGCATGTCGGTGTAGGGCCAGATCAACTGGAAACTCGCGGGGTCGTCCCCTTCCAGCCGGTGCGTGACGTGGTTCGGCCGGTGGCAGGACGCGCAGCCCGCATCAAAGAACACCTCGCGCCCTTGCAGCACCTGCGGATCATCGACATCACGGCGGGCCGGAACGGCAAGCGTCTGGCTGTAGAAGGTGACAAGGTCGAGGCCGACCTGGTCGATCTCGAACCCGCCCTGTTCGGCGTCGGCGCCGTCCAGCGAGGCAGTGCAATCGGTCTGCGCGTCGGTGCATTCGCCCGAGCCGGCCGTATGGATCGGGTTCGAGATGCCGATGTCGCCCGCAAAGGCGCTTGCGGTCTGCTCGAGGATGGTGGGGTTGCCCGCCTTGTGGCCGAAGCGGCCCAGCATCGGGCGGTCGTGGACATCCGACCAGACGATTTGCGGCCGCCCGGAAATCCCGTCGCCGTCGGCATCGTCAGGGTCGGCGAGGGCCAGGATATCCTCGGACGGGATCGCCTCCAGCAGGCCGAGGCCGATCATCTGCGGCGCCACGCGGGGGCTGAGCATCGCGGCGGGGTGCAGCGGACCGTAGCCAAGATCTGCCGCGTCATAGGTCGGCTTGCGCAGCGTTGCCGTCTCGCCGCCGGACAGCGGCACCTCGATGTCCTCATGCGCGACGGACAGCCGATATTCCGGCGCGTGCCCCGGCAGGCTGAAATCCTGCAACTGCGTGCCATAGGTCGGGTCCGGCGCAACGGCATGCGTGCCCGCGATATACCGCTCGATCTCTTGCACATCGCCCGCGGGAATCGACACCCGCAGGAACATCGACACCGCCGTATCGTCCGGCCCTTCGGGCGGATGGCCGCGCCCGTCCTTGATGTGGCAGCGCTGGCAGGACCGCGCATTGTAGAGCGGCCCCAGACCGTCTGAGGCGATGGTCGAGGCGGGCGGCGACACCCAGATGCGCTTGAACATCCCGTTGCCGACCTTGAAGTCCAGTTCCTGCTCGAAGCTGAGGTTCGCGGCGGGCTGCGAGAATGCATCAGCCGTGTCCCGCGCACGCACGGTTTGCGCCCCACCTGCGTTCTCTTCGAAGGTCCAGGGCGCATCAAAGCTGTCCGGCAGGGCAGTCACCTCGGCGATGCGCGCGCGTTCGGCTTCGGTGCGGGGGATCACGTCAAGATGCACGTCTTCGAGCGTCGGCAGGGGCACGCCAGGCTCGGCGGTGGCGGTCATTGTCGCTGCAGCGGCAAGGCCGAACGCCAGCAGACCGGCAAGCATCGTGTGTCTTGTATCGCTCATATTTCCGACTATTATTATCGGAAATTCGAGTCGTCCAGCGCCTTCCGCGAGGGTGCGGCGAAAGGATACAAGCAATGAGCGTCTGCCTGAAATTTCCAGACCCCGAAATCGAGGTGCCGCAGGAGCCGGTGGACCGGGCTGTCCTGACGCGGCTTCGGTTCGCGGCCAAGGCCTGCCGCGCCTCTGCCCGGCTTGGCCCCGAGCGGGCGTGCAGCATCATCGACGCCGCGCCGGACAGGGCGATGACGGCGCTGGTGTCGGCGCTGTCGGACGCGGTCGGTCGCCCTGTCCGCACCTACGCACTGCACGAGACCGAGATGACCTTTGACGAACGCTGGGTCCTGTCCGCGATCGCGGCGCTGGGGCGGAACGATCTCGACAGCGTGGCGTTTCTTGTCTCAAGCCGGGTTCCGCCCCACATCGAGAGATGGATGTTCGTCTTGTTGCGGCGTGTGACCGATGCGCTTGGGGAAGACTGTTCGATACTTCAACCGACTGAGGAGACCAGGAATGGCACAACCAGCATCTGACATCAGCCAAAGCGCCCGCGAGGCAATCGCCGAGGCACTGAACCAGGCCGTCGCCGAGACCGCGGTGACGACCATGCTTGCCCAGAATTTCCACTGGAACGTCAAGGGCATGTCCTTTGGCCCCCTGCATGATCTGTTCCAGACAATCTATGAGGATCACTTTGCCGCGCAGGACGATCTGGCCGAACGCATCCGCGCCCTCGATTGCCATGCCGAGGGCCGCCTTGCCGTCATGCTGGACAAGTCGAAGGTCGCCGAACAGGACGGTCATCAGGCCGCCACGGACATGATCCGCATTCTCGAACAGGCGCAGGTTCAACTCGCCTCGACGCTGTCAGGGGTCGAGCATGTGGCGTCTGACAACGGCGACACGTTGACCGAAGACCTGGCGATCGAGCGTGGACGCGTGCACGAGAAATTCGCCTGGATGCTGCGCGCCCACCTGCAGGACTAGCCCTTGGGGAGCGGCGGCATCGCGACGCCCTTCTTGCGGCATTGCCTTGCGTAGACCTCTGGCCAGGCGCGGAATTTTCCCATCTGCGCCTGTTGCGCCATGACAAGCTGGACGAAACCCTGGCGCTGGTCGTCTTTCTTGAGCGACTTGAACGCCTTTTTCTGCGCCTTGGTCATCGAGCAGGCGATGCAGTGGCCTTCGCGCTTGTACTTGCAGACGTCGATGCAGGGGCTGGGGGTCTTGCTCATGGGGTTTCCCGAAAAAGGACGGGGCACCATCAGGCGCCCCGTCTGTCTTGTCCTGTGGCGGTGAGTTACTGGAACACGGCCGACGGGTTGTCGAGGCTGTCGGAGCCTTCGAAATCGATCCCGCCAAGATCAAGCGCGGCGACGACCCGCTCGATCGACCGGGTCTGCGCGATCAGCGCATCGACACCGCCCATCACCAGCCGCTCGCCCGCGTCGTTGCCGCGCTCGAGCATCTCGTCATAGGCAAAGCCCGCCTCGGCGGCGGTCTTGATCCGGCCAAGCGCCATCATCGTCTCGCCCAGCCGCGCCTGCAGTTCCGCGTCAAGCTCGGGATTGTCTGCGTCAACCAGATCCGACAGCGACGGGCCGGACACCTGCGTGCCATCCGTGCGGACGTATTCGCCGAGATAGACGTTCTGCACGCCAAGCCCGTCGTAGTAGTGGCTGTTGTGGGTGTTGTCCGAGAAGCAGTCATGCTCTTCCTCGGGGTCGTTCAGCATCAGGCCAAGGCGCATCCGCTCACCCGCCTGCTCGCCATAAGACAGCGACCCCATGCCGGTCAGCATCGCCGAGATTCCGGCCTGCTCGTCTTCCAGCAAGTTGGCGCGGGCCTCGCCGCTCTCGGTCCACTGGGCCGCCATCCATTCCAGATCGGATACTAGAAGCTCGGTCGCCGCGGACAGATAGTCGGCGCGGCGGTCGCAGTTCCCGCCGGTGCAATCGTCGCCCGTGGCATAGTCGGTCCAGGGGCGGTTTCCGGCGCCGTCGCCGTGCCCGTTCAGGTCCTGCCCCCACAGCAGGAACTCGATGGCGTGATAGCCGGTGGCGACGTTCGCCTCGACGCCGTCGACCTCGTGCAGCGTCCCCTCCAGCAGCGCGGGCGTGATGTCGGCCGCGTCGATGGTGGTCCCCGACAGCTCGAACTGCGGGTTCGCGATCACGTTCAGCGCGGCAAGCTGGTTGGCATCCGTCGGACCACCATAGCCGCCATCGACATAGTCGATCAGCCCCTCGTCGAGCGGCCAGGCGTTCACCTTGCCTTCCCAGTCATCGACGATGGGATTGCCAAAGCGGTAAACCTCGGTCTGCTGGTAAGGAACGCGCGCCTCGAGCCACGCCTCGCGCGCGGCCTGCATCGCCTCGGCGGACGGCGCCTCGATCAGCGTGGCAACAGCGTCCTGCAGCGCACGGGCGGCGGTCAGGCTGTCCTCATACTTGGCGGCAGCAATATCGGCGTAGGTGTCCAGCACCTCGGATGCGGTCTGCGCAGTGGCGGTGCCTGCAAGGCCTGCGGCAATCGCCGTGGTGGTCAAGAGTGTTCGGATCATCTGGTTGTCCCTTCCTTCGGTCCATGACTGCGCGCCACTCCGCCCCCGTCCCTTGCGGGGTCGGCCAGCCTGTCCAGGAACTGCTCGATCGAGATCGCGGGCCATTCGACGCCCTCAAACGCAATCTGGAACAATTCCCGGCGGCACGGCTCCAACGGAGGCTGATCACGTCGGACCATCAGATATCCTTCCGACTCGGTGGCACTCACCAAGTAGGTGACTGAAACTGTCGGAAATGGCAATGCCCGATTAATCCAGTCGGGCTTTCAGGATATCAGACGCCCCGGGGACATATCTGCCCCGGGGCGCAAGACGGACGATCAGCGGGGCGCCATGCGGATGGCGCCGTCGAGACGGATCGTCTCGCCGTTCAGCATCGGGTTCTCGAGGATCGCGCGCACCATCTGCGCATATTCTTCGGGATTGCCCAGCCGGTTTGGGAACGGCACCTGCGCACCAAGACTGTCCTGTGCCTCTTTCGGAAGGCTTTCCAGAAGCGGCGTCAGGAAAAGGCCCGGCGCAATGGTCATCACCCGGATACCGTGGCGGGCAAATTCGCGCGCGATGGGCAGGGTCATGCCGACGATACCGCCCTTGGAGGCCGCATAGGCGGCCTGCCCGATCTGGCCTTCGTAGGCGGCAACCGAAGCGGTGTTGACGATCACGCCGCGCTCTTCGCCAAGGGGATCGGCGGTGTGCAGCGCGGCGGCGAATTTGGACAGCACGTTGAAGCTGCCAAGCAGGTTGACCGTCACGATCTTGGTGAACTCGCCAAGCGGCAGCGCCTTGCCGTCGCGGTCGATCACCTTTGCAGGCGGGCCGATTCCCGCGCAGTTGACAAGGATGCGCGCCTTGCCGTGCAGCCCCTCGGCCTCGGCGATGGCCGTCTCGACTGCGCTTTCATCGGTCACATCGACCTTGAAGAACCGCGCGCCGATGGCCTCGGCCATCTTCATTCCGGTGTCTTCGTTCATGTCGAAAATCGCGACCTTTGCACCGGCCTCGGCCAGCATTTTCGCGGTCGCACCGCCCAAGCCCGATGCGCCGCCGGTGACGATGGCAGCCTGTTCCTTCACATCCATTCTGATCTTTCCTTGCTTGTTCAGACGCAAAGCGTCTCGATCTCGTCCGAAGACTGCAGGGCGATTGTGGCATGGCAAACCTGCAGTGTCGCCGCCCCGTCGTCCCTGCCGCGATCCGGTTCCCCGATGAAATGATGTAGAAATCGGATGTGCAAGGCATTCGCAACCTCTTGCGGGCGGCGCCGCCCGGCGCGCGGCAAGAGCCGAACGGTGGTTCACCATTGCGTTTGCCGGTTGAACCCCAAGCGCGGGCGCCCTAGATACCGACCGCCGGTCTGTAAGGGAGCCGCCACGTCATGCTGGGTGAACAGAAAGAACGACAGCGCCGCATGGCGCCTGACGCGCGGCGCGAGGCGATCCTCGATGCCGCGCAGTCGCTGTTCATGGCGCGCGGCTTCGAGGCGGTGACGATCGCCGACGTGCTGGAGGCCGCCGACATCTCGAAGGGCGGATTGTACCACCACTTTGCGGCAAAGGACGACCTGCTCGCAGGCATCGTGACGCGGATGGCGGAACGCGGGCTGGATGCGGCCGAAAACGCCCGTGCGGAAACGACCGGCGACGCGCTGATGCGTCTGAATGCGTTCATCCACGGCTTTGCCCGCTGGAAGTCCGACAACATCGCGGGAATGCGCCTGTTCGCGGACGTGCTGGCACAGCCCGGCAACGACATTCTGCACCGGCGCGTTCTGGATGCGACGACCGCCGCTGTCATGCCCGTGCTGCAGACCATCATCGAGGAAGGCGCCCGCGAAGGCACATTCGACGTCGCCGAACCGGCCCTGACCGCCGAACTCGTCGTCGGCCTTGCCCATGGGCGGCGCAAGGTCGCGGGCCGGGCGATCGGTGTGGCCAGGGACGAGGGCCTTGGCGCGGCTTGCGCGCTTTTCGAAGCCCGGTTGAAGGCAGAGGGCACGATCTGTGACCGGCTTCTGGGCCTGCCGCCGGGCAGCGTGGTGCTGCAAGGGCCGGGCGACACCCGACGGGTGCTTGCCGAATTTGCCCGCGCGGCCACCGATGCCCCAACCGGCCGCGCCGATGCGGCCGAGGATGAAATGAACAGGCGCTGCGTCGCCGCAGGGAAATGAACTGATGACCGACAACACTGAAAAGCTGTCCTTCAAGGATGACAAGGGCGCCTCGCGCTCGACGTGGATCGCTGGCGCGCTGGTGATCGCGATCGTGGGCTGGATGGGCAGCGGATTTCTCCTGCCTGCGGACGACGACACTGGGCAAACCGCCACCCAGACAGACCCCGAACCCGTGGCGGTGACAGTGGAGCAGTCGTCGGCCGAAGCCGTCACGCTGTTCTTCCAGGCCGAGGGTCAGGCTTTGCCGGACCGGGACACCACGATCCGCGCCGAAGCCTCTGGTGACGTGGCCGAGGTGCTGGTGACCAAGGGACAGGACGTCGCGGACGGTGCGGTGATCGCACGGTTGTCCGCCACCCGCGCCAGCGCCGACCTGAACCGCGCCCGAGAGGAGCTCGACCGGGCGCAGCGCGAATTCGACAACGCCTCGGAGCTTCTGGAACGCGGGGTCGCTACCGCAGACCGCGTCAGCCAGGCCCGCGCCACGCTTGCCGCCGCCCGCGCCTCTGTCACCAGCGCCGAAGAAGCGATCAATTCGCTGGAAATCACGGCGCCCTTCGCTGGCCGAATCGAGACGCTGTCCTTGGATCAGGGAGAGTTCGTGCAGGCGGGCGCAGAGGTGGGACGCATTGTCGACAACCGCCCGCTGACCGTCGCCATCCAGGTGCCGCAGCAGGCGCTGCGGCGGATCGAGGACGGCCAGCCCGCCACGATCCGGTTCATCACCGGGGAAGAGCGTGAGGGCACCGTCGCCTTCGTCGGCACTTCGGCCAATGCCGAGACGCGCACTTTCCTCGCCGAAATCGACGTCGCCAACGAGGACGGCGTCATTCCCGCCGGCATCTCGGCCGAGGTGGTCATTCCCACCGGTGAGGCTCAGGCGCATTTCCTGCAACCCTCGACCGTGTCGCTCGATCCCGAGGGTCGCCTTGGCGTCAAGACCGTGAACGAGGACAACCGCGTCGAGTTCCAGCCCGTCGAGATTGTCCGCGCCGAGATCAACGGCATCTGGGTGACGGGCCTGCCCGACACCGCGCGGGTCATCATCATCGGGCAGGGCTTCGTCAACGAGGGCGAAGTCGTGGCCCCCTCCAAGGCCGCCGAGACGGCCTCGGACCGCACTCTCGCGCAAGGGGAATAAGCCATGAACACCCTTATCGACGCCGCATTCTCGCGCGGGCGCGTTGTTCTGATGGCGCTGCTGATGATCCTTGGCGTTGGCGCGGTCGCTTACATCTCGATCCCGAAAGAGGCCAACCCCGAGGTGCCGCTGCCACTGGTCTACGTCTCGACGGGCCTTGAGGGGATCAGCCCGACCGACGCCGAGCGCCTGCTGATCGAGCCGATGGAATCCGAATTCGCCGCCATCACCGGGCTTGAAAAGATGGAAAGCCACGCATCCGAGGGCTTTGCCAGCGTGCAGCTGGAATTCACCCCCGGCGGTGACATCGACGAGGCGCTGGACAAGGTGCGCGAGGCCGCCGACCGGGTCGCAAGCGACCTGCCGGAAGACGCGTATGACCTGACCATCACCGAGATCAACACCGCGCTGTTCCCGATCATCACCGCGATCATCTCGGGCCCGGTGCCCGAACGCGCGCTGAACGATCTGGCAGACGATGCGCAAGAGGCCATCGAAGGCCTGCCCGGCGTGCTGGAAGTCGATATCGGCGGCGCGCGCGAGGAATTCCTCGAGGTGCTGATCGACCCGACCGTGTTCCAGACCTACAACCTCAGCTTCGACGAGTTGATCGGCCAGTTGCAGCGCAACAACCGCCTGATCGCCGCGGGCGCCATCGAGACGGGCGGCGGGCGCATCGTGCTCAAGGTGCCGGGCCTGATCGAAGACCTGCAGGACGTGATGGACATCCCCGTGAAGGTGCGCGGCGACACGGTCGTGACCTTCGAGGACGTCGCCACGATCCGGCGCACGTTCCAGGACCCCACCGGATTTGCCCGCATCGACGGCCAGCCCGCGCTGGCGCTCGAAGTCAAGAAACGGTCCGGCGCGAACATCATCGACACCGTGGCCGCCACGAAATCGGCGCTTGAGGACCTGCGCGCCGACTGGCCCGACAGTGTCGAGGTGACGTATCTGCAGGACCAGTCCGAACAGGTGGAAACCCTGCTGTCCGATCTTGAGGCGAACGTGATCGCCGCCGTGATCCTGGTGATGATCGTGATCGTCTTCGCGCTTGGCCTGCGCTCGGCGATCCTTGTGGGGCTTGCGATCCCCGGCGCCTTCCTCGCTGGTGTCACCGCGCTTTGGGCGATGGGCTACACGATGAACATCGTCGTGCTGTTCTCGTTGATCCTTGTCGTGGGGATGTTGGTGGACGGCGCAATCGTCACGACGGAACTGGCCGACCGCAGGTTGCAAGACGGCGATTCCCCGCGCGAGGCCTATGCCGCCGCGGCGAAACGCATGGCGTGGCCGGTCATCGCATCGACCGCGACGACGCTGAGCGTGTTCTTTCCGCTGCTGTTCTGGTCCGGCATGGTGGGCGAGTTCATGAAATTCCTGCCGATCACGGTGATCCTGACGCTGTTCGCGTCGCTCTTCATGGCGCTGATCTTCATCCCCGTCCTTGGCGGTCTGATCGGCAAGAGACAGCCGCAGAAGGCAGAGGCAAAGCGGGCGCTGCACGACGCCGAACAGGGCGATCCCAGGCGCATCGGCGGGATGACCGGCGCCTATGTCCGGCTGCTGGAATGGGCGATCCTGCGTCCGGGGGCCACCGCGCTTCTGGCACTGGCGCTGCTGCTGAGCGGCTTCGGCCTCTATGGCCAGTTCGGCAAGGGCCTGTCGTTCTTCCCCTCGGTCGAGCCGGAATTCATGCAGGTGCAGGTGCGCGCGCGCGACAACTTTTCGATCTACGAGCGCGACGCGCTGGTGCGCCAGGTGGAACAGCGCCTGCAGGACTACGGCGAGATCCAGACAACCTACGCCCGCTCGACGATGAGCGCGGGCCAGGGCGACGAGGAAACCATCGGGACCCTGCAGCTTGAGCTGACCGAATGGGACACCCGCCGCCCCGCCGCAGAGATCGGCGCAGAGATCCGCCGCGATGTGGCCGATATCGCCGGGATCGACGTGCAGGTGCAGACGGAAAGCGGCGGTCCGACCAGCGGCAAGCCGGTCAACCTGCAGATCGCCGCGCGCAATCCCGCCGTCCAGGCCGAAGCGGTCGAGGAGGTGTTGGAGATCATGGACAGGATCGGCGGCTTTACCGACGTCACCGACACCCGCCCCCTGCCCGGCGTCGAGGTGTCGATCCTTGTCGACCGCGCCGAGGCTGCACGCTACGGCGCCGACGTCAGCCTTCTGGGCCAGGCGGTCCAGCTTTTGACGCAAGGCATCGCGGTCGCCGACTACCGGCCCGAGGATGCGGACGGCGAGTTGGACATACGCGTGCGGTTCCCCGCCGAAGACAGATCGCTGGCAGAGCTTGGAAACCTGCGCGTGCCGACCTCGGCGGGGCTGGTTCCCGTGTCGAACTTCGTGACCTTCGCCCCGTCCGAAAGGACCGGCACGATCACCCGCATCGACGAGCAGCGCGTCGTGACCATCGAGGCGAACGTCGCACCCGACAAGCTGGTGAACGACCAGATCAACGCGCTGCAATCCGCGCTCGACTCGGCCGACTTGCCTGACGGCGTAAGTTACAGCTTCGCGGGCGAGGCAGAGGATCAGGCCGAGACGATGACATTCCTGGCCAGCGCCTTTGTGGCGGCGATCCTTCTGATGCTCGTGATCCTCGTACTGCAGTTCAACAACTTCTACCAGGCCTTCGTGGTGATGAGCGCCATCGTGTTCTCGGTGGCCGGGGTGCTTCTGGGTCTGATCGTCACCGGGCGGCCTTTCGGCGTGGTGATGGGCGGCATCGGGGTGATCGCGCTGGCGGGCATCGTGGTGAACAACAACATCGTTCTGATCGACACCTACAATGACCTCAAGCGGTCGGGCCTGTCCCCGCGCGAGGCGGCCCTGCGCACCGGCGCGCAACGTTTGAGGCCGGTGATGCTGACCTCGATCACAACGGCGCTGGGTCTCATGCCGATGGTGCTGGGCATGAACCTCAACTTCTTCACGCGCGAGATCGTGTTCGGCGCGCCGTCGACGCAATACTGGACGGAACTGTCCAGCGCCATCGTCGGTGGTCTTGTCGTGGCAACAATGCTGACGCTTGTGTTGACGCCCGCCATGCTGATGCTGGGCGAGAAACGGAACGGCCGCCCCGAGGAAACCCCGGAGCGGCCTGGCCCGGCCGATGTGTCACGGTCCCAGGACCAGCGCTTACCGGAAGGTGTGTAGCGCGGCCTCGGTTCCGTCTTGCCAGATCAGGGCCAGCCACCGGTCGAACGTCTCTGTCAGGCGGGGATCATCCGCCAGATCGTCATAGAACTGCCGCTGCTCCAGCCATGCCGAGGGCCGGGTGCGCGCCGCTATCGCGGCTGCGGTCAGTGTGTCCCAATGCGGATCGTTCGGTGCGATGATCGACCCGTCTTCACGCGTTCCGGCGCACATCCGCGCCCACAGCGCTTCGCACAGCGCCAGCCCCTCGATCGAGGTTCCGGCCTTCAAAGCATCGCGCAGCACCGGCAGCAGGAAACCGGGGTGCCGCGATGATCCGTCAAAGGCGACGCGGCGCACCGTGTCGCGAATCTGCGGATTGGCAAAGCGCGCGTCGATCAGATCGACATACGCCGTAGCGGTCATGCCGGGCACATCGGCCACATGTGGCACGATCTCTTGCAGTTCGACCTTGCGGAACAGCGCGTGGATGGCCGGATGCGCCATGCAGCCCGCGATCGTCTCGACCCCCAGCAATTCCCCGGCGTTGGCAAGGATCTGGTGGCCGGCATTCAGGCAACGCAGCTTCATCGCCTCGAAGGGATGCACATCGTCCGTGATCGTTGCGCCTGCGTCTTCCCAGGGCGGGCGGCCCGCACAGAACCGGTCTTCGATGACCCATTGGCGGAAATTCTCGTGGGTCACCGGCGCATTGTCTGCGATGCCCAGGTCGCGGGCCATCGCGCGTTCGGACGGGCCGGTCGCAGGCACGATGCAATCGACCATCGCATTGGGGAAGGTGGCATTGGCGTCGATCCAGTCGGCAAGGCCGGGGTCGGACAGGCGGGCCAGCCCGACGACCGCGCGCCGGGTGATGTCGCCGTTGCCTTGCAGATTGTCGCAGGACTGGCAGGTGAACGGCCCCTGCCCTGCCGCGCGGCGGCGGCCCAGTGCCGCGACGATGGCGCCGAAGGCGGTGCGGGGAACGTCAGGGTGCGCGGCGTCGTGAACAATATCGGGGTGAGCTGCGTCGAAGCCGCCGTCAGCGGTCTGGAAATACCCGCCCTCCGTGACCGTCAGCGCCACGATGCGGATCGCGGGATCGGTCATGCGGGCGATCAGCGGAGCGTTGCCGTCTTCGACAGGAACGAAGTCGATCATTGCGCCGGTGACTTCCGCAGACCGGCCCGCCGGATCAAGCTCGATCAGTGTCGTCAGGCAATCCTGCGCCAGCAGCGCGTCGCGCATCGCCGCGTCGGGTGCCCGCACCCCTGCGCCGACGATCGCCCAGTCCAGTGCCTGCCCGGCGTCCATCAGGCGGTGCAGATACCATGCCTGATGCGCTCGATGAAAGTTGCCAAGGCCGATGTGCACGATCCCCGGCGTCAAGTCGGCGCGCGCATAGGACGGCACCCGCACCGCAGGCGGCAGATCAGGCAGGGTGGCCAGCGAAAGCGGGACGGGCATCGGGTTTCCTTCGGACAGAGTCAGCGAGCCGGGGACGGTCAGCTCATCCATTGGCCACCATCGACGTTGTAGCATTGCGATACGATGTAATCGGCCTCGGCCGAGGCGAGGAAAACGGCCATCCCGGTCAGATCGTCCGGCACGGCAAAGCGCCCGGCAGGCACCCCCGCCGCAACCTCGGCCTTCTTCTGGCCCGGCGCCTTGCCTTCGAGACGGGCGAACATGCTGTCGACGTGATCCCAGTGCTCACCGTCGACAACGCCGGGCGCGATGGCGTTCACGTTGATCCCGTGGCGGATCAGGTTCAGCCCTGCCGACTGCGTCATCGAGATCACGGCGGCCTTGGTCGAGCAGTAGACAAGAACCAGAGGCTCGCCCCGGCGCCCCGCCTGGCTGGCCATGTTGATGATCTTGCCGCCCTGACCTTGCGCGATCATCTGGCGTGCGGCGGCCTGCATCGTAAAGAGGGTTCCGGCGACGTTTACGGCGTAAAGGCGATCATAGCTGTCGCGGGTGATGTCCACCGTCTCGGCGGCATCGAACAGCGCGGCGTTGTTTATCAGGATGTCCAGCCGCCCGGATTTCTGGACCACGGCCGCGATGGCCGCATCGATGCTGTCCTGCCGCGTGACATCGAGATGCACGGCATAGGCCGCGTCTCCAAGCTCTGTAGCGGTGGCCGTCGCCGCCTCAAGGTTGATGTCCGCAATTGCCACGGTGGCGCCTTCGCGCAGGTAGGCGGCGGCAAAGCCCTTGCCAACGCCACGCGCGGCCCCGGTGATCAGGGCGGACTTTGCGGCAAGGCGGCTCATGCGATGCGCAGACCCTTGTCATCAAAGCGGTGGACCTTGTCGGCCTGCGGAACAAGGTGGATCGTGTCGCCATGCGTAAGGCCGACCTCGCCCCCTGCGCGCACCGTCATCGGCTCGGCAATGCCATCGACATGGACGTGAAAGAAGGTGTCCGACCCCAGATGCTCGGCCACGCCGACACGGCCCGTGAACGTGCCGCCCGAGGCGACGACATCCAGATGTTCTGGCCGGATGCCGATGGTGGTGCAATCATGCGCTGCGGCGTGGCTGCCGCCCAGCAGGTTCATCTTGGGCGAGCCGATGAACCCTGCGACGAAGACGTTGCGCGGTGCCTTGTAAAGCTCGAGCGGTGAGCCGACCTGCTCGATATGACCGGCGCGCAGGACGACGATCTTGTCGGCCATGGTCATCGCTTCGACCTGGTCATGGGTGACGTAGATCATCGTCGTCTCAAGCGACTTGTGCAGTTCGGAGATTTCCATCCGCATCCCGACCCGCAGCGCGGCATCGAGGTTCGACAAGGGCTCGTCGAACAGGAACGCCGCAGGTTCCCGCACGATGGCACGGCCGATCGCGACGCGCTGGCGCTGGCCGCCCGAAAGCTGCCCGGGGCGCCGGTCGAGGTAGTCGGTCAGGTTCAACGCGCCAGCGGCCTTGGCGATGCGGCGGTCCTGTTCGGCCTGGTCCATCCCGGCCATCTTCATCGGGAACGCGATGTTCTTGCGCACCGTCATGTGCGGGTAAAGCGCGTAGGACTGGAACACCATCGCAAGGCCGCGCTTGGCGGGCGGCAGGTCGGTCGCGGGCTTGCCGTCGATGCGGATCTCGCCGTCCGACACGTCTTCCAGCCCTGCGATCAGGCGCAGAAGCGTGGACTTGCCGCAGCCCGACGGGCCGACGAAGACGACGAACTCGCCATCCTCGATGGTCAGGTCCAGCGGCGGGATGACCTCGACTTCGCCGAACTTCTTCTGAACTTTCTCAAGCGTGATGCGTCCCATGGGGTGCTTCCCTTTTATTGCCCTATCGCTTGCGCTGCGTTGAGGGCCCTATTTGACGGCGCCGAAGGTCAGGCCCCGGACGAGTTGTTTCTGGCTGAACCAGCCCATGATGAGGATCGGCGCAATGGCCATCATCGAAGCCGCCGACAGCTTGGCGTAGAACAGGCCCTCGGGCGCCGAGAAACTGGCGATGAACTTGGTCAGCGGCGCGGCGTCCACGGTGGTCAGAAGGATGGTCCAGAACGCCTCGTTCCAGGCCAGGATGATGTTCAGCAGGATGGTCGAGGCGATCCCCGGCACGGCCATGGGCGTCAGCACATAGATGATCTCGTTGCGCAGGCTGGCACCGTCCATGCGCGCGGCTTCCAGGATTTCGCCCGGGATTTCGCGGAAGTAGGTGTAAAGCATCCAGACGATGATCGGCAGGTTGATGAGCATCAGCACCACGATCAAGAGGATGCGGCTGTCCATCACGCCCAGCCATTTGGCCAGCAGGACCAGCGGATAAAGCACGCCGACAGCGGGCAGCATCTTGGTCGACAGCATCCACAACAGCACGTCCTTGGTGCGCTTGCCGGGCACAAAGGCCATCGCCCAGGCCGCGGGCACCGCGATCAGGATGCCAAGGATGGTCGAGCCCACCGCGATGATGATCGAGTTGCTCAGCGCGAGCGGATAGTTCGACCGCTCTTGCACGGCCGTGTAATTCTCGAGCGTCCAGTCGAACAGGAACCATACCGGCGGGTCCGCGATTGCCGTGGCCTCTGACTTGAACGAGGTCAGGAAGGTCCACAGGATCGGGAAGAACATCACCAGGCCAAAGCCCCAGGCGAGCGAGGTCCACATAATCTTCTTGTTGGTGCTGATAGCGCGGGCCATTGTGGTTCCTCCTCAGGTGTCGAGGTTCTTGCCGACGATCCGCATCAGGAAGATCGCGACGATGTTGGCAAGGATCACGGCGATGATGCCACCGGCAGAGCCAAGGCCGATGTTCTGGCTTTCCAGCACGCGCTGGTAGACCAGGTAGGTCAGCGTCCGGGTGCCGAAGGCGCCGTTCGTAGTCACGAAGATCTCGGCGAAGATCGACAGAAGAAAGATCGTCTGGATCAGGATCACGACGGTGATCGCGCGGCTGAGATGCGGCAGGATGATGTGGCGGAACCGGCTGAGCGCGGGCGCGCCGTCCATCTCGGCGGCTTCAAGCTGCTCGCTCGACAGCGACTGCACGGCAGTCAACAGGATCAGCGTCGCGAAGGGCAGCCATTGCCATGCCACGATGACGATGATCGAGAACAGCGGTGCTTGCGACAGAAAGTCGAAGGGTTGCATTCCAAGCGCCTTGTAGGCGTAGGAGAACAGCCCGTTGTCGACGTTGAAAAACATGTTCTTCCAGACCAGCGCCGACACCGTGGGCATCACGAAGAACGGCGCGATCACGAGAATTCGGACGATACCCTGCCCGAAGATCGGTTGATCCAGAAGCAGTGCCATCAGTACACCGCCGCCGATGGTGATGCACAGGATGCCGCCGACCATCTGCAGGGTCGTCACGATCGACGACGTGAAGGCGGACGAGGTCAGGAAGCGGCCGTAATTCTCGAACCCGATCCAGGGTTCGAAGGTGGCGCGCATCGGCCGGTAGTCGGCAAAGGAGAAATACAGCGTCATGCACAGCGGGATCAGCATCCACACCAGCAGCACGAAGACGGCTGGAGTGATCATCAGCCTTGCGGCGGCTCTGGAATGCTGGGTGGCCATGGGTCAGGCTCCTTAGGCAACGGCGACTTCGGGACAAGCGGCGCTTGCGAAGACGCCGCGCTGGCGTCCACGAAAAAACCGTTCGGAACTGGTACAAGGGTAGGAATGAGGCGGGGCATGAAGCCCCGCCTCGAAGCGCCAGACTTAGTAGCCGGCGGCTTCCATTTCGTCGGTGGTCAGCTCTTGCGCGTTGGCAAGGGCTTCTTCAGCCGACTGCTGCCCGGCAAGCGCCGCAGAGAACTGCTGACCGACCTGGGTTGCGATGCCCGCGAATTCCGGGATCGCGACGAACTGCACGCCGGTGTAGGGCACCGGATCGACCGTCGGGTTGGTCGGGTCAGCCGAGTTGATGCTGTTCAGCGTCATCTGTGCGAACGGTGCAGCCGCCAGGTATTCCTCGTTCTGGTAGAGCGAGGAACGCGTGCCCGGAGGAACGTTCGCCCAGCCTTCGTTGGCCGCAACAAGCTCGGTATAGCCTTTCGAGGTTGCCCAGCTGATGAAGGTCTTGGCCGCTTCGACCTTTTCCGAAGACGCCGGGATGGCCAGCGACCATGCCCAGAGCCAGTTGCCGCGCTTGCCAAGGCCCGTGTCCGGCGCCAGAGCAAAGCCGACCTTGTCGGCGACGGTCGAGTCGTTCGGGTTGGTCACGAAGGATGCCGCGACGGTCGCGTCGATCCACATGCCGCACTTGCCCTGTTGGAACAGGGTCAGGTTCTCGTTGAAGCCGTTGTTGCCGGCGCCAGCGGGACCGGACTCGTTCATCATGTCCAGGTAGAAGTTGAGCGTGTTGGCCCAGGCTTCGCCGTCGAACTGGGCGTTCCAGTCGGCATCGAACCAGCGCGCGCCAAAGCTGTTGGACATGGCGGTCAGGAAGGCCATGTTCTCGCCCCAGCCGGCCTTGCCGCGGGCGCAGATGCCGTTGATCTCGTTGTCGCGGTCGGTCATTGCGGCCGCCGCTTCACGGATGAACTGCCAGGTCGGCGCTTCGGGCATTTCCAGCCCGGCGGCTTCCATCAGGTCGGTGCGGTACATGACCATCGAGGATTCGCCGTAGAACGGCGCGGCATAAAGTTCGCCGTCGATGGTGAGGCCGCCAGCGATCGCGGGCAGCAGGTCGCCCTGATCCCAGTCCTCGGCCATGCCGTCGGACAGCGAAACCAGCCAGTCGTTCGCGCCCCAGATCGGAACCTCGTAGGTGCCGATGGTGATGACGTCATACTGGCCGCCACCGGTCGAGATGTCGGTGGTCACGTTCTGGCGCAGGACGTTCTCTTCCAGCGTGACCCACTCGAGGGCGATACCGGGGTTCTGTTCAGTGAAATCAGCAGTCAGGCCCTGCATGCGAACCATGTCGCCGTTGTTCACGGTCGCGATGGTCAGCGTTGTGGCGTGGCTTGCGGCGAATGCCGAGGTGGCGGTGAGCAGCGTGATCGCGGTCCCCGCACGAAGTGCGTTCTTGAGGTGCATCCGGTATCCTCCCTTTGGATGTGTCCGCTAGGGTGCGCGAAAACAATACGCGCGGTCAACAGAAATTTTACGCGCGAAAATAATAGGCTCCTTCAGGCGGATGCGCGCAGGATCAGGCGGGTCGAGATCAGCCGCTCATAGCGCTCACCGAGCGTTCCGTCCGATTCGATCAGCTTGAGCAGGGTCTCGACCGTCAGCCGCGCGACAGCGTCATAGTCATGCGCGGCCGTGGTCAGCGGCGGGCAGGTGAACCGCGAATAGGGGTGGTCGTCCATCGAGGCGACGCGCAGGTCGCAGTCGGGACCAAAGCCGACCACGATCCCCCTGTCATAGCATGCCGACAGGAACCCGATGGCCAGCCGGTCATTGCTGCACAGGACGGTGCGCGTCGGCAGTGCGTCGCTTTCCAGCAGCTTCAGCGCGCCTTGCCGCCCGATTTCCTCAAAGGCCCAACCGGTGCCCTCGACCGCGACGACATGCGGCTCCATTCCCAGCCGGTCCATCGCCGCGATATAGGCATCGCGCCGCCGGATGGCATTGGGGTTCGCCGGATACCGCATCTCGAAAAAGCACGGGATGTCGCCGGAACGATGCAGGTAGTCGACTGTCTGGTTGACGAAGCTGGCGTTGTCCGACCCGATGAACGCTGCGCCTACCCCCTCGATATTGCTGTCGAAAAGGATCGTCGGCACATCGCGGCAAAAATCCTCGATGACCTTCTTGTCCGAATTGCGCCGTCCCAACGGAGCGAACAGAACGCCCGCGGGCTTGAGCGCACGCAGGTTGTCGAGGATCGCATTCTCAAGCTCGGGCTTGCCATGCGCGCTGAACAGCGAGGGGTGAAATCCCGCCTCGATGCAGCGTTCCTCGATGTTGCGCGCGATCTCTGCGAAATAGGGATCGGCAAGGTAGGGCACCACGATGCCGACGTTCTTGGTCAGCTTGCGGTTCTGGTTCACCGCGAACATGTTGGGCCGGTAATCGTATTTCGCAAGCGCCGCCTCGATGCGCTTGCGCGTGCTGTCCCGCACGCTGTCGGGGTCGTGGAAATATTTTGACACCGTCGGCCGCGAGATGCCGCTGACCTCGGCGAATTCTTCCATGTTGCGGATCTTGCGCATGGTCATCGCCTCCTTCCCCGTCTCAATGACTGGACCTGCGCGGGCAACTTGCCGGCGTGCAAGGTTCTTCGAAAGAATATTTTACGCGCGCAATGTCAAATTTTACGATAGAATTGGCATCTTGCCATGGTCAAGCCATTTCGGGGCAAGATGCGAAAGGTCCCCCGCCCCTAATCGTCCGCCGCAAGGAAGCCGCCGGATTGCCGCTGCCACAGCCGCGCATAGAGCCCGCCTTGCGCGATCAGCTGGGTGTGCGGCCCCTGTTCGATGATGCGGCCATTGTCCATCACCACCAGACGGTCCATCGCCGCGATGGTCGACAGGCGGTGCGCGATGGCGATCACCGTCTTGCCCTCCATCAGGGCCGCAAGCCGCGACTGGATCGCCGCTTCGACCTCACTGTCGAGCGCACTGGTCGCCTCGTCCAGAACCAGGATCGGTGCGTCTTTCAATGCGACGCGCGCAATGGCGATGCGCTGGCGCTGGCCGCCCGACAGTTTCACGCCCCTCTCGCCGACATGGGCATCAAGCCCGCGCCTTCCCCGGCTGTCGACAAGGTCGGGCACAAATCCATCCGCTTCGGCCGTGCGCAGGGCGGCCTCGATCTGCGCCTCGGTGGCGTCGGGGCGACCATAGGCGATGTTCTCGCGCACCGAGCGGTGCAGAAGCGCGCTGTCCTGCGTCACCACGCCGATTGCTGCGCGCAGGCTATCCTGCGTGACGCTGCGAACGTCCTGCCCGTCGATGGTGATCGTGCCATGTTCGATATCGTGGAATCGCAGCAAGAGGTTGATGAGTGTGGATTTTCCCGCGCCCGACCGGCCCACCAGCCCCACCCGCTCGCCGGGGCGCAGGTGCAGCGTCAGCTCGTCGAGCACGGGAAGCGGCTGGGCCTGCCCCAGCCCGCGATAACGGAAGGTGACATTGTCGAACCGCACCGCGCCCGGCCCGGCCTGCAACGGCACGGCGCCGGGCGCATCGCCGACCTCGCGCGGCAGGGCAAGGCTGGTGATCCCGTCGCGCACGGTGCCGATGTTCTCGAACAGGGCGGCGAATTCCCACATGATCCAGTGCGCCATGTTGTTCAGCCGCAGCGCCAGAGGCACGGCGACGACAACCGCGCCCACTTGGGCAGCCCCCTGCGACCACAGCCACAGCCCAAGCCCCGCGACCGAGGCGACAAGCCAGACGTTGATGAGGTTGAGGACGATGTCCTGCAGGCTGGACAGGCGCATCTGGCGGTAGACCGTCTGCAGGAACTGGTCCATGCCCTCATGCATCCAGCGTTCCTCGCGGTCGGAATGCGAGAACAGCTTGACCGTGGCGATGTTGGTGTAGCTGTCGACGATCCGCCCAGTCATCGCGCTGCGGGCGTCGGCCTGCGCTTGCGCGATCCGGCCAAGGCGCGGCACGATCTGCCACAGCATGGCGCCATAGGCCGCCGCCCACAGCAGGAACGGGATCGCCAGCCGCCAGTCCTGGCTGGCCGCAAGGATCAGCGCACCAAGGAAATAGATCAGAACGTAGCTGCCGACGTCCATGATCTTCATGGCGACCTCGCGCACGGCCAGCGCGGTCTGCATCAGCCGCTGCGAGATCCGGCCAGAGAACTCGTCGTGGAAATAGCCGATCGACTGGCGCAGCAGGTAGCGGTGCGCCTGCCAGCGGATGCGCTGCGGAAAGTTGCCCATCAGCGACTGGTGCAGGATCAGCGAGGTGACGAGGTTCAACAGCGGCAACACGATCAGAAGAACGACGGCGATCATCGCGATCTGCGCGCCTTCCTGTGCCCAGAACTCTGCGCGCGGAGTGTCGCCAAGCCGGTCGATGATGTCGCCCAGCCAGCCGAACAGCATCACCTCGATCAACGCGATCATGCCCGACCCCGCCGCCAGCAACCCCAGCCACGGCAGCGCCCCCCGGCTGTAGTGCAGCATGAACCGCCACAGGGATGCGGGCGGCATCTGCGGCATGTCCTGCGGATAGGGGTCGATGCGGCGTTCGAACCAGGCGAACATCGGGCTTTCTCATATGGAACTGGAATGCCCGAAGCGGGGGCGGGGCGCCGTAGTCTTAGGCGGTTTCTTGGCCGCTGTCATCCTCGCCCGCGCACCGTCCGCCGGCCGCCAGATCAGGCCGCGGGACGCACCCCTTTCAGACCGCCCGCCTCGTCGAACGAGACGCGGATGGCATCCGCCCAGAACCGGATATCGTGCAATCCGACGATGCGGCGCAACTCCTTCATCCGCGTCCGTCGTTCGGCCTCGGGCATCTCCAGCGCCAGCGAGATGGCGGTGTCCATCGACCGGTTCGAGAACGGGTTGGTGATCACCGCCGATCCCATCTCGACCGCCGCACCCGCGAACTCGGACAGGACGAGCACGCCGTCGCCGTCCGTGCGCGAGGCGACGAATTCCTTGGCGACAAGGTTCATGCCGTCGGCCAGAGGCGTGATCCAGGCAACATCCGCGGACTGGTAATAGGCCACAAGCTCCGAGAACGGAATTGCGCGCGAGATGAGCGAGATCGGCTGCCATTCCAGCGTGCCGAACCGGCCGTTGATGCGGCCCGCCGTGGATTCGATGGCTTCCTGCACCTCGTTGTAGGCGACCATGTTGCGATTGGCGCTGACCGAGACATGCATCAGCCGCACCTTGCCGATCAACTCGGGGCGCTGTTCCAGCAGCCGCTCGAAGCTGGCGAGTTGCTCGACGCCGCCCTTGGTGTAGTCGGTGCGCCCGACCGACAGCACCAGCTTGCAGTCGCCCAGGTCCTCGCGGATCGCGGCCGCACGCTCAAGGTTCTCGGCGGCCTTCGCCCGGCTTTCGATGAACTCCACGTCGACGCCTGCCGGCGCGACGCTGATCGCAATCTCGTGGTCGTGATAGCGGATCCGCGTCGGCACCTGCCGTTCGGTCAGCGCCGTGCCTTCCGAAATCATGTCCTCGCCGACCTTCACCCGCTCGATCACGTCGACCTCGAGCAGGCTGCGCGCGACCGATACGAAATTGTCCGCGTAGCGCGGAATGTGGAACCCGACGACATCGCAGGCCAGCAAGCTTTCGACGATCTCGCGCCGCCACGGCAGCACGTTGAACATGTCGGCCGCCGGGAACGGCGTATGGTGGAAGAAGGCGATGCGCAGGTCGGGGCGCAGCTTGCGCAGATAGCCGGGCACCAGCCACAGGTTATAGTCGTGAATCCAGACCAGCGCGTTCTCGGCAGCCTCGGCGGCAGCGGCCTCGGCGAATTGCCAGTTCACCTGCCGAAAGTTGGGCCAATCGACAGGGTCGTAGTTGTAGCGCTCCTTGAAGCTGTGAAGGATCGGCCAGAACGCTTCTTTCGAGGTGACGTGGTAGAATTCGCGCACCTGGTCTGGCGACAGCGGAAGGCGTGACACGGAATATTTGCCGTGCTCGTCCTCGATTTCGACCACCTGCTCGAAGCCGGGGTTCGACGGGTCGTCCGCCAGCTTCCACGCGATCCAGGCGCCCCGGTCGACCGAGCCGAAGAAACTTTTCAGCGTCGGTACGATTCCGTTGGGGCTCTTGTTCTCGCGCAGGACGGTCTTTCCGTCCTCCTCGACCTCTTCATAGGGCTGGCGGTGATAGACGATGACAAGTTCGGAAGACATGTAATTACCTCTGGGGGTCTGGATGAAGCGCGAAGGTTCGGATCGCTTCGGCGATGCCTGCGGCTCCGATCCCTTCGGCAAGATGAACGTGCGGCGCACCTGCCAGTTCGGCGACCAGCGCCTTTTCCGCGCCGCCCACGGCGACGGCGGGCACCCCGGCCAGCAGCATCGACAGATCGTTCAGCGTGTCGCCCGCAGCAAGGCAGCGGGCGCGGTCGATCCCGAAACGGTCGAGGAACCGCAGCAAGGATGGCCCCTTGCTGATCCCCTTCGGCAGCACGTCGAAGAACCGGTTGTCCGAGATCAGAACATCATGGCCCATAGCGCGGATCGTCGCCTCTGCCGACGCATCGTAGTGCGCGGGATCAAGGTCATAGCTGACCCGGTACCGGAACGCGGTCGGCTGCAGCGTGAGGCCCGGCGCTCCGTCCAGAGCGGCGCGCACCCGCCCGCCCGCATCGTCCCACAGCGCGGCGATTTGCGCCTCAAGCTCGGGGATCGGCTGCGGCTGCCCGTGTTCGCCCATCCGCGCGATCGTCGTGCCGACGTCGCCGATGACGTAGTCCGGGCGCGGCACACCGCGACCCTCGCACAGATGCGCGATGAAGGCCGGATCGCGCCCGGTGACGAAGACCAGCCCGACGCTGTCGCGCCGCGCCTCGATCCAGTCATACAGGCCTTGGCGGTCTGCCTCGGTGCCGCCCAGGAACGTGCCGTCCAGATCGGTCGCCAGAACAAAGGTCTTGCCCGCGATGCCGGTGTCCTTTGTGTCGTCTCGCATTCTCAAGCCATCCTTTGCGCAAGCGCTGCGACAGCCTTGTCCGACGCCGGATGATCTAGGCAAAGCTCCATCGCGCGCACCTCGGATTCGATGGGCCGGGCCCAGAGTTCGGCAAAGGTTTCCCCGATCGGGCGCCCCCCGACCACGATGGCGCGCACGGCCTCACAGATCGGCATCGCAAGGCCAAGACGCCCGGCAAGGTCGGTGACCGAGACCGCGTTGTGCTCGCCCTCGACCACGACCGGACGGCCCTCGAAGCAGTCACCGCGTGCGATCCCGCGGCCCAGTTGTTCGCCAAGCGCCATGTTGCGGGACGTAAGGCTGGAACAGGTCAGCGACAGATCGCCCAGTCCCGACAGGCCGGTCAGCGTTTCGCGGCGCCCGCCCAGCGCGACGGCAAGCTGCATCATCTCGTCCAGCCCGCGCGTGATCAGCGCCGCGCGCGTGTTCTCGGCAAAACCCGCGCCGGTCATCATCCCGCAGGCGATGGCGATCACGTTCTTGACCGCGCCGCCGATCTCGACCCCTGTGACGTCGTCGGAGACATAGGTGCGAAACGCCTCGGTGCTGAACGACACCGCAAAGCGCGCGGCGGTCGACTCTTCGGGGCTGATGCGGTCGGCGTAGGAGAACGGGAACGCCACCGTCGCAGCGGTCGGATGGCCCAGCGCCGTCTCGCGGGCAAAGGTCGGCCCGGAGAGCACGCCAACGGGGCGCGGGCCAAGTTCGGCCTCGGCGATCTGCGTCATCAGGAGGCCGGTGTCCCGCTCGATTCCCTTGGCGCACACGGCGACCGGCGTGCCGGGCGCGATCACGCCGGCCAGTTGGCGGGCCACCTCGCGCAGCTGCGACGACGGCACCACAAGCACCACCGCTTCGGCGCCCTGAACAGCGGCGGCCATGTCGGTTGTCGCCATCAGCCCTTTCGGCAGCGTCACACCTGGTAGATAGCGGGTGTTCTCATGCCGCGTGGTGATCGTCTGGATGGTGTTGTCCGACCGCCCCCAAAGCGTGACCGCGACACCGGCGTTGCGGGCGGTCGCGGCCAGGGCGGTGCCCCAGCTTCCCGCGCCCAGAACGGCGAGCGAGGCATAGGGACACGCGATCTGCGGGACAGGGCTGGCGCCAAGGGGTTCAAGTTTCATGGGAAATACCGAAGCGACGCGCGCGCCGCGCCACCGGCGCCGCGCTGCAGGAACAAGAATGATCTGTCATGGGAGTAGAAGGTGAGGGCCGCGGCGCGGGTTTCAATACAGCGCACCCCGACCCGCCTGCCTGCCGGGGCCGTCAGGGCAGAAAGTCAGGGAATATCCAGTCTTGCCTATTTATTGGGCAGGTCGAGGTCGAAAATCCGCCCCTTCCGTAGCCCTCAAGCAGGCAGCATCGCGCAGATGCGCCGAACGGCCGCCTCGTAGCCATCGATCCCCAGCCCGGCGATCACCCCGTCCGCGCGGAGCGAGACGTAGGAATGATGCCGAAAGCTCTCGCGCTTGTGGATGTTCGAGATGTGCACCTCGATCACCGGCCCCTCGAAGGTGTTGAGCGCGTCGAGGATCGCGATGGAGGTGTGCGAATAGGCACCAGGGTTGATGACGATGCCTACCGCCTCATCGCGGGCGGTGTGGATCGCATCGACGATGGCGCCTTCGTGGTTCGACTGGATCATCTTGAGGTCAAAGCCTTCGGCGAGAACGGCGCGGCACCGGCGTTCCACATCGTCCAGCGTCTCGTGGCCGTAGACGTCCGGCTGGCGCTTGCCCAGAAGATTCAGGTTCGGGCCGTTCATCAGGTGGATCGTGCGGGACATGCGCGGGATTCCGTCGTTTGGGTCGTGCAGACGATGCCGCCGGAAGCGGCGCGTGTGCAATCGGGCGCGTGCGGTTCGGCCCGCGCCTGTTGCCGAAAGGCTAGAGCTTGATCCACGCGGTCTTGAGGTCGAGGTACTTCTCGAAGGCATGCAGCGACTTGTCGTGGCCGTTGCCCGATTGCTTGACACCGCCCAGCGGAACCGTCGCATCGGCGCCGCCGTAGGTGTTCACATGCACAACCCCTGCCCTGATGCGCCGCACCATCCGGTGCGCCCGCGACAGGTTCGCCGTCCAGACCGCGGCAGCGAGGCCGAAGTCGGTGCCATTGGCGATGGCGATGGCCTCGTCCTCGGTATCGAAGGGGATCACGGCCAGCACCGGCCCGAACACTTCGTCCTGCGCGATGCGGTCTGCCGGGTCCACGTCCGCCACCACGGTCGGGGCCATGTAGTAGCCCCCCGTCTCCTCGAGGATGCGGGTGCCGCCGGTCAGCACGCGCCGCCCCGCCGCCTGCGCCTCGGCGACGAAGGCAAGGTTCTGATCCAGCTGCCGCAGGCTGTTCACCGCGCCCGCGTTCGTCGCCGGATCAAGCGGATCGCCCATCTTCATCCGCTCCGCCGCCGCGACCAGCCTTTCGACAAAGGCGTCGTGGATGCTGCGTTCGACCAGCAGGCGCGATCCGGCAACGCAGACCTGCCCCGAGTTGCGGAAGATGCCCGCCGCCGACACCTTTGCCGCCTCGTCGAGATCGGGGGCGTCGGCGAAGACGATGTTGGGGGATTTGCCGCCAAGTTCCAGATACACGCGCTTCATGTTGGACCGGGCCGAGGCCTCCATCAGGCGGCGGCCGGTCGGACCAGAGCCGGTGAAGACCAGAACGTCGACATCCATCGATTCCGAGATTGCCTGCCCCACGACGCCGCCTTCGCCGGTGACGACGTTCAGGACGCCGGGCGGCAAGCCCGCCTCTTGCCCCAGCTCGCACATCCGCAGAAGCGACAGCGACGCGGTTTCGGCGGGTTTCAGCACCACGCTGCACCCGGCGGCCAGCGCGGGCCCCAGCTTCCACGCGCCGATCATCAGCGGGAAGTTCCACGGCACGATCGCGCCAACAACGCCCACCGGCTCGCGGTGGATCAGCCCCAGCACGTCGGGCGAGGTCGGCGCGATCTCTCCGTAGATCTTGTCGAGCGCCTCGGCGTAGTAGCGAATGGTTCCGGCGGCGGACATCGGCTCGGCCTTGAACGCCATGCCGATCTCGGTGCCATTGTCGCGCACGCCGAGAACCGCAAGCTCCAGCGCGTTCGCCTCGATCAGCGCGGCCCAGCGCAGCAAGACCGCCTTGCGCGCGGCGGGGGCAAGCCCGGCCCAACGCCCGTCGTCGAAGGCGCGGCGCGCCGCGGCAACCGCATCTTCTGCATCCCGCGCCGTGCCCCGCGCCATCTGCGTCAGGACCTGCCCGTCAAGCGGCGAGATCACGTCCATCGTTCCGCCATCCGAGGCAGGCCGGGACACCCCATCGATGATATGCTGAACCGGCGCCACCGGCTGTGCGCGCAAGGAGTCGATCCGTGCCTGATCCATGATCCTGTCCTTTCGGGAACCGCGCCAAAAATGCTTGCACGACATCGTTGCAGACGCAACGATGCGGATCAAGCCAGAGGGAGAGCAAGATGACCAAGACCATCCTCGTCATCGGCACCTATGACACCAAGGACGACGAATTGCAGTACATCTGCGGGCGCATCGCGTCGCTTGGCGGCAAGGTGCTGTCCATGGACGTCAGCGTTCTGGGCGATCCGGCCGAGGCCACCGACATCTCGAAGCACGACGTGGCGAAGGCTGGCGGATCGACCATCGCCGAAGTGATCGCGCTGGGGGACGAGAACGCGGCGATGCAGGTCATGGCGGCAGGCGCGGCGGTGCTGACCGCTCAGCTGCATGCAGAGGGCCGGATCGACGGGATGCTGGCACTTGGCGGCACGATGGGCACCGATCTGGCGCTCGACTGCGCGCAGGCGCTGCCGATGGGCGTGCCCAAGGTCGTCGTCTCGACAGTGGCGTTCTCGGCGCTGATCCCGGCGGACCGGCTGTCACCGGACCTGCAGATGATCCTGTGGGCAGGCGGGCTCTATGGCCTCAACTCGGTGTGCAAGTCGTCGCTCAGCCAGGCGGCGGGGGCGGTGCTGGGGGCGGCGCAGGCGGTCGAGCCGCCCGCCAAGAGCCGACCGGTGATCGGGATGACATCGCTCGGCTCGTCCTGCCTGAAATACATGAAACTACTGAAAGACCCGCTTGAAGAGCGCGGCTTCGAAGTTGCGGTGTTCCACGCCACGGGAATGGGCGGCATGGCGTTCGAGGCGCTGGCGCGGCAGGGCTATTTCGCCGCCGTGCTGGACCTTGCCCTGCCCGAGCTTGGCAACCTGATGGTCGGATCGGTGGCCAATGCCGGGCCCGACCGCCTGACGAACGCGGGTGCGCGCGGCGTGCCGCAGATCGTGGCGCCGGGCTGCGCCGACCTGATCGATTTTGCCGGCTGGCAGGACATCCCGCCCGCCTACGCCGACCGCCCGTTCCACGCCCACAACAGGCTTATCAAGTCGTCCGGCCTGTCGCCCGACGAGCGCCGGGCGCTGGTCCGGGACATCGCCGCGCGTCTCAGGGCGGCCAAGGGTCCCGTGCATTTCCTGATGCCGCTTGGCGGCGTCGAGGAGTGGGATCGCCCGGGCGACGTGGCGCACGACCCGGACGGGCTGGCGGCGATGACGGATGAGGTGCGCCGCGAAATGACCGGAGCGGTGCAGTTGACCGAAGTCGACGGCCACATCAACGATCAGGTTTTCGCGGACAGCGTTCTGGCGATTCTCGACGGCTGGATCGCGGACGGAACGCTGAACCCCGCCGTTCGCCGTGTCACTCCCTGATACGCGAATACAGCTCTGGCGGCTGGTCGACCACCACCTCGAAGCGGTCGAGAAAGCTTAGGAACAGGTCCAGTTCCTCGGCGGTGAACGCCTTTTGTGCGTCGGCCCTGCGGCGCCCCATCGCGGCAGTGCATTGGGCATAGCGGTCTTCTCCGGCGTCGGTCAGCCGGACGATGACCTGCCGGGCATCCGAAGCCCCTCGGGTCAGCGTGACAAGCCCCGCCTTTTCCATCGCGGGAAGGGCACGGCTGACCAGGCTGCGGTCGATGCCGATCAACTCGGCCAGTTCGCTGATCCGCAAAGGGCCGACTTCGTGCAGATCCCAGATGATCCGCCATTCGACCACGGACAGGCCAGAGATCTGCTGCAGGATCTTCTGACCCTGCTTTCGGGCCGCATGCGAAGCGCGGAACATCCGGGCGAAAATCGATCGCTCCAGGTCAACCTTGCGCGCCTCGAAGGCGGTCATTTCTGTCTCGGTATCGCGGGCCATGATGGTCTCTCTTGAGGATTTGCAGCGAGAGAAACAGATAATGCGTGACAAGTCACATAATTTTCGCCAGCCTCTTGAACAACCCCGGGGAGGACGGGGGACATACGCGCTACAGGCACGACCAGCCCGCCGCGCACAGGGAGGATGACATGAAAAAGACTATCGCACTGGCCGCGCTTGTTGCGGCCGCTCCGCTTGCCGTATCCGCACAGGTCACGTTGACCGCAGAGACCTCGGGCACCGCCTCGCCGCCGCAATACGTCGACG
This sequence comes from Anianabacter salinae, assembly GCF_019061145.1. Lineage (GTDB taxonomy): Bacteria > Pseudomonadota > Alphaproteobacteria > Rhodobacterales > Rhodobacteraceae > Anianibacter > Anianibacter salinarum. Next base: position 410,802 of record NZ_JAHQZS010000001.1, on the reverse strand, counting down.
CCACGCTGGCCGCGGTGCTGAACGAAGCGGGCGTCGCAAACGTCCAGATCACCGAGGGCGCGACCCTTACAAATTCGCTTCAGGCAGTGGCCGAGAACCGGCTCGACATGTCGCCGGTGCCGCTCATCATCCATTTCCTTCTGGGCCGCGGTATCGGTCCCTATGCCGGCGTCGGCCCCGAGAAGGGCGCGGAACTGGCGTCGGGCGTGCAGGCCCTGTTCTTCTACGCCAGCTCGCACCACCTGCTCGGCCACTATAATTCCGGCTCTGTTCAGGGCTGGGACAGCCTTGAGGGCAAGCGCATCTGGAACGGCCCGCCGCGCGGCGCAGCACTGACCGACGGGCGGACCTTCATCGAACTCGTGACCGGCCTCAAGGAAGGCGAAGGCTACGAGGGCGTGCAGTCGGAATGGAACGAGGTCGTCGGCGACGTCACCGGCGGCGCGGTCGATGCTTTCGTGGCGCCCGAGGGCCTGCCTTCGGGGCGGATCACGCAAATGGTCGCTGCGGGCGGAATGACGCTTTACGACATCCCCTCGGATATCCTTGCCTCCGACATGGGCAAGGCGGTGATGTCCGCGCCGGGGCACTCGCCCTTTTCGATGCCGGTCGAGGAATACCGCGCCTTCTATGACGGCATGGACATCACGGTCGTGACCGACGACGACACCTTTGACACCTGGAACACGGCCTTTGCCGAAAGCGTATCGGCCAGCATGGACGAGGATCTGGCCTACCAGATCACCAAGGCCTTCCTGTCCAGCGAGGACCGGATGAACTCGGGGGCGCCCTTCGCGCCGAACCTGAACCTGTCGTTCGGCGATCTCGACGGCGTGTCGCAGGGGGCCTGCGGCGCGGTCACGATCAAGATGCATCCCGGCGCGATCCGGGCGTTCGAGGAAGCCGGACGCACCGTCGCCGACTGCCTGAAGCCCTGATCCCCCTGCCCCGGCGGCGCGCGCTGCCGGGGCACCCCTGATTTCGGGAACCCCGCCCATGTCCGAGACTTTCGCACCGCCGCCTTCGGGGCAGGACACCGCATTGCGCGCGGCCCGGTTCCTCGCCCTTGCCCTGATCCTTGTCGGGCTTGCGAACACCCTTCCGGAAATCGCCGGCCTGCAGGCCTGGGCACGCGAGGTCACGGGGCGGCCGCTTTTGCGGATTTCGGGCTATCCCAAGGAATACTTCTTTCCTGCCGTCTTCATGGTGATGATGACCATCGTCGTGCTGGAAAACTCGTTCTTCCGCGCGTGGAAGGCCGAAAAGCCGCATCTGGCCTTGCTGGGCCTGTTGATCGACGCGGGCCTGATCGCGGCGACTGCGCTTGGGTCCATCGGCTACCTGTCCGAGATCGACAGCGTGTGCCTGTTCGACCAGATCAGCGGTGAACGCGCCCGCCTGATCGAAGAGGCGCGGTCGGTCCAGATCCCCGGTCTCAGCCTTGGCGCCGAGGTCCCCGATTGCCAGGCGACGTTCGGCAACTGGCTGATCCCGCTGCTGTTCATCATCATCTTCGGCTTTTTCGTCTACAACGCGCGGGTCTGGGGCCTGCCGCTGGTGATCGTCGCTTCGCTGATCGTGGCCTACACCGTGATGACGGCGGCGATCTGGGCCCTGGACCTGTCGTCGAACAACTTTCTTCTGACCAAGCTGGGCGCGGATGGCGGCGACGTCATGGCGGCCGCGCAGCAGAAGGCCGCGAACGTGTTCATCACGGCAGACGGATTCATGGGCCGCTTCATGGACATCGTCGTGAACGAGGTCTTTCCCTATGTCGTCCTTGGCGCGCTGTTCGGAGCCTCGGCGGGCGGCACGTCGCTGATCAAGTTCGCGGTGTCGATGACCCGGCGGCTGCGCGGCGGCCCTGCACACGCGGCGATCATGTCCTCGGCGATGTTCGGCACGATCTCGGGCGGGCCGGTGGTGAACGTGCTGTCCACCGGGCGCCTGACCATCCCGATGATGCAGCGCAACGGCTTCAACCCCTACTTCGCGGGCGGCGTCGAGGCGGCGGCCTCGTCAGGCGGGCAGATCATGCCGCCTGTCATGGGCATCGCGGCCTTCGTGCTCGTGGCGCTGACGGCGGTGCCCTATGACAAGGTGATCGTCGCGGCCTTCCTGCCCGCGATGGCGTTCTTCGCGTCGATCTTCCTTGCGGTCGTGTTCCAGGCCCGCAGGCAGGGGATCGAGGCGATCCGAGATGTGCCGGACGATCTGAAGATGCACCGGCAGGACTGGTTCAACCTCATCATCATCTTCGGCCCGATCTCGGTCATCCTGTGGCTGCTGCTGGGCAACAAGGACCTTGTCGGCCTTGGCCCCCTTGGCTGGCTGATGGGAGTTGAAACGGAACTGCGCGGCGACGTGCTGCGCGCGGTCGACCTGAACCCGGTGCTGCGCACCGCCGTCAACGCCACCGGCGACGCGGTGTCGGCGGGCTGGTGGGCAGTCGCCGTGTTGATCCCGCTGCTGTTCCTAGATCCCGGCACGCGCCGCGCGCCGCGCCGCATTCTCTCGGCGCTGGCGGATGCGGGGCTTTTGCTGTCGCGGCTGTTCCTGCTGTTGTTCGCGGTGTCGATCATCGCGTCCTTCCTGAACGAAAGCGGACTGACCGGGGAAATCACCCGCGCCGTCACTTCGTGGCTGGAAAACGCGACGCATATCTACATCCTCGGCTACGACATCCCGATCTCGGGCGGCTTCTACCTGATGCTGGCGCTGACCTCGGCGATGCTGCTGGCGATCCTTCTGGGCATGGGAATGCCGACAGTGCCCGCCTATGTGAACGTCGCGCTTCTGCTTGGCCCGCTGTTGTCGCAGCTTGGCGTCGCGGTGTTCACGGCGCATCTGTTCGTCTTCTACTTCGCGGTCGCCTCGGCGATCACGCCGCCCGTCGCGGTGGCGGCCTTTGCTGCCGCGTCGATCACCAAGGTCGACCCGATGCGGACCGGCCTTGCCGCCGTGCGGGTGGGCATTGTGATGTTCACGATCCCCTTCGTCTTCGCCTGGTATCCAGAGCTGTTGCTGATCGAAGAGGCGGTGACGATCACCGACGCCACGGGCGCGAAACGGCTGATCGAGGGCTATACCGGGCAGCCGGACTACGCGGCGCTTGGCCTGCTGCTCGCCCGGCTGCTGGCGGCGCTGTATCTGGTCGCCTCGGCGCTTGCGCGTTACGACGCGGCGCGGCTGTCCCGGTGGGAAATCGCGGTGCGCCTGATCCTTGCCGTGTTGATCCTGTGGAAGACGCCAGGGCCGATGACGGTCGGGCTTGTTCTTGGCGCGGCGCTGGTGATCTGGCACCATCTGGCGGCGCGGCTCCTGGCGCAGAAGGCCGCCGCCTGACGGCGGCAGGCCCAGCTAGCTACCCGCAAGCAGCTCTTTCGCGCGGGTCACGGTGATGTCACGCTCGGCCACGAGCGCCCGGGCAATGCGGTCGACTTCGCCCCCCGTGGCCCCGGCCGTAATGGCGATGTTGCGGGCGTGAAGCGCCATGTGCCCGCGCTGGATGCCCTCGGTCGCCAGCGCACGCAGCGCCGCCATGTTCTGCGCAAGACCGACCGCAGCCGTGACCTCGGCCAGTTCCGCCGCGCTATCCACGGCGAGCAGTTTCAGCGCCGCGCGCGCTGCCGGATGCGTGCGCGTGGCGCCGCCCACGAGGCCAAGCGCCATGGGCAGTTCGATGGTGCCAACCAGCCCGCCATCCGCGCGCCTCTCCCACGCCGTCAGCGCGGTGTAGCGACCTGACCGCGCCGCATAGGCATGTGCCCCCGCCTCGATCGCGCGCCAGTCGTTGCCGGTAGCGACCACCACGGGATCGATGCCGTTCATGATGCCCTTGTTGTGGGTGGCGGCGCGGTAGGGGTCGATCTGCGCCAGCACGCAGGCTTCGACCATGCCTTGAGCAACCTCTGCCCCGTCCAGCGCGTCGGTTGTCAGCGCCGCGGCGGGCAACTCGACCCGCGCGCGCACCAGCCGCAGGTCGGCCAGGTTCGACAGGATGCGCAGCCGCACCTTGCCGCCGGTGATCGCCTCGACCTGCGGGGCCAGAAACTCGGCCATCGTGTTGACGGTGTTCGCGCCCATCGCGTCGCGCACATCGACGATCAGGTGCATGACGACCATCGGCCCGACGGCGGTTTCGGGGAAGGTATGCACCTCGATGTCGATGCAGCCGCCGCCCAGATCGGTCAGGACCTTGTCGCGGGAATTCGCCGCCGCGATCAGCGCTTGTCGTTCAGCCAGCAGCCGGTGCCGTGCGGCATTGGGATCGGGCACGCCAAGCACCTGAACCTGCGCCCGCATCAGGGGCCTGTCGGCCTGCGCGTGAAAGCCGCCATGATCGCGCGCGATCCGCGCCATGTAGGACGCTGCCGCGACGACCGACGGCTCCTCGACAGCCATCGGAACAAGGTAGTCCTTGCCATTCACCACGAAATTCGTCGCCACGCCCAGCGGCAGATCAAAGGTGCCGATGACATTCTCGATCATCCCGTCGGCAAGCTGCAGGGGCAGGCCCGTGTCGCCCGACACCACCGCGCGCTCGTCGTCTGAAAGCCCAGCCGCCTCGGCAATCGCGTCAAGACGCTGCTCGGGGGTCAGGCTGCGCATCCCTTCGATGCGCGAGGTGTATCGCTCTGGCAAGGTGTGCCCCTTCATCCGATGATCTCGAATCTCATCACATCGACCAGCCCGCGGTCGGTTATCTTGAGGCTCGGGATCACCGGCAGCGCGAGGAAGGCAAGCTGCAGGAACGGCTCTTCCAGCGTGACACCAAGGCCGGTCGCGGCAGCGCGCAGATCGCGCAGACCGTCGCGCACCGTCTCGAACGGCTCGAGGCTCATCAGCCCCGCGACCGGAAGCGCCAGTTCCGCCAGAACTACGCCATCCCGTACCACGACGAAGCCGCCCTCGATCTCGGCCAGGCGGTTCGCTGCGGTGGCCATGTCGCCATAGTCGATGCCGACGCAGGCGATGTTGTGGTGGTCATGGCACACGGTCGACGCGATGGCCCCCGCCTTCAGCCCAAAGCCACGCACGAAGCCTGTGGCGATGTTGCCGTTGCGCCCGTGTCGTTCGACCACGGCGATGCGGACCAGATCGCGGGCGGGATCAGGGCATTTGTCACCATCCTCGATGGCGATCGTCTCGGTCAGATGATCGGTCAGGATCTGGCCCTCGCGGATGCCGATGACGGGCGTTTCCTCGCGGTTGCCGCCGTTGCGGAACGACCGGGCCGTCACCGCCGGAGCCTTGACCGACAGCCGCCCGACCGGATCGAGCGCGCCGCGCGCGGCAAAGGCTGCGTCCGTCACCTCGATGCCCCCGGCGAGGACCATGCGCGCATCGCAGTCTTCCAGACTGCCGATAGCGACGATGTCCGCCCGTTTTCCAGGCGCGATAAGCCCGCGATCCTTGAGCCCGAACGCTTCGGCCGCCGACAGGCTGGCGGCGCGGTAGGCGGCCAGCGGAGGCGTGCCCAGCCGGATCAGTTCGCGGATCATGTAGTCGAGGTGCCCATGCTCGCCGATGTCGAGCGGGTTCCGATCGTCCGTGCACAGGCACATGTAGGGCGCGGTGCGCTCGGTCAGCAGCGGTTGCAGGGCGTGCAGGTCCTTGGACACCGACCCTTCGCGGATCAGCACGCGCATCCCCTTTTGCAGCTTTTCCCGCGCCTCGGCGGCGCTGGTCGCCTCGTGTTCCGTGCGGATGCCTGCGGCGATATAGGCGTTCAGGTCGCGGCCCGACAGAAGCGGGCAATGCCCGTCGATATGCCCACCCTCGAACAGCGCCAGTTTCGCCATCGCCTGCGGGTCGCGGTGGATCACGCCGGGATAGTTCATGAACTCGGCCAGACCGATGCCGGACGGATGCCCCATCAGCGCGGCCAGATCGCCTGCCGACAACTCGGCCCCCGCCGTTTCCATATGTGTGGACGGCACGCAGGACGACAGCTGCACCCGCAGGTCCATCATCGTCAGCTCGGACGCGCGCTGGAAATAGCGGATACCGTCCGCGCCGATGACATTGGCGATTTCGTGCGGGTCACAGATCGCCGTCGTCACCCCGCGCGGCGTCACGCAGCGGTCGAATTCAAGCGGGGTCACGAGGCTCGATTCGACGTGCAGGTGCGTGTCGATGAAGCCGGGCGCAAGGATCAGGCCGGAGACATCGACAATGCGCGCCGCATCGTAGTCGTCGCAGGTGCCGACGATGGTATCGCCGCAGATCGCCACGTCCCCGTCCAGAAGATCGCCGGTGATCAGGTCCAGCACCCTGCCGCCACGCAGCACCAAGTCGGCAGGCAGATCGCCGCGCCCCTGCGCAATGCGTGTTTCGAGATCGGCCATGTCGCCCCCTGTCTTGCCCTTGGCCTCAGCAGACCCGAGCGACACGGGAAGGTCCAGTGCTCAGAACACTCCGGCGTCGCGCGCGATCATCGCCGCCTGTGTCCGGTTGGCGGCGCCGACCTTCTTGTAAAGCGTCTTGACGTGCAGCTTGACCGTGGGTTCCTGAATGTCGAGATCGCGCGCGATCTCTTTGTTCGACTTGCCTTCGGTCAGGCCCTTGAGCACCTGCATCTCGCGGCGGCTCAGCTTGTCGGCGAAGGGATGATCGATAATGTCGTCCGGCGCCGTCATGAAATCGATCGGCGCGAACTGCTCGCCCAGAGCCATGAACTGCACCGCGTTGACGAAGGACTTGGCCGAAAGCGTCTTGGGCAGGAACCCCGCCGCGCCCATCGCCAGCGCCTGTTCTGCGGTCTCGCGGCGCGCGACGCCGGAAATCAGCGCGATCCTCGCATCTTTGCCAAGGGCGAGCGCCCGTCCCAGACCGTCCAGCCCAGCCATGCCCGGCATGTTGAAGTCGAGCAGCACGATATCGAAATGCTCGTCCTCTAGCCGCAGGATCGCATCATCGAGCGACCCGACATCGACAACGACGTATCCGGCGCCTCGAAGGTACAGCAAAAGGGTATCGCGCAGCAATTCGTGGTCATCGGCGATCAGGATACGCATGGGGAGGCCGATCACTCTTGGTACGATATTTCGTTTCACTCGGGCACTTTAGCCAGACGACATGGGTTGTCGACGCCGGATAGGCTACGAATGGATGGCAGACACGCTTCTATCCGCATAGGTGTCTACCCGTTCGGGTATGATCCTATCCCAAAAACAACCTGACGCAAAGCGTCATTGCCGCGTATCAACTTCTTGCGTCTAGGAGCGCCAGGCATGGTCATGGTCACGCTTAATTGCATCCCGAGGGCGCTTTGCACCGCTATTTTTGCGGCGTATCTCGGGCAGTCGAGTCCGGCAGCGGGGGCAGCCGGGCTCGACGCCCTTCTGGGGATGCCTATCTCCGAGGACGACATCCTTCTGACAGTCTCGGGCGAGCTTGATCTGCCCGAAACCAGCCGATCCGATTCGACGTCCATCGTCTTTGACCGCGCCATGCTCGAGGCATTGCCGGAACACAGTTTCACAACGACGACGATCTGGACGGCGGGTGAGCAGACGTTTACCGGCGTGGCGCTGGCCGAGCTTCTGGCGCATTTCGGCATCGAGGGCCGTCTTATCAAGGCGGTCGCGCTGAACGACTATTCCGTCGATATTCCCTTTGACGAGATCGGGCCTGACGCGCCAATCATCGCCTATGAACGCAATGGCGGTGCGATGTCCGTGCGCGACAAGGGTCCGCTTTGGGTGGTCTACCCCTACGACCTCGATGACTCCTACAGGACCGAACTGGTCTACCAACGCAGCATCTGGCAGCTTGACCGTCTCAGGATCCTGCCCTGAGGCTTGACCGGCTGCGCGCCGCCGCGTCTGCTGCATGAATGATGCCGCCCCTGCACGTCACCTTCTGGAAGCCCGTGCTGGCCATGACCGCCCTGGTCGCGGCCCTCAGCGTGCTGGTCACGCTGGCCAGCGACGTGCAGCGCGAATTGCGCACACTCGGCACAGCCTCGACCGACAGCACGGTCTGGTCCGTCGCCCAGCTTGACGTGGAATTCGGCCGCCTCAGAAGCTCCGGGCTGGAGGCGGCGCTTGATCCAAGCTTCGATCTGAACGAGGTGCGCACCAACTTCGACATCTTCTACAGCCGCGTCGACATCGTGACGGACAGCCCGCGCTACCGCCCGGTGCCCACCGATCCGGTGTTCGAATCCGCGCTGGACGACGTGCATGCCTTTCTGACACAGGCCGTGCCGATCATCGACGCACCCGACGCGGTGCTGCGCGGGCAGCTTGACACCCTGAACGCACTGATCCGCACCGCAGAGGCTGACGTTCGCGCCGTCGCCGTCGAGGGACAGGCGTATTCCGTCGCGCTGTCGCAAGTGCGCCGGACCAACCTTTCGAACACCTTGCAGCTTCTGGCCCTCGTGATCGGCACCGTGCTGTTGGTTCTTGTCGCCGTCGCCATCATCCTTGTGCGCGTTCTGATGAGTTCGCAGTCGCGGGCGCGCGTGCTGCAAGAGACGTCAAACAGGTTGCGCACGGTGGTCGCCACGTCGCTCGACGCGATCCTAGTGACTGACAGCATGGGACGGATCAGGACGGCAAACGCCGCTGCGGTTGCGATGTTCGGCCAGACCGAACCCGAGCTTTACGGCAAGCGGTTGTCGGATATCCTGGTGGCCGACACCGGGCCGGTGCGGGACGAACAGGCCGCGCTTGCCCATCTTGCGGGGCGCGGCCGCATTCGGCTGTCCGGCCTCACGACCGATGGTGCCCGGTTTCCCGCCGAATTCTCGTTGCAACGCGCCCGGCTTGAGAACAGCGACATCTATGTGGTGTTCGTCCGCGACATCTCGATCCAGTTGCGGGCAGAGAACGCGCTGGTCAGTGCGCGCGATCAGGCCATTGCCACGGAACGCGCCAAGACCGATTTCGTTGCCATGATGAGCCACGAGATACGCACGCCGCTGCACGGGCTGCTCGGGTCGCTGGCGCTGTTGCTGCAGACACGACTTGGCACGGAACAGGCGCGCTATGCCGAGAACATGGAAACCTCGGGCCGTCTGCTTTTGAACCATGTCGAGGATGTTCTGGATGTCGCCCGCCACGACGCCGGGCACATGCGCCGCGAGTTGGAGCCGGTCGATCTGTCGGCGCTGCTGGAGGACGCCGTGCGCGGCCAGTGCGATCTGGCGGCGACGGCGGAGAACCAGATTGGCTGGCGCTGGATCGGACCGCCGCGCGACCACATCCTGACCGATCCGAACAAGCTGCGGCGCGTGCTGTCCAACCTTCTGGGCAACGCGGTAAAGTTCACAAGGGGCGGCGTGATCGAGTTGACCGCCGAAGAGGTCGGCGCCGACGCAGGCACGATCCTGCGCATCCGCATCACCGACACCGGGCGCGGCATCGATCCCGACAGGATCGAGCGGATTTTCGACGATTTCGAGACCAGCCCCCGGTCGCACCACGGCGAGATCGCGGGCACCGGCCTTGGGCTTGGCATCGCTCGGCGCCTTGCGCGCGTTCTTGGCGGCGAGATCGGCGTGGACAGCACCCTTGGCAAGGGCAGCACGTTCTGGCTAGACCTGCCGGTCCTGACGCCGGAAGTCGGCACCGAGACCGGCCCGTATGAGCCCGCCGCTGCCAAGGACATGCCGATGCGCACGATCCTTCTGGCGGACGACAACGAGATCGGGCGCAGCGTGCTGCGCGACATGCTGGAACTGGACGGGCATGTCGTGGTCGAAGCCGGGGACGGACAGCAGGCGGTGACGTTGGCGGGGGAACACGCCTATGACCTGATCCTGATGGACGTGGCGATGCCGGTGATGGACGGATGCACCGCCGCCCAGCTGATACGCAAGTCAGGGCTTTCCGCCGACGCCCCGATCCTTGCCGTCACAGCGCACGCCCTTCCAGAAGAGATCGAGCGGTTCCGCGCCTTTGGGCTGACCGGCGTGATGCTCAAGCCGGTGCGTCTTGATACGCTGCGCGAGACCTGCCGCGATCCGCACGGCGCCGGGTTCGCGCCGCTTCGGCACGCCGTGGCGGGAACCGACGATGTGGACGAAATCATCGGCGCAGACGCGCGCAAGGCGCTGGTGGTCCGGTTCAGGGCCGAAGCGCGGGACCTGGTGTCACAGGTTCTCGACGACGGGGCAGACGACGCAACCCGGGCCGCGGCAGCGCATCTGCTGGCGGGCTCTGCCGGGGCGTTGGGGTTTGCGCACGTCGCACAGGCCGCCATCGACGCGGAGCTGGCCTTCGGAAAGCCGGGCCACGGGCCGGACGCGGACAGGGCGCCGATGGACGCCGCCGAACGGCTGGCCGAGGCAGTCGCGGCGGTGACCGAGGATATCTTCGAGGGGCGCGATGCCGCCGAATAGCCCGCTTTGCGCCAACCCTCGGCGCGCGGTATTCACGGCGCGCCAGACACGCACCAAGGACCACGCGCCATGACCCTCGCCCTGTTCTTCGACATGCGGCCTAAACCGGGCCATCTGGACCACTACTTTGCCCATGTCGATCGGCTGCGCCCGCACCTTGCCCGTCACGATGGCCTGCTGGATCTGGAACGGTTCCGGCGGCTGGACGATCCGCAGGCGATCCTGTCGCACCAGCACTGGCGCGACGAGGCGGCGATCCTTGCATGGCGGCGCGACCGCGAGCATCGCAAGTCCCAGGTTGCAGGCCGCTCTGTCCATTTCGAGGAATACCGCATCCGGATCGGCCCCCTGATCGACCTGGACAGCCGCGCCGAGGACTCAACGAGCGCGCGGTTCGTCGTAACCCTGCGCAGCGCCATCGCCCCCGCTACGCCCTCCACGCAGGACATGCGCCATTTCGAAAGCGTCACGCGGCCGGGGCATTTCCTGTCGGTCGCGGCAGCGTCCAGCCTGCCCGAGGCGCGCGCCATCGTCGCAGGTCATCCGGGCACCGAAGCTGGCCGGATCTATGCCATCACGCGGGACTACGGAATGACCGAGCGGGCCGAAGCGCCGGACCCTGAATGAAGGCAATGACGCGAATCAACGGCTTAGCAATCATGTCGGCAGGGATTGCGCAGGCCGCCCAGATGCTGGGCCAATGCTCAAGCGAGCGGCAGACGAGCAACCTGATGGCGAGGAACAAGAAACCTGACCGAGAATTCCCATCCGTTCGGATAGGTCTGCGAGCAAGAGCAACACTGGTGCAACACTGTTGGGTTCCACACAGCGGACAAGCATCTTGCCGAAACGCAGGCTAGTCCATAGGGTTCCCGAAGAGTTGCCTGTGGATGGTTGCGCGCAAAGCTTTCGCCGCCCCCGACTGCGGGCCTCGACAAGAATTAAAAAAGAATTGTCCAGAAGGAGGAGATGGACTCAATGGAACGTCGTAAATTTCTGAAGGGCGCCGCGCTCGGCACCGCTGCCACAACCCTGGCAGCCCCCGCCATTGCGCAAGAGCGCAAGGAAATGGTGATCGTATCGACCTGGCCGCGTGACTTCCCCGGTCTCGGCATCTCGGCCCAGCGCCTGTCCGACAACATCACGTCGCTGTCCGACGGCCGCATCCAGACCCAGTACTTCGCTGCGGGCGAGCGCGTCGGCGCATTCGACTCGTTCGACGAAGTCGCGTCCGGCAACAGCCAAGCCTACATCGGCGCCGACTACTACTGGACCGGCAAGCACCCGGCATGGGCGTATTTCACCTCGGTTCCGTTCGGCATGACCACGCCCGAGTGGAACGCCTGGATCAAGTATGCCGGCGGTCAGGAACTTTGGGACGAACTGGCGGGCGAATTCGGCCTCAAAAACATCGCCTGCGGCTCGACCGGCACCCAGGCCGGCGGCTGGTTCAACAAGCGCATCGAAAGCCGTGACGACCTTCAGGGCCTGAAAATGCGTATCCCCGGCCTCGGCGGCCAGGTGATGACCAAACTCGGCGCGTCGACCGTGTCGCTTCCGGGCGGCCAGATCTACGAAAACCTCGTGTCGGGCTCGATCGAAGCGACCGAGTGGGTCGGCCCCTACAATGACTTCTTCATGAAGTTCTACGAAGCGGCGCAGTACTACTACACCGGCGGCATGCACGAGCCGGGCGGCGGTCTTGCCCTCGGCATGAACGCATCCTGGTGGGGCACCCTGACCGATTGGGAAAAGGAAGTCATCACTGCGGCGTCCTACATGGAACTCGCGGCCTCGCACGAGGAAGCGGCGGCTCTCAACGGGGTCTACCTGCAGCGCCTGATCGACGAGCACGGTGTGCAGGTCGAAGCGTTCAACGACGACATTTGGGATGCCTTCGGAGAAGCGTCGGCGGAAGTGTTCGAGGAAACCCGCGCACATTCCGAACTCGCCACCCGGATCGACGACGGCTTCCAGGCGAAGCTGCGCGAGATCGGCGGCTTCATGGCGCAGTTCGAGACGACCTTCGTCAACCAGCGTAACCGCGTTCTCGACCTGGGCTGAGTTCAGCTTGCGAGACCAAGAAGCGAAAGCCGGGTTTCCCGGCTTTCGCGCCTTTTGGGGTAGCCCAGGGACGGGCACCGAATTCCGGGGACATCAATGACCGACGCAAGCATCGAAAGGACCGGACGGCGTGCGCCGCTGGTGCGCTACTTCGGCTGGACCATGCTGTTTCTGCTGGCCGCCCACCAGATCGCCAACTTCCTGACCGTGGCCTATGATTTTCCCGGTGCGTTCGACGCTTTTTCGGGTGGCAGCGCGGGCGCGTGGACGCAACTCGTCCTCTTGCTGGTCGCCCTCATTCTTCCGGCCGTCGTCGTCGCATCCTCGCCTGACCGCTCCTTGCGTTACGAGGCCAGACGGATCAGCGACTTCAACGCTTACCTCATTCGCGCATTCTTCTTCGGCGTGTTCTTCGTCGGCGTCGCAGATGCCGCCATCGCCTTCATGCGGATCGAAGGCATGCTGGTGCAGTTCTTCCCCGAAAGCGTGTCGGTCGGGCTTGCCCGCGCCAGCTGGACCGCGATGAATGTGCATGTCCCCCTGATCGTCGCGGGCTTCGTGCTGGCGCTGTTCACGCGCAGCCTCGGATTTGTCTGGCTTGCGTTGCTGATCGTGGTCGCCGAGTTGCTGATCGTGATTTCGCGCTTCGTGTTCTCCTATGAACAGGCGTTCATGGGCGATCTCGTGCGCTACTGGTATGCCGCGCTGTTCCTCTTCGCCTCGGCACATACGCTGCTTGCAGAAGGCCATGTGCGCGTCGATGTGCTGTATTCCGGCTTCTCGGAGCGCGCCAAGGGCCGCGCCAACACCTTCGGAACGCTTCTGCTGGGCATCGTGACCGCGTGGACGATCCTCTACATCGGATTTGACGGACCGCAGTCGCTGATAAACGCACCGGTGCGCAACTTCGAGATCTCGCAGTCGGGACCGGCGGGCATGTACATCAAGTACCAGATGGCCGCTTTCCTTGGCATTTTTGCCGCGACGATGCTGATCCAGTTCGTCGCCTACCTCTTCGAAGCCTTTGCCGACTGGCGGGATGAACCCGGCCGTGTCGAGCGCGACGGCACAGCCGCACACTAAGGCCGGGACAGCATCATGGAAATCTTCTTCCTTCTTCTCCTCATCGGCATCATGGCGTTCGCGCTGGGCTCGGGCTACCCGGTGGCCTTTGCCCTGCCCGGCGCCGCGATCCTGACCATCGGCCTTGCAGCCGCGTCGGGCTATCTGTTCGCCGGCAACACCGACATCTTCTTTCACTCGGGCGGGCCGTCACAATGGCTGTCAGCGGGGGTGACCAACCTTCGAGGGGTCTATTGGGAGGTCGACAGGGATACGCTTATCGCGATTCCGCTGTTCATCTTCATGGGCATCATGCTGCAGCGGTCCAAGATCGCCGAGGACCTGCTGGTCACCATGGCGCAACTCTTTGGCCCGATCCCGGGCGGCCTTGGCATCTCGGTGGTGTTCGTCGGCGCGCTGCTGGCCGCCACCACTGGCATCGTCGGCGCCACCGTGGTCGCGATGGGCCTGATCTCTCTGCCCGCGATGCTGCGCAACAACTATTCGCCGCAGCTTGCCACCGGCACGATCGCCGCGTCGGGGACGCTGGGCCAGATCATCCCGCCATCGATCGTTCTCATCATCCTTGCCGACCAGCTTGCGTCGGCGTCCGATCAGGCGGGAACCATCCGCACGGCGCTCTACAAGCAGTCCACGGGCGAGCTGTCCTTGCCCAGCGAATACGCCGTCACCTCGACCAGCGCGGGCGAGATGTTCCTTGGCGCCTTCGTGCCCGGCCTCGTGCTTGTCGGGCTTTACATGCTCTACATCCTGGTCTTCGCCATCCTTCGGCCCAAGGACGCGCCGTCCGTGCCCTACGAGGGCAAGCGCAACGCCAAGTTCTGGCTGGACGTTGTCCTGACGCTGGTGCCGCCGCTGGCGCTGATCTTCCTCGTGCTCGGCTCGATCATCGCGGGCATCGCGACGGTCAACCAGGCTGGGGCCATCGGCGCGGCGGGTGCGCTGGTGATGGCGGGCTACCGATTGCCCAAGGCCGGAACGCGCAACATCTTCGTGCCTGCGGCCCTCGCGATTGCGGGGCTTGCCCTGATCGCGCTGGCGCTCGCGTATTTCCCGATGAACATCAAGCAGGTGCTTGCCACGGGTGCGACCATGACCGGCATCTACATCGGTGTCCTTGGCACCGTGCTTGTCGTCGCCTCGCTGATCTGGAGCGCCCTGCGCGCCTTCAAGATGGAGAACACGCTGTCCGAGGTGATGGTGGAAACGGCCAAGACGACGTCGCTGGTCTTTATCATCCTTCTGGGCGCCGCGATGCTGACGGCCGCCTTCCGGGCCTTCGGCGGCGAAGACCTCGTCCGGGACTTCCTGAACGGATTGCCCGGCGGGTTCTGGTCGAAGTTCTTCATCGTCATGTTGGTGATCTTCGTTCTCGGCTTCTTCCTCGACTTCATCGAGATCGCCGTGGTCGTGGTGCCGATCATCGCGCCAATCCTGCTGGCCGATCCTTCGGCGAACATCACCGCCGTCTGGCTCGGCGTCATGATCGGCCTGAACATCCAGACGTCCTTTCTGACACCGCCTTTCGGCTTTGCACTGTTCTACCTGAGGGGCGTCGCTCCAAAGGCGGTGCGCACGGTGTCGATCTATCGCGGCGTGATCGCCTTCATCGGGCTGCAGCTTCTGGCCCTTGTCGTCGTCGCATTCTACCCGCCGCTGGTGAACTACCTGCCCGCGCGCACATCGCTGCTGGCCGTGACGGCCCCGCCGCCAGTGAACCCCGGCCTGCAATACTGCATCGCCGACTACATCCACGACGAGTTCGAGGACCGCGGCGACGAGATCTCGGCGGCGATAGAGCGTGCGCAGGGGCTGGACGTGTCCTACCTGCCCGCTTCGCTGTCACGCGATTGGCAGGAAGGTCTGGAAAAGGCGGCTCAGGCCATCCCGTTGATGAATGAGATCAATGAGGCCGACCTGGCCATGGAACAGGCCGCGCCGGAATACCGTCCGGTCCACACCGTCGTGCGGCGGATCGAACGGGACATGAACCGGATCAACGACAATCTGGAAGAGGCCCGGACACTTCTGTCGCGCGGCTTTGGCGACCCCGACCGGCTTGAGGCGCGTATCGCCGAACGGGAACAAGAGCTTGCCGCGCTCGAGGCACAGATCCCGGACGACTGGCTGGACACGCAGGCCGCCTTCAACGAACTTGCGTCGGCAGACCGCAGGGCGCGGCAACTGTTCCAGCGCACCGTGGATCAGGCCTATCAGCCGGTGCCTGAACTGATCGACATCATCGCTGCTGCAGACCGGCTTCCCCCGTTCGAGGCGGAATTGAACCGCCTGCGCGAAGCGGCGCCGACGCTGGACGAGGATACGGTCGACGACGTGTTCCGCCCGGTCGAAAGTGCCATCGGAGACGTTCCGGCGGCGCGGGAAATCCGCAGCCTCTTGTCGGACGCCCGCGGCGAGATCGAGGATGGCAACTTTGACGAGGCCGACACGATCATGGCCGAGGCACAGGCGTTGCTGCAAAGCGAGATCGAATGGCGGACCCGCGCCGAGGCCGAGTTGTTGCCGGACCTGCGCGCCTACGAGGCCGCGATCCGCGACACCATCGGCCTTCGCAGCCAGCCTCGCCTGCCGCGCGAACAGGCGCTCGACGTTGCAGCGTGCAACGCCAACCACCGCGATATCTCGCTGAACTTCTGATCTGAAGGACACGGAGGATACGGGCCGCCCGGCAAGGGCGGCCCGTTCCGTCTAAGGCGATCAGGGTCTGGCGCGATAGTCGCCGGCCAGCCTCAGGAACCCGAAAGCCTGCGCCAGATCGACCATGCGCGAGGCGTTGCCAGGCACCTCGTAGGGCGCCTCCAGCTCGGGCAGGATGCTGTCGTAGACCTCGGCGAAATGGTGGTTCACCATCCGCGCGCCCAGACCGAAGCGGTCCGCCAGAACATCGATCGAATAGCGCGGCATCGAGGCCATCGCGCGCAGCAGGAAAAGCTGCGTCGGCGTACGCCCGATCAACAGCCGCAGCCAGCGTTTGCAGGTCACATGGTCGATCAGGCCACAGCGGAACGACCAGGCAATGAAGAACGGGATCGAGAGGAATTCGACTTCATCCTTGTGCAGCGACGCGTCGAACTGCCGCCCGATCTTCTTGAAATAGGTGATCTGCAGCCGTGCGCGGGCAAGGTTCTGCACCGCGTAGGCAAGGCTGGCGGTGTGCAGCATTCCCAGCGGCAGGTAGTAGTCGCGGAAGATGTCGGTCTTTTGCCAGGCGTCGAGCGGCCGGAAATCGGTGTTGAAGACGGCGGTGCCGACATTGCGAAAGATCGCGGGCCGGGTCACGTCAAGGTGCTGGACGCGGCGATAGGCGTCCAGCTCGTTCTCGGCCATGCTGTGAAACGCCATCCGGGCAATCGAGGCGATCATCTGGTTGGCATCCAGCGTACAGTGGACAACCGACATGGCATCGGCGTCGAACGTCCGGTTGAGGCCGCGAAGGGTGTCCACCTGGAACGCGCTGAAGTCGGGATCAGAGGCGTGCGACGCCTCTTCCAGCAGCTCGCCCATCAGGAACTGTTCGGAGTAGGCCAGCCGCGTTCCGCTGCTTTGTCTGATTCGGATGACTGATTTCATTGAAGAAACACTCCGGTCGGCTGTTCGGGATTGTGCGCCACGCCCACACTGTAGCATGTAAATTTGCAATACTTTGGACCTGTATATTGCCTGATCCGCAGTAATTGGCGCAAGAACTTTGTAAATTTGCAGTTAGCTATCGCCGATCTACGGCATAGCTTGTGGCGGAACAATGGCGGGATTCGGTCGTGGGGGCCGGTCGCACTCCTCCCTTCAACTGAAAGCGAACAGCTGCCGCTGCTTGCAGTGATGGAGACCTATTATGACGTTCTCTTCGACCAAGATCGTGAACCTTGTGTACCTTGGCAATTTCGCCTCGATCGACACGAGCGAAAGCAGCCTTCTCTTTCACAACACGGATGCGGAAAAGGCCGATGATCTGGTCGGAACGTCGGTCGACCATACGGCGCTGAAGGTGGTCACGGCCACGCTCAAGGACGGCGGCGACGGCGCGGTGGCGGATGATGACGCGCTTCTCGGCACGTCCGACACGGTAAGCTACAACCTCGGCAGCGGGTCGCTTACCACCAAGACCGACGCCTCGGTCGAGGCGAACGTCGTCGTGACCGACCCCAACGGGGTCGAACAGACGATCAAGGTCGTGCTGATCCAGAACCAGAACGGCGACGTCTTCATCAGCGATCTCTACAACAACGGATCGCTCGACAATCTGCAGATCTCGAAGGTCGAGATCACCGAAGTCACCGAATCCAATTTCTCCGGCTGGTTTTCCAACCAGTCCGCCGACAACACCACCATCGCCGCCCCCGTGGTCGCCCCCCCTGGGTCCGGCGCGACGGGCGTCGTCGACGGCGAGGAATCCGGCGAGACGATGGGCCTTGGCTATGACGACGCCGATGGTGCAAACGATGGCGGCGGCGACAAGATCACCGCTGGCGCGGACATCATCGACGGCAACGGCGGCAATGACACGATCGACGGCGCGGGCGGCGACGACCTGATCGGCGGCGGCTCGGGCGACGACACGATCTCGGGCAGCGCCGGGAGCGACACGATCTATGGCGACGGCGGCTTTGGCGACGGCGCAACTGGCGGCGCGACCCGCGAAGTGTTCGAGTGGAGCAAGGCGCCCGGCTACGGCGACGAGCATGATGCCGCGCATTTCACGCAGGACACCGGAACGGTCGATGTGTCGTTCAGGATTCTGACCGACAAGAGCACGGAAATCGAATACGAGACTTCGCACGGCAACGTCGACGGCATCGACACAGGTGGCCTTGGCGCCGTCAACAAGGGCAGCAACCTGGCCTTTGAGACGAATGATGACGACGACCGCGCCGTGGTCGAGCTTGGCTTTTCCGAAGCCGTCTCGAACGTCGATTTCCGCGTGAGCGACCTTGATTTCGACTCTCAGGTGCAGATCCGCGCCTATGACGCCAACAACAACCTGATTCCGGTCACGATGACGGATGCCGGCACCGGGGTGGTACTGTCCAGCAAGGATGGTCAGCCGGGAAGCGACACAGCCACATCTGACGACGACCACGACAATGGCGGCGCGCCGAGCGACGCCAAGTACTCGGTCCTGGTCGAGATCGCGGGCCCCGTCTCTCGCATCGAGATCGAGCACCTCAATGTCGGCCACGCCGACAGCGACATGCAGGTGTCGAACGTTTATTTCGACGCGGGCGGCGACGTCGTCGCGGGTGATGTGGAAATTCAGGGCGCAGGCGACGACATCATCGATGGCGGCACCGGCGACGACACGATCTTCGGCAATGGCGGCGACGACACCATCGACGGCGGATCGGGCAAAGACACGATCTATGGCGATGGCGGCACGAATGGCGGCGGGAACCTGATCCAGAACGGATCGTTCGAGAACGTCTCGGGCATGACCGCTACCGGCTACGGCTTTGTCGGCACCGGCGGCGTGCCCGGCTGGACCACCACCGATCCCGCCGAGAACGTCGACCTTCACAACGACGGCCGCGGCGGCATGGAGGCGACGGACGGCGACAACTGGCTGGACATGGATGCCAGCCCAGGCAACATCCGCATCGGCCAGGACATCGGCGGTATCGTCGATGGCCAGACCTATGACCTGAAGTTCGACGTCAGCGATGCCAAGGACCTCACATCGACGGACGGCCCGGCCGAAAACCTGGTGAATGTCTACTGGGGGGGCGAGCTGGTCGCGACCATCGACCCAAGCAACACCGGCGAATCCGACTTCGAGACGATCAATCTCAGCCTTGTGGGCGGGGCGGGCAACGGCAACAACCGGCTCGAGTTCGAGGGCACCGGCGCAGAGGACAACCTTGGCGCGGCCATCGACAACGTGATCCTGACGTCTGCGTCCGGTTCGGGCGTGGCGCCTGGCAATGACACGATCACCGGCGGCGACGGCGACGATGTCATCTACGGCGACAACGGCGACCTCGGCGGCTCGCCAGGCACGGACGGTCCGCGCGAGAGCTTTGAATGGAAGGACCTGACGGGCGCCGAGTATGACGGCACCGTCACACAGGATACCGGCACCGTGTCGGTGACCTATACCCGCACCAAGGACACCGGAAATCACTTCAGCGAAGGCGCCGACGCCACGCTGAACGTGACCGGGATCGACAGCGATGGCGAAGCCATCGACGCGACAAGCGGCCTCAAGTCCGAAACCGGCGGTCAGGGCAGCGAAGGGGATTTCCAGTGGGAATTCTCTGATGCGGTCACCGATGTCAGCTTCAACGTGAACGACATCGACGGCGACGGCGTCGTGCGTATCACCGCCTTCGACAAGAACGGCCAGCCGATCGAGGTCGTCCTGGACGGCGGCGCGAACCTGACGCTTGTCGACAGCAACACGGTTGCGGGCAACGATACTGCCGACAGCAATGGCGGCTATGCCGATCCGAACGCCGCCGGATACACGCTTCAGGTCACGGTCCCCGGCCCGGTGTCCAAGATCGTGCTGGAGCATGACCAGAACGGCCCCAACAACTCGGGCATCTATGTCACCGACATCTATTTCAACGCCCCCGGCACTCCGCCGGTGGACGATGGCCTTGGCGGCGACGACACCATCGACGGCGGTGACGGCAACGATGTCATCTTTGGCGAGGGCGGGTCGGACACGATCAGCGGCGGCAAGGGTGCCGACACGATTTCGGGTGGCGGGGACGACGACACGATCACCGTCGGCTCTGGCGACACCGCGCAGGGCAATGGCGGCGACGACGTGTTCTTCGTGGACACAGCCGACACCGACGGCCCCGGCGCGATCACCATCATCGGCGGCGAAACCGACGAGGGCGGCACCGACACCACCAACGATAACTATCCGGGTGCTCCGAACCCGGTCGGCGACGTTCTGGACCTGCGCGGTGTGGGTGTCACGGATCTGACCTTTGATCCGACCGACCCCGAGGCGGGCACGTTCAGCTACCTCAACGACGAGGGCGAGACGATCACCGTCACCTTCTCGGAGATCGAGAACGTGCTGGTGAACAACGGCCCCGACGGCGTCGTCGACGGCGAGGACTTCGGCGAGACGATGGAGCTTGGCTACGACGACGCCGACGGGCCCACCGATGGCGGCGGCGACAAGATCACCACCGGCGGCGACACCATCCTTGGCAATGGCGGCGACGACACCATCGACGCGGACAAGGGCAACGACACCGTCGACGGCGGCACCGGGAACGACACCATCGACGGCAACGACGGCGACGACATTCTGATCGGCGGCGAAGGCGACGACACGCTTCTTGGCGGCGAGGGTAACGACCAGCTCGACGGCGGCGAAGGCAATGACCGGCTTGAGGCCGGCCCGGGCAATGACCAGCTTGATGGCGGCATCGGCGACGACGTCCTGATCGGCGGCGCGGGCACCGACATCCTGCGCGGCGGCGAAGGCAACGATACGCTTCAGGGCAACGGCGACGGCGATCAGCTGGACGGCGGCACCGGCAACGACACCCTGACCGGCGGCGACGGCGACGACCAGCTTCTGGGCGGCGCGGGCACCGACACGCTGGACGGCGGGCTCGGCGCGGACATTGTCGATGGCGGCGGCGATGACGACACGATCACGCTTGGCGCAGGCGACACCGGCATCGGCGGCGGCGGCGACGACGTGTTCTTCGTCGATCCGGCCGACACAGACGGCCCGGGTTCGATCAGCATCATCGGCGGCGAGACCGACGAGGGCGGTGCGGACACGACCAACGACAATTACCCGGGCGCTCCGCTGCCCCTTGGCGACGTTCTCGACCTGCGCGGCGTGGACGTGGTCAGCTTTACCCCGGACGGGCTCGACCCCGAGGCGGGCGTGGTCGTCTACCGCAACGGTGACGGCGAGGAAATCACCGTCGCCTACACCCAGATCGAGAACGTCCTGATCGATCCGAAAGCACCCGACGGCATCGTCGACGGCGAAGAGTTCGGCGAGACGATGGGACCGGGCTATGACGATGCCGACGGACCCACCGATGGCGGCGGCGACCTCATCGACGGCGCGGACGGCCTTGATGACGTGATCGAGGGCAATGGCGGCGACGACATCATCGACGCTGGCCTTGGCAACGACGATGTCGACGGCGGCACCGGCAACGACACCATTGACGGCAACGTCGGCAACGACACCATCAAGGGCGGGGAAGGCAACGACACGCTTAGCGGCGGGGCCGGAACCGATACCATCCTCGGCGGCACAGGCGATGACGTCATCGACGGCGGCGCAGACAACGACGCGCTCTTCGGAGAGGCCGGTAACGACACGATCAACGGCGGCGAAGGCAACGACCAGCTTGGCGGCGGCGCGGGCAGCGACACGCTTGACGGCGGCGAAGGCGGCGACCTGATCGAGGGCGGCGGCGACGACGACACCATCACCGTCGGAGCGTTCGACACCGCGCGCGGCGAGGGCGGCGACGACGTGTTCTTCGTCGATCCAACCCAAACCACCGGTCCGGGCTTTGCCACCATCACCGGCGGCGAGACCGACGAGGGCGGCGCCGACACCACCAACGACGATTACCCGGGCGCGCCAAACCTGATCGGCGACGTTCTGGACCTGCGCAGCGTGAAGCTGGAAAGCTTCAGCCCAGACGGCGGCGATCCGGCTTCTGAAAGCGGGACGTTCAGCTATCTCAACGCCGACAGCGAGTTGGTGACGGTCCGCTATACCGAGATCGAGAACGTCATCCTGCCCCCGCCCCCGGCGCCCCCCGGTCCGGTGGACGGCCTGGAGACAGGCGAGGGCATGAACCCTGGCTACACCGACGCGCAGGGTGACCAGATCGACGGCACCGACGGGAACGACGACGAGATTTACGGCAATGGCGGCAATGACGTCATCAACTCCGGTCTTGGCGACGACATCGTGGACGGCGGGTCGGGCGACGATGTCTTCGTCATCGCCGAAGAAGGTAACGGGATCGACAACGACCAGATCATTGGTGGCGAGACCGGCGAGACCAATGGCGACACCCTGACGACCGCGCCGATCAGCGACGATCTGACCGTCACCTTGTCTGCCCCGGAAACGGGCACGATCACCGACGGAACAGATACCACGACGTTCGAAGAGATCGAGACCATCACGCTTGGCGGCGGCGACGATACGGTCACCGGCTCGACCGGCGACGATACCGTCGACACGGGCGGAGGCGACGATACGGTCAATGCAGGCGATGGCAACGACACCATCACCGGCGGCGGCGGGTCTGACACGGTGGACGGCGGCGATGGCGACGATGTCATCGACACCAGCGGCGGCACACCGCTGACCGCCCTGCCCGATCGCGGGTTCCCCGGCTATGACACCAACAACGACGGCGATCTGACCGACCCGACCGACGTTCCGCCGATCCCTGCCGATGGCAACCCGAACGACGACAAGGACACCGTCTTTGGCGGCGCAGGCAACGACACGATCAAGACCGGCGACGATGACGACTTCATCGACGGCGGCGACGGTGACGACACCATCGACGGCGGCCTTGATGACGACATCATCAAGGGCGGCAAGGGCGAAGACTTCATCGTTGGCGGTGAGGGAGCGGACGACATCGACGGTGGCGAGGACGACGACACCATCTATGGCGGTCTGGATCCGATCTTCCCGGACGTGCTGAACCTGATCGACGATCCGGCACCGGGGACCGCGCCCGATCCCGACCCGACGAATGGCCTCGATGTCATTCGCGGCGGCGCGGGCAACGACCGCATCTTCGGGCAGGATGACGATGACATCCTCTATGGCGATGATGGCGACGATACCATCGACGGAGGCAGGGATGACGATCAGCTGTTTGGCGGCGAAGGCACCGACACGCTGATCGGCGGGCAGGGCAACGACACCCTGCGGGGCGGGGCCGGCAACGACACCATGTCCGGTGGCGACGACCGCGACCTGTTCATCGACCTCAACGGCGGAGACATCGTCGACGGCGGCACCGGGTCGACCAAACCGAGCGATATCGACGACTTCGACACGCTGAACCTGCGCGGTCTGAAGCAGTACGACATCGTGGATACCGTCGATGTCGATGGCAACTCGACCTCGGGCCGGGTGGAGTTCCGCGACGGCACGACGCCGGACATCGTCTTCTCGGAAATCGAGGAAATCGTGGTCTGCTTCACCCGCGGCACGATGATCCAGACCGCCACCGGCGAGAAGGCCATCGAGGATCTGGACGTGGGCGAGATGATCGTGACCCGCGACCACGGATTGCAGCCGATGCGTTGGGTCGGATCGCGCAAGGTTCCGGCCAAAGGCAGGCTGGCACCGATCCGGATCAAGGCGGGCGCGATGAAGAACGACCGCGACCTTCTGGTCTCGCCACAGCACAGGATGCTCGTCGAAGGCTGGCGCGCCGAGCTTCTGTTCAACGACCGCGAGGTTCTCGTGGCCGCCAAGCACCTGGTGAACGGCGATACCATCTTCGTGGATGAGGGCGGCGAGGTGGAATATTTCCACATGCTCTTTGACACGCACGAGCTGGTCTATGCCAATGGCGCCCCTTCCGAAAGCTTCCACCCCGGCGAGATGGGTTTCGAGGCGCTCGAGGATGAGGCCCGCGAAGAGGTGCTGACCCTGTTCCCGGAGCTGCGGATCGACGCGTCGGCCTATGGACGCGCGGCGCGGGAAAGCCTCAAGGCGCACGAAGGCAAGATGCTGGCCGACAACCCGGACTTCCTGATCTGACAGGACGCTGGAACGACACAAGGACGGCCCGTGCAGCGCGCGGGCCGTTTTCCTTTGGCGCAGCTTGAAACGTCGATCAGTCGGGAAGTCCCGCCAAGCGCAAGGCGGCGCCGTAAGCGCCTAGCAGGGCCTGATCGACAATCGGCGAGCGCGCTTCAAACGCCTTCACGGAAAACCCCGGCTCCAGCGCTAGCAGGTCAGCGGCCACCTGACGCGCCTCGTCCGTATCCCCCTGCTCGGCCAGCGCCGCCGCAAGAAGCCGCAGGTTCGCCGTGTACTTGGGGTTTTTCTGGCGCGAGCCCTTGGCATGGCGCACGGCTTCGTGCGGATCACGGCACGCGTAAAGCGCGACAGCTAGGAAATGCTCATAGCGGAAATACAGCGGATCATGCGGGGTCAGCGCGATCGCCCGCTCCATTCTTTCGCGCGCCAGTTCGGCCCGGCCGGTGAACGCGGCAGTGGGCGTCGTCCAGAGCAAGGTTTCGGGATCGTGCGGCGCAAGATCGAGCGCGTGCTCGAACAGCACCTCGGCTTCGGGATAGGCCCTCTCGAAGATCGCCTTGTTGTGACCCAGAACGGCATAGGCCCGCGACACCCAGCCGCCCAGCTTGATCGCTCGAAGCGCCGCCTCGACAAGACGCGCCTGATCGCCGTCGGGGTCATCGGACCAGCCTTGCCCGATCCGCAGGCTGTGCCAGTCGGCAAGGTTCAGGTAGGCGGGCGCATACAAGGGGTCGCGCTGCGTGGCTTCCTGCAGCAGGTCGCCCGCGCGTTCGAACGCATCGCGCTCCAGCCGAAAGATCTCGCGCCGCGCCTGAAGCACGATCTGGTAGACCGTCAATTCGTCGATGCTGACATCCTGGCTCAGCCTCAATTCGACGTCCTGCAGGCCCGGAACGATGGCATTCACCACGCCGGTCGAGACGATGTTCTGGACGGTCTGCAGATTCTCCCGCGAGATGTCGCGCCGCACGACGGTCTGGACGACGCTGCTTTGGGTGTCCGTCAGGCGCACGGTCAGATGCAAGGCACCCGCGTGCCGGTGCAGGCTGCCCAGAAGGGCATAATCCGCGCCCATCTTGTGCAGCTTTTCGTACAGGCGCGGCGTCGACTCTGAAAACCCCATTGTCGTGTTGCCGGACATCACGGCCACGTCGCGCTGGGTGGAGAGGCGGTTGATGATGTCTTCGGCAAGCATGGTGCGAAGGCTGCTTTCGCCCTCGTTCCCGCCGATCAGCGTGAACGGCAGGACCGCGACGACCGGCTGGCCGGTGTCGGGCCGCTGATGATAGTAGCGCCGTTTGGCCCCCGCACGGGCAACGACGGCCGGTGACATTGGCCCCTGTTCGGGCAGGCCGCGCGCAAGCGCAAGGGTTGCGGGATCGGGAGCGAGTCCATCCGCGGCAAGACGCGCGGTCAAGCGATCCAGCACCTGCCGCGCCCGCGTGATGTTTCCGGTGGCCGCCGACAGGGCCATCGCATTTCGTGCCGCTGCCTGATCGAACGGGTCCAGAAGCTGTGCCGCCTCGGCCATTGCATGACGGACGGGAAAGTCGAGAAGGTCGTTGGTCGCGCCGTGGCTCAGAAGGGTCATCCAGCGCTGCGCCGTGCGAAGCCTCAGGTCAGCCACCCATTGCGCGAAATCAGGCGTGATTCCGTCCAGACCGGACAGGATTCGGGTGGCGAGGCGCGGGGTCGACATCATCACATCGGGCACTGTCCCGGCCCCCAGCACCGCCGAAATCCGGTCAAGGTCGCTCTGAAGCCCGCTTGAGAGGACAGCGATCTCGCCGCCATCCTCTCCGACAAGGTCCGCAAGGTCGGGATCGAGCGCGCGAAGATCCTGAAGAAGCGCACCAAGCTTGCGCTGGCCGGTGGGTCCGGTCTCGCCCCACAGCAGCCTGGCCAATGCGTCGCGCTCCGTCTTGCCGTGATCGAAGGACAGGATACACAACAGCGCGACCGTGCGCCGGTTCGTCACTACAAGAGGACCGGTCCACGACCGGCCGACCCCGGCGGGGCCCAGTGTTCTCAGCATCAGGCCGTTGGCCACGAGCGTTCCCCGCATCGCGCTAGCCCCTCAAAGTTATCCACAGCCCCGCAGTCGCGCCAGCACAATCGCAAGGCTTGCTCTTCAGCCCGCATCCCGCGCGCGTCCGGTCGCAAGGGTCAGCGCATCGACCGTGACCGTGGATGCAAGCGCCGCGTCGTCAAAGGGATTGTCCGCCCCTGCGCCCGTCAGCGCATCCTCTGTATCGGCAAGCTGGCCGATCAGGTGTTCTGCGAGCAGCTTGGACCCCAGCGGACCCAGCTTGCGCCCCTTGCCGACGACCTGCGCCTCGACCCAGAGGTAGACGAACAGCGGGGTTTCCGCCTGCACCAGCTTGTCGAGCCCGAACTTGCGCATCTGGGTGTCGTATTCCGGCGGCTTTACATGATGGTTGAGAAGCTGAAGCGCGTTGATGCAATCCTCGGCACTTGGCAGGTTCAGCCGCTGACCAAGCGCGATGTGATGGCGGATGAAGTCGCGCAGCGCCTGCCGTTCAGGATTGACGGTGACAGAGTTGTCATGCGGCGCCGATCCGGCAAGCGCGCCGCCCAGAATGTCGGAGACCGTGCCGCCGGAGACGCTGGTCAGCGCCGGACCATCCTGAAAACCAAGAGGATCGGACGTCTTGCAGACCGAGCTCTTGCGCAGATGATCCGCAAGGCACTGCGCCCCTGCATCGACGGACAGAAGCTGGATCACCGGCAGGATCGCGAAGACCACTTCCAAAGCCGTTGGCACTCCGGGGCGGGCAGAGCCCTTGAGCGCAGTCTTGAACTGGCGATACACCCGCGCGCCAAGAAGTTGGGTTTCCTCGATGGTGATGGGGTCCGCCACGGCGGGCAGGAACTCGTCACGAAGCATCCTGCGATAGCCCCGCACGACGGCGGACTGCGCGATGCCGAAACCCTTTAGCGGATCATCCTGCGCCACCTCGGACCCGGCGCGTTCCGCCTGCGAATTGTGAGCGTCGATCACGGCCAGAAGGATACGCGACAGGCGCATGTCCGCCGCGTGCCGCTGGTCCGCGACCACCGCCACCGCCTTGAGCGGCTGTCCAGCCTCGTCAAAGAACATCGGCCCGAGTTCTGGCGGAATGAAACGTGCCAGATCGTCGAAGGTCCCGCGCGGACCAGAGGAAAGGATATCGCGCAGCCGCAAAAGATCGCGCGCCCGGCCGCGCTTGCCGACACGCAGCTTGCGAGGATCATCGGGGTCGGTCAGGACATCACGCAGCCGCCAGGCAAGGCTGCCCTGCAGGCGCGCACCGCCGTAGACGCTTTCAAGCGCGACAGGACGGCAGCGCAGGTTCGACAGGCTTGCCTCGACGAAAGGACGCGGCAGCGGGCCGATACCCGACTGCCCATCGGGAGGAGCGGCGCGCAACACAGGGGCGCAGGTGTCGTTGAACAGGAACCGTGCGATATCCGCCTGTATCGCAGGCACGCCGATGCCTGGCGCGCGATCCTGGACGATGCGGGCCATCCTGGTGGCAAGGTGAAGGATCTTGTCCTCGGCGGCGGGCGCAAGGTTCGTGGTCCGGTCGAGGAAATACCCCATCGGCGAAAGTCCTGCCGCGCCGGAATCCGGCACGGGATCCAGCTTCGAGAAGCCGCAGGCCGCCGAAACCGACACCGCCCCGCTATGGTCGGCCGCTTCGTCCGGCAGGGCGAATTGACTCGCCGCAGTATAGAATAGCATCGTCTTACCCAGTCGATGATCGGGTCACCCCAATTCGGGATGATCCCGCCCCCGTCATGACTTTCGCCTTCAATCGTTGCGCGATCAACCATAGTTTTCCACAAGCGTTGCAGGTGAGACACGGAACGGCGGACGGCATGCGACTTTCTTAAGCGTCTGTTTACTGCTAACCGCGATGAAACCCGTGACGGTCAGGGCAGGCAGAGCACACGATGACTTCGGACTTCACGACTTTCCGCCCGATCCGTCCGGTCATCCTGTGCGGCGGAAGCGGGACAAGGCTTTGGCCGGTGTCTCGGCAAAGCTATCCCAAACAGTTCGTCGATTTCGACGGCGGCGACAGCCTGTTGCAGTCTACCGCGGAGCGCTTTGCCGGGCCACAGTTCCTGCCGCCCCTGGTCGTCACCGCCGAGGATTTTCGATTTGTGGTGCAGGACCAGCTTGCCGCCATCGGTCATCCGCCCGAGCGCATCCTGATCGAACCCGAGCCGCGCAACACCGCCCCCGCCGTGCTGGCTGCCGTGCTGGACGCGCTGCGGGACGATCCCGACGCGCTGTTGCTGGTGGCGCCGTCGGATCATGCCATTGCCGATCCCGCCGCCTTCGTCGATGCGGTGCAAACGGGCCGTGCCGCGGCCGAGAATGGCGCGATCCTGTGCTTCGGCATTGCCCCGGACCGGCCGGAAACCGGCTTTGGCTACATCGAACTCGATGCACCGCCGACGGCGGACGGGGGCGTGATGACGCCGCGCGGCTTTGTCGAGAAACCAGGCAGCGACACGGCGGCCGCGATGCTGGCCGAGGGCCGGTTCCTGTGGAACGCCGGGATCTTCCTGTTCGCCGCCCGCACCATGTTGGACGCCTTCAAGGCTCACGCGCCGGACCTGATCGAGACCGTCACCAAGGCGACGGACGACGCGCGCGATGATGGCATGTTCCGGCGGCTCGCCCCAACGGACTGGACGCATGTGCGGTCCGTCTCGATCGATTATGCCATCATGGAAAGGGCGCAGAACCTTGCCGTGATCCCCTATCACGGAGCGTGGAGCGATCTTGGAAGCTGGTCCGCGATCTGGCAGCGGTCGGGCGCGGACGATGCCGGGCTTGCCACGCGCGGGGCGGTGACGCAGATCGATTGCACGGACAGTTACCTCGCAACCGCCGAGGACGGGATCGAGCTGGTCGGCATCGGGCTCGACGGGATTGTTGCGGTGGCGACGGGCGACGCGGTCCTGGTCGCCGACAAGACCCGTGTGCAGGACGTCTCGAAGGCGGTCGCGGACATGAAGGCGCGGAGCGTGCCACAGGCCACGCGGTCACGCCGCGATCATCGTCCCTGGGGCTGGTTCGACGTTCTGGCGCTTGGGGAGCGGTTTCAGGTCAAGCGCATCGTGGTAAAGCCGGGCGCAAAGCTGTCGCTGCAATCGCATGTGCACCGCTCCGAACACTGGATCGTCGTCAGCGGCACCGCCCGCGTGACCGTCGGAGACACCGTCAGCCTCGTGTCGGAAACGGAATCCGTGCATGTCCCCTTGGGCGCTGTTCACCGGCTGGAAAATCCCGGCCGTGTGCCGATGGTCCTGATCGAAGTGCAGACCGGCACATATCTTGGCGAGGACGACATAGTTCGCTACGACGACGACTATCGCAGGTCGTGACCTCGTTCCCGATGAACACGTTTATTGCGTAAAATATTAAAGACCTGGCCATTTTAGCAGACAACAGGGCAGAACAATGCGCATAGCGATGGTTGGAACGGGTTACGTCGGGCTTGTGTCGGGGGTGTGCTTTTCTGACTTCGGCCATGACGTGACCTGCGTCGACATGAACGCAGGCAAGATCGCGCTTCTGGAAGCGGGCGAAGTGCCGATCTACGAGCCCGGGCTGGACGATCTGCTGAAGAAGAACGTCGAGGCCGGGCGCCTGTCCTTCACCACCGATCTTGCGTCTGCCGTGGCCGGGGCCGAGGCGGTGTTCATCGCCGTCGGCACCCCCACACGGCGCGGTGATGGCCATGCGGACCTGACCTATGTGATGGCCGCGGCCGAGGATATCGCGCGGGCCATCGACGGCTATACCGTGGTCGTGACCAAATCGACGGTGCCTGTCGGCACCAACCGCAAGGTGAAACAGGCCATTGCCAAGGCCAACCCGGACGCCGAGTTCGACGTCGCCAGCAACCCCGAGTTCCTGCGCGAAGGCGCCGCCATCGACGATTTCATGCGGCCCGACCGGGTGGTGGTCGGCGTGCAGACCGAACGGGCGGGCGATGTCATGGCCGAAATCTACCGCCCGCTGTTCCTGCGCGACTTCCCGATCGTGGTGACAGACCTCGAGTCCGCCGAGATGATCAAATACGCGGCGAACGCGTTTCTGGCGACGAAGATCACTTTCATCAACGAGATAGCTTCGCTGTGCGAACGGGTCGGCGCAGACGTGAAGGAAGTCGCCAAGGGCATCGGGCTGGACGGACGGATCGGCAACAAGTTCCTGCACGCCGGTCCCGGTTTCGGCGGATCGTGCTTTCCCAAGGACATCCGCGCGCTGGCCCGGATAGGCCAGGAACACGCGGTGCCGCAATCCATCGTCGAGACCGTGATCCGCGTGAACGAAGAGGTCAAACACCGCATGATCGACAAGATCATGGACCTGTGCGACGGGTCGGTGAACGGCAAGACGATCACCGTGCTTGGCGTCACCTTCAAGCCCAACACCGACGACATGCGCGAGGCGCCCGCGCTCACGATCGTGCCCGCGCTGGTCGGCGGCGGCGCAAAGGTCCGGGTGATCGACCCGCAGGGCCGCCGCGAGGGCGAGGCGCTGTTGCCCGGTGTCAACTGGATGGATGACCCCTACAAGGCAGCACAAAACGCCGATGCCCTCGTTCTGTTGACGGAATGGAATGAATTCCGCGCGCTGGATCTGAAGAAGCTAGCGCGCAAGATGGAACGGCCCCGACTTGCCGACCTGCGCAACGTGTATAGCGCCAAGGATGCACGAAAGGCGGGCTTTGAACGCTACGTTTCAACGGGCCGTCAATCAATGGAACGCGCCGAGGCACCCCTCAAGAGTTAAGATTGCCCCGCAACTTTCGCGTCAAGGTGGTAATTTTTCGCCTATAATCTTATTTAGATTACAAACCATTTGACAATCTAGTAAAGCGTTGCACTAAAAAGGCAGCCCCTGTAAATATGAGAAGAGAACAATGGAAAACGAATATTCCGATCAGGATATCCTTCCCCTGGCGAGTGAAATAGTTTCGGCCTATGCAAGCCGTAACCAGATGTCCCAGGCGGACTTGCCCGACCTGATCAAGAGCGTTTATGCAACGCTTCGGTCACTCGACGGTGGCCAGACAGAAGAAACAGCCCTCATGGAAGAACCGACGGTCGAGGCTCAGAAGCCTCCGGCGGTTCCGATTGACCAATCCGTTCGCAATGACGCGATCGTCTGCCTCGAGTGCGGAAAGTCGTTCAAGACGCTCAAGCGTCACCTGAACAGCGAACACGGGTTCGCGCCGGCCGAATATCGTGACCGCTGGCAGCTGTCCAAGGATTACCCGCTGGTGGCGCCGGACTATTCCAAGACGCGCGCGGCAACCGCCAAGAAGATCGGCCTCGGCCGCAAGCCCGGCGCAAGACCCGCCAAAAAGTAGTCTGACGAACACGCCCGATTAACTTCGGCGCCCTAGCCTGCCGCGTATGATTATTTCCCATACGCGGCGGCTTATCGTCTTTTCCAATCCCAAGACCGGCTCTGAAAGTCTTCGGGCCCTGCTGTCTCCGGTCGCGGAAGAAGTTGTCGTGCCCTGGCGCCAGACCTGTGGACTTTATCCGTTCTATCCGCACATGCCCCCGCGCGAGGCAAAGCGCGTGTTCGACGCGCGCGGGTGGGAATTCGCCGGATACACCCGCATCACCACGATCAGAAATCCCTATGCACGGCTGGTCTCGCTTTACCGGATGATCCAGCGCGCAGACGGGGTGTGGCGAATGCGGCAGCGGGCGGGCCTTCCTGTTCCCGGCTTTGCAGAGTGGCTGCGCAGCACGCAGACGGATGGGCCCGGCGGCGGCGGACGCAGGCATCAACGGTGGCGCCGGTTCGGCACCTATTCGGTGGCGGCCTGGACACGTGACGCGGGCGGGCGTCCACTGGTGTCGCATATCCTGCGCCTCGAACATCTGGCCGAGGACGCGGCAAGTGTTCTGCAGGATATCGGCCGGGGCGTCCCGCACCTCAACGCCGCGCCGCGCATCGACTGGCAGGACTGGTACGATGCCGAAACCACGGCGCTCGTGGCTCTGCGCTACCGCGACGAGTTGTGCAAATTCTATCCAGATTTTTCTCTGGACCCGGCAATTGCGCGGGCCGCTTAAGGCGCAATTCAGGGATCGCTCCCTAAAGTGCAGGCGCAGAGAAGCTTGCCACGAGGGGTGGAACAATGGCTGCGAAATCATGCAGGCGCGCCGTGATAGTCATTCCGGCACTGAACGAGGCATCGACGATCGAGGCCGTGCTTTCGGATCTTGGCAGCGCCCTGCCGATCTACGTCCTGGACGGCGGAAGCGACGATGCCACGCGCGAAATCGTCCGCCGGATCGCCGCGACAGCGCCGCATGTCAGGTTGATCGACAACAAGGGCCGCTCGCAGGCGCGGGCGCTCAACCTCGCAGCGCGGATCGCCCGGCGGGACGGCTTCGACGCCATGATCCGTGCCGATGCCCACGCCCGCTACCCGCAAGGCTGGGCAAGGACGGTGCTGGACGCGTTGAACGACACCGGTGCGGACTGCGTCGTCGTGCCCCTTATAGCGGTCGGCGGGGATGCATGGCAGACGGCATCGTCTATCCTTCAGACGCATTGGCTTGGCCATGGCGGCGCGCAGCACCGGCGCGGCGGATCGTCTGGATGGGCGCGGCACGGGCACCATGCGGCGTTCCGGCTGGACCGGTTCCTTGCGATGGGCGGCTATGACGACGGCTTCGATGCCAATGAGGATGCTGAGTTCGACCTTCGGCTTACAGCGCAAGGTGGCCGCTCCTGGTTCTGCGCCGAGGCGCCGGTTCACTACATCCCACGCGCACGCCCGTCGGCCCTGTTCCGGCAGATGCGTCGCAACGGAGAATGGCGGATGCGCACAGCGCTCAAGCACCGCCAGCCTCTCCAACTGCGCCAGATGCTGCCGCTTCTCGCCGTCGCCGGATCGGGTATCGGGACCGGGCTGGGCCTTGCCGGACTGCCGATCGCCGCGCTGGTCCCCGCCGCTTATCTTGCACTTGTCACCGCCTTGTCAGCGGCGGCGTGCCTCGCATCGGGCAGCCCCCGCCTTGTGCTGCGCGTGGCCTGTCTTGCGCTAAGCAGCCACCACGGATTCGCCATCGGCCTCGTGCGCGGCGCCTTGTCGGGTCCGCGCTGGCGAACGTCCACTCCGGCGCAGGCACGGCCGGCATGACCGGGGCGCCGAACCTGTTCCTCTTGGCGGCCCCGCGTGCTGGCTCGACCCAGGTTTTCACCTGGCTCGACAGCCATCCCGATGTCTGGACGCCCGGCGTGAAGGAGCCGAACCATTATTCCGCCCGGGATTTCCCGGCAACTTATGTGGCCGCGTCGCACCTGAACGACATCGACCCTGCCCGTTTCCTGTCCCGCCCGTCCCCGCCGCGCGTGCAGTTCGCCGTGTTCCGTGATCCGGGACAGTATGCAGCGCTGTATGGTCCAGCCTCGGCGCCTTGGGCTCTCGATGCGTCGACCAGCTATCTTGCGTCGCCCTCGGCGGTCGCGGCGCTGGCGGCGGCCCATCCCGGCGCGCGGGCGATCACGCTGACCCGCGATCCGCTGGGGCGGGCCCTGTCGCATTTTCGGCTCGCCCGGCGGACGGGCCGCGCCACGGGATCGCTGGAGGACGAGCTTGCGCTCGAACGCTCCGGCGCGCTTCCGCCCGGTGCGTGCTACCTGCTGCGGCCCTCGCTGCAGGACGACAAGGTCGCCCTGGTGGCAAGGCTGTTCGGGCCCCGGCATCTGGCCCTGCGGTTCGAGGATCTGTCGAGCGATCCGGCCGCGATGCTGGCCCGGATCGCGGCGTTCCTCGACATCGACGAGACCCTGTTCGACCGCACCCGGCTTGCCCGCAATGCAGGCGTTGCCCCGCGGTTTCCCGCGCTCAACACCTGGCTGTTCCAGAGCGGGCTCAAGACCCGGTTGCGGCGCAGCCTGCCCCGGCGGGCCAAGCCTGTCCTGCGCCGGATGATGTTTCACGATCACCCCGGCCCGATCCACGAGGCAGAGGTCGCGCTTTTGCGCCGCGCATTGGGCGACGCCCAGCGCAGGTGCGCCGCGTGAAGGTGCTTGTCTGCCACCCCGACCTGCGCGCGGGCGGCGGAGCAGAGGATTATGTCCATGCGCTTGGCGGGGCATTGCGGACGGCGGGGCACAGCGTGCGGATGCTGGACATCCACGACCTGTCCCTTGGCGCGGCGACGTGGATACCCGGGCTGTCACGGCTGACGCTGATGAAACATGCGCTGGTCGCCCGTGCGGCCCGGCAGATCGCAGGGACGCATGATCTGGTCATCTTCGGCTTTGGCGAAGGGCCCGATTGTCCTGTGCCCCGGGTCGAAATCCGGCATGCGCCATCGCTTCGATCCCTGCGCAGGGACCATCTCGACACCATCGGTTGCGCAGGGCGGGGACCGATCCACAGGGGGCTGAAACGGTTGAACACCGTACTCGGGATTGTCGTGGCGGGTCGGCGGCGCACGAACCCGGCACTGACGATCACAAATTCCGATTGGACGCTAGGCAGGGCGCAAACCTGCGGCCGCGTCGTCTATCCGCCTGTCCGGGCCCGGCCCGTTCCGGCCATCGCCCGGGTTCCCGGGCGCATCGTCAGCCTCGGTCGGCTTGTCCCGAACAAGCGCCATGACGAGGCGATCCGCATCGCGCAGGACTTGCACCGGGGTGGCATAGACGTGACGCTCGACATCGTCGGGCGCAGCGACGCCGTGCATCTGCGCCACCTTCGCGCCCTCACACACGACATGCCGTTCGTGCGCCTCTTGCCGGACGCGGATGACGCGACCCGACTGCGCGCGCTGGCAGAGGCGACGCTTGGCCTTCATTGTTATCGGCACGAACACTTCGGGATTGCCGCCGCCGAGATGATCCTGGCGGGCGTCGTCCCTGTGGTCTTTGATGGCGGCGGCATCACCGAACTGGTGCCCGATCACGCCCTTCGGTTTCGGTGCCATCGCGGCGCCGTCACGGCGGCAAGGCGCGTCTTCACGATGCCGGATGCAGGGCGCGCGGCGACGCTCAAGGCGCTGCAGGCAGGGCACGTTCTGGAACGGTCCATGCGGTTCGAGGCGGAAATCATCGAGGCACTTGCGCCCTGCCTGGAACCTGCAGGCTGATGCGCCGCGTCGGCCTTGCGCAGCTTTGGGCGCTTGCGGCCGGACTATTTCTCTGGTGTCCCGCGATCGCTGTTCCCGGCTTGCGACTTCCCTTGCAGCCTCTCGACCTGTTGGCACCGTTCGGCCTGCTGCTGGCGGCGATGTACCTGCGGCGCCTGCCGCCACTGTTATTGCCGGTCCTGGGCACCGGGATGCTGTCGGTGCTGGCAAGCGCCGCCTTCAGCCCCGCAGACCCGATCACCCTGGTGTGGACGCTGTGGTTCGCATTTCCCTTCGTTCTCGGTCTTGCGATCGCTGCGGGGCATTCGGGCGCGCGGGCCGGGTTCCTGCTGGGGTTCTCGCTGGGCGCTGCCGCGTCGGGGCTGTTGTTCGCCGCGCAGATCGTGCTGGGCAGCGAGACGCTGGACTTTCGGGACAACTTTGCCTTTCGCCTGCCCGCGCAATACGGACGGGCCTTTGCGTTGATGCCCGAGGTATCAACTTACGCCGTACATGCGATCCTTGCCGCCAGTATCGCCACCGCGTTCCTGGTGCACCCGGCCAGCCGTCAACGCACGCGGCTTGTCGCCCTGCCGCTGGCCATCGGGCTGGCGGCAACGCTGGTGCTGACCCGCTCGACCGGCGTGATCGTACTGTTGCCCGTCACTCTGGTGCTCGCGCTGGTCATCGCGACAAGGGCCTCGGCCAATGCCCTGACCCTCATGTTGATCTGTGTCTGTGCCATGGCCGTGCTGCTGATCGCCTATGTCGAGACGGTGTACGTGGAACGGCTGGCCAGTGCATCCGCCGAACGGTCGGGGGCGATGCGCCTTGCCTCCATGCTGGGCGGGGTGTCGGTGCTGGCGACGGGCGATCTGTTCGGCGTCGGCATCGGACAGAACCACGAGATCGCCCGCTACGCCTATGAGACGGCGCGAACGCTTGGCTTGTCCTTCGGCGCGCTGCCGGACGGGGTGAATTCGCAGGTCATCGGCCGCATCTTCGAGGAAGGCTGGCCTGCCGTTCTGCATCTTGGCCTTGCCGGGGCGATCCTGGTGCGGTCCATGCGCCGCTGGCCTGATCCCGGCCGCGCGGCCATCGCCCTTCTTGCCGCCGGAAGCGCGCTGGCCGCCACCGGCATCCTTGGGTATCGCGGGCTCTACACGGCCTGGATCTGGCTCGCGCTTCCCGCCGGTCTTCTGTGCGAGCGGGATCTGGCCCGGTGGCCGAGGGGCGCGCGGTGAAAACGGTGCTTGCCCTGCGTCTGGGCGGCGCGGCGGCGCAGCTTGCGCTGACGGCGCTGCTGGCCGCGACCCTGCCTGCTACAGATCTTGGGCGGGTTCTGCTGGTCCTGTCACTGGCGGGCCTCGGCGCCGCACTGGTCAGCGCCGGGACCGCCCAGGTCATCCTGCGCGAGGCAAGCCGCGATCCCGGCGGCGCCCCTGCGGCCCTCAGCGCAGGGCTGCGGCGCGGGATGGGACCTTTGCTAGGGCTTTGCGGGCTGGTCCTGCTGGCGGCGGAAATGGCTTTGGTTCCACTGGGGCGGATCGAGGCCGTCGCCTTGTGCGCCGCTGCCGCGTCGTCGGGTGCCGGAAATCTTGCCGCTGCCGTCCTGCGCGCGGACGGCCGCACCTGTCTTGCGGTGGCGGTCACTGGCTGCGGGCGCCCCGTTCTGTCTTTGGTCCTGGCGGCGGCGGCCCTCGGCCTGACCGGCGATCCCGGCCTAGCACTTGCCGCCTGCGTCGCGGCGCAAGTTCTGTGCACGGGAGTGGCCTTTGCGGCAGCGCCGAGCCCTTGTCTTGCGGGGGCGTTGCCCCCGGCGAACGCGATGTGGGGCGCGCAGACCGGATGGCTGTTGCTGTCCCAGATCGACGTTCTGGCCGCGGGCGCCCTGCTGCCGCCAGCGCAGCTTGCCGTCTACCTGGCCGCCCGGCGCGTCGCCGCGGTGGTCACACTGGCGCAGGATGCCGTGCGGTTGATCCACGCACCGAGGGTTGCACGCGCGGCGCCGCCCGATCTGCGCGCGGCCATCGCGGCCGCCGACGCGTCCTACCGGCGCTGGTCGGTCGCCGCTGGGGTGCTGTTGGCCTGTCTCGGCGTCGCGCTTCTGCCTGTGACTTCGGTCGATGTGCCCCCGGTCTATTTCGTCCTTGTGGCCGCCTTCACGTCACCCGCCGTTGCCGGGGCTGCAGGCCTCGCACTTGCGATGACGGGACAGGAGAGGCGGCATCTTGGCCTCTTGTGTGTCTCGCTTCCGCTTGCTGGGCTCGCCGCCTCCTGTGCCGCAACCGCCGGTGCGGCCCCGCTTGCCGCGGCGTTCGGGGCGTCCCTGCTGTGTCACACGGTGGCGGCCCGGCACCTGATCGCGCGGCACCTCTTGGCGGCCTGAACCCTCGGTCCTAGCGCCCGGACCGGCGCAGGATCTCGCGCGGGGTGCGGGCCAGGATAGCCAGATCGCGCCAGGCCCCCATCCGCCACAAGTAGCGAATATCGAGCCGCACGCGGTCGCTGTAGCTGGTCGCATTGCGCCCCGACACCTGCCACAGCCCTGTGATGCCGGGACGGCAGGACGTATAGGCCCAGACCGCGCCGCCGTAAGCCCCGAGTTCCCCTGGCGGAACGGGGCGCGGGCCGACAAGGCTCATCTCGCCGCACAGCACGTTCCAGAGTTGGGGCAGTTCATCAAGGCTGCTGCGCCGCAGGATCCCGCCGATCCGTGTGACCCTGGGGTCGCGGGCCAGCT
Organism: Anianabacter salinae; assembly: GCF_019061145.1. Taxonomy (GTDB): domain Bacteria; phylum Pseudomonadota; class Alphaproteobacteria; order Rhodobacterales; family Rhodobacteraceae; genus Anianibacter; species Anianibacter salinarum. Next base: position 372,663 of record NZ_JAHQZS010000001.1, on the reverse strand, counting down.
TGTACGTCGTCGCCCATTCTCGCGCCGCATCGGGATCTGCCAGAAGATGCGCCCGCAGCACCGTTTCAGCGTCGGGGCACATCGTGCGCAACTTCCAGCACCGAAACGACCGCCCGCCCAGCCCGACCCGGCGGTGCGCAAAGAACCCCGGCCCGCCATCAAGCCGCACAACGCACCACAGCACGGCGACAAGCGGCCCCGCCAGCAGCGCGAGCATCAGCGCACCCGCCATATCCATGACCCGCTTCCAGCCGTCTCGATACCGCATCGCGCGGTCTCGCCGGTCAAGCGCCAGCGCTTCGTCTTCGAAGAACACATGCTTCATCGCGGATGCTCCTTTGTGGTCGGGGCATCATGGCGAAGCGCGGTTAAGGAAGGCTCCATTTGTCGGGGCTAGTGTCGGCGCAATGCGTCGGTTTCTATGGAAAGGGCATCGCATGAACGCACCGGTCCCGGGGCTGCGCAGCCCGCTGTTCGACATTCTGCGCACGCGGCCGGACGACCCTCACACCGCGCGGGGCGACATCATCGATTTCACCGCGATGTTCGCGACCCTGTGGCGGGCACGGCTGCGGTTGTCGGCGCTGACACTTGCGGGAACGACGCTTGGGCTGGTCTGGGCGCTGCTTGTCGCCGATCCGCGTTACCGCGCAACCGCGCAGATCGTCATGGCGCCCGAACCGATGTCCCAGCCCAGCTTTGAGGCGATGGTGCCCGGGCTGGGCTCCAGCTCGGTCGCGGTCAACACCGAGGTCGAGATCCTTCAATCCCGCACGCTACTGCGCAAGGTCGTCACCAGCCTCGGGCTCGACCGGATGGCAGAATTCAACCCGGCGCTGCGGCCGCCCGGCCCAATCGGACAGGCGCGCCTCGTGCTTGGGGCCGAGGAACCGGCCATCGCCGCCACACCCCTTGCCGAAACCATCGACACGCTGGAACAGACGCTGGCGATCCGCAACATTCCCGACAGCCGGGTCTTCGAGGTGACGGCAGAAAGCCTGGACCCCGCCACCGCCGCCCGTATCGCGAACACGCTGGTCGAGATCTACCTGCGCGATCAGGTTTCGCTCAAGCAGGACGACGCATCGCGCGCGACCGACTGGCTGACCGCCCGTGTCGCCGAATTGCGGCTGGAGCTTGAGGCAGCGGACAGCCGGGCCAAGGAGTTCGCCGCCAACATGGAACTGGTCAGCCCCGAGCAGCTCAACGCCCTGTCGGCACAGCTCAAGGATATCCGCCAGCGCGTCGCCACCCGGTCGACCACCGGAAACGAGGCGCAACTGCGCCCGCTCCGCCAGATGGAGGCGGACCTCTCAGACAGGCTCGACCGGCAATCGCAGGACATGGTGATGCTGGGCCAGCTTAAGCTCGAGGCCGAGGCGAGCCGCGCGATCTATGAACATTTCCTGGCCCGGATGAAGGAAACCGCGGTCCAGCGCGGGGTGCAGACCGCCGATGCCCGGCTTCTCGCCGTGGCGGAAATCCCAGGAGAGCCTGCATCGCCCCGCCCCGTGCTGGCCGCCGCGCTGGCCGGTTTCCTGGCCCTGTTCGCCGCCGCGGCGCAATGCCTTGTGCGTGAGGCGATGGCGGAAACCCTGCGCTCGACCGAGGCGCTCGAGGATGCGGCGGGGTACGCGGTGCTGGGCCAGATCCCCAAGATCCGAGGTCTGCGCGAGGGCGGGCTTGCCGACTACCTGCGCAAGCGGCCCGGTAGCCACGCAGCCGAGGCGATGCGCCACTTGCGCACCGCGTTGTTCCACGGCGGCGGACCGGCGCCGCAGGTGTTGCTGGTCACGTCTTCGGCAGCTAACGAGGGCAAGACGTCGCTGGCGCGGGCGCTGGCGCATTCGCTGTCGGGGATCGGCAAGAAGGTGCTTCTGATCGAGGCCGACATCCGCCGCCGCCCGCTGCGCCGGGTCCGGCGCGATCCGGCGCGGCCCGGCCTTCTGTCCGTGCTCGACGGCAAGTGTTCTCTGGGCAAGGCAATCGTGCGCAACGAAAGCCTTGGAATCTGGATCCTGCCGGGAGAAGCGGCGCAGACCAACACCGCCGACGTGTTGTCCAGCCGCCAGATGGACAGCCTGATAAAGACCGCGCGTCAAGATCACGATGTCATCGTGATCGACACGCCCCCCGTCCTTGCCGTGCCGGATACCAAGCTGATCGGGCGGTCGGCTGATGCGGTGTTGTTCGCCGTGGCATGGGACCGCACGCGCAAGCGGCAGGTGCGGCAGGCCTTGCGCGCGCTCGAGGCGATGCAAATCCCCGTCAGCGGCCTTGTGCTGACGCAGATCGACGCGGCAGCGGCCCGCCGCTACGGGCTGGAAGACGAATTCGCGTCCTTCGCGCGGCAAGGCTATTACGAGACGATCTGACCATCGCCGCTCAGCCAAAGATGAAATCCTCTTGCGTCAGGTCTTCGACCAACAACTGGCGGCCTTCGGCCTCGATGCGGAACCGGTCACCTGCGTAGTCGATCAGCACGCCGTAGCCCTTTTGCGTGAAGCCCAGCCGCGAGATGTCGTAGAGCAGCGGGTAGTCCCGCAGATCCAGCCGGTCGATCCCAGGCTCGAAATCGGTCACGGTGTCCATCCTGCCATCGGACAGGAAAACGAAGCGGTCGGCGCCCGGCCCACCGGTCATGATATCGACATCGGCCCCGTCGATCAGGACATCGTCGCCAGCGCCGCCGAACATCAGATCGTCCCCACCGACACCGACGAGGATGTCGTCAAGCGCAGTGCCGGTCAGGGTGTCGTCGGTGTCGCGCCCGGCGCGACTGACCCCGAGGCTGGCGAAATCGAGCTGAAAGTGGCTGATGCCCGCCGCGCCGGTGCCCGCAGCATAGACGTCGGCGGTCTTGCCCTGCACCACCGTCTCGATGGCCGAAACGTTGGTCAGGGTCGAGGACAGGCTGTCGGCGACGACCGAGTGCAGGATCAGACGCCCGGACGGCGCGAGTTCGAACAGGGTCAGCCCGTCATCCGCCCCGCCCGCGATCACGAAACTGCGCCCCAGCACCTCGAAGCTGTCAAGCGCCTGCACGCCGCCGAACCGCGTGTCGCGCGTGTCCAGAAGAGGCTCGGTCACGAACAGCCCGCCCCAGTCGTTCATCTTCATCACGGTCAGGCTGTCCGACCCCGCCGAGGCCAGCACGACATAACCCCGTCCCGCGACCTCGGCCGCGACCATCGCGCTGGGCGCCGACACCCAAAGCCCGTCCGATGCATCCACGACATCGCGGTCCTTGACGTTGCCAAAGCGTCCCATCCACCACGACGACACCGCGTTCTCGGCCCCGCTCGCGGTGAAGAAATAGCTGCGCCCGCCGATCTGCAACCCGGCCAGGGCCGTGACATCGCCCAGCGCCGCCGCGCCGCCGTCCGGAAAATGCGCCTTGAATTCGACGGAAAGATCTTCGCGCACCCGGTAGCTTCGAAAGCCCTCCTGGCCCTGCTGCGAGGCGATGAGAAAGGTCTTGCCGTCGATGTCGAAGCTGACGGTCGCCTCGATGGCGCCGATCACCTCGGGCGTGGCCCCCAGGATGCGGACCGCGTCGAACCCGCCGCCCGCGTCCAGCGTGTGGAACGCCATGCGGTCGTCCCATCGGCCTGCAGGAACCAGCGCCGCCTGCCCGCCTGTCACCACATGATCCAGCCCGACCACACCGTCGGTGCCGCGCGCCGCCGCCGCGCCGATCTTGTCGACCAGCGCAAGATCGCCCGTCGCCGCGACCGACAGGGCCATCAGCCCGCCCGATGCCTCGGACGCGGAATAAAGCGTGGTCCCGCCTGCGGTCTGAAGCGCAAGAAGGTCCTGGATGCCCCACGGATGGGGCAAGCCATCGTCATATGCCGCGCGAAACTGAAACGTGACCACCCCGGCCCCCAGACACCGCGCCCCCGCGTGCGATGCTGGCGGATCGGGGTTTCGAGGGGCTTACCCAATCTGGCCCGTCCCGTGGCCATTCAGGGGAGAATTGCGGGCGCTCAGACCGGATCGAAGCTTTCGGCGCGGGCGCGCGCCCAGCGCTCGCGATAGTCGGGCGCATCGTCGCCGTCATCAAGCAGGAAGCCGCTGCGCAAGTAGGGATAGACCTCTTGCCCGGTAACCATGTCGCGGTCCTTTTCGCGCATGATCAGGTGATGCGGCAGGAAGGCGCTGGGATGGGTCAGCCCTGCCGCGCCGGTCATCTCGCCCAGCGCGTGCAGGGTATTTGCGTGGAACCGGTGCACCCGCTCGGCCTTGTCGGGCACATGCAGGGCGCGCTGGCGCAGCTTGTCCTGGGTGGCCACGCCGGTGGGGCAGTGGTTGGTGTGGCAGGCCTGCGCCTGGATGCAGCCGACGGCGAACATGAAGCCCCGCGCGGAATTGGCCCAGTCCGCGCCCAGCGCAAGCGCCTTGGCGATGTCGAAGGCGGTGACCAGCTTGCCCGAGGCGCCAATGCGGATACGGTCCCGCAGCCCCGCGCCGCGCAGGGCGTTATGGGCAAACACCAGCCCCTCGATCAGCGGCATGCCCATGTGGTTGGCGAATTCCAGCGGCGCCGCGCCGGTGCCACCCTCCTTGCCGTCGATGACGATGAAATCCGGCACGATGCCGGTTTCTAGCATGGCCTTGATGATGCACATGAATTCGCGCCGATGCCCGATGCACAGCTTGAAGCCGACGGGCTTGCCATGCCCAAGCTCGCGCATCTTTCCGATGAACTGCATCAACTCTGTTGGCGTGCGGAATTCAGGGTGGGCCGAAGGCGACACGCAGTCTTGTCCCATCGGCACGCCGCGCGCCTCGGCGATCTCGGTCGAGATCTTGGAGGCGGGCAAGACGCCGCCATGGCCCGGCTTGGCGCCCTGGCTCAGCTTCAGCTCCAGCATTTTGACCTGGGGATCGGACGCCTGTTCCGAAAAACGGTCGGGATCGAAACGGCCATCGGGCGTGCGGCAGCCGAAATACCCGGACCCGATTTCCCAGATGATGTCGCCGCCGCCGTCGCGGTGATAGCGGCTGATCCCGCCCTCGCCGGTGTCATGGGCAAAGCCGCCGGCCTTCGCGCCCTTGTTCATCGCAAGGATGGCGTTGGCGGACAGCGCGCCGAAACTCATCGCCGAGATGTTGTAGATCGACGCGTCATAGGGCACCCGGCAGTCCGGCCCGCCAATGGTCACGCGGAAATCGCTGCTGGCGATGTGGACGGGCGCAAGCGAATGGGTAATCCACTGGTAGCCGGAATCGTAGACCCGCTGCTTGGTCCCGAAGGGGCGCTTGTCCTCGGCGCCCTTGGAGCGCTGATAGACCAGCGAGCGGTCCTCGCGCGAGAACGGTTCCTCGTCGCGGTCGCTTTCGATCAGGTACTGGCGGATCTCGGGGCGGATCGCCTCGAGCATGAAGCGGACATGCCCGATCACCGGATAGTTGCGCAGGATGGCGTGCGACGATTGCCAGAGATCGCGAAGGCCGACCAGCGTGAGCAGGCCGAAGATCACCAGCGGCACCCACGCGGCGGACGTGACCGTCAAGCCAAGCGCGGACAGCACCGCAGCGAGAAACACCAACCCGACAACCGTGAACCGTTCCATCAGGCCTCCCTCTGACTGCCGCAGTGCGGACACTAGCCGCCGAGTGTGACGGTTACGTCAAGACACCCTTGCGCTACGGCTACTCGGCCCGCCCGATTTCAAGCGTGACCGGGTCCAGCCCGTCGATCCCGCCGCGCAGACGATCGCCCGGCACCACAGGTCCGACGCCCGCCGGGGTTCCGGTCATCACCAGATCGCCCGCGCCAAGGTGATAGAAGCCCGACAGGTGACACAGGATCTCGTCCACCTTCCACACCAGTTCGGACAGCGTCGCGTCCTGCCGCGTCTCGTCGTTCTGGGTCAGCCAGATCCTTTGCTCGGCGATCGGGCCGAAATCCGCAACGGGGGTAAGTGCGGCGATCACTGCGGAATTCTCGGCGTCCTTGCCAAGATCCCACGGCCGTTTCTGCTCGCGTTCCGAAAGCTGCAGGTCGCGCCGCGTCATGTCGAGCCCGCAAGCATAGCCAAAGATCGCCTTCGCCGCGACCGCGCGGTCCGTCTCCTGGAACAGCGGAGCGCCAAGGGCAACGACAAGCTCCATCTCGAAATGGAAGTTGTCGGTGCCGGGGGGATAGGGTTGGACCGTGCCGCTGTGCGCCAGAGCGTGGCACGACTTGGTGAAGTAGAACGGCTTTTCCCGGTCGACCTCATAGCCCATCTCGGCGGCATGGGCGGCATAGTTGCGCCCGACGCAGAAGATGCGGCGCACCGGGTAGGCGCGGTCGCTGCCTGCCACCGGCAGGGCGGGAGCGGCGGGCGGCGGAAAGACGTAATCGGTCATGTCGAGTGTCCCGGGCGGTTGCAACGGCGCATCTGTCGGGCCTACTTACAATCACCTGACCCGTCAACGGACCGCGATGACCGACGTTCATGACATGCCCGGGCACCTGATCCGGCGGCTTCACCAGATCTCGGTCGCGGTGTTCACCGAAGGCATGGCGGCGGCCCAGCTTGACCTGACCTCTGTGCAGTTCGCCGCGCTGTGGACGGTGGCAAGGCACCCCGGGATCGACCAGGCCACATTGGCCGGAGAGATCGCCTATGACCGCGCAACGATCGGCGGTGTCGTCGACCGGCTGGAGGCAAAAGGACTGCTGGCGCGCCAGGTCAGCGACCGCGACCGCCGCGCGCGGGTCCTGACCGTCACGGACAACGGGCGCGCGGTGCTTGAGCGCGCGCATCCTGCCGTGGTCGCCTTGCAGGATGACATCCTTGCAGGCCTGACAGCGCCCGAGCGCGAGACGTTGCTGGACCTCTTGCGCAAGACCACGATGGCCGGGAACAGCCGCGCCCGCGCGCCGCGCAAACCGGGCTAGACCCCCAGCTCGGCCCGGATCGCGGCGCCGTCCGCGTCCCTTTCGGGCGGCGGTGCGGGCGTGCGGGGGGGCGAGCCGTCAAAGCGCGGAGCAGGCGCCGGTTGCAGCCAGCCGTCCTGCCGCCAGACCCCGCGCGCCTGCATGTGCGGATCGCGCAGCGCCTCCTCCGGTGACAGGATCGGCGCGACGCAGGCGTCCGAGCCGCTGAACAGGTCCGCCCAGTGATCGCGGGGATGTTCGGCGAACATCTCTGCCAGCCGCGCCGTCTGCTCCGGCCAGCGGGTCTGGTCGTGCTGCGGACCGAAAAGCGGATCGTCCGACAGGCCCATCAGGGTCAGGAACTCGGCATGGAACTGCGGCTCCAGGCATTGCACCGACACATGGCCGCCGTCGGCGCATTGATAGCTGCGGCTCCAGTGCGGGCCGTCGAGAAGGCTTTCCCCCCGCGCGGCGAGGGGGGCGCCGGACGGGGCCAGCGACATCAAGAGCGCCATCATATGCGCCGCACCATCGACGATTGCAGCGTCCACGACAGCGCCCTGCCCGCTGACCCGCGCGCGCAGGATGCCTGACAGCAGGCCGATGACGAGGTACAGCGCGCCGCCGCCAATGTCGCCCACCAGCGTCGGCGGCGTCACCGGCGCATCCCCGTGCAGGGACGCATACCACAGCGCGCCCGCCAGCGAGATGTAGTTAAGGTCATGCCCCGCCTCGGTCGCGCGCGGGCCGTCCTGCCCCCAGCCGGTCATCCTGCCATAGACAAGCCGCGGGTTCACCGCCTGCACTTCGGTGGGACCAAGGCCAAGCCGTTCCATCACGCCCGGACGGAAGCCTTCGATCAAGCCGTCCGCAGTCTCGATCAGGCGCATCAGGACGGCGCGGTCCGCATCGTCCTTGAGGTTAAGGGCGATGGACCGTTTGCCCCGGTCCAGCAATCCAGGCGGTGCGGTCTTGCCCTTGCGGTGCACGACGATCACCTCTGCACCTAGGTCGGCCAGAAGCATCCCGGCGAACGGTCCCGGGCCAAGCCCCTCGATCTCGACGATCCTGATCCCTTGAAGCATGACATCTCCCCTGACTGCGGCGAGGGGCAGAGTGTCCGGGCCACCGCGCCGCCGCAAGGGGTCCGCCACAGCTTGCACCCCCGGGCGGAAAACGGCTACCCAAGCGCGATACCTGCACTCACTCGAAAGACCGACAGCCCCGTGACCGGCGAAAGCATCTCCATTTTCGCGCGCATCACGCTTGCGCTGGCCATCGGCGTGGCAAGCGGCGTGCTGGGCAACGCCGTGGGCATGCCGCTGCCCTGGATGCTTGGCCCGATGATCGGCAACACCATCGCGGCGCTTGTCCATCTGCCGATCCGCGGCCCGGTGCGGCTGCGGCCCATCGTGATCCCGATCATCGGTGTGATGCTTGGCTCGGCATTCTCGCCCGCGATCCTTGGGCAGATCACCAGTTGGCTCGTCACGCTTGTGCTGCTTGCGCCATTCATCGCGGTGGCGGGGCTTGCGTCGTTCCTGTTCTACAGCCGTGTGGCGGGATACGACCGGATCACGGCGTTTTACTGCGCGGCGCCCGGCGGTCTGAACGAGATGGTGATCCTTGGCGCCGCCGCAGGCGGGGTCGAGCGCCAGATCGCGCTGGCCCATTCGGCGCGCATCCTGGTCGTGGTGACGGCGGTCGTGTGGTTCTACAACGCCGGGCTTGGCGTGCAGTCCGGCGACATCGCGCGCCCTACCGTGGCGCTTGGGGCACTCTCGCTGCTCGACATGGCGCTGCTGGCCGGATCGGCGATCCTTGGCCCGGCCTTCGCGCGCGCCGTGCGGCTGCCTGCCGCCGGGATGCTCGGGCCGATGGTTCTGAGCGCGGCCGCGCATCTGGCAGGATGGGTCGACGTCCCGCCGCCCGCGCCACTGGTGATTGTTGCGCAGATCGTCATCGGCACCGTCATCGGCTGCCGCTTTGCCGGAACCCCGGCGCGCGAGATCCTGCGCGATGTGGGGCTTGGTATCGGATCGTCAACGGTGATGCTGGCCGTCGCGCTTGGCTTTGCGGCCGCGCTGACCGCGCTGACCGGCACGGACCTGGCGCAAAGCTTCCTGGCCTTCTCGCCCGGTGGCCTGACCGAGATGAGCCTGCTCGCGCTCGCGATGGGTCAGGACGTGGCCTATGTGTCCTTCGCCCATGTCGCGCGCATCGTCTACGTGATCGCCGCCGCGCCGATCGCCGCGCGCCTTGGCGGGTTCTCGTCGCCAAGTTGATCGCGCCTCAGCCGTTACCCGAGAACCGCGCGTCCAGGGTCTCGATGGCGCTGCGGGTGCCGCGCCCTGCGATGCCGTCGATCTCGCCGAAATACATCCGTTCCTCCTGCAGGCGGGCCTGCACGAAGCGGATCACGTCGCGGTCACGGTTTTCCAGATCGCGCACCAGCCGGGTGCGGGCGACGGCGTCGCCGGACATGAACGCCTGCCAGTACAGCTCGGCCGCGCGGCGCGGCGCGGGATCAAGCCCAAGCCCCTGTTCCAGCAGTCCCGCCAGATAGGCGTTTGCCGGGATGTAGCCCTTGCGCACCGCCTTATCGAGCCAATAGGCGGCCTTGCCCGTGTCCTGCGGCGGCCCCATGCCTTCGAGGTAGTAGTAGCCGACGAAGAACTGCGCGAGCGTGTTGCCGTCCTCTGCCGCTTCAAGCGCGACGGCGTAGGCGTCGGCATCGGATTTGCCAGGCACGGCGCCGCTGGAATACAGCACGCTCAACAGCTCTTTCGACAGCCAGTCACCACGCTTCGCGCCTGTCTCGGCCAGCAGGTGAACCCGCTCGATGTCAGCCGAGGTCGCTGTTTCGGGCGCATAGACAAGATGCGCGGCAAGGCCAAAGGCAACGGGCAGGTTCGCACGCATTCCTGCGGCATAGGCGTCTTCGGCAGTCGTCAGATCGCCTGTGGCCTGTGCCGCCCGGCCCAGCATCGTGCGTGCCAGCGCGTCATCGGGAAACTCGGCCAGAACGGCGCGGCAGGCAGGCATCGCGGTGTCCGGCGCGATCTGGTCCAATTCGCGCGGGCCGCCAAGCTGCGGCACGCCTGCAGCCAGAAGACAGGGCTGGCGCAAGGCCTCGCGCCGATGCGCCTCGCGTAGCGCGCGCGTCAGCTCGGCCTTGCCCGCGCAGACCGTGCAGGCGTCAAGGTAGCTCTGAATCAGCACCGGATCGCCGCTTTCAAGCGCGCTCGCAAGGGCCTCAGCCTCACTGTCGCCCAGGACGCCCTCGGCGGCATCCATCGACGGCTTGTCCGGTGCGGTAGCGCCCGGCCCTCCCTCCAAGGCCGGGCGCGCGGCGTCGCCCGCCCCCAAACGGGCAACGCGCGCCTCTGCCTCGTCTTGGTAGAGGCAAAAACTGCAGGTCTCCAGGTAGGCGCTCAGCCGGGCGGGATCGGCATCGCCCTTGATGCTGTCCCAGATGCCGGTTTCCACCTCGGCCAGCATGTCCTGTTCCGCGATCCTGTCACGGCGTTCTGTCAATGCAGTCTCGGCCGGGCAGAAGGTGCAGCTTGCAAGATAAGCCTCGATCGCGGCGCGGTCGTTCGAGCGCGACAGGACCTGCGCCTCGAACCGTTCGACCAGCAGGGCCCGGCGCATCGCAAGGTCCGGCGCGCGGTCATGGGTCAGCAGCGGGCCTTCGGCGCCATCAAAAAGAACCGAATACCGGGGCGCACAGGGGCCACCCCGCCTGTTGGCTTGCATGAGAGAGGCATAGGCAAAGACGCGGGCCTCGTCTTGCGAGGTCGTGCCATCCGCGTTCCCGAAAGGCGCGCCATCGGCGATGCCCCCCGCCAGCCGCTCGGCAAGCGGCGCCTGATCGCACGCCATATCCCCTGTGACGCTGATCGCGGTCAGTCCAAAGCCCAGCGGCGCCAGCGCATCGTGCAGCGGCGTGATACGGGCCTGCAGCATGTCGTCGGGATCAGAGACGGACAGCAACAGCACGGCGCGGCGGCCATCCACCTGTTCAGGGACAAGCGCCGCGATCCGGTCGGCCAACGCACCGGGGTCGATCACCTCGTCGCCCAAGGTCAACCCGCCCTCGCCCTGTGCGGCGGACAGCACGACGATGACATCGTCCTGCGGCGCCGTCATCGGCAAGGTCGTTACCGGCACCGCCCGCAGCCGCGCGGCAAGCAGCGCCTCACCCATGTCAGCAGGGGGCGGCAGAGCATTCATATGGACCGCGTTCGCGTCCCCTGCCCCGCCGATCACCAGGATCTCGGCAGAGGTCGCGGCGGTGGTCAAGGCGGCGGTCAGCATGCACGCCGCTCCGGCAGCGCGGCACAGCGATTTCAGCGCGGTCTGTCGCATGTTCCGTGTTCCCCGTGGCCGTTCGGATAGCAGACGCTGCGTCAAGCTACGGGTCTTCGGCGCCTGAACCAAAGAGAATCACGGGTCCGTGAGGAAACAGAGTGTGTCGTTTTCGGGGCAGGACTGTGGCGATGTCGGCGATTGGCGCGCCTCGGGCGCTCAGGGGGCGGGGTGAACGACTGGCGGCGTGACAGCTGCCAAGTGGCGCGCCATCGGGCAGGTGGTCACGGCAGGCTTGCGATTGCACCGGTGCCGCAAAGCAAGCTGAAACCCCTTGCGCCCGGACGCGAAGGGGCGGCTTGGCCGGGGCGGATGCGTCATGTCGGCCAGTTCGGGGAACAATTCCATCACCTCGGCCCTCGCTTCGGGGCCAAGGCCCTTCAACGCCATCGGTCCGGCATACAGGCTCTCGGTCGGGGCACCGTTGCCATAGATGATCTCGTGCCGGTCAAAGAGGATATGGAAGTATTCCACTTCTGCGGCGTCCTCGACGATCTCGATGCCGTCGAGCGCCAGCAAGTGCTTCGCGGCGACAAGAACCTCGTCCGCAGCGAACATACGCTGCACGATGACCGAGTTGACCAGCATCCGGTGCTGCGGCGACACGGCAAGATCCCGCTGCGGGATGTTGTCGCCAAGACTGTGCGCGCGGATGCGGATCGGCCGCAGATGCGGCGCGGCGGCCAGGTCTGCGCCGCTCAGCCTGCGGCGGCCGATCCAGCGCACCGGCTGATGACCATGATCGCAGGTCAGGACCGGATCGCCGACCGCCAGATCCTCGACCGCGACCGGCCCGCGTTCGGTTTCGATCAAGGACCCGCGCACGAAGCACACGAGATTGGAATAGGCGACGGTCGGCGCGGAATCCGCGGTGCTGCCAAGAAAAGGCGGTGCGTCGTAGCTGACGTTGTAGCTGACCGCCGGATCGATCTTCTGCTCCGAGACGAAACCCACGATGGTGTTGCCGATCAGAAGGTCTGTCGCGGTGACCGCGTAGATGCGGAACGACTCTCCGGTCCCCGGATCGGTCAGCGTGTAGGCATATTCCGGCTCGATGCCGCCATCGAGGTTGAACAGGCTTGTCGATGAATTCGAGGACTGTCCGCCGAACAGCGAGACGTCGCCGTCCTGAAACAACGGATCGTCGTCGTTCACGGAGATCAGCTGGCCGTTCAGATTGCCGAAACGGACAGTCGCCCCGTCCGCGTCCACATCCCCGACCGAGCCGCCGGGGAAGAAGCTGTTGGCCGGAGAGGACAGGAAATCGGTCTCGGAATACTGCGAGACGCTGTTCTTGCCGTAGAGAAGCATCTGGTAACTGGCCATGCCCGTCCTTCACTCCCGATCCGCAGGCTGCCGCCCCACGAGAAACGACGCCTGCAATGGCAATCGTGCCTTGCCGTTTCCCGTGCCGCGATCCGTTCGCGGAACCACCTCTTACAACGTCAAACCCCGCCAGTTTCTTAATCTGCGCGCGCCGCACGTTTGAAATCTGGCGACGAGGTGTTTCTTTGAGGGAATTTTCGCAATGTCAGGGACCGAAAATCGCCCTGTCCGGCAGCGCGATACGGAAAGCCTTTACAAAACCGGATTTTTGGTTATTTATTCATCCATGACATCCATGAGCCCTACCGCACGCGCCCTTGCCGCCCTTGGCCATGACGCCCGGCTGTCGATCTTCCGGCTGCTGGTGCAAGCCGGAGAGGACGGTCTTCGGGTCAGCGACATTGTCGAGCATCTGGGGCTGGCGCCCTCGACCCTTGCGCATCACCTGTCGACGCTGGTCGATGCCGGGCTGGTGCTTCAGGACAAGAACGGCCGCGAGGTGTTCAACCGGGTCGACTATCCGGCGATGCACCGGGTCGTGGCCTTCCTGACGTCCGAATGCTGCATCGGCGTTCCGGCCCAATTCACGGTGACAGCCGCATGAGCCGATTGCCTTCATTTTTCAGGTCAAAAAGAACCAAATTCCCGGAGATACAGTTATGACCGACCTTCCTCACCCGCCTTCCGGACTGAAGCTGTCCCTGTCCCGCCTGTGGCGCGATCAGGGCGTCTGGCTTGTCGCGGGCGCGATCCTTCTGGTTCTTGCGATCTTCGATCCCGGGCAGGCCAGCGACAGCGCGGTCTTCGCGGCCTCGGCGCTGCTGAAAACGGCGCCTTTCCTGGTCCTGTCCATCGCAATTGCCGCATGGGCCGGGGCGACGGGCGCCGACAACCTGATCGCCAAGGCGTTCGTCGGCGCCCCGCTGGTGATGATCGGCCTTGGCGCGCTGGCGGGCGGGCTGTCGCCGTTCTGCTCTTGTGGGGTGATCCCGCTCATCGCGGCACTTCTGGCCATGGGGGTGCCGCTGTCGGCGGTGATGGCGTTCTGGCTGGCCTCGCCGATCATGGACCCGTCGATGTTCGTGCTGACGACGGGCGTGCTAGGGATGGAGTTCGCGGTCGCCAAGACCTTCGCCGCGATTGGCCTTGGCGTGTTCGGCGGCGTGGCCGTGCATCTTCTGGCCCGGGGCGGAGCGTTGTCCGACCCTCTGCGGGACGGCATCGGCAACGGCGGCTGCGGCGGCGCCAAGATCCGCGCGCCCAAGCCCGTCGTCTGGCGCTTCTGGTCAGAGCCCGAGCGCCGCGCCAAGTTCGGCAAGACCGCTTTGACCACGACAATGTTCCTGGCGAAATGGCTGACGCTCGCCTTCATCCTCGAAAGCCTGATGTTGGCGTGGATCCCGGCCGAGACGGTCACGGCGGCACTGGGCGGCGAGGGGCTGATGCCCATCGTGATGGCGACGCTGGTGGGCGTGCCCGCCTACCTCAACGGCTATGCGGCGCTGCCGCTGGTGGGAGGCCTGATCGAGCAAGGCATGGCGCCCGGCGCGGGCATGGCGTTCCTTGTCGCGGGCGGCGTCACCTCGATCCCGGCAGCGATGGCGGTCTGGGCGCTGGCGAAACCGCAGGTCTTCGCGCTTTATATCGGGCTGTCGCTGACCGGAGCCTTCGCCACGGGTCTGCTGTTCCAGTTCTGGTCCTCCATGGCATAAGGAACGGCGGCGGGGTCCAAAGCCTCGCCGCCCCCTTCAGGACCGAAATCCGATCATGATCCCAAGATTTTCGCAGGGGCGGCGCGGTCTGATCGTGGCCGCCCTCGGCACGTCAATGACGGTCAGTTGGGCGTCCAGTTACTACATCCCGGCGGTCCTTGCGGTGCCGATGGCCACGTCCTTTGGCGTCTCGCCCGTCTGGGTCTTCGGCGCCTTCTCGATGGCGATGGTCGTCTCGGCGCTGGTCGGCCCCTGGGCCGGGGCGCGCATCGACGGGCGCGGCGGGCGGGGCGTGCTGATGCTGTCGAACCTGGTGTTTGCGGCAGGTCTGGCGCTGCTTGCCGGTGCCCCTACTCTGGCCGTCCTGTTCGCGGGCTGGGCGGTGATCGGGCTTGGCATGGGGATCGGCCTCTACGAGGCGGGCTTTGCCACCCTTGCGGGGATCTATGGCAAGGATGCGCGCGGGCCGATCACCGGCATCACCCTGATCGCGGGCTTTGCCAGCACGGTCGGCTGGCCGTTGTCGGGGCTGATGCTGGGGGCCTGGGGCTGGCGCGAGGCCTGCCTTGGCTGGGCGCTGATCCACCTGTGCATCGCGCTGCCGCTCAACGCTTGCCTGCCGAAGGGAACCGAGGTGATCCGCCCGTCCGCACCGCCTGCCGAGACCGGGCCGCCGCCATCGCGCCTTGCGCTCGGCCTGCTGGCATTCGTCTTCGCCGCGACATGGTTCAACTCGACCGCCATGGCGGCACATCTGCCGGGTCTGCTGCAGGAGGCGGGCGCGACGACAGCGGTCGCCATCGCTGCGGGCGCGCTGATCGGCCCCGCGCAAGTCGCGGCGCGCGTGCTGGAGTTCGGCCTCTTGCGCCGGTTTCATCCCCTTGTGTCAACCCGCATCGCTGCGGCGGCGCATCCCGTGGCCGCCGTCGCGCTTGTGTCGTTCGGAGGCCCCGCCGCCTACGCCTTCGCGCTGCTGCACGGAGCGGGAAACGGCATCCTGACCATCGCCAAGGGCACGCTGCCGCTCGCGCTGTTCGGCGAGGCCGGATACGGGCAACGCATCGGATGGCTGGGCGCCCCGGCGCGCATCCTGCAGGCGGCGGCGCCGCTGATCTTCGGCGCCGCGCTGGCCGCCTGGGGACTGTCGGCGATCTGGCTGACCGCCGGGATCGGCGCCGCGGCGATGGGCGCGCTGATGCTGGTCAGGCGCGGCTGAGACGGAAGTCACTTGCATCACGCAATCTCAAGGCACGCGGTCGCAAATCCCATGCGCTGCGTCGCAAACATCGACGTTTTCCGCACCGCCGCGTGCGATTTGCATCGCAAGGCCGGGTCTCATCCGGACAGCTTTCCAAAGTTCTACGCGATACCGAACCTTTCATGGGACGGACCGACAGCCAGAAGGTATGCCATGCTGCGCGACTCCGACGTTCTTTCCGCGCTTCTGCGCCGCAAACCGGCACATTCGCTGGCACAGGATCTGTATTGCGATGCAGGCGTGTTCCAGGCCGACATGGAGCATATCTGGTACCGCGACTGGCTCTTCGCGATTCCGTCCTGCGAGATCCCAAAGGCGGGCAACTACGTCGTGCACGAGGTCGGCGCCTATTCGGTCGTGATCGTGCGCGGCACCGACGGCGAGATCCGGGCGTTCCACAATTCCTGCAGGCACCGTGGCTCTGTCCTGTGCAAGACCAAGAAGGGCACCGGCCCGAAACTGGTCTGCCCCTATCACCAGTGGACCTACGAGCTTGACGGCCGGCTGTTGTGGGCGCGCGAGATGGGGCCCGACTTCGATGCCTCAAAGCACGGGCTGAAGCAGGTAAACTGCCGCAACCTCAGCGGCATGGTCTACATCTGCCTTGCGGACGACGCGCCGCCCATCGACGCCTTCGCCGCCGAGACGGCGCGCTACTTGTCGCCCCACGATCTGGAGAATTCCAGGGTCGCCTTCGAGAGCACGATCACCGAGCAAGGCAACTGGAAGCTGGTGTGGGAGAACAACCGCGAATGCTATCATTGCGCGGGCAACCACCCGTCGCTGTGCCGGACCTTCCCGGAAGATCCGCGCTACATCGGATCGGACAACAGCGGCGTCTTGTCCGAGGTCGCCGCCATCCACATCGCGCGCTGCGAAGCCGCTGGCGCGCCATCGGCCTACAAGGAGTCGCCGCTTGGCGATTGGCGGTTCGTGCGCACGCCGCTTCTGGACGGTGCCGAGAGCTACACCATGAACGGCAAGGTCGCAGTTGCGAAACCCAACTCGTCGCTGCCGTTCAACGACGCAGGCGCGCTTTTGAAATTCAGGTATCCGGGGTGCTGGAACCATTTCCTGTCGGATCACGTCATCCTGTTCCGTGTGACCCCCATCAGCCCGATGGAAACCGAGGTCTGCACCAAGTGGCTGGTGCACAAGGATGCCGTCGAGGGTCAGGACTATGACCTGAAACGCCTCACCGAAGTCTGGCTCGCCACGAATGACGAGGACCGCGAGGTCGTCGAGAACAACCAGCGCGGCATCCGCTCGCCCGCCTATTTGCCCGGCCCGTATTCCCCGACGCACGAGGGTGGGAACATCCAGTTCGTCGATTGGTACGCGTCCACCCTTGTCCGGGCCTTCACCGGCGTCGGTGCCCCCGTCGCAGCGGAGTGACACGATGGCCTCGCAACTGGACATGACTGCAACGGCTGACGATGGCATCTGGACGGACGCGGAACCGCTGGTCTGCTGTTCGGTCGTGCCCGAGGCGCCGAACACAGCCACGTTCAGCTTCGTTTCGCCTTCGGGTGCCCAGTTCCGCTATGAGCCGGGGCAATTCCTGACGCTGGAGCTTCCGGTTCCGGGCGGCACGGTGTGGAAAACCTACACGATCTCGTCCTCGCCCTCGCGTCCACTGACGATCTCGGTGACGGTCAAGGCGCAGAACGGCAGCATCGGTACGCGCTGGATGCTGGACCGTTTGCAACCCGGCATGCGGATCAAGGCGACCGGGCCGGCAGGGCTGTTCACGATCCCCCGCAGGGAACAGAAGAAATACCTGTTCATCTCGGCCGGGTCGGGGATCACGCCGTCGCTGGCGATGACCACCTACCTGTACGATCGCGGCACCGGCATCGACGTGACTTTCGTGCACTGCGCGCACCGGCCGCAGGACATCATCGCGCGGCAGCGGCTGGAACAGATGGCATCGCGGGTGCCCTCGATCCGGCTGTTCTTTATCGTCGAGGACGATGACCCCTACCGCGTCTGGACCGGCCTGCGCGGACGGCTGAACCAGCTGATGATCGGCCTGATCGCCGGGGACTACCTAGAGCGCGAGGTCTATTGCTGCGGGCCGGAACCCTTCATGGACGCCGTGCGCGAAATGCTGATCGCGCTTGGCTACGACATGGACCGCTATCATCAGGAAAGCTTTGCCGCGCCGGTCAAGAAGGAAGAGCAGCTTCCCGAGCATGACGACCTTGTGCCGGACGACGACATCGGCGCGTCCGTCGCCTTCGCCCGCTCGGAGGTCTCGGCCGACTGCAAGCAGACCGACACGGTCCTGGCCGTCGCACGCAGCGCAGGCATCGTCATTCCGTCGGGCTGCACGTTCGGCGTCTGCGGCACCTGCAAGGTCCGCAAGACCGCCGGAGAGGTCCACATGGTGCACAACGGCGGCATCTCGGAGGACGACATCGACGCGGGCTTTATCCTGGCCTGCTGCTCCAAGCCGATCGGCGCGGTCGAGATCGACGCCTGATCCCAAGGCTGCGGGACGGGCGTTGGCGTTTGCCCTGACCTGAAGCGTTTCCTCACCGGACCGGAACGATCCGTGCAAGCGGGTCGCGGGTCGCAACGCGCTCTTGATTATGGTTCTTCTTCGAACTATCTTGGTTCCATATCGAACCATGGAGCGGACGATGACCCTATCACGGCGCAAGATGATCTTCCTCGTAGGCGGAGGGGCTGTTCTGGCAGCGGGTGGCGGATTTGGCTATGCGGCCACACGCACACCGCAGACGGCTTACCTTCCCTGGGACCGGGCGGGCGGCTACGAAGACCCGCGCATGCGGGCCTTGTCATGGGCCCTGCTTGCCCCCAATCCGCACAACCGCCAGCCCTGGCTCGCGGATCTTTCTGAAGACGGGATCATCACGCTGCATGTGGATCCTGACCGGTTGCTGCCGCAAACGGACCCGTTCAACCGGCAGATCACCATCGGCCTGGGGTGCTTTCTGGAACTTCTGCGCATGGCCGCAGCCGAGGATGGCTATCGGGCCGAGATCGCGCTTTTCCCGCAGGGCAGCAGTGCTGTCGACCTCGACATGCGCCCCGTGGCAAGAATAGCCCTGACACCCAACGCAGCGATCGCGCGTGATCCCTTGTTCGCGCTGGCGCCTGTCCGGCGGTCCAACAAGGAACCGTTCGACGTGAATCGTACCGTTGCGCCCGAGATGCTGGCGCAGATCGGCCCCCCCGTCCGCAATGGCACGCGGTTCGGCGGCACCGTGGACCCGGCAGAGGTGAACGAATGGCGGACGCTCACGCACGAGGCGCTGAGGATCGAGGTAGGGACTCCTCATACCTTTCAGGAAAGCGTCGATCTGTTCCGCATCGGACGCCGGGAGGTGGACGCAAACCCGGACGGCATCGATTTCTCGGGCCCGATGTTCGAGGCGATGCACCTGACGGGCATGTTCAGTCGTGAGGCCGCCGCCGACCCGACAAGTCTTGCATACAAGGCCGGCATGGACGCGGTCTTTGCGAACACCGATACCGCAATGGGACACGTCTGGCTTGTCACCGCCGACAACAGCCGCGAAACCCAGATCGCGACCGGGGCAGACTGGCTGCGCGTCAATCTTGCCGCGACGTCGCTGGGCCTTGGGTTCCAGCCCCTCAGCCAGGCCCTGCAAGAATTCCCCGAGATGGCCGAACCTTATCGCCTGGTGCATGAACGCCTTGCGCCCGCGGGTGGGACGGTTCAAATGTTGTCCCGCATCGGCTATGGACCTGTTGTCGCAAACAGCCCGCGGTGGCCTCTCGAAAGCAGGATCATGAATGCCTGACAGCGTCACGTCCGACTATTTCCGGCTCTTGAACGAGATCGGCATCATCGGACAGTTGTCGCGCACCCTTCTCGAAGCCCGGTTGCCGCCGGGCTTCGTCACGGCACAGTTCTCGGTGTTGAACCATCTGGTGCGGGTCGGCGATGGCAGAACGCCGCTTGCCATTGCTCGGGCGTTTCAGGTTCCCAAGAACTCGATGACGCATTCCTTGACCGTTCTGGAACGCGCGGGCCTGATCGAGATGCGCAAGAACCCGCAGGACGGTCGATCCAAACTGGTCTTCATCACCGATGCTGGTCGAACGTTCCGGGCTGACGCGATCGACGCCATGGCTCCTGACATCGCACGGATCGCCGCAGCCTTTCCTCGCGATGTCGTGGCGCGCCTTCTTCCTGATCTGGAGAGGCTTCGAAAGGTCCTGGATGCGGATCGAGATGCGCCGGAATAGGCCGCCGCGCCTGACCTCCAGCCTCTTACCTTGACCGCGCCCGCGGGCTCCCATGCCTATATCGCGACGAAGTCGTCGTTGCCGATCATGGCGAGGTCGGTCTCGACGAGGGTGATGCTGTCGCCGCCGAAGCTGGTCAGGTCGATCACCACGTTCGCGCGGTTCTGGGTGATCGCGCCTGCGCCGTCGAGCTGGTCGCGGCTGGTCACGCCGAAGTCGCGCAGGTCCAGCAGGTCGGCGCCGTCGTCGTCGAAGTCGCGGATGCTGTCGTCGCCGTGCCCGACGGCGAAGACGAAGGTGTCCATGCCGCCGAAGCCCTGCATGTAGTCCGCGCCCGCGCCGCCGTTAACGGATTCTCCACCTGTGGAGCCGATGATGAAGTCCGTGGCGCCCGTGCCAGAGATATAGCCGCCGTAGCCGTAGACATAGGAGGTGCCGTTATCCAGGACCATCGCGCGCGTCGCCAATGCGCCGCCTGCGAAGGTGTCGGTCAGGGTCTGGTAGGGCTGGTCGTTCGCGCCGCCGTCGTTGATCGTGCGCGCGCTCAGGGCCTGGCTCGCCGGATCGAAGGTGATCGTGTCGGTGTTGCCGTTCGCGTCCGGCCCCGTGGTGGTCGAGGTGCGGCGCCCGGCGCCGTCATAGGCGGTCGTCGTCACCGTCCCGTCGGCGGCGGCAAAGGTGGCCGAGAGCATCCGCTCGGACCCGTCGGCGGCGAAGTTCAGGGTAATCACGCGGCCATCGTCGTAGGTGGCGACGCGCTGGGTCTGCACGCCCATCCGGTCGAAGGTCCGCGCGACATTCGCGTATCCGCTGTCGCCGCCGAGGACATTGTCGTCGGTGATCGTGACAGTGATCGTGTCGTCGCCGGTGCCCGCGCCGTTGGCGTTGAACTCGGTGGTGGCGGTGTCGCCGGTGTAAGTGAACTGGATCGTCTCGAACCCGGCATCTAAGGCGGTGAAGATCGCGGCGGGGTCGAGAAAGCCGTTGGTGAAGCTGTTGAAGGTGATGGTGTCGGCGGCTCCGTCGAAGCTGCCGGGGGCGAGAAACTGCGCGAGGCCCTCGTCAGCGAGGATAAGCGCCTTGTTCGTCGTCTGGTCCTGGCCAGAGATGGATTCGATGTTTGTGAAGGTGGTGCCGGAGAAGTCGAAGGTGCCGGACCCCGACAGGTTCAGCGTGTCGGTGCCGCCAAGGCCGTCATACGTGACGCCCGCGAACAGCGACGGCGCGTTGATGGTCAGCGCATCGTTCCCCGCCGTGCCCGAGGTGGGGATCGTCGCGCGACCGTAGATGACGTAGGTCTCGCCTGCGTCGCCTCGGCCGCCGGGATCAGCTGCGTAGGCCCCGATCAGCAAGTCGTCGAACCCGTCGCCGTTCACGTCCCCCGCAGAGGCGACAGAGACGCCGCTGGCGTCATTCGCATCGATCCCGTCGAGGCGGAACCCGGTGGTCCCGTCCAGCGTGGACAGATCGAGGCTGGCGGCGAAGGGCGTGGATTTGCCGAACACCACGTAGGTCTCGCCTGCATTGCCGTCACCGCCGGGATCGGCCAGGTACGCCCCGATCAGAATATCGTCGATCCCGTCGCCGTTCACGTCCCCCGCAGAGGCGACGGACCAGCCGCTGAGGTCATTCGCATCGATCCCGTCGAGGCGAAACCCGGTGGTCCCGTCCAGCGTGGACAGATCGAGGCTGGCGGCAAAGGGCGTGGTCTTGCCGAACACCACATAGGTTTCGCCTCCGTCGTTGTCCCCGCCCGGATCGGCCTGATACGCTCCGATCAGCAGGTCCGTGACACCGTCGCCGTTCACGTCCCCCGCAGAAGCGACGGAGACGCCGCTCCGGTCATCCGCATCGATCCCGTCGAGCCGAAACCCGGTGGTCCCGTCCAGCGTGGACAGATCGAGGCTGGCCGCGAAGGGCGTGGACTTGCCGAACACCACGTAGGTCTCGCCTGCGGCGCCGTCACCGCCGGGAGCGGCTGCGAAGGCCCCGATCAGGATGTCGTCGAGCCCGTCGCCGTTCACGTCCCCCGCCGAGGCGACGGAGAAGCCGCTCAAGTCACCGGCGTCCACGCCGTTGATCGTGAAGCCGGTGATGCCATCGAGCGTCGACAGGTCGAGGCTGGCCGCGAAGGGCGTGTTCTTGCCGAACACCACGTAGGTCTCGCCTGCATTGATGTCCCCGCCGGGAGCGGCCACGTAGGCCCCGATCAGGATGTCCGCGATCCCGTCGCCGTTCACGTCGCCCGCCGAGGCGACGGAGTAGCCGCTGTTGTCATCCGCATCGATCCCGTCGAGGCGGAAGCCGGTGGTCCCGTCCAGCGTGGACAGATCGAGGCTGGCCGCGAAGGGCGTGGTCTTACCGAACACCACGTAGGTCTCGCCAGCAAGGCCGTCACCGCCGGGAGCGGCAAAGGGCGCAGCGATCAGGATGTCGGCGATCCCGTCGCCGTTCACGTCCCCCGCAGAGGACACGGACCAGCCGCTGATATCAAAGGCATCGATCCCGTCGAGGCGGAAGCCGGTGGTCCCGTCCAGCGTGGACAGATCGAGGCTGGCCGCGAAGGGGGTGGACTTGCCGAACACCACGTAGGTCTCGCCTGCACCGCCGTCGCCGCCGGGATCAGCTGCGTAGGCCCCGATCAGGATGTCGTCGATCCCGTCGCCGTTCACGTCCCCCGCCAAGGCGACGGACCTGCCGCTGTTGTCATTGGCGTCCACGCCGTTGATCGTGAACCCGGTGTTGCCATCGAGCGTCGACAGGTCGATCACTGCCGGAAACGGATTTGCCATGAAAGTCCCCACTCTACGCGCGCAGCGCCCGGAAGTGGGCTGACCCTTCGTCAACCTTCAGGAACAAGGACCCCCGGCGCAACCGCGTTGCGGGTGTTACGGAGAACCCAATTCAAACGCGGCACAAGGGCATGCGAACGGGTCGGGGCCGCCCGGGACGACGCTGTGCACGTTGCTCAGACGGGCACGGAAGACCTGTGTCCCATCTTGGCCTTCCTGGCTCAGAAACAGGCAAGAAGGCGTCTACGAAGCCCGGGGCACTTCAACGCCTATGACATCGCCCGGCCAGATCATTCGCAAATTGATAATGCAAGACAGATATTTGCATGTGCCTCTGAGTGCCACCCCTTACCTCGAATTGCACTCGCGTGGCCTGTCACGTCATGCCTGCCGACCAAGGACCACGTCGAAATCGACGTGCAGGAAGGGTTCGGTCAAGGTCCCGCTCAGCGCCATCCCATCGGGGAAATCCGCGGCAGGCTTTTCCACGTAGGTCATGACAAGATCCGAGCGGACGCCAAAGACCGTATCCTCATCAAGATAGGGGTCATCATCGGGGAAGATCTCGGTGACCAGTGGCTTGAACCCCGGCGCTTCCACGATGAAATGCAGGTGCGACGGGCGCCAGGGGTGGCGACCGCACGCTCGCAGGATATCGCCCACCGGCCCGTCCGAGGGCACCGTGTATTCGACAGGCTTCACGGTTGTGAAGGCATAGCGTCCGTCTTGGCCAACGGTCATCAGGCCGTGGAAGGAATAGGTGTCCTGGTCCTGGTCCTGACTGGCATAAAGCCCGTTCGGCGCGGTCTGCCAGATGTCCAGTGTCGCGCCGGGTATCGGATCGCCGTTCGTATCGCGGATGGTGCCTTCGGCAAGCAGGACCGGCCCGCCGTAGTGCCGTTTCATGTCGCCGCCATAGGCCAGCGGCGGCGCGCCGGACACGTGGAATGGCCCCAGGACCGAGGACGACGTCGCCTCGGGCGAGGAATGCAGCATGTCGACCAGCGACGACAGGCCCAGCACATCCGACGCGAGGACAAATTCATGCCTCTCCTCGGTTTCGATCGCGGCGCAGCCTTCCAGAAATGCGATTCCGGCGCGCCATTCCTCATGCGTCAGATTTGTCTCGCGCGCGAAATCATGCAGGTGTCTGACAAGCGACCCCATGACCTCCCGCACGCGGGGATCTGCGTCCGCCGAGACATATCCCATGAATATCTCGGTGATGTTGTCCTTGGTAACACTTCGCATGGAGCATTCTCCTTAGATCAAGGCCAGGCTCAGGATCGGGAATTCGATCAGGATGAAAAGGACGATCAGCATCACGAAGGCAAAGGGCAGCGCCCCCATGAACACGTCCTTGAGACTGATGCGGTCGTCATCGATGGTCGATTTGATGACGAAGCAGGATATGCCCAGCGGCGGCGTCAATAGCCCGATTTCGGCGCCGACCACCGTGACGATGCCGAACCAGACCAGAGACAGGTCCAGCGCTTCCACCAGGGGCAGGAACAATGGCACCACGATCAGGATGATCGAGGCGGTGTCCAGCAACGTGCCAAGGAACAGCATCAGCAGGACATAAAGCAACATGACGGTCCAGAACGACGCCGAACTCCCCGCCAGCAGATCCTCAAGCTGGTTGGGCAGGCCCGCAAGGCCCAGCATGCGGCTGTAGATCGACGCGGCGGTGATCAGGAACAGGATCGCGGCGGTGATATGGCCGGTCTCGAGCAGCGCGTTCCAGAACGCCCTTGGCGACATGGACCTGCGTACAAGCGCAATGACCAGTGCGACCAGCGCCCCGGTCGCCCCCGCCTCGACCGCCGTCAGCCAGCCGGTGTAGATGCCGCCCAGCACGATGGCGATCAGCCCGAGCGTGGGCAGCGTCTTGGACGCGATCTCGCGCCCCGACATCCATTCGGTGTCCTCGATCATCCGGCCGCCCACAAAGCCGGGGGTGAACCGCCCCATGAGCCAGATGGCCAGGACATAGGCGATGGCCAGAAGAATGCCGGGAATGACGCCCGCCAGAAACATGTCGCCGACCGATTGCTCGGCCACGAAGGAATAGATGATCAGCATGGCCGAAGGCGGGATGATCATGCCCAGAACCGACGATCCCGCCACGACCCCCACGGCGAAGCGCGGATTGTAGTCCTGCGCCATCATCTGCGGCACCGAAACCTTGGTGAACACCGACGCGCTGGCGATCGACGACCCTGTCACGGCGGCAAAGACCGCATTGGCCCCCACCGTCGCCATGCCGATCCCGCCTTTGACCTTGCGAAACCGCAGAGTCATGACCTCGTAGATGTCCCGCCCCAGCCCGGCCTTTGACACGACGAGTCCCATGAAGGTGAACAATGGGATCGTCGCGAAACTGTACTCCATCGCGCTGTCGCCAACCGCGACCTTCAAGAGGTTGAGCGCCAGCGTGAAATTGTCCCGCATCAGCCAGATCGAGACAAAGGACACCACGCCAAGCGCGACGGGGATGTAGACCCCCGCATAGATCAGGAAGATGATCGCGACGACCGAGATCAGGCCGATTTCAATGGGGGTCAATTGCCTGCCCCCCGGGACTCGTCACTGTCATGCTCTGGCGCGCGGATCAGCGCGGGCCGGTCCTGCGCACTGATCACCTTGAGCGTGAAGATAAGGCAGGCCAGCCCGGTGCCGAAGGCGATGACCAGCTTGACGGGCCACCAAGGCAGGGTGAACAGGCCCGGCACGCCGAAATAATCCTGCGTGCCCCACATCTTCAGGAATTCCGGGAAGGTGATGTAGCATATCAATCCCATGAAGATCGCCGAGACCGCGTTGATGATGCGTCGCAGGTTTGCCGCAAGCGCGGGGCGCCGGTCATGCAGGATATTGAGCATCCCGTCGGATCGCGTCAGGCGATCCACGCGGACCACATCGGCCAGTTGCAGGAACACGATCAGTACGACCGAGAACTGAACCATCTCGTAGCTGCCCTTGAGGGGCGTCGAGAACACACCGCGCGCGATCACGTCGACATTGAGGATCACGACCAACGCAAGCACGACCAGTGTGCCAAGCGCGTTGGACGCGATCGCAAGAGAGTTGGCGACCCGAGACAGGCCAGCCGTTGCAGACTTGAGCATCGATTGCCCTTTCTCTCGGGTCGGTTTGGCGCTTATTCCGCAGCCCAGTCACGCACGGGCGTAAAACCGGCTTCGGCCAGCTTGCCCATATAGGCGGCCAGCATCTCTGTCCCCGCCTCGCCATTTGCGTCGAGCGTTGCGGCCAGTTCCTGCGCGATGTTCGGCATGGCGTTGGCCCATGCCGCGCGATCCTCGTCCGAGATCTCGATGATCTTGCCGCCCTGTTCGATATAGGTTGCGCGTGAGGATTCAGCGATGTCCATGGCGATCCCCGCCACATGGTCACGGTAGGCGATTGCCACCTCTTGCAGCACGGCCTTCACCTCGTCGGGCAGCCCCGCCCAGTAGTCCGAGTTGACCGTGATCGTCTTGGAATTCACCGCACCAAGGTCCGCCTTTATCATGTAGGGCGCCACTTCGGCGATCTTGAAGGTGGACGCCGCTTCGGGCCAAAGCATGGCGCAATCCACAAGGCCCGTCTGGACCATGTTATAGAAGTCGGTCAGGCCACCGCGCACGCCGACCGCATCCTTGATCCCCTCGAGATAGCGCAGGTTGAGGCCCGCACCGGCGATCTTCTTTCCTTCCAGATCGGCCACCGAGGACACTTCGGACGAGCAGAACACCTGGTAGGTGTCGAGCACGACGCCAGTGGCAAGATAGACCTGGTTCTGCGCCGCGAACTCGTTGTTCATCGCCGGGAACTCGCGCGCGATCTCGTCAACGGCCCTCGCGACGGCGCGGGCGTCAGAGGACACGAACGGCGTGGCGCCCGAGATGCCCTGGCTCGGCAGTTTCGACGAATGGAAGATCGTCGTCACGATGCCGATGTCGCCCAGACCCAGCTGCACGCCTTCCAGGACGCCGCGGGGCTTCACGATGGAGCCGCTGTAGTTCTCCTGCCAGTTCATCTTGTAGTTGCCGGTTTCGGCCAGGCGCTTGTCGACCTCGGGGATGAAGAAGTCGGTGAATTCCTGCACCCAAAGTGCCCGCGCCGGATAGCCGTCGATGACCACGGCGTTGATGGTTTCCTGCGCAATGGCAGGCAGGGCCATGACCGTGGCCAGCGCCGCACCCATCAGGCGTGTCTTGCTGAGGTGTTTCATTGCATTTCCTCCCTAGATTCAGGCCTTGGACGGCCCGGTTGATTTAGTTGGTCTTCACCCAGTTGACGGTCAGGTCCGTCCCCGCGGCCTCGAACAATCTGGCGATTGCGCAAAACTTCGCGGTTTCGTCCCCGACTCGTTTCAGGTCTTCCTGTGATGCAGGCGTGTCGCACACCACAGTGAGCGTGATGGCGGGAAACGGCACGTCGATCTCCTCCTCCAGAAGAACGCCGCGCCGGTCGAACTGGCATTCCGCGTCGATCGTGACCGTGCCAAGATCAACGCCAAGCTTTGTTGCGCACTTGTGCCCGATGACATTGGTGCAGGCGACCAGGGCCGTCATCGCGGTCTCTGTCGGCGTCGGCCCCAGGTTGGTGCCACCGCGCTCGAGCGGCTCGTCAATCACCACCTTGAGATCGCGCACCGGAATCTCGGTGCGCGCGTGCGTCGGACAACTGGCCGAGGCGCGATAGGTAACGACTGTCTTCATCTTGATGGCCATCCGGTCCTCCGATCAGGCGCGGGTCACGACGTCGTCGAACGAAAAGCGCGGAAGCTTTTGAAACAACGCGGTTTCGTCGGCGTATCCAAGGTTGCACAGGAAGTTCGACCGAAGCGTCGTGCCTGCAAAGAACTCCTGGTCCACGATCTCGTTGGAGAAGCCCGACATCGCCCCGACATCCAGCCCCAGCGCCCGTGCGGCAATCATGAAATAGGCGCCTTGAAGGGTGCCGTTTCGATAAGCCGTATCCTCGGAATAGTCCGGCTTGCCGTCGAACAGATGCCTGCGGTCTTCGTGCGGGAAAAGCCTTGGCAAATGGGTCCAGTGATGCAGATCGTAGGCGACGATCACCGTCAGCGGCGCAGACATCATCTTTTCGATGTTCTTGGCCTTCAGCGACCGCGCCAGCCGGTCCTTGCCTTCGGGCGTTTCCACCAGGACAAAGCGCGCAGGCAGCGTGTTCATGCTGGTCGGCCCGGCCAGCGTGAGGTCGATGATCGCCTCGATCATGCCATCGGGGATGGGCCGGTCCTGCCACGCGTAGTGAGACCGCGCACCTGACAGGATAAGCGCGATCGCGTCATCGGACAGGCGGCTGATGCGCGCCTTCAGGTCCCGGTGCCGTTGCTGCGCATCGACGCGCAAGGCATCCAGCGCTGCCCCGCCCGGCGCATTCATTGAGCAGCCACCGTCATTTCGGCTTCATCGATGATCGGGCTGGCACAGATGCCGATGCCTTCGATCTCGATCTCGACGGTTTCGCCGGGGCGCAGCCAGCGCGGGTTCGGCCTTTTTGCATGGCCGACCCCGGGGGGCGTTCCCAAGGCGATCAGGTCTCCCGGCTCGAGCGTCGTGTATTCCGAGATGATCGCGATGGACCGCGCCGCGGACCAGATCATGTTGCCAGTGTTGGACGATTGCAGAATTTCGGCGCCGACCCTGCTTTCGATCCTCAACCCGCTCGCGCCAGCGGGCACCTCGTCGGGCGTCACGACGAATGGCCCGATCGCCCCGGTATTGTCGAAGTTCTTGCCGGGGGTCCATTGATGCGTCTTGCGCTGGTAGTCCCGCACCGAGCCATCGTTGAAGACGGTATAGCCGAACACATGGTCAAGCGCGTCGTCTTCGGCGATATGGCGACCACCCTTGCCGATGATGACCATCAGTTCGGCTTCATAATCAAGCTTCTCGGAACAGGTGGGCCGAACCATTGGCGCGCCTGCCGCCATGATCGAATTCTTGCCCCGCATGAAAAGCGCCGGGTAGTCCGGGATGTCGTAGCCGCCTTCCTTGATATGCTCGACATAGTTCAACCCCAGGCAGATGATCGTGCCGGGATGGGCAACCGGCAACGCGGGCGTGATTGAGGCAACCGGAACGCTCGTCGCTTTGTCCAGCATTGACCCAAGGCGGTTCATCAGGTCCGGGTTCTCGATCAGCCCCATGAGATCGTTTCCGACCGCTGCGTCCAGAGCCTTCAAATCAAAGGCACTTTCACCTTCCACGGCAAAAACGGAAGTGCCGGAAGCGGTGGTGCCAACGAGAAATTTCATGCAAGCCATCCTTGTCAGTTTCATATTTTCTGCCCATAATACGCACATGAGTCAATAAAAATCGATATTATTTGGAGCAGCGTATGGTTGCCTGGACGGATTACAAACGTGATGCGAAAGCGCGGGGGGCCTTGGCGCTCGAGCTTTACGCAGCGATCAGCACGCCCGCCGGCACACCCGAAGACGTCAAGTCGAACCTGCCAGACCATCTTGCCTATCAGCGCCAGCTTGAGCTGGACGGCAAACTGGCGTTCGCCGGGCCGATGTCGGATGAAACCGGGGACCACATGCAAGGAACCGGCCTTATCATCTACCGCGCCAGCGACCTTGACGAAGCGCGCGCTTTGGCCGAGGCAGATCCCATGCATAAATCGGGCGCGCGAAGCTTTGTGCTAAGACGGTGGCTGATAAACGAGGGGTCGCTGAATATGACGATAGGGCTTTCCACGAAATCGATTGATATTGGTTAGTGGCCGGGAGGTCCTGAAATGATCGTCCAGAAACCGACCACATCCACCAACGAGCCTTCTGCCACGCAGGCGGCCTATACCTTGCTGCGCAAGATGATCCTCACGGGGGAGCTACCCGCGGGCGAAAAGCTCAAGATCGAAAAGTTGCGCGGCATTCTGGGCACCGGGGCCTCGCCTGTGCGCGAGGCGCTCAGCCTTCTGACCTCGGACATGCTGGTGGAACGGATCGACCAGAAGGGTTTTCGCGCAGCGTCCGCCAGCCTGAAGAACTTTCGGGAAATCCTGTCATTGCGCTGCACGATGGAGGACATGGCCCTGCGCCAGTCCGTCGAACGCGCCACGCCTGATTGGGAAGAGAGCCTGGTGCTCGCGCATCACCGGATGCAAAAGACCGATCGCAAGGAGAACGTCCAAGGGTTCGAAGAAGCCCACAAGGTGTTTCACATGCAACTGCTCAACAATGCGGATTCGCCGGTGCTCTTGCGGTTTTGCAGCCAGCTTTACGACCTGAACATCCGCTATCGCTATCTTGCAGCCGAGAGCGTGGATTACCGCAAGCGCAACACCGCGGCCGAACACCGAAGCATCCTCGACGCGGCCCTGCGCGGCGATGCCGAAGCCTCCGCCGAGGCGCTTCTGGACCATTACAAACGCACCGGAAGCTATCTTGAAGAGGCGCTGGCCGCGCTCTGATATTATCGATCTAAAGATTCTATTTGCTGAAATATCGACATTATGTTCAGCTGGCATCGCAATCTGGAGATTGTGAATGCAGCCTGACCATTTCTTGCCCGTGCCGTTTTTCACGCTGTCCGCTCGCGGCGGCACCTTGACCTGTGCACAGCGAACAGCCCCGCCAGAGGACGCGAACCTATCCCGAAAACGACCTGCCTGACGCACTGAAACCAATTTGGGAGGAGACCAGATGAAACATGCGATCGTCACAACAGCGGCCCTTGCGATGGGGGCCTTGGCGGGTCCAGCAGTCGCGGCCAATTGCCTGGAAGTCACCCTGACCGGCGTTCAGGGAGGGCCCCCCGTCTTTCGCGGCCAAGGCGGCTCTGGCACGCTGGTCACCTATGGCACCGAAGAAAACAACTGCCGCGATGTGCTGATGCAATTCGATGCCGGGCGCGGCACCACGCAGGCGCTGTCAAAGGTCGGCGTGCAAGTCGGGCAGATTTCTGCGGTGTTCCTCACCCACATGCACTCGGACCACGTCGAGGGCCTGCCGGACATGATGCAGCTGCGCTGGCATTTCAATTCTACCGGTCCCAAGGTACCGCTGATCTGCTCCGAGGATACCGAGGCGGATCAGGGCCATGTGGTCAGCTGCGCGGGCTTTGCCGAACACATCGGTGATCCCATGATCGAAAGTGGCGAAATCGCGCAGCGCCTGTCGGAAAGCGATGTGCGGCTGCCGGGCGGACCGGCGGACTTGATTGAACTGGCGACGTTCGCGGATACCGACGACCCAGTAGAGGTCTGGCAAAGCGGAGACGTGACCGTTTCTGCAATCTTTTCGCGCCACATCGCCGGGCACGCATCCTTCCGGGTGGACACACCGGCCGGATCGGTCTTGATCGGTGGAGATGCGGGCAATGACACTCCCGCGCCGCCGCGCTCCAGTTCGACATCCGAACAGGTCGAGGCTTTGGCGCAAGGCGCAGAGGTGATCGTGCATTCGACCATCCACCCGGTGATGGGACCGGATGGCAGCACCGGCTTCCCGCCACCGATCTACTATCGCCAAAGCACCGCCACCGACCTCGGTGCAATGGCGGCCCGGACCGGAGCGGCACACCTGATGCTGACCCACCTTATTCCGCCGATGGGGGCACCGCGACAGGGCCCCTACCCGCTTCCGGCGCCCATGACCGAAGCGGATTATTCGGATGCTGCCCGCGACGGCGGCTTTGAGGGCAACATTGTTGTCGGGACCGATCTGGCCAAGCTGCGGATCGTGGGCGAATGAAATAGCAAGGCCAATGGGACAGCCCCATTGGCCTTTGCACCCCTTGTTCGCATGCCCTTGTGTCCTGCCATTGACCAGCCAAAACGCTTCCGCCCCGGTGACGACATGCAGCCCGGCGCTACTCGGCTGACTGCAGCACCCTGACCAACACGTCGGTCGGCAGGTCGATGCGATTGGCCTTCATCGAGGACGATCCCGCCGCATCTGCCGCGATTTCGTCTGCGTCGAACCGGCTGGCATCCGGTCCCCGCAGGCTTGGAAGATCAAGATCGGTGACAAAGCTGCCGATCAGGTCCGCCGCACTTTGGCCCGGCGCATCGAACGCGCGGGCGATCATCGCATCGACTTCGTCGAAGCGGTCAGTCCCAAGGCCTGCCTGGCGGCACGCCTCGCGATTGGCCTGCAAGACACCCGGCAACAGCCTTGCGCAAATGGCGCCGTGCGGTGCGCCGGTCCGTCCGCCGACCACACCTGCGAGGCCGTGAACGGCACCAAGCCCGGCATTCGCCAAGGCGATCCCGCTCAGATGCGCGGCGACCAGAAGAACGTGGCGCGCCTTGGGGTCCTCTGACCGCGACAGCCGCAGAAGCGCGCGCATCGCCGGTCCGATCGCGGCGCGGCAAATTTGGTCGGTGGCAGGCGTTGCGTTGCGGGACAGGAACGGCTCGATCAGTTGCGTCACGGCGTCCATGCCGGTCATTGCCGTGACAGGCCACGGAAGGCCATAGGTCAGGTCCGCATCCAGAATGGCAAGCTGCGGCACCATGCGCGGATCGCGCAGGCTGACCTTCCGGGCATGGTTGGGGATGTCGATCACGGCGTTCTTCGTCGCCTCGGCGCCGGTGCCCGCGGTGGTGGGAAGGGCGGCAAAGGGCAGCGGATCCCGGTCTAGCGGCAGGCCCTTGCCGACCACCTCCAGATGATCGAGGACCTGCCTGTCCGATGGCAGAAGTGCGGCCAGCGCCTTGCCCAAATCCATGGCCGACCCGCCGCCGATTGCGACCACCATCGCGATCTCCTGCCCGCGCAGGCTGTCGCGCACGTCCGTGACGGCGGGCAAGGTCGGCTCGCCCCTCGCCTCGACCAGATGCACGGTGCGGCCCATCGCCTGCAGATGCCGCGCGGCGGTGTCGGCCCAGGCTGCGGACCGGCTGCGCACCAGCACGACGTCGCCGGGACGGCCCGCCGCCCAGTCCATCAACGCTGCGCGCCGTCCGCGTCCAATCACCGTGCGCTTGGGCACCGCGAGCCTCGCGCCAGCCATCATTCGGCGAAACCGATCGTCGCATTCACCGCCCGCTTCCACGCGGAATAGCGCGCCTCGCGGTTGTCCGGGTCGATCTGCGGCGTGAACCGCGCATCTGCGGCCCAGGAGCCTGCAAAGCTGTCCATGTCGGGCAGTATCTCTGCCTTATGCCCGGCCAGCCATGCTGCCCCCATCGCCGTCGTCTCAAGGACGCGCGGACGTTCCACCGGTGCGCCAAGAATGTCCGACAAGAACTGCATCGCCCAGTCGGACGCGCTCATCCCGCCATCGACCCGCAGCGCGGTATCGCCTGCACCCGACCAATCTGCCTGCATCGCCTGAAGCAGGTCACGGGTCTGGAACCCAACGCTTTCAAGCGCAGCTTTCGCAAGCTCGGCAGGCCCGGAATTGCGGGTAAGGCCGAACACGGCGCCCCGGCATTCGGCGTTCCAGTAGGGTGCCCCGAGGCCGGTAAAGGCAGGCACCATGATGACCTCTTGCGAAGGGTCGGCGGTTTCGGCAAGCGGCTGGGTTTCCTTTGCCTCGCGGACAATCTTCAACCCGTCGCGCAGCCATTGCACCACCGCACCGGCAATAAAGATTGACCCTTCCAGCGCATAGGTGGGCTTGCCGTCGATCTGGTAGGCGATGGTCGTCAGCAGGCGGTTGTTCGACCGGACCGGAGTGTCGCCGGTGTTCAAGAGCGCAAAGCATCCTGTGCCGTAAGTGGACTTCATCATTCCGGGCTGGAAGCAGGCTTGGCCGATGGTGGCCGCCTGCTGGTCGCCCGCAATGCCCAGGATAGGGATGGGACGGCCAAACAGATCAGACCGGGTTTCGCCAAATCGGGCGGCGCAGTCACGCACCTCGGGCAACATCGTCATGGGAATGTCGAGCGCGTCGCAGATCGTCTGCGACCAGCGCCCCTTGCGAATATCGTAAAGCATCGTCCGCGCGGCGTTGGTGGCATCCGTGACGTGCACCTTGCCGCCGGTCAGGTTCCACACCAGCCAGCTGTCGACTGTTCCGAAGGCCAATTCACCGGCCCGGGCGCGGTCTCGCGCGCCGTCCACGGTGTCAAGGATCCACGCCAGCTTGGTCCCCGAGAAATACGGATCGAGCAACAGGCCCGTCCGGTCGGTGATGGTGTTTTCCAGACCCTCCGCGTGCAGCCGCTTGCACATGTCCGACGTGCGGCGATCCTGCCAGACGATCGCGTTATGGATCGGACGGCCTGTCTTGCGATCCCAGACGATGGTGGTCTCGCGCTGGTTGGTGATGCCGATCGCGGCGATTCCGTCCGCCATCACCCCGGCCTTTTCCATGACCGCACGGCAGGTGGCGGCAGTCGTGGACCAAAGGTCGGAGGGATCATGTTCCACCCATCCCGACGCCGGGTAGTGCTGGGTGAATTCCTCCTGCGCAGAGGTGACGATGGAGAGATCTTGATCGAACAGGATCGACCTGGTCGAGGTCGTTCCCTGGTCGATTGCCAGAATAAGGGACATGGGGCTGCCTTGCGGTGGTTGCGTCAAGCCGCGCCTTGGCCGATGACCGGCCGAAGATCCAGAAAGGCCGGGGCCCCGCGAAAGGGCCCCGGCCGGATGGCAAGACTTACTGCCAGGACTTGATCAGCTCGTCATAGGCGATGGTGACCGGCTCGGGGTCTTCGTTGTCGAGCTTCGGCTTGGGTGCGCCGGGCTGTTCAAGCCAATGCTCGGCGCCCATCTCCTCGTTCAGCATCGGGCCGATGTCACCCTGCACGCCTGCGCGCTCAAGGCGCTCCATCACGCTTTCCTGGGCTTCGCACAGGCTGTCGAGCGCCTCTTGTGCGGTCTTCGCACCCGAGGACGCATCGCCGATGTTCTGCCACCACAGCTGCGCCAGGCGCGGATAGTCCGGCACGTTAAAGCCGGTATCCGTCCAGTTCTCGCGCTCGGGCGAGCGGTAGAACTCGACCAGACCGCCAAGACGCGGTGCGCGCTCGGTAAAGCTTTCGTGGTTCAGCGTGCTTTCGCGGATGAACGTCAGGCCGTAGTGCGACTTTTCGATATCCACCGTCTTCGAGGCGATGAACTGCGCATAAAGCCATGCCGCCTGCGCCCGGTCCACCGGGGTCGACTGCATCAGCGTGGCCGAACCGACATCCTGGTAACCGACCTTCATGCCTTCTTCCCAGTATGCGCCATGCGGGCTGGGAGCGAGGCGCCACTTCGGCGTGCCGTCCTCGTTCATCACCGGCAACTCGGGATCGACCAGCGATGCGACGAAGGTCGTGTAGAGGAACATCTGCTGCGCGATGGCGCCCTGCCCCGGAACCGGACCAGCCTCGGAAAAGGTCATGCCCGGTGCTTGCGGCGGCGCGTAGTTTTCCAGCCAGTTCTTGTACTTCTCGATCGCGTAGACAGCGGCCGGGCTGTTGGTTGCCCCGCCACGCGACATGCACGACCCGACAGGCTGGAAGTCGTCGTTGACGCGGATGCCCCATTCATCGACCGGCACACCGTTGGGCAGACCCTTGTCGCCCATCCCCGCCATCGACATCCAGGCATCGGTAAAGCGCCAGCCAAGGCTTGGGTGGCGACGCCCGTAGTCCATGTTGCCATAGACGGTCTGGCCGTCGATCTCGCGCCCGGTGAAGAATTCGGCGATGTCCTCATAGGCCGACCAGTTGACCGGAACGCCCAGCTCATAGCCATACTGTTCCTCGAAATCGGCCATGATTTCCGGGTCGGTGAACCAGTCATGCCGGAACCAGTAGAGGTTCGCGAACTGCTGAACCGGAAGCTGGTACAGCTTGCCGTCCGGGCCAGTGGCCGACGAGGTTCCGATGAAATCCTCAAGATCGAGGTTGGGATTGGTGACCTCGGCGCCCTCCCCGGCGATGAAGTCGGTCAGGTTGCGCACCTGCTGGTAACGCCAGTGGGTGCCGATCAGGTCAGCGTCATTGACATACATGTCATAGACGTTCTCGCCGGTCTGCATCTGGGTTTGCAGGCGTTCGACAACGTCGCCCTCGCCGATCAGGTCATGCGTGACCTCGATGCCGGTGATCGCGGTGAAGGCAGGCGCAAGCACCTGGCTTTCGTATTCGTGGGTGGCGATGGTCTCGGACACCACGTTGATCGACATGCCCTGATAGGGCTCTGCCGCGTCGATGAACCACTGCAGCTCTTCCTCCTGCTGCTCGCGGGTCAGCGCAGACCGCTCGATCCTCTCGTCGAGGAACGCGCGCGCCGCCTCCATATCCGCGAACGCAGGGCTGCCCCCCATCATCAGCGCAAGGCCCATGGCCGTGCTCGATCTATAAAGACATTTCATAAGTAGTCCTCCCTTGGTTGCATTTGCTTTAGTCTGGCACCGGGTCTTTCCGGCACCGGTCGCGTGGTCTCAGACGAAGCGGAAAACCGCTGCGGCGTAGACCAGGCATACGATCAGCGCATAGGGCTGAAGCTCGGGGCCGATGACACCCATCCACGCGAGGTTGATGAAGGCCGACCCCAGAAGCGTGATGAACAGGCGATCACCGCGTGTCGTCTCGATCCCCAGGACACCGCGGCGCGGCGTCTCTGGGAACTTGATTGCAAGGATCGTGAACACCACCAGAAGGCTTGCGATCACGACGAAGAAAAGTGCCGTTGGCAGTGTCCAGGCCATCCATGCCATGGGCTGTCCTCCTTATACGCGGCCCAGGGCAAAGCCCTTGGCGATGTAATTGCGCACGAAATAGATCACGAGCGCGCCGGGGATGATCGTCAGGACACCGGCCGCAGCCAGCACGCCCCAGTCGACGCCGCTTGCACCGACGGTCCGGGTCATCGTGGACGCGATCGGCTTGGCATCCACGCTGGTCAGCGTGCGCGACAACAAAAGCTCGACCCAGCTGAACATGAAGCAGAAGAACGCGGCGACGCCGATCCCGCTGGCGATCAGCGGCGTGAAGATCTTCACAAAGAACTTCGGAAAGCTGTAGCCGTCGATATATGCGGTCTCGTCGATCTCTTTCGGAACGCCGCGCATGAAGCCTTCAAGGATCCACACCGCCAGCGGCACGTTGAACAGGCAATGCGCCAGAGCGACCGCGATATGCGTGTCGAACAGGCCAACCGACGAATACAGCTGAAAGAACGGCAGTGCGAAGACGGCGGGCGGCGCCATGCGGTTGGTCAGCAGCCAGAAGAACAGGTGCTTGTCGCCCAGAAAGCTGTAGCGCGAGAATGCGTAGGCTGCGGGCAAGGCGACGGCCAGCGAGATGACCGTGTTCATCACCACGTAGATCAACGAATTCACGTAGCCCATGTACCAGGACGCATCGGTCAGGATGGTGACATAGTTCGCGATCGTCGGGTTCTGCGGCACCAGCGAAAACCCCCCGAGGATCTCGGAGTTCGTCTTCAGGCTCATGGTCAGCAGCCAGTAGATCGGGATCAGCAGGAAGGCGAGGTAGATCACCATCACCACAGCCGATCCGTTGACCTTCAGGACTGGAAAGCTACGCGACGCAGGGCGGGTTGCGGTCAGGTCAGCCATCACTTGGTGTCCCTTTTGTCGAGGTTGACCATCACGGTGTAGAACACCCACGAGATCGCCAGGATCACGAGGAAATACATGATCGAGAAGGCCGCCGCGTTGCCCAGGTCGAACTGGCCCAAGGCCATCTTGACGAGGTCGATCGACAGCAGCGTCGTGGCGTTGCCGGGCCCGCCGCCGGTGACGACGAACGGCTCGGTGTAGATCATGAAGCTGTCCATGAAGCGCAGCAGGATGGCGATCATCAGCACGCCCATCATCTTGGGCAACTCGATGTAGCGGAACACGGCCCACCGGCTGGCCTGGTCGATCCGTGCAGCCTGGTAGTAGGCGTTCGGGATCGACTGCAGACCGGCATAGGCCAGCAAGGCGACCAGCGAGGTCCAGTGCCAGACATCCATCACGATGATCGTGATCCAGGCATGGGCCGCATTCTGGGTGTAGTTGTAATTGATGCCGAGGGAGTCGAGCGTGTAGCCCAGAAGCCCGATGTCGGTGCGGGCAAACACCTGCCAGATCGTGCCGACGACGTTCCATGGAATAAGCAGGGGCAAGGACATCAGGACAAGGCAGACCGAGGCCCAGAGACCCTTTTTCGGCATGTTCAGCGCCACGAAAACCCCCAGCGGCACCTCAATCGCAAGGATTGCCCCCGAAAAGAAAAGCTGGCGGCCAAGCGCGTCCCACATGCGTTCGGAATGCAGAAGATCCTCGAACCAGACGAGGCCCGCCCAGAAGAACTGGTTTTGACCAAAGCTGTCCTGAACCGAATAGTTCACCACGGTCATCAGCGGGATGATCGCCGAAAAGGCCACCAGCACGAGGACCGGCAAGACCAGAAACCAGGCCTTTTGATTGACTGTCTTTTCCATCAGGCGGCCTCTCCCTGCACGCGCCAGTCGTTGGCGTAGACATTCACATGGGCGGGATCAAAGCTGACGCGGTTCATGTCCGCGCTGATCCGATCGTCCTCGCCCGCGATGATGTTGATGTCATGGCCGAAGCACTCGGCGCGGATGATCTTGTGCCGCCCGACATCCTCGACCCGGCGCACCTTGACCGGCATGCCCTCGGATTGTGTCAGGCGCGCGTATTCGGGGCGCACGCCGATCTCGACCCTGCCTTCAAGCGGCTGGTATCCTTGGGTGAGCACGATCTCGGTGCCCTCGACATAGGCGCGGCTGCCCTCGACCCTTGCAGGCATCACGTTCATGCCGGGCGAGCCGATGAAGTAGCCGACAAAGGTGTGGTCGGGGCGCTCGAACAACTCCTCGGGCGTGCCGATCTGGACGACGCGGCCCTCGTACATCACCACCACCTTGTCGGCGAAGGTCAGCGCCTCGGTCTGGTCGTGCGTGACGTAGATCATCGTATGGCCGAAATCGTGGTGGAGCTTCTTGAGCTGCGTGCGCAGTTCCCACTTCATGTGCGGGTCGATCACCGTCAGCGGCTCGTCGAACAACAGCGCGTTGACGTCCTTGCGCACCATGCCCCGGCCAAGGCTGATCTTCTGCTTGGCATCCGCCGTCAGCCCGCGCGCCTTCTTCGACAGCACGTCCTCCATGCCGATCATCTGCGCGATCTCGTTCACGCGCGCCGCGATGGCAGCTTCGTCGCCGCCCCGGTTGCGCAGCGGAAAGGCAAGGTTCTCGCGCACCGTCATGGTGTCGTAGACGACCGGAAACTGGAACACCTGCGCGATGTTGCGCTCTGCCGTGGCCTGATGCGTGACGTCGACATCATCGAACAGGATGCGCCCCTGCGACGGCTGAAGCAGGCCCGAGATGATGTTCAGCAGGGTCGATTTTCCGCAGCCCGACGAGCCAAGCAGCGCATAGGCCGCGCCGTCCTGCCAATCGTGGTTCAGTTCTTTCAGCGCATAGTCGTCGTCACTTGCCGGGTTCGGCAGGTAGGAATGCGCCAGATTGTCGAGTGTGATCTTCGCCATCTTGTCCTCCCTCAGGCCGCAAGCGCATAGGCGGCGGGCGCGACCAGGCCACCGTCTTCGGCGAATACGTAGACATGCCGGGGGTCGAGCCAGACGCTCAGTTCTTCTCCGATCGGCAGGTGATAGATCCCGTGGACAAGGCCGACCCAGCGCTCGCCGTCATGGTCGAGATGCACAAAGGTCTCGGACCCGGTCAGCTCCGTCACGGCGAGCGTAGTGTTGAATTTCAGCGCATCATCCGCGTGCTGATCGATCTCGAGGTGGTTCGGACGGAACCCGGCGATGTATCGGCCATCGGCCAGGTCGGCGAGCCTGCCAGTCGCGGGCGCGCTTTGCCCCTTGCCGAACATCAGGCGATTTCCGGTCTTGGACACCTGAAGAAAGTTCATTGGCGGGTCGGAAAAGACCCGCGCCGTCGTCGCATCGACGGGCTTGCGGTAAACCTCGGGCGTCGGGCCGAACTGGGTGACACGGCCTTCCCACAGGGTCGCGGTGTTGCCCCCAAGCAAAAGCGCTTCTTCCGGCTCAGTCGTCGCGTAGACAAAGATCGCGCCAGAGGCTTCGAAGATCCTCGGGATCTCGACGCGCATCTCCTCGCGCAGCTTGTAGTCGAGGTTCGCCAGCGGCTCGTCCAGAAGGACAAGCCCGGCATTCTTGACCAGCGCCCGCGCAAGAGCGCAGCGCTGCTGCTGCCCCCCCGACAATTCGAGCGGCTTGCGGTCAAGCATCGGCGACAGCTTCATCATCTCGGCGGTCTCGCGCACCCGGCGGTCGATCTCTGCCTTGTCCACGCCCAGCAGCTTCATGGGCGACGCGATGTTGTCGTAGACGGTCATCGACGGGTAATTGATGAACTGCTGGTAGACCATCGCCACCTTGCGCTCTTGCACCCGCATCCCGGTGACGTCCGAGCCATTCCAATAGATCCTGCCCTCTGCCGGAACATCGAGCCCCGCCATCAAGCGCATCAACGAAGTCTTCCCCGACGACGTCGGGCCGAGAAGGACATTCATCGTCCCTTTCTCAAGCGTCAGGTCCGTGGGATAGACATGCGTCTGGTTGTCCACGATCTTCGACACGCCTTTCAGGTCCAGCGTCATCGGTTCCTCCTCATTCCGCCGCAGCGGCGATGGACGGGCGGTTGCGCGCCATCCAGTCGTCCAGGTCCTTGATCTCCTGCGCCGTCAGGCGCAGCCCAAGCTTCGAGCGTCTCCAGATCACATCATCCGCCGTGTGGGCATATTCCTTGTCCGCCAGCCAACGGACCTCGGCCTCGGTCAGGGTGGCGCCGAAGTCGCGGCCAAGGTCGGCGGCGGATTTGGCATCTCCAAGGACGAGGCGCGCATCGGTGCCATAGGCGCGCACAAGCCGCAGCGCCCAGGGTCCGGACAGGAACGGATAGGCGGCGCGCAGGTCCGCAACGAGGCGGTCCACGGCACCGACCGGGAAATCGCCCCCCGGCAGCGGCACACCAGCCGTCCACGGCCCGCCTGTAGCCGGAACATGCCCGTTGATCTTGTCCAGCGCGCTTTCCGCAAGGCGGCGATACGTCGTGATCTTGCCGCCGAACACGTTCAGAACGGGCGCCCCACCGGCGACGTCGACCGTCAGCGTGTAGTCGCGCGTCGCGGCGGTCGCACTGCTTGCCCCGTCATCATAAAGCGGACGCACGCCCGAATAGGTCCAGACGACATCGTCCAGGGACAGTTGCTGCTTGAAATACTGGTTGGCGAAGGCAATCAGATAGCGCTGTTCTTCGGCGGTGCATTCCGGCTTTACCGACGGGTCCGGGTGGTCCGTGTCGGTGGTGCCGATCAGGGTGAAATCCGTCTCGTAGGGGATCGCGAAAATGATCCTTCCGTCGCCCCCCTGGAAGAAATAGCACTTGCCGTGATCGAACAGTTTTCGCGTCACGACATGGCTGCCGCGCACCAGCCGCACGCCCTCTTGCGAATTGATGCGCAGCTTGGTCCGAATGACGTCCCCCGCCCAGGGTCCACTGGCATTCACCAACATCCGAGCGCGATAGGTTTGACGCGCGCCGCTTTCGGTATTGTGCGTTTCGACCTGCCAAAGGTCGCCATCCCGCTCGGCACTCAGGACCTTGGTGCGCGTCATGATCCGCGCCCCACGCGCCTCGGCATCGCGGGCATTCAAGACCACAAGGCGCGAGTCCTCTATCCAGCAGTCGGAATATTCATACGCCTTGGCAAAGCGGTCCTGCAGCGGCGCACCTTCCGGCCCGGCCCTCAGATTCACCGTTGCCGTGCCCGGCAGGATTTTTCGCCCGCCCAGGGTATCGTAAAGAAACAGCCCGAACCGGATCAACCAGGCGGGTCTTCGGCCTTTCATCCACGGCATGACGACATTAAGCAGACGCGAGGTGGGCGTGTTGGATTCGAAACGCATATCTTTATGAAATGGCAGAACGAATCTCATCGGCCAGCTGATGTGGGGCATCGCTGCCAGCAACACTTCGCGCTCGACCAATGCCTCTCGGACCAGCCTGAACTCGAAATATTCGAGATAGCGCAGCCCCCCGTGGAACAGCTTGGTCGAGGCCGAGGACGTGGCAGAGGCCAGATCGTTCATCTCGGCAAGGGTCACGGACATACCGCGGCCAGCAGCGTCTCGGGCGATGCCGCATCCATTGATGCCGCCCCCGATCACGAACAGGTCGTCCACTGCGGTCTCGGTCGTCATCGAGCCCTCCCCTGCTCGTTTTGCGATAGCGGGACTGTGCCGCGAGACGCGCAACGACGCAATCCAAAATATTCGTTTCTGTTCCTTTTTTGAAAAACACGCACAAATCAAGCGGTCTGGGTGGGCTCACCCCCTCTCGCAGGACCCGCGAAACAGGGATAATTTGGAATAATTCGAATCCCCATTGTGTTCCTCGGCGCATTCACGCACCGTCAGGCCCACAACGAAGACAAACGAAAACGTCGATGTCACAAAGCTTTCGTCATCCCGAGATCCTCGAAATCGCCCGGCGCCAGGGGCAGGTCACTGTCGAAGGGCTGGCACAGCATTTCGGCGTGACGCTTCAGACGATACGGCGCGACCTGACCGACCTTGCCGATGCCGGTAAGCTTGAACGTGTCCACGGCGGTGCCGTCTTG
Source organism: Anianabacter salinae (assembly GCF_019061145.1). Lineage (GTDB taxonomy): Bacteria > Pseudomonadota > Alphaproteobacteria > Rhodobacterales > Rhodobacteraceae > Anianibacter > Anianibacter salinarum. Next base: position 330,505 of record NZ_JAHQZS010000001.1, on the reverse strand, counting down.
CCTTCAGGCACCATCAACATCGGATACGAAGCGCGCCGGGCCCTCAACATCGCGTCCAAGGCCGCCATCGCCAAGGCGTGTGCATCGCGCATTCCGAACGACATCTCGCTGTTCCTCAACATCGGCACCAGCACCGAGGCCGTCGCAAGGGACTTGCTGCACCATGAGAACCTGATGGTGGTCACCAACAACATGAACGTCGCCAACATCCTTGTGGCCAATCCGTCCTGCGAGATCGTCGTGACCGGCGGGCACTTAAGGCGCCTCGACGGCGGCCTGATCGGGAATCTCGCCACCGACACGATCCGGAAATTCAAGTTCGATCTTGCCGTGATCGGGTGCTCGGCGCTGGACGGGGAAGGCGACCTGCTGGACTTCGACATTCAGGAGGTCAGCGTCAGCCAGGCCATCCTGAAACAGGCGCGGCGCACGTTCCTGGTCGCCGACCATTCAAAGTTCAAGCGCAGCGCCCCCGCCCGCATCACCTCGCTCTCGGAAATCGACGAGTTCTATACAGATCGGCCGCTTCCCGGAGACCTTGAACGTGCCTGTGCCGAGTGGGGGACCAAGGTGACTGTGGCGCCCTGATCGCCCGGGCGTGCCGATAGGGGCAAAGGTCGCTGTAGAGCGTGTTAGACACTTGCCAGTCCGGTCGCCTCACCACGAGGTGCCTCTTGAAGGACAGGAACGTGCACCCGGGGGGCGGCATGGGCACCCAAGGAGGCAGGCCAGGTGATGAGAAGAATGGCACAGCCGCCAATCTTCTCGCTCTGCATGATCGCGCCAATCCGGTCGAGCGGCACGCTCAAGAGCCTCTGGTTCGGCTTTGACAGCTCCACGCACACCCTTACGACCGTATCGCCCGCAAGACCTTGGGCAAAAAGCGCGGCGGCCACCCGGTCAGCCTGCCGCGCGCCCATGTAGATCGCCGTGGTCGTCCCCGGCCCTGCGAACCGCGTGCAATCTGGCAGCGGGTCTTCGGCCCGTCCCGTGGCGGTCGCAAGGATCAGCGTGTCGGTGATGCCGCGCTCGGTAAGGCTTTGGCCCAGCGCGGCACCGGCGGCGGACGCTGCGGTCACGCCGGGCACAATCTCGACCGGGATGCCCGCTGCCATTGCCGCCGCGATCTCCTCGCCTGCCCGCCCGAAGATGCCCGGATCGCCGGATTTGAGGCGAACCACGCGACGTCCCTTGCGCGCCTCGGCCACGATCACGGCGTCGATCTGCGCCTGCGGCCAGGCATGTGCGCCGACATGCTTGCCGACATAGACCCTTTCAGCGTCGCGCCGGGCCAGTTCCAGAACGTCCTTGTCCACCAATCGGTCGTAAAAGATCACGTCGGCTTCCTGCAATCTTTGGACGGCGCGCAGCGTCATCAGGTCCGCCGCTCCGGGTCCGGCGCCAACGAGCGCAATGGACCCCGCCTCGGACAATCCGGGCGCGGTGCCTTGACCGATGGCGTCCTTTATCATCCGGGCCGCGTCGCGTTCCGCCCCGCGCGTCCAGGCTGCGCGGGGGGCACCCTTGAACACCCAGGCCCAGAACGCGCGGCGACTGTCACGCGGAACGCTTGCGGCCACGGCGCCGCGCAGACGGCCAGCCAGTTCGGCCAATCCGCCGATCCTGGCAGGCAGCAGCGCCTCGATCCGTGTCTTCAGATCGCGCGCAAGAACCGGCGCCGTGCCCTCGGTTCCGATGGCGACCACCACGGGGTCGCGGTCTACGATGGACGGCGTGGTGATGTCGCACAGATCGGGCCTGTCGACGACATTGACGGGGCAGCGCGCCGCCTGTGCAAGGGCATGCAGGCAACTGTCCCAGCCGGGGCAGCCCGTCGCGACAAAGGCCATCGCCGCGCCTTCGAACAAGGCGGCGCTGACCGCGCCCGCGTGATGCGACGCGCTGCCATTTGCGACCAGCGCCGTCAGTTCGTCGTCGAGAGCGGACGAGGCCAGCACGATGACCGCATCGGTCTTGAGCATGAGGCGCGCCTTCTGCGCCGCCTGCTCGCCGCCTCCGGCTATGACAACACGGCGGCCCGTGGTCCGGATGAACATCGGAAAGCTCTTCATGCGGCGGCCTCCTGTCGATGCGGCCGTGTGGTCCACAGGTGCCGCGCCATATCCTCGGGCGCGGTCACGCCGAGCGTGTCAAGCGCAAGGGCCGCAGTCCCGATCACCACCGCCTCTGCGAAGGCATCATGCATGCGCCCCGACCACAGGCCCTCAAGCGTCGTCTCGGGCCGGGGCCCTTCGGCAAGCCGCACAGCGCCCGCTTCCATATCGGAGAATACACGTTCGAACGGGATGCCGCCGCGCAGGCCAAAGCCCGTGACCGGTTTGCCCGGATGTCTTTCGAACTCGCCGCCGCCGCCCTTGATGACGGTCAGGGACGGCCAGCCAAGCGCCCGTGCGGCGTCGGCCTGAAGCAGCCGGTAGGACGGATGGAACACACCCTGCACGCTTGCAGGTGCACGGGCGGGATTCAGCATCCGGGCAACGGTGTTGACGCAGGACCGAAGCCCAAGCTTCGACCGCAAGGACAACAGCGCGAAGAGCGTCGGATGAACTGCCTCGAGCGGCAGGTAGACAAGCCCATCACGATCAAGGGCGCTGTGCGCCTCGGCGGCGGTGGACGCGGCCGGAATGCCAGCGCCTGCAAGATGCGCGCGCACGGCGGCGTCGGTCCCGTTCCAGCCATGCAGCACCACGCGGTGCCCCGCCTGCGCCACCAATCGCGCTGACAGCAGGAACCACGGCAGCCCCCGCGTGCGCCCCGCGGCATAGCTTGGCCAGTCGAGCGCGGCCGCAGGCAGCGCGGGGCAAGCGTCTTGCGCGGCGCCAGCAAGCCCTGCGATCTCGTCCGCCGTTTCGCCCTTCATGCGCAGCAGCATCAGCAGCGCACCGACAGCCTCGGGCGCGGCCTGCCCCGACAGCATGAGCGTCATCGCATCCGCAGCCTCGTCGCGGGTCAGCGACCGCGACCTGCCGGGACCGCGACCCAGCGTGGCGACATGCACGGCGAGGCTCATTCTGCGGCTTCCCGGTGATGCAGCCGCTCCAGAAGGGCCGCGATTTCCGGCCTGCAAGAGCCGCAGTTCGTCCCGGCCTCCAGCGCGGCCCCTACCGCCTCGACGTTCATCAGCCTGCCGGTCTCGATAGCAGCCGCGATGGTGTTGACCCCCACGCCGAAGCAGGCGCACAGCACCGGGCCGGGGTCGGGCACATCGGCAGGCGTGCGGCCCGTCAACACGGCGGCGGGGGACGTGCCGGGCAAGCCGGAAAGATAGTCACGCATCACCGCCACTGGCTGCGGAGCGACGAACAGGGCGGCCAATAGGCGGCCCTCCTGCATCAAAGCGATGCGCGCCGTGCCGCGCGCGGCGTCGAGGATCGACGTCACCTGCGCGCCGGGAACGCCGAACAGGCGGCGCGCCTCGGCCTCCCAGTCTGACGGGACGCTGCGCCCCGCCAGTTCCGCGCGGTGCCCGGCGCCTGTCGGGGCAAGCGCCCAATAGGTGCTGTTGGGGCGGATCGGCTGCGCCGAGACGGCAAATCCATACCATGCGGCGGCGAACCTGCGAACCGACACGGCGGCGCCCTTGCTTTCGGGCTGGCCGGACACCGGGTCGGTCGCGGCGGGGACAAGGGCATCAATACGCCCCGTAGGTGCCGTCTCGCCGGTCCAGTGCATCGGTGCGAACAGTTGCCCGGGCCGCACGCTGTCGGTGACGCGCACGCGCAGGATCGCGCTGCCATGCGGGCTAGTCACCTCGGCGAGATCGGCGGCCTGCAAGCCCAGTCGCGCTGCATCGCCCGGATGAATGTCGAGGAACGGCTCGGCCAGATGCGCCGACAGCCGGGGGCTGAGACCGGTGCGCGTCATCGTGTGCCACTGGTCGCGCACGCGGCCGGTGTTCAGGCGGAAGGGATAGGCGGGCGATTCAGAGGCGGCGGGCGGGCGCGAGGTGACGGCGATCAGCCGGGCCTTGCCGCCGGGATGATAGAACGCGCCATCCGCGAAGAACCGCCCGCCTTTGCGGGACGACGTCACCGGCCAGCGGGTCGGCGGCAGGGCGGTGTATCCTGCGTCATCGAGGTCTGAGAGGCCCGAGATGTCGAAGTCGAGACCAAACCGCCCCGCGATCCCCGACAGCGCCGCATGCTCGCGAAAGATCTCGGCGGGCCCGGCATAGTCGAATGCCAGAGGCCAGCCCATGCGCTGCCCCACCTCGGCCAGGATCGCCCAGTCGGGGCGTGCGATGCCCGGCGGGGGCAGCACGGCGCGCTGGCGGCTGATGGTGCGGTCGGAGTTGGTGACGGTGCCGTCCTTTTCTGCCCAGGCGGCGGCGGGCAGCAGCACATCGGCCAGCCGCGCGGTATCCGTCGCGCCGGTCACGTCGCTGACAACGGTGAAATCGCACCCGGCGATGGCCGCGCGCACTGCGTCAGCCTCGGGCATGGATACGGCAGGGTTGGTGTGGATGATCCACAGCGCCTTGATCTGGCCAGCCCCCACAGCACGGAACATGTCGACGGCCTTCAGGCCGGGCGCCGTGGGCATCGCCGGGGAATTCCAGTGGCGGCGCACCGCCTCGCGGTGATCTGCATTCTCAAGATCGAGGTGGCAGGCGAGCATGTTCGCAAGCCCGCCAACCTCGCGCCCGCCCATCGCGTTGGGCTGGCCGGTGACGCTGAACGGCCCCATGCCGGGCCGCCCGATGCGCCCCGTAGCGAGGTGACAGTTCAGGATCGCGTTCACCTTGTCGGTGCCGCTGATCGACTGGTTCACCCCCTGGCTGAACACGGTGACGACACGCTCGGTGCCGGTCCACAGCTTGCAGAATGCGGTGATCTCGGCTTCGGTCAGGCCGGTGTCGCCCGCGTCCTGCCGGGCAGAGGCCAGCGCCGTCTCGAAACCCTCGGTGTGGCGCAAGTAGCCTGCCTCGACAGCGCCCGCCTCGTGCACCGCAAGAAGAAGCCTGTTGAACAGCGCCACATCGCCCCCCGGCGCGATGGCAAGGTGCATCTCGGCCCCGTCACAACTAGCCGTGCGGCGCGGATCGATGACCACGACCCTCGTGCCGCGCGCCTTATTGGCCGCCATCACGCGCTGGTGCAGCACCGGGTGGCACCACGCCAGGTTGGAGCCGACAAGGACCACCAGGTCCGCCTCGTCGAGATCCTCATAGGTGCCCGGCACCGTGTCGGTGCCAAAGGCCCGCCGGTGCCCCGCCACGCTGGACGCCATGCAGAGCCGCGAGTTGGTGTCGATGTTGGCGGACCCGATGAACCCTTTCATCAGCTTGTTGGCGACGTAGTAATCCTCGGTCAGCATCTGGCCCGACAGGTAGAAGGCCACGGCATCCGGCCCGTGCGCGGCGATGGTGTCGCGGAACCGGTCGGCGACCAGTTGCAGGGCGTCGTCCCAGCCGGTTTGCCTGCCATTCACCACAGGCGCGGTCAGCCTGTGTCCCAGTCCCACCGTCTCGCCCAGCGCCGACCCCTTGGAACAAAGCCGCCCGTGGTTCGCTGGGTGCGCGGGATCGCCCCGCACCAGCAGCCCGCCTGCCCCATCCGTGCGCAGCAGCACGCCGCAGCCGACGCCGCAATAGGGACAGGTCGAGCGGACTTCGGGCAAGGCGGCGCCGTCCATCATGCGGCGCTCCTCTGGCCCACCGCGGCGCCGTCGATCAGGATGCGGCCCGCCTCGATGCGGACCGGGAAGACGTCGATGCGAGCGTCCTCGCCCACTGCCGCCCCGGTTTCCAGATCGAAGACCCAGTTGTGCAGCGGGCATGTCACGCGGGTGCCGTGCACGATGCCTTCGGACAAAGGCCCGCCCTTGTGGGGGCAGGTGTTGGACGCGGCGAACACCTCTGCCGCGCCGGTGCGGAAGACCGCCACGCAGCCCGCGCGCGTCTTGACCAGGCGGGCGCCGCGCAGGGGAACGTCGTCGAGGGCGCCGATGTCGATCCAGCTCATTCCGCAGCCTCCAGCGTCAGGTCGGCAAGGGGGGCATAGCTTTGCGCGCGCGTGGCGGCGTGCTCGGCCCAAGGGTCCTTGCGATAGATGGATTGCGACAGCTCGAACGCGTCGATCAGGCGGCGACGCTCGCCCGGATCATCGACGACGCGCGCCTTGATCCAGTCGAGCCCGACCTTGGCGACCCATTTGTAGGGCCGGTCGAGATAGCGGGCATTCTCGCGGTAAAGCTGGATGAAGGCGACCGTCAGGTCGATCGCCTCCTGTTCGGTGCGCACATCGGCAAGGCGCCGGGTTTCCTTGAGATCCATGCCAGCCGCGCCGCCGACGCCCACCTGAAACCCTGAATCGACGCAGATGATGCCCACGTCCTTGCACGTCGCCTCGGCGCAGTTGCGCGGGCAGCCCGACACGGCAAGCTTCACCTTGTGCGGCGTCCACGACCCCCAAAGGATCTGTTCCAGCTTGATCCCAAGGCCCGTCGAATCCTGCGTTCCGAACCGGCAATGGTCGGTGCCGACGCAGGTCTTCACCGTACGCAGCCCCTTGGAATAGGCGTGGCCGCTGACCAGCCCGGCCTTGTTCAGATCGGCCCAGATCGCGGGCAGGTCTTCGCCCTTCACGCCCAGCAGGTCGATGCGCTGGCCGCCCGTCACCTTGACAGTCGGCACCTTGTACCTGTCGGCAGCATCCGCGATGGCGCGCAATTCGTCCGGTGTCGTGATGCCGCCCCACATCCGGGGCACGACCGAGAACGTGCCGTCCTTCTGGATGTTCGCGTGTTTGCGTTCGTTGATGAAGCGGCTTTGCGGATCGTCGAGGTAGTCCAGCGGCCAGTCGGCCAGCAGGTAGAAATTGATCGCCGGGCGGCAGACGTGGCAGCCATTGCGCGTCTTCCAGCCCAGTTCCTGCCAGACGGCCTCTTGCGATTTCAGCGGCATGGACTTGATCAGCCGCCGCACGTCCTCGTGGGTGTGATCGGTGCAGCCGCAGATCGCTTGGACGGCGGGCAACTTGAACGCATCGCCCAGGGTCACTTGCAACACCTGTTCGACCAGCCCGGTGCAGGTGCCGCAGGACGCGCTGGCCTTGGTCGCGGCGCGCACCGCCGCCAGGTCGCCAGCGCCGCCTTCGATCGCCGCGACGATAGTGCCCTTGCAGATGCCGTTGCAGCCACAGATTTCCGCCTCAGGCGGCAAGGCTGCAACGGCCGACAAAGGGTCCGCCGGGGCGCGCCCCTGATAGGCAGGTCCGAAGATCAACGTCTCGCGCATCTCCTCGATGTCGGTCTCGTCCTTGATAAGGCCGAAGAACCAGTTGCCGTCCGCGGTGTCGCCATACATCACTGCGCCGACCAGCCGGTCGCCTTCGATCACCAGCCGCTTGTAGATGCCGCGCGCCGGGTCGCGGTAGACGATATCCTCGCGGCCTGGCCCGTCCTTGAAGTCGCCCGCGCTGAACAGATCGCAGCCGGTGACCTTGAGCTTGGTCGCCACGTCCCTGACGACGAACGCGTTTTCCCGGTCCATGAGGCTGTCGGCGACGATCTTCGCCTGATCGTAGAGCGGCGCGACAAGCCCGAAGAGATGCCCGTCGAATTCCACACATTCGCCCACGGCCAGAATGTCGGGATCGCTCAGGCTTTGCATCTGGGCGTTGACGGCGACCCCGCGCGCGACCTCAAGTCCGGCGTCCGAGGCCAGCCGCGTTTCGGGCCGGATGCCCACGGCCATCACCACCAGGTCAGCCTCGAGGCCGGTGTTGTCCTCAAGCAGCACGCCCTCGACCCTGTCCGTGCCAAGGATCGCGGCGGTCGAGGCGCCGGTCATGATGGTGATGCCGCGCGCTTCCAGGTCGCGGCGCAGCAGATACCCCGCCGCCTCGTCCAGTTGCCGCTCCATCAGGTGGCCCATCAGGTGAAGGACGGTCACGTCCATGCCGCGCTCGGCCAGCCCTGCGGCGGCTTCCAGCCCCAAAAGGCCGCCGCCGATGACCACCGCCTTGCCGCCTTTGGCCGCCGCCGCGATCATCGCCTCGGTATCGTCGAGATCGCGGTAGGTGATGACACCCGGCAGGTCGCGCCCCTCGACCGGAATGATGAAGGGGGCGGAACCGGTGGCGACCAGCAGCTTGTCATAGGGCACCGTGCCGTTCTCGCCGGTGACGGTCTTCGCCGCGCGGTCAATGCTCACGACATGCTCGCCGAAGCGGCAGGTGATCCCGCGCGCGGCGTACCATTCGTCGTCATGGGTGACGATGTCGGCATAGGTCTTGTCGCCCGACAGCACCGGCGACAGCATGATGCGGTTGTAGTTGCCGCGTGGCTCGGCGTTGAACAGCGTGATGTCCCATGTGCCGGGCGCGGCGTCGGTCAGATGCTCCAGCACCCGGCCCGAGGCCATGCCAGCGCCGATCACGACGAGGTTCTTCGGTGTCATGTCATTCACTCCGCCGCTACGGCCCGGCGCGCCTTGGGCGAGCGGGCATCGGGTTTCGGGGGCTCGCCCGACGCAGGCGCAGGGTTGCCGTGTTCGTATTCCTCCAGGAAATCGAGCACGTCCTGCCGGTAGGCGTAGTAATCGGGGTGCTCCAGCAGCGCCTTTCGCGTGCGCGGGCGGGGCAGATTTACATCGGTGATCCGGCCAATCGTCGCGCGCGGCCCGTTGGTCATCATCACGACGCGGTCGGCCAGAAGGATCGCCTCGTCCACGTCATGCGTCACGCAGATTGCCGTCACCTTGGTGCGGCTCCAGACCTCCATCAGCACTTCCTGCAACTCCCAGCGGGTCAGGCTGTCGAGCATCCCGAAGGGTTCATCCAGCAGCAGCAGCTTGGGTGACAGCGCGAACGCCCGCGCGATGCCGACGCGCTGCTTCATACCGTTGGACAGATCGGCGGCGGGCTTGTTCATGGCATCCGCCAGCCCGACGCGTTCTAGGTAGTATTCCACCACGTCCTGCCGTTCCGCCCGGCTGGCCCTTGGATAGACCTTGTCGACGCCGATGGCGACGTTCTCTCGCGCGGTGAGCCACGGGAACAGCGACGGAGACTGGAACACAACCGCACGCTCGGGATCGGCGCCACGCACCTCTCGACCATCCAGCTTGATCGCGCCTTTCGAAATCTCGTTCAGCCCCGCCACCATCGTCAGCGCAGTGGACTTGCCGCATCCCGAATGGCCGATCAGGCTGATGAACTCGCCCTTGCGCAGCTTGAGGTCGAAATCCTCGACCACGGTCAGCGGACCCTTGGGTGTCGGATAGACCTTGTGAACCTGCGAGAATTCCACATAGCGCTCGTCCAGCGCCGATTGCGCCGCCGTGGCGACGGCCGCCGGCACGCCGTGGATCGGGGTCACGTCGGGCAGAAGGCGCGTGCCTTCCACCTTGGCCTCGATCCCGACATCCATCAGGTAGCTCGTTACCTGAGCGCGAAGCCGCTTGAAGGTCTGGTCGTTGTTCATCGCTGTGCGGTCGCGGGGCCGCGGGATCGTCACACGGATCTCGTCGCCCAGCGTGCCGTCGGGGTTGAGCGGAATGATCCGGTCCGCCAGTAGGATCGCCTCGTCGACATCGTTGGTGATCAGCACGCAGGTCTTCCTGTCGGCTTCCCAGATACGTTCGATCTCTTCGGCAAGATTGCCGCGCGTGAGAGCATCGAGCGCCGACAACGGCTCGTCCAGAAGCAGCATCTCGGGGTCCATCGCCAGCGCGCGCGCCACGTTCACCCGCTGCCGCATCCCGCCTGACAATTCCGCCGGACGCCGCCCGGCGGCGTGGCTAAGCCCCACCATGCCGACGTAATGCGCGACCTTGGCCGCCCGTTCGGCGCGTGGCAGGCCGGGAAATATCGTATCGACCGCAAGGCCCACGTTCCCGTTCACCGTCAGCCAGGGCATCAGCGAATAGTTCTGAAAGATCACCCCGCGCTCGGGCCCCGGCTGCGTCACCGGCTTGCCCTTGAAGGTGACGGTGCCGCTGGTCGGCTTCTCCAGCCCGGCCATCAGGTTGATGAGCGTCGTCTTGCCCGTCCCCGAAAAGCCGAGCAGCACGAGGAATTCTCCCTCCTCGACGGACAGGTCGATGTTCTTCAGCACCGGCGTCTCGCCATAGCTTCTGGACACGTTCTTCAGTTCGAGAAATGCCATTGCCCCGACCTCAGCGATTGTTGGTGAAGGTAAAGAGCGACTGGATCGTGAACATCAGCCGGTCCAACAGGAAGCCGATGATGCCGATGGTGAACACCGCCACCATGATCCGGCCAAGGCTGTCGGAACTGCCGTTCTGGAACTCGTCCCAGACGAACTTGCCCAGACCGGGGTTCTGCGCCAGCATCTCTGCCGCGATCAGAACCATCCAGCCCACACCAAGGCTCAGGCGCAGTCCAGTGAAGATCAGCGGCAGCGCGGACGGCAGCACCAGCTTCTGTATCTTGGTCCAGGTGTTCATCTTGAGGACCTTCGAGACGTTCACGAGATCCTTGTCGATGCTTGCCACGCCCAGCGCCGTGTTGATGAGCGTCGGCCAGAGAGAACACAGCGTCACCGTGATCGCCGAGACCAGAAAGGATTTCTCGAACCAGCCGTCATCGGTGACGTAGACCGCCGAGACAACGATCGAGACGATGGGAAGCCAGGCCAGTGGGCTGACCGGCTTGAACACCTGCACGATCGGGTTGAGCGCGGCATTGGCCGTCGCCGACAGCCCCGCCGCGATGCCAAGCGGCACGGCAACCACGGTGGCCAGCAGAAAGCCGAAGAACACCGTTTTGATCGAGGTCCATATCTGTTGGTAGAACGTCGGCGCGCCGGTGAAGGCGCGTTGCACCGGCTCTTCGCCGTTGGCGATCCGCTCGGCGTTGCGTTCGTCTTGCCGCGCCTGGAAATCGGCGGCCCGCTCGCGGGTGCGCACGGCATCCTCGTTCAGTCCGACCGCCTGTTCCCAGACCTGCGCAGGCCCCGGTATCGCGCCAAGCGACGTCTGCACCTGCGGTGCAAGAGTACCCCAGAGGACAAGGAAGGCGAGGATCGCAAGGATCGGCACGCCCAGCAGGCGCCAGACTTCCCCCAGGTGCGCCTTGGGGTTGTCGCCTGCCCCGATGCGCAAAAGCGGCGTGATCCAGGCTAGGCCGAGCACCCTGAACCAGGTGTCGGCCTTGGTGATGACGGCAAAGCGCCGCTCTCGGCGCGCCTCGCGGTCGGCGTCATAGTTCGGGTCGACGATCGTCATGACGGTTTGGCCCTGTTCTGAAGAATGAAACAAGGCGGCAGCGGGCAGACCCCGCCGCCGCCGGTTTGGGTCAGCCCTGCACTTCGCCGTCGACGACCAGTTGCTCGCCGGTCAGGCCGATGGGAAAGCTGTCGATATAGGCGTTCGGTGTCCGGCCATCATAGGGGATGCCGTCGATCAGGTCGGACGTCGCGGGCCGGAACCCGTCAGAGTCCCAGGGGAAATCCGCCTCGTTGGCCAGCCCGTCCTCGACAAGGCTGCGCGCCGAATCAAGGTAGATGTCGGGCCGGTAGACCGACTGCGCGACGTCCTTGTACCACGCATCTGTCTGCGGCTCTGCGATCTGGCCCCAGCGGCGCATCTGCGTCAGATACCACACCGCGTCCGAGTAATAGGGATAGGTCGCGTTGTAGCGGAAGAAGACGTTGAAGTCGGGAACCTCGCGCACATCGCCCGGCTCGTATTCGAACGTGCCGGTCATCGAGGCGGCAAGCGTGTCCACGTCCGCGCCGACGTAATCGGGATAGGACAGGATCTCGACCGCCTCCATCCTGTTGGCGTTCTCTTCGGCGTCCAGCCACATCGCGGCGCGGATCAGGGCGCGCACCAGGGCCTTGGTGGTGTTGGGGTTCTGTTCCACGAACTCGGCGGTCAGGCCGAAAACCTTTTCGGGGTTGTTCGGCCAGATCTCGTAGTCGGTGATGACCGCGACGCCGATGCCGCGCTGCACGGCGGCCTGGTTCCACGGCTCGCCAACACAGTAGCCAAAGATCGTGCCCGCCTCGAGCGTCGAGGGCATCTGCGGCGGCGGCGTGACCGACAGGAAGACGTCGGCGGCGATCTGGCCCGAGATGTCCTGCGGGCTGTAATAGCCGGGGTGCAGGCCGCCAGCGGCCAGCCAATAGCGCAGCTCGTAGTTGTGGGTCGACACCGGGAACACCATGCCCATGTCGAAACGGGTGCCTTCGTTGCGGAACTGTTCGACCACGGGCGCGAGGGCCGAGGCGCTGATCGGGTGCACCGGGCGGCCATCGTCCATCGAGGGGATGTGCGGGCGCATAAGGTCCCAGACATCGTTGGAGACCGTGATGCCGTTGCCGTTCAGGTCCATCGAGAACGGCGTGACGATATGCGCCTCGGTGCCATAGCCGATGGTCGCAGCAATCGGCTGGCCCGCCAGCATGTGTGCGCCGTCGAGGGTGCCGTCGATCACGCCGTCCAGCAGAACGCGCCAGTTGGCCTGCGCCTGAAGCGATACGAAAAGGCCCTCATCCTCGAAATATCCGCGTTCATAGGCGATGGCGAGCGGCGCCATGTCGGTCAGCTTGATGAAGCCGAAGGTCAGCGTGTCGACCTCGAGATCCTGCGCCGCAAGCGGAGTAGACAGCGCGGTCGTCGCGATCAGGGTTGCGATCATCCGTTTCATTCGGGTGTGTCTCCTTGGGTGCGTCCGGCCTGGAAAGGACCCGGACAAATGACAAAAAGCCGCCAACCAAGTCGCCATGGGCGACAGGGTCGAGCGGCTTTGCTCAGCAATCCCGTGCGGTGGGAAAATTCTTGCCGGAGACGCCATTGCCTTCCGTGCACTTCGACGGTGCGCAGAGGCCTGAAGGGGATCAAGTGGGAATTGCTGCAATGCCGCATTCCCGGACGCGCAGTGCCGGGAATTTGTGCGTCAGTCCGCGAAGGGATCAAAAATCCGTCCGTCGAAAAACCTGTCCCGCTCCAGAATCAGGCGTCCCGAGGCAGAGGCAACGGCGGTCCTGTGGCTCAGCGAGCCTTCCAGCTTGTCCGAGGCGCCCGGCATCTCGGCGCCGGTTCCCTGCAGGGCATTGCGGTAAAGATCGCTGCGAAAGACTGCGGCGGCCCGCGTCATCGCATCCGCCTTGTCCAGCCCCGCGCGCCCGGCCAACTGTTCCGCGATCCACCTGGCCTGGCTGCGCCATGGAAAGGTGGCAGCGCCCCGGTGGAACTCCACAAAGCCCGGAACCTCGCGCACGTCGCCCTTTGGCGAGATCGTCAGATGGCCCGAGAGCGCCCGGTCGAGGATCTCGGACGGCACGCCCAGCCAGCGGCGGCGCGACAACAGCTCGGCGGCGGCCGTCCGGCTTTCGGGGTGCGACAGCCACCGGCCCGCGCGCCAGACCGCCCGCATGAGGCGACCCAGCAGATGCGGTTCGGTCTCGGCCCAGTCGGTGCGCGTGGCCAGTACCTTTTCTGGCGCGAATGACCAGATCGCACAGCCCGGAAGCAACAAGGCACCCGATCCACGCTCGACCGACACCGACCCCCATGGCTCGCCCACGCAAAAGGCGTCGATCTCGCCAGCAGCAAGGGCCTGCGCCATCAGCGGCGGCGGGATCGTCCTGATCTCGAATCCGATGTCCGCCAGCGGGGTCGCCGACCGCCAGACATGCAGCAATTCGACATGCATCGAGAACGGGAACGGCACGCCAATCACGAGGGACGGCCCCGCCACCCGCGCAAGCGCCGCCCCTGCCGCGCCCGCATCGGCGAAATCGAAGGCATATCCCGAAGCCGCAAGCGCAGACTCGAGCGCGCGGCTGATGCCGATCACGTTGCCATTGGCCGACAGCACCGACACCGCGGAAATCGCCGTCGTGACCCCGCCTATCCCCAGCGCCATCGCCACCGGGACCGGCGAGGGCAGGTGCGCCGCGTCGACGCGGCCAAAGGCCAGCATGTCGCGCACCGATGACCACGAGGGCGCCGCGACCAGATCGAGCGACAGCCCCTCGGCCTCTGCAAAGCCAAGCTCTTGCGCGACGATCAGCGGGGCGGCATCGACCAGCGGGATATAGGCCACAGGCAGCGAAACCGCCTTCATCGCAAGAGCCCCGCAGCCGTCACCAGCGCCTCTGCGACCTCGGCCACCCGGCGGCCCTGGTCCATGGCCGCCTTGCGCAACAGCGCATAGGCGTCGTCTTCTCCGATCCCCTTTGCCTTCATCAACAGACCCTTGGCCCGGTCGATTACCTTGCGCTCTTCCAGCGCGCGCCGCGTCTCGATCAGTTCGGTGCGCATCTGCCGGATCATCTGGAAACGGGCGATGGCGGTGTCCATCACCGGCTTCAGCCGTTCGGGCTGCAGGCCGTCGACGACATAGGCCGAAACCCCGGCCTCGATCGCGGCGCGGGCAAGGCCGCCCGCCGCACCCGAGACGAACATCGCCACCGGGCGTTCCAGCGGGCCGGTCGCCAGCGTCAACTCCTCAAGCATGTCGCGCGTCGGATTGTCGATGTCGATCAGCACGACGTCGGGCATGAACGCCGCGATCCGCCGCGACAGCCCGGTGACATTGCCGATGACGTGGACATCGTAGTCGCCGCTGTCCTTCAAGGCATCGACAATGGCGATCGCGCGGTCACGATCCTCTTCGACGACAACGATGGTCAGGGGGGCGGTCATGGCCCCCGAATGCTGCGGTTGCACGCAGCGCGCAAGACCGGCGATCGCCCACATCGCGCGGCGTCCTCGCCGCGCTTATTTTTTGCGCAAGGACTGACGGGTTCGCCCGTTTTGTAGCGACCCGCTGGGTTTCACCAAAGCCGCGTCCTGTAGGATTCGTCCAGAAGGCAGTCGACCTCATCCGCAGAGACGGGCATTTCTGCCTGGTCCTTCAGCATCTCGCCAAGCGTCGGCATGTCGGAACGCGCAGGCCAAGTCTCGGGCGCCCAGAGCTTCGAGCGAATGAACGCCTTGGCGCAGTGCAGATAGACCTCGTGAACCTTCACGACCAGGACAGCGCGCGCGGGGCGGGTGTTGACGTGCATCTCGCGGCACAGATCGCCGTCCAGCGTCAGCCGCGCCTCGCCGTTGATCCGAAGCGTCTCGTTCATGCCGGGGATCATGAACAACAGCCCGACCGCCGGGTTCTCGACAATGTTCTCCCAGGTATCGAGCCGATTGTTGCCGGGGCGATCCGGGATGGCGAGGGTCCGGTCGTCCAGCACGCGGACAAATCCTGGCTGGTCCCCCTTGGGCGAGACATCGCCCGTGCCCGATCCGCCCTGCGAGCCGATCAGGACAAATGGCGATCTTTCGATGAAACGGCGGGAATGCACGTCGATGCTGCGAAGCTGCTTGCGAATGGCGACGTCATGGGCCGGCTCGAAAGCATCTCGCAACTCTTGCCGGGAGGTGACGAATTTCATGGGGCGTGTTCCGTATGCGTTAGGGGCTCTGTGCGCATTCGATGTTAGCCGCCATCGGCCAATGCCATCAAGGATGCCGCGCCGAACCCGACACGCGAAAGCGTCAACGATTCCGTCTTCGCCCAGAGAGACATCGAGATCGTCGTCGGCGATCTGAACTTCAGCTATGACGACGAGCGCATTCCGAACTACGGAACGAACGTGCCGATGGTCCACGACGGCGAGTTTGTGATCGCCCCGGAATAGATGGGAACGAAACAGCGCCGGTCGCATCGGGCGACACCCTTGAATACATGCCTTCCGGGTCCTCGTTCGGGAGGCATTTCGTTTGCGGCAGGATACCTGCGAGGTTCTGCCCGCCAACGCGAAAAAGTCGGGCGCCGCACGCATCTTCGCCTTGGGCATGGCAGGCTTGTATCCGTGCATCCTGTCTGGCGTATGCGGCACTTGGAGGCGCATGGCAGCCTGCCGCCCCCGCCATAGCGCATGCGACGCCCTCTCTTGCTTCCGTGATGCACGGACTGCGGCTCCGCAAGGGACGTAGCAATCAGAGGGTGGTGCATCTCACTTGCATACTTAAACCACCTTATTGCATATTGACTTGCCGTCAATCTTACACAAGGATCGAGCGCATTACGATTTGGATGCCCGGGGACATCCCGGTGACCGACACGGCACGAACAGGGGACACGTCCGCCGGACCCGCGCAGGTCAGACCGTCGGAGCGGGAGGAACACCAGCCCCAGGCCATCGTCGGAACGAACTCGAAGACTTCGGACTGCGCGGGCAAAGCGACCGCCGAGATGGCTCGCCTTGTGCCGCGCGCATATTTTCCAGGGAGGGAAACATGAAGATCAAAGTGGGAAACCCAGCATTCTCCAGCCTGTCGAGGCTTGCACTCGCCGCCGCCGCGATGGGCTCGATCGTCGCCGCACCGGCGACGGCAAAGGAACTGCGCTATGCCGTCGGCCTGCCGGAGAGCAGCTACAACTACGATGCCGCCGTCGCCTTTTCCGAAGAACTCGCGGAAACCACCGATCTCGACGTGAAGGTGTTCGGGATGTCGCTGCTCAGCCTGAACGAGATCCCGGGCGGGATCCGTGACGGGTTGGCGGATCTCGGTTACACGCTGTTTCCCTACTTTCCGGCTGAATTTTCAGAGCTGAACCTTCCGGCGAACCTGTCGATGCTTGCCACCTCGGGCACCCCGGCCACCCATGCCGGGCCCGCGATGATCGGCGCGTCGATGGAATACATCATGCTGAACTGCGAGGATTGCCAGACGCAGCTCAAGAGCCTGAACACGGTCTACCTCAGCGGCGGCGCGGCCGTGGACTACGGGCTGGTGTGCAACACCCCCGTGCGCACCATCGAGGATATCGCAGGCAAGCGGGTCCGCACCGGCACGCCCGACATGGGCCGCTTCGTCGAGTTCTACGGAGGCACGCAGGTCGCGCTTTCCGGCAACGAGATCTATGACGCGCTCAGCACCGGCAACGTCGACTGCTCGACCAACTCGCCAGAGAACCTGACGGGCCTGCGCTACATCGAAGTGGTGGATTCGATCACCCACCTGATGCCCGGCAGCATGTTCTCGGGACTTGGCACAGCGAACATCAACCGTGACACTTGGGCCGGCCTGACGGAAGACGAACGCCGCGCCGTCATGGAGGCCGGGGGCCGCCTCGCCCTCACCGCCTGGCAGATCCTCAAGGAACGCAACGAAGCGGGTCTCGAGGCGATGAAGGCCGAAGGCAAGGACGTGTTCCTTGTTTCCGACGCAGACCAGGCGAAGATCACCGCGTTTGCCGAGCAGGATTTCGCGACGGTCGTTGCGCAGTTCACCGAGCAGTACGGGCTGAACGACGTCGAGGCGAAAGCAGAGACGATCAGAGAGCTTGTCGAGAAGTGGAAGGGCCTGACCAACGAGGTCGAGGGCACGGACATCCAGGCCTTCTCGGACCTCTACGTGCAGGAAATCTATTCGAAGATCGACACGTCCGAATACGGGCTGAACTGATCCACAGGGGCGGGGCGCCGCGCGCGCCCCGCCCCCTCTCCTGCACCCTGCTCGAACCCGGTTCCACGAGGGCCGTCAACCAAAGGTCCGGCACATGCGATTCCTGATGTCGTTCATCGACAAGGCGACTTTCGTGCTGGCGATCATCGCCGCGCTCGCCGTCGTCATGATGATGGTCCAGGTCAGCCTCGACGTGCTGCTGGACCTGCTGTTCAACACCCCCGTGCCCGGGACGCTGACGCTGGTATCCAGCTACTACATGCCCCTCATCACCTTTTTGCCGCTGGCCTTCGTCGAGCGGAACGAGAACCACATCGCGGTCGAAGTCGTGACCCAGTTCTTTGCGCCGCGGGGCCAGAAGCACCTGTTTGGCTGGACGTTCCTGTTCTGCTGCATCGTCTGCGGGATGCTGACGCATGCGACGTGGATCGAGGCGGTCGACAAGTTTCATATCGGGTCCTTCAGCATCGAGCGGGGGGTGAAGATCGTGAACTGGCCGGTGCGGTTCTCGGCCCCTGCCGGATACGGCCTGATGTGCCTGCTCTTCGCGCTGAAGTTCCTCGCCTACCTGCTCGGCGCCAAGACCCTGACGGCCGCCAATCCCCACCATGGCGTCTTCCAGGAAGACATCGGAGCCAAGGAATGACCAACGTCGAGATCGGGCTTCTGGGCCTCACGGTCCTGATCATTCTGATCGGCCTGCGCGTGCCCATCGCCATCGCGCTGTTCTCGGTCCCCTTCGTCGGGATCTATGCGATGTTCGGCTGGCGTCCCGCGCTGGGGGCCCTCAAGGTCATCCCCTACGATTTCGCCGCAAGTTGGGAGCTGAGTTCGATCCCGATGTTCCTGCTGATGGGCTACCTTGCCTATCACACGGGGATCACGGCGGGGCTTTTCGACGCGGCGCGGGTGTGGTTGGCCCGATTGCCCGGCGGACTCGCGATTGCCAGCATCTTCGGGGCGTCGGGCTTTGCCGCCGTCACCGGGTCTTCCGTCGCCACCGCCGCCGCGATGGGCAAGATCGCGGTTCCGGAAATGCAGCGCCACGGCTACGACCCAAGGCTGTCCACAGGCACGGTCGCGGCGGCGGGCACCATCGGTGCGCTCATACCGCCCAGCATCCTGCTGATCCTCTATGGCGTCATCGCCGAGGTTCCGATCAACAAGCTGTTCCTCGGCGGTGCCGGTGTCGGGCTTGTGTCGGCTGTCGCCTACATCCTGGTCGTCATGATCTGGGTTCTGGTCAACCCGGCCATCGCCCCGAGGTCGGACGAGACACATACGATGCGCGAACGTCTGACCATGCTGCGCAAGGTCCTTCCCGCATTGCTGCTGGCGCTGATGGTGTTCGGTGGCCTGTTCGCGGGGCTGTTCACCCCCACCGAGGCGGGCGCGGTCGGGGCGACGCTGTGCACCCTGATCGCGGCGGCCCAGCGCAAGCTGACCTTTCACAAGTTCCGCATTTCGGTCGGCGAGGCCTTTGCGACCACGTCGGCGCTTCTGTTCATCGTGATCGGCGCGAACCTGCTGGCCCGCTTCGTGGCCCTCAGCGGCGTCGATGCCTACATCGCCGACGTGGTCGCAGCCATGAGTTCCTCGACCATCCTGTTCCTCATCGGGATCGTCGGCATTTACCTCGTGCTCGGCATGTTCCTCGAACCGACCGGGGCGATGATCATCACCCTGCCCATCGTGTTGCCCGTGGCCGCGACGCTTGGCGTGAACGAGCTGTGGCTCGGCATCTTCCTCGCGAAGATCCTCGAGGTCGGGATGATCACGCCGCCCATCGGGTTGAACGTCTTCGTGCTGAAGAACGTCGTCGACAAATCCATTTCGCTCGGCACGATCTTTCGCGGAACGACCTGGTTCCTTGTGGCCGACCTTCTGGTCCTTGCCCTGATCGTCGCCGTTCCCGCCATCGTGCTCTTTCTGCCGGGTCTGCTGTGACCCGGCCTTGCGCGCCCAACTTCAAGAAGACCGAAAGGCCCCGATCATGAAAGTCGCCGTCTTTTCCGCCACCGGGGATCAGGGACTGGCCCAGGTCCACGCCCTTGTCAAAGCCGGGCATACTGTGACCGCGATCGCGCGTCGTCCCGAGGCTGCGGCGCTGCCCGAGGGCGTGACGCCCTGTGCGGCCGACTACGCCGATCACGACAGCCTGCGCGCCGCGATGGACGGGGCCGAGGCCGTTCTTCTGAACCTTCCGTCCACGTCATTTCAGGCGGCCGAGCCGCTGATCGACGCGACGCGGGTGATCGCAAAGGCCGCGGCTGAATCGCCCACGCTTCAGACGCTCGTCTTCAACACCAGCATGCCGGTGCCGAAGGTGCGCATGAACATCGCCGCGCAGGACGCGCGGCTGGAAATGCGCGAGATCCTGTTGGCCTCGGGGGCGCCCGTGATCGTGGTTCAGCCTGTCGTCTACATCGACAATCTGCTCAAGGCCTGGGCCTGGCCCGAGATCGACCGCGAGAACCTGATCCACTATCCGCACGAGGAAACGCTCGAGGTCTGCTGGATCTGCCATGCCGACCTTGCCAGCCTCATGGTCGCCGCCGCAGAGCGCCCGCATCTTGCTGGCCGCGTCCTTGATGTCGGGGGCCCCGAGGCGATCCGGGGGCCGGACCTTGCGCGCAGGCTTGGCGCGGTCTGGAACCGGCCGCTTCGGTTCCAGAGCATGCCCGTGGCCACCTGCGGCGAGGTGATGGCAGCGGTGTTCAAGGCATCCGCATCGCTGGACAGCGCCACCCTCGCCCGCGAGATGACGCTCAAGTATACATGGTACAACGACCCCGTGGATCGCCCGTTCTACGTGGACATGGCGCCCGTGCTGCAAGACCTGCCGGTCCGGCTCACGTCGCTCGAGGATTGGGCGGCGCGTCAAACCCTGCCCGAAACGGTGTGATGGCGGCCTTCGGCAGCCAGCTTTCCGCCTTCAGCGGGCGCCGCGAACCCGGAACGCGCGCCGCGCAAAACGGCACGTCTCCCCCTGTCGGCGGAACAGGTCATCGTATTCCCCGAACTGGGTCCGTGTCGTCCCGTCCGCGGTCGTCAGGTATTCCACCGTGTAGACCCGCGCCGTCGCGCTGTTGCCCGACACTTCAAGCCGCCCGAGATGGGAAAAGAAATGCACCGCGGCATACCCCGCCATCGCGGTTTCCCATGCCGACAGGATTGCAGGCGCCCCGGCGATTTCGCGGTCCCGGATTGACCACACGGCATCTTCTTCCCAGCAGGCAATCCACGCCGCGCCGTCCCGCCGGTTCACCGCATCACCATAGGCCGCAATCACCTCAAGGATCGCGAGTTTCTCGGTCGTGTCTTGCATGTCATGGTCTCCCAAGCCCTGTTTCCCAAGTGCAGGATATCTGTATTTCTCTGAGGCTTTCAAAGTATACCTGACTCCCCATCCCGCGTCATGAGCCGCACCCCGAAAAGAAGGATCGCCCCGCTTGGACCGACTTTCCCTCCATCCGCTGACCGCACTCCGATCCACCCCGTCGGAGTTCCTCGACATCGCCGGACGGCTTGGCTGCCAGACGGTGTCGTTCTTCGTCCACGCCGGGCGCAGCGCCTGCCCCCATGTTGACTCGCTGGAACAGGCGCGGGACCTGCGGCGACAGGCCAAGGCTCTTGGTATCCGCATCTGCAGCTTGGACGTCTTCTCCATCGGTCCCGACGGATTGCCCGACAGTTTCGCCCATGCGCTCGACCGGGGCGCGGCGCTTGGCGGCGAGCGGGTGACGGTGACCATTGGCGATCCGGACCTTGCCCGGGCGCGGGACAGCTTCGACGACTTCTGCGCCATGGCTGGCGAACGCGATCTTGCGGTGCATGTCGAGTTTCACGCCTTCGGAACCCTGAACACGCTGGCCGCGACCCGGGATTTCCTTGCGCTGGCCCCGACCCCGGCGACGATCAGCGCTGACGTGCTTCACTTTTATCGAAATGAGGGTGGTCTGGCCTCGCTTCTCGGAGACCACACCGGCTCCATCGGCCATGGCCAGCTGTGCGACGGCCCGCTCGTGCTACCACGCGAGAACTGGCTGGACGAGGCTGTGACGGACCGGCGGCTGCCCGGCGAGGGCGAGTTTGACCTTGTCGCTTTCCTGCGCGCCCTGCCCCCGACCGTCGTCATCGACATCGAGGCGCCTACCCTCGCCCATCCCGGCGCATCCGATTTTGACATGTGCGACCGCGCCCTGTCGGGCGCCCGGGCCGTGATGGCGCGCGCCTTCGACGCGGAACCGCGCGAGGCCGGGGCATGACGGACCGCGAGGCAAACAGGCGCATCACCTTGATCGAGAAACGTGCGGACATGACGGACAAGGCGTTTCACGCCCATTGGTCCGGGCCCCATGCCGAGATCGCCCGCGACCTGCCCGGCCTGGTCTGGTACGTCCAGAACCATGTTCAGAACGTGCTCTGGCCTCAGGGCCAGGAGGTGCGGCACCTCGGCATCGCCGAGATCGCCTTTCGCGACCCCAAGGACATCTTCCACCGCATCGACGGATGGGCGCGTGTGGACGAGTTGCGCAAGGATGAGGGGCGGTTCCTGTCCGCCCGCTACGGTTGCTGGACACATGCACATGACGCGCCGGTCCTGCCATCGCAGCGCAGGATCGTCGTGCAGTTCGGCCAGCCAACGGGCGACAGCGCCGACAAGGTCCGGCGCAGGATCGCGGACCAGGCGGCATGGATCGCGACGGAATTTCCCTGCCACGTCGAAGACTGCATCGGGGGCTCGCCGGATGTTCTTGACGATCCGCCGGGCTGCTTCCTGTTCGTCGAGCTTCCCGCTACCGGGGACATCGGATCGCTCATGTCGAACGGCCTTGCGCCCCTGCGTGACCTTGGCGTCAGCGCCATCGCGCACGTCGTTCATGCCGAGGCAAAGCGTCTGCCCATCGACCTGACCCTGACAGCACCATGACGCAAGAGGGCAAGCAGATGGGCCACGAGTCCCTCCCTCTTGGCCGGTTCGATCTGACGCCAGAGCGGGACGATCTGGTCCGCCGCATGTCCGGCGCGCCAGTGCGGCTGGACATGCGTGCACATCCCATCTTCGCCTTCGTCGGCGCGCTTGGCGGGTTGCCGTTGCCGATCAAGGACCTGAGCGAGGGCCTTGGCCTTGCCTTCGACAAGGGGCCGGTGCTGGCCGGATGCCGCATCGACATCACCCGCCCGCTGGAGGTCGCTCGAAGCTATGCGGTCGCGGCGCGTGTCGAGGGGATCGAACGCAAGCCGAGCCGCCGCTTTGGCTGGGCCGACCATCTGCACCTTGCCATTGCGCTGTCCGACAGCGCGCCCTTCACCGATATCCGTCTTCACATCATCTTTCCGGCAACGGAGGCGCCATGACCGAATTTCCCGACACCCCCTTCGGCCCCGTCTCGGGCGAAGACATGGCCACCTGGTGCGACCTGTTGTCCGACGACAACCAGATCCATTTGTCGCGCGCCGCCGCCGAGGCTGCTGGCTTCGGCCCCAACCGCGTGAACCCCGGCCCCGCGAACCTTGCCTTTCTGCTGAGCGCCGCGATGGCCGCCGATCCCGAAGCCGGGGTCACCCGGATCGACGCGCGGTTCGAGGGTAACGTGGTCGAAGGCGATCATGTCATCGCCCGAAACGAGGGGAAGGCGCTGGCGCTCTACCGCGACGGAGACGACCGGCCGGTCGTGACTGCCAGCATCCAGTTCGGAGCAATAGAATGACCGACATGATCGCGCAGGCCGCCAGTACGACAGTCTATCCCCTGATTGCCATGCGCGCGCGGACGGCGCCGGACGCGCTTGCCCTGACGGATGGCACCACCGACCTGACCTTTCGGGACCTCCTTGCCGGGGTCGATCGCTGCGCCGCAGCGCTTGCGGCGCGCGGCCTGACGCGCGGTGACCGGGTCGCCGTGATCTCGGAGAACCGGATCGAATACACGCTTGTCGAACTGGCAGGGGCAAAGCTCGGGCTTATGACGGCCTGCCAGAACACGCGGCTTGCGCCTTCGGAACTTGCCTACTGCACCGCCCTCGTCGATCCTACGCTGATCGTCGCCTCGCCCCGCCACATGCAGACCGCGCAGGAGATCGCAGGCGACGTGCCGGTCGCGGGGTTTGACGACCTCTCCGCGCCCGGCGAGACCACCTGCGTTGCCCAGCCTGAGGACGGTCTGTTCATCATCTATACCTCCGGGACCACGGGCCGCCCCAAGGCCGCCGTCATCAGTCACCGCGCGCAACTGGCTCGGACAAGCGCGATGCGGCTCGACCTCGGCATCCTGCCCGGCGATGGCTATATCTCGTGGGCGCCGATGTATCATATCGGCGGCACCGAGCATCTTGTCTCGGCGCTGCTGTCCGGCGCGCCCGGATATATTGTGGATGGCTTCGACGCAGATCGGATCATCGACGCGCTGGAACGGTTTCCTGTGGGATGGCTGATGCTGGTTCCCGCCACCATCGAGCCGCTGATCGAACGGCTCAAGGAACGCAAGCCCGCGATCCGGGGCGTGCGAGCGGTCGGCTGCATGGCCGATCTCGTCCCGTCGGACGTGATCGCGGAAATCACCTCGCTTGTCGGCGCGCCCTATCTGGATTCCTTCGGGGCGACCGAGACGGGGATGGGTCCGCTATCTGGGAACCTGATCCCGCAAGGAACGCGCCCCACGGTGTTTCCCAAACGCCTGACGATGCTTACCGAATTGCGCCTGTGCGACGCGGCGGGCCGTGATGCTGCGGACGGCGAACCGGGCGAGGCATGGGTGCGCGGGCCGACCGTGTTCTCGGGCTACTGGAACAACCCCGAGGTCAACGCCAAGGATTTCGCCGAAGGCTGGTTCCACATGGGCGACATGTTCCGGCGCGAGGCCGAGGGCTACATCTTTGTCGGCCGGTCGAAATACCTCATCAAGTCCGGGGGCGAGAACATCTATCCCGCCGAGATCGAGCGCGTGCTTCTGTCGGACCCGCGCGTCGCCGACGCCATCGTGGTGCGCAGGCCAGACCCGAAATGGGGCGAGGTGCCGGTGGCGGTCGTGGTGCGTGCCTCTGCCATGACCGAGGATGACGTGATGACGCTCTGCCGGGCCGAGCTTGCCGGATACAAGCGGCCCAAGGGCGTGCTGTTCGTGGGGATGGACGACCTGCCGCGGTCTGTCAGCGGCAAGATCCTGCGCGAAGAGGTGGAAAAGCTGGTCTAGCGGATCAGCGCCCGGGTGGCATCGACAAGCCGTTGGGCACGCTCCACCGTGCCGACACCTGCGGTCGCCAGACGCTTCATCGGCACTTCCATGTCGATGGGGATGTCGGCGGGCAGCGCGTCGATGAAGGCGGCAAGCGGAAACGCACCCTCGCCCGGAATGCCGCGATCGTGGACCGCTTCGGCAAAAGCGCTTTTGGGAGCGTCGAGAGGTCCGTCGCACAGCTGCGCCGCACCGATCAGCGCAGGATCGCAGGCCGCAAGATCGGCAATCGTGCCGCCGGTGCGAAACAGGTGCAGCGGATCGACCAGAAGGCTGAGGGTGTCATGCCCGATCTCGCGCAACA
This sequence comes from Anianabacter salinae, assembly GCF_019061145.1. Classification (GTDB taxonomy): domain Bacteria; phylum Pseudomonadota; class Alphaproteobacteria; order Rhodobacterales; family Rhodobacteraceae; genus Anianibacter; species Anianibacter salinarum. The sequence goes on along the minus strand of NZ_JAHQZS010000001.1, from coordinate 305,557 downwards.
GCGCCTCGCCCGCACCGATGGACCGGCATTCCGAGAATTTCATGAACTCGATGCTGACCGCGATCCCGCGCGCCGCCGCCGCATCGGCCAGGGCGGCGAGGCCGTCTGCCGCTCTTCGTTCGTCCCTGTCCTGCACCAGCGCGGTCAGTCGTGTCGCGCCGATCTCTGCCCCGAGGTCGAGCGCGCGAGCGAACGCGGCGACATCCGTATCGGGCCCGATCGAGAAGACCTCGATGTTGTGTACACCGACTCCGTTTTCGGCGCACGCGGAACGGAACGACGCCAGGTCGCTGTGCTGCACCTTCGGAAAGATGTCGAGGTCCGGCGACGGCGGGGTCACGAAGACCGACACCGTGTCGATACCAACGGCCCGCGCGACGCCCGGAAGGTCAACCGGTGCAACGTCGCGCAAGCTCAGTTGATGCAGCGCAAGCCGATGCATCAGGCGCCGAGATAGCTGTCGATGACCGCTTTATTGCCCGCCAACTCGGCACTTGGTCCCTCGAAGGCGATCTTGCCGCGATCCAGCACATAGGCCCGGCTGGTCGCCTCGAACGCCCGGTGCGCGTTCTGTTCGACCAGAAGCACAGTCAGGCCCTCGGCGTTCAGTTTCTTTAAGGCATCGAACACCTGGTCGGTGATGATCGGCGACAGGCCCAGGGACGGCTCGTCCAGCAACAACAGGTGCGGCCCACCCATCAGCGCGCGCCCGATGGCAAGCATCTGCTGCTGACCGCCCGACAACGTTCCCGCGATCTGCTCGCGCCGTTCCTCGAGCACCGGGAACAACTCGTAAACATAGTCCAGCGAATAGATCGTCGGGCGTTTTCCCCGCGCGATCATGCCGACCTGAAGGTTCTCGTAGACGCTCATGTCGGACAACACCTGCCGACCTTCGGGCACATGCAGCAGGCCCGCGCGCGAGACCGCGTATGGCGACATGCCCCGCGTGTCGCGGCCCTCGAACGAGACGTCCCCTGACTTGCGTTTCACCACGTTGGACAGGGTATTGAGCAGCGTCGATTTGCCGGCGCCGTTGGACCCGATCAGGGCGACCATCTCGCCCTCCTCGACACGAAGCGACACACCCCGCAGCGCGTGCACGCCGCCGTAGGACACATGCAGATCGTTGATCGAAAGTTTGCTCATCTCAATGCCCCGATGTTCCGATGTAGGCCGCGATCACCTGCGGGTCGCGTATCACGGTTTCCGGACTACCCGCGGCGATCATGCGCCCGCTGTCGAGTACGTAGACCTGTTTGCACAGGCGCGTGACAAAACCGACGTTATGCTCGATCAGCAAGAGAGCCATGCCGCTGGCGGCGAGTTCCTTGAAGATCGTGGCAAGCTCTTCGCTCTCGACGTCGTTCATGCCAGCCACTGGCTCGTCCAGAAGGACGATGTCGGGATCGGCCGCGATAGCGCGCATCATCTCGACGCGGCGCTGGTGGCCATAAGCAAGGTTGCCCGCCTCGTAGTCCGCGTATTCCTCCATTCGGAAGCGCCGCAGAAGATCCCAGGTCTTTTCCTCGAACCGCCGCGTCTCGCGGTGTGCGGCGGGCAGGCCCAGGATCTGGCTCAGGATCGACGCCTCCTCGCGCCGGTGGAACCCGATCAGCACGTTCTCCAGCACGGTCGCCTCGGGCAGCAGACGGATGTTCTGGAACGTGCGTGCCACGCCCTTGCGTGCGACCACGTCGGCGCGGTCCGTGGCAAGGCTGACCCCGTCGACAGTGATGTCGCCTTCGGTCAGGGCCAGCACGCCCGAGATCATGTTGACGACCGTGGATTTGCCCGCGCCGTTGGGGCCGATCAGCCCGGTGATCTCACCCGGGCGCACTTCCATCGTCACCTCGTCGACCGCCTTCAGGCCGCCGAAGTGCTTGGATACGTTCTCAAGATGAAGTGACGGCATCGCGGGCCTCCTTTTCACTGGCGCGCTTGCGCTGCTGACGGGCCTGTTTGCGGCGGCGGAACCAGAACACGATCTCGTCGCCCACGCCGTTCGGCAAGAAGGTGATGACGAGGATCAGGATGACCCCGTTCACGGCCTGCCGGTTCTCGGCCAACGGCCGCGCGATCTCGGGCAGTAGCGCCATGATGAGCGCCCCCATGATCGGCCCAAGGAGCGTGGTGCGCCCGCCCAGGATCACGACCGTCAGGATATTCACGATGAAGGCAAAGCCATAGTTATGCGGCTCGATCTGGAAGGTGTAGAGGCTCTGAAGCCCGCCGAACAAACCGCCGATCGCACCCGACAGGATGAACGCGATGATGTGGTACTTGCCGATGTTCACGCCAAGCGACGAGGCAACGCTTTCCTCCTGCCGGAGCGCGTTGAACACCCTGCCCATTCCGGAACGCCCGATGTTCCAGAGCACATACATCGTGACGGCCACGACCAGCAGCAGGATCCAGGTGTTCACTTCGCGCGGGATGCCCACGATGCCAAGCGCACCGCCGGTAAATCCTTCGCCGTAAAGCAGAAGCGACAGGATGATCTGCACGAATGCCAACGTTGCGATGGCTTGGAACGCGCCTCTCAGCCGGGCCAGGGGCAGCGCCAGAAGACCGCCGACAGCAGCGGCAAGAAGCGTTGCGAGGATCACCGTCATGAAGATCGGCACCTCGGTCCGGGTGGCAAGGATCGCCACGCAATAGGACCCGATCGCCGCGAAACCCGCCGTCGCGATCGAGAACACACCGGCCCGGAACGCGATCTGCTGGCTGTAGCCGAACCCGACGGCCAAAAGGAAGAAGTCGATGATCGGCTGGTAGGCGAGATAGAACTGGATCATTGGCGGGTTCCCCCTGCGACGGCATTGATGTCACCGAAGAGCCCGTTCGGCCGCACCAGAAGGACGAGGAACAGCAATCCGAAGATGATGGCGTCGGTCAGTCCCGAAGGCAGGTATGCGACGGTCAGCGACTGCGCCACGCCCAGCATCAGAGACGCGATGATCGCCCCCTGAACGCTGCCCAGCCCGCCGATCACCACGACAACGAACGCCCGCAACATATAGGGTTCGCCCATCAGGAACTGGATCGAATTGAACAGAAGACCGATAAGGACGCCCGCCAGACCGGCCAGCGCCCCGGCGATGAAGAAGGTCTGCAGGTAGACGCTTTGCGCATTCACGCCCAACAACGCCGCCGCGCGTTCGTTCGTCGCGACCGCGCGGACCTGCCGCCCGAAAGTCGTCTTCTTCAGGTAGAAGATCAGTGCCGTCACCAGGACGGCAACCACGCCAAGGATCACGATCTGCAAGAGCGAGATGCGCAGGCCGAACACGTCGTAGAACTGGATCGGAAACGTCCCGAACGGAAAGTTCAGGACCTGCGTGTTCGACACCTGCTGCGCGATGGACACAAGGATGAGGTCCACGCCGATGGAAGACACCAGCGCCGGAAACTCGGCATTGCCGCGCTTGCGCAGGGCCCGGAAGGCGATCAAGTCGATCAGGATCGCGATCAGGCCAGTGGCCAGCATCGAAAAGCCGATGGCCATGACGAAGGGCAAGCCATTGATCGTGCAGTAATACGCGATGAACGCACCCGCCATGAACGTGGCGCCATGCGCGAAATTGAGAAGCTTCTGAACCCCGAAAATCAGGGTGAACCCCAGGGAAAAGAGCGCGTAGACCGATCCGGAGACCAGCCCGTTCAGGATTTGCTGTGTAAGCATGCCATCCACCAGTTGTGGGAAAAAGGGACCCCGGTCGTCGAGTGAGGGGTGGCGGCAGGGCCTGCGCCCCGCCGCCAGGGATGCTAGTTGTCGACGAGGGTGAACTCGCCGTCCTTGACCTGCATCACCCGCATTCCGAAGTGCGGAACGCGCTCTTCATCGAAGCTGTAGGTGCCTCCACCGATCACCACCGGCACGTCCTTTTGCGCCGTCAGGGCCGCGAGGACCGAAGCCCGCGTCGCGCCGCCTTCGCTCGCGGCGGCATCCCGCACGGCTGACGCCACAACCTGCATGCCGGAATAGCCATTGGCGTGCCATTCGTCCGGCGCAATGCCGGTCTTCGCCTCGAAGTTCGCGGCAAAGGCCTCGCCGAATTCGCCGTCACCGCCCGGCACCCAGGCACCGATCAGATAGACATCCTCGACGGCCGCTCCGCCCTTCTCGATGAAGGTCGGCGAGGCAAAGGCATTGTGGCCGAGGATCGCGGTCGACGGATCAAGCCCGGCCTGCTTGAGCTGCAGGATGATGTTGGCCCCCTGCGACGCAGGCGTGCCGACGAAGACGCAGTCTTGCTCCGATGTCGCGATCTTGGTTGCAAGGGCGGAAAAGTCGCTGTCCGCGAGGGCGACGCCATCGACGGAGGCGAGGTTCACCCCCTGCTCCTGCACAAGCTCCTCGAACTTACGCTGAAGCGCGACGTAGGATTCATTGTCCTTGACGCCGATGATCGCGCAGTTCTTCACGCCGAGGTCCTGCGCCGCGAAATCGGCGATATAGGGAATGGTCACGGTTCCGGGCTGGGTCAGGATGTTGGACCACGGACCGGCCTCGATCACCTCGAAGGTGTTCGTGGTGGTGATAATCGGAAGCTCGCGCTCGTTCGCGACGCTTGCGCCCGCCATCGCCACGGAACCGGACGTCGGCCCCATCACGAGCAGCAGTTCAGGATCGGCGGCAAGCCGGGTGATGAGCGACAGGGTCTGGGTTCTGTCGGTCGCATCGTCGGCGACCTCGAAATCCATCCGGTTGCCTTCACCGAAATAGCCGTTCTCGTTCATCTCTTCGGCAGCCATCGCTGCGCCTTCCGCGACGTTCTTGCCGATGAAGGCGGCGCCGCCGGTGAGCGACTGTAGAATCACGACCTTGTAGTCCTCGGCATGTGCACCGGGCGCAGCGGCCGTCACAGCCGCCCCGCAGGTTGCCGCAAGCATAAGCGTACGAATTTTCATAGTTTCCTCCCTTTGCTTGGCCGCGTTTGTCGTCCGATAGCAGCCCGGATCGGGTTAGCGGCCTTCCCCCCAAGGGCATTCCGGCATGTCGTCCCTTGTATGGTGGATTTGCTCATAAATATACATCTCAATCAATCAGATTCTCTCATCGACCGCATCTCGACGGGCATAAAACCTCTGGAACGCGCCGCCTTTCCGGGCGATAGGACACCCCCACGTCGCTGTTTCAAAGGGGTTTCCCGCAGTTTTCCCTTGTATACGGATCAACAGTTTTTCATACTCAATATCCTCAGGGAGACCAAAATGACGGCGACGGAAGGAACAGGCATGCTCGATTTCAAGGCGTTCACCGCCATCACGACGATCGGTGACCTGCTGCTCCGGACGGCGTCGATTCATCCCGACAAGGACGCGATCGTCTTTCCCGACCACAGGTTGTCCTTCGCCGAACTCGAGCGCCGCGCGCTTGACCGTGCCCGCGGCCTGCGCGCGTTCGGTGTCGGGCCGGGCGACCATGTCGGTATGCTTCTCCCTTCCTGCCTTGAAGCGGTCGAGACCTTTTTCGCGATTGCGTTTCTTGGCGCGGTCTCGGTCCCGATCAACGCGCGCTATCGGAGCGCCGAGCTGGGGTTCGTGATCGAGAACGCGGATCTCGCGGCCATCGTCACGCAAGGAGAGGTTGCCGAAGGACTGAACTTCATCGAGCGCCTGAACGAGGCGTTTCCATCGCTGGCCGACCAGCCCGCCGACGCGGCGCTCGACCTCGCAGAGGCGCCGCTGTTGAAACGGGCGATCCTGACCGGCAACGACAGCGCACCCGGCTTTACAAGCGATGCGGCCTTCCGTGAGGCCGTCAACAGCGTCACGGATGACGAGATCCATGTCTTGCGCAACCGTGTTCGCGTCGCGGACACCGCGCTGATGCTCTACACTTCGGGGACGACGTCTCGCCCGAAGGGCTGCATGATCTCTCATGAGAGCCTGATCCGCACCGGCCAGGCGATGGCGAAACGCTACGAGATGACCGAAGCCGACGTGTTCTGGTCGCCTCTGCCAATGTATCACATCGGCGCGATGTTTCCCCTCTGCGCGGCCTATTCGGTCGGCTCCACCTACCTTTCGATGCACTACTTCGAAGCAGGCGTGGCGCTGGAAATGATCGAGGCCGAAAAGGCGACCGTGACTTATCCCAGCTTCGGCACGTTCATCGGCGACATGATCTACCACCCCGATTTCGAGAAGCGCGACCTGTCCTCGATCCGCATCATGAATTCCAACATGGCGATGCAGCCCGCGAGTTTCGCCCGGGCGATCCAGGAAAAGATTCCAAACGCGATCCAGGTCGGCACATTCGGCATGACCGAGACCTCGGGCACCGTGACCACCAGCTTTCCGACCGACAGCTACGAGGAACGCACCCGCCGGCTTGGCAAGCCCTTCGACGGGCTTGAGGTCCGCATCGTCCACCCCGAAACCGGCCCCTGCGGCACGGACGAGATCGGCGAGATTTGCGTGCGAGGCTTCTCGATCTTCACCGAGTATTACAAGGACCCCGAGAAGACCGCCGAGGCCAAGCGTGATGGCTGGTTTCACACCGGCGACCTTGGCGCCTTCGATGCGGCGGGGTCTTTGATGTTCCACGGCCGCCTCAAGGACATGCTGAAGGTCGGCGGCGAGAACATCGCCGCGCAGGAGATCGAGGCGCTGGTTACGGGCCACGAGGCCGTCAAACTGTGCCAGGTGGTCGGCAAGCCCGATCCACGCCTGCAGGAAGTGCCCGTCGCCTTCGTCGAGCTTGTTCCGGGCAGCACGGTAGATCCCGACGAGATCATCGCCTTCTGCAAGGGCAAGATCGCCAGCTTCAAGGTCCCGCGCGAGGTGCGCTTTGTGACCGAATGGCCGATGTCGTCGTCGAAGATCCAGAAATTCAAGCTCAAGGAAATGCTGGACTGAACGGCCCGGGCATCCCGGAAATGCGAAAGGGCCCCGTGGTTCCGCGGGGCCCTTTTTCATGTGCCGCGCCCAGTTGCGCGCCGGTCCGTCACTCCTCGGGGGCGAGGGTCACCTTTATGCCGTCCAGCTCGTCGGACATCTCGATCTGACAGGACAGGCGCGACGTCTCCCGGTAGTGTTCCGAGAATTCGACAAGCTCGTATTCATCGCGCGACTGCTCGCCGGTCTTGTCCAGCCAGTCCTTGTCCACATAGACATGGCACGTCGCGCAGGAACACATCCCGCCGCAGATCGACGCGATGTCGAGCCCGCCCTTGTCGCGCAGGTTGAGCATCAGCGAGAGGCCGTTCTGCGCGTCGATGACCTTTTCCGACCCGTCGCGGTCGACAGCATTGATCTTGGGCATGATATCCTCCCTGTTTCGGACTTGAAGTTATTGTATCCAGAACAGGCGGTCAACGCATACAGACTACAAGTCGATCCGCGGTGTCTGTCCGTCCCATGCCGCACAGGTCTGGTCGATCTTGTCGAAGAATTTCAACAGGCCCGGGCTTGGCTGCACGAGTTCCAGAACCCGCCCGGCGTTGTCGGGGTCGGTATCGAGGTAGGCAAAGGGGATCTTCGCTTTCGTCACGCCCCCCTGCAACACGCCAACGCCGCGTTCGGCCCACCTTGCCAGATCGGCCTCAAGGTCTTCTGACAGCGCGCAGACATGGTGCAGTCCTCCGCCCGTCGCGGACAGGAACTCGGTAAAGATCGACGCGCCGCCTCCGGTCTGCTGTATGATTTCGATCTGCATCCCGTCATGGCTTGAAATCGCCACGCGGGTCTCGGCATCGCAGGGCCTTCCCCGGAACGTCACCGAGGCATAGGGAACGGTTCCCGTGACGAAAAACGGCCCCACGCCCATGATCTGGACCCAGTGATCCACGGCGGCATCAAGCTCGTCGACAACGTAGCCCAACTGCATGATCCGGCCAAAGTGTCTGCCCATGTCGGCACCCTTAAAAATACAGAACTTAGCGTTTGCATATACGAGGATGGCTGGTAAAATACAACAAATTCAGATCTTGCGCCCCACCACAGCCGCGAGGCGAGGAGGAACACACATGAATCCGAGCGAAGTCCAGTCCATCAAGGACCAGCAAGCCTACGAATCCCAGCGCGGCGGTCCGCCCGAAGGATTCCCCAAGCTTCCCGACATTCCCGGTGGTCGCTACGTCGATCCCGAGTTCAACCGCCTCGAAATCGAACGGATGTGGCACAAGACGTGGGTCTACGCGATCCATGCCGACGAGGTGCCCGAGGTCGGATCGTACATCCAGTGGACCCGGCTGGGCGAGCCGCTGTTCTTCATCCGGGGCGAGGACCAAGAGGTTCGCTGCTTCTACAACACCTGCCGCCATCGCGGCGCGCCCGTTGTGACCGAGGAGTCCGGCAAGTCGCGTGGCGTCACCTGCAAATACCACGGTTGGACCTACAACACGCGCGGCGAGCTGATCAATCTGCGCGACCGCCGCGATTTCGTCGATCTCGACATGTCCTGCCGTGGCCTGATCCAGGTCCGGTGCGAGAACATCGGCAACCTCTATTTCGTGAACCTCGACCCCGAGGCCGAACCGCTGCGCGACTTTCTGGGCCCGGCGGCGCGCGACCTTGATGAGGTCAAGCCGGACACGCTGATCTTCGTCGACAAGACGTCGATCAAGGTGAACTGCAACGTGAAGATCCTGCTGGATGCCTTCATGGAGACGTATCACCTCAAGTCTATCCACCAGAACACCGTCGACCGCTTCCTTGATCATCGCGGCACCGCCATCACGCTTTGGGACAAGGGCCACAGCCGCATGGTCACGCCCTACAAGCGCGAAGGCTGGAAGGACCCCGGCGTCAAGGGCCTGCCGGAAGTCGAAGGCGTGGACCCGTATTTCGAGACCACGAACTATTCGCTGTTCGCCTACCCGAACTTCGTCTCGCCAATCGCGCCCGCCGGTATCCCGGTGCTGTGCTTCTGGCCGGACACCATCGACACGATGACCATCGAAGTGCACTGGTTCGCCCCCTCATGGGGTGACGGCGAGCGCCCTGAGCGGTGGGACATGCGGCTCAAGAACTTCCTCGATATTCTCGATGAGGATCTTCAATTCGCGGACAAGATCCAGACCTCGGTGGAAAGCGCGGGCCTGCGCGGCTTTCCCCTGAACTACCAGGAGCGGCGCATCTACCACTGGCACGCCGAACTCGACAAGCGGATCGGTGCGGGTGACGTGCCCGACGACCTGCGCGTTCCCGACAGGCTTGGCGACTGGGTCACGGCGTTCGATCCGGCCGAGGCGCGCAAGACCGCCGAACCGGTCGAGAGCTGACGCAGCATGGCCGTCGCAGCCCATGAGCCGCCGGTTCTTGCCGTGCGGCACGGGTCGGTTTGCGTCATCACGCTGAACCGCCCCCATGTGTCGAACGCGATGGATGCCGAAGGCTCCTACCTCGTGGATCGTCACGTGCGAGAGGCCGAGGCCGACCCGGACATCGGCGCGATCATCCTGACGGGCGCGGGCGACAGGGCGTTCTGCGCGGGCATGGACCTCAAGGAAGCCGCTGCAAGGGGTGCGGGCCACGGCCTTGTCCCCGGCGCAGGGTTTTGCGGCGTGACCGAACGGGTGATCGAGAAACCCGTGATCGGGGCGATCAACGGGGCTGCGGTCGCGGGCGGCTTCGAGATCGCGCTGGCCTGCGATTGCCTGATCGCCGTTCAGGGCGCGCTGTTCGGCCTGCCCGAGGTCAAGCGCGGCATGGTCGCCTTCACCGGCGGCGTGCAGCGCCTTGCGCAACAACTGCCCCGCCAGATCGGGATGGAGATCATCGCCTGCGGCACGCTCCTCCCCGCCGAACGGCTGGAGGCGCTTGGCGTGGTCAACCGCACCGTACCGCAGGACCGGCTGATGAGTGAGGCGCTGGCCTTTGCGGGCGCCATGCTGACCAATTCGTGGCACGCGATCCGCTTTGCCAAGGCGCTGTTCAACGACGCGCAGAATGAACCGCTTCCCGCCGCGATTGCGCGCGGGCACGCCAATGCAGACCGGCTTATGCGGTCGGACGAAAGCCGCGAGGGGATCGCGGCCTACGCCGAAAAGCGTGACGCCGATTTCGGGAGGATAGGATGAACGACGAAACCGCGCAAAAGCCGAACTGGGGCCTGACGCCCGAGGAACTGGCGACGCACAAGACGATCTTCGCACCCGACCTGCTTGCCGGTCAGCGGTTTCTCATCACCGGCGGGTCGATGGGCATGGGCAAGGCGATGGCCTTTCTCTGCGCCCGGCTGGGGGCCAAGGTGATGATCTGCGGGCGGCGCGAGGAACTGCTGCAAGAGACGCAGAAACAGGCGAAAGAGCTTATCGGCGCCGACATCCATTATCGCCCCATGTCGATCCGCGACGAGGATCAGGTCGACGCGCTGCTGAACGACACGTTCGAGGAATTCGGCGGGCTCGACACGCTGGTGAACAATGCGGGCGGGCAGTATCCGCAGGACGCCATCGACTTCACGCACAAGGGCTGGAAATCGGTCATCGACCTGAACCTGAACGGCACTTGGTGGATGATGCAGGGCGCGGCGCAACGCTGGCGTGACCGGGGCGCACCGGGCCACGTGGTGTCCAACGTCGCCCATGTGGAGCGCGGGATGCCGCAGGCCGCCCACACCTGCGCCGCGCGCGCGGGCGTGATCTATCTCAGCCGCACGGTGGCGACGGAATGGGGCCCGCTCGGCATCCGCGTGAACTGTGTCGCCCCCGGCGCCATCGCGACCGAGGGGCTGTCGAACTATCCGCCTGAGGCAACCAAGCGCTTCAACAACGTGAACCCGATGTTCCGCATGGGCGACAGCTGGGACGTGGCCGAAGGTGTCGTCTACCTGTCGGCCCCGTCGGGCGATTTCATCACCGGCGAGGTCTTGACCATCGACGGCGGGATGCGGATGTGGGGCACGGTCTGGCCCGCAGGCGTGCCCGAGGCGTTCCAGAAGTACTAGTCGCGCGGGATCATCGACATGGTGGCCTTGGTCAGGCCGCCATCCACCACCAATTCGTGCCCGTTGATATAGGCCGCCTCGTCCGAGGCGAGCCACAGGACCGCGTTGGCAATATCGGCTTCCGTGCCCAGACGGCGCGACGGCACCCCGGCGGTGCGCCGTTTCTCGATGGCCGGATCGACATAGACTTGCGCCGACATCCCGCCCCTGTTCATCCCCGGCGCAACCGAGTTGATCCGAAGCCCGAGCGGCCCCCATTCCTGCGCCATCATCTCGGTCATCGCGGCCAGCCCGCGCTTGGCCCCGGCGTAGGCATTGACGCCCGGCGACGTCGCGATGCCCGCCGAAGACGTGATGTTGATGATACAGCCGGACCCGCGCGAAATCATCCGCGCCGCGACCAGCCGGGCGACGTTCACCGCAGCCGTGAGGTTGACGTTCACGATCCGCGCGAAATCCTCGAACGAGGTGTCCTGCAACAGCGCGAATTTCAGGATGCCCGCGTTGTTCACCAACAGGTCCGGTGTCTCGCCAAGGGCATCGAGCGCCGCAACGACCGTCTCTTCTCGGGTGACGTCCCCTTCGAAGAACCGCACACCGGGCAACTCGTCCAGAAGCGGCTGGGCAGCCTCACGCGAGAGATCGAGGATCGCGACATCCCAGCCTTTCGCCACGGCATGGCGCGCCGTCTCGGCGCCCAGCCCTTTGCTTCCGCCCGTGATGAATGCCAGTGCCATTGCGACGCCCTCTTGTATATTGTATTGACGATTATGAACACAGAATTGGCCTGTCGGGAAAGCGTGAAATGGTCCGCCTGAATGATTTGCCGATAGTGTCGCCTTCGGAGATGGACGGATTTAAGGCTGTCATTGCCTGCTGGGCCGACGCAGCCGCCACATCCTTCGCCTTGGGCGACATCACCTACAAAGAGCTTGCGGAACGGGTAGGCCGTGCGCCCGCCACGCGCGCACCGGTCACTGCCCTGCCAAACGGGGACCGAATCGGCACGATCATCGCGGCGCTTCAGGTGCTCGGCGGTGGCGCGGCGCTGATCGGGCCGGACGGTCCGGCACGCTTCGCACGCCCCGGCGACCTTGTCCTGCCAGTCCGCCGCGCCGATGGAACCCAGAGGCTCGCCCGCTTCCCTCAATCGAACATGATGCGAATGGGGACCGCTCTGGCCGAACGCTTCGGGCTGTCGCCGACGGATCGCGTCTGGACGGACGGATCGCTCGACCAACCGGCGACCTGGCAGATACTGGCTGCGGCATTCGCCGCCGGAGCCCAGATCCTTCAGGAACCCGAGGATGCGACCGTCGCCTGGATGCTGAACGGAGGTCAGGTGCCAGTCGGCGCATCCCTCCGGCTAGCCTACCTCAACGCCCCCCGCCGCGCGCTTGCGGACCTGCAATCGGAACGCCCCGGATTGACTGTGGTCAATGGCCTTCCCCTGCCGGAAGCAGGCGGCCTGCCTGTCTGTTCCGATCCCCGCGATCCCTCCGCCACCGTGCCCACCACTCAGGGGCGTCCGCTGCGGGGCGTGGAAGTAATGATCGTCGATCCGCGCACCGGGATGGACCTGCTGCTGTACCAGACAGGGGAAGTCTGGCTGCGGGGACCGGGCATGACGGTGGGGTTCACAGACGGCTCCACCCCGTTCGAGCCGGGCCGCTACCTGCGATCCGGCGTCCTTGGTCACCTCGACAGCGAAGGGCGCCTTGTCCTTCCCCGGGTCGAAGAGGACATGCTGCGAAACCCGATCTAACGTATATATATTTTCCATTTCTGCATACAATTTGCGCCATTCCATGATACTCTGCACCGACACATCCGAGGCGGGAGGCATGTGATGGCGAGGAAATCAGACCTTACAGTAGACGTTCTTGTGATCGGCTCCGGCGGTGCGGGGCTGACCGCGGCCGCCACGGCCCGCAAGGCAGGCCTCGATGTGCTTGTGGCCGAGAAGGAGGCTGTCTTCGGCGGCACCACCGCCACGTCCGGTGGCGTCATCTGGATCCCCGGAAACAGGCACGCGCAGAAGCTGGGACAGGAGATCGGGATCGACGACACCCTCGCGGACGCGCGCAGATACCTCATGATCGAAGCGGGGCAATATGCCGATGAACCGCGTCTCGATGCCTATCTGAAATACGGCCCCGAGATGGTCGATTTCATAGAGGCGCAGACCGAGGTCCGTTTCCACGCGATGGAGTTTCCCGACTACCACCCCGAAGAAGACGGCGCATCCAGCATCCGCTCGCTTGGCACGCTGGAATACGACGCCTGCAAGATGGGGCCGTTGATGAATTCGCTGAAGGGCGAGCTGCCGCAGACGCTTTTCCTTGGCCTCGCGCTTGGGTCCTCGCTCGAGATGAAGACCTTCATGAAGGCGGGGCGGTCAGCCAAGGCGATGGGCTTTGTGATGAAACGCATGGTCCGGCATTTCCGTGACCTTGCCCGGCACGGATCGTCGCAAAGCATCGTGCGCGGGCGGGCCCTCATCGCGCGGCTGGCGCGAACGCTGTCGGACGATGGCGTGCCCTTCTGGCTGGAAAGCCCGGCGCGCGAGCTGATCGCGGAAGACGGCCGGGTCGTGGGCGCGCGGCTCGCCACGCCCGACGGGATGGTCGAGGTGCGCGCGCGCCACGGCGTGATCCTCGCCGGCGGCGGCTATCCCCGCGACCGCGACCGGCGGCGAGATCATCACCCCGGCGTCACCGCGACGATGGAGCCTGTGCTGCCCGTCCCGATGGGCAACACCGGCGACAGCGCGCGCATGGCCGAGGCTGTCGGCGCGCGGTTCAATGGCCACCTCTCCTCTGCCGCCGCCTGGATGCCGACGTCGAAATTGCCCGGCGCGACCGACGACACCGGCGTCTGGCCGCATCTTGTCGACCGTAATAAACCGGGGTTCCTGATGGTGACACCGGATGGCCGCCGGTTCGTGAACGAATCCGAGAATTACCGCGACCTCGGGCTGCACATGATCGACGCCTTCGAGGAGCGAGGCACCGACACCTGCTGGCTGATCGGAGACCGCCGCGCCATCCGGCGTTGGGGCATCGGCTTTGTCCGCCCCTTCCCGATCCTGCACGGGCACTACGTGCGCAGCGGATACTTGAAGCAGGGCAAGACGCTGAACGACCTCGCGCGGGTCTGCGGCATTGACGCTGTAGAGCTTGAGGCGACCGTGACCCGGTTCAACGGTTTCGCCAGAACCGGCGTCGACGAAGACTTCGGGCGCGGCGCATCGGATTACGACAAGCACCACGGCGACGACGAGAACCGGCCGAACCCCGCGCTTGGCGCGCTGGAGACCGAACCGTTCTACGCGGTGCGCATCTATCCGGGCGAGATCACGTCCTACAAAGGTCTGGCGGTAGACGTGCATGCGCGCGTGCTCGGCCACGACGACCAGCCCATCGCGGGGCTTTATGCGGTGGGCAACGATCAGGCCAACGTCTTCGGCGGTGGCTATCCCGGCGCTGGCGGCACAATCGGGCCGGGCATGGTGTTCGGCTGGCTCGCCGCTAAACACATCGCGGAAAGCGCGGGGCGCGTGCTTCCCGGTGTGCCGCCTGAGGCAAGCGACGTCGCGGCGCAGTAGGCCCTATCCCTTCAGCGCCATGCGCGCCGCGTTGGCCCCGGCCACGCGGCCAAAGATCACCGCGTTGCCGATCGACGCCCCGCCCCCCGCATAGCACGGGCCCGCAAATCCGCCGGTCGTCTCGCCTGCCGCGAACAGGCCCGGCATCCACCGGTCGGCCTGATCCAGCACCCGCGTCTCGGCGTCGATGCGCAGCCCCGTTCCCGTCCAGCACACGATGGCAGGCCGGATGCGTACTCCGTAGAACGGCGGCGTCTCGATGGGGCGCAGGTGAGCAGGGGCCTTGAAATAGGCGCTGTCCTGCCCGGCCCGCGCATCCGCCGAATACCTCTCGGCGGTCGTCACAAGCGTGGCGGGGCGCACCCCGATCCTTTCGGCAAGGTCGGCAAGGGTATCGGCCTTCACGACCGGCCCCTTCGCGGCGAATTCCGCCAGACGGTCGGCGGCCCAGTTGGGCGCCGGGTGCGCTTTGGCATCGGCGCGTGCCGCCTCGTCGAATATGGCAAAGCATTCGCCTGCGGTCTGCGTGGACAGCACCTCGGACAGAACAGAGTATTCGGTGGATTCGTCGATGAACCGCCGCCCTTCGTGGTTCACATGGATGACCCAAGGCGGCAGGTAGCTTTCGACGTCATGGGCAAAGCCCGGCGTCATCAGCAACAGCCCCCGGTCATGGCCGACAAGGTCCGCCCCCGCACGCTGCGCCATTTCCAGCCCGTCACCGCGACATTCATCCGCACCGATATACCACGCAAGCTCACCCTGCTTGGCGGCGGAGGGATAAAGTTCTGCCCAAAGCCTGCGGTTGCTCCCAAACCCGCCAGACGCGATCACCACGGCCCCTGCCCGGATAGCTTCACCGCCGACACGCACGCCAGCAACGCGCCCGTCCTCGATCAACAGGTCTTGCACCCGCGTGTGGGTAGCAAGATCGACGGAGCGCCCCGCAAGGGCACCTTCCAGCACTTCGGCGATCTCGGCCCCGTGCCCCTTGGCGCGATGTCCCCGCCGGATCTTGTCGACGCCAGAGACATAAAGGTTCTCGGCCGGGAAATTCACGCCAAGCCCGACCATCCATTCGAACGTCGGGCCGGACAGATCGCAGTAGCGGCGCACCAGCGCGGGATCGACCTTGTACTGGTTCACCGTCATGTAATAGCCGAACTGGCTGTCGGCATCGTCCTCGACCCCCTCGGCCCGCTGGAGCGACGTGCCCGCGCCCCAGAAGACGCCGCCCGACAGCGCGGTCGATCCGCCCGCCTTTGCCCCCGCCTCGATCAGCAAGACGCGCGCGCCCGCATCTGTCGCTTCGATGGCGGCGGCCAGTCCGGCGCCGCCCGCCCCCACGATGATGACGTCGAAATCGGTGTCAGCCATGGGGCCCTTCCTTTCGGTCCTGCTTCATCATGTCCGCCGCTTTCTCGGCGACCATGATGATCGGAGCGTTGGTATTTCCATGCGGCAGGCGCGGCATCACCGCCCCGTCCACGACGCGCAGGCCACCGATCCCGTGGACGCGCAAACGGGGATCGACCACCGCGCCCGACGCCGGGTCCGGCCCCATCTGGCAGGTGCCGACCGGATGCAGGTTGGCGATGGCCGCGCCGCGCAGCCAAGTCTCGATCTCGTCGTCTGTCGCATGTTCAGCCCCTGGTGCGATCTCGTGGTCCATGTAGGCCGACAGCGCAGGCTGTGACGCGATCCTGCGCACCAGCCTGACCGCACGCACCATGGTGTCGCGGTCGACGGGATCGCGAAAGAAGTTCATCCGGATTTCGGGCGCGGCGGTGGGATCGTTCGATTTCAGCCGGATCGTTCCGGTTGATCTTGGGTCGAGATGCACCGGGCTCATGGTGAAGCCCGGGAAAGGGTGCGCTTTCATGCCAGCGCTGGTGCGCGCCGCAACCGACCACATGTTGGTGTTGATCTGGATGTCGGGGCGGTGCTTATCGGGCGAGGACCGCGCGAATACCCCGGCGAAGATCCCGTTCGACGCCAGCGGCCCCTGCTTGAACAGCACATACTGCGCACCGGCGATCAGTTGCCGCAGGCGGCTGTTGGCCAACTCGTTGATCGTCACCGGCTTGCGGCACCGGAACATGAGAGAGCAGTAGAAATGGTCGCGCAGGTTCTCACCCACGCCGCGCAGGTCATGGACGACCGGCACGCCCCTGTCGTTCAGATGATCCGCCGGGCCAATGCCGGATTGCAGCAGGATTTGGGGCGACCCGAAGGACCCCGCCGACAGGACGACCTCACCCCTCTCGGAGAGACGGACCGTCTCGATCAGGCCCCGGCGACGGTATTCCACGCCGACGGCACGCCGCCCTTCGGTCAGCACCCGCGTCGTCTGGGCACCCGTCACGACGGTCAGGTTGGCGCGCGTGCGCGCCGGTTTCAGATAGGCGCGCGCGGTGGAATGGCGGCGCCGGTCCTTCGTCGTGGTCTGGAAATACCCGGCCCCGTCCTGCGTCGGACCGTTGAAGTCCGGATTGCGCGGCAGGCCCGCCTCGCAGGCCGCGGCGACGATGGCATCCGCCACCTCGGACCCGCCCGCCTGATCGGAGACGTGCAGCGGCCCGCCGGTGCCGTGCAGGTCATCGGTCCCGCGCGCGTTGTCCTCGGCCTTGCGGAAGTAGGGCAGCACATCATCCCAGCCCCAGCCGGTATTCCCCAGCTGCCGCCAGCCGTCATAGTCCTCGGGGTGGCCGCGGATGTAGAGCATACCGTTGATCGCCGACGAGCCGCCCAGCACCTTGCCGCGCGGCTGATACATCCGGCGGTCGTTGAGTTCGGCCTCTGGCTCGGTCTCGAACATCCAGTTCACCTTCGGGTCGGTAAACAGCATCGGATAGCCCATGGGCGGCGTGATCCAGAACGCGGTATCCTCCGGCCCCGCCTCCAGCAGCAAGACGCGGGCATCGGGTATTTCCGACAGGCGCGCAGCCATCACCGCCCCGCCCGATCCGGCGCCTACGACAATGTAGTCGTAGTTGGTCACGCCGCACCCGTGATCTTGTCGATCTCGATCAGGTCGGCGTCGCCCAGCACCCAGCCGGTCGCGGCCACGTTCGCCTCGATCTGGGCGGGCTTGGTCGCGCCTGCCATGACACTGGCCACGGTGGGACGGGTCAGTAGCCACGAGAAGGCGAGTTCGACCAACGTCCGCCCCTGCGCCGCGCAGAACGCGGCAAGTTTCTCGGTCTTGTCCCAGTTCTCGTCCGTCAGGTAGCGCCCGGCCATCCCTTCGAGCTTGGCGAAGCGGCTGCCTTCGGGGATTGCGTCACGCTTGTATTTCCCGGTCAGAAGCCCGCTCGCCAGCGGAAAATACGGCAGGAACCCGATACCATATGCCTGAAGCGCCGGGATCAGCGCCGCCTCATTCCCGCGCTTCAGCAGGCTCAGTTCGGCCTGCGCCCCGATGAACCGGTTGGTGCCAAGCTCGCGCGCGATGTAGTCCGCTTCGACCACCTCCCACGCCGCAAGATTGCAACAGCCGATATAGCGCACCTTGCCCGCACGGATCAGGTCATCCAGCGCGCGAAGCGTCTCGTCGATGGGCGTATCGGGGTCGGACCAGTGAAGCTGGTAGAAATCGACATAATCCGTCTTCAGTCGCCTCAGGCTTTCGTCGAAGGCGCGCAGGATATTGGCGCGGCTGCCGCCTTTCGATCCGTCCGGCATCTTCAGCCCGGCCTTTGTCGCAAGGACGATGTCCTTGCGCCGGTCTCCCAGAACCTCGCCAAGGATCGTCTCTGACCCGCCGCCGTCGCCGTAGACGTTCGCGGTATCGAAGAACGTGATCCCCGCGCCGATGGCCGCGTCGATCACCGCGCGGCTGTCCTCGAGCCCGATGGTCCAGCCGAAGTTGTTGCAGCCGAGGCCCACGGTAGAGACCTTGAGGCCCGAGCGGCCCAGATTGCGATAGTCCATGGCGCGCTCCTCAGATGTTCATGGCCCGGCCATAGGCGGCCATGACGGCCTCTTTCATGACCTCGGAAATGGTCGGATGCGGATAGATCGTGTCGATGATCTCGGCCTCGGTCGTTTCCAGTTCCATCGCGGTCGCGAAGCCGTGGATCAGTTCCGTCACCTCTGGCCCGGCAAGGTGCGCGCCGATCAACTCACCGGTGTCGGCGTCAAAGATTACCTTGGCCATGCCCTGATCTTCGCCCATGGCGATGGCCTTGCCGTTGGCGAGGAACGGGAACCTGCCGATCCTGACCTTCCGACCGCTGTCCGTGGCCTGAGCCTCGGTCAGGCCGATGGAGGCGACCTGCGGATCGCAATAGGTGCAGCCGGGGATACGGTTGCGGTTCAGCGGATGCACCGCCTCGCCCGCGATGGCCTCAACGCACAGGGCCGCCTCATGCTCGGCCTTGTGGGCCAGCATCGGCGCACCGGTGATGTCGCCGATGGCATAAAGGCCCGCGACGGACGTCGCCCCGGCGCCGGTCGTTGGGATCAGGCCGTTCTCAAGCGTGAGCCCGATGCTTTCCAGTCCCAGCCCCTCGGTATTGGCGACGACGCCCGCAGCGGAAATCACCCGCTCCACGGTCAGCGTATCGCCCCCTGCGAGTGATAGCGTCACGTCTTTCTTGCCGGTCTTCGCAGCTTCGATCTTCGTGCCCGTCCGGAACGCGATCCCCCGCTTTTCCAGCGCCTTCTGCATGAAGGCCGACACTTCGGCATCTTCGGCGGGCAGGATGCGGTCGACCATCTCGATCACCGTGACTTCTGTGCCCATCGCGGCGTAGAAGCTGGCGAATTCAACGCCGATGGCCCCCGACCCGATGATGGCAAGGCTTTTCGGCACGCTTGAGGGCTTGAGCGCCTCGAAATAGGTCCAGATGCGGTCGCCGTCCGGGTCCAGCCCCGGCAAGACGCGAGGACGAGCGCCGGTGGCTATGATGACGTGGGCTGCGGTGTAAGTGCCGTGCAGCTTCACGCCCTTGGGCGCGGGTGCCTGCGGCTCGACCGCCGGCTTGTCCGCCGCGCCGACCTCGACGGTTCCGGGCGCAGTTAGCCGTGCCTGCCCCCAGATCACGTCCACCTTGTTCTTGCGCAGCAGCATCGCCACACCGCCGTTCATCCGCTCCGCGATCCCGCGTGAGCGCTTGACGATTGCCGCGATGTCCGGCGTGGCCTTGCCCGACAGCGAGATCCCGAAATCGCTGGCGTGCTGCATATGCGTCAGCATCTCGGCGGACCGCAGCATCGCCTTGGTCGGGATGCAGCCCCAGTTGGAACAGATGCCGCCCAGATGCTCGCGCTCGACCACGGCGGCCTTCAGGCCCAGTTGCGCCGCGCGGATCGCTGCGGTGTAGCCGCCCGGGCCACCGCCGATGACGAGGATGTCGTAGTCTGCCATGATTATCGTCCCTTGAACTCGGGCTTGCGCCGCGCTGTGAAGGCCGCGACGCCTTCGCGAAAATCCTCGCTTTGCGCCGCCGCCACAAATGCAGCGCGTTCGGCGGTCAGCTGATCGGCCAACATGCTGTGCGGGGCGGCGTCGATCAGCCGTCGGAACCGCCCGAAGCTGGCGGTCGGCCCTGTGGCGACGCGGGCGGCCAGCGCGCGCGCGGTGCCATCGACCTCATCCGCAGGACAGAGCCGGGACACCAGCCCCGCACCCTGAGCCTCAATCGCCGTAAGCGGCGCCCCGGTCAGCATCATGTCCATCACGCGCGCGCGGCCCAGCCGGTGGGTCAGGAACCACGAGCCTCCGCAATCGGGCACGCCCGCCACCTGGTCGTAGGCCATGACAAATGTCGCTCCCTCATCAGCCACGACGACATCGGCATTGGCGACAAGCGACAGCCCGGCGCCTGCCGCCACGCCGCGCACGGCCGCGATCACCGGGGCGTCGTTCTCGCGCAGCGCAAGGATCGCGGGGTTCAACACCGCGCGCAACGCGTCTACCACCTCGTGCCCACGCGCAGGGTCAGCCGCCATCGCCGAGACGTCGCCGCCCGCGACAAAGGCGCGGCCTTCGCCCGACAGCAGGATCGCGCGGATTTCGGGATCACCCGCCACATCTGCCACGGCCGCCGCAAAGGCCTCGGCCACCGGCAGGCTCAACGCGTTCAGGGCTTCGGGCCGGTTGAACCGCAGCTCGGCCACCGCGCCGGTCTTCGTCAGTTTCACAAGATCGGTGATGTCTTTATCCTCATACCCGTTCGATGAGCATCGCCATGCCCTGACCGCCCCCAAGGCACATGGTCAGCATGGCAAAGGTCCCATCCGTTTCGTGCAGATGCTGCGCCGCGGTCATTGCCATCCGCAGTCCGGTGACCGCAGGCGGGTGCCCCAGCGAAATGCCCCCGCCATAGAGGTTGTGGCGGTCGCGCGGGATGCCGAGTTCGGCCTCGGCATGCAGGTTCACGACGGCGAACGCCTCGTTCACCTCGAAATAGTCGATGTCGCCGATGCCCATCCCGGTTTCGGCAAGCACCGCCCGCACGGCGGGAACGGGGCCGATCCCCATGATCTCGGGCGGCACGCCGACGGCTTTCCACGCCTTTACGCGAAAGGCGTTCGCAGGCGTTGTCGTGCCCGGGGCGCAAGCGATCATCGCCGCAGCGCCGTCGGTCACTCCGCTTGCGTTGCCCGCAGTCACACGGCCGCCGTCCCGAAACGCCGGCCGCAGGCTGGCCAGCTTGGTCAGAACCGCGTCTTCGCGAGGGCTTTCGTCCTCTGCCAGCATCGGCATTGGTGCGATCTGCCGCGCGAGAAACCAGCGCGACCCAAGCGCGCGGGCCTGGCTCATGGCTGCCCATTCGTCCATCGCCGCGCGGGAATAGCCGTGGCGATCCGCAAGCGTCTCTGCGGTGTCGCCCATGTATTCCTGACTGAAGGGACAGCGATAGGCCCAGTCCAGCATGTCCTCGAACACCCGCCCGCCGCGCGCCGCGTTCCAGCGCAGGTCCGACACGACATGTGGCACGCGTGAGAACGCCTCTGCCCCTGCGACGACGGACAGGCGGCTTTGCCCGTCCGCGATCTGCTGCGCGGCAGAGAGGATGGCCTGAAGGCCCGACGCGCAGGCACGGGTGACACACAGGGCGGGCGCGGTTTCAGGCAAACCGGCCCGCATCGCGACGACGCGGGCGGCGAACAGGCTGTCCCGATCCGTCGGCACAGTGGTGGAGAACACGCAATGATCGACGTCGCCCGGATCGACCGCCGCCGCAGTCAAGCTGGCACGGATCGCATGGGCGGCCTGATTGGCAAGCGGCACATCGCGCAGCGCCCCGCCGAAATTGCCCAGGGGCGTCCGCTGCCCCGCGCCGATGATAACGTCACCGGGCAACATTGCGTGTCCTCTGGCGCGTCTCGGGCATCATTGGCCTTCATCCTCCCGCTTTTTGTATACTGATTTTCCGTCTTGTGTGTAAAGAAGCCATTTTTTGTATTCAAGGCGTGACTGGATATTCTTGTTGAATTGTAAATGTTTATCGCATTTCTCAAGGTGTGATTGGCCGAATTCTCTGAGCCGATCCCTTGCAAATGGACAGGAAGTCGTATTCTCTGTATACGGAAATCGAAGGGTCGAACGAGGCCGGAATCATCGGGAGGAACAGGCATGGATCTTGGCCTGAAAGGTAAGAAGGCAATCGTCACCGGGGGCACCAAGGGCATTTGCCGGGCGCTTCTGGACATTCTCGTCGCCGAAGGCTGCGACATCGCCTTCTGCGCACGCTCCGAGGACGACGTGAAGCGGACCGTTGGCGAGTTGGAAGGCAACGGCGTCAAGGTCATTGGCGGCACGGCCAACGTGAAAGAGGTCGAAGGCTACCAGCAGTGGCTCAAGGACGCCGCCGAGGAACTGGGCGGCTGCGACATCTTCGTGCCAGGCGTTTCTGCTGGGGGCGGCATGGAGGGTGAAAAGAGCTGGTACAAGGCGTTCGAGATCGACCTCATGGGCTGCGTGCGCGGCTTCGACGCGCTGTTCCCCTACATGAAGGCTTCGGGCAACGCGTCTGTCGTGTTCATCTCGACAACGGCTGCGGTCGAGACCTTCATCGCCCCGATGCCCTACAACTCGATCAAGGCGTCGCTGATCACCTATGCCAAGCAGATGAGCCAGTTTCACGGCAAGCGCGGCATCCGGTTCAACGTTGTCTCGCCAGGGCCGATCCTGATCGAGGGCGGCAGCTGGGACCAGATCCGCCAGTCGGACGAGGCGTTCTTCAACTCGATCCTCGCGCAGCAGCCCGACGGGCGCATGGGCGAGGCTGACGAAGTTGCCAAGTGCATCGCCTTCCTCGCCTCCGACGCGGCAAGCTGGGTGACGGGGACGAACCTGATCGTGGACGGCGGCTTTACCAAGCGCGTGCAGTTCTGACCGGACATGGTCATCCGCTATGACGCGCCTCTGAACCTGCTGGTTTCAACCAAGGGGCACCCTTTCGACAAGCCGGCCTTTTTCGGCATGTTCGACGACATGCGCGGGATGACCTGGACCCATGTGGAGCAGCCCGCCACGGCGGCGCTCATGTCACCAGAGGGCGCGTCGGACTTCGATGCGCTCTTGTTCTACGACGTGCCGGGGCTTCAGTTCAAAACGCCCAAAGCGCCGAACCTGATCGAGCCGTCCGAGACGTTCAAGACCGGGTTCCGGGGCCTTCTGAACGCGGGCAAGCCGATGGTGTTCCTGCACCACGCGGTCGCGGGCTGGCCCCTGTGGGACGACTATGCAGAAGCGATCGGCACCCGGTTCTTCTACCAGCCGGGGCGCTACAAGGGGCGCGCGTATCCCGACAGCGGCTACCTGTTCCCGGTGGACTTCACCCTGACGCCCGAGGGCGACCATCCGGTGACGCAAGGTCTGGGCAGCTTCACGCTGACCGACGAGCTGTATCTGATGGACATGCTCGAGGACGACATCGTTCCGCTGCTGCGCGCCGACTACGCCTTCGAGCAGGCGAATTTCTATTCCGCCGCCAACGCGCTGGAAGCGCGGATGTGGACGCGGGATGGCTGGGACCACGGCCCCGGCACCAATCTGATCGCATGGGCTCGGGCGGCGGGCAATTCGCCCACCGTGACGATCCTGTGCGGCAACGATGCCGGAACCTACGGCAACGAGAATTTCCGCAAGCTGCTGCGCAACGCGATCGACTGGGTGACCAGCGAAGACGCGGCACAGTGGGCCAAGGCCCGCTGACGCCCGCGCGCGAGGAGGCACGATGAAAGACGCAAGCGACACCGTTCTGGCAGCGGGGAACGCAACAGCAGCCACGATGCTGGCCAAGGCCGCGCGGGAGTGGCCTGACACCACCGCGATCATCGTTGATGACGAGCGCCTGACATGGTCCGAGCTCTATGCCGAAGCCAGGCACTGGGCGCGGGCGCTACGGGGTGCAGGGGTCGCCCCCGGTGCCCATGTCGGCGTCCTGATGCCCAACTGCATGGACTATGTCCGCCTGTTCTACGCCGCAGGCATGGTCGGGGCTGTCACCCTGACCATCAACGCGCGGTTCAAGGACGGCGATCTTGCCTACGCGGTCCACCATTCCGACATGGACGTGTTGCTCATCGGTGGCCATGCCCTGCCGCACATGGATTTCCGCACGATGCTGACGCGGATCTTTCCCGACCTCGACATCTGGAACGGCGGACCGCTCGACCTGGAAGAGGCGCCGCGCCTGCGCGCGGTCTACAACCTATCCGACGCGCGCGAAAAGGCATGGCCGACGCGCGAGACGTTCCTGCAAGGCGCCGATGCCGTGCCCGAGGCCCGGATCGACGCCCTGATGGCCAGCACATCGCCGGATGACCACGCCCTGATGATGTATTCCTCGGGCACGACGGCGCATCCCAAGGCCTGCATGCTGACGCACCGCACCCTGTCGATGATCGGGCAAAGCTTTGCCGAGCGGTTCGAGTTGACCGCTGCGGACAGCGTCATGAACCCGCTGCCGTTCTTCCACATGTCCACGATGCTGCCGATGGCCGCCTGCCGCGCCTCGGGGGCGACCCAGATCTGCACGGCGCATTTCGACGCGGGTCGGACACTGGAACAGATGGAGGCCGAGCGCGTGAGTTTCGGCTACCTGTCCTTCCCGACGCTGGTGAACCAGGTGATCCAGCACCCCGACTTCCGAACGCGCGACCTGTCGGCCCTGCGCTATCTGCACACGGTCGGACCTGCCGACCTTATGGAGAAGTACACCCGCGCCTTCCCGTCCGCGCAATACGTCAACGCCTACGGCCTGACAGAGGCGACGGGGGTGTGCTGCTACACCGACCCGCGCGACACGCCCAAGGATGCCACGCGTGTCTCGGGGCGCGTGTTCGACGGGGTCAAGGCCAAGGCAGTCGATCCGGCGACCGGCAAGGATGTCGCCCCGGGCGAGCGGGGCGAAATCTGGATCGGTGGGTTCTGCCTCTTCGACGGATACTACAAGGACGCCAAGAAGACCGCCGAGACGCTGGTCGATGATGGCAAATGGCTGCGCACCGGCGACATGGGCTATGTCTCAATCGACGGGCACATCGTCTATGACGGGCGCCTCAAGGACATGCTCAAGATCGGGGGCGAGAATGTCGCCGCCTTGGAGATCGAGACCTATCTGTGCTCACATCCCGACATCCAGATCGCGCAGGTGATCGGGGTCGAGGATGACCACCTGTTCGAGGTGGCTGCGGCCTATGTGGAACTTGTGCCCGGCTCTGCCCTGAGCGGCGAAGAGATCGTCGCCTACTGCATCGATCATATCGCCAGCTACAAGATCCCGCGCTATGTGCGGATCGTCGAAAGCTGGCCCATGTCGACGACGAAGATCCAGAAATTCAAGCTTTCGCGTGACTTCGCGCGGGCGGACAAGATCGACCCGAAGACCGTCGCCCGCGCGTCCTGACCCGCCAAGGTCACTCCGCCGTTCGCGCCGCCTTCGTAGCCTTGGCCGCCGCCACGATCTCGGCGTTCGTCGGGTTACGCCGAAGCGTCACGCCGCCGTTCACCTGCAACACCTCGCCGGTGATGAAACAGCCGTCCGAGCACAGCCAAGTGATCGCCTCGGCGGTGTCTTGCAGCGTGCCGACCCGGCCCAGCGGGTATTCCTTTTCAAAGGCCCCCACGACCGCCGGGTTCCTTGCCGCCCGTTCGGTCATCGGTGACGCGGTGAAACCGGGCGCGACGCTGTTGGCCCGGATGCCGCGCGCCCCGAACTCGTTGGCAATGCAGCGGATGACGTGATCCATGCCAGCCTTGGTTCCCATGTAGGCCGCGTGGTCGTCCATCATGATCTTGGCGGTGGCCGAGGACACCTGCACCACCGCGCCCCCGTCGGCCATCTCGCGCAGCACGGCCTGAAAGAACTGGAACGGCCCGGTGAACTGAAGCGCCGCCATCTTCTCAAGCTCTGCCCGCGTGTTGTCGAGGAACGGCGTGAGCAGCCCCCAGCCGGTGCAGTTCACCGCCAGATCGACGCCGCCGAACGCATCGACGCAGCGCCCGACCATTGCAGCCAGTTGCGCCTCGTCGGTGATATCGCAGATCGCCCACGCCCCGCCGATGTCCTTGGCCAAGGCCTTGAGCGGCTCCTCGTGGCGCCCTGCCACCAGCACCTTCACGCCCTCGGCAGCGAACTGGCGGGCGGTGACCTGGCCAAGGTTCCCGGCGGCTGCGGCCCCCAGAATGATCGCACGTTTGTCCTGCAGTCTTCCGGTCATCGTGTCCTCCTCAGACATCGGGGATCGGCCAGTCCTCGCGGATCGGCACATTGCCATCCCAGTCGGCCGCGGCCTTCTGGATCTGGCGAAAAATGGATTGGCGGGCCGGCGTGTACTCCGTCACCTCATGGGCGAAGTGCGGTCGGTCCGGGTGTTCGAAATAGGCGATACGGCCCAATCCGGTACAGGCGTCAAAGACCTGCCGGAACCCGCAGGCCTGCGCCCGGGCAGCCACCGCATCGACGTCCGAGACCCAGGACGACGTGCTGTGCGGCACCAGTACGTCGCCGAAGCGTTCCAGAAAGCGCGAGTAGAGCGTAGGAGCCGCGCTTTTCTGCACGATCACTTCAAGCTGCAGGCCGCCGCTATAGGCCAGTGCGGCATCAACAACCACCTGCGTGGCCACTCCGTCGATGTGGCAATCGGGCACTTCGAAGTCGCGCTTGACGAACCACGGTCCGACCCCGAGTCTCCCGGCAAGATGGCCGAGCGCACCATCGAGATCCGCGCTCACATAGGCGATCTGCCGGGTGTCGCCAAAGATGTTGGCCATATTCTCACCCTCAGTTTCGTATACTCTTGCAGCTTTTTCTGCATACAAAAACCCCTGATTTGAAGGTCGGGTCTTGGAGGGCTCTGCATCGGGCGTGCAACATCTGGCCGGGTCACACACGAAACCGGCCGCAAGCAGCGCATAGTTCTGGATCAACGCGTATTCGCAATGTTATGATAAAAAACACAGATGAAAATCAGATCACTGCGGAAAGGGCTGATCGCCAATGGCCAAAACTTCGGGCGTGACTCACGCGCAAACGGTTCGACTTGCCCTGGAAGACGACATCTTTACGGGACGGCTGGCTCCAGGAGCGTCGCTTGACGAAGAAGCCTTGGCTCGACGGTTTTCGGTTTCACGGACTCCCGTTCGCGAAGCAATGCTGCAACTCATCCAGTCCGGCCTGGTAGAAAAGCGCCCGCGCCAAGGCGCCATCGTCGCCCAAATCGACTTGTCGGACATGATCCGTCTGTTCGAGGTCATGTCCGAACTCGAAGGCATTTGCGCGAAATTCGCGGCCCGGCGCATGACGCCCAAGGAACGCAGCGCCCTGCGCAAGCTGCACGAGGCATCGGAAGCCGCCTACCAGGCCGACAAGCACGACGAATACTATCACCTCAGCCGCAAGTTTCACCTGATGGTGATCGAAGGAACCCACAATCACGAGCTGATCGAGACGACCAATCGCCTGGGGATCAAGCTGGTGCCCTACCGGCGGTTCCAGTTGTCCTATCCGGGCCGCTCCGAGAACAACTTGCGTGACCATGAATTCATCATGGAGGCGATCTGCGCCGGTGAATATGAGAAGGCCGCAGACCTGTTCCGCAAGCACACGAACGTGCAGGGTGACGTTCTTGCCGAATACATCGCACTCGGGGATCGGGACGCCGGCAAGTTGAGATCGGCGGGCTGAATCCACAATGCCAGAATTGGGAAAGCCGCCGGGGAGGAGAGTCCGGCGGCTTTCCTTGATCGCGAGCGCCTAGGAGACGAGTTTGAGCGGCGCTTCGACCAATTCCTTGAGCGTCGACAGAAATTGTGCGGCCAACGCTCCATCGACGGCCCGGTGGTCCGATGACAACGTGACCGACAGGACGCTGACGAACCCGACACCGCCGTCTGTCTCGCGCGCTTCGCGGCGGGGGCCGCCCACGGCAAGGATCGCGGCCTGTGGCGGATTGACGATCGCGTCGAACGCGCGGACCCCGAACATGCCGAGATTGGACAGGGTAAAGGTGCCGCCGCTCAGATCCTCTGCCGTCAGGCTGCGGTCTCGTGCGCGCGTGGCCAGGTCCTTTGCCTCTGCCGCAATGTCGCGCAATCCTCGGCTGGCGACATTGCGCACGACGGGCGTGACAAGCCCGCCCTCTATCGCCACGGCCATGGCGATATCGGCCTGATCGTACGGCGTGATCCCGGTCTCGGTAACGTGCACATTCACGTCCGGATGCTTCATCAGGGCCAGTCCGCAGGCCTTGAGCAGCAGGTCGTTGACCGAAACCTTCGGATCATCGTCCTCGGCCGCGCCGTTCAGGCTGCGGCGCAGGTCCGTCAGCGCATCGATCTCGATGTCCATGGTCGTGTAGAAATGCGGGACCGTCTGCTTGGAGTGGGTCAGCGCCCTCGCAATGGATTTGCGCATCCCGGTGAACGGCTGTTCGGCCCCGGCCCGCCCAGGGCCAGCGGACGGCGCGAGCGCCCCACGCGCAGCCGGTGCGGGCCGGGTCCAAAGCCCTGCGGCGATGGCGGCATCCTGCACATCCCCCAGCGACACACGGCCCTTTCGCCCTGTGCCAGTCACCCCCGCAAGACCGACGCCAACTTCATTGGCGAACTTGCGCGCGATCGGGCTGGCATGGACCGAGGCGTTCTCGGCCCGGATCTCGTCGGGGCTGCGTTCAGGCGCCTTGCCCGAAGCGCGGGCCACGTCATCCTTCATCACCTTGCCGCCCCGGCCCGTGCCCTGCACCGATCCGATATCGACACCGCTCGACTGCGCGGCCCGCTTGGCAAGCGGCGTGGCCTTGACGGCTTTCGCAGGCGCGGCCGCGGGTTCGTCCCTCGCGGGCGCCTCGGCCTTTTCCTCGTCCGCGGGATCGAACGACGCGTCCACCGGCTTGTAATCGCTGATGAAGCCTTCGATCGCGGCATCGTCCACCGACGCATCCGCCATGACGGCGATCAGCGTGCCGACCGCAACCGTTTCGCCCGCCGGCACCAGAATGCGCCGCAGCGTGCCGCCCTGATCCAGTTCGACGGCGTTGACGATCTTGTCGGTCTCGATATCGACAAGTTCTGCGCCCTTCTCGGCTTTATCGCCCTCGTTCAGGTGCCATCCGGTCACCGTCCCTTCGGACATCTCCAGACCCCATTTCGGGAGTGTGATCGGTGTAATCTCGGTCATCTCACACTCCTTCCATCACGCGGCGGATCGCGGCTTCGATATCGCCGGGGCTGGGCACATACATGCGTTCCAGTTCCCTGGCGAAGGGCACCGGCGTATGCGGCGCGGTCACTTTCTGAACCGGGGCGCGGAGGCTGTGAAAGCCCTTCGACGCGGCGATCCCGGCGATTTCGGAGGCGATGGAACACATCGGATTGGACTCGTCCACGACGACCAGCCGCCCGGTCATCGACAGGCTTTCAAGCACCGTCTCCTCGTCCAGCGGCGATGTCGTGCGCAGGTCGATGAGATCGCAGGTGATCCCTTCCTCGGCCAGCTTGTCGACCGCCTTCATCGCGAAGGGCACCATGCGGGCCAGGGCCACGACCGTGACGTCCTTGCCTTCGCGCACAAGGTCTGCCTCGCCGAAGGGGACAAGAAATTCACCGTCCGGCACCTCGCCTTTCTTGGAATAAAGCGCCTTGTGCTCGAAGAAGATCACCGGATCGTCGTCCCGGATCGCCTGCTTCATCATGCCTTTCGCATCCGCCGGGTTCGACGGCACGACGACCTTGAGGCCCGGAACGGCGGTCAGCATCGGATAGATCGTCTGGCTGTGTTGGGCGGCGGCGTTCATGCCAGCGCCCATGCTCATGCGCAGCACCACTGGCGTCTTGGCCTTACCGCCGAACATATAGCGGAACTTGGCCATCTGGTTGAAAATCTGGTCGAGCGAGACACCGACGAAATCCGCGAACATCAATTCCGCCACGGGCCGCATCCCGGCCAGGGCCGAGCCGTTCGCAAGCCCGACGATGGCGCTTTCCGAGATCGGCGTGTCGATCACCCGGTCGGCGCCGAATTTCGTCTTGAGGCCCTTGGTCACGCCAAAGATGCCGCCCGCGGCCTCGATGTTGCCCGAGCTTCCGCCCGAGCCACCGGCCACGTCCTCGCCCATCACGATCACGCGCGGATCGCGTTCCATTTCCTCGTGCAGCGCCTGGTTCAGCGCGTCGCGCATCGTCAATACGGCCATTCCGCGCCTCCCTCAGTAGTCGATGTAGACATCGGACATCATGATGTCCGCGCCCGGAACCGGGCCATTGCGCGCGCTCTCGACGCTCGCGTCGATCAGCTTCAGAACCTCGTCGTCGATGGCGTCCAACTCCTCCTCGGTGAAGATACCTGCGCCCGTGACCTTCTTGCGGATCTGCATGAGCGCGTCCTTGGTCTCGCGGAACGTCTTGACCTCGTCCTTGGCGCGGTAGTTCTGCGGATCGCCCTCGAAATGCCCGAAGTAGCGCGTCGCGGTGGCCAGGATGGCGCTTGGGCCCTTGCCCGCGCGGGCATGGTCGATGGCCTTGGCCGCCGCTTCGTATACAGAGAAGTAGTCGAATCCATCCGCTTCCCACACCGGGATGCCGAATCCTTCCGTGCGGGTCTTGAGGTCGCCGCCGATGCCATAGCTGGCTCCGGTGTGTTCCGAGTAGCCGTTGTTCTCCAGCACGAACACCTTGGGCAGTTTCAACACCACCGCCATGTTCATGGCTTCGAACACCGTGCCCTGGTTCGACGCACCATCGCCAGTGAAGCTGACCGAGACCGACCCGTCGCCCCGCGCCTTGCAGGCTACCGCCGCGCCCACGGCGATGGGCTGCCCGCCGCCAACGATGCCGTTCGCGCCAAGCATTCCCTTGTCGAGATCGGCAATGTGCATTGACCCGCCGCGCCCTTTACCAAGGCCATCGGCGCGCCCATAGATCTCGTGCATCATTCCCTTGGGATCACATCCGCGCGCAAGGCAATGGCCGTGTCCCCTGTGGGTCGAGATGATGAAGTCGCTGTCGCGCAGGTTCTCGCACACGCCGACGGCGATGGCCTCCTGCCCGGAATAGAGGTGGGTGAAGCCCGCGATCTCACCCTTTGGGCTTTCGACATGCAGCCGCTCTTCGAACTCGCGGATCAACCGCATCTGCCGATAGGCCTGCCGAATCTGGTCTGGACTTTGCTGCATTGTATCCTCCCGCGGCACGCCACAGTGTCAATTTTTGCGCTTTTTCGGCGATTGCATATATTCATTTCAGATTTTCCTGTATATGAAAAGACCTGTTTTTGTATCCAGAGCGGAGGAGACGGCTCCATGGACTTCCAACTGACCGAGGATCAGAAGAGCCTCCAAGAGGCCGCCCGGCGCTTTGCGCAGGAACAGCTGCCGGACCTGGCCAAGGAGCTTGAGAGTTCCAACAAGCCCGTCCCGGCTGAATGGCTCGCGCGGTATGCAGACATGGGCTTTCTCGGGATCAACGTGGCCGAGAAATACGGCGGGCTCGGCCTTGGCAACCTCGAGGCCCTGCTGGTGGTCGAAGAGTTCGCCAAGATCAGCTCGGCGGTGGCCTTCCCGATCTTCGAATCCTGCGTCGGCCCGATCCGCGCCATCGAGCATTTCGCGCAGGAAAGCCTGAAAGAGCGCGTGATTCCACGCGTCTGCGCAGGCAAGGCCGTCGTGGCCGTGTCGATGTCCGAACCGGATGCAGGGTCTGCCCTCACCGACCTCAAGACCAAGGCGGTCGTCCAGGGGGACAAGGTCATTCTTAACGGCACCAAGCGCTGGTGTTCGGGCGGCGGCCATGCCGACGGCTACGTCGTGTACTGCCGGATGTCCGACGATCCCGGCGCCAAGGGAATCGGCGCGGTCTTTGTCGAAAAGGGCACGCCCGGCCTGTCCTTCGGCCCGCAGGAAGAGCTCATGGGCTTTCGCGGCATCCCGTCGTCGGATCTCAACTTCGACGACGTGGAATTGCCGCTCGATGCCGTGATCGTGCCCGCCGGAGGCTTCAAGAAGCTGATGGAAGCCTTCGATCTCGAACGCTGCGGCAATGCGACCATGTCGCTGGGCCAGGCCTCGGGCGCGCTCGAGAACGTGCAGGCCTATGTGCAGGAGCGCAAGCAGTTCGGGCGCCCTATCGTCGAATTCCAGGCCGTGCAGATCAAGCTGGCCGAGATGAAGATTCGCGTCGAAGGCGCCCGCCTTCTGATTCACCGCGCCGCCAGCAACGCCGAGAACGGCATGCCGTCGATCCTCGAAAGCTCGATCGCGAAATGCTACGCCAACGAGATCAGCCGCGAAGTGACCGGCACCGCCGTGCAGCTGATGGGCGGCTACGGTTATTCCAAGGAATACCCGATGGAACGGCGCCTGCGCGACAGCTGGGGCTGGGGGATTGCCGGCGGTGCCATCGACATTCAGAAGGTGAACATCGCCTCGGCCATGATCGGGCGGCGGTTCAACCAGCGGACCGGATAAGGGGACAGGATGCTACCCGGCGGACAGAAGGACTATGAAGACGCCTGTTCCACCATGCAGGTGCCGAAGACGGGCGTCTTCTTCACCACCATCGGCAGCCAGGAGGTCATGCTGGCCCGTGACCCGGCGGGCGAGATCGTGGCCTTCTCGGGGTTCTGCACCCATTCCTTCGGCAAGCTCGAAGGCGGCAAGGTGGAGGGCGGCGAAATCACCTGCCCCCACCACGGTGCGCGGTTCGACATCCGCACGGGCAAGGCGAAATCCGCCTGCCCGAACCTGCCGAAGTTCGACGTGAAGATCGAAGGGCGCCGCGTGCTCGTGCGCCCTAGTCGCTGAGGCTGGCGAGGAATTCCTCCAGCGCCTGAGCGAAGGCGTCATTGCGGTCGCCCACGATCATGTGCCCCGCACCCGTTACGTCGCGAAACATGGCATGGGGAGCGACGCGCTGGAATTCGGCGACACTCTCGTCATTCACCAGATCGCTGTTCGATCCCCGGATCAGCAGGATCGGCACCTCGATCGCGCCCAGCGCCGCGTTCAGCTGGTCAAGCGTATCGGAACTCAGCCGCGACGACTTGCGGCCCATGATGAAGGCGGGGTCCCAATGCCAGCGCAGGCGTCCGTCGGGCCGCTCTCGCAGGTAGCGCGCCAGCGAGGTGACGTTTGATTTGCGGCCCGTCCGATCCGGCATGTAGGCCGAAATCGCCTCGGCGGCTTCCTCGTAGCTTGCAAAACCGTCTTCCAGGTGCTTGCCCATGAACCCGATGATCTTGTCCACGCCGCGTTCGTCGATCTTCGGCGTGATGTCGACCAGGACCAGCGCGCGGAATACGCCCTTGGCGAACCGTCCGGCAGCGAGAAGCCCCGCGTTTCCCCCCAGCGACGCGCCGACCAGGACAGGCGGTTTGGCAAAATGCGCGGCGACCGTGACCAGATCGCGCCCGTAGCGGTCCAGCGCATAGTTGGCACCGTCGTGCCAGTCGCTCTCACCATGCCCGCGCAGATCGAGCGCCATCGCATACCAGCCATCGTCGCCCAGCCGCTTGGCCACGCGGCTCCAGGCATAGCGGGTCTGCCCGCCGCCATGGGCGAGCAACAGACCGGGCGCGTTAGGGTTCCCGAACACCTCGGCCCGCAGGACCACCCCGTCGTCCATCGCAAGCTCGACCAGCGTGGCGCCGTCTTCGACAATCGCCTGTTTCATGCGAAAGGGTCCTCTTTCATTGCCCAGCTCAGGCTGCGGCGGATCAGGGTCTGGAACGTCGGATGGGTCCATGACCCGCGTTCGACGAAGGGATAGAATTCTGTCACGGGCCGCATGTCATAGCGCCCCCGCGTGTGCCCAAGCGTCAGGTACAGCACCGCCCCCGGCCCATGATCGCGCCGGTACATCACCTGATGCTCTGACAGGGGCCAGTCACGCATTTCGAACAGCGGCGTCTCACCCTCGAAACTCGTGGTCAACAGCACCTCGTTGCCGGGCAGATGGTGCTGCAGGTACTGCTCGTCCTCGACAAAGAACGTGCCGATGTCATCGGTCAGCGGGTGCCCCCCCACTGGTTTCACCTTGACCCGTCCGGGGGCCGGATGGGCGGCGAACTGGCTGCCCAGCAGATGCAGGAACCGCGCAGGCAGGGGCGGGCAGATCACCGGATCGTCGCCGTTCAGGATCATCCGCGAATTCGTGCCGTGCAGCGCGAACCAGCGCCCGCCGCGCGCGAGGAACGCCTCCAGCGCATCCAGAGCCGGCCCGTCCGGCACCATGTCACAGGTATAGGTGACAAGGACGTTCACTTCGGAAATGGCTGCCGGATCGTAGCTGTCGCGCACCGTGACCCGCATCCGCTCACGCTCGGCCATATAGCCCAGCAGCATGAGCCGTGCATGGTCCATGTCGTGATATGGCCCGCCGGTGATGAGCAAAGTCTCGCAGCGTGGCGGGTATGTCATTCGCCGACGCGCCGATAGACCAGATCGGTCGAGGAAAAGCTGAACACCACTTCGTCGTCCTGGTTGGTCACCCAGTGCGCCAGCACCGCAAGACCCACGCCGGGGCGGCTTTGCGAGGGGCGCTTCGACATCACACGCGACGACGCGACAAGCGTGTCGCCCGCCCGCACCGCGCGGCGCCAGCGCACGTTGTCCCACTGCACGCCACAGACCCAGTCGATATTTCCGTTCACCTCATGATCCATGATCCGCCAGAGCGCGGCGGTGTGAATGCCGCTGGCCACAAGCTCGCCGAACAGCGACTCCTTCGCCGCCTCGGGGTCGTTGTGGAAGTACTGCGGATCGTAGCGGCCCGCGAAGGCGACGATGTCCTCGGCGGTCACGACCAGCGGCGAGGATCGCGTCTCTTCGCCGATTTCAAGGTCTTCCCATTTCCGCTCAGGGTGCGGATCAATCCTGTCCGACATAATCCATCAGCACCTTGTGGAAGTGACGGATGCGCAGTTCCTGATCGCCCAGCCACAGCCCGTCAAAGGCCGCCGAGTGCATCCCCCGCTGGACACCCGGCAGGTTTGCCGCATCCTGGTCGAGGACCAGCCCCATCGACCGCTCGCCATGCTTGAAGCGCTCGTTGCGCGGCTTGCGCGGGCGTTCCTCGTCCTTGCGCAGCAGTTTGAACATCTGCACGTCGAAATACATCCGGTCCGGGTCGGTCTCATGCGGGCGCTGGCGGAACATCATCAGGTCTTCGGCGTGGGTGTTCATCGTGATGTTCGGGAAGATCATGTAGTGGTAGTCGTCCGTCAGCTGCTCGTCGTTCAACTCTGAATAGTCGATGCCCATGGCGGGGCCGTTCTCGCGCTTGAACTTTTGCAGCGCGCCGCGGATCTCGCTCACCCGACCGTCGAAATCCGCGGGGTCCATGCCCGCCTCCTTCATCGCGTGCTTGATGAGGTGCGGGATTTCGGTCGTCTCGTTCACCCGGTGACTGATCGTCGCGAAGGGGATGAGATAGCGGTTGTGCTTCTCATAGGTGTCGATCTGAAGGTGCTTGTCCTCGA
This sequence comes from Anianabacter salinae, assembly GCF_019061145.1. Lineage (GTDB taxonomy): Bacteria > Pseudomonadota > Alphaproteobacteria > Rhodobacterales > Rhodobacteraceae > Anianibacter > Anianibacter salinarum. Next base: position 270,120 of record NZ_JAHQZS010000001.1, on the reverse strand, counting down.
TGAAATACAGCAATTCGGGGTGGATGCCCTGAACGTGGTAGCTTTCGTTGAAGGCGTCCACGCTGGTCTTCCAGTTGCAGTCCCACTCCACGGTCCAGTCGGTGACCTTGACCATCCGCTCGAAGTGATAGGGGCCCAGATGCTCCTTCAGCGGGTGGATGAAGTCGTCGAAGGACTCGCCGTCGGGGTCGAGCGAGAAGAACACGAACCCGTTCCATTCCTGCACCCGCACCTCGGTCAGCCCGCCGCAAGGCGGCTTGCCTTGCGGAAAGCTGTCGGCGTCGGGGATGTTCTCGAACTCGCCGTTCAGCCTGTATTCCCAGTGGTGATAGTTGCACCGAAACGTGGTCGCGTTGCCCTGCCCCATCATGATGCGGTTCCCGCGATGCTGGCAGACGTTGTAGAACCCGCGCGCGGTCCCGTCCGGCTGGCGCGTCAGCAGGATTTCTTCCTTGCCAATCGACGTGACGATGTAGTCGCCCGGTTCCTCGATATCCTGCGAGGCACAGCCCCAAAGCCAGGCCTTCGTCCAGAGCCGATCCCATTCCTTCTGCATGAAGTCGCGGCTGGTGTACCGTTCCTTCGGGATCACGTCGGTGCCGAAATCTGGGTCATCCGTCTTTTCGACCGGGGTCTTGGTGAAGTCGCCCGGCTTGACGCGTTGAATGGTCATCTGTGTCTCCTCACGCGAATTAGAATTGCACGCCCTTGGTGTAGCCGCCGTCGACCCGCAGGGTCGCGCCCGTCACCCAGCGGGCGGCGGGGCTGGCAAGGAACACCGCTGCGCGGGCGATCTCTTCGGCCTCGCCCATCCGGCGCGTCGGCTGTTGCCGCAGCACGCCCGAGTAGATGCGAGACCGCGCGACCTTTATCATCTCCCAGTTCGACCCCGGAAACATCGTCGGCCCCGGCTGAAGGCAGTTCACCCGGATGCCCTTGGGCGCGTAGTGCTCGGCCAGTTGCTTGGACCATGTCACCAGCGCCGCCTTCATCGCGTTGTAGGCCATCGGCGACACGAACGTCTCTGCCGCAGCCATGCTGGAAACGATGAGGATCGAGCCGCTCCCGCTTGCCTTGAGGTGCGGATAGGCTTCCTCCACCGCGCGCGTCGCGCTCATCAGGTCGATCTCGAAAGACCGGTACCAGTAGCGTTCATCGTTGGTGCCGCCCCCGGCCGAAAGACTGCATACAAGAACATCGAGTCCGCCGAACGTCTCGCAGGTGTCGCGCATCCATGTCCGCACCGATTCTCCGTCGCGGCCCTGCAGCGCGGTGCCGAAACTTTGCACCCCGTGACCCTCGATCTCGGCCCGGGTGGCCGCAATCGCATCCTGTCCGCGCGCGCAGATCGAAACGTCGCAGCCTTCCTGGGCAAGCAGCGTGGCGATGGACTTTCCGATGCCCCGGCTGCCACCGGTTACTGCAGCCTTCTTCCCCTTCAGGCCAAGGTCCATGCCCGTTTTCCTCCCTTTCCCACATGCTGGGTCGCCAGGCGGAGCGACGCAACAGGCATGCCGATGATTGCTCTTTACATGTATATCGCGGCCAACCTATTGTATACCAATAAGCCATCCTTCGCATAATGCGCAACCTTGGCGCAGCCTGCAGCGAAGACAATGGGAGGAACTTGATGAGCGACAGTTCGGTGAAGCTGGCAGCGGCGGACGATTCTGCTTCGAAGCCGAAGTCGATGTCCGGCGGCATCCTGGCGGGAACGAAGGTTCTCGACCTCAGCCGGGTGGTCGCAGGCCCCCTTGCCGGCCAGACACTCGCGGACCTTGGGGCGGACGTCGTCAAGATCGAGCGCGTCGGCGGCGGTGACGATCTGCGCACGCTTGGCCCGCCTTGGGTGTCTTCCCCGGACGAGACGATCCAGCAAAGCACCTATTGCCAGACCGTCAATCGCGGCAAGCGTTCCCTGACCCTGGACTTCGCCTCTCCGGACGGCGCCGAAATCCTGCGTGGTCTCGTGAAGGAAGCGGATATCCTGATCGAGAATTTCCGCACCGGGACGCTTGCGCGCTACGGGCTTGGATATGAGGACCTCGCCAGGATCAACCCGCGCCTGATCTACTGCTCGATCACCGGCTTTGGCCAGACAGGCCCGTATTCCGATCGCTCGGGCTATGACTACCTCGTGCAGGCGATGGGCGGACAGATGGCCGTCACCGGCCTGCCCGACGGCGCGACAGGCGCAGGTCCGATGCGGGTCGGCGTGCCGATTGCAGACATCACCGCAGGCAACAACGCAGTCATCGGCATTCTCGCCGCCATCATCGACCGCGAGAAGACCGGCAAGGGTCAGCACATCGACATCTCGCTGTTCGATTCGCAGGTGGCCCTGCTGCTCAACTCGCTGTCGTCCTGGCTCAACACCCGCGCGCTCCTGCCGCGCACCGGCAACGAACACCCCACCGCCGTGCCGAACGGGGTGTTCGAGGTCGCGGACGGCCACGTCCTGATCGCAACCTTCAACGACCGCGAGTTTGCCCGACTGGCCGAGGTACTGGGGCATCCTGAATGGGCCAGCGACGCAAGATATGCGCGGTCTCGGGACCGGCTCGCCAACCGCGAATCCCTGTCCCGCGACATGACCGAGGCGCTGTCCCACCACGGCAAGCTGCACTGGATGAAGGTCATAAACGAGGCAAAGGTGTCCTGTGGCCCGATCAACGACATGCCCGACATCGAACAGGATGAACAACTCGCCGAACGCGGCATGTTCGTGACGCTGACACATGACAAGGTCGGCGATGTGCGGGTCGTGGGCAGCCCCCTGAAATTCTCGGGAACGCCCGTCGTCTACAATTGCGCGCCGCCCCTTGCGGGCGAGCATACCGAAGACCTGCTGCGGGAACGCTTGTCGCTGAGCGACGAGAAGATCAAGGACCTGCGCAAGCGCAACATAATCTGAGGGGAACACCGTGAACGACACCGGCACCGAAGCTCGGTATCTGGCCTGCCTTGCAGATGGACGCTTCATGCTGCAACGCGATCCGGTTTCAGGACTGACCATCTTCCCCCCCCGCCTGCGCCGACCCGGTGGTGGCGGAGAGCTTGGCGACTGGACCGAGGTATCGGGACGGGGCACCGTTCACGCGGTCACGATCCAGCGAAAGCGTGACGCCGCAGCGCGCGCCATCGTCCTCGTCGACCTTGAGGAAGGCGGGCGAATGCTGTCCGAGGTTGTCGGCACGGACCCCGAGACGGTCACGATCGGAATGACCGTTCAGGCCCATATCGTTACAGAGGCCGACGTGCCCCATGTTCTGTTCGAACCCGCAGGAGACCGCACATGACCGGCTTTCCGCGCGCTCGGACGTCCGTTGTCGGGGCTGCGACCTTCGGCATCGGCGAATGCCCCGGACATACCGCGCTCGAGATGACCGCGCAGGCCGGATACCTCGCCCTCGATGACGCCGGGATCGGCCTTGACGAGGTGGACGGTCTGTTCGTCGCCCTGCCCGACGACTACCTCGGCGGGCTGGCGGTGGCCGAATACCTGGGCATTCAGCCGAAGATCACCGACAACAACCGCACTGGGGGCTCGTCTTTCCTGTGCCATGCGATCCACGCGGCGCTGGCGCTGGACGCCGGGCTGATCGACGTCGCCCTTATCACCTACGGCTCGAACCAGCGCACCGCGTCGGGGGGGCTGGTGTCGGCGCTGAAATCGTCGGCCTACGAGGCGCCGCACCGAGCGATGATGCCGGTCGGCGGCTATGCCCTTGCCGCCAGTCGGCACATGCACGACTTCGGCACCACGCGCGAGGATCTGGCGCAGGTCGCGCTTGCCGCCCGGGCATGGGCCAACCTGAACCCCGAGGCTTTCCGCACGGGTCCACTTGGCCTCGATGACGTACTCGGCTCGCGCATGGTGTCGTCGCCCCTCACCGCCCGCGACTGTTGCCTTGTCACCGATGGCGCCGCTGCCGTCGTCATGACCCGCGCCGATCGCGCGCGCGACTCCCGCGCGCCGATCCCGCTTTTGGGCGGGGCGCAGACCGTGACCCACAAGGAAATCGCATCGATGCCCGACCTGACAGTCACTGGCGCCGCGATCACCGGACCGCAGGCCATGGCGCAGGCCGGGATCACCCCGGACGAAGTCGATTGCGTGCAGCTCTATGACGCCTTCACCATCAACACGATCCTGTTTCTCGAAGACCTCGGCTTTTGCCCAAAGGGCGAAGGCGGTCGCTTTGTCTCCTCGGGCGCCATCGCGCCGCAAGGGACGCTGCCGGTCAACACGAACGGCGGCGGCCTCTCTTGCTGTCACCCCGGCATGTACGGCCTCTTCACCATGGTCGAGGCCGTGCGCCAGCTTCGGGGCGAGGCGGGGGCACGTCAGCTCGACTCTCCCGAGATCGCCGTAAGCCACGGCAACGGGGGCGTGCTGTCCAGTCAGGCGACGCTGATCTTCGGCTCACCCGCGACCGTCTGAACAGGGAGGACCCAATGACCGACGACATTCTGAAACGCCTCGACCGGCTGGAAAGCCGCAACGAGATCCTGGAACTGATCGCGAAGTATTGTCAGGCCTGCGACGACCGCGATGTCCCGCTCCTGCGCTCGATCTTCACCGATGATGCCGAGGTCCGCTCTCAGGACGGCATGATGCAAGGCAAGGGCATCGACGCGATCATGGAGATGTATCGCAAGCGGTTCGAAGTGCTTGCGATCTCGGTCCACTGGACCCACGACAACATGATCGTCTTCGACGACACGGACACCGACCGTGCAACCGGCCAATGCTTTTGCCACGCCGAAGCGCACCGCAACGGCCAGACCCTCGTCGGGTCTTTGCGCTACGAGGACGAATACCGCCGCACGAACGGCGTCTGGCAGTTCTCGCGCCGCCTCCTGAAGTTCCTCTATTATGTTCCGGTGCAGGAATACCCCGAGGCGCTGGGATCGAAGAAACGGATGCGCGCCTACGGCGACCAGCGCGACGCCGACTATCCCGAAACGCTCGACTGCTACAACACATGGGCCCGTCACTACGAAGGCGCATGACACAAGCCCTGGGCCGGGAACGCATCCGTATGCGCCCGGCCCCGATCGTTGCAGACAGCAACCGCACGTTGCCGAACTTTTGGCTCATTTCCCTGAAAGGCTACCCGCAGGTCTTGGTCTGGGGAGGCGCCCGATGTCGGTATCCGTGCTGGTCGATGGCGACAACATCAGCGGCAAGCACGCCGCGCGTATCCTGTCTGTCGCCGCGCAGCATGGCGATCCTTCCATCATCCGCGTCTATGCCGACGCCCAGCGCCCTTCGGACTGGCACGGGGCGCCCGGCTACCAGATGTTGCACGCCGGAACCGGCAAGAACGCAGCGGACATCCTGCTGGCCCTCGATGCGCTCGAGCAGCTTCTCTGTCGCGGGATGCGCAGGTTCGTCATCGCAAGCTCTGACGGCGATTTCACCCATCTGGCCACACGGCTGCGGGAACACGGGGCAAAGGTCATCGGCATCGGCGAGGCGAAGGCGCCGGGCGCCTTCCGGGCCCGCTGCACGGCATTCGTTCAGATCGGCCCTGCCCCGGCGATCGCGCTTGTGCCCTCAACGGCGCCAAATGTGTCGGACCTCGATATCAGGATTCGCGACATGATCGCCGCGCACGGCAAGGGCGGCGCGGGCATGCGGATCGCGGTACTGGGTGCGAAGATGCACGCTGCCCACGGTGTGCGGATCAGCACCCGCACCGAAGGCAACTGGCACGCCTACCTGTCCGCGCGCCCGCAGCTTTTCGACCTCGATCCGCGCGGCCCAGAGGCGATGGTGCGCTTTCGCCCCGGCGGCTTTGGCGGCGTGGTCCAGAAGGCAGTCAGGACCGCGTAGGCCAATCGCTTTCGGCAGCCGTCGCCTTGCCCGCCGCCGCTACGGCGCGGCCACCGTCAGCCCCAGCATCCGCCAGCCCTGCATCCCCCAGCGATAGTAGGAAATCCGCTCTGCCGGATAGCCCGCCTCGATGATGCGCCGGATCGCGGTCGGGGACTGGCCGCACCACGGTCCGTTGCAGAACAGCACGATCTGCCCCGCGTCGTCGCAAATGAACCCGTCGAAGTCCGGCTCGCATCCCAATTCGTGCAGGCGGTCGGCCATCTCGGTGTAGGGCATCGAGACAGCGCCGGGTATCGTGCCGGTCTGCCAGTCGGGGCGCACACGGCTGTCGATCACCGTCACGTCCGGGTCCTGCAAGGCGTCGAGCAGTTCCAATTCGCCAATGGTCCGCACGCCCGGCGCAGGCTCCATCGGCTGGATGCAGAAGTTCGGGCAGTCGCGCGAGGTGCGGGCGAACTCGCCGGTGATGACGTTGCTCGTGTCCTGAATGCGGGAAATCTCGACCGGGCCGCGCGGAGTTTCGACCGAGACAGACGCCACGCCGGGGCTGATGTTCACGGCGTCTTCGGCGTGCAGCGGCGCGGCGACCAGCGCCGAGAGAAAAAGAAACATGCGCATGTTTGAACCTCTTGTCTGGACGACGTCCAGCGAAACAGGTCGGGCGCCGTCAGGCAAGCCTTGCGTCTAGGGTTTGACGAACTTCGCGCCACCCACGACCCGAAGCGCCGTCTCTTCGCCGGGAAGGCGTTCCTGTTCGGCCGCTGCGATCTGGTCAGCCGTCTCGCAGGCCACGCCGTTGCCATCTGGATCGTTGCGGTCGTGATACCCCAGCCGCCCTTTCGTCGCCGGGGCCAGTCCGACAAGCGCCGCGCCCTCGCAACCGGACATGGCGACAAGGTGCATCAGCGCGTTCTCGGGCGCGTGCGGGCTGGTGCGGATGTAGAGCGAGATCGTGACCGCAACGGCGATCACCGGGATCGAAAGGATCGCCGTGATGATGCGGGTCGGCGAGAACAGCTTGTCCCGGATACGCTGCGCCCTGCGGGCCCGGCGCGACATCGGTGCGGCCTTGTTCAAGGGCGGCAGGACCGACCGTGCGGGCGCGAATTGCGGTTTGGGCTCTGCCTTGGCTTTCGTTTTCTCGGCTTGCGCTGCGCGTTTCCGGTCCCGGCGGCTTGCGGCTGCGGGTTCACGGAAAACGGCCTTGAGCGAGTCCTCTGACATGGCGGAAATTCTGCCCGGTCTTTGTGACCGCAGCGGGGCATTTGCGGGGCAGCGCAATGATCGAGCCGTGATCCTGCGGGCGCCGGGCCTTAATCAGCTGTTTACCATGTGGCAGGCAGAGTTGCGGTGGAAAGGTCCCGCCGATGCGCCTGCTTGCCCTCTTGATGATGCTGTTTCTGGCGACCCCGGCGCAGGCCGGGCCGTGGCCAAGGGACAAGGGCGAGACGTTTGTCGCCCTCTCGCAGCGCCTGTCGGGCGATCCGGTGCTGGTGTTCACCGGCCGCGCCCGCCCCGGCAGCACCGCGATGCTTTACGCCGAACACGGGCTGACGCCGCGCCTGACATTCGTGCTGGACGGCGGCTATGACCAGGGCACCGGGCGTATGGACGTGACTGTTGCGCTCCGGCGCGGGCTGACGCTTGGCGCACACAAGCTGGCCGTCACGGCGGGTGCGGGCGCCGAAGGCCCGGCATGGGAGGCGCGCGGCCTGATTGGCGCGCATTGGGGGCGCGGATTTGCACTTGGCAACCGCCGAGGCTGGGTTGCGGCGGATGCGGCTGCGCTGTGGCGGCAGACCTCGGGCGTGGCGGTAAAGGCCGACCTGACCGTCGGGCTTGCGCTTTCCGAGGCGTGGAGCATCCTGCTGCAAGCCAACTGGGGCGAATATTCAGGCGGCGGCGACCACTTGCGCGTCGGGCCTGGCCTGATCTGGGCCGTCGATGATCGCAGGCGCCTTGCCCTGAGCGTCGACAAGGACCTGATGCGACAGGATGCCTATGGCATCACGCTTGGGGTGTGGCAGACGTTCTGAGCATCACAGCCCCGGCGCCCCGTGTTTCAGCAGCACGGGAACGATCAGGTCTTCCTCATCCTCCAGATGCCGGTGGATAAGGCCGCCAAAGCGCGCCAGTTCGGTCTGGAAGGCCGCGACGGTATCCCTGGACGGCTTGCCCTCGACCTGCAGCACGCCGTTCGCCCCCTCGGCGAAACCCTGCATGAACCCGTCGAGCGCATGGTGGTCTGAGTCCAGCAACTCGAACCCGCGCTCGATGCGCCGGTCCAGCGGCACCAGCTTGGGGAAGTAATGCGTGTCCTCGATGGTGTGATGCTCGTGCAACTGGCCCAGAAGGATGTTCCCGAACCGCGACAGGCGCGGCCGAAACTCGGCATCGGGCATCTTGCCGTCCAGCACCTTGTCGACGTCATGCGAGATCGTTCCGATCAGCTTGCGGAACATCAGGTGCCGCTCCAGCCAGAACTGCACCAGCCCGGCAAAGTTGGGATGTGTCTCCCAGCTTTCGCGCGGATAGCTTTCGATCAGGATGCGAAGTGCATCGGGCAGATGCTCGCGGCTGTCGAGCGGTTGAAGGTCGATGTCGGTCAAGGGGCACCTCTTGTGCGGTTGCCCCTTGATGTAAGCGCTGCGTCGAAACTTTAACCCCCTGACGCGCACAGGGTCGGCGCGTCAGGGCAGATCAGCCGCGTGCCAGGCCCGCCTAGATCGGCGTGTCCATCCTCGCCGTGATCTGGACGGTCCCGCGGCAGGCCTCGGGCCAGCTGAGTTGAACCTGGTTCTCGTTCGCCCCGACGCGTGTGGTCGCATAGGGCATGGCCCAGACCGTCGCGCCCGCTGCGTTGCGGATCACGCCTTGCGTCGTTACCGCCTCGACGGTGCGCGAGAAGCCCTCGAACGGCAGGTAGGCCCCGACATTGAGCACCCAGTTGGATTGGTTGGTGTTCTGGTTGAACTCCAGCGTCACAGGGTTGAAGCAGGTCTGATCCACGCCGTTGAACGTGTTGCCCGAGAACACGATGTTCCGCATCCGCCCCAGGTCCAGCCCCGCGATGCTGTCGTCGATCCCTTCGGCCCGCGCGATGTTGCCGTTGATCGTGCGGAACGTGTTGCCGATGACGCTCATGCCCTGGATGAAATGCCCCGCGCCATAGGGCTTGACCACGATCCAGCGGAACCAGCTGGCCGCGCCGTTGCAGGTAAAGATGTTCCCGGTGATCGTCAGCCCGCCAAACGAGAATTCGACCCCCAGATCGGGCGTCGCATCGTGCTCGTTCGTCATCTCGATCGACGAATTGTCGACATAGTTGCCCGTCACCACCGACTTGAGGTTCTTGCCGGTGAACACGATCCCTGCGCGGCGAAGTCCGCTTGTCGCATCGTCGCCCTGGAACCAGTGATTGCCGACGATCATGTGCCCGGTTCCGCCCAGAACGGCGGTGTGCCGGAAATGCTGGAACCACGAGCCGCGCAGCTTGAGGTCGTTGGAATTGACGTTGAACGCAATCGACGTGCGGTCCGCGACGGTCAGCGGGCTTTCGTTCGACGAAAAGCGGCAGTTGTCGATGGCCATACCCTGGCAAGCCCCACCCGCCGAAGTGATCCCGCGATCCTTCGGCTTGGTGATGTCGCATTCGTTCAGGCCGAACAGCGATCCGTCCTGCGGCAAGAGGATCGCGCTGCATTCGCCCGCGCATTGCAGGTTCACGTTCGAGATCACCAGCTTGGACAGGCTATCAAAGCCCGAGAAGTCCAGCATGTAGCGGAACCTGCGGAACGTGTAGCTTTGCGTCGCCGCCGGGGCGTAAAGCTGCTGGGTCAGCGTCACCTCGCCCGCCGCCACGTTCACCGCCTTGACATAGACCTCGCGGCCGACGCCGTTGCCTTCCACCAGCGATCCCACCGCGATATTTGCGATGTTGGTGACGTTCTGCAGCTTGCCGGCACTCGATGTCGAATAGGTCGCCGAAGCGGTGACGACCGATGTCGCCCAACTTGCCGACGCTTCGGCGTTCAGCGTGCCGTTGGTGATGACGCGCCGGGTGGCAAAGCTGGTCTTGTTGGCGACCGCTGCCTGCATGTCGATGGGGGCGTCGACCTGGATCTGCCGCCCGTTGAGGTTCAATTCCTCGTGGTCGGTGAAATTGAGCAGCGCCTGAAACGCCTTCTTGAACCCGGTCACCTCGCTGCCGAAGGCCGCTGCATAGGCGTCGAGATAAAAGTTCCGGCGCAGCGACAGGATGCGGTCGACCGGCATCACCACCTGCCCCTCGAAACGGACCTCGCTTTCAAAGGTGACGTTGGTGCCCAGATAGTAGGTGCCCGCAGGCACCAGGACGCGCCGCCCCTGGCCGTCCGAATCCGCCGCCTCGAAGGCCGCGCTGTCGTCCGTGACGCCGTCGCCGACCGCGCCGTAGTCGCGCACATCCACCCAGTCGAGCAATTCGCGCGCATATTCGCCGGTGATGTCCGCGATCTCGATATCGTCGATCCGCACGACGCCGCCGTTCGGCCCGGTCAGGTCGATCCCGAAATAGCCGTACTCCGGCACCTGCCCCCACACCAGATCGACGCCGTCGCGCTGGCCGGACCCGATCACGGCAGTCAGCGTCACCTCTTCGCCGTAGCTTGTCAGCGCCACGGAACCCGCCGTCTCGACCAGCCCGCCGACATGGATGTCGTTGCCGCGCCCGGCCCAGCCCGCAATGCGGATCGACGGCATCGGCCCCGAGATCGCCTTGGCGCGGACAGTGATCCGCAGGTAATATCCGGTGCGCATCGGCGTCTGGCACATATGCCGCAGCTTCTGCGTGGTCTGTGTCTTCTGCAGCTCAAGACAGCCGCCGAAATCCTCGTCCGCAGGCACAAGTGCGGCGTCAGCGGCATTCGCGTAGGTCGCGCTGCCCGCCGTTCCATCCGCGCGCGACCACAGGTGCAGGCCGTCCGCAAAGGGTGACGGCATCACCGTGCCGGGGGTATTGGTCATCGTCTGATCCCTTTCCATGGGGCGGCGCGACCCGCCCCATGTCCCAACGCGGCAGCCGGAAGGGCTGCTGCGCGAGGGATCGAAAAGGACATTGGACACGCCGCGAAGGCGCGCAAAGACCTAGAAGGGATGCCTGAACACGGGCTGACGGCACCGCGCGCAAGGTGCGCAGTGTCACGCGGCGGGCGCTGGCGCCCTCAGAAGGCTCACACCGTCGATCTGCCAGCCGTCGTCGGTCTGGATCATCTCGTATTCGAGAATGTGGATCGCCCCGTTCGCGTCCGTCACCAGAACCGTCTGAACCTGTTGGCCATCCTCGGCGCGCAGCCCGAGGAATTCGACCTCGGCCGGGCGCCACACCATCGGATAACCGTTGCGGACCATCATGCCAAAGCGTTCGGGCGTGCCGAAGATGCCCTTGATCATCGGCGAGGCATGGCTGAACGCGCCGTTCAGATCGTCGGCGCGAAAGGCATCGAACTGCGATGTGATTACGGATTGGATATCCGCATCTTGCGCGGCGACGGGGCAGGCGAGTGTCACGGCGAACGTCGTGGCGAGCAACAGGCGGGTCATGGCGCGTCTCCTCTATCCTGACCAAGATACGGTAGCGCGGCAGCTTCGGTTTCAAATTTCAGCCGGAACGCCTGCGTTCTGGTGTAGTTTCCTTCACATGAGCTATCGCATCAAAGCCTCCGACCCGACTCTTGCCGATGCCCTGCGCCGCATCGCGGCCGAACAACTGGACAAAGCAATCGCCGCCCTCGACGGCGGCGCGCCCACCGGCGATGACATTCACACCGCGCGCAAGTCCGCCAAGAAGCTGCGCGGGCTGATCCGGCTCGTGCGCCCCGGATTCAAGCCTTACAAGGACGTGAATGCGGACTTGCGGGACGCTGCGCGCGCCATCTCGGGCGTCCGGGACCGCGCTGCCCTGATCGACACCTACGACCGCCTCGCCGATCTTGCATCAGACAGCGTGGACCGGCCCGCCATCGCGCCCGTGCGCCGTGAACTGACACTCCGGCTCGACGCCGCCGAGCGCGACGGCACCCTGCCCGCCCGCGCCGCAGAGGCACGGCGCGCGTTTCAGTCCTTGCGCCACGATGTCCCCGACTGGACCCTGCGCGGAAGCGAAAAGGCCATCTTGCGCGGCGGTCTGGAACAGACGCTGGACCGCGCCCGTGATGCCTGCCGCAGCGCCGCTAGCAGCCGTGACCCGGAAGACCTGCACGATTGGCGCAAGCGCGTGAAATACCACTGGTATCACCTTCGGCTCCTGCGCGACGTCTGGCCCGAGATCACCAGACCTCACATCGACGTCGCGGACCGGCTGAGCGATCTCTTGGGCGATCAGCACGACCTCGTGGTGTTCGAGGCAGAGCTTCACGACCCCGGCCTGCCCGACACCGCGCGGCGCACGCTGCTGCATCCCGCGCGGTCCGAACGCTTTCGGCTTGAGAGCGAGGCGATCACGCTTGGCGCCTTCGTGCACGCCGCCAAGCCGGACCATCAGGCCAGGACTTGGGCACGCTGGTACCGGCTCTGGCGGCGCGATCAGGCTGCCGGCTTGTCCTGAAGCGCGTCCTCGATCAGCCGCACAGTCTCGTCCACGCCGTAAAGCGCGATGAACCCGCCGAAACGCGGCCCCTGGCTGGCGCCCAGCAGCACCTCGTAAAGCGCCGTGAACCAGTCGCGCAGCGGCTCGAACCCGTGGTCCTTGCCGACCGCGAAGACCATCGACTGAAGCGCCTCAGCATCCATGCCGCCGTCCCAGACCTTCAGCCGGGCGACAAGATCCTCCATCGCCGCGCGCTCGGTGTCCGTGGGGGCACGGAAGACGCGGTGTGGCTTCACGAAGTCGTTGAAATACTTCACCGCATGGCCCGCCGCTTCATCCAGATCGGGATTGGTCTCGGCGCTTGCATCGGGCGCATAGCGGCGGATGAAGCCCCACAGCGTCTCCTTGTCTTCGGCCGAGGCAACGGAAGCTAGGTTGAGCAACATCGCGAACGGCACCACCAGGCGGCTTTCCGGCGGGGCGCCGCCGTGGATGTGCCACACCGGGTTGGCCACCTGCGCCTTGGCGTCCTGATCGGGGTAGGCCCGAAGCTGCTGGTGGTATTCATCCTCGGCCTTCGGGATCACGTCGAAATACAGACGCTTTGCCGTCTTCGGCTTCTGGAACATGAAATAGCTGAGGCTCTCGGTCGACGCGTAGGTCAGCCATTCGTCGATCGAGATGCCGTTGCCGGACGACTTGGAAATCTTCTGCCCGCTGTCGTCAAGGAACAGCTCGTAGGTGAAGTGTTCGGGCGCCTTCATGCCAAGGATCTCGCAGATGCGGTCGTAGATCGGCGTGTTGGTCGAATGATCCTTGCCATACATCTCGAAATCGACGCCCAGCGCAGCCCAGCGAGCACCGAAATCCGGCTTCCACTGCAGCTTGACCTGCCCGCCCGTGACCGGCAGCGTCCATTCGCGCCCGGTCTCGTCGTCGAAGGTGACCGTGCCCTCCCTGGCATCGACGTTCTTGATCGGCACATACAGGACGCGCCCCGTCTCGGGGTGGATCGGCAGGAAGATCGAATAGGTCTGCTGGCGCTCTTCGCGCAGCGACGCCAGCATGACCTCCATCAGCGCGTCGTAGCGTTCCGCCGCAAGGCGCAAGGTGTCGTCGAACTGTCCCGACTTGTAGAACTCGGTCGCCGAATAGAACTCGTACTCGAACCCGAAGGTATCAAGGAACCGGCGCAGCATTGCGTTGTTGTGGTGGCCAAAGCTGTCATGCGTTCCGAACGGATCGGGCACCGAGGTCAGCGGCTTTTGCAGATGCTCGCGCAGCATGTCCTGGTTGGGCACGTTGCCCGGCACCTTGCGCATCCCGTCCATATCGTCCGAGAAACAGATCATCCGCGTCGGAATGTCCGAGATCAGCTCGAACGCGCGCCGGATCATGGTGGTGCGCAAGACCTCGCCAAAAGTGCCGATATGCGGCAGGCCCGACGGGCCATAGCCGGTCTCGAACAGCACATGACCCTTCGCGGGCGGCGCCTTTTCATACCGTTTCAACACGCGGCGCGCTTCTTCGAAGGGCCAGGCCTTGGAGCTCATCGCGGCGTCGCGAAGATCGGACATGATGTCGCCTTCCATGATAGGGTCGCGTTGTGGACGGTGCGCCTACCTATTGCCGCCTGCCGGAAGCGTCAATATTCTGCACGCGCAACATGATCCTGGAAGGTGCCCCAAGTGTCCAAGTTTCCGCCCGAATGGTCCCCGCAAGACGCGCTCGTCGCCGTGATGATCGCCGTCTCGGCCTCGGACGAGGACGTGCGCACGGTCGAGTTGATCACCATCGAGCAGATCGTCAATCACCTGCCGGTCTTCGCCGAGTATGACCCCGAGCGTCTGAAGGTCGTCAGCGAGGTCGTGTTCGACCTTTACGCAGACGAGGACGGGCTCGACACCCTGCTTGCGCTCATCCTCGAAAACCTTCCCGACCGGGTGCACGAGACTGCCTATGCGCTGGCCTGCGATGTCGCGGCGTCGGACGGACGGCTTGGCGACGACGAGCTGCGCCTGCTCGACGAGTTCCGCTATGCCTTCAACATCGAGCGTCTTGCCGCCGCCGCCATCGAACGCGCCGCGCGGGCCCGGCACATCACGCTTTAGGCGCCATAGGCGATGCCCCAGCGCTCCAGCAGCTTGAGCTGCAGCGCGCGCGACCGCCCGATCCACTCTCGCGATCCGTCGGGCCGTTCACGGTCTTGGGGCGCGATGCGCGCCCGCGCGTCCATGTCCGCCGTGAAGATGGCGAATGCCAGGTCGCGCCCACCCACCGCGGTGACGTAACCGGCCAGCGCGCTTGCGAAATTCAAGGTTCCGGTCTTTGCCTGAACCGCAACGGGATGCCCCGTCATCGGCGCACCATTGTCATCGCGCAGCGGGATGTCCTTCATCAGGGACCGCAAGGCACCCGAAGGGCCGGCCTGCACCAGCACCCGCACCATGTCGACGGCGGCGGCACGCGATCCGTCGCCCAGCCCCGAATGATCCACGAACCGAAGCCGGTTCACGCCATAGCGGTCGCGCAGCCACACGTTCATCTCGCGCGCCGAATCGTCCAGTGAACCAGCCTCGCGGTCCGCCATCTGCGTCGCCGTCAGACCCACCACCTCGGCAGTCAGGTTGGTTGACCACTTCATCATGTCGCGCAAGACGTCGAGCAGGGGCGCGCTTGGCCGCTCGACCATGATGCGGCCCCGCACAGGGCCGTCATCGACCTCGGCGCGCGGCAGGACGATGCCATGCGAGCGGGCCAGCGTCTGGAACACTTCGGCGGCATAGAGTTCGGGCTTGCGTACCGGCAACCACCGGCTTCCACCATTGCCCAGCGCGGGGCGCGCCACGGTCCACAGATCCGATCCGCCTTGATCGGCATAGGTGTAGACCGGCAAGTCGCGGTCGACGACCGTCATCCGGGCGATGCCGACCTCGGGGCTGAACCGACTGGCCCGCGCATCCATGCTGACGGTGTAGCCGTTCGCCTCTTTGGCCCACTGGAAATGCACTCGGTTGTAGTTGAGGTTCAGCCCGGACACCGCGGGACTGTAGCCAAGATGATCCGGCTGGCCGGGATCGATGGAAAAGATCGAAGGCAGCGCATCGGTGTGAACGACGAACCGCCCGGTGATCTCGCGCAGCCCGGCCTCTTTCAGCTGCTGCGCCATGTCGCCGAGTGCGTCGGTGTCGAGCGTAGGATCGCCGCCGCCCTCAAGGCACAGATCGCCGTCGAGTTTGCCGTTTTTCATCTCGCCCAGCGCGCGCAAACGCGTCTTGAACCGGTATCCGGCCCCCAGCCTGTCGAGCGCATAAAGAGCCGAGATCGCTTTGGTCGTGCTTGCAGGCGGAAGGCTGACCAGCGGGCTGTGCGTTTCCAGAACCTCGCCAGACGCGGCATCCGCGACGACATAGCCGATCTTGCCGCTCAGCGCGGCCTCGGCGATCAGATCCTCGGGGGAGCGGACGGCGCGCTTGTGAAAATCGGCTGGGCGCGCGACAGGGCGCGACGACAGGGTCGGCGCTCCCGCCCACGCGGCGTTCGCTGCGGTGGCAGCCGCAGACCCCAGGAAGATGCGGCGGGTCAATGCCACGGTATCACCTCCTGCCCCCGCGCACCTCTAGGTTTTGCAGCCTGAGTCGCGCAACTATCTGACCCATCCACCCTGTGAACGGATTTCCGTAGATGACATTTTTACCATAGGCACATTCAGAAAGCACCAACAGGGCGCAGCCATCACAGCTAAGAGACCTGCCCTCGCGGCAGGCAGGCGCGCACGGTCGAACTTCGCCGCAGCAGGTGAATGGCGCGCTCCCATCCGGTCGCCGGGACGCGCGATCACGCCGATGGGCACGTTGGACATGATCCACTGCCAGCGGTCCCAGCGGTGAAAGCTGGCAAGGTTGTCCGCGCCCATCAGCCATGCAAACCGGACGCCCCGGTAATGGTGGAACAGGGCTTCCAGCGTCTCGGCGGTAAAGCGCGTGCCAAGCCGGGCCTCCAGATCGGTGACGACGATGCGCGGATCGTGCACCAGATCCCGGGCCGCCGCCATCCGCAGCGGCAGGTCCGCCGGTCCCTCGGACTTGAGCGGGTTGCCCGGCGACACCAGCCACCACACGGCATCCAGCCGGAACCGCTTCAACGCCTCCCGCGAGATATGCAGGTGCCCGGCATGCGGCGGATCGAACGACCCGCCCAGGAGACCGATCCTCTGGCCCCTTGCCGCCATCGGCATATCCGGCCCGTGCGCGTTCATGAAAACGGGTTCCCTTCGCTGCGTCCGCACAGGTCTAGCGCCGCGCCGCGCCTTGGGCAACGCGGGCCATTGGCCGGGGCGCCGCGTGCGCTACCTCTCGCAGTGCCACAACCGAAAGGGAGCTATCATGCACCGCAGAGATTTCCTTGCCGCCACCGCCGCCGCCAGCCTTGGCCTCGGGCTTCCCCGGGTGACCTTCGCCGCGGCCCACGGCGGCGGCGCCCCCGCGATCCCGGCCGCCCGGAAGTTCCGAGTCGGCGAGATGACCGTCACCGCCCTGAACGACGGCTTTCTTCACATCGGTCCCGAAGCCCTGAGCGGCATCGACGCCGCGGGCTATGACGAGTTGATGCGCGCCGCCTTCCGCGATCCCGAAACATATCCCTCGGCGGTCAACGCCTTCCTCATCGAATCGGGCGATCTGAAGATCATGGTCGATGCGGGCACGGGCGGCGCCATGGGCGACACGCTCGGCAAGCTGCCGATGAATCTGGCAGGGGCGGGCATCGACCCCGCGCAGATCACCCACCTGGTCGCCACGCACCTGCACCCCGACCATGTCGGCGGCGCCGTGCTGGAGGGCAGCGCGCTGTTCCCGAATGCCGAACTGGTGGTATCCGAGACAGAGCGCGGCTTCTGGATGGACGACAGCAACTTCGACGACGCCTCGCAGGGCTTCAAGCAGATCGCGCAAGGCGTGCTGTCCGCCTATGGCGACCGGCTTAGCCCGTTCTCGGGCGAGACCGAGATCGCGCCGGGCATCACCTCGATGCCGCTGCCGGGCCACACCCCCGGGCACAGCGGTTTCATGCTGACCTCGGGCGACGACGCGCTGCTGATCTGGGCCGACATCGTGCATGTCCCGCCGGTGCAGTTCGCCCGCCCCCCGGTCACCATCGGCTTCGACGTCGATCCAGCACAGGCGGCCGAGACGCGCGCCCGCATCCTTGACCGCGCCGCAGCGGACCGGCTGATGGTGGCAGGCAGCCACATGACCTTCCCCGGGCTGGCCAATATCACGCCCGACGGCGACGGCTTTCGCGCCGTGGAAGCCAACTACGACTATCAGGCCTGAACGCCTGTTGCGGGGGCCCGGCACCGGGCCCCCGCGCAACCTTGCGCTCCCCCCGTCCTGACCAATACACACGGGCCTGACCACGACCTTTGACGCCCGGAGACTTCGCAATGGCATCTTACCAGTACGTCTATCACATGGACGGTCTGTCCAAGACCTATCCCGGCGGCAAGAAGGTGTTCGAGAACATCCGACTGTCGTTCCTGCCGGGCGTGAAGATCGGTGTCGTCGGCGTCAACGGCTCGGGTAAATCCACCCTGCTGCGCGTCATGGCGGGCATGGACAAGGATTTCACCGGCGAGGCCTGGGCCGCAGAGGGCGCGCGCGTCGGTTATCTGCCGCAGGAGCCGCAGCTTGACGAGTCGCTCGACGTGCGCGGCAACGTGATGGAGGGCGTCGCCGCCAAGAAGGCCAAGCTCGACCGCTTCAACGAGTTGGCGATGAACTACTCGGACGAGACCGCCGACGAGATGGCCGCGCTTCAGGACGAGATCGACAGCCAGAACTTGTGGGATCTCGACGCGCAGATCGACGTCGCGATGGAAGCCCTGCGCTGCCCGCCGGACGAGGCCGACGTTTCGACCCTGTCGGGCGGCGAAAAGCGCCGCGTCGCGCTGTGCAAGCTGCTGCTCGAAGCGCCCGACATGCTGCTTCTGGATGAACCGACCAACCACCTCGACGCAGAAACGATCTCGTGGCTGCAACAGCACCTCATCGCCTACAAGGGCACCATCCTGATCGTGACCCACGACCGCTATTTCCTCGACGACATCACCGGCTGGATTCTGGAACTGGATCGCGGGCGCGGCATTCCCTACGAGGGCAACTATTCCGCCTGGCTGGAACAGAAGGCCAAGCGGCTTTCGCAGGAAGCGCGCGAGGACAAGTCGCGCCACAAGACGCTGGAACGCGAACTGGAATGGATCCGCCAGGGCGCCAAGGCGCGGCAGGCCAAGTCCAAGGCGCGGATCAACGCCTACAACGACCTCGCCAACCAGTCCGAGCGCGAAAAGCTGGCGAATGCACAGATCATCATCCCCAACGGCCAGCGCCTTGGCTCCAAGGTGATCGAAGTCGAAGGCCTGCAAAAGGCGATGGGCGACAAACTATTGGTCGAGAACCTGACCTTCTCGCTGCCCCCCGGCGGCATCGTCGGCGTGATCGGCCCCAACGGGGCGGGCAAGACCACGCTGTTCCGGATGCTGACCGGGCAGGAAGCGCCAGATGCGGGGACGGTCGAATACGGCGATACGGTCAAGCTGTCCTATGTCGACCAGTCCCGCGATGCGCTCGACCCGAAGAAGACCGTCTGGGAAGAGATTTCCGGCGGCGGCGAGGTGATCCAGCTGGGCGACGCCCAGATGAACAGCCGCGCCTATTGCTCGGCCTTCAACTTCAAGGGCGGCGACCAGCAGAAGACCGTCGGCCTGCTGTCGGGGGGCGAACGCAACCGCGTCCACATGGCCAAGCTGTTGAAATCGGGCGGCAACGTGCTGCTGCTCGACGAACCGACGAACGATCTCGACGTCGAAACCCTGCGCGCGCTGGAAGACGCGCTGGTGGATTTCGCCGGCTGCGCCGTGGTGATCTCGCACGACCGTTTCTTCCTCGACCGCATCTGCACCCACATCCTCGCCTTCGAGGGCGAGGCGCATGTGGAATGGTTCGAAGGCAACTTCGAGGACTACGAGGAAGACAAGAAACGCCGGTTGGGGGCTGATGCCGTGGAGCCGAAGCGGATCAAGTACAAGAAGTTTGCGAGGTAGACCCGTAGGGCGGGACTTGTCCCGCCTCCCCCCGGCTCTATCGCTCTGACTTCCCGGCCGTGCACAAGGCGGGACAAGTCCCGCCCTACGCTGCCTCGCCGAAATTGCCCGCGTCCGGCTCCCCGGACCATTCCGCTTCGACCAGACCGCGCCGGATATCGCGGTGGATCGACGAGGCCGCCCAATCCGATGGCTTGGCGCAGTAGCCATGCTTCACCGGGTTCGCCCAGCAATAGCGCAGATGAGTCTGCAGATCGCGCTCGCTTTGGCAATGATGCTCACAGAAGCGGGGCTGCCAGATCCCGAGTTCGCCCTTGCGCCGCAATGCGGGGTTCACGCCGCCGTTTGCGGTGCCGACAGGGGGCGGCGGGACAAGTCCCGCCCTACAGGCGTCGCGGCTGAAGCGCGCCTTGACCCGCCCCCAGCGCTGGGAATAGTTGGGATCGCTTTCAGGAAGGCGCCAGATCGCATGCATGTGGTCGGGCAGGACCACCCAGGCGAGAATTTCGCAGGGGCGGGCCGCCAAAGTAACACGCACCGCGTTTCGCAGAACATCCAGATGATCCACAAGCGCGGTGCTTCCGCGCCTGGCAAGGCAGACGGTGAAGAAGACGGGGGCCGGTGTCGGTTCGGGGCGAAGATACCTTGGCATCGCGCAAGCGTCCGGCATCGACATTGAGGAATCGTGAATCCCGGAACCGGGGCCGTCCCACCTGCACGCCCCCTTGCCAAAGCCCACCGGAACGCGCATATTGATGGTCGCTACCGATCTTCTCTTCGACCATCTGTTTTCCGACCACGGCTCACAGCATTCGAATTCTTGACGTGACGAGCCGGGCTGCCGCACTTCCGCGGGCAGCGAAATGAAGGAAAACTCACATGGCCACTGGCACCGTGAAATGGTTCAACACCACCAAAGGCTTCGGCTTCATCGCACCTGACACCGGCGGCAAGGACGTGTTCGTGCACATCTCTGCAGTCGAGCGCTCGGGTCTGACCGGTCTCTCCGACAACCAGAAGGTCACCTTTGACCTCGAGACCGGCCGCGACGGCCGCGAAAACGCGACGAACCTGTCGCTCGCCTGATCCGTCCGCAAGGACACTGATCTGATTGACGGCGCGTGCCCCACCGGGCGCGCGCCGTTTTGCATGGAGGGGTGACCAAGCGGCAACCCCTGCCACGCCCCGGAACCCATCCATATGCACACGGCGTTGCCTGACCAGACATGAGCGTGGCATTCTGGATGCCACACCAGCCGTTCCGGAGGACAGCCCCCATGCCCAGCCGCCGCAGATTTCTTGCCAATGGTCTTGCCACAGGGGTCGCCGCGCTGGCCGCGCCAACCCTCGCCGCCGCGCAGGTCAAGGAGTTCGAGCTCGCCGAACCGCTGCGTCCACGCTACGTCCGCACCGCAGACGAGATCACGCCCGGGCAGATCATCGTCATGCCGCAAAAGCACTTCCTCTACTGGGTGGTCGAGCAGAACAAGGCGATCCGCTACGGCGTCGGCGTCGGCCGCGCTGGGCTGTCGTTCCAGGGCAAGGCGGTCGTCGGGCGCAAGGCCGAATGGCCAAGCTGGCGCCCCACCGCCGCGATGATCGAACGCAACCCGCAGCAGTATCCGAAATTCGTCGGGGATGATGACTACATCATGCCGGGCGGCCCCGGGAACCCGCTGGGCGCGCGGGCGCTCTACCTCTTCAAGGACGGCCGCGACACTTATTACCGCATCCACGGCACGACCCAGCCCGAGTCCATCGGACGCTCGGATTCGTCGGGCTGCATCCGGATGCTGAACAGCCACGTCAAACATCTGTATGATCAGGTGCCGGTCGGAACGCCGGTGACGGTGGTCTGAAGACTGGAAAAATTGCCCGCCTTACGCTATCCTTGACGCAACGGAAGGGATGCGGGGGCGACGATGGCACCAGCGACACGGCGCACAGTGTTGATCCTTGGGGCGGCAAGTCTGGCGGCAGCCTGCGCCGGTGGACGTGCGGCAAGCTACCCCGCAGGGATGCGCCTGATCGCCCTGCGCCACGCCGACCGCAGCGGCGATGATCTGAACGAGGCTGGCCGCGCCCGCGCCGCTGCCCTGCCTGCGGCGCTGTCCGATCAGAAGATCGACGCGATCCTCTCTCCCGGGATTCAGCGCAATCTGGACACCGCCGCGCCCCTTGCCGCCGCGACGGGCCTGACGATCACCCGTATCCCGGCAGAGACCGCTGCCAAGGGCATCGCAGCGCAAGGCGACCGGACGGTCGTCTGGGTCGGCAACAAGGACAACCTGACGGACATCTGGTCCGCCTTCGCCCTGCCGGGCGATCCGCCGCTGGACTACGGGCAAATCTTCGTCGTCACGCAAGGCGGCAGGGGCTTCTCCGTCGAGCAAAGGCAGTTCGGCCCCCCGGTCTAGCTGGCGAACCACGCTGTAACCCCCTAGAACCGGGGCGAAACCGTTCACGATGGGAACGAACCGGATGCTCTCGTCTCTTGCATGGAATCTGCGTGTGTTCGCGCGCCGCCTTTGGGTGCGCACCTCGCTGTTCGCGCTTCTGGCGCTGGTGACGGCGCTTCTGGCGCCCTTCTTCACGCTCTTGCCGTTCAGCCTGCCCTTTGCCATCGAGCCGGGCGCGCTGGAGCGTCTGTTGGCGATCCTGACCAATTCGATGCTGGCCGTCACGACCTTCTCGCTGTCGATCATGGTGTCGGCGCATCTTGCCGCCGACGGTTCGGCCACGCCGCGCGCGCACCGTTTGCTGCGCGAAGACGGGCGCACCCATGCCGTGATCGCCACTTTCGTGGGAGCCTTCATCTACGCCCTGACCCTTACCGTGATGCTCAGCGTCGGGCTGATCCAGGGACGCGAGGTCGCGCTGATCTACCTCGTGTCCATCGCCGTGATCCTGCTTGTGGTGATCGCGATCCTGCGCTGGGTCGCGCATCTCACAGGGCTTGGCAGCGTGGAATCGACGCTCGACCGGGTGGAGGACTGCGCGCGCGGCACCTTGCGCGGCCATCTTGAACGGCCCTTCCTCGGCGCACGGTCCCTGGCCGATGCGCCCCCGGTCCCTGCGGACGCCTCCGCGGTGCTGGCCCGCGGCTTTGGCCATGTGCAGAACATCGGCACCGCCGCGCTGTCATCAGTCGCCGAGGCCGAAGGCGCCGCGATCTGGCTCGCCGTCGCGCCCGGTGATCTGGTGGGCAAGGGCGATGTGCTGGCCTGGATCAGCATCGCCGATCTGGACGACAGCATCGCTTCCAGCATCGCGGCGGCGATCACGCTTGGCCAGAGCCGCGACTACGGCCAGGACCCGGTCTTTGCCCTGATGGTGATGACCGAGATCGCAGAGCGCGCCCTGTCGCCCGGTATCAACGATCCCGGCACGGCCATCGACGCGGTGGCCCGCCTGACCGGGCTGATCGACGACATCGAGGTCGAGCGCGTTTTGGATACCCCCCCCCGCGCCAGCGGTCTACGCGCCGGGCCTCGACCTTGAACAGCTGATGCTGGCGGTCTTCGATCCCATCGCGCGGGACGGACGCGGGTTCCGCGAAGTGCAGATGTCCGTGCAAGCCGCCTACAGGCGCCTGTCGCGCCACCGCGACCCGGCGATTGCCAAGGCAGCGATGGCGCTGTCGTCGCGCGCGCTGACCTATGCGAGGGGCGGCATCCCGCTGGTCGAGGACCTTGACCAGATCACGGCGCTTGCCCCGGCCAAGGACGGCGTTCCGAAGATGCCAGTCAACGAAGCCTGACGCCCAAGGCTACTCGGCCGCCTCGGCGTAGCTTTCCACTGGTGGACAGATGCACACGAGATTCCGGTCGCCGTAAACGTTGTCGACCCGGTTCACCGGCGGCCAGTACTTGTCGACCCGGAACGCGCCGGGCGGATAGCACGCGGCCTCGCGGCTGTAGGGACGATCCCAGTCGCCGATCAGATCCTCGACGGTGTGCGGCGCGTTCTTGAGAGGATTGTTCGCGGCATCGAGCCGTCCGTCTTCCACGTCGCGAATCTCGTCCCGGATCGCCAGCATGGCGGTGCAGAAGCGGTCGATCTCTGACTTGGTCTCGGATTCCGTCGGCTCGACCATCAGCGTTCCCGCCACCGGCCAGCTCATCGTCGGGGCGTGAAAGCCGTTGTCCATCAGCCGCTTGGCGATGTCGTCCACAGTCACGCCTGCGCCGTCCGCAAATGGCCGGGTGTCAAGAATGCACTCGTGCGCGACGCGCCCGCCGCGCCCCTTGAACAGGACGTCATAGGCACCTTCCAGCCGCTTCGCGATGTAGTTGGCGTTCAGGATCGCAACCTTGGTCGCCTGCGTCAGCCCGGCGCCGCCCATCATCAACACATAAGCCCAGCTGATCGGCAGGATCGAGGCGGACCCGAAGGGCGCCGCACTTACCGGACCCTCGCCGCCGGTCGCCGGATGACCCGGCAGGTGCGGCGCGAGATGCGCCTTGACCCCGATCGGCCCCATCCCCGGCCCGCCGCCACCATGCGGGATGCAGAACGTCTTGTGCAGATTGAGGTGGCTCACGTCCGCGCCCAGCTCGCCCGGCTTGGCCAGCCCGACCATCGCGTTCAGGTTCGCACCGTCCAGATACACCTGCCCGCCGTGGTCATGGGTGATCTTGCAGACCTCACGCACGGTTTCCTCGAACACGCCATGCGTGGACGGATACGTAATCATGCAGGCGGCCAGATCGTCGCCCGCCGCCTCGGCCTTGGCCCGGAAATCCTCCACGTCGATATCGCCGTTCTCTGCCGACTTCACGACCACCACTTTCATGCCCGCCATCTGGGCGCTGGCGGGGTTGGTTCCATGCGCCGACATCGGGATCAGGCACACGGTGCGGTGTCCCTGTCCCCGCGCGCGGTGAAAGGCGGCGATGGACATCAGCCCGGCATATTCGCCCTGCGCGCCGGAATTGGGCTGCATCGACATCGCGTCGTAGCCGGTGATCTCGCACAACTTGGCCGACAGATCGTCGATCATCTCGGTATAGCCCTGCGCCTGATCGGACGGCGCAAAGGGGTGCAGCGAGGCGAAGGACGGCCAGGACACCGGCATCATCTCGACCGCCGCGTTCAGTTTCATCGTGCAGGACCCCAGCGGGATCATCGCCCGGTCCAGCGCAAGGTCGCGGTCCGCCAGGCGGCGCATGTAGCGCATCATCTCGGCTTCGGCGCGGTTCATGTGGAAGATCGGGTGATCGAGATAGCCGGACTGGCGGATCAGGGCATCGGGAAAGCCGATGTCCTGCGCCCGGCTGCCCGCGCTCGCCTCGATGCCGAAGGCGCGCCACACCTTCTCGATGATCTCGCTGCCGACCGTCTCGTCGATGGACATGCCGATCCGGGTCGTGCCGATCCTGCGCAGGTTGATCCCTTCGGCCACGGCAGAGCGCAGGATCACGCCCTGCATCGCGCCGACTTCGACCGTGATCGTGTCGAAGAACGCGCGCGGCGACACCTTGAAGCCCGCGCCCTTCAGGCGGTCCGCAAGCCGGACGGTGTTGAAATGCACCATCTCGGCGATGGCGCGCAGCCCCTCGGGCCCGTGGAACACCGCGTAGAACGACGCCATCACCGCCAGAAGCGCCTGCGCGGTGCAGACGTTCGACGTCGCCTTTTCACGGCGGATATGCTGTTCGCGCGTTTGCAGCGCCAGCCGGTAGGCACGGTTGCCCCGGCTGTCCACCGAGACCCCCACGATGCGCCCCGGCATCGACCGCTTGTACTCCTCGCGGCAGGCCATGAAGGCGGCATGCGGGCCGCCATAGCCCATCTGCACCCCGAACCGCTGCGCGCTCCCGATGGCGATGTCCGCGCCCATCGCGCCCGGTTCCTTGAGGATAGTCAGCGCCAGAAGGTCGGTCGCCATGATCGCAATGGCCTTTGCCTCGTGCAGCGCGGCGATCAACGGGGTGAAATCCTGCACATCGCCGTAGGTGCCAGGATAGGCCAGGATCGCCCCAAACACCTGCGCCGGGTCAAGCGCGTCCGGCGTACCGGTCAAGATGCCGATACCAAGGGGTTCCGCCCGCGTCCGCATCACCGCGATCACTTGGGGATGGCAATTCTCGTCGACAAAGAACGCCTTGGCCTTCGACTTCGACACCCGCTCGGCCATGACCATCGCTTCCGCCGCCGCCGTCGCCTCGTCCAGAAGCGACGCGTTGGCGATCTCGAGGCCGGTAAGGTCGGACACCATCGTCTGGAAGTTCAGAAGCGCCTCAAGACGCCCCTGCGCGATCTCGGGCTGATAGGGCGTATACGCCGTATACCACGCCGGGTTCTCAAGGATGTTGCGCTGGATCGCCGGCGGCGTGACGCAGCCATAATAGCCCTGCCCGATCAGCGAGGTCATGACCTTGTTCTTCGCCCCCACCTCGCGCAGCCGGTTAAGCACCGCGAACTCGGTCATCGGCGGCCAGTTCAGCGGCGTCTCCTGCCGGATCGAGCGCGGCACGGTTTCCTCGATCAGCGCATCGAGGCTGCCCGCGCCAACGACTTTCAGCATCTCGTCCATCTCGGACGGCGAAGGGCCGATATGCCGCCGGTTCGCGAAATCGTAGGTGTCGTAGCGTGTCGCGCGATAGCTCATGACTGCTCCTTCCGGCCGCGGGGGCACGGCATGCATCACTCGGACGGGCCAGAGGCCCTAGCCGATCAGGTCCTTGTATTCGTCCTCGTCCATCAACTCGTCGAGCACCGACAAATCGTCGACCTTGAGCTTGAAGAACCACGCGTCGCCGGTCGGGTCCTCGTTCACGAGGCCCGGGTTGTCGACCAGCTTGTCGTTCACCTCGACAACCTCACCATCGACGGGTGCAAGGATGTCCGACGCGGCCTTGACCGATTCGATCACCACCACCTCGTCGCCCTTGGAAACCTGCGTTTCCAACTCGGGCAATTCGACAAAGACGATGTCGCCAAGCTGCTCGCTGGCGTGTTCCGTGATCCCGACCAGGACCAGGTCGTCCTCGACGCGGAGCCATTCGTGGTCTTCGGTATACTTCATGTGGGTCCTCTCAGCGTTTGTAGGCATGGGGGTGGAACGGCATCGCGGCCACCAGCGCAGGAAGCCGCTTGCCGCGCACCTCTCCCCACAGCTTGCGACCTTTTTCGGCGCAGTCCACCGAAACATACGCCATCGACATCGGCTGGCCGATCGAAGGGCCGAACGCCCCGGACGTGACCGTTCCAACCGGGTGGCCGCCGCTCTCTTGGGCATAGATTTCCGTGCCTGCCCGCATCGGTGCGCGCCCGTCCGGAAGCAGCCCGACGCGCTTGCGACTGGCCCCTTCGTCGATCTGGCGAAGGATCGTCTCGGCGCCCGGGAAACCGCCTGCGCGCGCGCCGCCGGAACGCCGCACCTTCTGGATTGACCAGACCAGATCGGCCTCGACCGGCGACGTGCCGGTGTCGATGTCCGCCCCATAAAGGCAAAGCCCCGCCTCCAGCCGCAGCGAATCGCGCGCACCAAGGCCGATGGGTTGCAGGTCGTTGTCTGCCAGCAGCGCCTCGGCAAAGGCGACGGCATGCGCTTCGGGCACCGACACCTCATAACCGTCCTCGCCGGTGTAGCCCGAGCGCGAGACCCAGAGCGCGCCGAACTGGCTGTCGAAGACCGCGCTGTCCATGAACCGCATCCCAGCCGCACCCGGCAGCAGCGCGGAAAGCACCCGCTCTGCCTCGGGTCCCTGCAGCGCAAGAAGCGCCCGGTCGGTGATTTCCTCGACCGTCACCTGGTCCGGCAGATGCGCCCGCAAATGCGCGATGTCCTCGGCCTTGCAGGCCGCGTTGACCACCAGGAACAGATGATCCGCCCGCCGCGCGATCATCAGATCGTCCAGGATGCCGCCATCCTCGGCGGTGAACACGGCATAGCGCTGCCGCCCCTCGGCCAGCCCCGCCACATCGACCGGCACCAGCGCCTCAAGCGCAAGCGCCGCGCCCTCCACATCCCCCGACGCGGGCCGCAGGATCACCTGCCCCATGTGGCTGACATCGAACAGCCCGGCCTTCTCGCGCGTGTGAAGATGTTCCTTCATCACGCCGGATGCGTATTGCACCGGCATGTCATATCCGGCGAACGGCACCATCCGTGCGCCCAGCGCCAGATGCATGTCGTGCAGGACCGTGCGTTTCAGATCGCCCATAGCGCCCCCGTTTCCAAAACCGGGGGCATTGCCCGACCGGCACCAATCGCGGGCAATATACCCGCCGGTGCCCCCTCTGTCCTTTCGCCTGAGATCGTTATCCCTTCGGCGCCCCCTTGCAGGGGTCTCTCCAGAGTGTTCGGCCCGCAAAGGTCCCTTGTGCCTGAGAGTTTACCGGGGCGGTTGCTCCTTCGGCCCGGGCGTTTCGGCCCGTGTCTCCCCTTGCGGATGACGCGGACGCTACGACAGGCCTTGGCTCATGGCAAGCGGCTTGCATTTCGGCCGTGCACCGCCATCTTCGGGCGCATGTCAGATCCGTTTTTCTTCGGCTACGGCTCGCTCGTGAACCGCGCGACCCATGCCTACACCGACGCCCACCGCGCACGCCTGACCGGCTGGGGCCGCGCCTGGGTCACTGTCGATTCGCGCCACCCGGCGACGCTGACCGGCATCCGCGCCGAGGGCCGCACCATCGAGGGGCTGATCGCGGGCGTGCCCGGCAACGACTGGGCCGCTCTCGACACGCGCGAGGCGGGCTATGGCCGCCACCATGTCACCGAGACGGTGGCGCATCCCGTGGACCGCCCCCTTGCGGTGCAGGTCTATGCCGTGCCGCGCGCCAGCTTTCTGGCGGTAGAGGCCCCCGCTCCGATCCTGCTCAGCTATCTCGACGTCGTGGTCCAGGGCTACCTGCGCGAATTCGGCGAAGACGGCGTGCACCGCTTCTTTGGCACCACGGAAGGCTGGGACCGCCCGGTGCGCGACGATCGGGCCGCGCCGCTTTACCCGCGCCACCAGACCCTGACGCCGGACGAGCGCGCGCTGGTCACGGACCTCCTTGGCGAGACAGGGACGGTCATCGTCAGATAACCGTCCCTCGTTTCTTCTTTGCTCAAATACGCATATCCGCGCCCTCAACCGGCGCGACGTGGGTAATCAAAGCGACGGCTTCACCTGCATCAGCGCCATGACATCGGCCATTTCAGGGCCGCGTGACTGCCCGGTGATCGCGTGGCGCAGCGGCAGGAACAGCCCCTTGCCCTTGCGCCCGGTCTTGTCCTTGACCGCGTTCGTCCAGGCGCTCCAGGTGCCCGCGTCATAGGGCGGCTCGGGCAGCATGGCGAAGGCTTCGGCGACGAAATCGCGGTCCTCATCAGCCACCTGCGGCGTGATCGCGCCGCGCAGCACGTCCCACCATCCGGCCATCTCGGCCTTGACCGTGATGTTGTCGCGCACGACCTCCCAGAAGCGCGGCGCGACCGCGTCCGGCACACCCAGCGCCGCGATCTCGTCCTTCACCGCCTCGAACGGCGTGCCTTGCAGCACGCGGGCGGTCAGCGGGAACAGGTCGCGCTCGTCGAACTTCGTGGGCGCCGAGCCGAAGCGCGCGATGTCGAAGCCTTCGACCAACTCGTCGACCGAGCCGCGGACTTCCACCGGATCGGCGGACCCCAGCCGGGCCATCAGCGACAACAGCGCCATCGGCTGAACGCCCTGCGCGCGCAGGTCACGCAGCGACAGGGTGCCCAGCCGCTTCGACAGCGCCTCGCCCTGCGGCCCGGTCAGAAGCGAATGGTGCGCGAAGGACGGCACATCGCCGCCCAGCGCCTGAATGATCTGGATCTGGGTCGCGGTATTGGTGACGTGGTCCGACCCGCGCACGACATGGGTCACGCCCATCTCGGTGTCGTCCACGACCGAGGCGAGCGTATAGAGAACCTGACCGTCCTGCCGGATCAGCACGGGATCGGATACGCTGGCCGCGTCGATGGAAATCGGGCCAAGGATGCCATCGGTCCATTCGATCCGCTCGTGATCCAGTTTGAACCGCCAGACGCCCTGTCCGCGCTCGCCCCGCAGCGCGGCGCGCTCATCCTCGGACAGCGCCAGCGCCGCGCGGTCGTAGACCGGCGGCTTGCCCATGTTGAGCTGCTTCTTGCGCTTGAGGTCCAACTCGGTCGGCGTCTCGAACGCCTCGTAGAACCGGCCCTTGTCACGCAACGCGTCTGCGGCGGCGGCGTAGCGGTCCAGCCGCTGCGACTGCCGCTCGACCCGGTCCCATGTCAGGCCCAGCCATTCGAGGTCGTCCTTGATCGCGTCGACGTATTCCTCTTTCGACCGCTCGGGGTCGGTATCGTCGAGACGCAGGATGAAGGTGCCCCCCGCCTTGCGCGCGATCAGGAAATTGAACAGCGCGGTGCGAAGGTTCCCCACATGGATATAGCCGGTGGGCGACGGCGCGAAACGGGTCACGGTCATGGGTGTCTCCTGTCGCGCGGGTGATTGTCATGCGTAGCGGGGGAAGTCCAGAAATCAGGTCGGCTGCACCGGCCAGCGCCGCGCAAGATCCGCCAGCCCCGCCGCGATCAACTCGCGCAGCGCGCCCTCGTCGACCCTGGCCAGCGAGGTGAGGTAAAGGCAGGACTTGCCAGCCTTGTGCGGCCCCAGCCGGTTCAGGATATCGCCGAAATCGGCGTATCCGGGCAGAATGTAGACCACCAGATTGGTCTTGCGCGGCGCGAATCCGGTGGCAAGGAAATCGCCCTCGTGCCCGCTGTCGTACTTGTAGTGGTAGCGGCCGTATCCGATTATCGACGGCCCCCACATACGCGGCGCAAAGCCCGTTGCGTCCCGAAAGATCGCATCCAGCCGCAGCGCATCGCCGCGCCGACGTTCGGGTTCCACCGCCGCAAGGAACTCGGCGACCGAGGCGCCGGTCTCGACTGTCTTGTTCGTGCTCATGGTCTCACCCTAGCACAGGCCGCGCCGAGGCGGCATATAGCGGGCATGGACAATCCCGCCGATCTCGTCGCCCCCGATCTTGCCGCCTTCGAGACGCTGTGCGACGCCGCACGCGCCGCGATGCCCGAACCCTTCGCCAGCGCCACCCGCGAGGTCCGCGTGCGGATCGAGGATTTCGCCCCGGACGACTTGCTGGACGATATGGAGATCGATGATCCCTTCGGCCTCACCGGTCTCTATGACGGGGTTCCCCTCACGCAGAAATCGGTGATGGATCAGCCGATGGGCCCCGACACGGTCTGGCTGTTCCGGCGCCCGATTCTCGACGAATGGGCGGAACGGGGCGACGTGACGCTGGGCCAGCTTGTCACCCATGTGCTGGTTCACGAGATGGCCCATCATCTTGGTTGGGACGACGACGATATCGCGTCGATTGACCCGTGGTGGCTGTAGGCGCGTCTTTTCATCCCTGACCGTCTTGGGTAGCGATGGGGCAACCCGAGGAAACCGCCCATGCGCACCGACATCGTCACCATCACGCTGAACCCGACCGTCGATTTCTCGACCTCCGCCCCGCGCGTCTATCCCGAGGAGAAACTGCGCTGCTCGGAGCCGCAGATCGATCCGGGCGGCGGCGGCATCAACGTGGCGCGGGCCGTGCGCCTCTTGGGCGGGCAGGCGACTGCGCTGGTGGCCATCGGCGGGGCGGCGGGCGCGCAACTGTTGCAGCTTCTGGCGCTGGAAGGCGTGCCGACGGTCGCCTTTCAGGGCCCCGGCGAGACGCGGCAAAGCACCTCTGTCATCGACGAGACCAGCGGCGAGCAATACCGCTTCGTCATGCCCGGTCCGATCTGGACGGAAGAAGACGTGCAGCGCGGCCTGCGGTCCATAGACCAGGCCGCAGGCGAGGATACCTATGTCGTGCTGTCCGGCAGCCAGCCGCCGGGCGTCGCCAAGGATTTCCCCTCGATCCTGTCCAGCCACGTCGAGGGACGCGGCGCGCGTCTGATCGTCGATACCTCTGGCCCGGCCCTGCACCATCTGGCCGCCGAGCCGCACGAGGCGATCTCCGTCCTGCGGATGGATGGGGCCGAGGCCGAAGAATTGGCGGGGCGCGTTCTGCCGGAACGCACCGACACGGCGGACTTCGCGCGCGGCCTCGTGGACCGGGGGGTCGCCCGCACCGTTATCGTCGCGCGCGGCGCGGACGGATCGGTGATGACGACAAGCGGGGAAAGCTGGCACGCCGTCGGCGCACCGGTGCAGGTCGTGTCAAAGGTCGGCGCGGGCGACAGCTTTGTCGGCGCCTATACGCTGTGGTCCGCGCGCGGCGCATCGCCCGAGGATTGCCTGCGGGCGGGGGTGGCGGCGGCAAGCGCCGCCGTGGCGTCCGAGGCCACACGGCTGTGTGACCCCGAACTGACCCGGCGCCTCATGGAAGAGACGCGCGTGACCCGGCTTTAGCCTGCGATCTTGGCGGTGAACTCGACCAGACGCTTGGCCTGGTGCGCCACGGCTGCCTTGCCCTTGTCGTCGAACTGCCCGGCTTGCGCCGAATAGCCGTAGGGATTTCCGCCCGACTCGAACAGCGCAGGATCGGTGTAACCGGGTGCGACGATGATCGCGCCCCAGTGCATCGCGGTGACGTAAAGGCTTTGCAGCGTGGTTTCCTGACCGCCGTGCACGTTCTGCGCCGAGGTGGTGCCGGTGAAGGTCTTGTTCGCCAGCTTGCCTTCCATCCAGAGCGGGCCAAGCGTGTCGATGAACGCGCGCATCTGGCTGGCCACGACGCCATAACGCGTCGGCGCCGAAAGGAAATAGCCGTTCGCCCATTCCATGTCGGCGTGGGTCACTTCGGGGATGTCCGACGACTTTTCGGCCTGCGCCTTCCAGGCGTCCTGGCCTTCGACAACGTCCTTGGGGGCGGTCTCGGGCACGCGCAGCAACCGAACCTCGGCGCCGGCCTCTTCAGCCGCGCGCTTGGCTTCAGCGGCGATCTGGTGGTTGGTTCCGTAGGTCGAATAGAAGATGATCGCGATCTTGGGGGTAGCCATGGGAAACACTCCTTTGGTGGGTCAATTCCTCCACCCTCAGGTATGGTTCCCGGCGCCACTTGTCCCGTGCGGGCGCGCGCCGCACCTGTGCGGGAATTCAGATCATGCGGCAGCGCACAGACCGTTGCGCGCAAAGTGTTCGGTCAACTTCGACCTTGCCGATCATGGAACACGGCGCGTTCGGCATCCCGATCCCCGCTCCGCAGGCCAGCTCTTTCGCGCTCAGCCCGGATCGCGCCAACGGTTCACGATGGGATAACGCCGGTCGAGCCAGAAGCTGCGCTTGGTCAGCCGGGTGCCCGGCGCCGACTGGAACCGTTTGTATTCAGAAATGTAGATCAGGTGCTCGATCTTGCGCACGGTATCGGCATCAAAGCCTTCCGCAACCAGCTCCTGCAGCGACGCCTCGCGGTCGATCAGCCCTTCGAGGATCGCGTCAAGGACGTCATAGGGCGGCAGGCTGTCCTCGTCCTTCTGGTCCGCGCGCAGCTCTGCCGATGGCGGTTTCGAGATGATGCGCGGCGGGATCACCTCGCCTGCGGGCCCCAGCATCCAGTCGCGGTGGTTGGCATTGCGCCAGCGGCAGGTCTCGAACACCCGTGTCTTGTAAAGGTCCTTGATCGGATTGTAGCCGCCCGCCATGTCGCCGTAGATCGTGGCATAACCAACCGCGACCTCGGACTTGTTGCCGGTGGTCAGCAGCATGTGCCCGAACTTGTTCGACAGCGCCATCAGCAGAAGGCCGCGCAGCCGTGATTGCAGGTTCTCCTCTGTCAGGTCCGGGGCCAGCCCCTCGAACACCGGCGCCAGCGTCTCGGTCACCGCCGCCCGTGCGCCGGTGATCGGCAGCGTCCGCAAGGGGCAACCCAGCGCGCGGGCCACGCCCGCCGCATCCTCCAGCGAATGCTCTGACGTGTATTCCGACGGCAGCATCACGCAATGCACGTTGCCTGGCCCGATGGCGTCGACAGCAATGGCGGCGACCAGCGCAGAATCGATCCCGCCCGACAGCCCCAAAACGACCGATTTGAAGCCGGTCTTGGCCATGTAGTCGCGCAAGGCCTGCACCATGACGTGATAGTCGAATTCCCAGGCATCGGGCAGCATCGCCTTGTCGGACGGCTGAATGCGCCATCCCTCGGGGCCACGATCAAGATCGACATGGGCGATGCAGCGCTCCATCGCGGTAAGCTGGACGGCAAGCTGGCCGCCGGGATTGAGCGCGAAACTCGCCCCGTCGAACACCTGGTCATCCTGCCCGCCGATCATGTTGAGATAGATCAGCGGCAAGCCGGTCTCGACCACGCGGGCGACCATGTGGGACATCCGGGTGTCGTGCTTGCCCCGGTAATAGGGCGACCCGTTCGGCACGAGCAGGAACTCGGCCCCGGTCTCGGCCAGCGTCTCGGCGACATCCTCGTGCCAGGCATCCTCGCAGATCGGGGTGCCGATGCGCGTGTTGCCAACGGAATAGGGACCGCCCAGCGGCCCGGCATCAAAAACGCGCACCTCGTCGAACACCGTCTCGTTCGGCAGATGATGCTTCAGCACCCGGCTCTTCACCTTGCCGCCGCCAAGGATCCAGTAGGCGTTGAACAGCTGCCCGCCTTCGGCCCAGGGGCCGCCGATGCCCATCGCGGGACCATCCGCCGTGCGCACCGCCAGCGCCTCGATCGCGCGCATCGCGTGCAGGTGGAAGGCCGGCTTCGTCACCAGATCCTGCGCATTGTAGCCGGTGATGAACATCTCGGGCAGCGCGACCATGTCGGCGCCCGCCAATCGTGCCTCTTCCCAGGCGAGGAACGCCTGGTCGGCATTTTCCTCGATCGCGCCCATCACCGGATTGAGCTGTGCCAGCGTCAGTCGAAAGCGGTCGGACATTCACATCTCCGTCAAATGCGCGGCCTGTCTAGCAGAACCGGTGGCGGTGGAAAGCCGAGCAGCCGTCAAAAGCGTTGTAAGGCGGGATGGCGTCCTCTAGGTTCGGGCGGCATCCGTTCACGACAGGCTTGGGGCATTACCACATGGCGGACCTGGGGCGACGCTTTCCAGATACAAGAGCCTTCGCACGCGCCGTGGCGCTGGCGCTGGTCATGGCGGCGCCCGGCGCCGCGCTGGCACAGGACGACAGCGAGATCGTCGTCAAGCAATACGACGACGGCGGCGTCTACGAGGGCACCTTCAGGGACGGCAAGCAGCACGGCACCGGCACCTACATCCTGCCGAACGGCTATGAATACACCGGCGAATGGATCGACGGCGAGATCCGCGGCCAGGGCACGGCACGGTTCCCCAACGGATCGCTCTACGAGGGCAGCTTTGCCCGCGGCAAGCCCGAGGGATTCGGGAAGATCACCTTCGCGGACGGCGGCACCTATGAAGGCGACTGGACCGATGGCAAGATCACCGGCGAGGGCCGCGCCGAATACGCCAACGGCGTCGTCTACGAGGGCGGCTTTCTGAACGCCGAACATCACGGGCGCGGCCGGATGGAAAGCCCCACCGGCTATGTCTACGAAGGCGACTGGGTGAACGGCGTCAAGGAAGGCTCGGGCCGCGTCGTCTATTCCGACGGGGCGATCTATGAGGGCGACCTTGTCGCGGGCGAGCGTGAGGGTCAGGGCACGCTGACGATGCCTGACGGGCTGCGCTATACCGGCGGCTGGAGCGGCGACCAGATCAGCGGGTCGGGCACGCTGACCCAGGCCAACGGCGATGTCTACGAAGGCGATCTGGCGGGCGGCGAGCGCGAGGGCACCGGCAAGGTGATCTACGCCAACGGCGACGTCTACGAGGGCCAGTTCCTGAACGACAAGCGCCACGGCACCGGCACGTTCACCGGCATCGACGGCTACACCTACAACGGCGAATGGGTGTCGGGCCGGATCGAAGGCGAAGGCCAGGTGACGTATCCCGACGGGTCGGTCTATGTCGGCAGCTTCGAGAACGGCCTTGCCCACGGCACCGGACGCATCACCTACCCCGATGGTTCTTCGTACGAAGGCGAATGGCGTGAGGGTGTGATCGAGGGCACCGGCGTCGCCCGCTACCAGGGCGGCATGGTCTACGAGGGCGAGTTCCTCAACGCCAAGAACCACGGCCAGGGCACGATGACCTATCCCGACGGCTATACCTACGTCGGCCAGTGGCAAGAGGGCCAGCGCCACGGCACCGGGACAGCCACCTATGCAGATGGCACCGTCTACGAGGGCGAGTTCGTCGACGGCGTTCGCGAAGGCGAGGGCACGATCACGATGGCCGACGGCTTTACCTACACCGGCGGCTGGACCGACGGCGAGATCGAAGGCCAGGGCGTGGCCACCTATGCCAATGGCGACGTCTATGAAGGCACGTTTGCCAACGGCAAGCGGCAGGGCCTCGGCACGATCCGCTACGCCAGCGGCGAGACTGCGACCGGCCAGTGGGAACGCGGCGCGCTGATCGAGACGGTGGCGCAGGACACCGGAGAGGGCAGCGGCGAGGACGAGGCGCAGAACTGAAGCGGGTTGGCGCACTTGCTTGTCGGGATGCGACGGTACGAGTCCCGCCCTACAGGACGGCATGCGCGGCTCGTCCCCTTCGTAGAGCGGGATTTATCCCGCCTTCCCGGCCCTAAACCCGCTCTCCTTTCGTCAGCCGGTCCAGAAACACAGCAGCTTCTCGCCGGATCGTGTCTTTCCGGTCGTCCTTCATCCGGTCCCAGGTGGCATACATCTGGCCCATGCGGGGGTTGCTCCCGAACCTGTCGCGGTGGCGGACAAGGAAGTCCCAGTACAGCAGGTTGAAGGGGCACGCCCCCGCGCCGGTCTTGGTCTTGACCGAGTACGCACAGGCCCCGCAGTAGTCCGACATCCGGTCGATGTACGACCCCGACGAGACATACGGCTTTGATCCCACGATACCGCCGTCGGCGAACTGGCTCATCCCGATGACGTTCGGCGCCTCGACCCACTCATAGGCATCGGCGTAGACAGCCAGATACCATTCATGCACCTCATAGGGGTTCACCCCGGCCAGAAGCGCGAAGTTGCCCGTTACCATCAGGCGCTGGATATGGTGGGCATAGGCCTCGTCCCGGGTCTGCTGCACCGTCTTTGCGACGCACAGCATGTCGGTGCCTGCATCCCAGAAGAACCCCGGCAGCGCCCGCTGATGGTTCAGCACGTTGCGGCGGACATAATCCGGTCCTTCGAGGAAATATATCCCGCGCATGTATTCGCGCCAGCCGATGATCTGGCGAATAAACCCCTCGGCCGCGTTGATCGGGACGTCTCCGCGCCGGTAAGCGGCTTCGGCTGCCTCGCAGATCTCCATGACCGTAAGCAGCCCGGCGTTGAGATACATTGAGATGACCGAGTGGTAGAGGAACCGATCGTCGCGCAGCATCGCGTCCTGATAATCGCCAAACCGCGGCAGCGCACCGCGAATGAAATGCGCCAGCGCGCGGCGGGCCTGCCCACGGTCCGTAGCAAACCAGAAATCGTCGAGACTGCCGAAGTTGGACCCAAAGCGATCGCGCACCAGCGCCAGCACATCCTCGGTGATCTCGTCGGGCGTGAACCGCATCGGACCGCCGAACTCCACCTCGCCGGGCGCCGGTTTGCGGTTGTCGTGGTCGAAGTTCCACTTGCCGCCCGCCGGATCGCCCTCGTCCATCAAAAGGCCCGTCTTGCGGCGCATGTCGCGATAGAAATACTCCATCCGCAGCGCCTTGCGGCCCTTGGCCCAGTCCTCGAATTCCCCGTGGCTGGCCAGAAACCGGTCGTCGGGCAACTGCCGCACCTTGAGCGGCGCGTCGTTCAGCACCTCGATCAGCCGCCATTCGCCGGGTTCCGTGACGATGACCTCATCCGCGCCATGCGCCTCGGCGCGGCGCAATAATTCCCTGTCGATGGCCTGTGTGTTCTCGGGATCGTCCAGCGCGGTGTAATCGACACGCCAGCCGTCCTCCTTCAAGGATTGCGCGAACTTGCGCATCGCGGCGAACAGGAACGCGATCTTCTTGGGATGGTGCGGCACATAGGACGCCTCGCCCATCACCTCGGCCATGACCACCACGTCGCGGTCCATGTCGGCCTCGCGCAGCGCCGACACCTCGGGCGACAGCTGGTCGCCCAGCACAAGGATCAGGCGTGTCACCACGGGATGGGCTTGCCCGCGTAGTCGTAGAAGCCGCCCGACTGGTCCAGCGTCAGGCCGTCCAGCACGTCCAGCAGGTTTCGCGCCGCCTGTTCGGGCGGTGTCGCGTTGTCCGGGCTGACGAAATCGCGGGTGAACGACGTGGCAACCGTGCCCGGGTGCATCGCCACGCAAATCGCCCGTTTGTGGGTGCGTCCAAGCTCGATCGCCGCCGTATGGACGATCTGGTTCACCGCCGCCTTGGCCGTCCGGTAGCCGTACCAGCCACCCTTGCCGTTGTCGCCGATCGACCCGACGCGCGCCGACATAACGGCAAAGACCGCGCGGCGGTCCCTGGGCAAAAGCCGAACACCGTGCTTCAAGAGCAACGCCGGGCCAAGCGCGTTCACCTCGAACTGGTCGCGCATCGCACGCTCGGTGATGTGCTTGAGGGCCTTTTCGGGCTGCTGGCCGTCGATCTGAAGCGCCCCCGTCGCCACGAAGATCAGATCGAATTCCCCTTCCAGGCGGTTCATCACCGCCTCGACCGAAGGCT
The DNA here is from genome assembly GCF_019061145.1 of Anianabacter salinae. GTDB lineage: Bacteria > Pseudomonadota > Alphaproteobacteria > Rhodobacterales > Rhodobacteraceae > Anianibacter > Anianibacter salinarum. The sequence continues at coordinate 231,970 of NZ_JAHQZS010000001.1, read as the reverse complement.
CACGCGTGATGTCGAGTCCATGCCCGCTGCGCGACAGGCCGACCACGTTTCCCGCGCCGAGACGCCGTTCCAGCTCGGCGAACAACGCGCTGCCGATGCCGCCGGTCGATCCGATGATGAGTGCGCGTGCCTGTGTCATGAAGGCGGAAGTATCGCGGCGCAGGGCATGGTCAATCACGATGTGATTTGACCCAAGGTCACGGCGCGCCATCCTTGTGCCATCCGCCCCGACAAGGACCGCCCTGATGCGCCGCCTTGCCCTTGCCGCCAGCCTCGCCGCCCTGCCCGTGCAGGCGCTGGAGCTGCGGCTGTCGGGCTTCTACGATCTGAACCGCCCGGCCAGCCTTGACTACGATCCCGGCTTCTGTGGCCTCTGGATCGCCAACGAAGGCCCCGAGACGATCCTTGTGACCCTGGACGGGCTGGAACTGCGGCGGTTCGGCAGCGATCTTTACCGGATCAAGGCGATCAGCCTCGACGGCGACGGGCTTCTGGTGTCGGACGGCTCGGGCAGCTATCAGCGCCTGTCCAAGGACGGCGCGGCGCGGGGCGCGCCGTTTCAACTTGCCGGGGTCCGTGCGATGACCGAGGGCATCGCGGTCGACGACGACGGCACCCTGATCCTTGTCGAGGACGATCCCGCCCGCATCCTGTGGGTCACGCCGGGCGGCGAGGTGCTGCGCGAAATCGACGGCAACAGCTATGAGCCGCGCCTGACCGAACCACAGGGCATCGCGCGTGATCCGCGCACCGGGCATCTTCTGGTGGTTGACGACTGGGAAGGCACCAACAGCCTGTTCGAACTGGACGCCGAGGGGCGGCTTCTGGGCGTCACGCCTCTGATCCAGTATGGCCGCGACCCCGAGGGCATCGCCATCCGTCCCGGCGCGAACCTTGTCTTCATGGCCTTCGACGGCGGCGCGCGCATCGCGGCCTTCGACTATGTGCCAACGGTGGCCGAGGGGGCAGAGCCACCCGATCCCGGCGCCGATTGCGCGATATCCTGAGTGGGAGAGGCCCAAACGGGGCGACTCGATTCGGGGGTTTCCAAGTCTCTCAGTTGGCGCTAGCTTTCGCCCCATGACACGGTTTGGCCATATCACGACCCTGACGCGCTCCGGCGCGGCATTGTCGCTGCGTGGCCTGCTGCTCCTTAGCCGCCTCTGAGCGTGCCGTCTCGGCGCGACCGCTCAGAGGAGGAGAGACCGCGCCAGAGACCCCAAGGCTAAGGCTACAAGGAACACCCAAATGACCGATACGACCAAAGATCGCGTGCTGATCTTCGATACCACCTTGCGTGACGGCGAACAGTCGCCCGGCGCGACCATGACCCACGGCGAAAAGCTCGAGATCGCGCAGCTTCTCGACGAGATGGGCGTCGACATCATCGAGGCGGGCTTTCCCATCGCATCCGAAGGCGATTTCGCCGCCGTCAGCGAGATCGCCAAGCGCAGCCAGAATTCCACCATCTGCGGTCTGGCGCGCGCGAACCTCAAGGACATCGACCGCTGCTGGGACGCCGTGAAACACGCGAAATCCCCGCGCATCCACACCTTCATCGGCACCTCGCCGCTGCACCGCGCCATTCCGAACCTGACCATGGACGAGATGGCCGACCGTATCCACGAGACAGTGACCCACGCCCGCAACCTGTGCGACAACGTGCAGTGGTCGCCGATGGATGCGACACGGACCGAGTGGGACTATCTCAAGCGCGTCGTCGGCATCGCGATCAAGGCGGGCGCCACGACGATCAACATCCCAGACACCGTCGGCTATACCGCGCCGGTGGAATCGGCCGACCTGATCCGCCGCCTGATCGCCGAAGTGGACGGCGCCGAGGACGTGGTCTTTGCCACTCACTGCCACAACGACCTTGGCATGGCGACGGCCAACGCGCTGGCCGCTGTCGCGGGCGGCGCGCGGCAGATCGAATGCACCATCAACGGCCTTGGCGAGCGGGCGGGCAACACCGCGCTGGAAGAGGTGGTGATGGCGCTGCGCGTGCGCGGCGACATCATGCCCTACACCACCGGCGTCGATCCGACGAAGATCATGAACATCTCACGCCGGGTCGCGGCGGTGTCGGGGTTCGCGGTGCAGTTCAACAAGGCGATCGTCGGCAAGAACGCCTTTGCCCACGAATCCGGCATCCACCAGGACGGCATGCTCAAGAACGCCGAGACGTTCGAGATCATGCGCCCCGAGGATGTCGGGCTCAGCGCCACCAACCTCGTCATGGGCAAGCATTCCGGCCGGGCCGCGCTGCGCGCGAAACTGCGCGACCTTGGTATCGAGTTGGCGGACAACCAGTTGCAGGACGTGTTCGTGCGGTTCAAGACCCTCGCCGACCGCAAGAAGGAAGTCTACGACGAGGATCTCGTCGCCCTGGTGCAGGATTCGGGCGCAGCGGGGGACGATCACCTGCAGCTCAAGTTCCTGCGGGTGATCTGCGGCACCGAGGCGCCGCAATCGGCCGACCTGACGCTGAGCGTGGGAGGCACCGACCAGCAAGTGACCGCCACCGGCGACGGCCCCGTGGATGCGGTGTTCAACGCCGTGACCAAACTGTTCCCGCACCACGCGAGCCTGCAGCTTTACCAGGTGCATGCGGTGACCGAAGGCACGGACGCGCAAGCCACTGTCAGCGTGCGGATGGAGGAAGACGGCAAGATCGCCACCGGGCAGGCGGCGGACACCGACACCGTCGTCGCCTCGGCCAAGGCCTATATCATGGCGCTGAACCGGCTGGTGATCCGGCGGGCGAAGACCGGCGGCGACGCCAAGGAAGTGTCCTACAAGGACGTGGTCTGAGGGGTGTCGCCCTGGCCTTCGGCCGGGGCGATCCGGCTGGGGGGCTCTGCCCCGTCGCCATTGTCTCTCGGACCAATGGCGCGACAATGGCGACCCCCCCGGAGGTATTTGTGGACCAAAGATGGTAAAGCCACGCGCGGGATCACGGCGCGTGGCTTGCCGTGCCCGGAACAGTTTTCCTTCAAGGACGTGTCACATGATCCGGACCATGCATCGGCAAATGATCAGGTATCTTTCCGTAGCTGGCGCATTCAGCCTCGTGGGCCTTGGCCCTGCCGTTGCGCAGGACGCCAAGACAGATTATCCGAAAGCGGACCCCGCCTGTGTCGTGACCGAGGACCAGCTGTTCGCGTTCTTCGTTGCTCAAAGTGGTGGCGGCATGGCCTATGCCAATTCGGCGGTCATCGCGCTGTCGAACGATCCGGCCACAGAGGTCATCGGCCGCGCCCCCTTCACCTACCGGATTCGGGACGCCGAGATCTGCGCGGTCGTTGAGCAGGCAGGGTGACCGGGCGCTGTTCCCTGGCAAGCCGATGGCGAAAACGTGCTGATTTGACCACGCGTGCCCCTTTCGTTTGCGCCGCGCCCTTTCTATAAGTCGCGCGATGGTCTACGAGGCGCCGCGATCACGCGCGCCCCGAGCAGAACGACCCAAACGAAAGCGCCGCACATGTTCAGTATCTCCGGCTTGTTCTCGTCCGACATGGCCATCGACCTCGGCACGGCGAACACGCTCGTCTATGTCAAGGGACGCGGCATCATCCTGAACGAGCCTTCGGTCGTCGCCTATCACGTCAAGGACGGCAAGAAGCAGGTGCTTGCCGTGGGCGAGGACGCCAAGCTGATGTTGGGGCGCACCCCCGGCAGCATCGAGGCGATCCGCCCGATGCGCGAGGGTGTCATCGCCGATTTCGATGTGGCCGAGGAGATGATCAAGCACTTCATCCGCAAGGTACACAAGCGCACGACCTTCTCGAAGCCGAAGATCATCGTTTGCGTGCCGCATGGCGCCACCCCCGTCGAGAAGCGTGCGATCCGGCAGTCCGTTCTGTCGGCGGGCGCGCGCCGGGCCGGGCTTATCGCCGAGCCCATCGCCGCCGCAATCGGCGCAGGCATGCCGATCACCGATCCCACCGGCAGCATGGTCGTCGACATCGGCGGCGGCACCACCGAGGTCGCCGTCCTGTCGCTGGGCGACATCGTCTATGCCCGCTCGATCCGGGTCGGCGGCGACCGCATGGACGAGGCGATCATCAGCTACCTGCGCCGCCAGCAGAACCTTCTGATCGGCGAGGCCACCGCCGAACGCATCAAGACCTCGATCGGCACGGCGCGGATGCCCGATGACGGGCGCGGGGCGTCGATGCAGATCCGCGGCCGCGATCTGCTCAATGGCGTGCCGAAGGAAACCGAGATCAACCAGGCCCAGGTCGCCGAGGCGCTGTCGGAAACCGTGCAGCAGATCTGCGAGGCGGTGATGACCGCGCTCGAGGCGACGCCGCCTGATCTGGCGGCCGATATCGTCGACCGCGGCGTGATGCTGACCGGCGGCGGCGCGCTTTTGGGCGAACTGGACCTGGCGCTGCGCGAACAGACCGGCCTTGCGATCTCGGTGGCGGACGAGTCGCTGAATTGTGTGGCGCTCGGCACCGGCAAGGCACTGGAATATGAAAAACAACTGCGGCACGTTATAGACTACGACAGCTGAGAGGCCGCAAAGGCCCGCAAGCACCTGTCGGGGCGAGGGACGCCCAACAAGAACCCGAGGACGGTTCGGAGCAAGCCGTGGCACGAGACCGAGGCACAGGCGAGAACTACGGACGTCCGATCAGGCGCATCCTGACCGGACTTGTCGTTCTTGTGCTGCTTGCGACCTTCCTTCTGTGGCGGATCGACAGCCCGCGCGTCGAACGGTTCCGCATGGCGCTGGTCGACCGCGTGGTGCCGTCCTTCGACTGGGCGATGGCGCCGGTGAGCTTTGCCGCCGGGATGGTGCAGGATTTCCAGTCCTATTCCCGGATCTACGAGCAAAACCAGCAGCTTCGACGCGAATTGCAGCAGATGAAGGCCTGGAAAGAGGCCGCGCTGCAGCTTGAACAGCAGAACGCCAAGCTTCTTGATCTCAACAAGGTGCGGCTTGATCCCAAGCTGACCCATGTTACCGGAATCGTCCTTGCCGATGCGGGATCGCCGTTCCGGCAGTCGGTCCTTCTGAACGTGGGGCGCCGCGACGGGATCGTCGATGGCTGGGCGACGACGGACGGGCTTGGCCTTGTCGGGCGGATCGCGGGCGTGGGCGAGAATACCGCGCGCGTCGTCTTGCTGACCGATTCCAACAGCCGCGTTCCGGTGACGATTCAGCCCTCGGGCCAGCGCGCGCTGGTATCGGGCGACAACACCAAGCTTCCGCTGCTCGACTTCATCGAGGACGACGACCAGATCCGTCCGGGCGACAGGATCGTGACCTCGGGCGATGGCAGCGTGTTCCCGGCGGGAATCGCGGTGGGACAAGTGGCGCGGGCGCCGGACGGACGTTATCGCGCCCGGCTTGCGGCTGATTATGAACGGCTGGATTTCCTTCGCGTGTTGCGGGCGATGCCGAAAGAGCCGATCACCGATCCTGGCAGCCTTTTGGCACCGGAGGGCGCAGCGCTGCTGATCGAGAGCCTGACGACGGAGGCCACCGATGGTTGATCCGCGCACCCTGCGCCGCATCGGCTATGCCGCGCTGTACGTGGCGATCTGTCTTGGGCTGATGATCTACAACATCCTTCCGATCGACCTGCAGGCCGGGACGATCCCGGGCCCCGACCTGATGCTTTGCGTCACCTTTGCCTGGGTGCTGCGCCGTCCGCGCTGGGTTCCGGTGCTGCTGATCGCTGCCATGTTCCTGGTGGCGGACCTGATGTTCATGCGTCCGCCCGGGCTATGGGCTGCGCTGGTGGTGCTGGCGTCGGAATACCTGCGCAACCACGACAACGGCGGCGGAGAGCTGACCTTCGGCAACGAGATGCTGATGGTCGCGGCCACCATCCTTACCATCTCACTTGCGGACCGGCTGGTGTTGTCGCTTCTGCTGGTCGATCAGGTGCCGGTCCGGCTTACGCTGCTTCAGTTCCTCACCACCATCGTGGCTTACCCGGTCGTCGTCCTGATAAGCCATCTTGGTCTTGGGGTCCGCAAGATGTCCCCGACCGAGGACGCGCTGGAGGCCCGGCTATGAGACGCACGCCCAAGGATCTTGAGGCATCGTCGCGCATGATCACCCGGCGCGGGCTGGTGCTTGGCGGCGCGATGGTGGGCTTCATGGGCCTTCTGGCGGCACGGATGCGGTTTCTGCAGGTCGATCAGGCGGACCAGTTCCGCCTGCTGGCCGAGGAGAACCGGGTCAATATCCGCCTTCTTCCCCCTGCACGCGGCCTGATCTTCGATCGCAACGGCGTTCCGCTGGCCGAGAACGAAAGCAACTACCGTATTGTCCTTGTGCCCGAGGACGCCGGCGACGTGGACGAGGTGATCGAGCGGCTAGCACGGCTGATCCCGATGACCCCCGAGGATATCGAGCGCGCCAAGGCCGAGGCGCGCCGCCGCAGCCCCTTCGTGCCCGTGACCATCGCCGACCGGCTCAGCTGGGAGGACACCGCCGAGGTTGCGGTGAATGCCCCCGCCCTGCCCGGCGTGAACCCCGAGGTTGGCCTGTCACGGCATTATCCGCGCGGCGCCGATTTCGCGCATATCGTCGGGTATGTCGGGCCCGTCAGCGACTACGACCTTGGCCGCATCCAGGACCCCGATCCCCTGCTGCTGATCCCGAAATACCAGATCGGCAAGACCGGGGTCGAGGCCAGGCAAGAGGATGATCTGCGCGGCAAGGCGGGCACCCGCCGGATCGAGGTGAACGCCGTCGGCCGCATCATGCGCGAACTCGACCGGCAAGAGGGCACGCCGGGCGACAATTTCCAGCTAACGGTCGATGCCGAACTGCAGAACTACGCGCTGGCCCGGCTTGGCGGCGAAAGCGCCAGCGCCGTGGTTCTGGACACCGAGACCGGCGATATCGTCGCGTTGGCCTCATCGCCCAGCTATGATCCCAACAAGTTCATCCGCGGCATCTCGTCGGCCGACTACAGTCTTCTGACGGACAATCTTTATCGCCCGCTCGCCAACAAGGCGGTGCAGGGCATCTATCCGCCCGGCTCGACCTTCAAGATGGTGACTGCATTGGCCGCGCTGGAAGACGGCGTGATCCAGCCCGAGGAAACCGTGTATTGCCCCGGTCACGCCGAGGTTGGCGGGCGCCGGTTCCACTGCTGGAAGGGCGGCGGGCATGGTGCGATCGACCTGATGAACTCGCTCAGCCAGTCCTGCGACGTCTATTATTACGACATCGCGCAGCGCGTCGGGATCGAGAAGATCGCGGCGATGGCGCGCAAGCTGGGCATCGGCGAGCGCCATGATGTTCCGCTGTCCGCCGTCGCGGCCGGTCTGACCCCCGACAAGCAGTGGAAGCGCGAGAACCGGGGCGCCGAGTGGGTGATCGGCGACAGCCTGAACGCGGGGATCGGTCAAGGCTATGTGTTGGCCTCGCCGCTGCAACTGGCGGTGATGACCGCCCGGCTGGCCAGCGGCAACGGCATCTCCCCCCGCCTGATAAAAACCGTCGACGGTGTCGAGCAGCCGCTACGGTCGACCGGTCCGCTGGACATAGACGAAGGGTTCCTGCGGCTGATCCGGCGCGGGATGTATTCGGTGTCCAACAATCGCACGGGCACCGCCTTTGGAAGCCGGATCGAGGCGGCCGAGCTGCGCATGGCCGGCAAGACCGGTACGAGCCAGGTCCGCAACATCAGCGCCGCAGAGCGCGCGCGCGGCGTGTTCCGCAACGAGGATCTCCCTTGGGAGCGCCGCGACCACGCGCTGTTCGTCAGTTTCGCCCCCTACGAGCAGCCGAAATATGCCGTGTCCGTGGTCGTCGAGCATGGCGGCGGCGGGTCGGCGACGGCCGCGCCCATCGCGCGCGACATCATGCTTCAGGCGCTTTATGGCGGCACCCCGCCGCTCGAGGCCTACCCCTCGACCCAGCGCCGCGAGATCGAGGAACGCCAACGCACCCTGCCGCAGCACGCGCGGCCGGGCGAGGGGCCAACCCGCGCATGAGTTATCTTGAATATTCCGTCCAGCGGGTTCCGACCGGCCTGCGCAAGCTGCTGTATCTCAACTGGCCGCTGATCCTGTTGCCGGCCTGCGTGGCGGCGATCGGCTTCATGATGCTCTACTCGGTCGCGGGCGGCAATCTGGGCCGCTGGGCCGAGCCGCAGATGATCCGCTTCGGCATGGGGCTGGGGTTGATGCTGGTCGTGGCGATGGTGCCGATCTGGTTCTGGCGCAACCTGTCCGGCGTTGCCTTCGGTGTCTCGCTGCTGCTGCTTCTGATCGTGGAATTCTTCGGCGCGACCGGGATGGGCGCCCAGCGCTGGATCAACCTTGGCTTCATGCGGCTGCAACCGTCCGAGTTGACCAAGATCACGCTGATCATGGTGCTGGCCAGCTACTACGACTGGCTCGACGTCAAGAAGGTGTCGCGCCCCCTGTGGGTGCTGGTTCCGGTGCTTATCATTCTGATGCCGGTGGCGCTGGTGCTCCGCCAGCCTGACCTTGGCACCGCGATCCTTCTGCTGTCGGGCGGCGGGATCGTGATGTTCATCGCGGGCGTCCACTGGCTTTATTTCGCGGTGGTCAGCGGCGCGGGCGCCGGGCTGGTCACCGCCGTGCTGTCGTCGCGGGGAACGCCCTGGCAACTGCTCAAGGACTACCAGTATCGCCGCATCGACACCTTTCTCGATCCGGCCAGCGATCCGCTGGGCGCCGGGTATCACATCACCCAGTCCAAGATCGCGCTGGGATCGGGCGGCTGGGCCGGGCGCGGCTTCATGGAGGGCACCCAGTCGCGGCTGAACTTCCTGCCCGAGAAGCACACCGATTTCATCTTCACGACGCTGGCCGAGGAATTCGGCTTTGTCGGTGGGGCGTCGCTGCTGATCCTCTACGCGCTGATCGTGGTGTTCTGCATTGCGGCGGCCCTGTCGATGAAGGACCGCTATTCGGCGCTCTTGTCCCTTGGCATCGCGGCGACGTTCTTTCTGTTCTTCGCGGTCAACATGTCGATGGTGATGGGCATGGCGCCGGTGGTCGGCGTGCCGCTGCCGCTGGTCAGCTATGGCGGGTCAGCGATGATGGTGCTGCTGCTGGCCTTCGGGCTGGTGCAAAGCGCCCATGTCCACAAGCCAAGGAACAAGACATGACCGTCAACGTCCTGTTCGCCGCGGGCGAGACCCGGTGGGAGCAATATCGCGCGCCGCTTGATGAGGCTTTTGCCGAGGCAGGCATCGACGCAGACCTGTCGCTGAACCATCCGCCGGACACGGTCGACTACATCGTCTTTGCGCCGAACGGGCCGATCGACGACTTCACCCCCTACACCCGCACCAAGGCGGTGCTGAACCTGTGGGCCGGGGTCGAGAAGATCGTCGGCAGCCGCACGCTGACCCAACCCTTGTGCCGCATGGTCGATTCCGGTCTGGAGGAAGGCATGATCGAGTGGGTCACCGGCCATGTCCTGCGCCATCATCTTGGCATCGACGCGCATATCAACGGGCAGGACGGCGTCTGGCGCAACGGGATCATCCCTCCGCTGGCCCGTGACCGCCGGGTTGGCGTGCTCGGGCTCGGCGCCCTGGGCCGCGCCTGCGCCGAGGCACTGGCTGCCCTGAGGTTCGATGTCGCCGGGTGGAGCCGGTCGCAAAAGGACATCCCCGGCATCGCCTGCCACAGCGGCGACGACGGGCTGTCCGCTGTGCTGGAGCGGGCGGAGATCCTGGTGCTGCTGATGCCGCTGACGCCCCATACCGAGAACGTGATCGACGCGGGCACGCTGGCCCGGATGCCGCGCGGCGCGATGATCGTGAATCCCGCGCGCGGACCGCTGATCGACGATGACGCGCTCTTGGCGGCGCTGGACTCCGGCCAGATCGGCCATGCCACGCTGGACGTGTTCCGCGACGAACCGCTGCCCCCCGAACACCCCTACTGGGCGCATCCGCGCGTGACGGTAACGCCGCATATCGCTTCGGAAACCCGGCCCGCATCCGCCGCCCGTGTCATTGCCGAGAACGTGCGGCGCGGCGAGGCGGGAGAGTCGTTCCTGTTCGAGGTGGACCGCGACGCAGGGTATTGATCCCGGCGCTGGGGGGCTCTGCCCCCCAGACCCCCCGGAGGTATTTTTGGACCAAAGATGAACGGGGCTTAGCGGAGCTTTGGGGGGCGCGACGGATCGCTTCCGGGCGCTTGCAGGGGTTCCGGCATCGCTGGCACCGGCAAGTCGAAGCGCAGGGCGACGCGGGCCAGCCGTTCGGTGATCGGATCGCCCGACGCGAAAAAGGCGACATCGAGTTCTGCCGCATCGAGGCCCGAGAAGGTTAGCGCCTCGCCTGTCGCCTGTGCCAGCGCATCTTCGGCGCCGCGCGCGGCATCGACGAAGGCCAGCATGTGCCCGCCCCGCCCGTCGTCATAGGTGACAGCCGCCAGGAGCGCGAGACGGGCCAGCCCCTCGGCGGCGCTCAGCTTCTGGTCCAGCGCCTCGATCAGGCGTTCCGGCAGGCCGGCGGGCGCGCGCAGTTCGGACGGGCGCGCCGCGATCTCGGCAGGGCGCGCTGCGAGGGTCGCAGCCAGCCAGTCGACGGCGGCGGGCGCCACCAGCTCCTCGGACGCAGCGTCGAGGTTCAGCGCGATGCCATAGCCCTGCCCCGTGATCATCTGCGCCAGCACACGCCCCGACAGCGCCGCCATGGGCGCGGCGCGGCGCGCGAAGCCCGACAGCCGGTCCTCTCGGTCGAAGGCGAGCAGGAACGGACCATCGCCTGTCTCGGCGATCTCAGGCGAGATGTCGTCGCCTTTCGGCTCTTCGGTGAGCAAGAGGAACAACTCGGCATCTGCAAGGCGTTCGTAGAACTTCAGCCGGGCGGCATCGTCATCAGGCGCGGCGCGCATCGCGGCATGGGCGCGGTCGATCGGGGTATCGCTCATCTGGCCAGCACCTCTGTCACGCGGGTGCGGAGCGCGGGGACAAGATCGGTCTCGAACCACGGGTTCCGCTTGAGCCACCCGGTATTGCGCCAGGACGGGTGGGGCAAGGGGAACACGGTGGGCGCATGGTCGCGCCATGCGGCAACGGTCCGGGTGACACCGCCCCGCGCGGCCGGCCCAAGATGCCATTTCTGCGCATGGCCGCCGATCAGAAGGGTCAGGTCGGCGTCCGGCAGTGCGTCGAGGATGCGGGCGCGCCAGGTTTGGGCGCAAATCCGCGGCGGCGGCAGATCCGCCCCCTTGGCGTCATACCCCGGAAAGCAGAAGGCCATCGGCACGATGGCAACGCGGGAGCGGTCGTAGAACGTCGCCTCGTCGATCCCAAGCCAACCCCGCAAGCGCTTGCCCGAAGCATCGAGAAACGGCGTGCCGCTTTGGTGAACGCGCAGCCCCGGCGCCTGTCCCGCGATCAGAAGGCGCGCGCCGCTGTCGAACCACACCACTGGGTTCGGCGCATGCCGGGTGGCGGTCGCGGCGAAGCGGTCCTCGCACAGGCGGCAGGCAGCGAGATCACGTTTGAGGCGGGACAGATCGGACACACCCCGCCAGATAGGATGCGGGGCGAGGATGCGCAAATCGCGGGAACCCGAGGCGGCAAGCGGCTGCGAAGTGCCGCTGCGACACCGTTGCGGCCGAAAACCGTGGACCGGCACCAATCGATCGGACATAATCTTGTCTAAAATGCGCTGCATAAACGGCCATTAACAGAAATCCGGCAACACTGGATCCAACTGGCTTGAGGCATTGGCCGCGATGAAAACGCTGCTCGAGTTCGAAAACGTGAGCAAGTCGTTCTGGACGGGACAACGCCGCAAGGTGATCCTTGACCGTGCGTCGTTCCATGTCGAGGCCGGGCGGTCGTTCGGCATCCTTGCGCCCAACGGCACCGGCAAGAGCACGATCGTCAACATGATGTCCGGCCTTGAGAAACCCGACGAAGGCACCGTGCGCCGCTATGGCCGGGTGTCATTCCCGCTGGGGTTCATGGGCGGGCTCAACAGCAAGCACGACGCCAAGGAAAACGTGCGCTACATCGCGCGGCTCTACGGGCTTGATCCCGATTACGTCGAGGCGTTCTGCCGCTGGGTCTGCGGGCTGGACGAATACTTCGACATGCCGGTGGCGACCTATTCGACCGGCATGCGCTCGCGGCTCAGCTTCGCGCTGCTTCTGGTGCTGGATTTCGACCTGTATCTCATCGACGAAGGCATGCCGAATTCCACCGATGTGGAATTCAACAAGAAAGCCGGGGACATCCTGCGAGAGCGGCTGGAAAACCGGACGGTCGTGGTCGTGTCGCACCAGGCCAAGACACTTGAAAAGCTCGTGAGTTGTGCTGCGGTGCTGCGCGACGGTAAACTGCACATGTTCGACAGTCTGGAAGAGGCGAAGGCACTTTATGACTATCAAGCCTAAGGCCAAGAAATTCCGAATTCGCCGGAACGCCCCCGCCGCGTCGACACCCTCTGGCGACGAGCGCACGGTCACGCCCGCACGCCCGCCTGCCGCACCGCCGCGCCAGCCTCAGTCGCACGGCATCTTCGATCAGGACGACGACGGCTTTGGCACGCAAAGCTTTCCGACCGCGCGCCGCGCCGCGCCCTCTCAACGCGCGCCGGAACCGCCCCACGCCCCGCAACCGAGCGAAACCGATCTTGACGCGATCCGCCGCGAGGGGCTGACCGGTCGGCAACTGCGCATGGCGCGGCGCGTGGCACAGAAACACGGGCTTGCCCCGATGTCGGATTTCGACGCGGTCAAGCAGCTTCGCGAACGCGGGATCGACCCGTTCGACCGCGCCAACATGCTGGAACTGGTGTCGAACCAGTCACGGCAGGACGCACCCGTCACGCCCAACCTGCCGCAGACGGTCCGCCAGCAGCCGCAACTGCCCTCGACCGAGGTTCTGGGCCGCGACGAGCGTGCCAAGGAAATCATCCGGATGCAGCGCGATATCGCGCGGCGTCGTCGCCGCAAGCTGGCGCAGCTTGGCGCGCGTCTTGCGTTCTTCGTGGGCCTGCCGACGCTCCTGGTGGGGTATTACTACTACAACATCGCGACGCCGATGTTCGAGACCAAGACCGAATTCGTGATCCAGCAGGCCGAACCCCAAAGCACCGGCGGGCTTGGCGGCCTGTTGTCGGGCACCGGATTTGCCACCTCGCAGGATTCGATCACCGTGCAGGGCTATCTGCAATCACGCGAGGCGATGCTGCGCCTGAACAAAGACCTCGATTTTCGCGCCCATTTCGAGGACCCGGCGATCGACCCGCTTCAGCGTCTCGACCCCGAGGCCTCGATGGAAGACGCCTTCGATGTCTACCAGAAGGCGGTCAAGATCGGATACGATCCGACCGAAGGCGTCATCAAGCTGGCAATCACCGCCGCCGATCCCGACCTGAGCGAGCAGTTCGCGCGCCAGCTTGTCGATTATGCCGAGGAACAGGTCGACCAGTTGACCCAGCGCCTGCGCGAAGACCAGATGCGCGGCGCGCGCGAAGGTTTTGAAGAGGCCGAGGCCAAGGTGCTGGCCGCACAGCAGCGCGTTCAGGATCTGCAGGAACGGCTGGGTGTCTTCGACCCGATGGCCGAAAGCTCGACCATCATGACACAGGTGGCGCGGTTCGAGACGCAGGCGCAGGAAAAGCAGTTGCAGCTGAGCCAGCTTCTAAGCAACCCGCGCCCCAACCAGGCGCGTGTCGACGGGGTCCGCAGCGACATCGAACGGCTGGACGCCCTTGTCGCCGATTTGCGCAGCCAGCTGACCAATTCCACCACGCCGGGCAACTCTATGGCGCAGGTCACGGGCCAGCTCCGGATCGCGGAAAGCGAATTGCAGACCCGGCAACTGCTGCTGACGCAGGCGCTGCAACAGATGGAGAGCGCCCGGATCGAGGCGAACCGCCAGACGCGCTATCTGTCGATGGGCGTGTCCCCGGTCGCCCCGGACGAGGCGACCTATCCGCGCAAGCTGGAGAACACCGTTCTGGCACTGCTGATCTTCGCAGGCATCTACCTGATGGTGTCGCTGACCGCCTCGATCCTGCGCGAGCAGGTGTCGTCCTGACCATGCAGTCCGTCGATGTCGGCGGGGTGAGCCTTGGCAACGACCGCGCTCTGACGCTGATCGCGGGGCCGTGCCAGTTGCAGGGCGCGGACCACGCTCAGATGATCGCCGGAACACTGGCCGAGGCCTGCCGCGCGGCGGGCGCCGGGCTGGTGTTCAAGGCCAGCTTCGACAAGGCGAACCGCACCAGCGGCGCATCGGCGCGGGGGCCGGGACTGGACGCGGGGCTTGCGATGCTGGCCTCGGTGCGCGCGATGGGCATTCCGGTGACGACGGATGTGCACGACGCCGTGCAATGCCCCGAAGTTGCGAGCGTGGTCGACCTGATCCAGATCCCCGCGTTCCTGTGCCGCCAGACCGATCTTCTGATGGCGGCTGCAGGAACGGGGCGGCCGGTCAACGTCAAGAAGGGACAGTTCCTGTCGCCCTGGGACATGGCCGCCGTCGTGACCAAGCTAGAGGCGGCACAGGCGGGCGGCATCGTCCTGACCGAGCGCGGGTCGTCCTTTGGCTACAACGCGCTGGTGGCCGACATGCGCGGCCTGCCGGTCATGGCGCAAACCGGTTGGCCGGTGGTGATGGACGCCACGCACGCGGTGCAGACCCCCGGCAGCGCAGGGACCGGCACGGGGGGCGACAGGCGCTTTGCGCCGATGCTGGCCCGCGCGGCGGTGTCGCTGGGCATCGCCGGCGTCTTTCTGGAAACACACGAAGATCCGGACAGCGCGCCATCTGACGGAGCGAACATGATCGCGCTTGCCGAGATGCCCGCGCTGATCGCGTCGTTGATGGATTTCGACCGTCTGGCCAAGGCCGCTCCGCTGCGGCTGTAAGCCTGCATTTTTCCGCGAGCCGGGACTTGCAGCCAGACGAATCCCGGCGTATCACCCCCGCCACCGTTGGGGTGTAGCCAAGTGGTAAGGCATCGGTTTTTGGTACCGTGTACCGTAGGTTCGAATCCTACCACCCCAGCCACTTCTTTCCGCATCAAGACCACGCGGGCGCTCGCGCGCGTCGGCGACACCACGCTCTAGCCGGGTTGCCGGATGACCGTGCCGACTGCAACGCGGGCGACCGCATTCAACGTGCAGGCCGGTGCACCGGACCGCGCGCTAAGCGTGATGCCGCGCGCCACCGCCGCGATCATCCCCGCAAGCGCCCGCAGGTCGTCCGAGGCGCAACGCTCCGGGTCGGCAGCAAGGCGGCGCTCGATCTTGTTCTCGATGGTGCGGAACCGCAGGTCGAGCAGGTCGCGGAATGTGGTGTTCGCGCCCGCCGCGTCGGCCAGCGCACAGGTCACGAGGCATCCCGGCGTTTCGGGATCACGCGTCGCCAAGGCAACGATTTCGGCAAAGAACGCGGCAAGATCGGCGTCGAGCGGGCCGGACGGCCCCAAAGCCGCGTGCACCGTGGCCACCCGGGTCTCGACGTAGTGCCCGACGGCAGACAGGAACAGGTTTTCCTTGTCCTGGAATTCCCGGTAGAGGCTCGCGCGCGACAACCCGGTCTTCAGGCACAGCGTGTCGATCGACGCCGCCGCGTATCCTTCGGCCCAGAAGACGCGCATCGCCGCGTCCAGAGCTTCGGTCGCGTCGTAGCCGCGCGGGCGTCCGCGCGGTCTGGTCTTGGTAAGGGGGGCGTTCATGGCATACCTTGACCCGAAATCGACACCTGGAACGCTAGTTCCTGTCGCCCGTTCGCGCAACACCGGCCCTGAGACGTGCTTACGGTTGACAAGGTCGGCGCGGATCGGCGCTCTTGCAGGCCACAGCGGGCGACACGCAACACACTTGGGATACCGCGCGCCATGACCGCAGAGACACGGACCATCCTTGTGCTGGGCGCGACCGGGACCATCGGGCGGGCCACGACGGCGGCCCTTGTGCTGGGCGGGCACCGGGTGATCTGCCCGGTGCGCCGCATCGCGCCAGACCTGCCGGACAGCGCCGAGCAACCCCAGTGCGATGTCACCGACCGCACCGCCCTGGCCGCGCTGATCGCGCAGACGGGGCGCGTCGATGCCATCGTGTCGTGCCTTGCCTCGCGCAGCGGCGCACCGCAGGACGCCTGGGCGATCGACCATGATGCGCATGTCAGCGCGCTGGAGCTGGCCGAGGATGCCGGGGTCAGCACCTTCGTCCTTCTGTCGGCGATCTGTGTGCAGCGGCCTGAGCTTGCCTTCCAGAAGGCCAAACTCGCCTTCGAGAACAGGCTGATGGCCTCGCGCCTGACCTGGTCCATCGTCAGGCCCACCGCCTATTTCAAGTCGCTGTCCGGCCAGATCGCGCGGGTGCGCGACGGCAAGCCGTTCCTCGTGTTTGGCGACGGAAGGCTGACGGCCTGCAAGCCGATCAGTGACCGCGACCTTGGGCGCTACATGGCCGATTGCGTGTCGCGGGTGGACCGCCGGAACCGCGTGCTGCCCATCGGCGGCCCGGGTCCGGCGATCACGCCCCTGGATCAGGCAGAGATGCTGTTCGACCTGTTGGGGGCGCCGCAGCGGTTGCGCCATGTGCCCGTGGCCATGATGAACGCGATCATCGGCGGGCTGCGTGTGGGCGGCGCGCTGTCGCCGCGCCTGCGCGCCAAGGCAGACCTGGCGCGGATCGGGCGCTACTATGCCACGCAGTCAATGCTGGTCTGGGATGCGCAAGCGGCGCGATATGATGCAGAGGCTACGCCGTCCTTCGGCACCGACACTCTGCGCGATCACTACGCGGCGGTGCTGCGCGGCGAGGCAGAGGTAGACCTTGGCGAACACGCGGTGTTCTGAATTGAGGGGGCGGCGCGGACGAAGGCGGGACAAGTCCCGCCCTACGCGTCCTCGTCCTTGAGCAGCAGGACCAGCGCCAGCACGGTGGCGGTCACTCCAACCAGCACCATCGGGCGCGGCACGTCGTTGCCCAGCGCGATCTCCCACAGGATCACCCAGCTAGGGGTCAGATAGGTGTAGGCCATCACCTTGGCCGAGGGCAGCCGCTGGGTCGAGAACTGCAGCAGCGTGAACGTCAGCGCGCTGGCGATCACCGCCGTGTAGAGGATCGCGATCCAGGCGATGGCGGGAAGCCCGATCCAGTCGGTCTGCAGCAGCGTCTCCCACCCCCATGCAAGCATCGCGACGATCCCGCCCAGCAGGACGTAAAACACCATCACCACGCCCGGCTCGCCCCGGTTCAGCTTGCGCAGAAGCGGGGTATAGGCGGCATGGGCGACGCAGCCGACGAAATAGATCAATTCTCCGCGCCCGATCTCCAGCGCCAGCAGCGCCGACAGGTCCGCGCGAAAGATCACCCACAGCGCGCCCACCGCGCCGATGGCCAGCGCAAGCGCCATGCGCGGTGTCGTCACCTGCCGCAGCAGCAACCATCCGAACACACCGCTCATCACCGGGGTCAGGGTAAAAACCGCCGAGGCCGACACCGGCGCCGCCGTCTTCAGTCCCTCGAACATCAGCACGAAATAGCTGGCAAAGATCGCGCCCAGGACAAGGTAGCGCCACGGCGCCTTGGGCACGCCTCCGCGCAGGTTCCCGGTGGCCGCCGCGACGGTGCCCATAATCGCGGCAGCTATGACGAAGCGCACGATGTTCAGCGCCGCGGGCGCGATCTCGTTCGCGGCCATGGAGCCCAGGCTGAACGATCCCGCGACCAGCGCCGAGAAGCTCAGCATCGCAAGATGTCCCTGTGCGGCGGGGCTCAGCCCCCGGCCCGGCTCGCCCGTTACACCCCTGGCCAGCTCTTGACCTCGTCCTTCAGGAATTGCGTGAAGGTCTGCACCTTGGCAGAGCGGTGCAGATCGACATGCGTCACCAGCCAAAGCTGCGCTGTGAATTCTTCGCGCGGCGCGATCATCTCGATCAGTTGCGGCTCGGTCTGCGCATGCCACAGCGGGAAGAACCCGATGCCCGCGCCTTCCAGCACCGCCTGCTTGATGTGGTTCTGTGACGTGGCGCGATAGGTCACCTGCGAACGGTGGACGTTGGCGCGCAGCCACACGTCGAACGGCGCGCGCGCGGCCTCGTTGTCATGGGCGACAAAGCGGTGCCCGGTCAGATCGCCATCCTTCACCATGCCGTGCCTGTCGACATACCGCTTCGAGGCGTAAAAGCCCCCGCCCTGCCGGATGAATTTCTGCACGACGTTGTCAGGCTGGTCGGGCGCCGCCCCGGCGCGAATCGCGACATGCGCCTCGCCGTATTCCAGCCGGAACAGCCGCTCGTCGGTCAGGAACCGCACGATCAGCTCGGGATGCTGTTCCTGGAATGCGACCAGCGCCGGGGTCATCAGCGTGGCGATCTCGGGCAGCGTCGTGACGATCAACTCGCCCGTCATCGCCTCGCCCAGCCCCTTGATGCGCCCGGCAAGCTGGGTGAACTGATCGTCGGTGGTTTGCGCCACCTGCAGAAGGTCGCGCCCCGCCTCGGTCGCAGTATATCCGCGCGCGTGGCGTTGAAACAACTTGGTGCCAAGCCGTTGTTCCAGCGCGTCAATATGCCGGATCACCGTCGCGTGGTGCACGCCAAGCACATCGGCCGCGCCCGATACCGTGCCCATGCGCGCCACCTGAAAGGCGGTGCGGATTTCATCCCAGTTGCCGAGGGACCCAAGGGACATCATGCGCTCCGAAACATATCGCAATGACTGTTCCACCTGAGGTGCAAAGTTGCAATGCCTCCCGCCTGCGAACTCTGGGGCCGCGGGGCTGCCCGGATCACGGGCTTGACCGGCCTCGGCGCGCGGTGGACTGCTTGCGCCATGAAGATCACGCGCGACACACCGGACATGCTGATCGCCGAGGATATCCCTTGGGGCTTTGGCATCGGCATCGTGATCTTCATCCTGATTTTCGCCGGGGTCGGCCTGTTCCTGCTGACCGAGGGAATCATCGCGGGCCTTGTGTTCCTGCTTGGTGGCGGCGGGCTTGGGCTTGGGGCGTTCTGGGCCATTGTGCGCCGGGTGCAGGTCATCCTCGACGGCGCATCCGACACCCTCATCCTGCGCCGTGCGTCGATTTTCGGGCGATCCGAAGAGCGCCACCCGCTTGGCAAGCTGCAACGCGCCGATATCGAGACAAGCACCAGCCGGGACAGCGACGGCAATCCGTCCCGCCTGCAGCGCGTGGCGCTGGTCTTCGATGAGGGCCGTCTGCCGCTGTCCGAAAGCTATTCCAGCGGCTCCGGCCATCTGAATGTCGCGCGGCAGGTCAACGCATGGCTCGACGCGCGGCGCAGCCCGCCCGGGCTTGACTCGCACCCCCGCAGCGCATAACCCGCACGACATCCCGGAACCCTGTCAAGGATTCCGGTCCCATGGGCATTGTCCCGGGATCGACACCCGTCAGCGAGCGTTCGCCCGCGGGTGCCGTTGGTGTTTGAGCGGTCGGCCCTTACATCGGGCGGATCAAGGGGTAACGGGCGAAGGAGCCGCGAGATGTTCGAGAACCTGTCAGAACGCCTCTCTGGCGTCTTCGACCGGCTGACCAAGCAGGGCGCGCTGTCCGAGGACGACGTGAAAACCGCCCTGCGCGAGGTGCGCGTCGCGCTGCTGGAGGCTGACGTATCGCTGTCGGTCGCCCGTGACTTCGTCAACGCCGTTCAGGACAAGGCGACCGGGCAGGCGGTGACGAAATCGGTCACGCCGGGCCAGCAGGTCGTCAAGATCGTCCATGACGAGCTGGTGCATGTGCTGGCGGGCGACGGCAGCCAGTCCGGAACGCTCAAGATCGACAACCCGCCCGCGCCGATCCTGATGGTCGGCCTGCAGGGCTCGGGCAAGACCACCACCACCGCCAAGCTCGCCCGCCGCCTGAAAGAGGTGAACGGCAAGCGCGTGCTGATGGCGTCGCTCGACACCAACCGCCCCGCCGCGATGGAACAGCTTGCCGTTCTGGGCCAGCAGATCGGCGTCGACACGCTGCCCATCGTGCCGGGCCAGTCCGCCACCGACATCGCACGCCGCGCCAAGCAGCAGGCGGCGCTTGGCGGCTACGACGTGTTCATGCTCGACACGGCAGGTCGCCTGTCCATCGACGACGCGCTGATGGCCGAGGTCGAGGCGGTGCGCGACATCGCCACGCCGCGCGAAACGCTGCTGGTCGTCGACGGCCTGACCGGTCAGGACGCCGTCAACACCGCCGAGAATTTCGACGGGCGTATCGGCATCTCGGGCGTCGTGCTGACCCGGATGGACGGCGACGGCCGCGGCGGTGCGGCCCTGTCCATGCGCGCCGTTACCGGCAAGCCGATCAAATTCGTCGGCCTTGGCGAGAAGATGGACGCGCTGGAAGAATTCCACGCCGAACGCATCGCGGGCCGCATCCTTGGCATGGGCGATATCGTGTCGCTCGTCGAGAAGGCGCAAGCCACCATCGAGGCCGAACAGGCCGAGCGGATGATGAAGCGGTTCCAGAAGGGTCAGTTCAACATGAACGACCTCAAGGCGCAGCTTGAACAGATGCTCAAGATGGGCGGCATGGAAAGCATCATGGGCATGATGCCGGGCATGGGCAAAATGTCGAAACAGATGTCCGATGCAGGCTTCGACGACGCCGTGATCCGTCGCCAGATCGCGCTCGTGCAGTCGATGACCAAGAAGGAACGCGCCAACCCCGCGCTTCTGCAGGCCAGCCGGAAAAAGCGGATCGCCAAGGGTGCGGGCATGGACGTCAGCGACCTGAACAAACTGCTCAAGATGCACCGCCAGATGGCGGACATGATGAAGAAGATGGGCAAGGGCGGCATGCTGAAACAGGCCATGAAGGG
The DNA here is from genome assembly GCF_019061145.1 of Anianabacter salinae. Lineage (GTDB taxonomy): Bacteria > Pseudomonadota > Alphaproteobacteria > Rhodobacterales > Rhodobacteraceae > Anianibacter > Anianibacter salinarum. The sequence goes on along the minus strand of NZ_JAHQZS010000001.1, from coordinate 211,187 downwards.
CATGTTCGGCAAGGGCGGCGGCATGCCCAGCGAGGCCGAGATGCAGGCCGCGCAGAAACAGCTTGGCGCCGGTAGCGGCATGCCCCCGAATTTCCCCGGCATGGGCGGCGGCGGTATGGGCCTGCCACCCGGCCTGTCGGGCTTTGGCAAGAAGAAATGATACAGGCCGCGCCCACCCTGACGACCGCGCGCCTGACGCTGCGCCAGCCGCAGGCAGGCGACCTGCCCGCGTATTCGGCCTATTGCGTCTCTGACCGCACCGCGCATGTGGGCGGCCCCTATTCCGACGTCCAGGCCTTCGACAAGTTCGCGGCGATGATCGGGCATTGGACCCTGCGCGGGTTCGGCCGCTATGTCATCCTCCATGAGGGGCGCGCCATCGGCCATGCGGGACCGCTCGCGATGGACGTGTCGCATGCTCCCGAAATGACATGGACCCTCTGGACGGCAGATGCCGAAGGTCAGGGCCTTGCGACCGAGGCTGCGAAAGCCGTTGTCGCGCATCTTTTCAACGACCTTCAGATGCCTGCCCTGATCGTTCGCATCGCCGCCGACAATGCCGCCTCGCACAAGATGGCCGTTCGGCTGGGCGCAACGCCCACGGATGATCCGGCGCCGCACTGGTTGCCCGGGGCCCGGACGTATTGGCTGCGCGCAAAGGTGAACGCATGACCCGCGCGGACATCACCTTGCATACCGAGCGTCTGCTGCTGCGGCGCCCCGACGCGCGCGACGCCGATGCGGCGACGCGGTTCTTCGTGTCGGACCGTGCCAAGCTTATCAACGATTACACCGAGGCGCAGGCATGGCGCGCCTTTGCCGCCGAGATCGGCCATTGGGAGATCATGGGCTTCGGCATGTTCGCCGTCTGCCAGCGCAGTGATCCCGATACCGCGCTTGGCCTTGTCGGACCGTGGTTCCCGCCGGACTGGCCGGAAACCGAAATCGGCTGGATGATGTTTCAGGGGTCCGAGGGCAAGGGCTTTGCCCATGAGGCCGCCGAGGCATCGTTGCGCTTTGCCTTCGACACGCTCGGCTGGGCGCAGGCCGTCAGCTACATCGACCCGGCGAACGCGCGGTCCATCGCGCTGGCAGAACGCCTCGGTGCGGTGCGCGACGATGCCTGCGCGCGGCCCGAACCGCACGATCTTGTCTACCGGCACGACCCCGCGCTCTGGCGCAGCACGGTGCCCGCGATGGAGACCACCGCATGACCGATCACGTCGCCATCGCCCGCGACCTGCTGGCAGGACACCGCGATTCCATCGACCGGCTGGACGCGATCCTCGTCTACACGCTGGCCGAGCGGTTCAAGCACACCCAGGCCGTCGGGCGGCTCAAGGCCGAACACGCGCTGCCGCCCAGCGATCCCGACCGCGAATCCAAGCAGATAGAGCGGCTCGAATGGTTGTCGAAAGAGGCCGACCTCGATCCCGAATTTGCCAAGAAATTCCTGACCTTCATCATCTCGGAGGTCATCCAGCACCACAAGAAGTTCCAGGAATGACCGGGCCAGCCCCGGCACACAGCCAGATCTGAAGGAGATATACTCATGGCTATGAAAATCCGTCTCGCACGCGGCGGCTCGAACAAGCGCCCGTTCTATTCCATCGTCGCAGCCGACAGCCGGATGCCCCGCGATGGCCGCTTCATCGAGAAGCTGGGCACCTACAACCCGCTTCTGCCGAAGGATTCCGAAGACCGCGTCAAGATGAACGTCGAGCGTGTCCAGCATTGGCTGACCGAGGGCGCACAGCCCACTGACCGCATACAGCGCATGCTGGAAGCCGCCGGCGTGATCGAGAAGAAGACGCGCAGCAACCCCAAGAAGGCCGAGCCGGGCACCAAGGCGAAAGAGCGCGCGCAAGAGAGGGCCGACAAGGCCGCTGCCGCCGCCGAGGCCGCAGCAGCTCCGGCGGAAGCACCTGCTGAAGCGCCTGCAGAAGAAACCACCGAGTGATCCGCACAGGTGCCCGGTTCACCGACCGGGCACCGCGTGAGGGCGCCGGGCGATGATCCGCAGGCTGTTCACCACGATCATCCTGTGCGGCATCGCCTATGTGGCGGGCATGATGGCCGAGCGCGGCAATCAGAAGGACTTGTGCGAGGCGTCGGGCGGTGTCTGGATGCGCGCAGGGTTCTGCGCGCAAGGCTGAAGGGGGCAAGCATGACCGATCGCGTCTGTGTCGGGGCCATCGCGGGCGCCTTTGGCGTCAGGGGCGAGGTGCGGCTGAAAAGCTTTTGCGCCGACCCCGAGGCGATTGCCGCGTATGGTCCGCTGTGGACCGAGGCGCAGGATCGCCGCTTCGAGGTCAGCATCACCGGCGTCATTCCGCAGGGCCTGTCCGCGAATTTGACCGGGGTTGCGACCAAGGAACAGGCCGACGCGCTGCGTGGCCTGCGCCTTTATGCCGACCGGGACGCCCTGCCCCCGGCCGAGGATGACGAATTCTATTTTGCCGACCTGATCGGCCTTGCGGTGATGGACACCGGCGGCGCGCGGCTTGGTACGATAAAGGCGGTGCTGGAAAACCCCGGCAATGACCTTCTTGAGGTATCGCTTGACGGTCATGGCAAGACCGCGCTCTTGCCGTTCACGCAGGCGGTGGTTCCGACAGTCGATCTTGAGGCCGCGCTCGTGGTCATCGACCCGCCCGAGGGGCTGCTTCCGGACTGACGCTGTGGAACCCGGCGGGCGTGGGCGGGCTTGTCCCCCCGACATCACCTTTTCGGGAGCCCCCCATGTTCGAGCTTATTCTGATCCTGCTAGTCGTCGGCGCCATCGCGTCGCTTCTTGGCTTCAACTTCATCTCCGGCGTTGCGCTCACCGGCGCGAAATTCCTGATCGGCGTCGTGCTGGTCTTGTTCCTTCTGGTGCTTCTGGGCGTCATAGCGCTTGCATGACGCTTGACATGCGCGGCGTTCAGGGCCACCCGAACGCCGCATGTCCCAACCCACCAGATCCCACGGCCAGAAATCCATCACAGCGTCGCTCAAGCCTCGCGATCTGATGGAAGAGCGCCCGCGCGCAGGCTGGACCGCCAAGGTCATCACCCTGTTCCCCGAGGTCTTTCCCGGCGTGCTGGGGGCATCCCTAACCGGCAAGGCACTGAACGACCGGCTGTGGGATCTCGAAACACTCGACCTGCGCCAGTTTGGCGAAGGCAAGCACCGCAACGTCGATGACACCCCGTCGGGCGGAGGCGCGGGCATGGTTCTGCGGGCCGACGTGGTGGCGCGCGCGCTCGATCACGCCGCCATCGGTACACCCGCAGACCGCGCACGCTGGCCGGTCATATACCTCTCGCCGCGCGGCAAGCCGATGACCCAAGCCATGGCGCAACGGTTTGCGCAGGGCGACGGCCTGACCCTGCTCTGCGGTCGGTTCGAGGGCGTGGACGAGCGTGTGATCGAGGCTTACGGCATCGAAGAGGTCAGCCTGGGCGACTTTGTCCTCACCGGTGGCGAGATCGCTGCTCAGGCCTTGATCGACGCCACGGTCCGGCTTATACCCCGCGTGCTCGGGAATCAGGCGTCCGCCGAGGAGGAATCCTTTTCAGGCGGGCTTTTAGAGTTTCCGCAGTATACACGACCCGCCGACTGGAACGGCCGTGCGATCCCCGAGGTGCTTCTCTCGGGTCATCACGGCAAAATCACTGACTGGCGGCGGGCAATGGCCGAACGGCTGACGAAAGAACGGCGACCTGATCTCTGGCGGGCTTACTGTGCGGCGCATGGTAGGGACCCGGACGAAGACCAAGAGCTCTGAGGTGCCCTCACGTCGCGGAGAAAACCGCGAGCATAATTGGAGAGATGCGATGAACCTTATCGCACAGCTGGACGCCGAGCAGATCGCCTCGCTTGGCAAGACCATTCCGGATTTCAAGGCGGGCGACACCATCCGTGTCGGCTACAAGGTGACCGAAGGCACGCGTTCGCGCGTTCAGAACTTTGAAGGCGTATGCATCAGCCGCAAGAACGGCAGCGGCATCGCCGGATCGTTCACGGTCCGCAAGATTTCCTTCGGCGAAGGCGTGGAACGTGTGTTCCCGCTGTATTCGACCAACATCGACTCGATCGAGGTCGTGCGCCGTGGCCGCGTGCGCCGGGCAAAGCTGTACTACCTGCGCGCCCGTCGCGGCAAATCGGCCCGTATCGCCGAAGTCACCAACTACAAGCCGAAGAACGACGGCGCGAAAGCCTGAGGAGCGTAGCGATGAAAAAAGACATCCATCCCGACTACCACCTCATCGAGGTGAAGCTGACCGACGGCACGCTCGTTCAGATGAAATCGACTTGGGGCAAGGAAGGCGACACCCTGTCGCTCGACATCGACCCGTCGTCGCACCCGGCCTGGACCGGTGGCTCGTCGCGCCTGATGGACGCCGGCGGCCGCGTGTCGAAGTTCAAGAAGAAATACGAAGGCCTCGGGTTCTGAACCTAGGCTTTCGACGCGATCCGAATGCGCCGCCCCTTGGGGCGGCGTTTTCATGTCAGGCTGCAACAGATGCCCCTGCCCTGTGCGCCGACCTGTTTTCTTTGACCGCGCCGCAACATATAGTATCGGCACAGCAAGAAACCGCCACCAAGGCGTAGTCGGGCAGGGAATGGGCAACATGGCGCATATCATCGTCGTCGGTAACGAAAAGGGCGGCGCGGGCAAATCGACGATGGCGATGCATGTCGCCACGGCGCTGGCGCGGCTTGGGCACAAGACCGGCGTGATCGACCTTGACCTGCGGCAGCGGACCACGGCGCGCTACCTCGAGAACCGCGCGGCCCATGCCGCAAAGTACGGGCTCGACCTGGCCTCCCCCGTCTCGCAGGATCTTCCCGAGGTCGACAAGGCCGTCCTGTCGGAGGGCGAGAACCTGTTCGACCGGCGGCTCAGCATGGCCGTGGCGGCGCTCGAACAAGGCTGCGAATTCATCCTGCTGGACTGTCCCGGTTCGCACACCCGGCTTAGCCAGGTGGCGCATTCGCTGGCCGACACGCTGATCACGCCGCTCAACGACAGCTTTGTCGATTTCGACATGCTGGCCCGCACCGATGCGGACGGCGAGGTCATCACCGGCCCTTCGGTCTATGCCGAAATGGTCTGGAGCGCGCGGCAGCTGCGGGCACAGGCAGGGCTGAAGCCGATCGACTGGATCGTCCTGCGCAACCGCCTTGGCGCACAGCAGATGATCAACAAGAAGAAGATGGGCGAGGCGCTGGAAAAGCTGGCAAAGCGGATCGGATTCCGCACCGCGCCGGGGTTCTCGGAACGGGTCATCTTCCGCGAGCTGTTCCCGCGCGGGCTGACCCTGCTCGATCTCAAGGATGTGGGCGTGCAGCAGCTCAACATCTCGAACGTGGCCGCCCGGCAGGAACTGCGCGAATTGATGATCGCGCTCGCCCTGCCCGGCGTGAAGATCAGCTTCTGAGGCCCCACACCGATCTCTTTGAAAGAGATCGTCGCAAATCCTTTCAAAGGATTTTCCCTCACTCCTCGTCCAACACCTTTTTCGCGGCACGGAAGCATTCCAGCGCCTGCGGCACGCCGCAGTAGATGCCGATGACATGGATGATCGCGCGGATCTCGTCCCTGGTCACGCCGTTGCGGATCGCACCCCGGCAATGCAGCTCCCATTCGGTCATCTTGCCAAGCGCACCGATCATCGACAGGTTCATCATCGACCGTGTCTTTGCGTCGATCACGTCGTCGCCCCAGCCAAACCCCCAGCACCACGCCGTCATCGCCTCCTGGAAGGGACGGGTGAAATCGTCCGCCCCCGCAAGGCTTGCCTCGACATACTCGGCGCCCAGCGTTGCCTTGCGCTGTTCCAGCCCTTTTTCGAATAGATCGTCCATCTGCCCCTCCGTTTTGTGCGGCCCACAGTAGACGGAGTTTTCCGATGGGAAAGAGGCGGGGCCAGCTTTCTGGCGCAAGGTCGGTTTCAGGAGCGAAAGCGCCGCGTCCCCCGCTGGACGGAACCCCGCCACGCTCGCATAAACCGCACAAATCGCTTGCCACTTTCAGGGAACATCGACCATGGACACGATCGCGCTGACGGTCACCTGCCCCTCCACGCGCGGCATCGTCGCCGCGATCTCGGCCTTCCTTGCTGACCGGGGCTGCAACATCGTCGATTCGGCCCAGTTCGACGACATGAAGACGGGCCGGTTCTTCATGCGCCTGTCGGTCAGGTCCGAGACCGGCGCGTCTGTCGCCCAGCTGGAAACCGATTTCGCCGCCGTGGCCGAAGCCTTCGCGATGGATTTCGCCTTTCACGACGAAAGCCGGAAGATGAAGGTCGTCGTCATGGTGTCGCGCTTTGGCCACTGCCTGAACGACCTGCTCTATCGCTGGCGGATCGGCGCGCTGCCCATCGACATCGCAGCGGTGATCTCGAACCATCTCGACTACCAGAAGGTCGTCGTGAACCACGACATCCCGTTCCATCATGTCCGCGTCACCAAGGACAACAAGCCCGAGGCCGAGGCCAAGCAGATGGAGATCGTCGAGGAAAGCGGCGCCGAGCTGATCGTGCTGGCGCGCTACATGCAGGTGCTTTCGGACCGCATGTGCCGCGAGATGTCAGGGCGGATCATCAACATTCACCACTCGTTCCTGCCGTCCTTCAAGGGGGCGAACCCCTACAAGCAGGCGTATGAGCGGGGCGTGAAGCTGATCGGCGCGACGTCGCACTATGTCACCACCGACCTCGACGAAGGCCCGATCATCGAACAGGACACGGTGCGCGTCACCCATGCCCAGTCGAACGACGACTACGTCTCGCTTGGCCGCGATGTCGAGGCGCAGGTGCTGGCCCGCGCGATCCATGCCCACGCCAACCACCGGGTCTTCGTCAACGGGAACAAGACGGTCGTCTTCCCGGCCTCGCCGGGGTCCTACACGTCCGACCGGATGGGCTGAGGCGGAATGGAAAGGGGGCCTAGCGAGTGATCGCTAAGCCCCTGAATTCCTTGGCGCGCTGGGGAGGATTCGAACCCCCGACCCCTTGATTCGTAGTCAAGTACTCTATCCAACTGAGCTACCAGCGCGCAGAGTGGGGTGGAGATAACGCCTCCCCTCCGGCTCTGCAAGGGCGAATTCGTCATTCCGCCGCAGCGTCCAGCACTCCGACCGCCTTGGGCATCAGGATGGTGAAAACGGTGCCTTCGTCGCCTGTGCGCGTCAACTCGAGCCGCCCGCCGTGGCCCCGCACGAGATCGGACGCGATGGCAAGGCCAAGCCCGATACCGCCCTTGCGCGCCCCGCCCTGGAACGGCTGGAACAGGAACTCTCGGGCACGCGGGGGCAGGCCCGGCCCGGTGTCGGACACGGTGATGGTCCAGTAGCTGTCAGTCTCCGAGGCGGCGATGGCGATCTCGCCTGGCTCGCGCGTGGCGACCAGCGCCTGCCGCGCGTTGCGCACGAGGTTCGACAGGACGCGGTACAGCTGTTCGGGGTCGGCGCGCACCGTCAGCGCGTTCGGCACATCGCAGCCAAAGCTCACCGGATCGTCCGGCCCGGCCAGCCGCTCGCTTTCCAGCACGTCCTCGACGATGCGCGCCAGCGGAACGTGCTGCAGCGTCGGCGGGGGTTCTTCCGCCTTGCCGAAGGCGAGGGTGGATTCGCACAGGTTGACCGCGCGGCTGATCGAGCCCACCAGCTTGGGCGCCGCGCGCTTGACCGCCGGATCCTCGCTGCGCTCCATCCGGTCGGCGAACAGCTGCGCCGTGGTCAGGATGTTGCGCAGATCGTGGCTGATCTTGGCGACGGCGCTGCCAAGCTGCGCCAGACGCTCCTTCTGGCGCAGGGCGCTGGTCAACTGCGTCTGCAGCGATTGAAGCGCCGTCTCGGCGTCGTGCAGTTCGCTGACCGCCGCTGAGGGCTGGATGATCCGGCGGCTGTCTTCGGGGGCTTCCGCGTAGCTGGTCATCGCATCGACCACGCCCTTGATCGGCACGACAAGGAACCGCCGCACCGCGAGGAACAAGAGGAACGCTGTCACCACCGAGATGATCGCGGACAGCAAGAGGATGCGCGCGCCGTATTCCAGCATCGCGGCTCGCAGCGGCACCGCGTTCATCGTGACCTCGATCAGCAGCCCCGCCTCGCGCACGGGATCACCGATCACCCGGATCACCCGTTCCTCGCTGTCGACCATGCGCACGATCGCGTCGCGCATCAGCATCAGCGCACCGGGATTGCGCAGATCATAGGTCGCCGCGATGGGTTCGGGGATCGGCGAGGACAGCACAAGCTGCCGCACCTCGTCGCGGCGCAGCACGACGTTGTAGACGCCTGCGTTCTTCAAAAGCTCCTGTTCCAGTTCCGGCGAGATCATGTCGCTGGCCAGAAGTGTCAGCGATGCGATCTGCGCCCGTTCAAGCCGCGAGAGCAGATAGTTTTCACGGAACCGCGCGACCGAAGGCACGAAGATCAGCACCTCCGCCAGCATGACGAAGATCAGGGTCAGGATCAGGAACCGGCCCGAAAGCGAGTTCAGAAATTTGCGCATCTCTTGCGTCTTTACCCCTTACGGCACCAGGCGCTGCACCACTCGTACCACGCGCTTCACCCATGGATTATCAAACAACTTCGGACTGAAATAGGCACTTGCGGCGCGTTTGCTAATTTCGCCCAGCGTCGGATACGGCAAAACGGTGTTCGTGATGGCCGTCATCTTCAGCCCGTTGGCAATCGCCATCGCCCAGATCGAGATCAACTCGCCCGCCTGCGCGCCGACGATGGTGGCGCCGATGGGCTTGCCCTTGTGGACCACGACCTTGATCCTGCCAGTCGTCTTGCCTTCCGTCACCGCGCGGTCGTTGCCGCCGAAATCGGCGCTGACAACGGTGATCGCGTCGCCATGTGCCTTGCGCGCGTCAGACTCAAGCATTCCGACATGGGCAAGTTCGGGGTCGGTATAGGTGGCCCAGGGAAGATGCGCGGTCTTGGCCTTGGCGGGCAGCCCCAGCACCGCAGAGCGCACGACGATCCCGGCGTGATAACCTGCGACATGGGTGAACATCAGCCCGCCCGCCGCGTCGCCGACAGCGTAAACCCGCTTGTTGGTGGTCGAACGCAGGTCGGCGCCGACCTTCACCGCGCGGTCATGCGCGACATTTCCGGCCTTTAGGTCCAGCTTGTCGATGTTCACCTTGCGCCCGACGGCGACCAGAAGATGCGAGCCGGTGAAGCTCTGGCTGTCCTCGGTCTCAACGGTCACGCTGCCCTCACCGCCGCTGATATTCTTCGCCTGCGCGCCCTCGATGATCTCAAGCCCCTCGCTGCGCAGCCGGTCGAGCACGATCGCCGCCATTTCTGGATCGTCCTTGCCCAGCGCCTTCTGCCCCTCGATCACGGTCACCTTGCAGCCGAGCCGCAGATGCGCCTGCGCCATCTCCATCCCGATGGGACCGCCGCCGACAACGATCAGGTGCTCGGGCCGCTCGCGCAGGTCGAAGATCGTTTCGTTGGTGAAATACGGAACGCTGTCGATCCCCTCGATCGGCGGCACGAACGGGGTCGAGCCGGTGGCGATGACGAACCGGCGCGCCTTGATGATCGTGTCGCCCGCCTGCACCTCACGCTCTGATATAAAGCGGCCATAGTCGCGGATCACGGTGATGCCGAAGCCTTCGAACCGTTCCTGGCTGTCATGGGGCGCGATGGTGGCGATGGCCTGCTGCACATGGTCCTTGGCGGCGGCATAGTCGACCTCTGGCGTGACCGGCGCGACGCCGTAGGAGCCGGAATGCGCCTGCGCATGCGCCGCCTTGGACGCCGCGATCAGCGCCTTGGACGGAACGCAGCCATAGTTCAGGCAATCGCCGCCCATCTTGTGGCCTTCCAGCAGAACCACGCGCGCGCCCATCTGCGCCGCGCCCGAAGCCACCGAAAGCCCGCCCGAGCCTGCCCCGATCACGCAGATATCCGTCTCGATGCGGTTCATCGTCAAAGTCCTTTCTTGCCGCGCACGGCCTTGATGAGGATGGGAAGCGCCGCAAGAACGCACAGCCCCAATATGGGGAAAAGCACCTCGGGCGCGAAAATGATCCCGAGATCGGGCGTCTCGCCGCGCGCGAACACCTCGCCCAGCCCCGCCCCGACAGAGGTGTAGACCACCGTGCCGGGGATGATCCCGATGAAAGTGGTGACCGCAAAGCGCCACAGCGGCACGTTGACGAACGCGGGCAGCAGGTTCGCCACGAAGAACGGCACCGCCGGAACAAGCCGGATCAGGAACAGCATCGACCACTGGTTCTCGTCGAGACCCGTCTTGATGCGCCGCACCATGCCTTCGCTGGCATCCATCTTGTCGGCCAGGCGCTTGCCCAGCCCGTATTTCGCCGCAAGAAAGATCACGATGGCCCCGACAGTCGCAGAGGTGATCGTGATGACAGACCCGGCAGCGGTGCCGAACAGGAAGCCCCCGGTCAGGGTGGCCACGGTCGCGCCCGGCAGCGAAAAGCCGACGATGGCGACATAGGCCGCAAAGTAGATCAGCACGGTCAGGGCGTAGTTGCTGTCCCGAAACGCCAGAAGCGCCTCGCGGTTGTCGGCAAGCGTCTGGAAATTCAGATAATCGCTCAGCGTGAAGGCGCCGACAATGGCGACAAGGGCGATGGCGATGATCGGCAGGCGCTGTCTGAACCCGCCCTTGCCCGTGGTCTTGGTGTCGCTCATGTCTGCCGTGTCCCTTTGCGTCATTGGTGTCGTGCCTGTCATGGCGTCAACATGCGTCCCGGCGCCAGCGCACCACAGGCCGATCACGCCCGGTTGATCGCAGGTGAAGGATTGCGGCATCTCGCCACGGCCCTCGCGCGGAACTGAAACATTCGGCAGGGCGCAAACCCCGAGCGGGATGCAAATGTTGCAGATTCTCGCCGCCAACCGAATTGACAGCCTGCGTGCGACCCCCTAGACACCGGGCTTCGACACATTCCGGCCCTCGAATCCACCGTTGGGGTTCGGGCCACCTGAGACGGAGCAGACGCGATGAAGCGCACCTACCAACCCTCGAACCTGGTCCGCAAGCGGCGCCACGGCTTCCGCGCGCGCATGGCGACCAAGGCCGGCCGCAAGATCCTGAACGCCCGCCGTGCGCGTGGCCGCAAGAATCTCTGCGCCTGAGGCGCAGACCAACCCCGTTCCTGACGGCATGACGCCGCCGGATCCGTCCATGCCCCCGCCCTGCGCAGAGGTATCGCCGGGACCGGCGGCTTTTCCGCGTCTTGTCACCCTGACCGAGCGCGCGGATTTCCTGAGCGCCGCGCGGGCGCGGCGTCAGGCGATGCCCGGCTTCATCCTGCAAGCACGCAAGCGCAGCGAAGGCGACCCCGCACCGGGCGCTGTCCGCATCGGCTATACTTGTTCAAAGAAGGTCGGCAACGCCGTCGCCCGCAACCGTGCCAAGCGCCGTCTGCGCGCCATTGCACGCGAGGTGATGCCACAGGCCGCGCGCCCCGGCTGGGACTATGTGCTGATCGGGCGATCCGGCGCGACGGCGGACCGACCCTATCTGGACCTCGTGAACGATCTGAGGCTGGCGCTGCACAAGGCGCACGGCAAGTGACTCCGCTGGCCCATGTCGCGGCGCTCCCCGTGCGCGCCTATCGGCTGATCCTGTCGCCCTGGGTGGGCATGAACTGCCGCTATCAGCCGACCTGCTCTGCCTATGCGCTGGAAGCTCTTGAAAAGCATGGCGCATTCAGAGGCGGCTGGCTGACCATTCGGCGCATCGGGCGCTGTCATCCCCTAGGCGGCTCTGGCATCGACAACGTGCCCGACTGAATGCGTCAGTCGTCCGCGATCCCGTAGCCTGCGAATTTCTCCAGCACCCGGTCGATCTCGTCCAGCGACAGTTCCGGCGGCTCGCCCAGCATCAAAGCTTGCGCATACTGGCGCGCCAGCGTCTCGACCTCGGTGGCCAGCCACATCGCCTTGTCCAGCGTGCCGTGCGCGGCCAGCATCCCGTGATGCGCCATCAGGCAGGCGCGCCGTCCGTCCATCGCCGCCAGCACATGCGCCGACAGCTCCGGCGTGCCATAGGTCGCATACTTCGCAACCCGGATGTCGTGCCCCCCGGCGGCGGCGATCATGTAATGCACCGGCGGGATCGGCCGCGCATGGATGGCCAGCGTCGTGCAATAGCTGGGGTGCGCGTGCACCACGGCGTTCAGGTCGTCCCGCGCACGCAATAGATCGAGGTGAAAGCACCATTCGCTCGACGGCCTGCGCGTGCCCTGCACAGCGCCGTCGAACCCGACCCAGACGATATCCTCCGGCGTCATGCGGGCATAGGGCAGCGCCGTCGGCGTGATAAGCGCCCCCTTGCCCGACCGGACCGAGACATTGCCGGACGTGCCCTGGTTGAGCCCGCTGCGGTTCATCGCAAGGCAGGCGTCGATGATCGCCTGCCGCGTGTCCAGGTCGTCCATGTGGGCCCCCATGTCTTTTGCCCTAGCTAACCGCGCGGGGCCCGATCTGCAAAGCCTCGGCGTTGACATCGCCGCCCCGGCGGGGTGACCTCGCCCCGAACGCCGATAGCGCGAACAGGAGCCGACGTGACCGACCAGAACGACATCGTCGATCTTTTCATCATCGGCGGCGGCATCAACGGCTGCGGCATCGCGCGCGACGCTGCGGGGCGCGGGCTGTCGGTGACGCTGGCCGAGATGGACGACCTTGCGTCGGCCACCTCGTCGGCCTCGACCAAGCTGTTTCACGGCGGTCTGCGCTATCTCGAGTACTTCGAGTTCCGCCTCGTGCGCGAGGCGCTGATCGAGCGCGAGACGCTCTTGCGCGCGATGCCGCATATCTCGTGGCCGATGCGGTTCGTGTTGCCCCTGTCGCCCGACATGCGGTTCGAGAACGAGACGCCGACATCGAAACTGCTCAACACCGTCATGCCCTGGATGAAGGGCCGCCGCCCCGCGTGGCTGATCCGGCTCGGGCTGTTCCTCTATGACACGCTGGGTGGGCGCAAGATTCTGCCCGGCACATCGTCGCTGGACCTGACGCGCGCGCCCGAGGGGGCGCCGCTCAAGGACAGGTTCAAGCGCGCCTACGAGTATTCCGATTGCTGGGTAGAAGATTCGCGGCTTGTCTCGCTGAACGCCCGCGATGCGGCCGAACGCGGCGCAACGATCCTGACACGGCACACCGTGCTGTCCGCAGAGCGCACCGAAGGCCACTGGACGATCACCGTCAAGGACGGCCATGCAGGCCTGACCCACACCCACCACGCCCGGATGCTGGTGAACGCAGGCGGTCCCTGGGTCGGTGAATTGCTGTCGGGCGCGGTGCGCTCGAACGCACCCGAACAGGTGCGCCTTGTCCGCGGCAGCCACATCGTGACGCGCAAGCTGTTCGAACACGACAAGTGCTATTTCTTTCAGGGCACCGACGGGCGCATCATCTTCGCCATCCCGTACGAGCGGGATTTCACCCTGATCGGCACCACCGACGCCGAAGTGACCGACGGCAACCGCCGCCCCCAGATCACCGAGGACGAAAGGCGCTACCTGATCGATTTCGCCAACGCCTATTTCAAGGACGCGATCACCGAAAAGGATATCGTCTGGACCTATTCGGGTGTTCGGCCTCTTTATGACGACGGCGCATCCTCGGCCACGGCGGCAACGCGCGACTATGTGCTGAAGGTCGACACGGCCGGCGGCGCACCGCTCCTGAACGTGTTCGGCGGCAAGATCACCACCTACCGCCGCCTCGCGGAAAGCGCGCTGACGCGGATCGCCGAACACCTGCCCAAGACGGGCAAGGCATGGACGGCGGGCGTGCCCCTGCCCGGCGGGGATTTTCCGGTGGACGGGGTTGCTGCGCAGATCGACGCGCTGGTCGCGGACTATCCGTTCCTTGACCCAGAATGGGCGGGGCGGCTGGTGCGCGCCTATGGCACCGAGGCGCGGCAGGTGCTGGGCGCCGCCACCAACGAGGCAGAACTTGGCGACGATTTCGGCGCATCGCTGACCGCCGCCGAGGTGCACTGGCTGATGAACCGCGAATTCGCCCGCAGCGCCGAGGATGTCGTTTGGCGCCGCAGCAAGCTGGGCCTACGGATGACGAAGGCGCAGATCACCGCGCTGGAGGCGTGGATGAAGACGGCCAAGGCCGCGTAAGGGAGGACCGCCATGACTCACGTGCTTGCCATCGACCAAGGCACCACATCCAGCCGCGCGATCCTGTTCGACGGATCGCTGCGGGTCGTCGCCTCGGCACAAGAGGAATTCGCGCAGCATTACCCTGCCTCGGGCTGGGTGGAACATGACCCGTCCGACCTGTGGTCGACCACCGCCGCCACCTGCCGCGCCGCGATCGAGAAAGCCAGCGTCAGCGCGCATGACATCGCCGCAATCGGCATCACCAACCAGCGCGAAACCGTCGTCGTCTGGGACAAGGCGACCGGCCAGCCGATCCACAACGCGATCGTCTGGCAGGACCGCCGCACCGCGCGGATGTGCGATACCCTCCGCGATGCCGGGCACGAGCCACGCGTGACCGAGATCACCGGCCTGCTGCTCGATCCGTATTTCTCGGGGACCAAGCTGAAGTGGCTGCTCGACGAGGTGGACGGGGCCCGCGCCAAGGCCGAGGCGGGCGATCTGCTGTTCGGCACAGTTGACACCTTCCTGATCTGGAAGCTGACGGGCGGCGCGTCCCATGTCACCGACGCCACCAACGCCGCGCGCACGCTTTTGTATGACATCCGCCAAGGTGCATGGTCCGAAGAGATGTGCGATCTGTTGGACATCCCCATGGCGATGCTGCCCGAGGTGAAGGACAGCGCCGCAGACTTCGGCGTGACCCGCCCTGACCTGTTCGGACGCGAAATCCCGATCCTTGGCGTCGCGGGCGACCAGCAGGCGGCGACCGTGGGGCAGGCGTGTTTCCAGCCGGGGATGCTGAAATCGACCTATGGCACCGGGTGCTTCGCGCTGCTCAACACCGGAGACACCCCGGTTGCGTCGAAGAACCGGCTGCTCACGACCATCGCCTACCAGCTGGACGGCAAGCCGACCTATGCACTGGAAGGCTCGATCTTCATCGCGGGTGCCGTGGTGCAATGGCTCCGTGACGGGCTCAAGATCATCCGAGAGGCGAAGGAGACGCAGCCGCTGGCGGACTCCGCCGATCCCGGCCAAGAGCTGATCCTCGTTCCTGCCTTCACCGGCCTTGGCGCGCCCTACTGGCAGCCCGACTGCCGCGGCGCGATCTTTGGCCTCACCCGCAATTCCGGCCCCGCCGAGTTCGCCCGCGCCGCGCTGGAAAGCGTCGGTTTCCAGACGCGCGACCTGCTCGAGGCGATGCAGGCGGACTGGCAGGCGGGCGATGATCCGGCGGTGCTGCGCGTCGACGGCGGCATGTCGGCGAGCGACTGGGCGATGCAGTTCCTGTCGGACATCATCGGCGCGCCGGTGGACCGGCCCGAGGTGCTGGAGACGACCGCGCTTGGCGCCGCGTGGCTGGCCGGGATGCAGGCGGGCGTCTACCCGGACGCCGAGACCTTCGCCAAGGACTGGGCGCTCGACCGCCGGTTCGAGCATTCGATGGACGAAAGCGCCCGCGACGCGCGGTATGAACGCTGGAAGGCGGCGGTGACGGCGACGATGTCGGTGTAGGCCGCGAGCGCCGTCAGCCCGCCTCATCCTCAAGCCGGGCACGCAGGTCGGTCTTGAGCACCTTGCCATAGGCGTTCTTGGGCAGATCCTCGACGAACCGGTAGGCCTTGGGCCGCTTGAACCGAGCGATCTCGGCGCGGCAATGGGCGTCGAGCGTCGCCTCGTACGGCGTCTGGCCCGGCGCGGCGACCACAAAGGCGACGACATCCTCGCCCCACTCGGCAGAGGGCCGCCCCACCACCGACACCTCGTGGACCGCCGGATGGGTCAAAAGCGCTTCTTCCACCTCGCGCGGGTAGATGTTGGTACCGCCCGATACGATCACGTCTTTGGACCGGTCGGTCAGCGTCAGATAGCCGTCCGCGTCCAGCCGCCCGACATCCCCCGTCATCAGCCAGCCGCCGCGCAGTGTCTTTGCGCTTGCCTCGGGGTTCTTCCAGTAGCCCGGCATCACTGGCAGGCCGCGCACCATGATCTCGCCGGTTTCGCCCAGCGGCAGAGGTTCGGCATCCACGCTGCCGATGGCGACCTCGACGGTGGATTGCGCGCGCCCGACCGACGCGAGCCTCTCGCGCCAGCGTGGATGATCGCGATCCGCGACCTCTGCCCGGGACAGCGCGGTGATGCCCATGGGGCATTCGCCCTGCCCGTAGATCTGGACGAACTTCGGCCCGAACCAATCCACCGCCTCGACGATATCGGCGACGTACATCGGCCCGCCGCCATAGACGATGGTCTTGATCCCCTCGCCCGTCTCTTCCGCGGCTTTGGCAGCATCGGTCAGGCGGCGCACCATGGTCGGCGCCATGAACATCGACGTCGGCCCCAGCTTGCGCGACAACTCCAGCACTTCGCCCGCGTCGAACCCGCCAGAGGCCGGGACAAGGTGTCGCGCGCCGCGCAGCACATGGACCAAGGCATATAGCCCCGCGCCGTGGCTCATCGGCGCGGCATAAAGCGCGGCGTCTTCGGGTTCTACCGGGTCGACATCGACCGGATAGGCCAGCGACGTCGCCATCAGCATCGCGTGGGTGATCTCGACGCCCTTGGGCCGCCCCGTGGTGCCCGAGGTGTAGAACAGCCACGCCAGATCGCCCGGCTTGCGCGGATGGATCGCCGGAGCGCCGCCGGACCGCAGCATGGCGCCCCAGTCGTCGCCGCCGGTCTCGACCACCGCGACAGAGGATGCGGCGCGCACGCCGGTTACCAGATCACTCGACACGAAGGCCAGCTTGGCCCCGCTGTCATCGAAGATGAACGCCGCCTCCTTGGGGTGCAGCTTTGCATTGACCGGCACCGCTACGGCGCCTGCCCACCAGATCCCGAACAGGGCGATCAGATAGTCGGTGCTGTTCTTTGCGAAGATCGCGACGCGGTCTCCTGGCGCGATGCCGACCGTTGCCAGCGCGCCACCGAGCGTGGCCGCATCCCGTGCGAATCGGGCGTAGTCCGCCACCACAATCTCGCCCGCCAAAAGCGCGGGCGCGGCCCCCCGCAAGGCAGCCGTCCGAGAAAGCCAATGCGCGATGTTCATGTGATCCCTCCCGCTTTTCCTGCACTGAACCCGCTGCGCGCGGGCACCGCAAGCCGGTTGCCACACCTCATCAATTCTGGTATTCATGAATTATGGAATTGAATCGCGCCTCGGAAACGCTTACCGCACTCGGCCATCCCGGCCGACTGTCCGCATTTCGCCTGCTTGCCCGCCGCGCGCCCGAGGGTGTGCGCCCAAGCGAGATCGCGGACGCCCTGCAGGTGAAGCCGAATACGCTGTCAGTCTATCTGGCGACGCTGGAACGCGCGGGGCTGATCCATTCCGAACGGCAAGGAAAGTCCGTGTTCTACACCATCGACATGAGCGCCACCGGCGCGCTCATCGACTACCTCGCCGTCGACTGCTGCAGGGGCCGCCCGGACCTGTGCGCAACGGCGACGGCCAAGGCCCTGTCCCAAGCCCCATCGAGGTCCATCATGCCCGACACACCCTACAACGCCCTGTTCATCTGCACCGGCAACTCCGCCCGCTCGATCTTTGCCGAAGTTCTCTTGCGCGACATGGCAGGCAACAAGTTCGTCGCCTACTCGGCAGGCACCAACCCGAATTCTGAACTGAACCCGTTCGCCATCGACCTGCTCAAGCGCAACGGCTTTGACACGAGCGGCCTGCGATCCAAGACCGTGGCCGAATTCCAGACCGAGGATGCGCCCAAGCTGGATTTCGTCTTCACGGTGTGCGACCGCGCCGCGAACGAGGAATGCCCGCCCTGGCCGGGCCAGCCGATCACCGCACATTGGGGCCTGCCCGACCCGGTGAAGGCGACCGGCACCGAGGCGGAAAAGGCCCTGGCCTTCTCGCAGGTGTTCCAGGCAATGCGCCGGCGCCTCGCCGCCTTCACCGCCCTGCAATTCGACCAGTTGGACCGGCTTTCGCTCCAGCGCCAACTTGACGACATCGGCCAGACCGAGACGGAGTAGACCCTTGACGAAAATTGCCCTGAACGGCCTCGGCCGGATCGGAAAGCTGGTCGTGCGCGCCCTCATCGACGAGGGTGCAGGCGACGCAGAGCTTGTCCTGCTGAACGATCCAGTCGGCACGCCGGAACAGCATGCCATGCTTCTGGAATTCGATACCGTGCACGGCCGCTGGCTTGCCGATATCGCGTCCGGCGACGGAACGCTTACGGTGGATGGGCAGAACATGCGCCTGACCCACGAGACCGAGATCAAGGCCCTGCCGCTGGCTGAAATGGGCATCGATGTCGTGATCGACTGCACCGGCGTCTTCAAGACCGAGGCCAGGATCGCCCCCTACTTCGAGGCTGGGGTGAAAAAAGTCGTCGTCTCGGCGCCCGTCAAGGATGGCGGCGCGCTGAATGTAGTTTACGGCGTAAACCATGACCTCTACGACCCCGAAATCCACCGCATCGTCACCGCCGCCTCCTGCACCACCAACTGCCTTGCCCCGGTGGTCAAGGTCATCCACGAAGAGATCGGCATCCGCCACGGCTCGATCACGACGCTTCATGACGTGACGAACACCCAGACGATCGTGGACCGCCCCGCCAAGGACCTGCGCCGCGCGCGCTCGGCACTCAATTCGCTGATCCCGACGACCACCGGATCGGCGACCGCGATCACGCTGATCTACCCCGAACTCAAGGGGCGGCTGAACGGCCACGCGGTGCGGGTGCCGGTGCTGAACGCCTCTCTCACCGACTGCGTGTTCGAGGTGGAACGCGAGACAACGGCGGAAGAGGTCAACGCGCTGTTCGAGAAATGGGCGAACGGCCCGCTCGACGGTATTCTCGGCTACGAGACCCGGCCCCTGGTGTCCGCCGACTACGTCAACGACACGCGATCGTCGATCATCGACGCACAAAGCACCATGGTAACCAACGGAACACAGGTGAAGATCTACGCATGGTATGACAACGAGTACGGTTATGCTTGGCGAATGGCGGACATCGCGCGCATGATCGCGGCATCCCTCTAGGCATTTTGGAGACGTGCCATGCGCTGCCTTGCCCTTCTTCCGCTGCTGTTCGCCGCACCTGCCCATGCGGCCCTCACCGTCTGCAACCAGACGGACGCCACGGCGTCCGTCGCCATCGGCTATTCCGAACAGGACACCTGGGTGTCCGAAGGCTGGTGGGTGATGGCAGCGGGCGACTGCAAGATCGTCGTGGGGGGCGATCTGCCCAAACGCTACTACTACTGGCGCGCCACGTCCGACCGCTACGACTGGGAGGACGAGGACTACTACTTCTGCACCACGCCGACCGAGTTCACCATCGAAGGCGACACCGACTGCGAGGCCCGCGGCCATGAGCGCCACAAGTTCAACGAGATCGACCTTGGCGATCTGACCGACTTCACGCTGAACCTCACGGCGGCGCCATCCCGGCAGGCGATACCCCGCGTCTCGGGCCCCGCTCCCGGGACCTTTGGCGAACCTTACAGCGTCAGCGGCCTGCTGAGCCACTGCCAGGTGAACGACGCCTCGATGGAATGCGAGATCCACGCGGACGGGTTCCGCTATCTCGCCTCTTCCGCCGGTCAGACCCCGCTGCCGCTGCTGGAAGACATGGACAGCCTCGGCGTGAATGCTCCCGTCACCATCGAGGGCGACCTGATCGGATATGACGACATCACCGCCATCGTGACCATCCGCGACTGGTCGCGCCGCCCCGCCGATCCCTACGCCCGCCTCCGCGCCGGTCTTCAGGGGCAATGGCAAAGTATCGATGACGATGCATTCTCGACCCTGATCCACGGCGCGACACTCGAGGACCGCTATGCAGGCGTTCCGGGTGCCACCGCGATCTTCGATGTCGGCGACACCTGCGAGGACGCGCTTGGCGCGGGGCCGGTGCTGCGCGTCACCTATCTCGACATGACCGATCAGGAACCCCTGTGCTGGGTCGTGATCGAGGTCACCCAGGATTACATGGAAATGCATGCCGTCGGCGCGATGGAGCCTTTCCGCATGCTCAGGAAATGACATGACCGACACCGCAGACCACCGCCCCCGTGGCCTTGCCGCCTATGCCGCCGTCACTGCCGCCTACTGGGCTTTCATGCTCACGGACGGCGCACTGCGGATGCTGGTCCTGCTGCACTTCCACACCCTCGGATTCACCCCGATCCAGCTCGCCTACCTGTTCCTGCTCTACGAGTTCATGGGCATGGTGACGAACCTGTCCGCAGGGTGGATCGCCGCGCGGTTCGGCCTCACGTCTACGCTGTACGCCGGGCTTGGCCTGCAGATCGCCGCGCTCCTTGCCCTCGCCGCGCTCGATCCGGGCTGGACCATAGCGGTCTCGGTCGTTTTCGTGATGCTGGTGCAGGGCGCGTCGGGCGTGGCCAAGGACCTTGCCAAGATGTCGTCCAAGAGCGCGGTAAAGATCCTCGCCCCCGAACAGGATGGCGGGCTGTTCCGCTGGGTCGCCGCCTTGACCGGATCGAAGAACGCGGTAAAGGGGCTGGGCTTCCTGCTGGGCGCGGCGCTTCTCGGCGCGGTCGGTTTCGCATCTGCGGTGCTGGCGATGGCGGCGGTGCTGGCGGTGATCCTGATCGCCATCGCGATCTTCATGCCCTCCGGCCTGCCGCGCGGCAAGAAGGGCGCGAAGTTCTCCGACGTCTTCTCCAAGGATCGCAACGTGAACGGCCTGTCGGCGGCACGGCTGTTCCTGTTCGGCGCGCGCGACGTGTGGTTCGTGGTCGGCATCCCGATCTATTTCTACAGCGTCCTGTCGGACGGGACAGAGGCGGGCAACCGCGCCGCCTTCTTCCAGATCGGCACCTTCATGGCGCTGTGGATCATCGGATACGGCGCGGTGCAGGGCTTTGCGCCGAACCTGTTGCGCGCCCGCGACAAGAGCGTCGCGCAGATCACCCGCATGGGCATCCTCTGGGCCGGGCTTCTGTCGCTGATCCCCCTCGCGCTGGCCGGGGCGGCGCTCGCATCAACCGGCCCGGCGCCGTGGCTCACGGCAACGCTGATCGGCGGCCTCCTGCTGTTCGGCGCGGTCTTCGCGCTCAATTCCTCGATCCACTCCTACCTGATCCTCGCCTTCACCAGGGCAGAGCGGGTCACGATGGACGTCGGCTTTTACTACATGTCCAACGCGGCGGGGCGCCTTGTCGGCACGCTCCTGTCGGGCGTCAGCTACCAGGTCGGCGGCCTGCCGCTGTGCCTCGGCACCGCGGGCGCGATGGCGCTGGCAAGCTGGCTCCTGATCGCCCGCCTCGGCAGGCACAGCACTCCGGCATAGTCCCTGCCGCTTCATCTTTGGTCCACAAATACCTCCGGGGGGTCTGGGGGGCAGAGCCCCCCAGCCGGTCGCCCCAGCGCAGCCGGGGCGAAACCGGATCAGTGCCCGGTCAGTGACTATCGCGCGGCAGTTTGTCGATCCGGCCGATGTCGCGGTATTTCACCGCCGGTTCCAGCACCATGCCGCGGTCAAGCTGCCCGACCATGCCGCGCTGGATCTCCTGCCACGGCGTCTGGTGCGCGGGATAGGCATAGCCGCCCGCCGCCTCCAGGACGCGGCGCCGCTCGGCCAGGACATCCTCCGGCACCATCAGCGTCGCCTCGCCCTTGCGCAGGTCGATGCGGATGCGGTCACCGTCCTCCACGATCGCCAGCATCCCCATCACCGCCGCCTCGGGCGACGCGTTCAGGATCGAGGGCGAGCCCGACGTTCCCGACTGTCGCCCGTCGCCAAGACAGGGCAGCGCGGTGATCCCGCGCCGGATCAGTTCGGCGGGCGGCTGCATGTTCACCACCTCCGCGCCGCCCGGATAGCCCACCGGCCCCGCGCCGCGCATGATCAGGATCGAATCCTCGGCGATGCCAAGAGCGGGGTCCTCGATGCGGCGGTGGTAGTCCTCGGGCCCGTCGAACACCGCCGCGCGCCCCTCGAACGCCTCTGGATCATCCGGGTTCGCCAGATAGCGGTCGCGGAACTCGGGCGAGATCACGCTCGTCTTCATGATCGCGCTGTCGAACAGGTTGCCCTTGAGGTTAAGGAACCCCGCGTTCTCGCGCAGCGGCGCGGCAAAGGGGCGGATCACGTCGGCATTGCTCACGGCGGCCCCGGCATAGGCCTCCGCGATGCTGCGGCCCGTCACCGTCACCGCGCCCGGATGCGGCAGCGCGCCAGCGCCCAGAAGCTCGGCCATGATCCCCGGCACGCCGCCCGCACGGTGGTAATCTTCGGCCAGGAACCGCCCGGCGGGCTGGATATCGGCCAGAAGCGGAATGTGATGCCCCAGCGCCTGCCAGTCATCGTTGGTCAACTCGATGCCCAGATGCCGCGCCAGCCCGTTGAGGTGAATGGGCGCGTTGGTCGACCCGCCGATGGCCGAGTTGACCACGATGGCATTCTCGAACGCCGCGCGGGTCATCACGTCGGCAGGGCGCAGGTCTTCGTGCACCATCTCGACGATGCGGCGGCCGGTGGCATAGGCCATCTGTCCGCGCTCTCGGTAGGGCGCCGGGATCGAGGCCGATCCGGGCAGCTGCATGCCCAGCGCCTCGGCCAGCGAGTTCATCGTGCTCGCCGTGCCCATGGTGTTGCAATAGCCCACCGACGGCGCCGAGGCGGCGGCGATCTCCATGAACTCGTCATAGTCGATCCGGCCTGCGGCAAGGTCCTGCCGCGCGGCCCAGATCGCGGTGCCCGACCCGGCCAGCTTGCCCTTCCACCAGCCGTTCAGCATCGGCCCCACCGACAGCGCGATGGCAGGCAGGTTCACCGTCGCCGCCGCCATCAGCAGCGCGGGCGTGGTCTTGTCGCAGCCGATCATCAGGACGGCGGCATCCAGCGGATAGCCGTGCAGCGTCTCGACGACACCGAGATAGGCAAGGTTGCGGTCCAGCGCGGGTGTCGGCCGCTTGCCGGTTTCCTGGATCGGATGCACCGGGAATTCGAACGCGATGCCACCCGCCGCCGTGATCCCGTCGCGCACCCGCTTGGCCAGTTCGATATGGTGGCGGTTGCAGGGCGACAGGTCGCTGCCGGTCTGGGCGATGCCGATGATCGGCTTGCCCGCCTGCAACTCCTCGCGCGTCAATCCATAATTGAAATACCGCTCGACATAGAGAGCGGACATCTCGGGATTGTCCGGGTTGTCGAACCAGGCTTGGGAACGCAGCTTCATGTCGGACCTCGCGGGGGACGGTTGCCCGCGAAACCTGCCGTCATAAGTGTTGCGCCGCAACCCTCACTGGATCAGGCGCAGCATCTCGACGGTGCCCATCTCGCGGCTGACCCACTGGCGCGACTGGCGCAGCGAACCTGCCTGATCGACCCAATAGGCATTCTGGAACGTCGCGCCTTCGGGGCCTTCACAGGACTCAACCAGCCGGGTCGTCGCGTAACTGACATCGAGGATCGTCAGATCCTCGTCGCCGCCCCGCTGCATCGCGCAGTCATAGCTGGTCACGATGATCTGCGACGGCGTGTTGTGCTCGTAAGAGCGCACGTAGCTTTGCCCGACGCGGTCCTGTGGCGGGGTGGTCGGCGCGCGGGTGCCGACAAGATCAGTGCCCAGCGCGGCAGTCGCCACGATCATGCCGTTCTCGGTGTAGAACCGCTTGCCATCCGGCGCGCTCCAGACGGTGGAGGCGGCGCGCGACCGCGCGGTGAGCGGCACGATGTCGGTTCCGCCGATACGCGCCAGCATCAGGGGCTGGCCATCGCCGCTGGCGGCCATCCGGCGAAGCTGATCGGGCGACAGCGCGATGGACGAGGCGGGCGTCAGCACGCCCGACGTCTCGGGTCCGAAATACTTGGCGCGGTTCACCTCTGCGCCGGCGCATGCGGCCACGAAGGCCAGCGCGGCAAGTCCGAAGGTCCAGGTCGGGGTCATCACCATTCTCCCATGCACGCCGGGCGCAGCCCGCGCGCGGCTTGAAACATATCTGCCCGACCACCCTTGCGGCGGGTCAGGCCGCCTGCCCGTGCGCAATACTACCTCGAAACGTGCATTTCTGTCGCCCCTGCTTGCCCCTGGAGCGAGAAACAGTGTGCGCCGACTGTTTCCAATGCGTCTATCGTCATGCGACATCACGCAAAATCGCTGTCGCATCACACCCGGTTTGCGGTTTAGCTGTGTCAAAACCGCAAGGAGAGGCAATGAGACCCGAGCCTCAGGTCGACACGCAGGTGCGAATCTCTGACGAGGTGCGCAAGACGACCTGCTACATGTGCGCCTGCCGCTGCGGCATCGACGTGCACCTCAAGGACGGCAAGCTTGTCTATATCGAGGGCAACCGAGACCACCCCGTGAACAAGGGTGTTCTGTGCGCCAAGGGCTCGGCGGGGATCATGCAGGTCAATTCACCCGCCCGCCTGCGCGCGCCCTTGCGCCGGGTCGGTCCGCGCGGGTCGGGCGAATTCGAGGAGATCAGCTGGGACGAGGCGCTGGACCTCGCGGTGTCCTGGATGAAGCCATTGCGCGACACCGCGCCCGAGAAGCTGGTGTTCTTCACCGGGCGCGACCAGTCGCAATCCTTCACCGGCTACTGGGCGCAAGCCTTCGGAACCCCGAACTATGCGGCGCACGGCGGCTTCTGCTCGGTCAACATGGCGGCGGCTGGCATCTACACGATGGGCGGCGCGTTCTGGGAATTCGGCGAACCGGACTGGGACCGCACCAAGCTGTTCCTCTTGTTCGGGGTGGCCGAGGATCACGCGTCCAACCCGATGAAGCTGGGCCTGTCCAAGCTGAAGGCGCGAGGCGTCAAGATCATCTCGGTCAACCCGATCCGCACCGGCTACAACGCCATCGCGGATGAATGGGTCGGCATCACGCCCGGCACCGACGGGCTGTTCGTTCTGTCGCTGATCCATGAATTGCTGCGGTCGGGCAAGATCGACCTCGACTACCTGTCGCGCTACACCAACGCGGGCGTCCTGATCGACTGCGATCCGAAGTCTGAGACCGAGGGCCTGTTCCTGCGCGACGACGAGGGCCGCCCGCTTTGCATCGACCGCAAGACCGGCAAGCCTGCCCCGCTGGACGGCAAGGCGGTCCGCCCGGATCTTGCCGGATCGCTGCGCCGCGCCGGGATCACCCACCGCACCGCGTTTCAACTGCTGGCGGAAACCTACCTGTCGGATGACTACGCCCCCGCAAAGGTCGCCAAACGCTGCGGGATCGAGGCGAACCAGATCCGCCGCATCGCCGCCGATCTGGCGCGCACCGCCTTTGAAGAAGCGATCACGCTGGATCGCCCCTGGACCGATTTCCGGGGCGAGCGGCACAAGACGATGACGGGCCGCCCGGTGTCGATGCACGCCATGCGCGGCGTCTCGGCCCATTCCAACGGCTTCCAGACCGCCCGTGCGATCCACGTCCTTCAGATCCTTCTGGGCAGCGTCGAGGTGCCCGGCGGGTTCCGGTTCAAGCCACCCTACCCCAAGCCTGCCCACGCTCACCCCGTGCCGCACCACAAGGCAACGCCGGGCGCGCCGCTGGGCGGCCCGCACCTTGGCTATCCGCAGGGGCCGGAACATCTGGCGCTGAAGGACGACGGCACCCCGTCGCGCATCGACAAGGCGTTCAGTTGGGAAAACCCGCTGTCGGCGCATGGGCTGATGCACATGGTCATCGCCAATGCGGCGGCGGGCGATCCCTATCGCATCGACACGCTGTTTCTCTACATGGCGAACATGGCGTGGAATTCGTCGATGAACACACGCGGCACGATGGAGATGCTGTCCGCCACCGACGATAGCGGAGACTACACCATCCCGCACATCATCGTCTCGGATGCCTATTCGTCGGAAATGGTCGCCTACGCCGACCTTGTCCTGCCCGACACGACCTATCTGGAACGGCATGACTGCATCTCGCTTCTGGACCGCCCGATTTCCGACCCCGACGCGGCGGCGGATGCGATCCGCTGGCCGGTGCTCACCCCCGACCGCGACGTGCGCAGCTTTCAGTCCGCTCTGTGCGATCTTGGCCACCGCCTGAGCCTGCCGGGTTTCGTGGACGAGGACGGCGCGCCG
The DNA here is from genome assembly GCF_019061145.1 of Anianabacter salinae. GTDB lineage: Bacteria > Pseudomonadota > Alphaproteobacteria > Rhodobacterales > Rhodobacteraceae > Anianibacter > Anianibacter salinarum. Next base: position 185,028 of record NZ_JAHQZS010000001.1, on the reverse strand, counting down.
CGCTTTGCCGACTATGCCGACTATATCCAGACCCATGAACGCCGTGCGGGTGTCGGGCCGCTGGCCGGCTGGCGTATCGGCGCGAAAGGCTATGCCCATGGGCGGGGCGAGCCGAACGGAGCGCAGATCGACAGCTACATCGCCAACGGCGGCTTCTTCACCGCGCATGTCCCGGACGAGGCCGCCTTTTTCAAACCGTGGAACGCGGCCTATCAGGACTGGGCCGTCGAGATGGGGTTCTACGACCGTCCCGAGCCCTACCTGTTCCAGCTGTACGTCGAGCCGCTGGCCAAGTTCCGCCTCGCCGCCAGCGGACGCGGCACCCGCCAGCCGCCAGACCACCTGCGCGCGCCGATCCTCGCCACATTCCATCCCCTGCCCGTGTGGTATCCGCCGCTGTCCGAGGGGTTCTCGGACCCGGTGGAATACCCGCTCCACGCCCTGACACAGCGGCCGATGGCGATGTACCATTCCTGGGGCTCGCAGAACGCCTGGCTGCGTCAAATCCACGGCGTGAACCCGCTGTTCGTGCCCACCGCCGTGTGGCAGGCGCACGGCTTCAAGGACGGAGATTGGGCGCGCGTCACCTCGACCCACGGCGAGATCGTCGTTCACGTCGCGCACATGGCCGCGCTGAACCCGCACACCGTCTGGACATGGAACGCCATCGGCAAGCGCAAGGGCGCATGGGCGCTGTCGCCCGGCGCGCCCGAGGCCACCAAGGGGTTCCTGCTCAATCACCTGATCCCCGAACTTCTGCCCGAACGCGGCGACGGGATGCGTTGGTCGAATTCGGACCCCGTGACAGGTCAGGCCGCGTGGTTCGACCTCAAGGTCAAGATCGAGAAGGTGGACCCGCAGGACGAGGCGTTTCCGGTGATCGCGGCGCAGACCTCGCCGGTGCCGCCGGGAGGACAAGACAGATGAGTATTTGGACCAGGAAGACGCTGCATGACCGCTCTGCCTGACAAGACCGACCGCACGCTGGGGCTGGTGATCGACCTCGACATCTGTGTCGGCTGCCATGCCTGCGTGGTCGCCTGCAAGGGCTGGAACGACACCAGCCAGACCTCGGGCCTGTCCGACAGCGATCCTTACGGCGAGGCGCCAGAGGGCGCGTTTCTCAATCGTATCCACTCCTACGAGATCACCCGCGAGGATGCGCCCGCGACGGTCGTGCATTTCCCGAAAAGCTGCCTGCATTGCGAAGATGCGCCCTGCGTGACGGTCTGCCCCACCGGCGCCAGCTTCAAGCGGCGCGAGGACGGGATCGTGCTGGTGAACGAGGACGACTGCATCGGCTGCGGCTTATGTGCCTGGGCCTGCCCCTACGGCGCGCGCGAGATGGACCCGACGACGCAGGTGATGAAGAAATGCACCCTTTGCGTCGACCGCATCTACAACGAGGAACTGCCCGAGATCGACCGCGAACCCGCCTGCGTGCGCACCTGCCCCGCCAACGCGCGGCATTTCGGCGACCTGTCGGACCCCGGCAGCGCGGTCAGCAAGCTGGTCGCGGCGCGCGAGGGGATGGACCTGATGCCCGAGATGGACACCCGGCCCGTCAACAAGTACCTGCCGCCCCGCCCGCGCGATGCCGAGATAGACGTGCTCGCCCCGCTGCTGGAACCAGTGGCAGAGGAGCCGCGCGGCTTCCTCAAATGGCTCGACGCGGCGCTGGACCGGATCTGATGCATCCCGCCCGCTCGCTCATCCTGTTCACCGTGCTGTCGGGCCAAGGCTTCGGGCTGCTGGTGTTCCTTGGGCTCGGCACGCCAGAGGTCGAGGGGTGGCGGGCGTTTGCCGCCTATGCGCTGGCCTTCGCGCTGGCGGGCGGGGGGCTGATGTCGTCCGCCTTTCACCTTGGCCACCCCGAACGCGCGCTGAAGGCGTTCCGCGAATGGCGCACAAGCTGGTTGTCGCGCGAGGCGTGGCTGTCGGTGGCAGCGCTGTCGGTGAACGGCCTCTATGGTCTGTGCCTGATGCTGGGGCTGCGCATTGCGCCGCTGGGTTGGCTAGGCGCGCTGCTGGCGATTGCCACGGTCGTGGCCACGTCGATGATCTATGCCTCGCTGCGCACCGTGCCGCGCTGGCACCGCCCCGAGGTGCCGGTGCTGTTCGTGGCGCTGGCCCTGTCGGGCGGTGCGCTGATCGCAGGGCAGCGATGGCTGGGGCTGTCGCTTCTGCTGATCGGCGCGGGATTGCAGCTCTTCGCCTGGATGCGCGGCGACCGGGCGCTGGCGGAAAGCGGCACCTCGATCCACAGCGCGACGGGGCTGGGCATGATGGGCACGGTGCGGTCACTGGAAGCGCCGCACACCGGCGAGAACTACCTGACCCGCGAGATGGTTCATGTGGTGGGGCGCAAGCATGCCGCCAAGCTGCGCGCGATCGGCGCGGCGCTGGCCTTTGCGGGACCGGCGTTCTTCCTGCTCTGGCCGGGCGGGGCGACGGTGTTCCTCGCCGCGCCGTTTCACCTTTTGGGGACCTGCGTGCTGCGCTGGCTGTTCTTTGCCCAGGCCGAACATGTCGTGGGGCTGTATTACGGACGGCGGTGAAGCGTTCGGGGGTGGCGGGACAAGTCCCGCCCTACGGAAGGATGGCAACCGGTCGCGCCCCGTGGGGCGGAACCTGTCCCGCCGCACCGCCTGCAAGTCGCGCCCTGTAGGGCGGGACTCGTCCCACCGCACCGGCCAGCCTCAACTCTCAATCCAGATCGTCACTGGCCCGTCGTTGACCAGCGCGACCTGCATGTCGGCGCCAAAGCGCCCGGTCTCGACCGGCACGCCCTCACCTACAAGCGCCTGCGCGAAACGCTCGTAAAGCGCCCTGCCCTCGTCCGGTGTGGCGGCGGCAGAAAACCCGGGACGGTTCCCGCGCGAGGTGTCGGCGGCAAGGGTAAACTGGCTGACCACCAGCGCAGCGCCGCCGATGTCGCGGACGGACCTGTTCATCTTGCCCGCGTCATCGGGAAAGATGCGCAGCTTGGCGATGCGCGCCGCCAGCTTGTCGGCCTCGGCCCCGGTGTCGCCCTGCATGGCGCAAACAAGGATCAGAAGGCCGGAGCCGCAGCGCCCGATCACAACGCCGTCCACCGCGACCTGCGCCTCGGTCACGCGCTGCAACAGCGCCCGCATCAAGCGGTGCCCAGGATCTCGCCGGACCGGGCGAGATCGGCGAACAGACCGCCCTGCGAGACCAGAGCGTCATGGGTACCCATCTCGACGATGCGGCCACGGTCAAGCACCACGATCCTGTCCACGTCGCGCACCGTGGACAACCGGTGCGCCACGATGATCGTCGTCCGCGCGTGGCTGACCTGCTGGATCGCGTCCGTCACCAGCCGCTCGCTTTCGCTGTCGAGCGCGGATGTCGGCTCGTCCAGCAGAAGGATCGGCGGGTCTTTCAACAACACGCGCGCAATGGCGATGCGCTGGCGCTGACCGACCGACAGGTTTGTGCCGCCGGGGTCGATCAGCGTGTCGTAGCCTTGCGGCAATTCCTCGGCGAACTGGTCGACGCGCGCCATCGCCGCGACTTCGCGGATACGCGCGTCGGTCGCGCCTTGCGCACCGACGATCAGGTTGTCGCGCAGCGAGGCGCGAAACAGGAACGGCTGCTGCAGCACCAGCCCGATCTGCCCGCGCAAATCGCGCAGCGGCATGGCGGCGATGTCGTTGCCGTCGATCTCGATCCGCCCGCCGTCTATGTTCAGAAAGCGCGGGATCATTTCCAAGAGCGTGGACTTGCCAGCACCGGACGGGCCGACCACGGCCACCCGTTCGCCGGGCGCGATCTCCAGCGTGAAATCCTCGAAGAACGCGCCCGATCCGTACGCAAAACGCACCTTGTCGAACCGCAGACCGCCCTTGCGCGGGATCGAGGCGGGCGACGGCTCGACATCACGCTCGGGCGGCAGGGTCAGAACGGTCTCGATCCGGTCCATGATCGTCGACAGTTGCACCACCCGGCTGATCGAGTTGGCGAATTCCTGCAACGGCGCATAGGCAAGGCCAAGGCAGACCACGAAGGCGGTGATGGCGCCGACTTCGACGCTGCCGCGCGCCAGAAGCCATGTCGCGGCAAGGATCAGGACCGAGATGCCCAGCGCCACCGTCAGCGACAGCACGAACGGGTGCATCGTGCCGTGGAATTCACGCCGGACATGCGCTTCGAGAGAGGCGGCGTTCAGCTTGTCGAACCGGCTGCGCACACGCGGCTCCATCTCGAACAGCTTGATCTCTTTCGCCCCCGTCAGCACCTCGCCCAACTGGTCGAGAAGGTTCGCCAGACGCGTCTGGCTGTCGGACGACGCCTGATACATCTTCTGCCCGTAGAAGCTGGTGACCAGCACCATCGGCAGCGCGATCAGCACCAGGACCAGCGACAGCTGCCAGCTGTAATAGACCGTCGCGGACAGGTAGATGACCATGAGGATCGCGCTGGGGATCGTCACCGACAGCACCTGCCGGATGGCATCGTTGAACACCTGCAGGTCGTTCGAGAAATTCGACAGGATCTGCCCGCCTTCCGCCTCTTGTAGGCTACGAGGCGATACGGTCAGCACACGCTCGAACAGGCGCGCGCGCATCGCGGTGGCCAGCTTGTGGCTGATCCGGTCCATCAGGAACTTGCGCAGCGCCATGAAGGCGAGTGCGAGGACGGCAATGAACAGGATCAGGCCCAGTTCGCGCGCGACGCGGGACACGTCGCCAGAGGGGAACGCCTCGCCGATCAGCACCTGCGCGCGTTGCGGCAGCAACAGGCCCGCAACCGAGGACAGGAACGTCGCAAGCAGGCCCCAGACGAAATCCGCCTTGCGAGTCCTGAACTCGGACCAGATCAGCGCGAAATGGCGACGCGGGAACATTGGGCGGTTTCGGTCCTTGCGCTGTGCAGTGGTGCGGGCCGTCTGCCGGGATGTAGCGGGGGGGCGGCCCTGCTGCAAGCGCAACGCCCCGTCGTTTGCGCTTGGCAGAGTGGCGCCTCCGCGCCTAACGTCCGCGCCATGAACCGCACCGACATTCACGACAGCGCCTATTCCTGGACCCGCCTTGCAGTCTCGCTTGCCATCGGCATCGTCGGGAACGTGGGCATGTGGTCCTTCATCGTCATCCTGCCTGCCGTGCAGGCGGAATTCGGCGTGGACCGGGGCGCGGCGTCGCTGCCCTATACCACGACGATGATCGGCTTTGCCCTGGGCAATCTGCTTATCGGGCGGGCGGTGGACCGGTTCGGCGTCAGTTGGGCGCTGTCGGGCGCCGCGGTGATGATCGGCGCGGGGTTCGCGCTGGCCAGCATCGCGCCCTCGGTCACGACGCTGGCGGTGCTGCAACTGGTTATCGGCCTCGGCACGGCGGCGTCGTTCGGCCCGCTCATCGCGGACGTGTCGCACTGGTTCCTGAAACGGCGCGGCATCGCTGTCGCCATCGCGGCCAGCGGCAACTACCTGTCCGGCGCGATCTGGCCGGTGGCCCTGGCCGGTGTGATGGCCGAAGGCGGCTGGCGTGCGGTCTACATGACCGTCGCGGTTCTGGTGCCCGCCATCGCGATCCCGCTGTCGCTGTTCCTGCGCCGCCGCCTGCCCGTCGAGGCGACGCAACGCGCCGATGCCGCCGCCGCCCTGCGCGCCAAATCGGTGCCGTTCAGCCCGCGCACGCTGATGCTGATCCTCGGCCTTGCCGGGGTCGCCTGCTGCGTGGCGATGTCGATGCCGCAGGTCCATATCGTCGCCTTCTGCGTCGATCTTGGCTATGGCCCCGCCGTCGGCGCCGAGATGCTGTCGCTGATGCTGATGGGCGGCGTCGTGTCGCGGCTGGCGTCGGGGTTCCTTGCCGACTGGCTCGGCGGCGTGAAGACGCTCCTGATCGGCTCGGCGGGACAGTGCCTTGCGCTGTTCCTCTACCTGCCGACGGACGGGCTGACGTCGCTCTATCTTGTCAGCCTGATCTTCGGGCTGTCACAGGGCGGCATCGTCCCCAGCTATGCCGTCATCGTTCGCGAATACATGCCCAGCCGCGAGGCAGGATCGCGGGTCGGGTTCGTCATCATGGCCACCATCGTCGGAATGGCGCTTGGCGGCTGGATGTCAGGCTGGATCTATGACGTGAGCGGATCCTACCAGTTGGCGTTCCTGAACGGCATCGCGTGGAACTTCGTCAACATCGCGATCATGCTGATGCTTCTGGTCCGCGCCCGGGGACCGCGCGCGCAAGTGGCCTGAGCCACCTCGCGCGCGCCGACGCCCCGTCAGTCTTCCCTGCCCGACCCGCGCGCCTTGAGGTCGTGGTCGGTCTCGCGGTGGTCCGGCTCTGATGCCGTGCCTTCGATCACCTCCTGACCGCCTTGGGTTTCCTTGTCCGAGGCCTTCGCGGACGCGATCTTGATCGCCTGCGTCGCGCCACTCTTGCTCTCGGCAAAGGTGATGGTCTGGTAGGGGAACGGGATCTCGATGCCGCGCTCGTCGAAAATGCGCTTGCAGATCGCATTATAGGCCCGGCCAACGCCCCATTGCGCGCCCGGCTTGGTCTTGATCCGCGACCGCAACACGATGGCGCTGTCGCCAAAACTGTTCAGGCCGAACCATTCCATCTCTGCGATGATGTTCGGGCCCACGGCCTCGTCCCCGCGCAGTTCCTCGAAAGCGTCGAACATCGCCTGTTTCACCTCGCCCACATCCTCGCGGTAGGCGACGCCCATGTCGGCGACGCAGTAGGCGAAATCGCGCATGTAGTTGGTGACCATGTCGACCGACGAGAACGGGATGATGTGATACGACCCTTGCAAATCGCGCAGGCTGACCGACCGGATCGTCAGCTTTTCGACCGTGCCGGTGGTGCCGCCCACGGTCACCACGTCACCCACGTTCATCGCGTTTTCGAACTGGATGAACACGCCGGTGATGATGTCCTGCACCATCTTCTGGGCACCGAAACCGATGGCCAAACCCAGAACACCGGCAGAGGCCAGAAGCGGCCCGATGTTCAGCCCGATCTCGGCCAAGACGAACATCAGCGTCACGATCACCAGCGCGATGGTGGCCGCATTCCGCAGAAGCGTCAGAAGCGTCTTCTCGCGCGACGACGGAGCCGATCCGAAATCGGGGTTGAGGCGATAATCCACCCAACTTGACAGCGCCAACCACACCGCGAAGGCCCCCAGAAGGATCAGCGTGACACTGACCACCATGCCCGAAGCGCGCAGGCCAAGGTCGGTCTCGAACCAACCGCCGACATCAAGAAAGCCCAGCAGATCAGCGGCAATCAGCGCGACGGCGATCACGATCACCACGCGCAGCGCGGTCAGGGCCCGGCGCACGAACTGGTTCAACCGCACCTCAAGCAGCGGCAGCCGCTGGTGAAGGCCGGACGGCAACGAGAAGCCGGACTTGATCGCCTTCGTCATCGCGTTCGACACGATGATACCCAGCACGATGACACCGGCCACCTTGAAGCTGTTGAAGATCGCGGTGAACACCTGCGGGCCGGGCTGGGTCATCACGATGAAGAACATCACCAAGAGGTATGCCAGCGCGAAAAGATGCCAGCTGCGCGCCAGCGTCTTGAGAGAGTTGCGCTTGGGCTTCGCCTCTTCGTCACCAAGCAGCCATTCGGTGACGGCCTGCCGTTTGTGCAGCACCAGCCCCACAAGGTAGATCAGCACCGCCAGCGCAAGGATCGCCGACACGCTGCGCCCCGCCGCGAACGACACGTTCTGGTTCAGGATCGGGATCACCAGAAGCTGCCCGTAGCCCAGCACGCTGAGGATGATGTTGATCCGCCCCGACAGGTATCTCGCCGCGCCGTCCGCCAACGGAAGAATCCGCAGCTTCTCGGTCGCGGGCGAGAACAGCAGCCGCACGCCGACCTTGGCCATCTCGACCAGCAGGAAGGCGTTGAGATACAGCGCCTGACGGATGCCGACCTGTCCGAAGTCGCCCAGCACCAGCGTGGCGATGGCATAGCCCGCAAGCCAGGCGATCACGACGATCAGCACATCCATGACCGCCGATCCGGCATACAGCAGCACGGTGCGCAGCAGCGGCGCCCCGTCCGCCCGCGCGCCCATCCGTCCGTAGATCGGCCGAGCCAGCATCCGCAGGGCGGTGAACACGACGACCGTGGCGACGATGATTGCGGCAAGCTGGGTCAGTGCCTCGAACAAGACGTCAAGCTCGCGGCCGCTGAGCGAGGTAAAGATACTGCCCGACCGCTGGAGCCGCGACCACGATTGCTGAAGCTCGCCCGTCACGGTCGTCGCGATGTCTTGCGTCAGGACTGCAACGCGGCGCCCGAAGGATGCGTTTTCGGTGGTGGTGCCCGGCAGCACTTCGTCGACGGTCTCGGCCGCCGCCTCTCCCGCCGTCTGGGGTGCGGCGACCGCCTCCAGCCGTGCGATCAGGGCATCCCGCGCCTCGGGGTTGCGCAGCACGTCCAGCAGCGCCTGCGCCTCGGGCGGAAGCTGCGCCTCTGCAGCACCGGCGGCGATGTCACCGCTGTCGGCAGCCGGAGTATCTCCGCTTTGTGCCCCTGCCGGACCGATTGACAGAATACTCATGACAAGCAGGGTGAACAGAACGCGCAGACATCTCACTGCCATCGGTAACCTCGTATATTGCTTCTTGGCCGCAGGGGTTCACCTTGCGGCAATCAGGGGCCAACGCGGCCCGGACGGAATAGGTTCAATTGGCCCTGCGGCCGCGCGGGTCAAGCCGCGCCGCGCTCGGGGAACAGGCCCGCAAGACCGGCAGCGGACGCCTCGCATACCCCGCGCTCGGTCACAAGACCGCTGACCAGACGCGCGGGCGTGACATCAAAGGCGGGGTTGCGGGCGCCCGTGGCATCGGGGGAAATCTGCACCTCGCCCGTTGTGCCGTCCGGCAGCTTGCCCTGCACATGCGTCACCTCGCGCCCAGCGCGTTCCTCGATCGGGATCTCGGCCAGCCCGTCCGATACCGTCCAGTCGATCGTGGACGACGGCAGCGCGACGTAGAAGGGCACGCCATTGTCCGCGGCGGCAAGCGCCTTGAGATAGGTGCCGATCTTGTTGCACACGTCGCCCGTCGCGGTCGTCCGGTCGGTTCCGACGATGCACAGGTCCACCTCGCCCCGCTGCATCAGGTGCCCGCCCGCGTTGTCCACGATCAGGTCATGCGGGATGCCGTGCCCCGCCATCTCCCACGCGGTCAGAAGCGCCCCCTGATTACGCGGGCGCGTCTCGTCAACGAAGACATGCACCGGAATGCCCGCCTCGTGCGCGTGATAGATGGGCGACGTGGCGGTGCCCCAATCGACCGTGGCAAGCCAACCGGCGTTGCAATGGGTCAACACGCGCACGGGCTGGCCCACAGGTTTCCGCGCCGCGATGTCCCGGATCAGCGTCAGGCCGTGCACGCCGATCATCCGGTTGGTTTCAACGTCATCGTCGCAGATCTCGGCAGCCTTGCGGAACGCCGCTGCCGCCCGCTCGGCCTCGGGCAACGGCAGCAGCTCGGCGCGCATCCGGTCGAGCGCCCAGCGCAGGTTGATCGCGGTGGGCCGCGTCGCGTGCAGGTCTTCGCGCGCGCTCGACAGGTTGGCATCCGACGGATCACGCTCCATCTCGCGGGCGATGGCATAGGCGGCGGTCGCCCCGATCAGCGGCGCGCCCCGCACCCACATGTCGCGGATCGCGGTCACGAAATCGGCGCGGCTGCGCAAGGACACGACGCGGAACTCGTGCGGCAGCCAGCGCTGGTCGATGATGCGCACCTCGTCCGCGTCCGCGTCATGCCAGATCGACCGATAATGCGTGTTTGCGACCTTCATGTCGGCCTCCTGATCCTGTGCAGGACCAAGGATCGCAGGCCTGCCCGCAATGTCAAACCGCCGAAACGAGGACGTGACCAGCTTCACAGACCCGCCATGATACCGGGGTTACGCTACGTCCATCTGATCTAGAAACGGTGGAGGGTGACATGAACTGGTTTCAACGTGTTTTGACGACAGCGGCGGTCGGCTTTGGCGTGCTTTCGGGCGCGGCGCAGGCTCAGACCAGCCAGAACGTGATTCTGGTGCTCGACGGGTCGGGCAGCATGTGGGGCCAGATCGGCGGCGTGTCGAAGATCGAGATCGCGCGCGACGTGATCGGCGACATGCTGGACGACTGGGACGAGGATATCGCCCTTGGGCTGATGGCCTACGGACACCGCCAGCGCGGCGTCTGCGAGGACATCGAACTTGTCGTGCCGCCGCAGCGCCTCGACAAGGCCGCCTTCGCCGCCGCGGTCAATGGCGTCAGCCCCGTGGGCAAGACGCCGCTGTCCGATGCCGTGCGGCAAGCTGCAGGTGCGCTGCGCTACACCGAGGAAAAGGCCACGGTGATCCTAGTCAGCGACGGGCTTGAGACCTGCAATGCCGATCCGTGCGCGCTGGGGCGCGAGTTGGCTGCAACGGGCATCGATTTCACCACCCATGTGATCGGCTTCGATCTTGGGTCCGAGGACGCGGCGCAGCTGGCCTGCCTTGCCGATGAAACCGGCGGTCTGTTCCTGGCCGCCGCCGACAGTGCGCAACTGACCGAAACGCTGGCCCGGACGGTCGAGGTCATCAAGGCCGAGGCGCCCGAACCGGAACCCATCCCCGAACCCGAGCCGGTCGTCGTCGCCCAGGCCGAACCGGAGCCGGTCGCGTCGGGTCCGCAAGGTCTGCGCGTGCGCGCCAAGCTGTGCGAAGACTGCGAGATCGTCACGGACGAGATGTTCTACTGGATCACCGACGACGAGGCCGACCTGAACGGCGACTTTGCCGAGGTCACGCGCAGCGGGTCCGCCGAGCCGTTGTTCGAGTTGCCCGCCGACACCTACAGGATCGTCGCGCGCTACGGCGTAGCATTCCAGACGGTGACCGCAACGGTCAGCCCGGGAACCCTGACCGAGTTGGTCGTCAACATGAACGCCGGTCACGCCCGGTTCAGCGCCGAGGCGACGGCGGGCGGCACGGCTCTCGATGACGAGATGTTCTACTGGGTCTACGAGAACCGTACCGACCTTGAAGGCAACCGAGAAGAGATCACCCGCTCCGGCAGTGCCGTGCCGCTGTTCCGGCTTCCGGTGGGCGAATACTACGTCGTCGCCCGCCACGGCGTGGCCTTCCAGAATGCGGTGATCGAGGTCGGGGCCGGGTCGCTCACCGAATTCGTCTTCGACATGGACGTCGGCTATGTCCGCGCCTCCGCGATCCCGACGACCGGCGCCGCGCCGCTGGACGACGACATGTTCTACTGGGTCTACGAGGCCCGGAAGGACCTCCAGGGCAACCGAAAGGAAGTCACCCGGTCGGGCAGCGCGGTGTCGCTGTTCCGGCTTCCGGCAGGTGACTATCACATGGTCGCGCGTCACGGCGTTGCCTTTGCCAGCCTCGATTTCAGCATCGACGCCGACAGCCTGCTCGAGCCTGTGCTGGACATGAACGTCGGCTATGTGCGGCTTGCGTCGGTCCTGACCGAAGGCATGGCCCCGTCAGAGGATGGCCCGTTCTGGTGGGTCTACGAAGCACAGACCGACCTGCAGGGCAACCGAAAGGAAGTCACCCGGTCCGGCAGCGCCAAGCCTATCTTCAAGCTGCCCGCCGGAGACTATCACCTCGTCGTCCGCCACGGCGATGCCATCACCTCGCGCGCCTTGTCGGTGGATGCAGGGTCGCTGGCGGACATCGAGGTCGACCAGAACGCGGCGCACCTGAAACTGACCGCGTTGGTGTCCGAGGGCGGCGCACCGCTGGACGGCGACATCTTCTGGTACATCCTGTCGCCCGAGACCGACCTTCAGGGCAACCGAGAGGAAATCACCCGGTCAGGCAACGCGGTGCCCATCTTCACCCTGACGGCGGGCGACTACATCGCGCGCCTTCGGCATGGCGGGGCGACCTATGACTTTCCGATCTCGCTGACGGCGGGCGACACGGCCGACACCAAGGTCGCGATCAACTGAACCGGCACGATCCGGTGCGGCGGCCCGTGCCCCAGTGGCGCGGGCCGCATCCTCACTTCAAGGTGCAGCAGCCCGCATACAGATCGTCCGGCGCCCAGCCGAGGACATAGACGGCATAGGCATGGCTGAAGTCCGACATGCCGTCACTGCACTGGCCGGTATGGGCGACGATGGCTTCGATGATCGGGCTTTCGGCGCCGGGATCGAGTCTGTAGCGCCGCACGTCCCGCCGCCCTGCCGCCGCCCGCCAGTCCGTGACGGTCAGATCGGTGGGCGCCGGACGGTCCATCTGCCGCGCCTCTCCCGTTTCGGCATCGAAGGACAGCGACCAGAACGGCTCGGTCCCGAAGCAGGAAAAGGCCGCCTCATTCGGGAACGGCGCCTCGATCCACAGGAAGGCGTCGTTGACCCAGCCCGTCACTCCGCCCGACCGCACCTCGCGCCAGGTCGAGCCGTTCAGCATCACGCTGCGGCCGGTGCCGCGCACGCCTTGCGCATCAGGCGCTATCACCCCGATCAACGGAGCATCGGCATAACTGTCATGGGCCATGATGTCGGCACGGATGTTCAGCGTGTCGCCCGGCGCAACGCCGGTCACGCTGAACTCCTGCGCAGTGGCGGGGAAGGCCAGACCGGCCAGAAGGGCGGGAACGAGGTGGCGCATGGTGAAGTCTCCTTGCGCGCAGCCTAGCACGGGCCGCCGATCGGGAAAACGCACCGAAAAGGCGCTTGACGGCGCGCGGTCGTTTCCGTACGTCCACCGCACTTCGTGGCGGAGTAGCTCAGTTGGTTAGAGCAGCGGAATCATAATCCGCGTGTCGGGGGTTCAAGTCCCTCCTCCGCTACCACATATCCTTGATTTTATTGAATAATTTCGAATAGCGCCGCATCTACCCACAATCTACCCCAATCTGGAACGGGTTCAGGCGGGCACAAGATTGGCGATGCGTGCGGCGGGCCAGTTGTAACCGGACGTGCTGAATGCGCGACGCGACGACACCTTTATCAACAGGTCTTCGGCTTTGAACGGCCCTTCTAAGGTTAGTTCCTTGAAACGTTTGGAATACTTGTAGAATCCGCCGCCGTAGTTTTCTTCACCACCTTCGGAATACCACGTCGTTTCTTCGACGTAGACTTGGTGCCCTGCGAGGCGTCCTAGCCAAAACACCTTGTCGGCGGGGTCATACATCCACATGCCGTTTTTGCCGTTGAAGCCATGCACCCAACGTTCGAAGTTGCGGGGCGAGTAGCGTTCGACAAACCAACCACCCTGCCGGGGCACGCCTTCGTCCCATACCTTCGACGTAAGGAAGGGTATCCAGATTTGCGTGACACCTGCGCGGGCGTAGGACGAAGCGCGACGCTCAATTTCGTCTAGCCCAATCGGCGTATGTTGCAGTTCAAACGCGATTTGTAGCCCCTTTGGCGACCACGCCATAACGTCGGCGCGTCGGTCGCCCGGCAACGTGTTGACGATGAATTCCAGTTCTGCCCGTAGCCCGCGTGCCGTGAGTGCGTCCGAAACGATTACCTTCGCTTCCATGTGGGCGCGTGTCTCGCCTGTCGCCCATGTGCAGTCCGTTGGCGGCTTGTGTGCGAAGTGGTGAACGACCTTCCGGCCCTTCTTAAGCACGACTTCGCCACGACATTTCGGGCAGTGGTAGGTTGGCCCGCGTTCGGCTGTGAACGCGTCGATTCGGTTTCCCTCAAGTTCAGCAACAAGCATCGCCACCCCTACATGTCGTCTTCAATAGCAATGCTACCATAGATACTGTAGAGAAAAGAAAAAGGCCGCGCCCGAAGACGCGGCAGTTGCCCGTGGCACACGGAACGGTTTGGGGTCGGCGACAGTCGAGCAAGCCCGATTAATCGACTTCAACCCGCGAGGCTTCGGCCTTGGCGACGACTTCGGCGGAATAGAAGCTATTGTGAATGTCGGATACGACGCTTTCGTAGTTGCCTACGATCTTCGAAAGGGCCGCGCCTTCGGTCAACAAAGCCGCCCCTTTCGGCGCGAACTTTTCGACGGCGGTTGCGGCCATCTTGCCGTGCAGCGCCTCGCTGATCCCAAGTAGGAAATACGGCGACGAATAGAGGACGGACGCGACGTTCTTATCCGACTTGTACAGGGTGCTGACTGCCTGCATTCCTTCGGGGGTCTTCACCTGATCCCTAATCCAACCGCGAATTTCGCTATCGACATAACCGTAGCCTTCGCGCGGCCCAAGCACGCTGTCGGCAAGCGCCTTGCCGTCGTCCATAAGTTCGACGGCCTTTCTTGCGAAAAGTTCGGCGTGCTGGCGTATGGGTGCGGACGCGCGCATGGCGATTTCCTTGCCAAGCAAATGCAGTTGCGGCTTGGTGCGCGTCAAATCGCCCGCAAGCGCCTTCGCCTTGGTGGCCGAACTGACAATGCTGTCTTGCAGCGCCGTCATTTGCGCCTTCACGCTCGGAAAACGTTCCGGGTCGCCAAGCTTGGTGCGCAGGTAAGTGCGGGCTTGCAAGCTGATTAGCTTCTCGGTCTGTCCGGGGACAAGATATGCGGTGTTCATTGTGCCGTTCCTTCTTCTGTTGCGACGGACGCTTCCGTGATTAGTCGAGCTTGCTGCGCCAAGAGCGCGACTTGCCATTCGTCGTCGGTGCCGTGGTCCGCTACGACCATGAAATGGCGCTTGGGCTTCGGGCCGATGATTGCGCCGGTCAGTGCGTCGATTGTCAGGACGGTATTGCGAACGACGCTTGGTCGCTTCCCGCGCTGTTCCAACTTCACCAATCTGCTTTTGAGGAAGCGGGCCATTAGCGTTCCCCCGCTTCCAAGGCTTCAAGCCGTTGCTCAAGGTCGCTACCTTCGATCATTCGACCGATAAGCATGAGAATGTTCGCCAACCGGCTGGCGTCCTGTATGTCGATCTTCCCGGCGCGGGCTTCGCGGTACAGCTTCGACATTTCCTTGCGGGCGTCTTGCACCGTCTCAAGCCGAACGCGCACACGGCGAGCGTTCGCCGGGGGGTGGGGGGTCTGACCCCAAGTGCTTGCTACTGCGGGATTTGCCATTGCCTGAAACCGTCAAAATCAGCCCGTTAAGGTGTCCTTATCTACGGCTTGCGGGCATTCCGATCTTCGGTCAAGAGCAAATCAAGTCGTTGGAAAACAATGGAAAAACTAGACAGTGATTGCCGTTGTTCCGGTCACGCCGAGGCCGTCGCAGGGGCGCAGGAACGGGCCGTACAGCGCCAAGTCGGCATCGGCTGTCACTACCCTTCCGGGAAGGCCGAAGCGCCTGCCATGGGGCGACACAGCGCGCGCGGCGGGATTGCCCACAGCGTGGCACATGCAGGCCGTCATTCGGGGTCACTGCGGGCCGCGCGTGCAGTCCGTTCGGCCTCTACGATATTAACCCACCGTGCGGCTTCGCCGATTAGCTTGATTGCCATGTCGTCGTTGTTCGTTTCCTGAATGCGACGCCACAGTTCGCGCAAGACTTGGCTTGGCGTCGGTGCGGTTTCTTCGTCGTTGCGCTTCATGTCTACGTTCCTTCTGTTTCGTCATGTGGTAGCCGTGGTATTCCGCCGATCTACAGATAAGTTAATGAAATAATTAATGTAATATATAAATGTAGTATGTAGTATTGTAGTATATATACCGTACGGTCTTATATTATGGGGTGGTTTGGTGATTTTACGCTACTACGGCACTACACATACTACTCGTTTGTTTTCAATCACTTAGACGCAGTAGGGCCACACTGCAATTCACTACATGACGGCACTACGACGACCCTTCGGAAGTAAACCGCTTCGCATTGGCAATTCCGTAGGCTTTTCCGCGCGTACCGTAACTCTGCAAATCCGCGCGTCCGAGTTCTTGCAGGTCGCCACCGTCAAGAAAGCTTTGAATTGTCCGCTTCAAAGCTACGTTGGCTCCAAGCCGATCTTTCTTGAATGCCGACTTCTGCAATAGGTCTTGCTGCAAATACGACAGCGGAACGATGTGGTCCGCGTGCATTTCCCGCGTAGCCCGCAAACGTGGCAGCTTGTGGTATTCTTCGGCGAGATACCGGACTACAGACGCGACGAAGACCTTTTCTTGTTTCGCTTCGTCCGTCGTCTCACCAACTTCGCCCGCGTCGAATTTACGGGCCAAAGCTTCGATACCGTGTTGCACAACCGCAAACGCCCATTGCGCTTCGGGTAGGCTGATTTCGGGCGCGGCGTGATCCCTGCCCACAGCGACAAGCGCAGCAAGTTTCAGGGTCTTGATATGGGCGCGGTTCCAAAGTTCGGCCATCACGCCCGCTTCGGCGTTGATTATGCCGTCGGCGATGCTATCGACGTATCCGCCCGGCCCTGCGAAGTCGTAGGCGTCGCGGGAAAGCGGGACATGCACGACGGCGTTGCGGGCGTTCAGATGCGCACAACGTGCGACAAGATCGGCGAACCGTCGCACTGTCTGGCCTGTGGGCAAGGCCCTTTGTGCGTCCGGGTTCTGTGCGGTGCGCGGCCCTTCGTAGACTATGGGCGTGAAGCGCGGCAGAAGGCCAAGGGCCACCATGCTTTCGCTAAGGTGCGGGTATAGGGCTTGCGGCGACGTTTCGCCGAACAGGCTGAACGCCGGGCTGTCTACGGCGTCGGTGTTGTTCGCTTTGTCGCTGTAGATTGTGGGGTGCAATACGTCGTGTTCGCCGCTCAAGTTGAACAGGTCTAGCAAAACCTTTCTAAGCGTCACGTCCGACGCCGAAGCGCGGGGATGGCATATACGTTCAATCGTGTGGCCGAATTCGCCGACGAACGCGACGAAGCTGCGAGACGTGCCAAGGTACTTTATTAGGGCTTGCCCCGACGCAATGTCGGCTGGCCCCATGTGTTCGTCTACCGTCGGCAGTTGGTTCGGAATGTCGCCGTCGTGCCACGCGCCGCTTTTGGTGTAGCCGACGAACCGCAGGACGCCGCTACGTGCGCCTTCTTTCCCGCGCCCGGTTTCCGCGACCAGCAACACGTACTGGTTCAACCCCGTGCCCGATACGTTGAACGCTCGCCCGGTGATACCCGACATGTACGCGACTGCACCCGCTAGCGCGATTTCGGGCACGGGTCGCGGTGCCGCGCGGTAGATGAAATCGGCCAGTTCGCCTAGAAGGCCGGGGGGTGGGTTTCGGAACGGATTTGCTGTCATTTCGGGCGTGCCTATGGGTAGCGCGTGGGTAGATCGCGCAAATAGACGCGTATCTAGGAATTTTATTCGTTATCGCAGTGGCTTGGATGATCGACGCGGTAGAGATATTCTCTGCCATGCCACTACCCGCGATGCTTGCGCGCTTCCATGAGTTCGCCGACAAGCACGCGAACTTCGTCGTCACACTTCCCGGCAATGCGGGCGTTCAAGATTGCCTGCACTTCGTCGGACGGCCACACGGCGAAACGCTCGCCCAACTTCACGGGGCGGGGGAACGTGCCCTTGTCGATATGGTTGTAGAGGGTGCTGCGCTTCATGCCGGTGATGCGGGACACGTCGGCGGGGCGCATGAGGGTGCAGGCGGCGGGCGGCGCGGGGGTATTGGCTTGGGTGTTCATAGGGTTGGCTCCTTGGTCACTAATAAGTCCAAGGTTTGCCAAGGTTCCCACAGGCAAGCTGCCACCGAACCCGTGGAATTGGTGGCAGACGCGTATCGCCTAGCTACATGATCGGTTTTCCCGGCCCCGCGCCGCCGGGAAACTGCCAGCCCATGTGCGTTACGGTATCTACGACGCTGCACGCCAGTTCTGCGACGTGCGCTTGCACTTGCTTTAAGTACGCAAGGTCAATTGCCGTATCGAACTTTTGCTTTTGTCGGTTGATAAATAGCGGCACGGATGCGCCGTTCACGTCCGGTGTTCGCCATGATCCATGGCAAAGCACATTGCGAACGACGGTCGCCTTCTTAATGTCTTCAACCAGTTCGTCTATGTTCGTCGTCGTGGTCGCAGGGTTATCGCGTGCGGCCTTTCCGTACGATTCGGCCAAGTTCCAAAGCTGATCGGTCAACGCGCGCTCAAGCTGCGGTAGCCATGCCTGATAGGCCGCATCGATTTCTTCGGCGGAGTAATTGCGCGTTGCTGTGAACGCGAAGATTGCCTTGCCTAAGACTTCTTCCAGAAACCCGAATGTTGCGACGGTGCGGCCAAGCTGTTCCCAAAACTGCGGAGAATGCCTGTGGGTAGGAAAATTTGCGGGCAGATTGTCCCGGTCAATAATGGAGCGGTTCACGTCGTCGTCGTTCATAATCGGCCTTATTCGGGGTTCAGCGCAGCATCGCGCGTCGCGCGGTATTCGTCACGAAGGTTTTGAAGCTGCGACCGGCTGAACATGTCGTCCGTCTCGGTAAGAACTTGCGCAAGGGCCTCTTCGGCCTTCATGCCTTCGTCTTCGAGTTCACACACGCGGCGACCGTACACGCGCCACGCGTCGGGGTTGCGCCTCGCCGCGCCGCGCCCGCGCTTCACGCCCAACCGGCGCAAAAATTCGTCGGGGTCTTGGCCCGAATACGCGATTGCGCCACCAAGCCACCGCGCCAAGTCGGGCGGGATAGGTTCGCCCGCTTCTAGGTGTTCATTTATGGTCGCTAGCTTCGTCCAAGCTTCGTCCGCTTCGTTCGGATTGTGGACGCTCACACCATATGGAACCTTCGCCATCACACGGCCCCCGCGTGAAGCTGCACAACGTTATCGGCGGTCGCCTCGCCACGACAATACCCCGCCCAATCCGCCATCATGGCGCGGCGGCGCTCTACCATGTCGCTACGCTGGTATGCCCGTTCGACGGTCGAGCCTACGTTGTGGGCAAGGGCCATTTCCGACATGTGGTGGTCGTAGCCCCGTTCTGCCGTCCATACGCGGAAGGTCGAGCGCAGGCCGTGGGGCACGGCAGGAAGCCCGCTGTCCGGGTCTAGCCACCCTTTCCGGCCCGCCTTCAATTCGGCGGCGTGCATCCGGCGCATGACGGCTGACAGGGCCGCATCGGACAGGGCACCGCCCCGGACGGCAGGGAACACGTAGTCTGACCCCTCGATACGCGGAAGCGCTTCTAGCACCGCAATAGCGGCGTCGGACAGCGGCACGCGGTGGTCGCGTTCCATTTTCATGCGCGCGCCCGGTATCTTCCACATGCGGGCGTCTAGGTCGATTTCTTGCCATGTCGCGCCGCGTATCTCGCCCGACCGCGATGCACACAACGTCAAGAATTCCAGCGCCCGTGCGGCCATGCCGTCGCGCTTGCGCATGTCGGCAAACCACTTCGGTAGGTCCGCTTGAGATAGGGCGGGTTGCTTCGTGACCTTTGCCACCTTGGAAGGTGTCGGCAGAAGTTCCTTTAGGTTGCCCATCCATCGCGCCGGATTGTCGCCGCTACGGAAGCCCGCGACCGTGGCCCACGACAGGACATTTTCAATGCGGCCACGAAGGCGCGACGCGGTTTCGGTTCTGTTTTCCCACAGGGTGCCATCGTCAACCGGCTGGTTCAGCACTCGCAGAATGTCTTGTGTCGTGACGTGCGCGACGTTCATGTCGCCAATGACCGGCACCGCATAGGCGTCCATGCTGCGACGCCAGTTCTTACGGTGCCTATCGCTGCGAAATTCGCCTTCCTTCCGCGCGATGCACTTTTCAACGGCGTCTTTGAACAGGATGGAAGTTGAGGCCTCTATCTGCGCTTTCAGCTTCGCGGCGTTGCGTGCCTCTATGGGGTCATTGCCTTCGCGCACGAGTTGACGAAGGGCTTCGGCTTCTTCCCGCGCCTTCTTGAGCGGCACAAGTTCGTACTGACCTAGCCCCATGGTGCGGGTCTTGCCGTGAAGCGTGAACCGGAATTCCCAAGACTTCGTGCCCCACGTGCTGACTTGCAGGTAAAGCCCGCCGCCGTCCGACAGTCGCCCGCGTTGCTTGTGTGCTTTGATTTGCCGATCCGAAAGCCGGTGAATGCCGCTTGCCATGGCTGATACCTACCCATTCTCTACCCCTAAAATATGGAGGAAACATGTAGGCTTATCAAGACCTATATGGACACAAAAATCATATAAATCTCTGATTTACATCGACAACGCAGGGTATCGGTAGACATCGTCGGACACTAACTTGGTGGCCTCCTCCGCTACCAAATCTTCCCGCCCGTTGCGCACCTTTACCGTTGATGCTGCCGCTCACGGCCAATCCGAGTAGCTACGCTTTTGAACTGCGGCGCGGGGCTCGCCGTCTTGGCGGACGGCCTTGCGCCAGGCACCCGGGGGGTGGCCTGTCTCGGCTCGGAAGAAGGCGCTGAACTGCGGTGTGCTGCGAAATCCGAGATAGGCGGCGATCTGGTCCAGTGTCTGGGTCGAGCGTTCCAGCAGCACCTCAGCCTCTTGTGCGGTGCGGCCGTGGATCAGTCGCAGCGGCGGGGTGCCCAGGACGCGCGCGCATATGCCGTGCAGACGGTCGGGCGACACGCCCAACTCGGCGCTGTAGCGGGCCACGGTCCAGCGGTCGCGGAAATGCGTCTCGACCATCTGGCGAAACCGCTGGAGGATCACCGCCGACGTCGCAGGCGCGGCGCGCAGGGCATCGGGGCGCGCGGTGTTGCGCCACAAGAGCACGAGCAGCACACGGATCTGCGCCTCGGTCACGGTCTCATAGCCCGGCGCGCGTCCGTAAGCCTCGCGCAGGATCAGGTCGAACGCGCGCTGCACGTCCGAGCGAAAGCCGTCGTCCCCCGCCAGCGACAGCCGAAAGCTGCGCCCCGCCAAGAGCCGCAGGTCCACCGCTTCGGGCTTGTGGCCGATGGCATTCGCCAGTGTCGTCTCGCCAAGGATCAGGTGGCCGACGGTGCTGCCCGCGCGCGCCCGCACCCGCACCGCATCCTGATCTGTGATCCACAGGATCGCGGGGCCCTCCACATGCTCTGCCACCTCCAAGCGGTCGAGCGTCAGGGCCCCCTGTTCCAGAAGGATGATCTGCTTGGAGCGTCCGGGGATCTCGACCAGCCCGCCCAGGTATCGGGGCGAAAGACCGGTGCGCACGACCTCGGCATGGAACGGAAGGCCGCTGCGCGGCAACGCGGAAACGCCCGTCATGGCTGTCTTGGTCGCGTGGGGTGAACAGGGCGCATCCCGCGATCATGCCCCCCGAATCCCGAAAATCAATATTCAATCGCCGGATATTCGTATTTTCAGCCAGCCTCGCCTGCCCAATGTTCAAAGGGCACGCCGGAAACGGCTGCACGCGGGAGAGATGACACTCTGCTCTACCGCGACAGGGGAGGAGACTTGAGTGTTCGAACCGGGACCGATCACGGATCGGCCGTCGGCGCTGTCGACGCGGGATACCGCGCAGGCAATGGCCGAGGCCGATCGCGCCGCGAACGCGGCCGCAGACGCGTTCAGCGCGTGGTCGATGCTGCCGCCCGGGGCGCGCGCTGCGCATCTGCATGCAGCAGCCGCGGCGCTCGACAGCGACCGCGCCACGCTCGTCGATCTGGCGTCGATCGAGATCGGCGCTGCGCCGTCCTGGACGGAATTCAACATCGACCTTGCCATGGCGGTGTTTCGCCAGGCCGCCACCCTCTGCGATGCGCTTGGCGATGAACCGGCGCCCGGCGATCCGGGATCGGTCCTGCGCCGCCAGCCTGCAGGCGTGGTGCTGGGGATCGCGCCGTGGAACGCACCCATCACGCTGGCCGCGCGCGCCATCGCCGCGCCGCTTGCCTGCGGGAACACCGTGGTGATGAAGGGGTCCGAACACTGCCCCCTGACGCACACTCGCATGATCGAGCGGATCAACGCCTCGGGCCTGCCCGCCGGGGCCGCGAATGTCGTCACTAACGCCCACGATCAGTCCGAGGGTGTCGTCGAGCGGCTGATCGCGCATCCGGCGATCCGGCGCATCAATTTCACCGGCTCGACCCGCGTGGGGCGTGAGGTGGCGGTGATGGCTGCGCGGCACCTGAAGCCCTGCCTGCTCGAGCTGTCGGGCAAGGCGCCGCTGGTGGTGCTTGACGACGCCGACCTGGACCGCGCGGTCGATGCGGCGGTCTACGGCGCCTTCTTCAACCAGGGCCAGATCTGCATGTCGACCGAGCGGATCATCGTCGTCGCCGGTATCGCCGACCGCTTTGCCGACGCGCTGGTCGCGCGGACCGCGATGCTGCGGGCGGCCGATCCCAAGACAGAGGCGGCGGACCTTGGCACGCTGATCCACGCGGCGGCAGCGGACAGGGTGCGCTCGATGATCGAGGACGCCGTGCGCAAGGGCGCGGTTCTGCGCACCGGCGGCGAGGTCGACGGCGCGGTGATGCAGCCTGCCGTCATCGACCGCGTGTCCTCGGCCATGCGGCTGTATCACGAGGAAAGCTTTGGCCCCGTCGCCAGCATCCTGCGGGTCCGCGACGAGGACGAGGCGCTGTCGGTGGCAAACTCGTCCGATTACGGGCTGAGCGCGGCGGTGTTTTCTGCCGACATCGCGCGCGCCCGGCGTTTCGCGGATCGGCTGGAAACCGGAATCGTGCAGATCAACGGGCCGACCGTCCACGACAACCCTGCGATGCCCTTCGGCGGCATGAAGGCCAGCGGCTATGGCCGCTTTGGCGGGCGCCACGCCATCCACGAATTCACCGAACTGCGCTGGATCGCGATCCGCGACCAGGCCCCCATTCCACAGTTTCCACCCCGGTAGCGTGCCGACAGAAGCACGCGCCATTCCCATCTGTTCCAAACCCGGAGGACGACACATGCAACGCAGACCCTTCCTGAAGCTCGCAACCGCGCTGGCCGTGGCTGGCACCATCGCCGGTGCCGCAAGCGCGGACACCATCCGCATCGGCGCCGTGGCGCCCAAGACCGGCGGGCTTGCCGGCGGCGCGGCCGTGACCCAGTGGCCGACCATCGCGCTGTGGGTCGACCAGGTGAACGCCGATGGCGGCCTGACGGTGGACGGCGAGAAGATGATGATCGAGCTGATCGAATACGACGACCAGACCAACCCCGGCGAGACCATCAAGGCCGTCCAGCGCCTTGCAACCCAGGACGAGGCGCATTTCATCATCGCGCCCTATGGCACCGGCCTGAACCTTGCCGCCGCGCCGATCTTTGCGCGCTACGGCTATCCGCAGATCGCGGTGTCCGCGATCACCGACCAGCAGCCCGAACTGTCGGCGCAATTCCCCGATATGTTCTTTACGCTGGGCACCACCTCGGCGCTGGCCGAGGACGCGGTGAAGATCCTGACCGACATGCGCGAGGCGGGCCAGTTGGGCAACAAGATCGCCATGGTCAACGTCGCCGACGCCTTCGGGATCGAACTGGCCACCGTCGCGCGCGAGCGCTTTGCCGAAGCCGGGTTCGAACTGGTCTATGACACGTCCTATCCGCTGGGCACGCAGGATCTGTCGCCGGTGATGAAGGCCGCCAAGGCCGCCGAGCCTGATGCCTTCGTGGCATGGTCGTATCCGCCGGACACCTTCGCGCTGACCGAGCAGGCGATCATCGAGGATCTGGACGTGCAGGCGTTCTACACCGCCGTCGCCACGCCCTTCCCAGCCTATGGCGCACGCTTCGGCGCGGCCGCAAATGGCAACCTCGGCGCGGGCGGCGTGAACCCCGACAGCGAGGCGTTCCAAGCCTATGCCACCGCGCACCAGGAAGTCACCGGAGTCGCGCCCGACAGCTGGGCGTCGGCCACCACCTATGCCTCGCTCGAGATCCTTCAGCAGTCGATCGAGGCTGTCGGCCTCGACCGCGCGGCGGTAGCGGATCACATCCGGGCGACCACCTTCGAGACGGTGCTTGGCCCGATGTCCTTTGCCAACAACAACTCGAACGAGGCGTTCTGGACCGTCGGCCAGTGGCAGGACGGCGTCTATCGCGGCGTTGCGGCACGCGGCCGCGACGGCGCGGCAGAGGTCCAGCTGAAAGACGGCTGGGGCAGCGACAGCTGATCCGATCATCAACCGGCGGGGGCCGTAACTGGCGGCCCCTGCCTTCCTGACCTGATGGCGCCCCACTGCGGCGCGCGAAACGGACGAGCACACCGGCATGGACATCCTCATCACTGGCCTGCTTCTGGGGGGCACCTACGCGCTGATCGCCGTGGGGCTGAACCTGCAATACGGCGTGGCGCGGATCATGAACCTTGCCAACGGCGAGATGCTGGTCGCGGGCGGCTTCGTGGCGTTCTGGCTATATACCGCAGGACAGACCAGCCCGCTTCTGACCGTGTTCCTTGTGGCACCAGTGGCCTTCGCGCTGAACTGGCTGATCTACCGCTTCATGCTGCAACCGCTTGTCAAACGCTCCAAGACGCGCGGCCAGCTTGAAACCGACAGCATCCTTGCCACCTTCGGACTGAGCTTTGTCGGCGTCGGGCTGATGCTGGCGGCCTTTGGCGGCGACTATTTCAGCTATTCCTTCCTCGCCGTTCCGGTCGAGATTTTCGGCGACAGCTATGGTGCGAACCGGGTGGCGTCCTTCGTCGCGGCTGTGGTGATCTGCGGCGCGCTGTATCTCTGGCTGAACCAAAGTCGCGCGGGGCTGGCGATCCGGGCCGTGGCGACCGCGCCCGCCTCGGCACGGCTGGTCGGCATCGACGTGCGCCACCTCGCAGCGATCGCCTTTGCGCTGGGAGGCGCGGTCACAGCCGTCGGCGGCGCGCTCATTTCGACCTACCTCACGCTCGACGCATCGACCGGCGTGGTGTTCACGCTCAAGGCGCTCATCATCGTCATCATGGGCGGCGTGGGTGACGTGCGCGGCACGATCCTTGCCGCGCTGCTGCTGGGCATCGTGGAAACCGCCGTGGCGTCCTTGATCGACCCCGGCCTGACGCTGGCCGCCGCCTACATCCTCTTTCTCGGCGTCCTGCTGTTCCGTCCGCAGGGCCTGTTCGGAAAGGCCCCGACATGACCCTGACCGCATCCGACCTGCGCAATCTGGTCCTTGCCGCGCTGGCCCTCGCGGTCTGTGCCCTGTTGCCGTTCGGCGGGTCGGGCTACTGGCTGGGCATCGGCGTGACGATCGTCATGTTCACGGCGCTGGCGACGTCATGGGCGCTGTTCTCGGGGCCCACGCACTACATCAGTCTCGCCACGGCGGCCTTCTTCGGCGTCGGCACCTACGTGACCGGGCTGGGGTTCGAAGTGCTACCGTTCTGGTCGTTGATCGGCATCGCGGGGCTTATCGGCGCAGTGCTCGCGGCGCTCGTCGGCTTCGCCACGCTGCGCCTGTCGGGCGTCTATTTCGTGATCTTCACGCTGGGGCTGGCGGAACTGGTGCGGCAGGTCATCACCTGGGGCCAGAACATGACCGGCCAGCGCGGGCTGTACGTTCTGACCGACATCACCGAGGCGGGCATCTACTGGTGGCTTTTGGGCCTGTCGGCGGCGGTCTATCTGGGCGGCTGGCTGATCGGACGCTCGCGCCTCGGCTTTGCGCTGCGGATCATCGGCGATGACGAAACCGTCGCGGCACATTCCGGCATCAACACGGCCTTTGCCAAGGTGATGCTGTTCATGGTGCCGGGTGCTGTCGCGGCAATGACCGGCGCAATCCTGGCCCCGCGCTATGTCTATATCGAGCCATCGCTCGCCTTTGCGCCGATCCTGTCCTTTCAGGTCGTCATCATGGCACTGCTGGGCGGCGCGTCGCGGCTGTGGGGGCCGCTGGTCGGCGTGATCCCGTTCACGCTCTTGCTGGAATCGATCAGCTCGAACTTCCCCAACCAGACGACACTGGTCCTGGGCGTCGCCTTTCTGGTGATCGTCTACTTCCTGCCGCGCGGCTTTGTCGGCCTGCTTGAGGATGCGCGCGGCGGCTTGCGCAAGCGGGCGGGGGGCATGGCATGAGACAGGCATCCCCCGTTCTGGCCGTGCGCGGCGCGACCAAACGCTTTGGCGGGCTGGTCGCGGTCAACGCGATGGATTTCGACGTGGCCGAGCACCAGGTGATGGGCCTGATCGGGCCGAACGGGTCGGGCAAGTCGACGACGCTCAACCTGATCTCGGGCGCGCTGCCGCTGACGGCGGGCACGATCAGCCTTCGCGGCACCCCGATCTCGGGCCTGCCCGCGCAGACGATCACCCGCAAGGGTGTGAGCCGCACCTTCCAGCTTGTCCGCCTGCTGCCGTCGATGACGGTGCTGGACAACGTCGTGGCGGGCGCGGTTTTCGGCCACCGCCGCCTGTGGGGCGCCGAGGCGCGGGCGCAGGCCGAGACGCTGCTCGAGCGCGTGGGCCTTGGCGGGCAAGGGCATCTGCCGGTGGGCCAGCTGACCTACATCGACACCAAGCGGGTGGAACTGGCGCGAACGTTGGCGGGCGATCCCAAGCTGTTGCTGCTCGACGAATGGCTGGCGGGGCTGAATCCCACCGAGTTGCAGATCGGCATCGATTTAATCCGGTCGCTGCGGGACGAGGGGCGGACGATCATCCTTGTGGAACACGTCATGGACGCGATCCGCTCGCTCTGTGACCGCTGCGTGGTGATGGCGGCGGGCACCAAGATCGCCGAGGGCACCCCGGCAGAGGTGCTGTCGGACGCCGAAGTCATCCGCGCCTACCTGGGGGACGACGATGCTTGAGGTCTCGAACCTGACGGTCCGCTATGGCCAGCACCGCGCGCTGGACGATGCCGCGATCCGCGTGGGTCGTGCCGAGATCGTGGTGATCCTTGGCGCGAACGGGGCGGGCAAGTCGACGCTGCTCAAGGCGGCAAGCGGCATCTGCGAGGGGCAGGTGACGGGATCGGTCGTGCTGGACGGCACAGAACTGACCGGCATGCCCGCCAACCGCATCGTCGACGAGGGGCTGGCGCTGGTGCCAGAGGGGCGCGGCGTCTTCGGTGACCTGACCGTGCGCGAGAACCTGACGCTGGGGGCCTATTCCGCCCGTGCCCGCGATGAAGAGGCCGCCAATCTTGACCGCGTCTACAGCCTGTTCCCCAAGCTCGCCGAACGTGGGCGGCAGGTGGTTCGCACCATGTCAGGGGGCGAGCAGCAGATGGTCGCCATCGGCCGCGCGATGATGTCGAACCCCAAGGTCCTGACGCTGGACGAGCCGTCGCTGGGCCTGTCGCCGCTGCTGTCCAAGGAGCTGTTCCAGAACCTGCGCAAGGTGCGCGATCTTGGGCTTGGGGTGCTTCTGGTCGAACAGAACGCCAAGCAGAGCCTCGCCATCGCCGATCGCGGTTACCTGCTGGAGAACGCGCATATTGTGCACGAAGACAACGCCGCCGCGCTGATGACCGACCCCGCGGTGCAGGCCGCCTATCTGGGCGCTGCCGGGGCCACCGCGCCGCGCAGCCATGACCAGCCCGGTCCTGCACCGGACATGGCGCAGCCGGACACGCAGCCCGCGTTCGAGGTGCGGCCAAGGTCTCTGCGCACGCAGTCGGCCGATACGCTTCTGGGCCGGTCGGTGTCCGATCTTGTGGCAAGCGCCAGCGCCCGCAGCGCCGAGACCGTGCATGCGGTCCGCAGCATGGCACCGGCGCCTGAGGCGGCGGGATCGGATCGCCTTGCCTCAACACTCGCCGGTATCGAACAGGCCGCGCAATCGGCGCGCCGGGCGCGACCCGCGCGCGCGCCCCTGCCAGAACGCCCTGCACTGGCCGCAGCCCCGTCTGCGCCCGCGCAGCGCCCCGAACTCGGCCCGGTCCCGGTGGTCGACGTCTACCGCGCCCCGCGTGTCGAGGTGTATCGCCGCCGCGATGGCGGCTCTGAATTCGAACGCTCCTGAGAGGATGTGACATGCTGGACAGCCCCACCAAGGCCAGGATCGAAGGAATGTATGTCGGCGGCCAATGGCTACAGACGACGCGCCATTTCGACGACATCAACCCGTCGGATGGCTCGGTCTATGCCCGCGTGCCCGACGGGGGCCGCGCCGAGACACGCGCCGCCATCGACGCCGCCCAAGCTGCGTTCCCGGCTTGGGCGGCGCTGATGCACACCGAGCGCGCGCGCTACATGCTCAAGATCGCGGACGTGCTGGAACGGCGAAAGATGGACTACGTCGCCGCCGCCGTCGCCGAGGGCGGCGGCTGGTTCGGCAAGGGCATGTTCGAGTCTGGCTATGTCCCCGAGGTGTTCCGCGCCGCCGCCGCCATGTGCTACAACGCCATCGGCGAGATGATGCCCTCGGACCACGGCAAGATCAGCATGGTCCAGCGCGTGCCCATGGGCGTCGTCGGCGTCATTTCCCCGTGGAACATGCCCGGCATCCTGACCGCGCGAGGCTTTGCCTTTCCGCTGGCTGCCGGCAACACCATCGTCCTGAAACCGTCCGAGGATACGCCCTATGCGGGCGGTCTGTTCTTTGCCGAGGTGCTGCACGAGGCGGGCGTTCCGCCGGGGGTGTTCAACGTCATCACCTGCTCGCGTGACCGCGTGTCCGAGATGGGCGACGAGCTTGTCGAGCACCCGCTGGTCAAGGGCATCTCGTTCACCGGGTCCACGCCGGTGGGCCGCCAGATCGCCGCCAAGGCGGGCGCGCATCTGAAAAAGGCGTGTGTGGAACTCGGCGGCAAGGACAGCCTGATCGTTCTGGAAGACGCCGACATGGACCGCGCGACATCCGCCGCCAGTTTCGGCGCATTCATGCACCAGGGGCAGATCTGCATGAGCGTCGAGAAGGTGCTGGTGCAGGAAAGCGTCTACCCCGAATTCCTGCGCGCCTTCGTGGCGCGGGCCTCGAAGCTCAAGACCGGCGATACGGCAAGCAAGGACAACGTGATCGGCCCGCTCATCAACGACCGGCAGGTCGCCCGCGTGAAGTTCCAGATCGAGGATGCACTGGCCAAGGGGGCAAAGGCGGTGCTGGGCGGGCGTGTCTGGGACCGCTTCGTCGAGCCCACGATCCTGACCAACGTGACCCCCGACATGGCCGTCTGGCAGGACGAGACCTTTGGCCCCGTCGCTATCGTGGTGCCGTTCAAGACCGACGCCGAGGCCATCGCGATGAACAACGACACCGAATACGGGCTGAGCGCGGGCGTCATCACCCGCGACGAGCACCGCGCGCTGGACATCGCGCGTCGGCTGGAGACGGGGATGTGCCACGTCAACTGCTCATCCGTGAACGACGAGCCCCATGTGCCCTTCGGCGGGTCCAAGGCCAGCGGCGTCGGCAAGCACGGCGGCAAGTGGTCGATGGAGACCTTTACCGAAACGCGCTGGATCACGCTCGACCGTGGCCACCGCCCGTTCCCGCCGGTGTTCTGATGGGCTGGGAGCGTGCACAGATACTAAAGGGCAAGACCATCGTCGTCACCGGGTCCGCCTCGGGGATCGGGCTGGAAACCGCCCGCGTCTTCACCGCGATGGGGGCGACCGTGCTGGGTGTCGATGTGACCAAGCGGTTCGACCATGTCGAGGAATTCTACCGCGCCGACCTGACGGACGGGCGCACCATCGACGCGCTTGTCGATGCGCTGCCAGACGGGATCGACGGGTTGGCCAACATCGCCGGTCTGCCGCCGACCGCGCCCGCCGACAAGGTGCTGGCCGTGAACCTCTTTGGCCTCAAACGCCTGACCCTCGGCCTGATCCCCAAGATGTCGGACGGCGCCAGCATCGTGAACCTTGCCTCGCTGGCGGGCTTCGGCTGGCCGCAGGCCATCGCCGCGATCCGCGCGTCCGAGGATGTCGATGTGGACGAAACCGCCGCCTTCGCGCGCGACCACGACATCACCAACGCGGGCGGGCGCAGCTATTTCTTCTCGAAAGAGGCGCTGATCGCTTGGACGATGCAGACCCGCTGGACCTGGCGCGATCGCGGCATCCGCATGAACACCGTCAGCCCCGGCCCGGTCGACACCCCGATCCTTGGCGATTTTCTGGAAACGCTGGGCGAACGCGCGGCGCAGGACGCCCGCATCATGGACCGCCCCGGCACTCCCTCCGATATCGCACCCATCGTCGCTTTCCTTCTGTCCGACATGACGACGTGGATTCGCGGCACCAACATTCCCGCAGATGGCGGCATGTCCTCACACATCCTGTGCGAAATGCACGGGTTGTCCGAATAAACGGAGACTTCTGATGTCTGTTCTCGGCTGGATCATCCTTCTTGTCCTCGTGGTCGCCGCCCTGGTGGTGCTCGCCGCCTGGTTCTACGAGCGCGCCACGAACGAGGTTGCGCTGGTGCGCACCGGGATCGGCGGCCGCAAGGTCGTGATCGACGGCGGCACCCTTGCCCTGCCCTATTTCCACGAGATCAACCGCGTGAACATGCAGACCCTGCGCATGAACGTGTCGCGCACCGGAGAGTCCGCGCTTATCACCAAGGACCGCCTGCGGGTGGACGTGGGCGCGGAATTCTACGCCAGCGTGAT
Source organism: Anianabacter salinae (assembly GCF_019061145.1). Taxonomy (GTDB): domain Bacteria; phylum Pseudomonadota; class Alphaproteobacteria; order Rhodobacterales; family Rhodobacteraceae; genus Anianibacter; species Anianibacter salinarum. The sequence goes on along the minus strand of NZ_JAHQZS010000001.1, from coordinate 154,735 downwards.
GCCGACCGACGACGCGATCACACGGGCCGCACAGACGCTGGGCAAGCGGGTGTTCCAGCCCGACCAGCTCAAGGCGCTGATCGACGGCATGATGATCGACGCGCTGCGGTCGGTCGCCGCGCAGATGACCATGGACGAGCTGCACGAGAACCGCGCGACCTTTGTGCGCGAAGTGCGCGAGGTGCTGAAGGACACGCTGGCGAACTACGGCTTGCAGCTGGATTCGGTGTCGCTGACCGCGCTGGACCAGACGCCGTTTTCCGCGCTGGACGAAAACAACGCCTTCAACGCCGTCGGCATGCGCAAACTGGCCGAGGTGATCGCCAAGTCCAAGAAGGAACGCGCCGAAATCGAGGGCGACAGCCAGGTGTCCGTCGCCCGCGCCGCGATGGAGGCGCAGCGCCGCAAGCTGGAGATCGACCTAGAACAGCGCCGCGCCGAGATCGCGCAGACGCAGGAAATCGAGACACTGATGGCCGCGCAACTCGCCGAAGTCGCCGCGCGCAAGGCCGACAGCGAACGCAGCGCCGCGCAGTCCCGCATCCGCATGGAACAGGACATCCAGTCCGCCGACATCGCCCGCGAACAGGCGGTGCGCGAGGCCGAGATCGCCCAGTCCCGCGCCATCGACATGGCCGAACGTGACCGGCTGATCCAGATCTCCGCGAAGAGCCAGGAGGAAAGTCGCGCCGAGGCCGAGGCCGACGTTGCCCGCGCCGAGGCCGTGAAGGCCGCCGAGGCGGTGCTGACTGCCCGCCAGATGGCCGAGGCCGAACGCCGCAAGGCGCTGGCGCTGATCGCCGCCGAGGAACGGGCCGAGGCCGCCGCGCGTCAGGCCGCCATCGCCGCGACCAGCGACAAGGCCACCGCCGCCGACCGCGCCGCCGCCCGCCGCGAAGAGGCCGAGGCGACCAAGGCCGTGCGTCTGGCCGAGATCGAGGCAGAGCGTGCAGGCATCGAGGCGCGCAATGCCCGGTCCGAGGCGCAGGTGGCGATGGAACTGGAACTCGCGCGGCTGGAGGCCATGCCAAAGATCGTCTCGGAAATGGTCAAGCCCGCCGAAAAGATCCGGGGCATCAACATCAACCACGTCTCGGGACTGGGCGGTGTGTCCGGCGGTTCGGACGGCGCGGCGAAGGCGCCGGTGAATCAGGTGCTCGATTCGATCATGGACATGGCCGTGCAACTGCCCGCGCTCAAGAAGATCGGCGACCAGATCGGGCTCAGCTTCGAGCAGGAGTTGGACGGCCTGGCGCGGGCGAAACGGCCGGCCGCGAAGGACGACCACTGAACCGCTGATCCCGCATATCGTGCCCCGAGGGGCTTGCCTTGGCGGCGCTGGCGCGCGACAGCAGGGGTAACGGCGATGACGTAGAGGCAGACATGGACCCGGTGACGCTTGGCGCGGTGGCGGCCTTCAGCTACCTGCTCGGTTCGGTGCCCTTCGGCATCGTCATGGCCAAGGTCTTCGGCCTTGGCGATCTGCGCGCCATCGGGTCTGGCAATATCGGCGCAACGAACGTGCTGCGCACCGGCAACAAGCCCGCCGCGCTGCTGACGCTGATCGGGGATGCCGGAAAGGGCGCGGCGGCCGTGCTGATTGCCCGCGCGGTTGGGGGCGAATCCGCCGCCGGGGTCGCCGGGCTGTTCGCCATGCTCGGGCACCTCTACCCGGTGTTCCTGCGCTTCAAGGGCGGCAAGGGCGTCGCGACGTTCCTTGGCACGCTGCTGGCGCTGTCCTTTCCGCTTGGGCTTGCAGCCTGCGCGACATGGCTTGTGATCGCTGCGATCTTCCGCTTCTCGTCGCTGTCCGCGCTGGTCGCGGCTGCGCTGTCGCCGGTCTATGCCGGGGCCTTCTACCACTGGCACGGCGCGATCCTGATCGCGGTCATGGCCGGTCTCGTGATCTGGAAACACCGAGAGAACATCGCACGGCTGCGCGCAGGGGCGGAGAGCAAGATCGGCCAGAAGGGCGCGTAGGCGCGTTTTCGAGCGACATCAAAGGCCATTGATCCGCGCGCAGTCCGGTAGGATACTTCACCCGGATTTGATCGGAGTGCCCTCATGGATTTCCAGACCGCCGTTTCCACCGTCTTTTCGAAATACGCCACTTTCGAGGGCCGCGCGTCCCGCTCTGAATATTGGTGGTTCGCCCTTTTCGGCCTCGTCGCCTCGCTCGGCCTCAGCTTCGTCGATTCCTGGGTGTTGGGAATGCAAAGCGTCCAGCCGCTCAGCTCGCTGTTTTCCCTCGCGATCCTCTTGCCATCGCTCGCCGTCGGCGCGCGGCGCCTGCACGACATTGGTCGCAGCGGCTGGTGGCTGCTGATCCTGCTCGTGCCGCTGATCGGCTTTCTGGTGCTCCTTTACTTCTTCGTCCAGCGCAGCGAAGGGCGCAGCAACATTCACGGTCCAGTTCCGCAAGAGGCCGAGGGCCACACAGCCCCGGCAGGCGCCTAGTAGCTGTATTCGGAGAAGACGCGGTTCACGTCGCCCGCCCAGTCGCCGTGATACTTGCCAAGCAACTCGTCCGCCGGGGTCTGCCCCGTCTCGACGCTTTCCTTCAGCGCGTTGAGGAAATGCGTCTCGTCCGCCAGCAGGCCGCCCGCGCCGGGACGGGCGCGCGCCTTGAGACCCGCCTCTGCGATGTCCACGACCTCGCGCGCGAGGTCGTGCATCCTGACGCCCGGCACCTCGGCCTGCAGCCCGTCCACCGACGCCGCAATGCGCAGCGCATCGCGCGTTTCGGCATCCCAGCCCTTCGCCAAATCCCACGCCGCATCCAGCGCGGTCTGGTCATAGGTCAGCCCCACCCAAAGCGCGGGCAGCGCGCAAAGGCGGCGCCACGGGCCACCGTCGGCGCCGCGCATCTCGATGAATTTCTTGAGCCGCGCCTCGGGGAAGATCGTCGTCAGGTGATCGGCAAAGTCCGACAGCGTCGGCACCTCGCCCGGCAGCGCGGGCAATTCGCCGCGCATGAAGTCGCGGAACGACTGGCCCAGCGCGTCGATATAGCGGCCATCGCGGTAGACGAAATACATCGGCACATCGAGCGCGTAGTCTACCCACGCCTCGAACCCGAAGCCTTCGTCGAAAACAAAAGGCACCATGCCGGTGCGGGCGGCGTCCAGATCGCGCCAGATGCGCGAGCGCCACGATTTGTGGCCGTTGGGCTTGCCTTCCCAGAACGGCGAATTGGCGAACAGCGCGGTGGCGACGGGCTGCAGCGCGATGGCGACGCGCAGCTTTTGCACCATGTCCGCCTCTGACCCGAAGTCGAGATTGACCTGCACGGTGCAGGTCCGGCGCATCATGTCGCGGCCCATCGTGCCGACCTTGGCCATGTAGGCGTCCATCAGCTTGTAGCGGCCCTTGGGCATCAGCGGCATCTCGTCATGCTGCCAGTCCGGTGCCGCGCCAAGGCCGATGAACCCCGCGCCGATGCGGTCGGCGACCTCCTTGACCTCGCGCAGGTGCAGGTTCACCTCGTCGCAGGTCTCGTGGATGGTCTGAAGCTGCGCGCCTGACAGTTCCAGCGCGCCGCCGGGCTCGAGCGAGACGTTCGCGCCGTCCTTTTCCAGCCCGATCAGGTGGCCGCCTTCCTCGATAGGTGACCAGCCAAAGCCGTCGCGCAGTCCTTCGAGCATCGCCCTGATCGACCGTTCGCCGTCATAAGGCAGCGGTTTCAGCGTGTCCTTGCAATAGCCGAACTTCTCGTGCTCGGTCCCGATGCGCCAGTCGTCCTTGGGCTTGGCGCCCGAGGCCAGGTATTCGGCAAGCTGTTCGGGACGTTCGATGGGGCCGCCACCGGATTGGGGGATCGACATGGGGTGACTGGCCTCGCCTTCGCCTCTGGTGCTGGGGACAGTTGGCCCGCCCCCCTTCCGAAGTCAATGCAGGGTGACCTGTGCGTTTTGCCGGTGCTGCCAGATCAGGACACGCCCGCGCGGGTTGCCCGCAAGCTGCCGCAGCATGTGCTCTGTATCGAGCCCGTCCAGCGCCGCAAAGACATCGAACAGCGCGTCCGCGTTCTCGGCATTTGTCGGGATTTCGAGGACCGCAGCGCCGGGTTCCGTCAGAATCCACGCGCCAGAGGGGCGGATTGCGGGGTCAAGCTCCAGCCGTTCGAGGTTGTCCACGGATACGACGCCGCCGTCATGGGGGCCGTAGTAGATCACCTGCCGTTCGTCGACCTGCACAAGCCCGGCGCCTGCCCCCGGCACGCGAAACCGTGCGCGCTGCAGCCCGGCGAAGATCAGAAGCGACGCGGCGACCGAAATCGACATGCCTGCGGCGGACAAGACGCCATAGGATGTCACCGCCCAATACATGCCGACAGCCGCCATCACGAGGCCGAACGCCGCCTCGCGAAATCGCCAGATCGCGGCCTTCACTTCGGGGCGGACAAGTTCCATCTCGGCGGCCTGCATCGGTAAACCGGAAGCTATTGGGGCGAGTGTCCCCTACCTTGCGGCCAAGGGCCAGAGCGTGGCGGGAATGTGTCTCAAATGTGAACAGGCGGCGCACCGCCGATCCTAGCGCCAGTCACCAAGCACCTGCTGCCAGACGGTCATGGCGGCCACCGCAGCGGTGTCAGCGCGCAAGATGCGGGGGCCAAGGCTGACGGGGGTGACGAAATCGCAACTGCAAAGCCGCGCGCGTTCCGCCGCCGAAAAGCCACCTTCGGGTCCGATCAGGATCGCCCAGGGGCCATGCGCCTGCACGCCCGCCGCCTGCCCAAGCGCCTCGGCCGCGCCGACCAACGCCTCGTCCGCGAACATGATCCGGCGCGCGGGCTCCCAGTCGTCCAGCAGCTTCGACAGCCCGACCAGATCGGCAACCTCGGGCACGAAGGTGCCGCCGCATTGCTCGGCAGCTTCGACGGCGTGGGCCTGCAAGCGGTCGCGGCGGATGCGCTCGGAATTGGTGAACTCGGTCTGCACCGGCACGATCCGCGCCGCGCCCATCTCGGTCGCCTTTTCCACGATGAAATCCGTGCGCGCCTTCTTGATCGGCGCGAACATCAGCCACAGGTCCGGCGGCACCTGCATAGGCCGCGTCTGCGCCTCGACGGCCAGCACGCCACCGCGCTTGCCCGCCTCTGCGACGCTGGCGCGGAACTCGCCGTCCTGCCCGTTGAACAAAAGCACGGGCGCGCCCGGCCCCAGCCGCATCACGCCGAACAGGTAATGCGCCTGCTCGCGCGACAGATCGACCGTTTGCCCCGGCCCCAAGGGGTGATCTACAAAGAGGCGGATTTTCGCGTCAGCCATGGGGGCAGTCTATATGACGACAGGGACCGGCAGACCAGAGACGGCAGGCAGCGTCGCCGACGCGGTCAAGGGCAACTGGGTCGACCAACTGGCGCCAGAGTGGACACGCCCCTACCTGCGATTGTCGCGCGCGGACCGGCCCATCGGCACCTGGCTCTTGCTGTTGCCCTGCTGGTGGGCGGTGCTGCTGGCAGCCAACACTACCGGGTTTCGCCTGTTCGACCTGTGGCTCATCGCGGGCGGGGGCGCAGGTGCCTGGCTGATGCGCGGGGCGGGCTGCACCTGGAACGACATCACCGACCGCGACATCGACGACAAGGTCGCACGCACCCGGTCGCGCCCGATCCCGTCGGGGCAGGTCAGCGTAAGGCAGGCGGCTGCGTGGATGTGCCTTCAGGCGCTAATCGCCTTCGGCATCCTGCTCACGTTCAACCCCCTGGCCATCGGGCTTGGCATCGCGTCGCTGGGGCTGGTGTGCATCTACCCCTTCGCCAAACGCTTCACCTGGTGGCCGCAGATCTTCCTCGGGCTGGCGTTCAACTGGGGCGCAATCCTGCTCTGGGCGGCGCAGACCGAAAGCCTCAGTTGGCCGCCGGTCCTGCTGTATCTGGCAGGCATCGCATGGACGATCTTCTACGACACGATCTATGCCCATCAGGACAAGGAGGACGACGCGCTGATCGGGGTGAAATCCACCGCCCTGCTGTTCGGCGATGCGACGCCGCGCATCCTGATGGCGTTCATGGTGGCAAGCGTGCTCTTGATGACCGCGGCGATCATCCTCGCCATGGCGCCGACCGCAAGCGTTCTCGCCCTTGTGATCGCGCTGGGGGCGCCTTGGGCGTTCGGCTGGCATATGACATGGCAGCTTCGCTCTCTCAGGATCGACGACGGCGAGCGGTGCCTGCGCCTGTTCCGGTCCAACCGGGACGCCGGGCTTCTGGCTGCGCTCTTTCTTGCCTGTGCGCTGCTGGTCTGATTGTCATCCCGGGGGCAAGGTGCTTAATCAAGGGATCGGCGCAAGGCCGATCGCAGGACGAAGACAGGTATGCGGCTAAGAACGATAATTCCCGTCCTCGGGGCATTTCTGCTGGGTGCGATCTTTTCGGTCGGAGTCGCCGTTCTGGCGAACGGCTCGATCGAGGTCAGCTCTCACTATGACGTGCGCACGCGGCTTGCCGAGGAAGGCATCGATTTCGCCAGCCTCGACACCGACGGGCTTCAGGTGTTCCTGCGCGGCGAGGCCCCGGACGAGGCGACAAGGTTCCGCGCCGTCGCCCTTGCCGGGCAAGAGGTCGACCCCACCCGCGTGATCGACCTGATGACGGTGACGCCCGCGCGCGAGATCGCGGCGCCCGAATTCTCGATCGAGCTTTTGCGCAATGACGACGGCGTGTCGCTGATCGGCCTGATCCCCGCCGCGATGGACCGGGACGAGACCCTTGCCACCATCGAACGGCTGACCGGCAACCCGAGAATCACGGATCTTCTGGAAACCGCCGACTACCCGGTGCCGCCCGGCTGGATCAGCGCGGTCAACTTCGCGCTCGACGCGCTCGAGGAGTTGCCGCGCGCCAAGATCTCGGTCGCGCCGGATGCCGTGGCGATCACTGCCATCAGCGCCAGTGCCGAGGAAAAGCGCCAGCATGAACAGCGCCTGAACCGGCTGGCGCCAGACAACGTGGCCGTGACCATGGACATCTCGGCGCCGCGTCCGGTCATCACGCCGTTCACGCTGCGGTTCCTGATCGACGACAAGGGCGCGCGGTTCGATGCCTGTTCGGCGCATACGACCGAAGGGCGCGACAGGATCGTCGAGGCGGCGCGTGCCGCCGGGGCGACCGGAACGGTCGATTGCAGGCTTGGGCTTGGCGTGCCAAGCCCGCGCTGGCCCGACGCGGTTGCCATCGGGATCGCCAAGCTGGCGCAGCTGGGCGGCGGCGCGATCACCTTCTCGGATGCCGACGTCACGCTGGTGGCGCTCGACACGGCCGAGCAAAGCGCCTTCGACCGCGTGGTCGGAGAGCTTGAGGCAGATCTTCCCGATGTCTTCTCGCTGCATTCCGTCCTTCCCGAGCCGGTGACCATCGACGGCACCGGCGATGGCGAGGGCGCGCCCGAATTCGTTGCCACGCTCAGCCCCGAGGGCCAGTTGCAACTGCGCGGGCGGGTCAGCAATGACCGCCTGCGCGCTGCCGTGGAAAGTTTTGCCAAGGCGCGCTTTGCCGGGGCCGAGGTTTACGGCGCGATGCGGCTCGACCCCGACCTGCCCGATGGCTGGTCGGCGCGTGTGCTGGCCAGCCTCGATGCGTTTTCGCATGTCACCCGGGGCAGCGTGATCGTTCAGCCCGATTTCGTCGAAGTGCGCGGGGACACCGGCGATGCGGACGCCAATGCCGAGATCGCGCGCATCCTGTCGGGACAACTGGGTGAGCAGGCGAACTTCTCGATCGACGTCGCCTACGAGGAAACCCTGTCACCGCAGCCCGAAGCACCCTCGCCCGAGCAATGCGTCGAGCGGGTGAACGCGATCCTTGCCGCGCGTCAGATCACCTTCGACCCCGGCTCTGCGAACATCGACTCGGATGCGTCGGACACCGTCGACCAGATCGCGGACGTGATGCGTGGCTGCTCGGGGATCCCGATGGAAATCGGCGGTTACACCGACAGCCAGGGCCGTGAAGAGATGAACCTGGGACTGAGCCAGCGCCGCGCCGAAGCGGTTGTCGAGGCGCTTCTGGCGCGCCGCGTGCTTACGTCCAGCCTTGTGGCGCAGGGATACGGCGAAGCCGATCCCATCGCCGACAACGAGACCGAGGCGGGCCGCGAGGCCAATCGCCGGATCGAATTCAGCCTGGTCTGGCCCGATGCCGAGACGCCGCCGGAGGGAGACGCCGCAGCAGAGGGCGAAACCCCGGACGAGGCGGCAGGCACCGCCGAAGACGGCGCTACCGGCGCGCCGGACGAAACATCAGGCGACGAACAGGAGCCTCCCCAGGATGGCTGACGTGCTTTCGACACCAAGTGGAGGCGCCGGGCGCCGATGAACAGAACCGAATTCATCATCGCCACGGCGATCATCCTGTTCGTGGCCTTTGCGCTGGGATGGTTCGCGCATTGGCTGGTCAACCGCTTCGCGCGGGTGAACCAGTCGGAGATGGGCGAGCTGGACAAGATGGCGCAGGCGCTGCACGAGGCCGAGGAACAACGCGACCAGGCGATCGAGTATTTCCAGGCGCGCGAGGGCGAGATGACCAACCAGTTGCACCAGACCGAGGCGGAGTTGCGTGCCGCGATGGGCGGCCTGCGCGATGCCCGGCAAGAAGCGGAAGAGCTGCGCGCCTATATCGAGCGCGTGCATCAGGGCTGAGGGGTTTCGCCCCAGCTTTGCCGGGGCGACCCGCTGGGGGGCTCTGCCCCCCAGACCCCCCGGAGGTATTTGAGGACCAAAGATGTGCAGGTGCGCGCTACCAGCGGGTGAGCGCGTTCTCGTCTTCGTCTTTTGCCGCCACCCACGCAGCACCGTCCGCGCCGTATTCCTTTTTCCAGAATGGCGCGCGGGATTTGAGGTAGTCCATCAGGAATTCGGCAGCCTCGAAGGCGGCGGCGCGGTGGCGCGCGGCGGTGGCCACCATCATGATGTGATCGCCGGGGCGCAGGGTGCCGTGGCGGTGGATCACCAGCGCATCGGTCAGCGACCAGCGGCGGCGCGCCTCATCTTCGATGGCGGCGAGCGCCCGTTCGGTCATGCCGGGGTAATGCTCGATCTCCATCCTCTCTAGCCTGCCGTCCTCGTCCCGCACGACGCCGGTGAAGGTGACGATGGCGCCGGTGGCCGCCAGACCGGTGGAAAAGGCGGCGATCTCGGCGCCGAGATCGAAGGGCGCCTTCTGCACGCGCACCGCCACTGTCAGCCGCCAGTCATCGGCGGGAAGAACGCCACCTCGCGCGCACCAGACAGGGACGCGCCGAAATCGGTCAGGTCCTGATCGACGGCCACGCGCAGGGCCGACAGGTCGGCGAAGGCAGCGGCATAGCGGTCTTCGCGCGCGATCAATTCCTCGACCAGCGCGGAGACCGTCGCGGCCTCGGTCTCGATCCGTTCCCTGGGCAGGCCGATGCGTTCCCGCACCCATGCGAAATAAAGCACATCAAGCGTCATGTCCGTGCCTCTGTCAGAAGCGGCAGCGCCTTGCGGAAATAGTCCCACCCGGTGACGACGGTCAGCGCCGCCGCCACCCACAGAAGCGCAAGGCCGCCATAGCTGGTGAGCTGCAGGCCAAGATACAGCGCGTTCAGACCGCCCTCGTCCGGGATCGCGCCGGACAGGATGCCGTCCACGGTCGCGCCGTCCATGCCGAAGACGCCCATGCCGAAGTAATGCGCGAAGATGCCTTGCGCGAACAGCAGCGAGATCGCCGTCATCTGCAGTGTCGTCTTCCACTTGGCCAGCCGCGTGACCTTCAGAAGGCCGGCTGCCGCGCCGAGGTATTCCCGCAAACCGCTTACGAACACCTCGCGGAACAGGATCAGCGACGCGGGCAGCAGCGTCCAGACCGACAGGCCCGACAGAGCTGCGACCACCAGAAGCGCCAGCGCCACCATCGCCTTGTCCGCAATCGGATCGAGCATCGCGCCGAACGCGCTTTCCTGTCCCCAGGCGCGGGCAAGGCGGCCATCCAGCCAGTCCGTCGCGGCGGCGCCCACGAACAGGATCAACGCCGCCCAATCGGCCAGCGGGCGCGGCAGAAGAAGGAACACCAGCGCAAGCCCCGGCGCAGTGGCCAGGCGGATCACGGTCAGCGTGTTGGGCAGGGTCCATGTCATGGGGAATACCTAGTCGGTCGGCGCGGCAAGGGAAAGACGCCCGGCGCGCTATCCCTTGTCATGGAAGAAATCGTAGATCGTCTGCGCCAACGCGCCCGAGACGCCATCCACCGCCTTGAGGTCGGCCAGGTTCGCGCGGGCCACCGCCTTCGCGCTGCCGAAATGGGCCAGCAGCGCGCGCTTGCGCGTCGCGCCCACGCCGGGCACGTCATCCAGCGGCGTCGCGCCAACCGCCTTGGACCGCTTGGCCCGGTGAGCGCCGATGGCAAAGCGGTGCGCCTCGTCGCGCAGGCGCTGCACGAAATACAGCACCGGATCGTTGTGCCGCAGCGCAAAGGGGCGCTGGCCCGGGCGGTGGAATTCCTCTTTCCCGGCGTCGCGGTCCACGCCCTTGGACACTCCGATGAACGGCACATCGTCGATGCCGAGTTCCGCCATGATCCCGGCGACCGCGCTGACCTGCCCGGCGCCGCCGTCGATCAGCAGCAGGTCGGGCCAGGCGGGGGTCTTGCGATCCGGGTCTTCCTTGAGCAATCGCTGGAAGCGGCGGGTCAGGACCTCTTTCATCATGCCGAAGTCATCGCCCGGCGTCAGGTCGTCGCCCTTGATGTTGAACTTGCGGTAGTGGCTTTTCTCGAAGCCCTCGGGGCCCGCGACGATCATCCCGCCGACCGCGTTGGTGCCCATGATGTGGCTGTTGTCGTAGACCTCGATCCGGAGCGGCGGGGCGTCCAGTCCGAACGCCTCGGCCAACCCTGTCAGAAGTTTCGTCTGCGTCGCGCCCTCGGCCATCCTGCGGGCAAGGCTTTCGCGGGCGTTGCGGGTGGCCCCGGCGACCAGTTCCAGCTTTTCGCCGCGCTGAGGCACGGCGATCTCGACCTTGCGGCCGCCCTTGTCCGACAGGATCTGTTCCATCAGGTCGCGGTCCTCGATGTCGTCGGACAGAAGCAGCAGGCGCGGCGGATCCTTCTGGTCATAGAACTGGCCAAGGAAGGCCTGCATCACCTCGGCCGCATCGGCGCCGGACCCGGTGCGCGGATAGAAATCGCGGTTGCCCCAGTTCTGGTTCGCGCGGATGAAGAACACCTGCACGCAGGCCTGCCCGCCATCCATGTGAAGCGCGATGACGTCCGCCTCGGCCACGCCCTGCGGATTGATGCCCTGTGCCGACTGAACCTGGGTCAGCGCGCGGATGCGGTCGCGCAGGGCGGCGGCGCGCTCGAACTCCATCGCTTCGGAAGCCTGCTGCATCTCGCCCGCCAGCTTGCCCTGCACGTTCGTGGACTTGCCCTGCAGGAAGCGTTCGGCATCCCCAACCAGACCGGCATAATCGGTCTCGGAGATGTAGCCGACGCAAGGCGCGCTGCAGCGCTTGATCTGATACAGCAGGCAAGGACGCGTGCGGCTTTCGAACATCGCGTCGGTGCAGTTGCGCAAGAGGAACACCTTCTGCAACTGGTTCAGCGTCCGGTTCACCGCACCGGCACTGGCGAAGGGGCCGTAATACGCCCCCTTCTCGCGCTTGGCGCCGCGGTGCTTCTTGATCTGCGGATAGGCGTGATCCTTGGACACAAGGATATTCGGAAACGACTTGTCGTCGCGCAGAAGCACGTTGTAGCGCGGTTTCAGCTGCTTGATGAGGTTCTGTTCGAGCAGCAGCGCCTCGGTCTCGGTGCGTGTCGTCAGGAACATCATCGACGCGGTGTCGGCGATCATCCGTGCGATCCGGGGGCTGTGACCGGATGGCCGGGCATAATTCGACACCCGCGCTTTCAGGTTCCGGGCCTTGCCGACATAGAGAACCGCACCCTTGTCATCGAGCATCCGGTAGACGCCCGGGCTGACGGGCAGCGTCTTGAGGTAGCTCTGGATACAGGCATGGCCGGTCGGGCGGCTTTCGCCGCCGTCGGTGGCATCCATCGACGCAAGGTTGCCGGTCTGGTCGGTAGGCGTTTCGGGCATTGCTCTAAGACTTTGATTCCTGCCGGGGGCTGCCATGTTGGCTAGCGGTTCTCAAGGAATATAATGTCCACCATTTCTGTGGATAAGGCTGCGGGGAACTTTCTGACGGGGCCGCAATTCCCTTGTTTTCTTGGCCTCCGATCGGATTGCCCATTTTTTGGGCGCAATCTCAAGCCATTGAAAATCCACGGTATATTTTTCGCAGGCCGCCAAGTTATTGACCTCGTTCACCTTTTTGTAACGCTCAGGAAACGCCCATGTGACAGGTGCACAAGTCACGGCAGGGTGTCAGTTTCCAGTGTCAGTCAAGGTCCGACACATCCGGGGTTTGCCATGCCAGATGCTGTCCGCCATCGACGCACAAAAGCTGCCCCGTGACACCCGGAGCGTCCAGGAAATACCCCAGCGCGCCGCAGATGTCGGACGGGTTCGACCCCCGCCGCAACACCGTGCTCGAGCGCTGGCGCGCGTATCCTGCTTCACTCTGCCCGTCGCCCTGAAGTGTCGGGCCGGGGCCGATGGCGTTGACCCGTACGCGAGGCGCAAGCCCCCGGGCTGCGGTCTGGGTAAAGGCCCACAGACCCATCTTGGCAATCGTGTAGGTCATGAAATGCGGCGTAAGCTTACGCACACGCTGGTCGACCATGTTCACGACAAGCGCCTGCGCCACCGGCTCGCCCATGTCGTCCGGCACCGGGTCCGGGACATGGCGCGCCATCTCCTGCGTCAGCACGAAGGGCGCGCGCAGGTTCGATCCGATGTGCTTGTCCCACAACGCCTTGGTGGCCGTCTGCACGGTGTCATGTTCAAAGATCGAGGCATTGTTGACCAGCACCGTCACCGGCCCGCCCAGCGCCTTCATGGCACGGGGGATCAGCGCCGCGCAGGCATCTTCGTCCAGAAGGTCCGCCTGCAGCGTCACCGTGTTCCTACCCATGCGCCGGATCTCGTCCGCGGTCTCCTCGGCGCCGTCGCCGGAACTGGCGAAGTGCACCGCCACGTCATAGCCGCGACTGCCCAGGTACACCGCCATCGCGCGGCCAAGCCGCTGTCCGGCACCGGTCACAAGGGCATGTCTGACGTGCATCGGCGTCTCCGTCTCAGATCACAGGATAAGCCAGACGTAGCCCACATAGAGCGCGGTCAACACGAAGCCCCAAACCCGCGTGATGTCCGACATCCTGAACACGAAGGGCGCCAGCAAGGCCGAGGCTGCAACCATCACCCAGATGTCGAAACCCAGCATCCTGTCCGACACCGGAAGCGGCCCGACAAGCGCCGCAACACCGATGATGGCCAGCAGGTTGAACATGTTCGAGCCGATGACATTGCCGAGGGCAACGTCCGCCTGGCGGCGATAGGCGGCTGCAAGCGTCGTGGCAAGTTCCGGCAGGGAGGTGCCGACGGCCACCAGCGTCAGGCCGATCACCTCGTCGCTGATGCCGTAGGATTGCGCGATCGACGTGGACCCTTCCACCAGAAGGTCAGCCCCGACCGGAAGCCCGATCAGACCGGCGACAAGGTATCCGATCACCTTCCACCAGGCCATGTCGGGCGCTGCGCCTTCCACGTCTTCGATATCGACGGCCGCAAGCCCGGCACGGCGGTGCCGCCGCGCGTCGATGAACTGATCGCCAAGGATCAGGGCAAGCGCGGCCAGCAACAGCAGCGCATGGACCCAGGTAAACCCGCCAAGGAAGGCCAGCACGACGAACCACGCCGTTCCCGCCATCATGAAGGAATAACTCTTCCGGGTTTCGCACCCTTTGGTCTGCAACCCCGTCAGAAGCGCGGGCAGACCCAGGACCAGCAGGATGTTCGCCGTGTTCGACCCGATCACGTTGCCCAGCGCGAGGCCAGGCACGCCCTTGAGCACCGCATCGACCGAGATCAGCATCTCGGGCGCCGAAGTGCCGAAGGCGACGATGGTCAGCGACACGATCAGCGCGGGGATACCAAGGCGCAGGGCGAGGTTCACCGCGCCCTTGACCAGCGCGTCCCCGGCCAGGATCAGAAGAACAAGTCCAATAGCGACATACAGGTAATCCAAGCCTCAAGCCCTCCCGCAGGGGCAGGGCCCCTTGCCGACACGCGGCGCGCCGCATGCGGCACATTTCTTCGATGCGATCCGCGGGACCTTGGGCATGCGCAGCTTGCCGAACATGCCAAGCACCCCGATGCCGACCAAAAACAGCATGACGATCTTGACGATCATGTCACAGCCCGAACCGTGCGTAGGCCGTGCGCTCGTCCAGCGTGGCAAGGGCATCGTCCGCGATCTGCATGCCGAAACGCCCCAGGAGGCTGCGTTTCTGCCCGTAGACCGCAAAGCGCACCTTGTCGCCAAAGCGGTCCTTCATCAGCGGCACCAGATGGCCGACGCCATCCGCAAGCCCGACGTCGACAGCCTTCTGGCCGACCCAGACCTCGCCGGTGAACAGATCGTCATTCTCGGACAGTTTCGCGCCGCGACGATCCTTCACATGGGTGATAAAGCTGTCGTGGATCTGCTCCATCAGGCGCTTGATGCGGTCCACGTCCTCGGCCTTTTCGGGGCGGAACGGGTCAGCCATGCTTTTCGACTTGCCGGCGGTGTAGACCCGCCTTTCGATCCCGTAGCGGCCGATGAAGTCATGCAGGCCGAAGCCTGCCGAAATCACCCCGATGGACCCGACGATGGACGATCCGTCCACCCATATCTCGTCCGCCGCCGCTGCCAGCCAGTAGCCGCCCGATGCGGCTACATCCTCGACGAAGGCGTAGACCGGCAGGTTCTTTTCCGTCGCCAGCCGCCGGATGCGCGCGCCGATCAGCGAGGATTGCACCGGCGATCCGCCGGGCGAATTGATGACCAGCGCGACAGCCTTGGGCTTGCCGCGCCGGAACGCCTTTTCCAGCAAGGGCGCGACAGAGGCGTCCGACAGCGACGGGCCACGCGTGCCCGATGCGATCACGCCGTTCATGCGGACGACGGCGACCACCGGGCCGTCCTTGAGGAAGGGGATAAACCGTTTCATGTCTTGCGATGTAGAGGCGCGCAGCGGGGGTAACAAGGCGCGCACCGCCCTGCCCGCGCGCTTTGTTGCGGCAATGCTAGTTGCGCAAGCGCCAGCCCGTCTTGAAGATCCACCAGATGACGGCAAGGCACAGCGCAAGGAACGCCGCGATCGCCAGCAGGCTCCACCCGATCGGCACATCGGCCATGCCAAAGAACGACCAGCGGAACCCCGAAATCAGGTAGACGACCGGGTTGAACAAGGCGACCGTCTGCCAGGCGGCGGGCAGCATCGAGATCGAATAGAACGACCCGCCAAGGAACACGAGCGGCGTGATGATCAGCAGCGGCACAAGCTGCAACTGCTCGAAATTGCGCGCCCATATGCCGATGATGAAGCCGAACAGGCTGAACGACACGCAGGTCAGCACCAGAAAGCCCAGCATGTAGACCGGGTGCGCGATGTCGATGTCCACGAAGAAATGCGCGGTGATCAGGATGATGACGCCGATCATCAGCGATTTCGTCGCCGCCGCCCCGACATATCCGATCACGATCTCGATGAAGGACACCGGCGCCGACAGGATTTCAAAGATCGTGCCGATGAACTTGGGAAAATAGATGCCGAACGAGGCCACAGTGATCGACTGGGTCATCACCGACAGCATGATGAGGCCCGGCACGATGAACGAGCCATAGCTTACGCCCTCGACCTGATCGATGCGACTGCCGATCGCCGCGCCGAACACCACGAAATACAGCGAGGTGGACAGCACCGGCGAGACGATGGATTGCAACAGGGTGCGGAAAGTGCGCGCCATCTCGAAACGGTAGATGGCCGCGACGGATTGCCAGTTCATGCCGCATCCTCCTTTACCAGATCGACGAAGATATCCTCCAGGCTCGACTGCCGCGTCTGCACGTCGCGCAACTGAAGCCCGGCGGCCTGCACGTCGTTCAGAAGCCGCGTGATCCCGGTGCGTTCGGACTGGGTATCGTAAGCGTAGACAAGCGTGCGCTCGTCCTTGCGTTCCAGATCGTAGCCGGACAGGCTGCCTGGGATCGCATCAAGCGGCGCCTGCAACTCGATCTCAAGCTGTTTGCGCCCCAGACGCTGCATCAGCGCGGCGGTTTCCTCGACGAGCAATATTTGCCCCTTGCGGATCACGCCGATCCGGTCGGCCATCGCCTCGGCCTCTTCGATGTAGTGCGTGGTCAGGATGATCGTGGTGCCCGCCTCCTGCAGCGCGCGCACGGTTTCCCACATGTCCTTGCGCAACTCGACATCGACGCCCGCGCTTGGCTCGTCCAGGAACAACACCTGCGGCTCGTGCGAGAGCGCCTTGGCGATCAGCACCCGGCGCTTCATGCCGCCGGACAATTCCATGATCTTGCTGTCGCGCTTGTCCCACAGCGACAGCTGCCGCAGGATTTTCTCGATATGCGCCGGGTTGCGTGGCAGGCCGAACAGCCCGCGCGAGAAACTTACGGTGTTGATGACCGTCTCGAAGGGTTCGAGGCTGACCTCTTGCGGCACCAGCCCGATCAGCTTTCGCGCGTTCCGAAAGTCTCGGATGGTGTCGTATCCGCCAACTTCGACCGTGCCGGAGGTGGGGTTGGCAATGCCGCAGATGATCGAGATCAGCGTTGTCTTGCCCGCCCCGTTGGGGCCGAGCAGCGACAGGATCTCGCCCGGCTCGATCTCGAGATCCACGTTGTCGAGCGCCGTCAGCCCCGAAGCGTAGACCTTGCTGAGGCCCTTGATGGAAATGCGCGCCGACATGAAGTGCTCCGCCTGTGATCTGCCGGGGGGACAGTAGCGGCGGCGCGCGCAAGGGCAACCGAATACGCCGCATGTCCTGCGGAACGCGGCAACACTCCTGACAAGGCGGACGGCGTGGGCTTCAGGCGGCGGCCAGAACCTCGGCCTCGTAGCCGTGCAGCAGACGGCGCGCGGTGGGGCCGAACGCTTCAGTTGCCAGCCCGTATTCGGGGAACAGCCCCAGCAAGGCGGCACGGGTGCCCTCATCCAGTCCCGAGACGGCGTCGCCGGTGACATGCATGCTTTCGGCCTCGACGCCGTTGGCCAGGACGATCTCGTGACGGGCGAACATCAGGTAGACGTAATCGGCGCTGGTCGCTTCGTGATCGATCATGATGGAATGATCGTTGAGAAGCGCGGTCACAGGCGCCAGAACCTCGTCCTCGCCGAACAGCAACTCGCAGCGCCAGTCGGACAGAAGGATCGACATCCGCTGCGATACGACCAGATCAAGCTGCGGCTGATCCTCGGCCAGCGCGTGGGCGCGGATGCGCACCGGGCGCAGCGACGGATCGCGGCGCAGCGCCTCGGAGCCAAAGCGGCGGCGGCCGACCCAGCGCAAAGGCTGAAATCCATTGTCGACGGTCCTGACAAGATCGCCCGCAACAAGATCCTCGGCGCGCTTGTGGCCGCCCATGATCTCGATCAGCGTGCCTGCGGCGAAACCGGCAAAGCCGTTGCCTGCGGGCGCCGTTGCGGTGTTGGCCGTGCGCGGCGCAGCGTTGCGCGCGGTTGCCCGCAGCAGGTCCATCGCGCTGACGCTTGGAACCTCGGCACGATCTGTGCCGTACGCTTCGCTATCCTGATCGCCGAACGTATAGAGCATCCGCTTGCCCGTCCCGTCTGTCAGCGCCTTCACCCAAGGATCAAACTGACCTTGGGCTGTGGTCGGTGCGCGGCTCGTGCGGGGCGGAATTGTGGCACGGGTGGCGTCATTTCGGGACTTGGTGACGGCATGGCGACAATCACGGCCAGGGGCCCGCATCTGTCACCTGATCCGGCAGCTTTCACACGGCGCGCCTGCCACCTGTGCCCTGCCCCGCAGCCCGGCGACTCACATCTCTGTCCAGAGCGGCGGATGCGCCTCGGCGGCGAGCGCCCAGGCGATCTTGAACTTGCGCCGGGTGATCGCGTTCCCCGCCTTCTGGCGCATCATCCGCTTGGTCACCAGCGCACCGGCCTTGACCTCGGCCAGGATCATCTTGGCGGTGTCGACGACGATGGGATCGCGCGTCGACTGGCTGGTCAGCTCCTCGTCGAGAAAGGTAAGCGACGATTCCACCCCGTTCGTCGGGATCGCAAGCGGCTGATAGAGGAACGCTCCGTAGCGCGATTGCGCCTCGGCGCGGTCCGCATCGGGCGAAGAGCCGACGACCCCCTGCCGCAGGTCGATGTGCCGGTTGTGCATCTTGCGCGGATCGTGCCAGGCAAGCAGCAGCTTGGATGCGGGCACCATCAGCCCGGTCGGCGTCATCGCGCCCACCTTGGTCGCCGCATCGCAGATTTCCCAGACCGAGATTGCGATGTCGGTCTGCATGACATCGGCCGTTGGCAGCGCCGTGCCGCCCTGCGCCCGCGCCGCGTGGAACGCCTGCACCCGCTCGGTCACCTCGTCGGTCACGTCCGCGACCGTCGTCCAGCCTTCTTCGAAGAACATCGCCGCCCCCTGCTCACCCAGCCTTGTAATGACGCGTCAGGGCGTCCCTGCCAAGCCTTCGGCGTCGTCCTGGGGCGGATCCTCGTCGACGGACATGGCGATGGTTTCGGGCGTGCTGTTGCGCGGCATCGGCGCGAACTTGAAGTCCGTCTTGTCCTCGGTCGCGACCGCATCGCGCTGACGCATCCGCCACAGGGCATAAAGCGCGGTCAGGCCATGTGCGACCAGCGTGGTCATGAACAGACCCGTCGCGCCCAGTTGCCCCATCGCCGCGCCCGCGATGAACGGCCCGATGATCGACCCCAGCCCGAACACCATCAGAAGGCCGCCGCTGATCTTGATGAAGTTGCCGTCCGCGGCGTGATCTGACGCGTGGGCCACGATCACCGGATACATCGCGAAGATCGACGCGCCGAACAGCGCCGACAGCGCCAGGTTGGTCGCCCGGTCTTCGGGGCGCAGGATGATGAAGGCCAGGTCGGCCACCATCGCCAGTGCCGCAAGCAGCACCAGCAACAGCCGACGGTCCATCTTGTCCGACAGGATGCCGACGGGGATCTGCGCGACCGCCCCCGCCAGGACCGGCAGGCTGGCGAACAGCGCGACGCCGGTGACCAACAGTCCCACGCGGTCGGCATAGACCGGCGACAGCGTGCCGAACGCCCCGTTCGACAGACCAACCATGAACACCGCGAACACCGCGACCGGCGAATTGCGCCACAGGGTGCCGATATCGAGGCCAACCGAATACAGCGGCTGCGGGCTGGCCGAGCTCGACACCGCCGTCGGCACCAGAGCAAGGCAGTAGAACATCGCGGGCAACACGAAGAACAGGAACCCCGCCGGATCGCCCATCGTCAGCATCAGTTGCCCGCCGGTCGACGCGCCAAGGTTTATCATGGTGTAGGCGCCGAAAATGCGCCCGCGCGTCGTCGGCTCTGACCGCTCGTTCAGCCAGCTTTCCACGATCATCGCAGCGCCCGCAAAACAGAAGCCTGACAGCGCGCGCAGGATGATCCAGGCGACCGGGTTCAAGAGCAACAGAGAGGCCAGGATCGCCACCGAGGCGAAGGCCGCCATGACGCTGAAGGACCGTATGTGCCCCACCCGCCCGACAAGGCGCGGCGTATACAGGCAGCCCGAGACATAGCCGATGGCCCAGCCCGTGCCCAAAAGCCCCAGCGAGAACGCCGAGAACCCTTCGGCCGAGCCGCGCACCGGCAGGATCAACCCGTTGATGCCCCCGGCAAACAGCAGGAACGCCGAGCCAAGCAGAAGCGCGCCGATCGGCAGGATTTGCCGGACCATGTCAGTCTCCGATTGTATCCGCGTGCCCCGACCCTAGCAGGACGCCCCCGGGATGAAAGCCATCACCGACAGGAAAAGGGGCCGGTCGGGCCGGCCCCTTTCAAGCTGCATACCTGCGCAGGATCAGTTGTTCGATGCGGTCTGCAACAGCGGCGTGATCCGGCGCACCGCCGCGCGGCGATTCTCGCGCTCTGCATCAAGCGTGCGGACCTTGAGGTTCGATTCGCCGTAGCCCTGGATCACCATGTTCTCGGGCGGCACGTCGAAATACTCGGTCAGCGCCAGCGCCACCGATTCCGCACGGCGGTCCGACAGCGTCAGGTTGTAGGTCGCCGATCCGACGGCATCGGTGTGGCCCTCCACAAGGAAGATTTCGCCGGGGTTCTCCTCGATCAGGTCGCGCATGGCCAGCCCGAGTGTCCGAAGCTCTTCCGCCTGTTCGGGACGGATCACCGCCGATCCGGTGTCGAAGGTCACGGTATCAAGCTCCAGCACCGGCATCAGCGACCGCACGGCGCGGATATTGCGCACCTGGTTGAGCGAGTAGCTGCGAGCGACGTCTCCGGCCTGGGCGCTGCGAAGCGCATCGCGCAGGGCCCGGTCGTCCATGCCGGTGTTGTATTCGACACGGCGCGTTTCGGGTTCGGGCAGGTCATTGACCTCGACCGGCTGATATTCGCGCGTGTCGTCGATCATCAGCACCTCGCGCCCGTCGGGCAGGATGCGCGTGCGGCGCAGGATGCGCCCGTCCGCGGCGCGGATCGTCCTGATCTGCACACCGTTCTCACGGGTTGCCACCGTTTCGGTCGATCCGTCGCTGTAGGTGCGCGTCTCGATCTCGGTGCCCGGACGGCGCAGCAGCGTGTTGTCGTCCTTGATGATGTAGTAATCACCGTTGTCCCGGCGCGCGACGACGCGGTCACCGGTGTTCGACACCACGCGGTCGCCGTTGTTCAGGACCGCCCCGACCGCAAGGACACCAAGCGCGCCCAGCGCGAACTTTTCAAAGTTCGACATGCCTTGCTGGCCTTCGGCTGCTGCCTGACCGCTGGCCTGCGCGTTCGACTGCGCCTCGACGTTCTGGTTCGCCTGGGTCTCGAAATCCTCATCGCTGGAGCGCGCCGTTTCCTCGGTGACGGTCTCGGACGTGACCTCCGCCGCCTCGGGATTCTCGGTCGCCGCGGCGGCCTCTACCGTCTCGTTCGCCGCAGCGGTGCTTTCGGCGGTGTCTTCCTGTTCGACGGCCTGCTGCGCGGCGGCCTGCGCCTCGGCTTCGGCGTCTGTTTCGGCTTCGGCTTCGGCCTGACCTTCTTCCGCTGCATCACCTTCGGCTTCTGCGGTTGCTTCTGCCTCGCCGGTCGCTTCTGCGTCGGCATCGCCAAGGTCTTCCGCGATGTCCTCGGCGCTTGGCGTGTCGGCCGGCGGGGTCTCGGTTTCCGCCGTGGTATCGGCCTCGATGGTGCTTTCGCCCTCTGCGGTCGCTTCGGCTTCCGCTTCAGCTTCGGCCTCAGGTGTCGCCTCTTCGGCGGTGTCCTGAGCAGCATCCGCCGCGTCTTCGGCGGTATCTTCAGCGGTGTCCTGAGCGGCATCCGCCGCATCGCCTGCCGTCTCGGCAGCCTCATCTGCGGCTTCGTCCGCGCCCTCTACGGCGTCCTCGCCTGCCTCGGCAGCCTCATCAGCGGTGTCTTCGGCCGCCTCAGTGGCCTGCTCAGCCGTCTCACCCACTGTTTCTTCCGCCGATTCGGCGGTGTCTTCGCCCGTCTCGGCCGCCTCGTTCGCGGCATCGCCGGTGCCTTCGATCACGTCGTTGACGGCGTCACCAGCCGCATCGGCGCCTTCTTCTGCGGCGCCCGTGATGTCGTCGACAACGCCGCCCACGGCGTCACCGACACCGTCGAGCAGGCCGCCGCCTTCGGCCCCGGCTTCACAGTCTGCGGCGGCACGTTCTTCGTCGGTCATCGCCGCGCATTCGGCAGCGGCGGCGCCAGCGGCATCCGCCTGCGCGATGGCGAGATGCGGCACGGCAAGCGAGAAGCTCATGACGGCTGCTGTCGTCGATTTCAGGAAAGTGCGTTTCATTTGGGTATCCTCCGGTCGCAGGAATGGTCTGCGGATCGGCAAGACAACGTGCCCGATGACATGCAGGTTCCAGAGGCAGCGGGAAACCGCCGCTGCGTCACGGGCGGCGCAACCCCAGAGACAGCGCAAACGCCGCCGCCGCCGCGCAGACAACGCCCGGCCCCGCCGGAATGTCGAAGGTCCAGCTTGCCCAAAGCCCGGCACCGACCGCACAGGCCGCGACGATCACCGCCCAAAGCGCCATCACCTCGGGAGAGCGGGCCCAGGCGCGCGCCGTCGCCGCCGGTATGATAAGCATCGCCCCGATCAGAAGCGCGCCGACAACCTTGATCGACACCGCCACAGTCAGCGCCATGGCCAGCGTCAGGATCAGCTTTTCCCGGCGCGGGTCGATACCGTCCGACACTGCCAACTCGTCGCTGACCGTCGCTGTCAGAAGACGCGACCAGCGCCAGCCGATCAGCGCAACCACACCTGCGGCCCCGGCCCACATCACCGCCACATCGGCCCAGCCCACGGCAAGGATGTCGCCGAACAGGAACGCCGTCAGATCGACTCGCGCCCCGCCCGACAGCGCGACGGCGACCAGCCCGGCAGCCAGCGCGCCATGCGACAGGACGCCAAGCGCCGTGTCCGCCGCATGGCCCCGGTCCGACAGGGCGGCGGCAGCGGCCCCGATTGCCAACGCAGCGACCAGCACCCCGGCGACCAGCGGCAGCGACAGCCCAAGCGCCAGCGCGATGCCAAGGATGGCGGCATGGGCGGTCGCATCGCCGAAATACGCCATCCGCCGCCAGACAACGAACACGCCCAGCGGCCCGGCAGCCAGCGCGACCGCCAGCCCCGCCAGAAGTGCGCGGATCAGGAACGCATCCATCAGGAGCACCTCGGCCTAATGTGCATGATCGTGGTGATGATGATGGTCGTGGTCATGGTCGTGGTCATGTCGGTAGAGCGCCAGCGCCCCGCCTGTGCCCAGCCCGAACAGCGCGCGATATTCCGGCGCCTCGGACACCACGCGCGGCGTGCCCTCGCAGCAGACATGCCCGTTCAGACAGATCACCCTGTCGGACGCGCTCATCACCACGTGCAGATCGTGGCTGACCATCAGGACGGCGCAGCCAATCTCGGCCCGCACTTCCTCGATCAGCCGGTAGAAGGCGGCGACACCGGGCTGGTCGAGCCCCTGCGTCGCCTCGTCCAGGATCAGGATCTGCGGCCCTGACAACAGCGCCCGCGCCAGAAGCACGCGCTGGGTCTGCCCGCCCGACAGCCGCGCGATGGGGCGGTCCGCCACCCCGCTTACGCCGACGCGCGCCAGAACCGCGTCGATCCGGGCGCGCGTCTGGCGCAACGGCAGCGACAGGAACCGCGCCACCGTCATCGGCAGCATCGCGTCGATCGACAGCTTTTGCGGAACATAGCCGATGCGCAGCCCCGCGGCCCGCGTCACGTCGCCCGTTGTCGGGGACAGCACCCCCAGAAGCGCCCTCACCAGCGTCGACTTGCCCGACCCGTTCGGCCCGACGATGGTGACGATCTCTCCCGCTTCGATGGACAGCGACACATGCGACAGCACGGGTGCGCCGTCATAGGCGACCGACAGGTCGCGGGCGGCGACAAGGCTCATGCCGCCTCCGCGCAGTTCGGGCAAAGCCCCACCGCCTCGACGTTCGCGCGTTTCAGGCGGAACCCGATGGCCTTGCCCGCTGCATCGAGCGCACCGCGCACCGCCTCGCCCGGCGCCTCTGCCACGAGGTTGCAGACCTCGCAGATGAAGAACGCAGGCGCATGGTCGATCTCGGGGTGCATGCAGGGCGCAAAGGCGTTCAGCCTGCGGATGCGGTGCGCAAGGCCGTGTTCGACCAGGAACTCCAGCGCGCGATAGGCCACCGGCGGCTGCGCGCCAAAGCCTTCCGCCGCCAGCCGATCCAGCACCTCGTAGGCGCCCATCGCGCGGTGCCCTTCCAGCAGGATTTCCAGAACCCGCCGCCGCACCGGCGTCATCCGCAAGCCGCGGTCCGACGCAAGGCGATCGACCTTGGCCAGCACGTCCTGCGTGCAGTCGTCATGGTCGTGGTCATGAAAGGCGGTCGGCTGTGCGTCGGTCATGGCTTGTCAATTGTTATATTATCACATAACAGGCTAATCCATTCACCTGCCGCCGACAAGAGGTCCCCCGATGCGCGCCCTGCTTTCCCTGCTTCTGACCGCCGCCCCCGCCGCCGCAGAGGTGCCTGCCGTCGTGACCGACATTCTGCCGGTGCAGTCGTTGGTGGCGTCGGTCATGGGCGATCTTGGCACGCCCGTGCATCTGGTGACGGGCGGCGACGCGCACAGTGTCCAGTTGCGCCCATCCGAGGCGCGGACGCTGTCGAAGGCCGACATTCTGGTCTGGATCGGGGCCGAGTTGACGCCCTGGCTGGACGATGCGCGCGGTGCGCTGGCGCCGAACGCGGTGTCGCTGGCCCTGCTGGACGCCCCCGGCACTGCCGAGCGCGCGCCGATGTTCGGGGACGCCGGCGACGAGCACGGCGACCATGACCACGGCCACCACCATGACCACGACCCGCACGCCTGGCTCGATCCGCAGAATGCCATGGCCTGGGCGCCGCTGATCGCCGGGGCGCTGGCCGAGGCGGACCCGGACAATGCGGCGACCTACCGCGCCAATGCCGACGCGCTGGTCGCCGGGCTGGAAACCCTGACAAGCGATATGGCGGGACTGCTGGACCCAGGTGATCTTTCGCCGATGATCGTCCAGCACGACGCCTATGCGCATCTCGCCGCGCGCTTCGATCTGCCCATCGTGGCCAGCGTCGCGGATAGCGAGGCGGCGGCGCCCGGCGGTGCCTCTGTCTCGGCGCTCGCCGATCTGGTGGCCTCGGGCGGCGCGGGTTGCGTCGTGACCGAGGCAGGCGGCAACGACAGCATCGCACGGCGGCTGGCGGGCAGCGACATTCCGGTGGTCGAGATCGACCCGCTGGGCCTGCGGCAGATGCCGGGGCCGGATGGCTATGCCGAGACGCTGCGCGCGCTGGCCGCAGAGCTTGCGCGCTGCGGCTAAAGTGTGACGTCCGCAGGCGCGCTATGCGCCACGATGCGGCGGGCGTTGGGGATGTCGTTGCCCATCGCCCGCGCGCGCGCCGCGTCGGCACTGTGCCCGTGAGCCTGCCAACGTCTGATGAGCCGATCCTCGAGCACAGGCATGGGAACATCCAGCGCCACCGACAGATCCCACAGCGGACGCAAACCCGACCACGGCGCATCGTTCAGCAGCAGGTAATTTCCCTCGACCACCGCGATCCGGTGGGCGGGCGCGATGACCTGCGCCCCGGCGATGGCGATATCTCGGACCCGGTCGAACACCGGCGCGATCACGTCCGCCTCGGAGCCAAGCCTCTGGATCAGCGTCAGAAATCCGTGCGCATCGAAGGTCTCGGGTGCGCCCTTGCGCGCGCGCAGCCCACGCGCGTCCAGAACCCGGTTATCAAGATGAAAGCCGTCCATCGGCACCAGCACCGCCTGTTCGGCCTCGCGGTTCAGGCAGGCCACCAGCGCCTCGGCGAGGGTGGACTTGCCCGACCCCGGCGGCCCTGAAACGGCGATCCGAAGCCGCAGCGCGGCGGGCGGCAGCGCAAGGATGCGCGCCGCCAGCCCTTCGACGATCTGCTCGTCCGGCCTCTCTTCGATCACGCCGCGACGGCCTCGGGCGGTTCCATCGCGCCGGTCATCAGCGCCACCGCGTCCGACATCGTGCAGTCCTTGGGATTCACCACGCACAGCCGCTTGCCCAGCCTGTGAACGTGGATGCGATCGGCGACCTCGAACACATGCGGCATGTTGTGCGAGATCAGGATGATCGGGATGCCGCGCGACCGCACGTCCTGGATCAGTTCCAGCACACGGCGGCTTTCCTTGACGCCCAGCGCCGCCGTCGGCTCGTCAAGTATGATGACCTTGGACCCGAAGGCGGCGGCGCGCGCCACGGCGACCCCCTGCCGCTGGCCGCCCGACAGCGTCTCGACCGGCTGGTTGATGTTCTGGATCGTCATAAGGCCAAGGTCCGCCAGCTTCTTGCGGGCGAAATCCTCCATCGCCGCCTTGTCGAGTTGCCGGAACACCTGCCCCATGACGCCGGATTTGCGGATTTCGCGGCCCATGAACATGTTGTCCGTGATCGACAGCGCGGGGCTCATCGCGAGGGTCTGATAGACCGTCTCGATGCCAACGCCCCGCGCATCGTTCGGCGAGCCGAAGGCGACCGCGTTGCCGTCGAGGTAGATGGTGCCGCCATCGGGCTGCACCGCCCCCGACAGCGCCTTGATCAGCGTCGACTTGCCCGCGCCGTTGTCGCCGATCACGGCAAGGATCTCACCCGGGAACAGCTCGAAATCGCAATGATCGAGAGCGGTGACCTTGCCATAGCGCTTGGTCAGGCCGGTTGCCTTGAGAATGGGATCGCTCATGCTGTCACCTTTCTGATCCACTGGTCCACAGCCACGGCCGCGATGATGAGTGTGCCGATAAGAAGGAAGGTCCATTGCGGGTCGGCCCCGGCCATCCGCAGGCCCAACTCGAACACGCCGACGATCAGCGCGCCAAAGAACGCCCCCATGATCGACCCGCGCCCGCCGAACAGCGAGATGCCCCCGATCACCACGGCGGTGATCGACTGGATGTTGCCGATCACGCCCGTCGTCGCGGACGGCGAGACGGACCCGAAGCGCCCGATCATCACCCAGCCCGCAAGCCCGCAGATGAAGCCGACCAGCATATAGACCGACATCAGCGTCTTGTGGCGATCCACCCCGGCCAGTTGCGCCGCCTCTGGATCGTCACCCACGGCATAGACATGGCGGCCCCATGCGGTCGCGCGCAGCATGTAGGCAAGGATCAGCACAAGGGCGACCATCAGCACGACACCCAGCGTGAATGTCGCACCCGCAACCTGGAACTTGTTGCCAAGGAACTGCAGGAACGGCGCCTGCGCCTCGATGTCCTGGCTGCGCAGCGTCTCGTTGGCGGAATAGAGATAGTTGGCGGCCAGCACGATCTGCCACATCCCCAGCGTGACGATGAACGGCGGCAGCTTCATCCGGCTGACCAGCCAGCCATTCGCCGCGCCGATGGCCGTTCCGATGGCCAGACCGGCAGCGACGGCCATCGGGGCCGGGATGCCGTAGCGAAACGCGAATTGCCCCATCACCACCGACGTCAGCACCGCGATGGCGCCGACCGACAGGTCGATGCCCGCCGTCAGGATGATAAGCGACTGCGCCGCCGCCAGAACGCCGACGATCTGCACCTGTTGCAGGATCAAGGTCAGCGCGAAGGGCGAAAAGAACTTGGACCCCAGCAGAAGGCCGAACACCGCCACCGCCGAGACAAGAACGATCAGCGGCACCAGCGCGGGCGTCGTGTGCAGCGCGTGATGCACCCTGTGCAGCAGGCCCTTTTCCTCGGCGAACGCAGCGAAGGATTCCTCGCGGCGGGTCTTGACGACATCTTCATATCCGTCGGCGTCGCTCATGGCGCGTGCCTCCCCTGGTGAAAGCGCAGGGCGCGGGCAGCGATGCCGCCGCGCCCTGCGGTTTCAGTCTGTGTGGATTGTGTAGAGCGGATCAAGCGCGCCGGGCGAACATCGCCGCCCGGCGCCCCATGAGGCTTAGCCCCAGCAGAGATCCATACCCTCGGCCACCGAGATCGACTCGACGCCATCGGCAGGCTGGTCGGTGACAAGCGCGACGCCGGTGTCGAAGAAGTTCTTGCCGTCGGTCGCTGCGGGCTTGGTGCCGTCTGCGGCGAAGGCTGCGATCGCCTCGATGCCCTTGGACGCCATCAGCAGCGGATACTGCTGCGAGGTCGCGCCGATGACACCGTCGGCGACGTTCTGCACGCCGGGGCAACCGCCGTCGACCGACACGATCAGCACGTCGTTCTCACGTCCGATGGATTTCAGCGCCTCGTAGGCACCGGCGGCGGCGGGTTCGTTGATGGTGTAGACCACGTTGATCATCGGGTCCTGCGCCAGCAGGTTTTCCATCGCGGTGCGCCCGCCTTCTTCGTTGCCTGCGGTCACGTCGTTGCCGACGATGCGCGGGTCTTCCTCGTCGCCCCACATGTTCGGGTCACCCAGTTCGATGCCAAAGCCCTGCAGAAAGCCCTGGTCGCGCAGCACGCCGACAGTCGGCTGGCTGATGGCGAGGTCGAGCATGCCGATCTTGGCATCGGCTGCGGCGTCGCCCAGCTTGGCGGCGGCCCATTTGCCGATCAGCTCTCCCGCAAGGAAGTTGTCGGTGGCAAAGGTCATGTCGGCGGCTTCAAGAGGGCTGAGCGGGGTGTCGAGCGCGATGACAAGGATGCCCGCATCGCGCGCCTGCCGCACCGAAGGAACGATGCCCGAGGTGTCGGAGGCGGTCAGCAGGATGCCCTTGGCACCATTGGCGATGCAGGTCTCGATGGCCGCGACCTGGGTTTCGTTGTCGCCGTCGATCTTGCCTGCGTAGCTGTTCAGCGTGATGCCAAGCTCTGCGGCCTTGGCCTCGGCACCTTCGCGCATCTTCACGAAGAAGGGGTTGGTGTCGGTCTTGGTGATGAGGCAGGCGCTGACGCCATGCGCTGCGGCCATGGCCGATCCGGCAACGGCGAAGCTGCCCAGAATGGTTGCGCCCATGAGCGCGGTCTTGAATGTGTTGGTCACTAGAATTTCCTCCCGTTAGCGACGCTGGACGGCCCTGACCGCCCAGGGGGCCGGCGCCTCCTGCACCGGGCACCCCTTGGGAGTATGAACTGCGAATCGCGGCTTGCTGTCAATAAATAAATCACTCTGATTTATCATTGACGAAGGGGCTGACACTTCGGCAGAGTTAGGTCATCGTGGCGCAAGGAGACGTGCGATGACCCCCGAGGGACTGCCCATATTCGATGCCGCACCGGGCCTGCGCGGCTCGAACCAGAGCGGCATGCGCGCGTATAACGAACGGCTGGTCCTGTCGATCCTGCGGCAACGCGGCCCGCTGTCGAAATCCGACATCGCGCGGATTACCGGGCTGTCCGCGCAGACCGTGTCCGTCATCATGCGCTCGCTGGAATCGGACGGTTTGCTCCTCAAGGGCGATCCGGTGCGCGGCAAGGTCGGACAACCATCCGTGCCGATGCGTCTTGCCGAGGATGGCGCCTTTTTCTTCGGCCTCAAGATCGGGCGGCGCAGCGCCGAATTGATCCTGACGAACTTCCTGGGAACCGTCCTCGGCCGGGTCCACGCGACTCACCGTTTTCCGACCCCCGAAAGCACCGTGACCTTCATGCGCGCGGGCCTCGACCAGCTGGCCGGGCAATTGTCGCCCGCCGACCGTCTGCGGATTTCGGGCGTCGGGATCGCCATGCCGTTCCAGATCTGGGACTGGGCCCGCACGATCAACGTCCCCGCCTCTGCCATGGCCGCCTGGCGCGAGGTCGACATCCGCGCAGAGATCGCCGCGCTGTGCGACTGGCCGGTGTATCTGCAGAACGACGCGTCCGCCGCCTGCGGGGCAGAGGTCGTGTTCGGCTCGGACGTGGACGTGCGCGAGTTCCTGTATTTCTACCTTGGCTACTTCATCGGCGGCGGCGTGGTCCTGAACGGCAGTCTCTACACCGGGGTGACCGGCAATGCGGGCGCGCTTGGCACCCTGCCCGTGCCGGGACCGAGCGGCGGCACGGTGCAACTGATCGACGTCGCGTCTCTCCAGCAGCTCGAGGAAGCGATCCGCGCCGCCGACGGTGACAGCGAGGCGCTGTGGCAGTCGCCGGATGGCTGGGCGGTCGATCCTGCGATCATGAACCGCTGGCTGGACCGCGCGGCGTCGGGGATCGCTTACGCCATCGCATCTGCCTCGTCGGTGATCGACTTTCGCGCGGTGCTGGTCGACGGCTGGCTGCCCGCGCAGATGCGCCGCGATCTGGTCGCCCGCATCAGGACGTGCCTCGAAAGCATCAACCTTGCCGGCATCATCCCGCCCGACGTGCGCGAGGCGACGGTTGGCCCTGATGCGCGCGCGCTGGGCGCTGCCAGCCTGCCGCTGTCCGAGCGGTTCCTCGTCGATCCCAGCGCGATCCTGAAGGCTTCATGACAAAGGGGCGGCGCCGATCCGGCACCGCTCCTCTATCGTGACCGAAATGGCTTCCGTCAGGCTGCCTTGACCTCTGCTGCAGTCTCAAGCTTCTCGACAAGCGCCTGGTGCAGAACCTTGATTGCATGGTCCATCTGGTCACGCGGAACGATGAACTGCGCGTCCACCGTGCGCGACGTTTGCTGCATGCCCACGGGATAGATCCCCGCCGCATCCAGCGCCTGAAGGCCCCGCATCATCACCTTGAGCCCCGCCAGATCGCGTCCGATCGCGGCGACGACACCAAGGTTGCGCACGTTCAGCGTGGCGCTTGGATACTTCCGTTCCAGGTCGTTCTCGACCCGGCGCACCAGCTTGAGCGGGGCATCGACGTAATGCGTGATGGTGTTCGCGTTCGAGCTTTTCGACACGATCCGCACGTTGTGGCGCGTCAGCACGTCAAGCACCGTGGCGTCGTAACCCTTCACGCCGACCATGTCCTGTTCGAACAACTCAAGCGCATAGACGCCGATGCCCGTGACCATCTCGACGCGCGGGGCGTCGGTGGGTTTGTCGTCGATCAGCGTGCCGGGGTCTTCCGGCTCGAAGGCATTGGTGACGCGCAAGGGAATGCCCGCCTGGCGCAGCACCTTGGCCGCCTTGGGGTGGATCGCCTCCATCCCCATGTTCGACAGCTGGTCGGCCACGTCGTAGTTGGTGTGCCCCAGCTTCACCACGTTGTCCGCGCCCACCAGCTTGGGGTCGGCGGAAGACAGGTGAAATTCCTTGTGGATGATCGCCTCGCCCGCGCCGGTCAGGGCGGCGATGCGGCTGAACGTGACCTCGGAATAGCCCCGGTCGAATTCACGCATCAGGCCTTCGTTGCACTGGGCATAGCCGGTGACGATGGGCAACTCGCTGGTGAAGTCGACTTCGCGCAGCCCTTCGACGATGCGGTCCTCGAGCGTATAGTCGCCCTCGTCCCGCCAACCCGACAGATCGACATAGCGCCCGTTCACGCCATTCCGCTTGAGCAGCAGGACGGTGACATAGGCCGAATGCGCCTCGCCCAGTCCCGACAAGAGCTCGCGCGTCTGGTCCATGTGCTGGCTCAGCCGGAAATGCCCGTAGGAACACAGCCGCTGCAGGTCGATCAGGCAGGACCGCGCGCCCTCGATCCGGTCACGGACGAAGTCGTCGGCGTCCTTGATGTCGGCGGGGTGGTCTAGGACAGTGCGATGCGCCTCGCCCATCGCCTGCGCGGCGGTGGACAGCGCGTCCATCCAGCCGTGATCGTTGTCGGCATTGGCGAACAGCCCGAAGGCGCCGGGCTCGCCGGATTTCTTGTCCTCAAGCAGCAGGTTGGTGATGCCGCCATAGGCCGAGACGACGAAAATCCGGTTGTAGATCTGTTCGTCATTCCGGTCGCCGACGAACAGCGCATCGAGAAGCTCGCGCGAGCGGCTCATCGACGTGCCGCCGATCTTTTCGACCGTGTGGTGTTTGCGGGTTTGTCCCATGGGTTTCGCGCCGGGCAACCCCGGCGCGCCTCCTGTCAATTAGGCTTCTGCGGCGGCGTAAGAGCCGTCTTCAAGGTGCACTTCGTTGCCGGTCACCGGCGGGTTGAAGCAGCACGCAAGGATCAGTTCCTCTTCGGCCCGCAGGACATGCTTGTCGTGCTGGTCGAGCGCATACATCACGCCTGGCTTGATCTCGTGGATCTGGCCGGTGGCGAGGTCGGTGATGTTGCCGCGCCCCGAGATGCAATAGACGCTCTCAAAGTGGTTCTTGTAGTGGAACGTATGCTCTGACCCGCCCTGGATGGTCGTGATGTGGAACGAGAAACCCATTCCGTCATCGGCCAGCAGCATTCGGACCGAGTTCCATTTCGCATCCGAAACGGAGCGGTCGGTGTTCTTCAGCTTGTTGAAATCGCGAACGATCATTCGTGTTACTCCGCAGCAATCTTGTGGTTCTGGGCGCATTCGCGCGCAGCGGCTTCGAGGATATCGAAGCCCTTGTTCAGCACGTCATCGGGGGTCGTCAGCGCACCGAGGAATTTGACCACCTCGTCATGCGCGCCCGACGTCTCGATGATCAGGCCATTGTCGAACGCCTTGGCGCAGATGTCACCGGCCAGATCGCCGGAACCGACGTCGATGCCGCGCATCATGCCGCGCCCCTTGAGCGAGGCGCCGGGCAGGAAATCGGCAATCGCCTTGAAACGGTCTTCGACCAGCTTTGCCTTGCGCTGCACGGCGGACTGAAAGGTGTCGTCCGACCAGAACTTCTCGATCGCAACGCGGGCGGTCACGAAGGCATGGGTATTGCCCCGGAAGGTGCCGTTGTGCTCGGCGGGCTTCCAGATGTCATGCTCTGGCTTGATGAGAAGCGCGGCAAAGGGCAGGCCCATGCCGCTGAACGACTTGGCCATGGTAATCATGTCGGCGTCGACGTCCCAGTCTTCGAAGGAAAAGAACGTGCCGGTCCGGCCACAGCCCGACTGGATGTCGTCGATGATCAGCATCGCGCCGTGCTTCTTGGCGAGGCGCGAGATGCCTTCCAGCCACTCACGCGACGCGGCGTTCAGACCGCCTTCGCCCTGCACAGGCTCGACGATGAACGCGGCGGGGGTGTCGACGCCCGAGGACGGGTTGTCGAGCATGATCTCGATCTGTTTCAGCGTATCGACATCGTCGCCGAACGCGCCGTCATAGGGCATCCGCGACGTGCCGCACAGCGGTGCGCCGGTGCCTGCGCCGTCACGCTTGCCTTGGTTGCCGGTGCACGCGAGCGCGCCCAGCGTCATGCCGTGAAAGCCGTTGGTGAAGGCGATGATGTTCTTGCGCCCCGTCACCTTGCGCGCCAGCTTCATCGCGGCCTCGACGGCGTTGGTGCCCGTTGGGCCGGTCATCATCACCTTGTGGTCCATCCCGCGCGGTTTGAGGATTTTGTCCTCAAACGCCTGCAGGAACTCGGCCTTGGTGTCGGTGAACATGTCGAGGCCGTGGGTGATACCGTCGGCCTGGATATGTTCGATCAGCGCCGCCTTCATGTCGGGATCGTTGTGTCCGTAGTTGAGCGACGAGCACCCGGCAAGAAAGTCGATGTATTCACGCCCCGACGCATCGGTCAGGATCGAGCCTTGGGCCTTGGTGAAGGACGTCGGGAAGCTGCGGCAATAGCTGCGCGCTTCGGATTCCCGACGTTCGAATATGGCATGGTCTGCTGTCTGAGCAGTCATGGGAAACCTCGTGGGTTGCTGAAGTCTGGATGAGCGGGGCGGACGCGCGCCTCAGGCGACTGCCTTGAGGGGCGCGGCCAGCTTGATGGTCAGCATGTGCTCGGTCGCATGTGCCCCGCGGAAGTGTTCGTCGCGGGTGTAATGCGGATCGCTGTCAAGCTCTGCACCGACGCGGTCGGCGAACCGGGTGAAAAGCGCCCAGGACGCCGCGTTGTCAGCGGTGATGGTGGTCTTCATCGCGGTCACGTCCTTGCAGGCGTCGCGCTGAAGAAGGTTGCGCAGCATACGGTAGCCAAGGCCACGGCCACGGGCATCCTCGCCCACGGCGACCTGCCACACGAAGACCGCGTCCTCGTTCGGAACCAGATGCCCCGAGATCCAGCCGACGATCTTGCCCTCAAGCTCGGCCACGACGCAGGTTTCCGCGAAGTGGTCGCACTGCACGAGATTGCAGTAGAGCGAGTTGGTATCGAGCGGAGGGCAGCTTGCAATCAGCTCGTGAATCGCCGCGCCGTCCTCGTGGGTCGGTTCGCGGAAGGTGATTCCATCGGTTTTCATCGGGCCGGTGTCTTTCGGCATGTCCTTCGGCCTTCCTTCGTTTTGTCTGGCGACTGTCGCCTCGCGGCGGAAGATATATACTTAGCCATACGAAATTTCAATCGGCTAAGCAAAATCGCGCAGTTTTCTAGTTTCTTGTTGTTTATCAGATTGTTATTGCGATGCCAAACGCAGCTTTCGCGATGTCAACGCGGCTTCTACCCTTCAGTTCCATATAATTGTTGTTTTTTCTTGCGGATTGCAGGAAATGCACTGAAATCTAAGGAAATCATGCAGGAGCGCGGATGGACCGGACCGATACGAGCCTCATCGCCATCAGGCGCATCCTGCGGGCGACAGAACTTTATGGACGCGAACTGGCGCGGGCGGCTGGCCTGACGGCGGCGCAGATCCGTGTCCTTCAGGTGATCGCTGAAACCGGAATATCGAATCCCACCGCCATCGCGACCCGGATGGGCGTCAGCCAGGCGACGATCACCGCTCTGATCGACCGCCTTCAGGCCAAGGGCCTGGTGCAGCGCGAACGGTCCCTGCGCGACCGCAGGCAGACCGACCTGACGCTGACGCCCGAGGGCAGGGCCGCCATCGACCGCGCCCCCGACGCGCTTCAGCAGCGCTATGTCAAACAGTTCGAGGCGCTGGAGGATTGGGAGCAGTCGATGATCGTCGCCGCGCTGGAACGCGTGGCGGCGATGCTGGGCGCCGACCAGATCGACGCGTCCCCCGTGCTCGACCACGGCGAGATCCGGCGGGAGGAAAGGGGCTAAGTCATTCGCTGGCGCGCAGCACCCGGGCCGGGCGCGCAGCCAGCGGACGCCAGGCAAAGGCCAGACCCGCCAGCAGCGTCATCGCCGCGCCGCCCACAACGATGGCGATGGCCGATCCCGGTTCGAACCGGAATTCGGCCTCCATCACGAAGGTGGTGACGGCCCAGCCCGCGACACCGCCCGCGACGATGGCCACGATCCCCGCCGCCAGCCCGAACATGGCGGACCGCAGCGCGAAGTTGACCAGCACGGTGCGCCGTGACGCGCCCAGCGTCTTGAGGATCGCCGCCTCGTAGGTGCGCGCCCTCTCGCCCGCTGCAGCCGCGCCGATCAGCACGATCAACCCGGTGATAAGCGTCGCAAGTGCGCCGTAGGTGACAGCGGCGGCAACTCCCGCCAGGATCTCGGACACCCGGTCGATGGCGTCGCGTACGCGAATCATGGTGATATTGGGATAGGCCTGCCCGATGTCACGGATCAGCGCCGCCTCGGCCTCTGGCTCGGCGTAGATCGTGGCGATGGACGTATGCGGCGCGCCCGCCAGGGCGTTGGGGCTCATCGACATGACGAACCCGATCCCCGCGGTCGAGAAATCAACGACGCGAAAGCTGGTCACGGTGGCGCTGATGTCGCGGCCAAGGATGTTCACCGTGATCTCGTCGCCCAGTTGCAGGCCGATCTCTGCTGCCTCCTCGGCGGCGAAACTCACCTGGTTGGGGCCGTCGTAATCCTCTGGCCACCATTCGCCCGCCGTGATCGTGGTGTTCGGCCCCGGCGTTGCGGAATAGGTCACGCCCCGGTCGCCGCGCAGCACCCAATGATCCGCAAAGTCGCGCGCGGGCGTTCCGTTGACCGACGTGATGACCCCGCGCAGCATCGGCGCGGTTTCGACCTTCTCGACGCCGGGGTCGTTCTGCACCCGGTCCATGAACCCGCCAAGCTGGTCGTTCTGGATGTCGACCACGAAATAGGACGGCGCGATGTCCGGCAGCTCGCGCTGGATCGCGCCGCGCAGGTTGGCGTCGATCTGGCCGACTGCGGCCAGCACCGTAAGGCCCAGCCCCAGCGACAGGACGACCGACACCGCCTCGCTGCCGGGCCCGCCGACAGAGCCTAGCGCCAGCCGCAAGGCAGAGCGCCCGCGCACGGCAGTCGACCGCGCAGCCCGGCGGGCAAGCCGACGGATCAGCCGCGCCGCCAGCACCAGTGTGAAGAAGGCTCCGACGATCCCTGCCGCCGCCCAAAGCGTCAGGTCTGGTACGCCGGACAGCAGCGCCGCGCTGCCGACGAGCGCGGCGAACAGGATCACCGACAGAAGAATATAGCGCGGGCGCGGCCAGCCCTGCGCCGCCCCGCCCGCATCGCGGAACAGCGTCGCCGCGCGCACCTGCTCCGTCCGCGCCAGCGGCCAGAGCGTGAACAGCGCCGCCGCCAGAAGCCCGTACAGCGCCGCCTCGGCCAGGGGTTGCCAGTAGATGCTGATCTCTGCGGGCACGGGCAGCTGATCGGCCAGCACCGGGGCCAGCGCGATCGGCACCAGCGCGCCAAGGATCAGGCCCACCACGACCCCCGCCAGCGTCAGCAAGCCGATCTGCACCGCGTAGACGGCAAAGATCGTCCGCGTCTCGGCCCCCAGCGTCTTGAGCGTGGCGATCACGGCGGTCTTGCGGTCGATGTAGGCGGTCACCGCCGCCGATACGCCGACACCGCCCACGGCCAGCCCCGCCAGCCCGACCAGCACCAGGAATGCGCCCAGCCGGTCCACAAAGCGCGACACGCCCGGCGCGCCGTTGCGGCTGTCGCGCCAGCGCACGGCCCCCTCGAAACGGGTCTCGGTCTGGCGCTTCAACTCGTCCAGCGACGCGCCCTCGGGCAGGTTCAGCCGATACTGGCTCTCGAAAAGCGTGCCTGTGGCCAATAGCCCTGATCCGTCCAGCGCCTCGGTGCGCACCAGAGTGCGCGGCCCAAGCTCCAGCCCGCCGACGGTGTTGTCGGGTTCCCGCGTCAGCACGGCAGACAGGGTAAAGTCCTTCGACCCCAACCGGAACGTGTCGCCCACCGCCAGACCAAGCCGGTCGATCAGCACGCGGTCCATCACCGCGCTGTCGCCCGCCAGCGCCTGATCCAACGGCATCGGCGGATCAAGCTGAACCTCGCCCAGAAGCGGATAGGCCCCGTCGACACCCTTGATCTGCGTCAGTCCGCGCAGCGTCTCGCCGCCCTCCTGCACCGTCGCCATGGACCGGAAATCGACCACCTCGGACACGCGGGTTGCGAGGCTGTCGAAATAGGCGCGTTCTTCCTCAGTGGCGAAACGATAGGTCAGTTCCACCTCGGCATCGCCGCCCAAAAGCACTGCGCCTTCCCGCGCCAGCCCCTGTTCGATGCTTGCCCGAACCGATCCGACAGCGGCAATCGCCGCCACGCCCAGCGCGAGGCAGGCAAGGAACACACGAAAGCCGCGCAGGCCGCCGCGCAACTCGCGCAGCGCGATCCGAACCGGGACGGGCAGCGTCATTCCGCCGCCTCGGCCATGTCCTTTGCCGCGATCAGCCCGTCGCGCAGGCGGATCGTCCGGTCACAGCGCGCCGCAAGGTCGGGCGCGTGTGTGACCATCACCAGCGTCGATCCGTGCCGTTCGCTGAGGCCAAACAGCATGTCGATGATCGCCCCGCCCGTCGCGGCATCGAGGTTCCCGGTGGGTTCGTCCGCCAGCAGGATCTCGGGCCGCATCGCCGCCGCGCGCGCCAGCGCCACGCGCTGCTGCTCGCCGCCCGACATCTGCGCGGGATAGTGATGCGTGCGGTCCTTGAGGCCGACGCCTGCCAATTCCGCCTCGGCACGCTCGAACGCGTCCGGCGCGCCCGCCAGTTCCAGCGGGGTCGCGACATTTTCAAGCGCCGTCATCGTCGGGATCAGGTGGAAGGACTGGAACACCACCCCCATATGATTGCGGCGGAACCGGGCCAGCGCGTCTTCGTCCATCGCAGTCAGATCCTGACCGAGGACAGACACGCTGCCGCCCGTCGCACGGTCAAGACCGCCCAGAAGCATGAGGAGAGACGACTTGCCAGACCCCGATGGCCCAACCAGCCCCACCGTTTCCCCGCGCGCCACGTCCAGCGTGATGCCCTTGAGGATGTCCACCCGCCCCGCATTGCCGTCGAGCGAGAGCCGCGCATCGCGCAGAGAGATCACCGTATCCGTCATGGGCCGTGCCTTCCGGTCGTTGCGTCACTTGGCATATGGCGCGGGCCACGCCGTTCGCAAGCACGGCATCGCGGCGCTTGGCGTCATCGTGATGCTTCCCGGCCTCGCTGCTGCCGAAACGGTCACCATCGCCGCGCTTGGCGACAGTCTGACCCAAGGCTACGGCTTGCCGCAGGAAGAGGGGTTCGTGCCTCAGCTGCAGGCATGGCTTACCGATCAGGGAGCCGACGTGGTGGTGCAGAACGCGGGGGTCTCGGGGGATACCACGCGCGGCGGGCTGGCGCGCGTGGACTGGACGCTGACGGGCGACGTGGACGCGATGATCGTGGCGCTTGGCGGCAACGACCTTTTGCGGGGCATCGATCCGGCGTCGAGCCGCGAGAACCTCGACGGCATCCTTGCCGCTGCCGAGGCCAAGGGCGTCGAGACGATGCTGGTCGGCCTGTCCGCACCCGGCAACTACGGCCCCGAGTTCAAGGCCGACTTCGACGCGATGTATGCAGAGCTAGCGCAAAGCTACGACGCGCTTCTGGCGACCAATTTCCTCGGCCCCATTCAGGCGGCGGTGGACGAGGGCGCAACGATGGGCGACCTGATGCAATCCGACGGCATTCACCCCAGCGCGCAGGGTGTGGCGCTGATGGTCCAGGCACTTGGACCGCAGGTGTTGGACCTGATCGAGCGGGCGCGCGCCGACTAGGAAGGCGGCGGCGCGTCGTCCCAGTCGTCGGTCAGGATACGGTGGCTGTCGCCTTCGGGGTCGTCGTACTGGTCGGATTTCAGCGTCCACCAGAACGCCGCCAATCCGACCAGTCCAAGGATCAGCGACACCGGGATCAGGTAGGCAAGCACGTTCATGGATCACCTCAGCCGTAGCGCGTTCAGCGACACGCAGATGGAAGAGCCGGACATCGCCAGCGCCGCCATCAGCGGGGTCGCAAAGCCCGCCAGCGCGATCGGGATCGCCACCGCGTTGTAAAGCGCGGCGATGGCGAAGTTCTCCTTGATGCGCCGCGTCGCCTTGCGGGCGGTGCGCACGGCGTCTGGCAGCACAGCAAGCGACGCGCCGGTCAGCACGATGTCCGACACCACGCGCGTTGCCTCCAGCGCCGACGCCGGCGAGATCGACACATGCGCCGCCGCCAGTGCCGCCGTGTCGTTCAGCCCGTCGCCGACCATCAGAACGCGGCGGCCTTCGCCCGCCAGCGCTGCCAGCACGGCGACCTTGTCCTCGGGGCGCTGCGATGCGTGCCAATCGTCAATCCCGACCTCGCGTGCCAGCGCCGCGACGGCGCCTTCGGTGTCGCCGGACAACAGGATAACCCGCATGCCTTGGGCGCGGAACTCTGCCACCGCTTCGGCTGCACCATCCCGCAGGCGGTCCACCATGCGGATGGCGCGCGGCGCGGCATCGCCAAGGCGCAGGTATGTCGCCGTGGAACTGGCGGTCTCGGCACCGGTCCAATCGGCCCGGCCCAGACGCACAAGCGTTTCGCCGCGCCGCGCCTCGACGCCTGCACCGGGCACCTCGCGGATATCGTCCAGCGCAGCGGCCCGGACGCCCGCACCGCGCAGCGCCTCTGCCAGTGCGCGGGCCAGCGGATGCGCCGAGCCTTCGGCCAACGCCAGCGCCACGCTCCGTTCATCCCGGTCCAGATGCGCGATGCTGTTCACGCGCGGCGCACCTTCGGTCAGGGTGCCGGTCTTGTCGAAGACGACGGTATCGGCCTCGGCCAGTCGTTCCAGCGCGGTCGCGCTCTTGATGAGCAGGCCCTGCCGGAACAGCCGTCCCGATGCGGCCGTGACAACGGCGGGCACCGCTAGGCCCAGGGCGCAGGGGCAGGTGATGATGAGCACGGCAACAGCGATGTTCAGCGACAGGCGCACATCGCCGCTGGCGGCCAGCCAGCCAAGGAACGCCAGAAGCGCCAGCAGATGCACGGCGGGCGCATAGATGCGCGCCGCCCGGTCCGCCAGCGAGGTGTAGCGGTTGCGCGCGGTTTCCGCGACAGCCACCAGATCGGCCAGCCGGTTCAGCGCGGAATCGCGCGCCGCCGCGGTCGCCCGCAGTGTCAGCACACCCGTCAGGTTGACCTCTCCGGCATGGACGGCATCGCCAGCCCCCACGGCCACCGGCAGGCTTTCCCCCGTCAGAAGCGAGCGGTCGAGTTCGGACGCGCCTACCATCACCGCGCCGTCGACAGGCACCCGCGCACCC
This sequence comes from Anianabacter salinae, assembly GCF_019061145.1. Lineage (GTDB taxonomy): Bacteria > Pseudomonadota > Alphaproteobacteria > Rhodobacterales > Rhodobacteraceae > Anianibacter > Anianibacter salinarum. Next base: position 114,725 of record NZ_JAHQZS010000001.1, on the reverse strand, counting down.
GGCGGCACCCGCAGCGTGTCGCCCGCCGCGATCTCGCCCACCGGCACCATGCGTTCCTCGCCGTCCACCAGCTTCAGCGCGCGCGACACCTCCAGCGCGGCCAGCTCGCCCGCGGCGGACCGCGCGACGCTGCGGGTGCGGTGATCCAGATACCGGCCCGCAAGCAGGAAAAAGGTCAGCGACAACGCAGCGTCGAAATAGGCATGCGCGCCGCTTTGGGTGGTTTCATAGACCGACATCGCCACGGCCAGCAGGATCGCCAGCGAGATCGGCACATCCATGTTCAGCCGCCCGGCCCGCAGCGCGCCGAGGGCGCTGCCAAAGAACGGCTGCGCCGAGAAGGCGACTGTCGGCAACGCGATGGCGGCGCTGATCCAGTGGAACAGATCGCGCGTCGCGTCGGTGGCGCCGGACCAGACGGCGACCGACAAGAGCATGACGTTCATCATGGCAAAGCCCGCGACGCCCAGCCGCATCAGCAGGTCGCGCCCGTGCCGGTCGGTTCCCGTCGCGGACAACGTGTCGGCGTCAAGTTCGTGCGCCTCGTATCCCGCGCGGGTCAGGGCGGCGGCAAGCTCCGCGCCCTCGGCGGCCTTATCGGTGTCCAGGATCGCGCGTTTCAGCGTCAGGTTCACCCGCGCCTTGCGCACGCCGGGCATTGCCGCCAGCGCCCGCTCTGCGCCCGAGATACAGGCGGCACAGTGAATGTTCGGCAGCGACAGGATTACCTGTTTGTCGCCGGTGCCGCCAAGCGCGGCAGCCTCGCGCGCGGCAGGGGCGACGGCGCAGGCCGGACAGGCCGCGAAACCGGGGGCCTCGGCGGTCATGGCGCCACGCTGAACGTCAGGCGCTGCCGGAACGGCGTGCCGTCGGCGGCTGTGGCGGTGACATGCAGGACCCAGTTGCCGCGATCCAGCGCCTCGGACGCGACATAGGCCGCGCCGTCAAACGCAAATCCCGGAACCCGGTCATCGCGTGCCTCTGTCGCGCGTCCAAGGTTCGCCATGATCGAAGCGGCCTCGACCGGCTTGCCGTCCTTGCCGGTCAGGGCAACGCGCAAAAGGCCGTCCGAATAGCGCAGATCGCTCGTCCATCCGAGGGCTTCCTGCGCGGCGCGTTCGGCGTCGAAGCTTTGGCTGGCGACATAGGAGTTCTTGACCTCGAGTCCCGGGAATGTCCCGACCGCCTTGAACGCCATGGTCAGATTGACCGCGATGATGACGCCGAAGAACGACACGGCGATGAACAGGACGGTGCGGCCCGTCAGCGGTTTGGTGGTCATTGCTCTCTCCCGTTGAAGGTGCTGTCGCGCCAGGCGCGTTCGTCTCCGCCGTTGTCCGACACCCAGAACCGGATCTCGGTCGCTTCTGCGCGCGCCGGGCCAGAGGCGGGCGGCGCGACGACATAGACGCGGGCCATCGTCGTTTCGTCGGCGGCAACGGTCACCGTCTCGTAGGGCGTGCCCTCGATCTGGATCCGCAGCGCCGGATCGCCCTTGACGGACAGCCGGAACACCCGCTCTTCGGCGTGCATGTTGCGCAGCCGCACATCATAGGCATTGCGGATCGACCCGTCCGACAGGGTGACGAAGGTCGGGTTACGGATCGGCGCAACGGTCACGTCGATATCGGATCGCATGAACAGCGCGGCGACAAGGCCGACGCCAACCGCAGTCCAAAGCGCCGTGTAAAGGATCGTGCGCGGGCGCAGCACATGGCGCCAGACCGGACGCGGCGCGCCGCCCGTCCGCTCGCGGTTCTCGTCCGACAGCGCGATATAGTCGATCAGGCCACGCGGCTTGCCCACCTTGGCCATCACGTCGTCGCAGGCGTCGATGCACAGCGCACAGGTGATGCAGGCCATCTGTTGTCCGTCGCGGATGTCGATCCCCATCGGGCAGACGGCAACGCAGGCATTGCAGTCGATGCAGTCGCCCAGCGCCTCGGCGCCTTCCGCCTTGCGGTGCTTGCCCCGCGGCTCTCCGCGCCAGTCGCGGTAGGCGACGGTCAGCGTCTCCTCGTCCATCATCGCGGCCTGGATGCGCGGCCACGGGCACATGTAGATGCAGACCTGTTCGCGCATGAAGCCGCCAAAGACAAAGGTCGTCGCGGTCAGGACGGCGATGGTGGTGTAGGCGACGGGGTGCGCCTGCAGCGTGACAAGGTTGGCCATCAGCGTGGGTGCGTCGGTGAAATAGAACACCCAGGCCCCGCCGGTCGCCAGCCCGATCAACAGCCACAGAGCCCACTTGGTCAGCCGCAGCCGCGCCTTGCGCAGGCCCATCTTCTGGTTCCACAAGCGCACGCGGGCGTTGCGATCACCCTCGATCCATCGTTCCACAAGGATGTAAAGGTCGGTCCAGACCGTTTGCGGGCAAGCATATCCGCACCACACCCGGCCCAGCGCCGAGGTGAACAGGAACAGCCCAAGCCCCGCCATGATCAAAAGGCCCGCGACGAAATAGAACTCGTGCGGCCAGATCTCGATCCAGAAGAAAAAGAACCGCCGGTTCGCCATGTCGACCAGAACCGCCTGGTCGGGCAGGTTCGGGCCGCGGTCCCACCTGATCCACGGCGTGACATAGTAGATGCCAAGCGTGAGGATCATCAGCACCCATTTGAGGGTGCGGAACTTGCCCGAGACCCGCCTTGGAAAGATCGGTTCGCGGGCGGCATACAGGCTGGGGGTCTCTGAGGAACTCATCTCGACTCGCTTGAAGGCTGGAGTGTCGAGGGTGTTCTGTCAGGTCGGTGCGGGGCGCTCCTTGACCTGAATCAAGTATCTGCGCCGCAGGTTTTCCTAGGCCTCGAATTGCCCAAGGTCATCCGCGTCCAATCGCCCGCGATCGAGGACCTCCAGGACCATCCGCGCGATGCGCTCTGCGCCGCCCGGCGTGCCCAGCCGCCTTGGCCCCTCGGTCGCGCATCGTGCAAGGTAGTCGGCATCGTCCAGCGTCTCCGACAGCAGCCGCGCGGCCTGATCAAGCTCGGCGTCGCCCGCCGCGCGCGTGCCCACAAGCCGCGCGTTCACGCCCAGAAGCCGCGTCTGCGCCTCGGCGAATTTCCAGGTGTATTGCGGGCCCGTTCCCGGGATCTGGATCACCGGCTTGCCCGCCACCACCGCCTGTTCGGCCGCCAGACCTGCCATCGCCGCCACGGCATCCGACCGGGTCAGGATGTCGGCGAAGGCATCGGGCGGACAGATGACCGTTGCGGCCCCCCGCGTCAGTCTGTCGCCGTCCAGCGCCCAGCCGCTGGCCTCGGCCAGCGTCCCGAGACGATCCCGCAGGCGCGGCACCAGGGCGGCCCGGAACGCCAGATCGCCGCGCAGCGCCGACGCTTTCTCGGCCAGCCGCAGAAGCGTCGCAAGGTTGCGATCCGCCTCGGGCGGGCGCGATCCGGGCAAGAGCGCGACCATGCGCGCGCCCTTGGGCACCGCAAGGTCGCGCCCCGTGGGAACGATGGAATCCGTGGACGGCAGGCCGCCGAACCGCACCTTGGCATATCCTTGCGCCGTCAGGTTCCGGGCGGTGAACAGATCGCGGGTCACAAGCGCAAGGCACCGGTCGCGCCGCACTTCCCACCGCAAGATCGGCTCCAGCGTCAGATGATCCTCGTAAAGCGCGGACAGCGACGTGATGAAGGCGATGAACGGCCGCCCGGTGATCGCGGCAAAGCTTTGCGCCACGCCGTCGCCGATGCCCAGCACCAGGTCGAACTCGGCCCGGTGCCGCCGCGCCGCGCGGATCTGCCCTATGGTGAGCCCGACCAGCCCGCCCGCCGCATCGCCCAGCAGTCGCAAGCGGTTGGTCTTGGTGAACCCGCCCGACGGCAGGTCGGCGACGGGGCCGATGATCGGCACGTCCCGGCGGCGATATTCGGCGCCCTGCCCGACGATGGGAAGCGCGGCCAGTTCCAGCTCCGGGCGCAACCGGCGCAAGGCTTCGATGATGAAGCCCGCGTCGTTGTCCTCGCCGTGTCCGTTCGAGATAAGCAGAACCTTTGCCATACCGCGCCCTTTGACCGCTCTCGCCGCCGCGATCAAGCCTCTCGCTGTCGCCGCAGCCAGGCCGCGAACGCCTTGGCAGAGGGTCGCAGCACGCCCGGACGGGTCACGATGTGATAGCCGCTGGTCGGGTCTTCGTCCTCGAACAGCACGACCACATCGCCCGAGGCGATGTCCGTCTCGACAAAGGCGCGGGTGGTCGCGGCCACGCCATTGCCCGCGCGCAGCGCGTCCAGAAGCAGGTTGCCGGGAAGCTGGGTGAGGCCGCGCATCAGGCGGACGGTCACGCCGTGTCGGCGCAGCCAGTCGGTCACCTCGTTGGTGCCGTATTCCTGAAGCCAGGGCATCCCCACCAACTCGCCCGGATCGTCGATCTGGCGGTCGCCCACCAGCTTGCGCGAGGCGACGATGACGAAGTGGCTGCGCAAGAGCAGTTCCGATCGAAGCCCCGGCCATGGCCCGCTGCCATAGCGCACGGCAAGGTCGATCCCGCCGGGATCAAGCGGCACAAGCTGCGCGCTGGGGTTCAGCATCAGGTCGATCTCGGGATGGCGTTCGCGGAAATCCGACAGGCGCGGCATCAGCCAGCTTGCCGCGAACATCGGCGTGGTGGTGATCTGGAGCGGACGGTCGGCATCGGCGCCAGTCATCGCGTCGATTTCGGCGCCGATCCCGTGGAACGCATCGCGCACCGTCTCGGCCAGCCGTGCGCCCTGTGCAGTCAGCGCAATGCCCCGCCCGTCGCGGATCACCAGCTTGAGCCCAAGATGCGCCTCCAGCGCGCGCACCTGCTGGCTGATCGCGGCATGACTGACGTTCAGGGACGCGCCCGCTTCGGTCATGCTGCGCGTCTCGGCCAGCGCAGCAAAGGCGCGCAGGCTGGACAGCGGCGGAAGGTCTTTCAAGGCCATGCGTAACCCAGGCTTACAGATGCAAATAATTCCTGAGTCGCAGAAACGCACGTAAAGCGCAATATGAGGACAATCGAAAAACCGTAGCAGGAGCCGCCGAGATGATAAATCCTTACGCATACACCTACATGATCGCCGCCCGCCTCGAGCGCCGCGACACCCCGACCCGCGCCGAAATCTTCGAGCGTCCCCGCCTGCGCGCCCCGGTGCGCGAAACGGATCAGGGCCGCCCCGAAGGACGGCCCTGAAAGGATAACTCGGCATCGGTCCCGGCAGACGCGCGAACATGAAACCGGGCCCGATGCCGTCCGGCGGATCTCTCCGCCGGAGCCTGTGCGCTATTCGCCGCCGCCCAACTGGTGGACGTAGGTGGCGACCGCGTTGATCTCGGCCTCGGTCAGTCCTGCCGCCGTGCGGTATTCCTCGGACCAGGCCGGCATGACACCGAAGCGCGCGTTGGTGACGGTCTCGGTCAGGGTCACGGGATCGCCGCCATAGAGCCAGATTGCGTCCGTCAGGTTGGGCGCGCCGACATAGACATCACCCAGCCCCTCATCGCCGTGACACGCCGCGCAGTTGTCGAGGAACAGCGTCTCACCCGCACCGGCGAGGGCCGCGTCATGCCCTTGCCCCGAGATCTGCAGGACATATTGCACGACCTCGCCGATTTCCTCGTCCGACAGGATGCCGTCGGCCCCGAAAGCGGGCATCTCGGACCAGCGGGTATCGGGCGATTGCTCGTTCCGGATGCCGTGGGTCACGGTGTACTGGATGTCCTCGATCGTCCCGCCCCAAAGCCAGGCGTCATCCAGAAGGTTCGGATAGCCCTTGGCCCCAGCCGCGCCGGAGCCGTGGCACTGCGAGCAGTTGGTGCGGAAGATCGCCGCCCCGCCCTGCACCGCGTAATTGTACAGCTCGCCGCCATTCGCAGAGATCGTCGTCAGGTCGGCGCTTGCAAGTTGTGTCTCGAGCGCGGCGTTCCGCGCCTCGACTTCGGAGATCTGTTCCGCGACCTGCGCGCGGGTCGAGAAGCCCAGCACGCCCGCCGTGGCGCCGCTGACCATCGGCCATGCCGGATACGCGATGGTATAACCGACGCCCCAGATGATCGTGGCGTAGAAGGTCCACAGCCACCAGCGCGGCAACGGGTTGTTCAACTCCTCGATGCCGTCCCACTCGTGGCCGGTCGTCTCGGGATCTTGTTTCTTTTCAGGCTGCCTGGCCATCACCGCGCCTCCTCGTTGTCCGCCACGGCGTCGGCGGGGGTGTCATCGTGCCGGAACGGAATGCCCGCGATATCGTCATGCACCGATCGGCTGCCGGGGCGGATCGTCCAGAGGACGACACCGCCAAAGAACAGGAACATCGCCAGCAGAACCCAGCTGTCCGCGAATTCCCGCAGGAGCGAATAGAAATCCATATCGGCCCCCTATCGGCTTGCGTCTGGAATGAAGGTCGAGAAATCGACCAGCGTGCCCAGCATCTGAAGGTAGGCGATCAGCGCATCCGTCTCGGAGATGCCCGGCTGCCCGTCGAAGTTGCGCACCTGTGCGTTCGGATACCGTTCCAGCAGGCCGTCATGGTCGCCAAAGGGATCGGCCTGCACGCGGAAGTCAGCGACCGCGTTCTCCAGCATCTCGTCGGTGTAGGGCACACCGACCGCCCGGTGCGTCAGCAGCGAGTCCTCGATGTACTTGCCGTCGATCAGGCGGTTTTCGAGGAAGCGATACTTGGGCATCACCGATTCCGGCACCACCAACTGCGGGTCGGCCAGGTGGTCGACATGCCATTCGTCGGAATACCGGCCTCCGACGCGGGCAAGATCGGGGCCCGTTCGCTTGGACCCCCACTGGAACGGATGGTCATACATCGATTCCGCCGCCAGCGAGTAATGGCCGTAGCGTTCCACCTCGTCGCGCATCGGACGGATCATCTGGCTGTGGCAGACATAGCAGCCCTCGCGGACGTAGATGTCGCGCCCCGCCAGTTCCAGCGGGCTGTAGGGCCGCACGCCGTCCACCTCTTCGATGGTGTTTTCCAGGTAGAACAGCGGGGCGATTTCCACCGCCCCCCCGATGGTCACCACCAGAAGCGAGCAGGCAAGAAGCAACGTGGCGTTCTTTTCCAGGATCTTGTGACGGTCGAGGATGCTTTTCCTCTTTGGCCGGTCGCCCAGCCCCGTGGCGCCCTTCGGCATCGGGTTCTTGTCTTCGGTAGCCATTGCTCGGCCCCCCTATTCAGCCGGAGCCATGACGGGACCCTCGGCTTTCGCCGGGGACCGCCGCACGGTCATCCAAAGGTTGTAGACCATGATGAGAGCGCCGGCGAGGTACATGACCCCGCCCAGCCCGCGCACCACATACATCGGAAACTTGGCGGCCACGGTGTCGGCAAAGGAGTTCACCAGGAACCCCTGCGCATCGACTTCGCGCCACATCAGGCCTTCCATGATGCCGGTGACCCACATCGACGCCGCGTAGAGAACGATGCCGATCGTGGCGAGCCAGAAGTGCCAGGACACCATGGGCAGGCTATACAGCCGCTCGCGGTTCCACAGCTTCGGCACAAGGAAGTAGAGCGCCCCGAAGGTTATCATGCCGTTCCAGCCCAGCGCGCCGGAATGGACGTGGCCGATGGTCCAGTCGGTGTAATGTGACAGCGAGTTGACCGCGCGGATCGACATCATCGGGCCTTCAAAGGTCGACATGCCGTAGAAGCCGACAGAGATCACCATCATCCGGATCACCGGGTCGGTGCGCAGCTTGTCCCAGGCCCCCGACAGGGTCATCAGGCCGTTGATCATTCCGCCCCAGCTTGGCATCCACAGGATGATCGAGAACACCATGCCCAGCGTCGACGCCCAGTCGGGCAGCGCGGTGTAGTGCAGGTGGTGCGGGCCCGCCCAGATATAGAGGAAGATCAGCGCCCAGAAGTGGATGATCGACAGCTTGTAACTGTAGACCGGCCGCTCTGCCTGTTTCGGGATGAAGTAGTACATCATCCCCAGGAAGCCTGCCGTCAGGAAGAAGCCGACCGCGTTGTGGCCGTACCACCACTGGGTCATGGCATCCTGCACGCCGGCGAAGACCTGCACCGATTTTGACCCGAAGATCGACACCGGCAGCGACAGGTTGTTGACGATGTGCAGCATCGCGATGGTCACGATGAACGAGAGGTAGAACCAGTTCGCGACGTAGATGTGGGGTTCCTTGCGCTTGATGATCGTTCCAAGGAACACCGCCAGGTAGGCGACCCACACCAGCGTCAGCCAGATGTCGACGTACCATTCCGGCTCGGCGTATTCCTTGGACTGGGTCGCGCCCAGCAGATATCCGGTCGCCGCCAGCACGATGAACAGCTGATAGCCCCAGAACACGAACCACGCGAGGTTGCCGCCCCAGAGCCGCGCCGCGCTGGTGCGCTGCACGACATAGAACGACGTGCAGATCAGCGCGTTGCCGCCAAAGGCAAAGATCACCGCCGAGGTGTGCAGCGGTCGCAGGCGGCCAAAGTTGGCGTAGCCTTGCGCCCAGTCGAAGTTCAGCACGGGAAAGGCCAGCTGGAAGGCGATGAAGGTGCCGACCAGAAACCCCGCGATGCCCCAGAAGGCCGTGGCGATGACGCCTGCCCGGATCACGCCGTCAAGATAGCCGGTCTCTACCGCCTGCCCCGGCTCGTCCGTGCGCCGCAGCGTCCACAGGAACACGCCGCCCGCGGTCAGCATGATGATGACCGCGTGAACCTGGAATGCCAGGTCCCGCGCGTAGTTGGCGGCGATCGCAGCCAGAAGCGTGATCAGCCCCAGCACCACCAGTTTCATGTAATCCCACATCTTTTTCGTCCCTTCGTCAGGCTCCGGCCGCAGAGGGGAATCTGCGGACGGGTATCTTGGCTTCAGGTTCGGGTTCTGGACCGGGGCCGGGACAGCCGCCTTGATCCATGTCAACCGTGAGCGCGGCAAGAATTGACATGCGTCAAGGACGGCGCCTCGCGCGTTGATCGAGGGTATCGCCAAGGTTCGCCAATCGACCGACCGAAGGAGGACACATGGCCTACAAGACAATCGCAACTGTGCTGACGGACGCCGAAACCGGTGCGGCCGGGCTGGACGCCGCCGCAGCTATCGCCCGGCGCGAGGACGGACATCTGCACGCCGTCTGCATCGGCGTCGATCGCACCGAGGCGGGGTTCTACTATGCCGGGGCCAGCGCTGTGGTGCTGGACACCAACCTGACCCAGGCGCGCGAGGATGCGGCCGCGCTGGCCGCGCTTGTCGATCACCGGATGAAGGGCACGGGAACGCTTTACACCTGCGAAACGGCGACGGCGCAATTCGCGGCGGTGTCGTCCATCGTGGCGCACCATACCCGCATGGCCGATCTGGTCGTGCTGCCGAAGCCCTACGGCGATGGGCGCGGTCCGGAACATGAGGCGGTCGTCGAGGCGGCGCTGTTCGGCGGACAGGTCCCGGTGCTCTTCATGCCGCTGAACGCCCCCCTGCCCGAGGACGCGCACCGCGTCGTCATCGCCTGGAACGAAAGCGCCGAGGCGCTGTCGGCGATTCGCGCCGCGCTGCCGATCCTCAAGGCGGCGGACAGCGTCAACATCGCAATCATCGACCCGCCGAAACATGGCCCCGACCGGTCGGACCCGGGCGGCGCGCTGGGTGAGATGCTGTCACGCCACGGCGTGCGCGCCGAGGTATCGGTGCTGGCCCGGACGATGCCGCGCATCTCGGACGTGCTGTGCCGCCATGTCGAGGATATCGGCGCCGATCTGGTGGTGATGGGCGCCTATGGCCATTCGCGGTTCCGCGAGGCGATCCTGGGCGGCGCCACCCGCAACATGCTGCAGACGGCGACGGTCCCGGTTCTGATGGCGCACTAGGCGCCGTCAGCCATACATCGCGGACAGGGACGCCATCGCCCCGGCCACAAGCGCGGTGTCAGGCCTTCCGGCCAGGCGCCGCGCTGCGCCTGCGGCGTTGAAGGCGACCAGAACCGGCGCCCCGGTGACGGGCAACAGGTTGATGAAGGCGGCGAACTCCCCGTCCGTCTGACCGGCGAAAGCGATCACTTCGGCGTCCTCGTCCCAGAAGACGTCGTCAAACCGCAGCGCCAGCTTGTCAAGGACGCCCATCGCAAGGCCCGCGATGGCCTGTGCCGTGCGGTCCGGTAGCGGCGGCGAGAACCGCACGCTGCCCGCCTTCAGCACACCCAACGGCACGGTCACGATCGCCGCATCAGCCCGCATCGCAGCGCCCCTGGCCGTCACATCGACCCCCGCGCCGCTTACGGCAACGTCCGTCACCGTCAGCCCAAGCCGGATGTCGAGGCCCTGCGCCAAGGCCTCGGGAATCGCCGCGTATCCGCCTTGAAAAACGTAGTCCGACCCGCCGAAGGCTTCCCCTTCGTCCAGTGCCTCGGGGGACAGCTCGGCGGGATCCTCGGCATATTCCTGCGCGATGAACAGCACGTCCCGCAGCTCGGGAGACAAACGGCGCACCCGCGCACCACCCGGCCCGCGCAGGACCAGCCCCTCGTAGTCGCTGCGCAGTCGGTCCAGCCGCAGCCCATCCGCGATCTTCGTCACCGGATTGCCCCGCGCCCCGTGAATCCAGGCCGCGCCCAGATCGACCGGGGTGCCGAGGCTGCGGTCGGTCCATACCCGCCCGCCGATCCGGGCGCGCGCCTCGATCACCGAAACCTCGCGCCCCGCGTCGGTCAGCACCCGCGCCGCAGCCAGCCCCGCGACGCCGGCGCCCACGACAAGGACGCGCCGTGCGCCGGTTTCAAGCACCCCGGCCGCGGCGTCGCGCCCAGACAGGATCGCGCCATGCACTGTGGATGGATGATCCGGATGCGCCGCCTCGCCCGCCAGCCAAAGACGTCCGTGAACATCGCCCGCCAGCGCCACGCGGTCCGCGCGCCGGGCGGTCAGCCCGAGATTCGAGTATGAGCCGAATGCGAAGGGATCACGCGACCAGTTCGTGCGAAGGTATCCGCTGGGCTGCGGCAAGGCGCGCTGCGACAGCGCAGGCGCGGCGACAAGGCTGGCGGCTCCGGCAAGGACACCCCTGCGCGACACCGGGGCCGCGGTCACGACAGAAGGCCACCATCGGCGTCGTCGCCGGTCTCGTCGATCAGGGCATCGAAATCGGGCACGATCACCCGCCGCTTGCCCTCAAGCGCGATCACGCCATCGCGCTTGAGCGCCGAGATCTGGCGGCTGACCGTTTCTAGCGTCAGGCCAAGGTAATCCGCCATCGCTTCGCGCGTCAGGGGCAGGTCAAAGGCGAACCCGTCGCCGGTCTTGCCAAGATGCAGCGACGCCTCGCGCCGGGCGATGATCGCCAAAAGGCTCGCGATCTTCTCGCGCGCGGTCTTGCGGCCAAGGATCAGCATCCATTCCCGCGCCGCGTCCAGTTCATCGAGCGTCATCTCGAGCAGGCGCTGGCCGATGTGCGGCGTCGTCACCATCATCGTCTCGAACGGCTTGCGCCGGAAGCAGCAGATCGTCACCTCGGACACCGCCGTGACGTCATAGCTGGCGCGCACCCGGCCCGGGCGCCCGATGAAATCGGACGGCAGCAGCAGCCCGACCATCTGGGTGCGCCCGTCTTCCATGGTCTGGGACAGGGTCGCGATGCCCGTGACGACCGAGGCGACAAATTCCATCTGGTCTCCGGCCCACATGATCGGCTGGCCCGCGTCGTAGGTTCGATAGAACTTGATGTCCTCAAGCTGCTCCAGCTCGTCCGGCTCGCACCGCGCGCACACGGCGCGATGACGGATCGGGCAATTGTCGCAATTCTTGAGGTCGATGACGGCTGAGGACATTTTTTCCGTTTGATCCGGATCAAGGCGCAACGTCGCGCGCCCCATATTGATAGGGGAATGGACAACCTCGCGCAACTCAGGCGGCTTGGGCTTTTTGACGCCCGCGTGCCGCGTTACACCAGCTACCCGACCGCGCCGCATTTCGTGGGAGGGGTCGATGCCGACACGGTATCGGGCTGGATCGGCTCGATCCCCGAGGGGTCGAACATCTCGCTTTATCTGCATGTGCCGTTCTGCCGAAGGCTGTGCTGGTTCTGTGCCTGCCGCACGCAAGGATCGCCCAGCGCGGCCCCGGTCGCGGCCTATGTCGACACGCTGAAGACAGAGTTGCGGCATCTGGCCACGATCCTGCCGCGCGGCGTGCGAATCGGCCATCTACACTGGGGCGGCGGCACGCCCACGCTCCTCGGTCCCGAAATGATCGCCGATCTGGCCCGGGCGATCGAGGATCTTGCCCCGCTCGCCCCCGGCGCTGAATTCTCGGTCGAGATCGACCCGAACGAGATCGACCAGCCCCGCACCGACGCTCTTGCGCGGGCGGGGATGACCCGCGCCTCCATCGGCGTGCAGGATTTCGACCCGCTGATCCAGCAGACCATCGGACGCCCGCAGACCTACCAGATCACCAAGACCGCCGTGGACATGCTCCGCGCCACCGGGATCGCCAGCCTGAACGTCGACATCCTCTACGGTCTGCCGCACCAGACCCGCGCCCGCATCGCCGAATCGGTCGAACTGGTGCTGTCGCTGTCGCCGGACCGCGTGGCGCTGTTCGGGTATGCCCATGTGCCCTGGATGGCCAAGCGCCAGACGATGATTCCCACCGATACCCTGCCCACGCCCGAGGAACGATTGAACCTGTTCAACACGGCGCGCCAGCTGTTCGTCTGGGACGGCTACGACGAGATCGGCATCGACCATTTCGCGCGGCCCGGGGACCGGCTGCAGACTGCGCAGCGCGGCGGACGGCTGCGGCGCAATTTCCAGGGCTACACCGACGATGCGATGGATGTCCTGATCGGGGTCGGCGCGTCGTCCATCTCGCGCTACCCGCAAGGCTACGCCCAGAACGACGCTGCGACCTCGCGCTACCAGGCGGCGGTGCGCGGCGGGCTTGTGCCGATCAAGCGCGGGCACGTCTTCACCAGGGACGACATCCTGCGCGGCCGCCTGATCGAGATGCTGATGTGCGACTTCGCCGCCGATCTCGGCAGGCTGGCCACCGAGACAGGGGCCGCGCCGACCGAGATCGCGCGCCTTGTGGACGGCGTCGAAAGCGCCTTTCCCGGCATTGTGCAGATGCGAGACGACCGGCTGTCGATCCTGCCGAACGCCCGCCCCCTGACCCGGATCATCGCGCGCCACTTCGATGGCTACGAGGCACCGCAAACAGCCTATTCCTCCGCCGTCTGACCTAACGCCCCGCTTGCCCCTCGGCGCGAAACGCGGCATCCCAAGCGGGTTACGCGCCTTGGGGAGGATCGGCATGGACGTGATCGGCAGACTGACCGAGGCGCTGGGCGAGGGCCATGTCCTCACCGGCGAGGACATGGCACGCTATGCGCGCGACTGGACGGGCCGCTACGTCAGCACGCCAATGGCCGTCACCCGCCCCGGATCGACCCTCGAGGTCTCGGCGGTGCTGAAGATCGCTCATGACACCGGAACGCCCGTGGTCCCGGTCTCGGGCAACACCGGCGTCGCGGGCGGCACGAAATCCGACGGCGCGATCATGGTGTCTGTCGAACGCCTGCGCGCCGTTCGCGCGATCAACCCCGCCGCCCGCACCGCCACCGCCGAGGCCGGCGTGATCCTGTCGAAACTGCATGATGCGGTGGCCGAGCACGACCTTGCCTTCCCGGTGTTCTTCGGCGCGCGCGGCTCGGCGATGGTGGGCGGCATCCTGTCCACCAACGCGGGCGGCTCGAACGTGCTGCGCTACGGCAACACCCGCGCGCTGGTGCTGGGGATCGAGGCGGTGCTTCCGGACGGCACCGTGCTCGACCTGATGAGCGAATTGCACAAGGACAACTCTGGCTACGACCTGCGTGATCTGTTCATCGGCGCCGAGGGCACGCTGGGGATCATCACCGCCGCCGTGGTCAAACTGGTGCCTGCGCCGCGCGCCCATGCCACCGCGATGGTGGCCGTCCCTTCGCTCGCCGACGCGCTGGCGCTGCTGAACGACCTCCAGGCCGAGACCGGCGGCGGGGTCGAGGCGTTCGAATACATGCCGCAAAGCTATTTCGACGCGCTGGCCACCGTGCATCCCGACCTGCGCGCGCCCTTCGCGGACCGGCACGAGGTCAACATCCTCATCGAGGTCGCCGCCACCGCCGCCCGCGACGCCGCCGAAACGTCCGAGGGCACGATCCCGGTCGTCGACCTGCTCGAAGCGACGCTGGCCCGGCGATTGGAGGACGGCACCGTGACCGACGCCGTGGTCGCCCGCACCGGGCGCGACCGGCAAGAGATGTGGGCGCGGCGCGAGGCCGCCGCCGAGGTCTCGGTCGCCCGCAAGCCGAACCTGACGACTGACATCGCGGTGCCGCTCGACAAGGTGGCGGCCTTCCTGGACCAGACCTATGCCGCCCTCGCCGCGCTTGACGCCGGGGTCGAACATACCCTGGTCTCGCATCTGGGCGACGGCAATGTGCACCTGACCATCTGGCCCTCTTCCGAAGACGAGGCACTGCGCGACCGCATGAACGAGGCCGTCGAAGAGGTCGTGCTGGCCCTCAATGGCAGCTTCTCGGCCGAACATGGCATCGGCCTGTCGAAACTGCCCTCGATGCGGCGCCGCAAGAACCCGGTTGCCCTTGCCGTGATGCGCCGGATCAAGCGGGCGATCGACCCCAAGGGCATCATGAACCCCGGCAAGGTGATCCCCGACTAGCGCGCTCCCCCCGCATCATCTTTGGTCCCCAAATACTCGAAACGGGGGAGTCGCGCGGCAGCGCGGCGGGGGCGGAGCCCCCCAAGGCATCGCGTGCGCCGAAGGCGCTCATTTCCAGTCGAAAAAGCCCTCTCCGGCCCGCGCCAGCAGGCCAGCCGCCAGGGCGCTGCCCATCTCGGGGCCGTCCTCGACCGCGCCGCTCACGGCATCGGCCAGGCATTCCGACCCGTCCGTGCGCAGGATCTCGCCGCGCAGGCGCAGCGTTGCGCCGTCGATCTCGGCCAGTCCGGCGATGGGCGTCTCGCAGGACCCGTCGAGCGCGGCCAGAAACGCGCGTTCCGCCGCCAGCCGCTTCCCGGTCTCGGTGTCGTGGATCGCCGCCAGCATCTCGGCGACGCGGGTGTCGTCCTCGCGCCGCTCGATCCCGATGGCGCCCTGCGCCACGGCGGGCAGCATGTCGTCGGTTTCAATGGTTCCGTGCGGCACCTCGTCCAGCATCCCCAGCCGGTTCAGTCCCGCTTGGGCGAGGAACGTCGCCACGGCGACGCCGTCCGCCAGCTTGCGCAGGCGGGTCTGCACGTTGCCACGGAACTCCACCACCTGCAGGTCGGGCCGCCGATTTAGAAGCTGCGACTTGCGGCGCAGCGACGACGTGCCGACCACCGCGCCCTCGGCCAGATCGGCCAAACCCTTGACCGACAGCGACACGAAGGCGTCGCGCGGGTCCTCGCGCGGCAGGTAGGTGTCCAGCACCAGCCCGCCCGGCTGGTCCACCGGCATGTCCTTCATCGAATGCACGGCGATGTCGATCTCGCCTGCCAGCATCGCCTCTTCGATCTCGCGGGTGAACAGTCCTTTGCCGCCGATCTCTTTCAGTGGGCGGTCCAGCACGCGGTCGCCGGTCGTCTTGATGACGATGACCGAGAATGCCTCTTCGGGCAGTCCGAAGGCGTCGGCCAGCCGGTGCCGCGTCTCATTGGCCTGCGCCAGCGCAAGCGGAGACCCACGGGTGCCGATCTTGAGGGGTGAAGCGGGACTGGGAAGTGTAAGTGCCATGCAAAGTCCTTTAGCCGGTGTCAGCCCGGATTGACAATCGCCTGCCTTGACAGGCGCGCGGCGACAAGGGACGACAGGGCAGCAATAAACCGGGGACAGGCATGGCGGAAACCAAAAAACTGATGCGGGCGCTCAAGGGCGAGATTATGGACGTGCCGCCGGTGTGGCTGATGCGGCAAGCCGGGCGCTATCTGCCCGAATACCGCGAAACGCGCGCCAAGGCGGGCGACTTTCTGTCGCTGTGCTACAATCCCGAACTGGCCGCCGAGGTCACGTTGCAGCCGATCCGCCGCTACGGCTTTGACGGGTCCATCTTGTTCGCCGACATCCTGCTGGTGCCCGACGCGCTGGGGGCCGACCTGTGGTTCGTCACCGGCGAAGGCCCGCGCCTGTCCACGATCACCGGGGCGGATGATTTCGCCAAGCTGAAACCGGCGGACGCGATCCACGAGACCCTGTCGCCGATCTACGAGACGGTGAAGATCCTGGCGCGCGAGCTGCCTGCGGAGACCACGTTGATCGGCTTTGCGGGCGCGCCCTGGACCGTGGCGACCTACATGATCGCCGGGCGCGGCACGCCCGACCAGGCCCCCGCCCATGCGCTGATGCGCGAGGACCCCGCGACCTTCGATGCGCTGATGGACCGGATCACCGAGGCGACGATCCTTTACCTGTCGGCACAGATCGACGCGGGCGCGGAAGTGGTCAAGCTGTTCGACAGCTGGGCCGGATCGCTGCGTGGCGAAGCGTTCGACAAATACGCAACGGCACCTGCCAAGCGGATCATCTCGGCCCTCAAGGCCAGGTATCCCCACGTCCCCGTCATCGCCTTCCCGCGTGAGGCAGGCGATGCCTACATCGGCTTTCACGCCGCGACAGGGGCCGATTGCGTGGCCATCGACAACTCGGTCGATTCCGACTGGGCGGCGGCGAACGTGCAAAAAGACGGCTGCGTTCAGGGCAACCTGTCCCCGGCGCTGATGATCGAGGGCGGCCAGCGCCTGATCGACGAGACAAAGCGCATCAAGGCCGCCTTCGCCGGAGGCCCGCACATCTTCAACCTTGGCCACGGCATCACGCCCGAGGCCGACCCCGAGAATGTGCATGTCATGCTCGAGGCGCTGCGCGGCTAACCTTGCGTCGGCCAGGCATGGTGTTCGTCGTCGATGACGAACACATGCCTGTGCCAGTAGGCGCCGCCGCGTCGCTCGGCACCGCGCAAATGCGGATGATCGGGCGGAAGGTCGTCATGCGTATGCGCCACCGCATCCGGCAAGCCTGCGGGCCACAGAAGGGCAGCATAGGCAACCCCGCCCAATGCCGCCGCCCCCAGTGCCAGCATGGCCGCCGCAGGCCCGCCCGCAGACCCGATCAGCCCCGCCGCCGGATAGGCCACCAGCCAGCACGCATGGCTTAGCGCGAACTGCGCGGCGAAGACGGCGGGGCGATCCTCGGCATGGGCAGAGCGTCGCAGAAGACGCCCGGACGGCGTCATGATCCCCGACGCCGCAGCGCCCATCACGCACCACAGCGCAAGGAACGCGCCCCATCCCGGCCAACCCGTCAGCAGGATCACCGCGCCCGTCCCCGCCATGCCTCCGCCCGCCAGCAGCCCGGCCAGCAGCATGACAGGACGCTCGCCCGCGCGGTCCAGCACCATCGGCAAGCCCAGCGCCACAAGCATCGAGCCCAGCCCGTAGGCGCCCATCGCCCAGGCCAGATCGCCCTCGCCCCCGCCATAGACGGACCGCGCGATCACCACCGACAGCACGATCACCACCGCGCCCGAGAACGCGACGGCGACATTCAGCGCCAGAAGCCCGCGCAGCCGGGGCGTTGCGATGAAAATCCGTGTCCCGCGTGTCAGCCTGTCGCGGAACGGACGCGGCGCGATGCCGCGCGGCGTGGGCACCGCCGCCCCCGCCACCAACGCGGCAGAGACCAGGAACCCGATGCCGGTCCCCGCGAATAACCCGTTGCTTGCGATCACCGTCAGCAGCAGCCCCGCCAGCGCGGGCGACAGGACGTTTTCCAGATCATAGGCCAGCCGCGACAGCGACAGCGCGCGGGTATAGTCGGCCTCGTCCGGCAGGATGTCGGGGATCACCGCCTGAAACGTGGGCGTGAACGTCGCGGACGCGGCCTGAAGCACGAAGATCAGCGCGTAGATCTGCCATTCCTCGGTGACGAAGGGCAGGCACAGCGCGGCGCCCGCCCGCACCAGATCGGCACCGACCAGCACCCGCCGCCGGTCAAGCCGCGCGACCACCGCCGCCGCGACAGGGGACAGCCCGACATAGGCCAGCATCTTGATCGTGAGCGCGAGGCCCAGTACACGCCCGGCGTCGGCGCCCGCCAGATCGTAGGCCACCAGCCCCAGCGCGATGGTCAACAGTCCCGTGCCCATCAGCGCAATCACCTGCGCGCCGAACAGGCGCGCGAAATTGCGGTGGCTCAGGACCGACAGCATGGCCCAACGCCCGTGCCTGCGGTGTGCCGTGGCCACCGCAAGGCGGTCAGTACCACTTGGCGATCGGCGGCAAGCTCATCAGGACGGCATCGGGGTCGTGCCCCGTCTCCAGCCCGAACTTGGTGCCCCGATCGTAGACAAGGTTGTATTCCGCATAAAGGCCCCGGTGGCGCAGCTGCGTCTCGCGGTCGTCCTCGGTGAAGGCATCGGTGCGATGCTTTTCGACCAGCGGGACATAGGCGGGCAGGAAGGCGCGCCCGACATCCTGCGTGAAGGCGAAATCCTTGTCCCAGTCGCCCGAGCAATGGTCGTCATAAAAGATGCCGCC
This sequence comes from Anianabacter salinae, assembly GCF_019061145.1. Lineage (GTDB taxonomy): Bacteria > Pseudomonadota > Alphaproteobacteria > Rhodobacterales > Rhodobacteraceae > Anianibacter > Anianibacter salinarum. Next base: position 96,220 of record NZ_JAHQZS010000001.1, on the reverse strand, counting down.
GACCCCCCGCGCGCGCTTGCGGTGCGGGATGTAGAAATACTCATCCGCCCACGCCTTGTAGCGCGGGTAGAACGACACGTCGTGCGGCTCGCAATGGGCGCGCAGCGTGTCGTGGAAATGCGCGGTGTCTTCGGCGAACTCGATGCAGGGGTTCAGGTCCGATCCGCCGCCGAACCACCAGGCGTGGGGGGTCCAGAACATCCGCGTGTTCATGTGGACCGCCGGAGCCATCGGGTTGCGCATGTGCGCCACAAGGCTGATGCCGGACGCCCAGAAGCGCGGGTCGTCTGAAATGCCGGGAATGTCCTTGCGCGCCGCCATCGCCTTTTGCGCACGCTCCTGCAGCGTGCCGTAGACGGTCGAGACGTTCACGCCGACCTTCTCGAACACCCGCCCGCCACGCATCACGCTCATCAACCCGCCGCCCGCGTCGCTGCCATCGTCAGAGGTGCGGCTGGTCTCTGTCACCTCGAAGGACCCCGGTGCCTCGTCCGCAAACGGCCCTTCGGTGTGCGACTGTTCCAGCGCCTCGAAGGACGCGACGATCTCGTCGCGCAAGTGCCGGAACCAGGCGGCTGCGGTGGCCTTGCGGTCGTCGAACATCTCGGTCATGGGCGCCTCTTTCCGTCTGCGGATCGCGCTTGGCGGTAGCTGGCGAGGCGGGGCGCTGTCAAGGTGACGGGATGACTATGCCGCCCGCCGCCCCGCGACCGCGATCACCAGAGCTGATAGGAAATACATCGCAGTCGCAATCGCTCCCGCAGCGGCAAGGAACATCCCGAAGGCCGCAAGCAGCGGGGCCGTCCCGTCCGGCACCACGTCGCCCAGCGGCGCGGGCAGCGCGCCGGTGACGATCACCGCGCCCATCGTCACCGCGAAAGCGCCAGCAACCAGAAGGGCGGACAGGACCGTCGCCGCCTGCACGCCGCGCGCCGGGCGCCCTGCGCCCAGCCCGCGCCGGAACGCGCGCACCTGCTTGCCGACGTCCTGCTGCATCGCCAGAAGCGCGGGCACCACCAGCAGCACCAGCACCATGCCGAAGCCAAGGCCGTAGACCAGCGTGATCACCGTGGGCTTGAGGAACTGCGCCTGTTCGGACGTCTCGTACAGCAGCGGCGCAAGGCCCAGAACCGTCGTCGCCGTCGTCAGGAACACCGCGCGCAGGCGGTCCGCCGCACCGTCGATGATCGCAGGGATCAGGCCCCTGTCCTCGGCGTATTCGTCGACCGTCGTGACCAGCACGATGGAATCGTTGATGATGATCCCGGTCATCCCGATCATCCCCACGACCGAGAACATCGTCAGCGGCACATCCCACAGGGCATGACCGTAGAACGCCCCCACAAGGCCAAAGGGAATGATCGCCATGACCACGACGGGCCGCGTCCAGCTGGAAAAGATCCAGGCCAGCACAAGGTAGATGCCCAGCAGGCACAGGATGAACCCGTCCCGCGCGTCGTTCAGGAATTCGCCCTCCTGCTCGGCCAGACCGGCAAGCCGCCAGTTGACGCCGTATTCCTCTTCGATGCCGGGCAGGATGTCCTCGCGCAGCGACTGGATGATCTCGTTGGCGCGGTCCGGGTCGTCGTCGGCGATGTCGCCCGTGACAGACACCAGCCGCAGCCCGTTCTCGCGCCGCACGGTCGAGAATCCGGTGTCCTCGGTCACGGTCACGATGTCCGCCAGCGGAACATAGGCGCCGGACGTGCTGCGCATCAGCGTGCGGTTCAGGAAATCCGCCGTCAGCTCGTCCGGCGGTAGTTCCACACGGATCGACGCAGATCGGGGGCCGACAGGGTAGGTCGCCGCCTCGATCCCGTTTAGCCGGTTGCGCAGCACGCGCCCCAACTCGTCGATGGTAAAGCCAAGCGCCGTGCCCTGCGGTGTCAGATTCAGCACCAGCTCCGACTTGTCGTAGGCCAGCGTGTCCTCCAGCGCCGAGACCTCGCCGAACTGCCCGACACGCGATTTCAGCGCCTCGGCGGCGGCTTTGAGCGTCGTGGCGTCCGCGCCCGAGAATTCAACGTCCAGCGCGTCGCCGCCCGGTCCCGACCGCCAGCCGCGAAAGCTGACGGTTTCGGCCAGCGGGTGGTTGACGACCTCTTCCTGAAGCTCGGCGACGAACTCGAAGGACGAGTACGGGCGCAGGTCGGCGTCGATCAGTTCGATGGCGATGGAGCCAAGCTGATACGCCTCCTTGCTGTCGGTTCCCGACAGCGCGCGCCCGGTGTTTCCGCCGATCTCGGCGATGACGTAGTCCAGCGGGTTCAGCCCGTGCTCGGCCTCCAGCCGGGCGGCGACGGCGTCGGTTGCGCGCTGCATCTCGCGCATCATTTCAAGCGTGTCTTCGCGCGTGGCACCCGGCGCCATGGCAAAGTTACCCGAAACGCTGCCCTGTTCGGGCGACGAGAAAAAGCGCCATTGCAGATCGCCGCGCACGAAGGATGCGATTTGCGTGCCCAAGAGCAGGATCACCAGCGCAAGCACCGGATACCGCGCCCAGACGACGCCCGCCATCAGCGGGCGGAACAGCGTGTCGCGCACAAAGGTGAAGCCCCGGTTCACGAAGCGGCTGGGCACATCGTACCAGGGCGACTTGCCCGGCGCCGACACCGCATGCGCCATGTGGTTGGGCAGGATCAGGAAGCATTCCACAAGCGACGCCAGCAGCACCACGATCACCGTGAAAGGAATGTCCGAGATCAGATCACCGAACCGCCCGCCGATGGCCACGAGGCCGAAGAACGCGATCACCGTGGTGATGGTGGACGAGAACACCGGCGCGAACATCCGGCGCGCGGCGTTCTCGGCGGCCAGCATCGGCGGCTCGCCCAGCCGCTTGGCGCGGAAATCGCTGTGTTCGCCCACGACGATGGCATCGTCCACCACGATGCCCAGCGTAATGATGAGCGCGAACAGCGAGATCATGTTGAGCGTCAGGCCAGCGGCATACATGATCGCGATGGCCGCCGTCATGGCGACGGGGATGCCTGCGGCGACCCAGAACGCGGTGCGCGCATTCAGGAACAGGAACAGCAGCAGCACCACAAGGCCAAGGCCGGTCAGCCCGTTTTCCAGCAGGATGTTCAAACGACCGCTGATCGCCTCGGCGCGGGTGCGGATCAGATCGACCGACACGCCCGCGGGCAACGTGCGTTCCAGTTCGGCGGCGACCTCTTCGACCTGCCGCTGGATGTCGATGGCGTCGCCCCGGTCCGACCGGTCGACCTGCACCGAGATCGCCGGGTTCTCGCCCACGAAATAGGCGCGGTCACGGTCGATCCCGCCGACGCGCACGGTCGCGACATCGCCGATCCGCAGTTTCGATCCGTCGGGGTTCGAGCGCAGCTCAATGTTCGCGATTTGGTCAGCCGAGGTGCGCGCGGTGCCGGTGCGGACCCGCGCATTGGCTCCGTCCACGTCACCCGCAGGATCGGTTTCCGCCTCGGCCGCGATGGCCTGCGAGATTTCGGCCATGGTGATCTCGTGGCGGATCAACGAAAGCGAGGGCACCTCGACGACCGTTTCGGGCGCGGCAAGGCCCCGGATCGTGGCGCGCGTCACACCCTCGGCGAACAGCCGCGTCACCAACTCGTCCGCGAAGCGCCCAAGCTGGTCCGGCCCCACCGGGCCGGTGATGACCACATCCGTCACCCTGTCGCGCCAGCCGCCCCGGCTGACTTCGGGCGCATCGGCGTCCTCGGGCAGGTTCGACACCCCGTCCACCGCCGCCTCCACGTCGTCGGCGGCGCGCGACATGTCCCAGCCCGGCTCGAACTCGATCTCGATGCTGGCGCGCCCTTCGCGCGACGTGGCTTCTGTGCCCTCGACGCCCTCGACGGCCAGCAGCGCCTGTTCAAGTGGCTGCACGATGGCGCGGTCGATGTCCTCGGCCCCGGCGCCGTCCCAGGTGACAGAGACATCGACTTCGTCGATGATCACGTCGGGAAAGAACTGCGCCCGCATCTTGGGAAAGGACACGATGCCCGCCGTCAGCAGAAGCACCAGAAGCAGGTTCGCCGCCGTGCCGTGGCGGGTAAAGTAGGACAGCAGCCCGCCAACCGGCTTGAAGCGCTCGGCCATGGATCAGCCTCCCATCCGGCTTTCGATGCGCTCGACGGTGCGCACCGGAACGCGGTCCTGCGACAGTTGCGCAAGCACCCGCTTCTTGGCCTCGTCCGGCATGAAGCTGTTGCCTTCGACAAAGGCTACCAGCCGCGCGCGGCGTTCCTCGGTCAACTCGACCAGATCGTTCACCGGCTGGGGCGCGTCGCCCGCTTCAGGCGGATTGACGACGCGCACCTTGATCCCGGCGCCCAATAGCGGCGTGCGTTCCCGCACGGCCTGACGGCCCGCAAGCCCCGCCGCGGACACGACAACGGCATCGCCCTGGCGCCGCAGGACCTCGGTCTGCGCGACCTCCAGGCGGTCGTCCTCGCCCACCACCAGCACGGTTCCGGCGGCATCGACAGCCGTCGCGGGCAGCGAAGCGACACGCTCGAGAGGCGGCTCCTCGATCCTTACCGTGACGAAATCGCCGGGCCGGAAGCCCTGCGCGTCGTCGAGGCGTGCGAAGATCTGGCGCCCGGTCTGGCCGGTGCCCACGGCGGCGCCCTCGCGGCTGATTGTGCCCGTGGCGGTCAGATCGACCCCGAGAACGTCCAGACCGGCGACCACGGGCGCACCGATCAGCCGCCCGTCACCGTCCAGCAGGCGCGAATATTGCGAGGTGGAAACCCGGAACGCGACTTCCAGCGCATTGGGGTCGATCAGGCTGGCAAGCTGTTCGTTCGCAGTGACGATGCCGCCTTCGACTGCGGTGACGCCGCTGAGGGTTCCGGCGAATTCAGCAAAGACCTCGGTTTCGGCGACCCGGCGCTGCGCCTCGTTCACCGCGATTTCCTGCCGCCGCAACGCGGTGCGGGCACCATCGACCCGTGCCATCGCCGTGGCCATCGCCTGCCGCCGCGACACCAGCGACTGCCGCGCCGAACTTGCCGCAAGCGCCGCAGTCTCGACCGCCGCTTCGGTGCCGACGCCGCGCGTCACAAGATCGCGCTGCCGGTCAAGCGCCTGCGTGCGCAACTGCAACTGTTCCTCCGCCGCTGCGACGTCATCCTCGGCCAGCGTGACGGCACGCGTCGCCTCGGCGACCTCTGCCTCTGCCTCGGCCAGCGACGTCTCAGCCGTATCGAGCGCGGATTGCGCGTCGGTGGGGTCGATCCGCAGCAGCAACTCGCCCGCCGCCACTTCGCCGCCTTCCTCGAAATTCTCGGACAGCTCGACGATCGTTCCGCCCGCGCTGGCCCGCAGTTCCAGCGTGCGGCGGCTGCGCACCTCGCCGAAAACGGTCATCACCGGCGTGATCGTCTCGGGCGTGACGGTGACGGTATTGACGGCGAACACACGCTCGCGCGCGGGCCGTTCGGGCGGCTCGTCGGACAGCCGGGCCTGCACCGCGCCGTAGATCATCTGCCCGGCATAGGCGAGCACGCCCAGCGTCACGGACAACAGGAACAGCCCCACAAGGCTGCGGCGTAGAAATCTCATCGCGGTTGGGTCCCCTGCGACTGCCGACGTTGCGTTAGCTAGCGCGAGACAGTCGCTTCACAAAGCGGCAGCTCGTCACAAGGGGGTTATACGTCCGGTTTGCCTATTTCCGTCGCCGATGTTCGTCCAGACGCGGAAATATTTCGACAAAGTTGCAGGGGCGATGCCGATAGTCGAGCTGCGGGGCCAGGATTTCGTCCCAGGCATCCTTGCAGGCGCCGGGGCTTCCGGGCAGCGCGAACAGGTAGGTGCCCATCGCCACGCCCCCAGTCGCGCGGCTTTGCACCGCCGACGTTCCGATCTTCTGCATCGAGACGATGGTGAACACGGTGCCGAACGCCTCAATCTCTTTCTCATAGACATCGCGGTGCGCCTCGACCGTAACGTCACGGCCCGTCAGGCCGGTGCCGCCGGTGGACAGGATCACGTCGATGGCCGGGTCGGCGCACCAGTCGCGCAGTTGTTCCGCAATCGCCGCGCGATCGTCGCGGACGATCCCGCGCGCGGCCAGCCGGTGCCCCGCCGCCGTCAGCCGGTCCACCAGCGTGTCGCCAGAGCGGTCGTCAGCCTCAGTCCGGGTGTCGGAGACGGTCAGGACCGCGATCCGCACCGGGATGAATTCAAGCGTCTCGTCGATGCCGGGCATTCGCTCAGCTCCTTTGCATGAGAGCCAGCCGCACCGCGAGGCCGACGAAGACGGCCGCGCTGATCCGGCCCAGCCAACGCGCGGCGGTGGCCGACCGCGCCAGCCTGCGCCCGGCCCCGCCTGCGAAGACGCCGACCAGCCCGTTGATGACAAGCCCGCCCAGCGACAACACCGCGCCGAGGATCAGGAACTGCGGCAGCACGGGCCGCGCGGGATCGACGAATTGCGGCAGGAAGGCCAGCACGAACAGGATCACCTTGGGGTTGGTCAGGTTTACCACCAGCGCCTCGCGGAACGCCCGCGACGGGCGTACCGGCGGGACATCGCGCACTACCGGACCGGCGCGCAACGTCTGCACGGCAAGGATCAGCAGATAGGCGACACCGATCCAGCGGATCGCCTCGAACAGCCACGGCGCGGCGGCGACGGCGGCCCCCAGCCCGATCCCCGCCAGAAGCACATGCACCATGCAGCCCGCCGCGATGCCGACATCCGCCGCCAGCGCCGCACGCGGCCCGCCGCGCAGGCCTTGGCCCAGACAGAACATCATGTCCGCCCCCGGCGTCAGGTTCAGCGCCAGCGCGGCCGGAACGAAAGCCAGAAGAACCACGGGGTCGATCATGCCCCGTCCCGCAACCGCGCCTGAAGCGCCAGAAGATCCGCCCAGGCCTCGCGTTTGCGTTCGGGGTTTCGCAGCAGGTAGGCAGGATGGAACATCGGCAGCACCGGCGTGCCGAACGCCTCTGTCCACTCGCCGCGCATCCGGGTGATGCCCTTGCGCCCCAGCACCGCCTGACATGCGATATTGCCCATCAGCACGATGAGGCGCGGCGCGGCCAGTTCGACATGGCGGCGCAGGAACGGCAGCATCATCGCGATTTCCTCGGGCGACGGATCGCGGTTCTGCGGCGGTCGCCACGGCAGCACGTTGGTGATGTAGACCGGCGCGTGGCCGTCCTGCGGGGCCCGTGCATGGGAAATCGCCCCAAGCATCCGGTCCAGCAACTGCCCAGCCCGACCGACAAAGGGCTTGGCCTGCATGTCCTCGTCGCGCCCCGGCGCCTCGCCGATGACCATCACGGCCGCGCCCGGCACGCCGTCCGAGAACACGAGGTTCCGCGCCCCGCGTTTCAGATCGCACAGATCATACGCAGCCATCGCCGCCGCCAGCCCGTCAAGATCGGACGCCGACCGCGCCGCCACCTCGGCCAAGGCCACCGGATCGATTTCGGCGGGTGCCTCGGCAGGCGCGGGCGCGGCGGCCTCGGCGCGGCGGATCGCGGGTGCGGGCCGCTCTGCCACCTCGTAGCGGTTCACCGGTGTCTCGCAGATCGCCTCGGTCACGCCCAGCTCGACCTGCCATTCCAGCAGGGCCTTGGCGGTGTGGTAATCCAATGCAAGACTCATGGGGTGCAGGCTATGCGCGCCGCGCGGCGCGGTAAATGGGCGTTGTCCGGCGCGCCTGCCGCCCGTATAACGCCCGCGACCCGGCACGAGGCGCGCATGAGTTTCAGGCAATCCCATCTGCTCGGGATCGAGCATCTCGCCCCCGACGAAATTGTCACCCTGTTGGATCTTGCGGCGGAATACGCCGCGCTCAACCGGTCCGACCGCAAACACGGCGACGCGCTGGACGGTCTGACGCAGATCAACATGTTCTTCGAGAATTCGACCCGCACTCAGGCCAGTTTCGAGCTTGCCGGCAAGCGGCTTGGCGCGGACGTGATGAACATGTCGATGCAGGCGTCGTCGATCAAGAAGGGCGAGACGCTGATCGACACCGCGCTGTCGCTGAACGCGATGCACCCGGACCTTCTGGTGGTGCGGCATCCTCAGTCGGGCGCGGTGGACCTTTTGGCGCAAAAGGTGAACTGCGCGGTCCTCAACGCGGGCGACGGGCGGCACGAACACCCCACGCAGGCGCTGCTGGACGCGCTGACCATTCGCAACGCCAAGGGCCGCCTGCACCGCCTGTCCATCGCCATCTGCGGCGACATCGCGCACAGCCGCGTCGCGCGGTCCAACATCCTGCTGCTGGGCAAGATGGAGAACCGCGTGCGCCTTGTCGCACCGCCGACGCTGCTGCCCGCCGGGATCGAGAATTTCGGCGTCGAGGTGTTCCACGACATGAAGGCGGGGCTGGAAGACGTCGACGTGGTGATGATGCTGCGGCTTCAGAAGGAACGCATGGACGGCGGCTTCATCCCGTCGGAACGGGAATATTATCACCGCTACGGGCTGGATGCCGAAAAGCTGGCCCATGCCAAGGACGACGCCATCGTCATGCACCCCGGCCCGATGAACCGGGGCGTCGAGATCGACGGCACGCTGGCGGACGACATCAACCGCTCGGTGATTCAGGATCAGGTCGAGATGGGCGTCGCCGTTCGCATGGCCGCGATGGACCTGCTCGCGCGGAACCTGCGCGAGCGGCGCAAGGAGGCGGCGGCATGAGTGACCGCATGACCATCGGTCCGCGCGATCATGGGCTTGTCCGGGTGTTCGCGCTCGACATCGACACCGCCGATCTGGCCACTTGGCAGCCGCCGGAAGACGGGCGCGACTGGCCGTTGAAGGATGCGCTTGGCGCGGCGCACCTCGATCCCGCCAAGGTCGAGGTCTTTCCCGCCAGTACGCTCGATGGCCTCGGCCTGTCGCGCTACCTTATCGATGGCGCGGGTGTAGCGCCGTCCGAGATCGGCGCCGATGCGGCACGGCTGGACGGGATCACCGGCGTGATCGTGGTGATCCCGTCTTCGGCGCTCGGCTCGGGCGACCAGACGCTGACCATCATCGCCCCGCTGCGTCATGTCGGCACCTACCGCGAAGAGGACAGCCCCGTCGCCTTTGCGCCGCTGCCAGCGGGCAGCTCCGAGGGCCTGATCACCGGCGCGCCCAAGTCGGTGCCCGCGCCGGGCCGTGCGCCGCGCGGATCGCTGATCGTCGTCGCGGCCATCGCGCTGGTGGCACTGATCGCGGTCGCCTTCAGCCTTGCGAGCGGCCGGTGAGCGAGGCCGCCGCCCCGCCGCCCCCGGCGCCGCCTGCGGACGTTCCCGACGGCTGGCAGGGCATCCTTGATCCGGGCGAGCGCATTTTGTGGCAGGCACGCCCCGACGCACGGCTGGTCTGGCGCGCGCGCGACCTGCCGCTGATCGGCTTCGGCATCGTGTTCGCCGGGTTCGCGCTGTTCTGGATGATCATGGCCGCCTCGGCGGGCGGCTTCATGTGGATGTTCGGCCTGATCCATTTCTCGGTCGGGGTCGGCCTTGTGCTGACGCCGACCGTGTTCTCGGCCTACCGCCGTGCGCGCACCTGGTACACCCTGACCGACAAGCGCGCCTTCATCGCGTCGGAACTGCCGATCCGGGGCCGCAAGCTGGACAGCTATCCGATCGCCCGCGATACCGTCCTGACGCTGGAAGACGGCACGCCCGGCGACGTCTGGTTCGCCAGCACCTACCGCCGCACCAAGAACGGATCACGCGAGGTGAAGATCGGGTTCGAACGGATCGACGACCCCCGCGCCGTCTACGCGCTCATGCGCCGCATCCAGAGAGGAGAGGCATGAGCCTTCTGCTGACCAACGCCCGCCTCATCGACCCCGAGGCGCTGACCGAAACGCACGGCGCGGTCTACATCGACGGCACCACCATCGCCGAGGTGCTGACCGACCCCGCCGCGATCGAGGCCCGCGCCGCCCGCGCCCTGCGCGTCGAGGATTGCGGCGGCAAGGTGCTGGCCCCCGGCATGGTCGATCTTGGCGTCAAGATCGGCGAGCCGGGCGAGCGGCACAAGGAATCCTTCCGTTCTGCCGGTCTGGCGGCGGCAGCGGGCGGCGTCACCACGATGGTCACGCGCCCCGACACGCTGCCGGTCACCGACACGCCGGAACAGCTCGAATTCATCACCCGCCGCGCCGCCGAAGCCTCACCGGTGCGCATCGCGCCGATGTCGGCGCTGACCAAGGGGCGTGCGGGGCGCGAGATGGTCGAGATCGGCTTCATGCTCGACGCCGGTGCGGTGGCCTTCACCGATGTCGACCACGTCGTGACCGACACCCGGGTGTTCTCGCGCTGCCTGACCTACGCGCGGTCCCTTGGCGCTTTGGTCATCGCCCACCCGCAAGACCCCGGTCTCAGCGCGGGCGCGGCGGCGACGTCGGGCAAGTTCGCCTCTCTCAAGGGTCTTCCGGCTGTGTCGTCGATGGCCGAGCGCATGGGATTCGACCGCGACATGGCCTTGGTCGAAATGACCGGCGCACGCTACCACGCCGACCAGATCACCACCGCCCGCGCCCTGCCCGCGCTGGAGCGTGCCAAGGCGAACGGGCTGGACGTAACGGCGGGCGTGTCGATCCATCACCTGACGCTCAACGAATTCGATCTGGGCGACTACCGCACCTTCTTCAAGCTGACGCCGCCGCTGCGATCTGAAGACGACCGCATGGCGGTGGTCGAGGCGGTCGCGACAGGGCTGATCGACACCGTCTCGTCGATGCACACGCCGCAGGACGAGGAATCCAAGCGCCTTCCCTTTGAAGAGGCCGCCGCCGGGGCCGTGGGCCTGCAAACCCTGCTGCCCGCCGCCCTGCGCCTCGCGCATGAAGGTCTGATCGAGTTGCCCCGGCTTTGGGCGGCACTTTCGCTGAACCCCGCGCGCCGCCTTGGCCTGCCGCAGGGGCGTCTTGCGCCCGGTGCCCCCGCCGATCTGGTGCTGTTCGACCCCGGCGCGCCCTTCGTGCTCGACCGCTTCACGCTCTTGTCCAAGTCCAAGAACACTCCCTTCGACAGCGCCCGGATGGAGGGCCGCGTCACCGCAACATGGGTCGGCGGGCAAGAGGTCTATCGCCGCGCTTGACCGCCCGCTAGGCTGACGCAATGCCGCGCCCGTTCGATCCAGAGACGATCCTGCACCTGCCGCTGATGGCGAACCTCGCGACGGTCGCCGCCGATGGCAGTCCGCGCAACGGCCCGGTGTGGTTCATCTGGGAAGCGCCCGCGCTGTGGATGCTGGGCGATGCGTCATCGTCCAGCGTGAAGCGTCTTGCCGCCAACCCCGCCTGCGCGGTGGAAATCGTGGACTACGACAATGCCGGGGGCATCCTGCGCCACCTCGGCCTGCGCGGCAGCGCTACGGTCGAGCCATCCGACCCCGCCCGCCTTCGTCGCCTGCTGACGAAATACCTCGGGCCACAAAGCACATGGAACCCGTGGTTCATCGACACCGTGGCGCGTATCGATGCGCCCGATGGCAGGATGATCCGGCTGGAACCGGAAAGCGTCTTCACCAACGACGTGTCGTATTTCCGCACGGGGCCAGAGCTGGCCAGCGGGGGCGACAGCGAGAGCCGTTAGAACTCGACGCCGATCTGCGCCTTGATGCCCGACCGGAACGGATGCTTGACCAGCTCCATCTCGGTCACAAGGTCGGCGATCTCGATCAGCTCGTCCTTGGCGTTGCGCCCGGTTAGCACGACATGGGTCATCGCGGGCTTTCCATCACGCAGGAAGGCAACGACATCGTTGATGTCGATATAGTCATAGCGCAGCGCGATGTTGATCTCGTCGAGCAGGACCATCCGGTTGGCCGGATCGCGGATCAGTTCCTTCGCCTTCTCCCACGCGGCCTGCGCCATCTCGGTGTCGCGGGTGCGGTCCTGGGTTTCCCAGGTGAACCCCTCGCCCATGGTGTGAAACTGGCACAGGTCGGTGAAGCGCGACAGGATCAGGTCGCGCTCACCGGTCGACATGCCGCCCTTGATGAACTGGACCACCGCAGACGGCATCCCGTGCGCGATGCAGCGGAATATCATCCCGAACGCGGCCGAGGATTTGCCCTTGCCCTTGCCGGTGTGGACGATGATCAGGCCCTTCTCACCGGTTTTGGTGGCCATGATCTTGTCGCGGGCGGCCTTCTTCTTGGCCATTTTCTGGGCGTGGCGGTCGGGATCGTCGGTCATTCTGCACTCCTGTGGGTCGGGGCAGAGACTGGCCTTGGCGGACGCCCAAGGCAAGCGGTCAGACCGGGCGTTCCATCGTCAGGCTGGTTGGGCGGTCAAAGCCCGGATGCGCGGTGCGCGCCGTCTCGGCAAAGCCAAGGCGGGCGAACGTCACGTGATTTTCCACCAGTTCGATCCGCGCCTGAAGCCGCAGGCGGGGCAGGCCCAACACCTGCGCGCGCCCGGCGGCGTGATCCACCAGTCGCCGCGCAAGGCCGCAGCCGCGCCGGTGCCGCGCCACGGCCAGCTTGCCAAGATACAGCGCGTCCTCTTGCGGCGTCAGCACCATGCAGGCCTCTGGCGCATCGACAGCACCGATGATCCAGACCTCGCCCGCCTCGGCCTGCCGGTCCAGATCGCCTGGTCCCAGCCGGTGCAGCGACGACGGCGGGTCGATCCGCCCCTCCATGTAGGCAAACGCCTCGTGCAGCAGGGCCAGCGTTCCCGTCCAGTCGGTGCCGGACCGCAGGCGCGCAAGGATCATCCGAACACCAGCGACACCACCAGCGGTGCAAGGATCGCCGTCAAGAGCGCGTTCAGCCCCATGCCGATCCCTGCAAAGGCGCCTGCCGTCTCATTCACCTGGAACGCCCGCGCGGTGCCGATGCCATGCGCCGCCACCCCCACCGCAAAGCCGCGCGCGCGCCAGTCGGTGATCTTCATCGCGTTCAGCAGCGGGGTTGCGATGATCGCGCCGGTGATGCCGGTCAGGATCACCAGCACGGCGGTCAGCGTGGTCGAGCCGCCGATCGCTTCGGAGATGCCGATGGCGACCGGGGCCGTGGCGGATTTCGGGGCGACGGACAGCAGCGTCTCGCCGGTCACGCCCAGCGCCCATGCGATGCCGACAGCAGACCCGATGGCGGTCAGAGAGCCTGCAAACAGCGCGCAGATCATCGGCAATGCGGCGCTTTTCAGCCGGTGCAGGTTGCTGTGCAGCGGCACAGCCAGCGCGACCGTCACCGGGCCGAGCATGAAGTGGATGAACTGCGCGCCCTCGAAATAGGTGGCATAGGGCGTGCGCGTGGCTTGCAGGACGACCGCAAGGAACACCACCGACAGCAGCACCGGGTTGGCGATCGGCTTGCGCCCCGACGCGCGAAAGATCGCATCCCCGGCGACATAGGCGATCAGCGTGGCGGTCAGCCAGAGCAGCGGATCGCGGCTAAGGTAGCTCCAGATATCGGCGAATTCAGTCATCGCGGCCTCCGGTCAGCCGGGCGACGCCCACGAAGGTCAGCACGCCCACGACGATGGCCAGCGTGGTCGATCCCAGGATCGCCGCGAACAGCGCCAGCCCGTCCGACCCGAGCCGGTCGAGATGCCCGACGATGCCGACCCCCGCAGGCACGAACAGCAGCGACAGGTGCGCCAGCAAACCTTGCGCCGTCGCGCGGATGCTGTCCGCAAGCCGCGGGACCAGCAGAAGCGCGGCAAAGAACAGCGCCATCCCGATGACCGGGCCGGGAATGGTCAGGCCCAGCGCGGTGCGGATGACCTCGCCGACCAGCTGGAAGGCGAGCAGAATGGCGATGTGGGCGATCATGAGGGCCTTCCGCAATGAGGCATGCCCCTCGATGCTGGCGCGAGCGCAGGGCATGTGCAAGGCGTCGATGCGATCCGGGGTCACCGGAGCCGATTAACCGGCGGTTAACACGCGGCGGTCAAGTATGGCGGGATGAAACATGGTGTCGTTGTTGTCCTGTGCCTTGGGCTGTCCGCGTGCGACAGCCCAAGCCCGTCGATGTGGGGGGCGGATGCGGCGCGGGTCGAGGTGGACGGCGCGACCTTCAACGTTCGGGCGCAGCGCGGTAAGGCAGAGGCGATCCGCATCGGCTGGGACGCGCGCATCGCCCGCGCGTCGATGGTGGCGCGGGGCGTGACCGCGATCGAACTCGCCACCGGCTGCGCAGTGATCCCGCGCTCGGTCGAGGGCGATACGAACATCGTCAAGGCCGCCATCCGCTGCCCGAGGGATCAGGTGAAACTGTCGCCGTAGGTCTCGCGCAGCGCGTTCTTCTGCACCTTGCCCATCGTGTTGCGGGGCAGCTCGTCCACGACCACGAACCGCTTGGGCTGCTTGTACTTCGCCAACGTCTCGCCGAGGGCCGCAGCAAGCGCGCCGGTGTCGATCGCCGCGCCGGGTTGCGGCACCAGCACCGCCACGACGCCCTCACCGAAATCGGGATGCGGCACGCCGATCACCGCGCTTTCCAGAACGCCGGGTTGCTGGTCAAGCGCATCCTCGACCTCCTTTGGATAGACGTTGAAGCCGCCCGAGATCACCAGATCCTTGCCGCGTCCGACGATGGTGACGTAACCGTCCGCGTCGATCATCCCCAGATCGCCGGTGATGAAGAACCCGTCCGCGCGCAGTTCCTCGCGGGTCTTTTCGGGCATCTGCCAATAGCCCTGAAACACGTTCTCGCCCCGCACCTCGATCACGCCGATCTCGCCTTGCGGCAGGGTCGCGCCGGTTTCGGGATCGCAGATCTTCAGCTCGACGCCCGGCAACGCCAATCCGACCGTGCCCGCGCGGCGGTCGCCGTCATAGGGGTTCGAGGTGTTCATGTTCGTCTCGGTCATCCCGTAGCGTTCCATGATGCGGTGGCCGGTGCGGTCCTCGAACTGGCGATGCGTCTCGGCCAGCAGCGGGGCAGAGCCCGAGATGAACAGACGCATTCCGGCGGTCAGATCACGGTCGAACCGGGCGTCCGACAGAAGCCGGGTGTAGAATGTCGGCACGCCCATCATCGTCGTGGCGCGCGGCATCTCGGCAATCATCCGGTCCAGATCGAATTTCGGCAGAAAGATCATCGATCCCCCTGCCAGCAGCATGACGTTGGTCGCCACGAACAGGCCGTGCGTGTGGAAGATCGGCAGCGCGTGCAACAGCACGTCATCGGAAGTGAAGCTCCAGTGCGCCGCCAACGTCTCGGCGTTCGACAGCAGGTTCCGCTGGCTCAGCATCGCGCCCTTGGACCGGCCCGTCGTGCCCGAAGTATACAGAAGCGCGGCGAGGTCGCCGTCGCTGCGCGGCGCGGTGTCGAAGGTGTCCGGCTGACTGGCCGCCAGATCGGTCAGCGATCCCGTGCCATCGCCGTTCAACGTCTCGACCCGCGCGCCCGCCGCATCCGCAATCGGCGCAAGCGTGTCGCGGGTGCGTCCGTCGCAGACAAACAGGGCGGCGCCGGAATTCTCTATGAAATAGGTGATCTCGGCGCCGGTGTAGGCGGTGTTGAGCGGCAGGAACACCACGCCCGCTTGCGCGCAGGCGGCATAGAGCATCAGCGCTTCGGGCGACTTGTCGATCTGCGCGGCGAGCCTGTCGCCCGGGCCGAGGCCAAGCGCCGTCAGCGCATTGGCCAGCCGGGCCGCGCGGCGTACGAACTCGGCGTAGCTGATCGTCTCGCCGCAGTCGGTGTGCAGGAATGGAGCCGGGTTCCCGGCGTGGCGACCGAACAGCCGGTCATACAGCGGATTTGCCATGTCTCGTCCCCTTCCCGGATGCACGCCCGTATTGGCGCGACCGGGCGGGGCATGGCAAGGGCGTCAGTTGAACAGAAGACCGCGCAGCGTGTTGCGCCCGCCTATGGCAGAACGGATCATCGCGCGCTTGTCGGATTCGCTGCGCCCGCCGTGCATGATGCTGTAGATCGTCGCCAGTTGGCCGTTCGACAGGTCCGCGACATCGACCCCGTCAACGTAGGTGTCGATTTCATTGGCCACCAGCGATTCCAGCTGCGTGTTGCGCGCGTCGGCGTGCGCCGGAGCGGCAAGCGCCAGAAGCGCGATCAGGGGTATCAGGCGGAACATGGTCACTTCGCTTTCAGTCCGGGGTTCATCAGAATGGCGTTTATGCGGCGGTTCTTCTCGAACCAGGGGTCGTTGCCGCTGAGCGCGAGGTGAAGCGCGGCGACGGTCGCCACATCATAGCGCGAGACGTCGGCAGCGTAACCCGCCCCGTCAAGCCGTTGCTGCACCGACAGGACAAGCTGCGGATGCGGGTCGGCCGCATGGACAGGTGCGGCGCCAAGCGTCGCGGCGATCGCCATGATCTGCAGGAAGCGTTTCATGGTTCAGATCATATTGGCGAATGTCCCGGCTGCCAAATCACGCCTCAGTGGTCCGGCGGGCTTTTGGCAAAGTCCTGCTGTTGCGCTGCGCTCGCCTCGGTCTGGTGGCGGTCTTTCCACTCGTCATAGGGCATTCCGTAGACGATGGTCCGGGCGTCCTCCTTGCCCATGTCGATGCCCCGCTCCTGCGCGGCTTCCATGTACCAGCGGCTCAGGCAGTTCCGGCAGAACCCGGTCAGATTCATCATGTCGATGTTCTGAACATCCGTCCGTTCCTGCAGGTGGTCGCGCAGGCGGCGAAAGGCGGCAGCTTCAAGTTCCGTGCGGGTCTGGTCGTCCATGTGTATCCTCCTCGGCGTTATGCCCAAGCTGTGGGCGGCGACGTGCGGAATCAAGCGCCGGGCGCAGGCTTGGCACGCAAGCTGCTTGACCCGAACGCCGCAGCGCCGCTTTTCTGCGCGCGCAAAGCCGAACGCGCCGTTGCGGCAGACGCCAATTTCCGCCATCAGGGCGGTGGCGGTGCGTGATACCGCTAACTGCGGGCAAGAACAGGGAACGACCGATCCGATGAGACGCCTCAGAAACGTGAAGATCGTGGCCACGCTGGGCCCCGCGTCCAGCGACTACGACACGATACGCAAGCTGTTCGAGGCCGGGGCCGACGTGTTCCGCCTGAACATGAGCCACGGCAGCCATGACGAGATCGCCGCTCGGCACAAGATCATCCGCCAGTTGGAGGAGGACACGGGTCGCCCCATCGCGATTCTCGCCGACCTTCAGGGCCCCAAACTGCGCTGCGGCACCTTTGCCAACGACTCCGAGGAGTTGACGGAAGGCCAGGCGTTCCGCTTCGACCTTGACGATGCGCCGGGCGATGCGACGCGCGTCCTGCTGCCGCACAAGGAAATCTTCGACGCGCTCGAACCCGGGTCGCGCCTTCTGGTCAATGACGGCAAGATTTGTTTGCGGGTCGACGACTGTGGCCGGGATTTCGCCAATTGCACCGTTACCGTGGGCGGCACGATCTCGAACCGCAAAGGCGTGAACGTGCCCGACGTGGTGCTGCCGCTCGCCGCCTTGTCGGAAAAGGACCGCGCCGATCTGGAATTCGTGTGCGAACTGGGCGTGGACTGGCTTGCCCTGTCCTTCGTGCAGCGCGCACGCGACGTGAACGAAGCGCGAGAGCTGTCGCGTGGCCGGGCGTCGATCCTGTCGAAGATCGAAAAGCCTGCAGCCGTGAAGGCGTTTCAGGAAATCCTCGACGCCTCTGACGGTATCATGGTGGCGCGCGGAGATCTGGGCGTCGAATTGCCGGTGCAGAACGTCCCGCCGATCCAGAAGCGCCTGACCCGTGCCTGCCGCCGCGCCGCCAAGCCGGTGATCGTCGCGACGCAGATGCTCGAATCGATGATCGAATCGCCGATGCCGACGCGGGCCGAAGTGTCCGATGTGGCCACCGCGATCTACGAGGGCGCGGATGCCGTCATGCTGTCAGCGGAATCGGCGGCGGGCCAGTATCCGATCGAAGCCGTGACGACGATGCACAACGTCGCCATCGAGGTCGAGAACGACCCGACCTACCGCGATGTCATCGACGCCTCGCGCGGGGCGGACAAGACCAGCGTCGCCGACGGTATCGTGTCGGCCGCCCGCGAGATCGCAGAGACCGCGGATATCAAGGCCATCGCTTGCTTCACGGATTCGGGCACCACCGCGCTTCTGGTGGCGCGTGAACGCCCGCACGTCCCGATCATCGCGATGACCCACCGCATTGGCACGGCGCGCAAGCTGTGCCTGACCTGGGGCTGCTATTGCGTGATGTCCGACGAGCTGACGCGGTTCAAGCAAGCCGTCGTGCGGGCCGTGCGCGCCGCCACCGAAGAAGGCTTTGCCACGGCGGACGACCAGATCGTCGTGACGGCGGGGGTTCCGTTCAACAAGCCCGGCACCACAAACATTCTGCGTGTGGCGCCGTGCGACGTGAAAGAGATCTTCGCCGCCGAGCCCGAGTGACCTAGGCTCGTCCCGATGAGCAACTACGATGTCTACATCGTCATCGGGGTGATCCTGTGCGGTCTCGCGATGCCGTCGTTCTTCGGCGCGCTTGCAGAGCGACGCTCGCCCAGGGCGTCGCTGTTCGTGATGATCGTTGGCGCCAGCCTGATTTTCTTCACGCACAGCCAGCGCCCGGCCCAGTATGACCTGCGCGAGGTTCCGCACGCCTTTGTCCGGGTCCTGGCCTATCTGATCCGGTAGTCCCGGCAGGGGTTGCCAGACGTGTTGGGGCGTCGTATACGCCCGCGCTCAGGTGCGCGTCCGGCCTATGTGGCATGCCGAGTCGCGCGACAACCGCTCATCCGAAGGAGACGGAAATGCCCAAGATGAAGACCAAGTCGAGCGCGAAGAAGCGCTTCAAAGTGACCGGGACCGGCAAAATCATGGCCGGTCAGGCAGGCAAGCGGCACGGCATGATCAAGCGGACGAAGAAATTCATCCGCGACGCACGCGGCACAGCTGTGCTGAGCGAGCCCGATCAGAAGATCGCCAAATCCTACATGCCCTACGACCGCTAAGGAGAGCCTGATATGTCCCGTGTCAAAGGTGGAACGACCACCCACGCCCGCCACAAGAAGGTTCTGAAGGCCGCCAAAGGCTATTACAGCTCGCGCAGCCGGAACTTCCGCACCGCCACCCAGGCGGTCGACAAGGCGAACCAGTACGCAACCCGCGACCGCAAGGTTCGCAAGCGGAATTTCCGCGCGCTGTGGATTCAGCGGATCAACGCGGCCGTCCGCGCCCATGACGAGGCGCTGACGTATTCGCGCTTTATCAACGGCCTGTCGCTGGCCGGGATCGAGGTGGACCGCAAGGTTCTCGCCGATCTTGCCGTGCACGAGCCTGCAGCGTTCAACGCGATCGTCGATCGCGCCAAGGCCGCACTTCCCGCCGCCTGATCGCTCTTTTCTATCTCACGTCAGGGGCCGCGTTCGAAAGGACGCGGCCCTTTGCGTTCGGGTTCGCTGCAAGGACGCGGCATGACCATGCTTGCAGGCAACGCGCCGCCGCCTACCTTTCTGGCAGCTTGTTCCCCTGAAAGGCCGCCCCATGCCCCGCCTGATCCTCATGATTGCCCTTGTTCTGACGGCGCTCGTCTCCTGTGCGCGCACCACGGGGGGCGGCCAGCCATCAGTCCTTGCCATCGGCGATTCCGTGATGGCGTGGAACCGCGACAAAAGCGCGTCGATCCCGGATGTCGTAGCGCGGGCGACCGGGCGCACGGTGCTGAACGCATCTGTCCCTGGTCAGGGGCTGACGCGCGAGGGATCGCTGTTTCCGGGCACCATCGGCGGGCAGCTTCGGCGCGGGAGCTGGGATTGGATCATCGCCAACGGCGGCGCGAACGATCTCAACCGCATCTGCAACTGTTCGCGCTGCGATGCCGAGATCGACAGGCTGATCTCGGTCGATGGCAGCGGCGGGCTGTGGCCCGGGCTTGTCCAGCAGATGAAGGCGGCAGGCGGGCGGAATATCCTCATCATGGGCTACTACGGCCCGGCGCAGGGCGGCGGTGGTGCCTTTGCGAAATGCTCGGATGAGGTGGCGGAACTCGACCGCCGTTTTGCCCGTCTGGCCGCCGCCGATCCGCGCGTGACGCATGTGCTGACCCGCGATCCGTTCGGCGGCGCGCGTGCGCTCTATGACGACGACCTGATCCATCCGTCCCTGCGCGGCTCCGAGGTGCTGGGGCAGCTTCTGGCGCGGACGGTGGGCGCGGGAGGCTGAGCCCGGCTTGCAATCGGCCCCGCCGCTCGCTAGCAGTCCCGCGACCAGCGCGAAGGGGCGTTTCATGGACGATCTGAAACGAAAGTATCTTGCCGCAATCGACGCAGCGGGCAGCGAGGCCGCGCTGGAGGACCTGCGCTTGGCAGCGGTCGGCAAGAAAGGCGAGATCAGCCTGAAGATGCGCGAGCTGGGCAAAATGTCGCCCGAGGAACGGCAGACCGCCGGCCCCGCGCTGAATGCGCTCAAGGACGAGATCAACTCGGCGCTCGCCGCCAAGAAATCCGCGCTGGGGGATGCCGCGCTGAACGAACGCCTGCGGGGCGAGTGGCTTGACGTCACGCTGCCTGCCCGCCCGCGCCGCATGGGCACCATTCACCCGGTCAGCCAGGTGACGGAAGAGGTCACGACGATCTTCGCCGATATGGGCTTTGCCGTGGCCGAAGGGCCGCAGGTGGAAAGCGACTGGTACAACTTCGACGCGCTCAACATCGCGCCCGAGCATCCGGCCCGGCAGGAATTCGACACCTTCTACATGCACCGCGCCGAAGGTGACGACCGCCCGCCGCACGTCTTGCGCACCCACACCTCGCCGGTGCAGATCCGCGCGATGGAAAAGCAGGGCGCGCCAATCCGGGTGATCGCGCCGGGGCGTGTCTATCGGTCGGACTACGACCAGACGCACACGCCGATGTTCCACCAGATCGAGGGTCTGGCGATCGACACCGACATCTCGATGGCGAACCTGAAATGGTGCCTCGAGGAATTCTGCCGCGCCTTCTTCGAGGTAGACGAGGTTGAGCTGCGGTTCCGCGCGTCGCATTTCCCGTTCACCGAACCTTCGGCAGAGGTCGACCTACGCTGTTCCTGGGTGGACGGCACGTTGAAGGTCGGCGAGGGCGACGACTGGATGGAGATCCTGGGGTCCGGCATGGTGCATCCCAAAGTGTTGCAGGCCGCTGGCGTCGATCCGTCGGTCTACCAGGGTTTTGCCTTTGGCATCGGGATCGACCGGCTGGCGATGCTGAAGTACGGCATACCCGACCTGCGCGCGTTCTTCGACAGCGACCTGCGCTGGTTGCGGCACTACGGCTTTGCATCGCTCGACGTGCCGACGATGCGCGGCGGGCTGAGCCGGTAGATATTCCGGTGGCGGCGGGACAAGTCCCGCCCTACGCCTGCAGCGCTGGATTGACCCCGCCATCCCGAAAAGCACGCCCGTAGGGCGGGATTTATCCCGCCTCCCCGCCAGACCCCTTCGATGTCCTTGACAGCCGCGCGCCCCTCGGCGGACGCTTTGCGCGATTGTTCGCAAGGGAATTTCCGCATGACCAGATTCTTCGCCATCGCCGCGCTCATCGCGGTATCGGGCGCGGCGCAGTCCCAGCCGTTCGGGCTGTGCGGCAACTATGTGCAACTGACATCGAATGCGGGCGACTGCTTCGAATGCCGCCTGCTGATCGCAGACAACCCCGAGATCCAGAAGTATTTCGTCGAGGCGAACAACGGCTGGACGGCGGAACTGGTGTGGGTGGACGGCGACGCCTCGGTCGCCACCGGCCAGGGGTTCTGGGGGCCGGTCGGGGGGCTGTTCGACAACGCGGGCTTCGAGATCGACCTGAACCAGCAGGGCCGCATCATGACGATGCTGATGACGCACCACCTGCCAGAGCTATCGGGCACCATCGAGGCGACCTACGCCTGCACCGACTGACACCTTCCCCCCGGCACCGGTCTGCGCTAAGGACGCCCCGGCATGGACCAGGGGCGCACAAATACCCTAGCGATACGTCGCGCTGACAAAGACCGCACCGTTCACGTTGCGGCCGGTCTGGCTTTTGCAGCGCGTCGAGATCAGCAGCGCATTCGTCTGGCAGGCGGCACCGCCCATGCCGCTGGCCGCGAACAGGCGCGGGGCACCCTGACGCAGATCGCCGTCGGCGAGGTAGAGGATGCTGCACGCGATCAGCACCAGCGCGGCGACGATGCGAAGAAGCGGATGTGTTTCGCCCATATCGGTTGTTCCTTGCGGACTGCTCGTTTCCGCAGGGTTAGCCGTTCATTTGGGCGACATAATGACCGCAATCGTTCGAGTTTGAATGAAATTCGGGGACAATCCCCCCTGACTGAGGCACGGCCATGAAATTCACCCTGTCCTGGCTTAAGGACCATCTCGACACCACGGCCAGCGTCGCCGAGATCGGCGAGGCGCTGACCGACCTGGGGCTGGAGATCGAGGAGATCGTCGATCCGGCTGCGCGGCTGGCGGGGTTCACGGTGGGCTTTGTCCAGTCCGCGGAAAAGCACCCCGACGCCGACCGTCTGCGGGTCTGCCAGGTCGAGACGGATGACGGGGTCAGCCAGATCATCTGCGGCGCGCCGAACGCGCGCGCGGGAATCCGCGTCGTCGTCGCCAAGCCGGGCATGTATATCCCCGGTCTCGACACGACGATCAGCGTCGGCAAGATCCGCGGCGTCGAGAGCCACGGCATGATGTGCTCGGAACGCGAGATGGAGCTGTCGGACGAACACGACGGCATCATCGAGTTGCCGGGCGAGCCGTCCGTCGGCACGGCTTTCGCCGATTGGCTGGCCGAGAACGCGCCCGACAAGATCGACCCCGTGTTCGACATCGCCATCACGCCGAACCGCCCCGACGCACTTGGCGTGCGCGGCGTCGCGCGCGATCTGGCGGCGCGCGGTCTTGGCACGCTGAAGGCCTGGACTGCCGAACCTGTGCCCGGCAATGGCCCCAGCCCCATCGGCGTGTCCATCGACGAGGACGTGAAGGCCAAGGGCTGCCCTCTGTTCGCGGGCCGCGTCATTCGCGGCGTGACAAACGGGCAAAGCCCCGACTGGCTGCAGAAGCGGCTGAAAGCCATCGGCCTGCGCCCGATCTCGGCCCTTGTCGATATCACCAATTTCTTCACCTACGACCAGAACCGCCCCCTGCACGTCTTTGACGCCGACAAGGTGGCGGGCGACCTGCGCATCCATTCCGCAAAGGGCGGCGAGCGCATCGAGGCGCTGGACGAGCGGGCGTATGAATTCGCGCCGGGCATGATGGTGATCTCTGACGACAATGGCCCTGAATCCATCGCCGGGATCATGGGGGGGCAGCATTCGGGCTGCACCGAGGAAACGGTCAACGTCTTCCTCGAATCCGCCTATTGGGACCCGATCACGATCGCCACCACCGGGCGGCGGCTCAAGGTGAATTCGGACGCCCGATACCGGTTCGAGCGGGGTGTCGATCCGGCCCTGACCCTGCCGGGGCTCGAGGCGGCGACGCGCATGATCCTCGATCTGTGCGGCGGCGAGGCCTCTGATGTGGTGATGGACGGTGCGGTGCCGGACGTCGCCCGCGCCTACCGGCTGGACACCGACCGGGTGCAGTCGCTGGTGGGCATGGACATTCCCGCCGGCACGCAGCGCGCGACGCTGACCGCGCTGGGGTTCACGCTCGACGGCGACATGGCCACGCCGCCAAGCTGGCGCCCCGATGTTCTGGGCGAGGCCGATCTTGTGGAAGAGGTCGCGCGCATCGCGTCGCTGACCAAGCTGCAGGGGCGTCCCCTGCCCCGCGCCAGCGTCGGCGTGCCCAAGCCGATCCTGACTCCGATCCAGCGGCGCGAGCAGATCGCACGCCGCACGGCGGCGTCGCTTGGTTACAACGAATGCGTCACCTATTCCTTCATCGACGCCGCATCGGCGGCCCTGTTCGGCGGCGGCACCGAAGCGACGATGCTGGACAACCCGATCTCGTCCGAGATGAGCCACATGCGCCCGTCGCTTCTCCCGGGGCTATTGCAGGCCGCCGCCCGCAACCAGGCACGCGGCTTTGCCGATCTGGCGCTGTTCGAGGTCGGCCCCGCCTTTTCGGGCGGCGAACCCGGCGAGCAGCGCATGATGATCGCGGGGCTTCTGGTCGGCCACAGCGGACCCAAGGATCTGCACGGCACGCGCCGCCCGGTGGATGTCTATGATGCCAAGGCCGATGCCGAGGCCGTTCTGGCCTCTGCCGGGGCCCCCGCCAAGGCGCAGATCCTGCGCGGCGCGGGCGACCAGTGGCACCCCGGACGGCACGGCATGGTGTGCCTTGGACCCAAGAAGGTGCTGGCAATCTTCGGCGAGATTCACCCCAAGGTCCTGTCCGCGATGGACGTGAAAGGCCCCGCCGTCGCCTTCACCGTCGCGCTGGACGAAATCCCCGACGCACGGGCCAAGACCGCGACGCGCGGCGCCCTGGGCGCCTCCAGCCTGCAGGCGGTCGAGCGTGACTTTGCCTTCGTCGTCGATGCCCAGGTCGAGGCGCTGGCGCTGGTCAACGCCGCCGCCGGGGCCGACAAGGCGCTGATCGAGGATGTGCGCGTGTTCGACGAGTTCATCGGCGGATCGCTTGGCGAGGGCAGGAAGTCGCTGGCCATCGCCGTGCGGCTGCAGCCCACCGACAAGACCCTGACCGACGAGGAAATCGACGCGGTCGGCAAGAAGATCGTCGAGAAGGTGACGAAAGCGACCGGCGGCACATTGCGCGGCTGAGCCCGCGGCCAACGCCAAGGAGGAACGCATGACCCTGTCCGTCTACCTGTCCGGAGAGATCCACACCGACTGGCGCGAGCAGATTACCAGCGCCGCAGGGGATCTTGACGTGGTCTTCTCTGGCCCCGTCACCGACCACGCCGCAAGCGACGGCTGCGGCGTGGCGATCCTTGGGGACGAGCCCGACAAGATCTGGCATGACCACAAGGGCGCGCGCCTGAATGCGATCCGCACCCGCAAGGGCATCGCCGATGCCGATATCGTCGTCGTCCGGTTCGGCGAAAAGTACAAGCAGTGGAACGCGGCCTTCGATGCCGGTCAGGCGGCCGCGCTGGGCAAATCGCTGATCGTGCTGCACGGGCCCGAGCATGCCCACGCGCTGAAAGAGGTCAACGCCGCTGCCCTGGCCGTAGCAGAGCGCCCCGAACAGGTGGCGCAGATTCTCCGCTACGTGCTTCACGGAACCCTTCCGCCCGCTTGATCAAAAGGGCTTTTCTTCGGCTCCGGTTTCGCTATCGGTTGCCGTAGCGTCCGGCACAGGGGCGCATGACCGGAAAAGTGGGGACACATGCTTCAAGAGTTCAAGAATTTCATCGCGCGCGGCAATGTCATGGACATGGCCGTCGGCATCATCATCGGCGCGGCTTTCACGGCGATCGTCAGCTCGCTGGTGGCGGACCTGATCAACCCGATCATCGGCCTGTTCATGGGCGGGATCGACTTTACCAACTATTTCCTCGTTCTGGACGGCGGTGAGTATGCCACGCTGGCAGCGGCCGAAGAGGCCGGTGCGGCGGTGTTCGCCTATGGCCGGTTCCTGATGGCGATCCTCAATTTCCTCATCATCGCCTTCGTCGTGTTCATGCTGGTCAAGGCAGTGAACCGGGTGAAGGACGCGGCCGAAACCAAGGCCGTCGAGCCCGAAGCCGCCCCCGACGCGCCGAAGCCCCCGACCGAGGTCGAGTTGCTGGCAGAAATCCGCGACGCCCTGAAGGCGCGCGCCTGACGCAAGGACGCAGCGGCGCTGGTCAAGCGCCGCTGCATCGACGATCCTTGCGCGCATTGGACACCGCACAAGGATTCCTTTCGCGATGCAGGATATCGACGACACGGACCGCCGCATCCTGACGGTTCTGCAATCCTCGGGCCGCATCTCGAATGCCGATCTGGCCGAGCGGGTGCATCTGTCCGCCTCGGCCTGCCACCGGCGCGTCCACCGGCTTGAGGCCGAGGGAATCATCGACCGCTACGTTGCCCTGCTCAACCGGCGTGCGCTGGACCGGCAGACCATCGTGTTCGTCGAGATCACGCTGAGCGCACAGGCCGATTCGGTGCTCGACGCCTTCGAGCGCGAGATTGCGCTGATCCCGGACGTTCTGGAATGCCACCTGATGGCGGGAACTGCGGATTACCTGCTCAAGCTGGCGGTGCGCGACACCGAGGATTTCGCGCGCATCCACCGCCGCTATCTGTCGCGCCTGCCCGGCGTGGCGCAGATGCATTCGTCCTTTGCGCTCAAGACGGTGCGCGAGACGACCGCGCTGCCGGTCTAGCGCGCCTTCACGAAAATCACCCCCGCCGCCATGACGATCACCATGCCGATGGCCTGCATCGGCGCGATCGAGGTCTGGAACAGCAGCAGCGACAGGATCAGCACGAACGGGATCTCGGCGTAGGCGTAGACCGTGACCGACTTCCATTCGCCCAGCGCCATCAGGTGCAGCGCGATCAGCTGGCTGAATGTCGCCGCCGCGCTGAGCAGGACGATCAGAAGTAGGGTGTGTGTGCCGGGGACGAGAGTTCCGAAGTCCACGAACGGAACCAGCATGACAGCGGCAGCGAGCGAGCTGAAGAACAACACCTGCAACGGGTTCAGGTCGAATTCCAGCTGACGTTCCAGGTTGATGCGGAATGACATCAGGACGGCGCTGGCAAGCGCAAAGACCGCGCCGATCTCGCCCGCTGCGGCGTGCGGGCCAAGGATCAGGGCGACGCCGACAAAGGACACGCCGCAAAGTGCCAGCGGGACAATCGACACCCCCCCGCGATAGATCAGGCTGCCGACAAGGAACACCAGAAGCGGGTAGGTGTGGAACAGTGTGGCCGCAAGCGCGGCGTCTGTCGCCCCAAGGGCAGTGAAGTACAAGGCGGTGACTCCGAGAAGAAAAACGCCCCTAAGAACACTCACCTTGATTAGAGCGTTAACATTTATTAACGAACCCTGCGAAACAGCCGCAGGAAGCAGAAATGCCGAGCCAATCAACATTCTAAGAAATATGAGATTCTGGACGGAAATTTGAGAACTAAGCTCTTTCGCTGTCAACGTAGCCACCGACGCAAGCAACATCGACAGCATCATCGGAAAAACAGGGTTAAAAATTGTTACTATTCTAATCAACAGCTTACCTACTTTTCCACAGGTTAATTTATACTTGGTCTTGTGCTTTGGTGTCATTCTCGTAACCTACTAGCGTAATACGAGACTCAAACTCAATCCAGAGGTGCATATCATGACCACGACCCTCCTTCCCAGCGCTCTCCGCGACACCGGTGCAGTTCGTCTTGGCAACTCGGGCATGAAGACTGCCAAAGTGCCCGCCGACCTGCGCGACACCGCTGCCGTCCGCCTCGGCAACTCCGGCATGAAGACCGCAAAGGTCCCCGCAGACCTGCGTGACACCGCTGCTGTCCGCCTTGGCAACTCCGGCATGAAGACTGCAAAGGTCCCCGCAGACCTGCGTGACACCGCTGCTGTCCGCCTCGGCAACTCCGGCATGAAGACCGCCAAGGTCCCTGCCGATCTGCGCGACACCGCCGCCGTTCGCCTCGGCAACTCCGGCATGAAGACCGCCAAGGTCCCCGCCGATCTGCGTGACACCGCCACTGTCCGCCTCGGCAACTCCGGCATGAAGACCGCCAAGGTCCCCGCAGACCTGCGCGACACCGCTGCCGTCCGCCTCGGCAACTCCGGCATGAAGACCGCAAAGGTCCCCGCAGACCTGCGCGACACCGCCGCCGTTCGCCTCGGCAACTCCGGCATGAAGACCGCAAAGGTCCCCGCCGACCTGCGTGACACCGCCGCCGTCCGCCTCGGCAACTCCGGCATGAAGACCGCGAAGGTTGTGTCTGCCTGATCCCGCCACTATCACCATTCCAAGGGCGGTGCGGTTTCCGCGCCGCCCTTTGGCATTCAAGGGCAGCGGGCGGTCGGCAGCATGATCCAGTTCTATTCCCTGATCGATGGTGGTCACCCCCCACAAGCGGCGGACAAGTCCGCCCTCGGCACTTTGCCGACCGATGGTTTCAGATATTGTGAACCTGTGCGCACCGCGTCCAGCTTTGGGTGGTATGTTTTTCTGCCCTTCAGCCTTTGGTTGACGTTTTCAGGCTATGATATCCGGTTTTCGCTGGATGAGGGGGACACCTGGCATCCGCTCGACGACGCGATTCAGTATCCGGGCTTTCGCACACGCTTCGACGAATCGGCGCCAGAGCGAATCAGGGGCTACTCTCCGCCGTTCCTTGCCCGCACCGCCGACCGCGACATCCTGCAGGTCTGGACGGGCGCGCTGGCTCGCACCCGGCCGGGCCTCCATTCCTATGTCCGGGGGCCGGTGAACTTGCGCCGCACCGATGCCTACGAAGTGCTTGAGGGCGTGATCCAGACCGACTGGTGGTTCGGGCCGCTGTTCACCAACATCCGGCTTCTGAAGACGGATGTGCCGATCTTCCTGAACAAGGACGCGCCCTTCATCCAGGTGCAGCCGTTGCCTGTGGAGCTGATGAAGGACAAGGCGCTTGGCGATGCGCCCGTCGCGCATGGCCTCGACGCACTGACCGAACAGGACTGGACCGCCTACGCCGACACGGTCGTGCGCCGCATGCAGACGCGGCAGCGACTTGGCGATTACGCGGTCGAGGCGCGGCGCAAGGGCAAGTCGGGCGATCCGTCCTGACCCGCAAGCCTGACTCAAGGGATGGCCCCCAGAAACGACAAACCCCCGCGCGGGCTACCGGCGGGGGTCATTTGACAAAGGCCCGAGGGCCCACAGGTTCACACGCCGTTAGAGCATGCCTTCGCGCTGAGCTTTCTTGCGTGCGAGTTTGCGGGCACGGCGGATAGCCTCTGCCTTCTCGCGCGCTTTCTTCTCGGACGGTTTTTCGAAATGCTGCTTGAGCTTCATTTCACGAAAAACGCCCTCACGCTGGAGCTTTTTCTTCAGGGCACGAAGCGCCTGATCGACGTTGTTGTCGCGAACACTGACCTGCATGTGGTTGTCACCACCTTTCTAGGTTGAGGTTGCAAGGATTTGCAGGAGGCCTCGACATAGGGGCGAAACACCGCTTTGTCCAGTCTTTTGGCCATCTGTGCAGGCTGGCGGAGCGGGCTGGCCCTTGCGCCTGTTGCGCTTATGTTGCCGTGTAGACCAGACATACCGGAGGCACCCATGATCGACCCGACATCGAGCCCCGAGACGGTGAAAACCGCTCTTGTCGACGCCATCCTGCCCCATGTGGCCTTTGACGGATGGTCCGAACCCGCGTTCCGCGCCGCCTGCCGCGATGCAGGCGTTTCCACGGACATGGCCCGCGCCGTCTGCCCCAAGGGCGCCGTGGACCTTGCCATCGCCTATCACCGGCGCGCCGACGACGAGATGGCGCGCAAGGTCGCCGCCACCGACCTGTCGGCGATGCGGTTCCGCGACCGTGTCGCACAAGCGGTGCGCTGGCGAGTCGAGGCGATCGACGACCGCGAGGCGGTGCGCCGTGCCTCGTCGCTGTTCGCGCTGCCGATGCATGCCGCCGAGGGCGCGCGGCTGATCTGGGGCACCGCCGACCGCATCTGGGACGCGCTGGGCGATCCGTCCGACGACATCAACTGGTACACCAAGCGCGCGACGCTGTCGGGCGTCTATGGCTCGGTCGTGCTGTATTGGCTGGGCGATGACAGCACCGGCCATCAGGCGACCTGGGCCTTTCTTGACCGCCGCATCGATGACGTGATGCGGATCGAGAAGGCCAAGGCGCAAGTGAACGCCAACCCGGTGCTCAAGCGCGTGTTCGCCGGACCGAACTGGCTGATGAGCAAGGTCAAGGCGCCGACGCGGATGCCGCAGGTCGACCTGCCCGGACACTGGACCCCCAAGGAGTGACGATGCCCCTGCCAAGGACGATGACCGCCGTCGAGATCACCGAACCCGGCGGCCCCGAGGTGCTGAAGCCCACGACGCGCGACGTGCCGACGCCCGGACACGGACAGATCCTCATCAAGGTCGCCTACGCGGGTGTGAACCGCCCCGATGCGTTGCAGCGCGCGGGCGCCTACGCGCCGCCACCCGGCGCGTCGGACCTGCCGGGGCTGGAAGCCTCGGGCGAGATCATCGCGCTGGGCGATGGTGTCACCGACTGGGCGGTGGGCGATACCGTCTGCGCGCTTCTGCCCGGCGGCGGGTATGCCGAATACGTCGCCACGCCCGCGGCCCACGCCCTGCCGGTGCCGCTCGGCATCGGCCTGAAAGAGGCCGCCTGCCTGCCCGAGACCTATTTCACCGTCTGGACCAACGTGTTCATGCGCGGCGGCCTCGCTGCCGGGGAAAGGTTTCTCGTCCACGGCGGATCAAGCGGCATCGGCACCACCGCGATCCAGCTTGCCGCACATTTCGGCGCGCGCGTCTTCGCTACTGCGGGCACGGCGGACAAGTGCCGGGTCTGCACCGAACTGGGCGCAGAGCGCGCGATCAACTACCGCGACGAGGATTTCGTCGAGATCCTGCGCGCCGAGGGTGGGGCGAACCTGATCCTCGACATGGTCGGCGGCGACTATATCCCGCGGAACGTCAAGGCGCTGGCCGATGACGGACGGCTGGTGCAGATAGCCTTTCTGTCAGGTCCCAAGGCCGAGTTGAACTTTGCGCAGGTCATGGCACGGCGGCTGACCATCACCGGCTCGACCCTGCGCCCGCAATCGGACGCGGCCAAGGCGAGGATAGCCGAAGGCCTGCGCGATCATGTCTGGCCACTGCTCGAGGCTGGCACCGTGGCGCCAGTCATGGACAGTGAGTATCCGCTGGCAGAGGCTGCCAAGGCCCATGCCCGCATGGAAACCTCGGACCATATCGGAAAGATCGTGTTGAAGGTCGGGTGACACCGACACAAGGGAGGGACAGATGGCAAGAACGGTAATCATCGAGGAACACGGCGGACCCGAGAAACTCAAGGTGGTCGACCGCGACGTCGGCGATCCGGGACCGGGCGAGATCCGCATCCGGCACAAGGCCTGCGGGCTGAACTTCATCGACGTCTACCAGCGCGACGGGCTTTACCCTCTCACGCTGCCGCAAGCCCTTGGGATGGAGGCCGCGGGCATCGTCGAAGCGGTGGGCGACGGCGTGACGCATCTGAAGGTCGGCGACCGTGCCGCCTATGCCTCTGCCCCGCCCGGCGCCTACACCGAGGCGCGGGTGATGCCCGCCGCGCAGGTGTGCCCCCTGCCAGACGCGATCCCCTTCGAGGAAGGCGCGGCGATGATGCTCAAGGGGCTGACGGTGCAGTACCTGTTCCACCGCACCACGCCGCTGCAAGAGGGCGATACGGTGCTGTTCCACGCTGCCGCCGGGGGTGTGGGGCTGATCGCCTGCCAATGGGCCAGGTCCGAGGGCATCCGGCTGATCGGCACCGCCGGAACCGACGAGAAATGCCAGCTTGCGCTCGATCACGGCGCCGATGCCTGCATCAACTACCGGACCGAGGATTTCGTGGCGCGCGTCAAGGAGCTGACGGGCGGCAAGGGCGTGCAGGTGGTGATGGACGCGGTCGGCAAGGACACCTTCGACGGCTCGCTCGACTGCCTTGCGCCGTTCGGCATGATGATCCTGTTCGGCAATGCCTCGGGGCCGGTGCCGCCGTTCAACCTTGGCCTGCTGGGGTCGAAGGGATCGCTCAAGGTCACGCGGCCGACGCTGTTCACCCATATCGGCGATCACCAGACCTGTCAGGACATGGCGGCGATGCTGTTCGGCAAGGTCACGTCCGGCGCGGTGAAGATCCGCATCGACCAGCGTTTTCCGCTGGAAGACGTCGCCGAGGCGCACCGTTCGCTTGAGGCGCGCAAGACCACAGGGCAAACGATCCTGACATTGTAACGGGCCTGACCGCTCGACCCTGCGGGGGCGCACGGCGCGCGCCCCCGCCAACCACCCTACTCGACGGCGCGGCGATAAAGGTGCCAGGTCGCGTGGCCAAGGACCGGCATCACCAGGACCAGCCCGATCAGCGCCGGGATCGCGCCGAGCACCAGCAGAGCGGCGACGATAGCGCCCCAGATGGCAACGGTGCGCGGGTTCTTCCGCGCCACGGCGACAGATGTGGCGATGGCCTGCGGCACCCCGACATCACGGTCGAGCAGCAGCGGGAAGGAAACGATACTGATCGAGATGGCGGCGGCGGCAAACACCGCACCCACCGCGCAGCCGATCAAGATCATCGCCCAACCCTCGGGCGTGGTCAGCGCAGCGCCAAGGAACGCGCCGATGGATGCGGGCTGTTCCGGGCCAAGCGTCAGCGAATGCACCAGCGCCGCGACCATCAACCAGGCCACGAACAGCCCGATCAGATACAGCCCCATCACCACGAGCGCCGGAAAGGCGGGTGAGCCGATCACGCGGACCGCATCGCCCCACCCAGCCTCTTTCCCCGCCTCGCGCAGGCGGCTCATCTGGTAAAGGCCCGTGGCGGCCAGCGGGCCGACGATGGCAAAGCCTGCCAGCAGCGGGAACAGAAGCGGCAGAAGGTCCATGTTCAGCCCGACCCCCGCAAGGATCAGGCCGATCACCGGGTAAAGCACGACGATAAACAGGACATCGCCGCGAAAATGCATCGCGTCGCGATAGCCTTTGCCCAGCGCCTCACGGATGTCGGCAAGGCCGATCTCTCGCACGACCGGTTCTGCAGTGCTGCGGTCGGTGCCGACGGCGCGCGCGGCATCGGCGGTGTATTCACCCGCGCCAAGGATCTTGCGCGCGGCCCAGGCGATGGGATTGACGACTGTATCAGGCATGAACGTATCCTTGCTGGTGTTGCGGTCAGCCAGCACGGGCGCGCACCCAGGATGCGCGGCCGCGTCTGGTGCTGGCATAACGGTAGCACGGGTGCGGCGGGATGCCGCACACAATTCATTGATGCCGAAGGGAAAGCCCTATTCGATCGGGTCGAGCAGTGCGTCGCGCATGGAACAGTCGCGCACCACGTCATCGCCGCAGACCCGTGGCTTCAGATCCTGCGTCAGGCACAGTCGCGCCTCCTGGATGCGCCCGGCCTTGCAGGTGATCGTCAGCATGTCCGCCGACAGGTCCGGGTTGTCCTTGAGGAATGCCTCTTCGACCACAGAGGCGGGCAGGGTCACGGGGCGGTCCAGCTTGCGAAACACCTCGGGCTTGGCGACGGCATCAAAGGCGGCGCGCGCCTGCTCGAAATAGGCGGTCGCGGGCAAGCCAGAGCAACGCCCGTGCTTTTGCCACTGATACCAGGCAAGGCCGCCCGTGCCCATGATGTCGGCCATGGCGGCCGTCTGCGCACGAGACGGATTTCGTTCGGTCGTGGGGCAGTTGGCGGGATACCCGTCCTCGTATTGTGGCCAAAGCCCGTGCAGCACCCAACCGAAATCGGCGTCCGCATCGCATTGCGGCGAGCCGCGCGCGTCGCCCTCAAGCGCGCACCAGGTCGGCGACCACGACATCGACAGGACGTAATAGTCGAAGTCGCCGGCACGCTCGCCGTCGGCCCGTGCCACGCCTGCGGCCATGAGGAAGGCAAGGAACCAGCGCATTTCTCTCTTTTCTCTGCAGCGTCGAGGGACTATATCACCGGAACTTCCCTGAAAACGTGGTAAGGGTCCAGCCGGACCAGCCGTTTTCCCCGGCGAAGGAAGATATTGTCTAAGGAGACGGAACATGGCGAAACCGCTGATGGCGAAAGCGACCGCAGTCTGGCTGGTCGACAACACCACGTTGAGCTTCAAGCAGATCGCCGATTTCTGCGAGCTTCACGAACTCGAGGTGCAGGGCATCGCCGATGGCGACGTGGCCACCGGCGTTAAGGGTTTTGACCCGATCGCCAACAACCAGCTGGACCAGTCCGAGATCGAGAAGGCCGAGAAAGACCCGGCCTACCGGATGCGGCTCAAGCACAACCCGGCCTCCGTCGGCGAGGAAAAGCGCCGCGGCCCGCGCTATACGCCGCTGTCCAAACGTCAGGACCGCCCCGCCGCGATCCTGTGGCTGGTGAAATTCCACCCCGAACTGGCGGACAGCCAGATCTCCAAGCTGGTCGGCACCACCAAGCCGACGATCCTGACGATCCGCGAGCGCACGCACTGGAACATCCAGAACATCCAGCCAATCGACCCGGTTGCGCTGGGGCTGTGCAAGCAGTCCGAACTTGATGCCGCCGTGCAGAAGGCCGCGAAGAAGCGCGCAGCCGAGGGCGGGGTTCTGACCGACGACGAGCGGCGCAAGCTGGTGTCGACCGAGCAGTCGCTTGGCATGTCCTCCGAACCCAAGATCCCCACGGCGATCTCGGGGCTCGAGACCTTCTCGCTGTCGGGCAACGACACGGAAGAGGACGAGAACAAGGCGATCCCCGATGCGGAAAGCTTCTTCAACCTGCCGAACGACAGCGACGACGACGAGGATGACGACGACCGCTGATCGCCGCCCGACTTGATCAATCCCAAAGGCCCGCCCTCTCGGCGGGCCTTTTTCTTGGCACGAGGCGGGGCCGCGCGGGGTGGACTCTGCCCAAGACTTCGGCATCCTTGGGGATATATCGGGCAAGGTCCGCCCCGCGGCGTGCCGAACGCCCGCTTCCGTTGGTTCCCGCTGCCTCTGCGGCTACCATGAAAGCAGGACGAACAGACCATGAAACGCTTGGCCCTTGTCGCGTCGATGGTAATGGTTCCGGGTGCTTCCCTTGCCTCGGATGTCTGCGACGATCTGTGGTTCACGCGGAACCTGATCCTGGACCGCAATGGCTATTGCTTCGAAAGCCCTCTTGGGCAGGCGGTGTTCGACAACGAAGGCTGCACCGAGGCGGAGCCCGTGCTTGGAGGAGACGACCAATACCTGATCGCTTACGCGACATGGCGCGAGGAAGAGCTTGGCTGCGCCGTGGATACCGCGCGCACCACGCTGGATGTGAGCCAGATCGAGTTGCGCCGCAAGGTGGCCGAACTGCCGCTCGGAACCGGGACCGAACGCGCTTGCATCGGCTGGCGCGGCGGGCGGGTTTCGCTGCGAGCGGCGCGCGACGATATCTCGCCGCTGCTGG
Source organism: Anianabacter salinae (assembly GCF_019061145.1). Classification (GTDB taxonomy): domain Bacteria; phylum Pseudomonadota; class Alphaproteobacteria; order Rhodobacterales; family Rhodobacteraceae; genus Anianibacter; species Anianibacter salinarum. The sequence goes on along the minus strand of NZ_JAHQZS010000001.1, from coordinate 61,305 downwards.
GCGCGATACGCACCGGCGACACGATCCTCTTTCGCTTCGACAGGATCAGGGGCTGGAGCTTTGTCGAGGTAGTGCAGAACGGGGTCGGCGCGGGCGCGGGCTGGGCGCAGATAACGCTACTGGACGAATCCTGCGAGGCGGTCGTGGGATGATGACGGCCAACCCGGCCGCCGATGCAGGGGAACACACGTTCGCCCCTGCGCGTTTCGACGAAATGGCGGCGTGGCGGCCCACTGGCCGACGACGCCACCGATAGGAGACCAGATGGAAAGCATGACCTTCTACGAGATGATCGGCTTCTCGGCCCCGGACCTAGGCGACACGCTGACCGACCTGCCGACACCCAAGCTGTCCGAAAGCGCGCTGCTGTTCGATTTCGACGGAACGCTGGTGGACATCGCAGACACGCCGGATTCGGTCGAGATCGCCAAGGGTCTGCCCGAGATGCTGGATCGTCTGATGATCGCCACCGGCGGCGCGGTCGCGCTGGTCTCGGGTCGCAGCGTGCAAAAGCTGCGGTCCTACCTGCCGGATTTCGCGGGGCATGTGATCGGCAGCCACGGCGCACAACGGCAAAGCGACGGCACGCTGACTGAACACCCGATGGCAGGAACCGAAGCGGTGGATCATCTGGCCGACATGGTCGCGCAATTCGCTGACTCGGTGCCCGGCCTTCACGCCGAAAAGAAGCCCACCGGCGCCACGCTGCACTATCGCAAGGCTCCCGAGGCGCATTCCCAGGTGCTCAAGTTCATGCAGGCGCTGGAAGGAGTCTGGCCCGACTTCGAAATGCACCCGGTCAAGATGGCCTACGAGATGCGGCCAAAGGGCATCGGCAAAGACCTTGCCATCGAAGAGCTGATGACCGAGCCGCCGTTCAGTGGCCGCGTTCCGGTGTTCTTCGGCGACGATTCCACCGACGAGCCTGCGCTGGCGATGATCGCACAGCGTGGCGGTATCTCAATCAAGGTGGGCGAAGGCGAGACGGCGGCGCAATACCGCGTTCCCACGCCCGCGTCGGTCATCGACATTCTGGGTAAATGGAGCGGCGCGCGCTAGAACGCCTTACGGGCGCGCAGGGCAGCGCTGATCGTGCCGTCGTCGAGATAGTCCAGCTCGCCGCCCACCGGCACGCCCTGGGCAAGCGATGTCACCGACACCCGGCCCTGCAACTGGTCCGAGATGTAGTGTGCGGTGGTCTGCCCGTCGATCGTGGCGTTCAGCGCAAGGATCACCTCTGTCACGCCTTCGCTGTCGATGCGTGAGATCAGCTTGGGGATGCGCAGATCCTCTGGCCCGATTGCGTCCAGCGCCGACAGCGTGCCGCCAAGGACGTGATAGCGCCCCTTGAAATGGCCCGAGCGTTCCATCGCCCAGAGGTCCGCGACCTCTTCCACGACGCATAATTCGCCGTTGGCGCGCTTTTCGGAGGTGCAGATCGGGCAGATGTCCGAGGTCGCGACGTTGCCGCAGTTGAGGCATTCGCGCGCGGTATCGGCAACGGCGCGCATCGCCTGCGCCAACGGCATCAAGAGCTGTCCGCGCTTGCGGATCAGGTGCAGCACGGCACGCCGCGCAGACCGGGGGCCAAGCCCCGGCAGCTTTGCCATCATCTCGATGAGGGCGTCGATTTCGCGTGGCGTGTCGCTCAAGCGCGGCTCAGAACGGCATCTTGAAATCAGCCGGAAGGCCAAGGCCCTCGGTCAGCTTTGCCATCTCGTCCTGGCTGCGGTCCTGCGCCTTGGCCTGCGCGTCCTTGATCGCGGCAAGAATCAGGTCCTCGGCGACTTCCTTGTCGCTTTCGTTGAAGATCGACGGGTCGATATCAAGGCCCGTCAGAACGCCCTTGGCCGTCGATGTCGCCTTGACCAGCCCCGCGCCGGATTCGCCGGTGACGATGATCGTCTCAAGCTCTTCCTGCAGGTCGTTCATCTTGGCCTGCATGTCCTTGGCCGCCTGCATCATCTTGGCCATGTCGCCAAGCCCGCCCAGTCCCTTGAACATCGTCTGTCTCCGTCAGTCTGCACGCGCGACGCGCGGCCGGGTGTAAAGGATCGCTGTTACACATATCGCAGCGGCCAGCGTGATGAACAAGGCAGGAGAGCCCATGCAGCCCTCGGCGATCGCCTGCGCCTGCACGCCGGTGTCCCGGCCCATCACGATGACCGAGGCCCAGATCGTCCAGCCGACAACGCAGGCCAGCGCGCCCCACTGGCTGCGAAACCGAAGCGCCAGCGCGGTTGCCGCGACAAGCCCCAGCGAGGCAGGAGCGGACAGCAGAAGGATCGCCTCGTCCACGGACGACACCGCCGTGCCGGGAACCCAGGACGGGCGCACCGCTTCGCACACCTCGGCCGATGCGGCAGAGGGCACCGACAGCGCGGCGGCGCAGGACAAATGGCGGCGCATCAGTCTTCCTCGAACGGGTCCCATTCCTCGTCGACCTCGGGCAGCGCCTCGACGGCGGCATCTTCGGCGATCTGGTCGGGGGTCCGGATCTCGGTGATCCTGGCGTTCGGAAAGGCGGCGAACACCGCCTGCACCAGCGGGTGCGCCCGCGCCTTGTCCTCAAGCGCCATCCGGTCCGCGTCGCGCAGGTCCGCGATGGTGTCCTTGCCGCCCTCGCTGACCACCGACACGGCCCAGCGCACCCCGGTCCAGGCCTGAAGCCGCTGCGACAGGCGCGCGGCAAGGTCGGTGGGGGCATTGTCCTTCGGCTGGAACTCGATCCGGCCGGGGCTGTAGCGCGCAAGGCGCAGGCAGGTTTCCACGTCGACCAGAAGCTTCACGTCACGGTGGCGCCGGATCAGCTCGACCACCTGTTCAAAGCGGTCATAGCGCGCCAGCGCCTGCTCGGGGTCAAGCGCGCGGGCGGTGGCGGTGCCATCGCTGCCATAGGACGGCGCCGCGCCGCGCGACACCGCGTTGGTCGGCGCGGGCTGCGGCGGGCTGGCGGGCGCACGCGGCGCCGGGCCGGGGCTGCCCTGCGTCGGGGGGCCGTCCTGCAGCTTGCGGATCAGGTCTTCGGGCGGCGGCAGGTCGGCGACATGGGTCATGCGGATCAGAGCCATTTCGGCTGCCATCATCCCGTTGGGCGCCTGCGCCACCTCGTCCAGCGCCTTGAGCAGCATCTGCCACATCCGCGTCAGCACCCGCATCGGCAGGCGCTCGGCCATGTCGCCGCCGCGCGTGCGCTCGTCCGGGCTGACCGTGGGGTCCTCGACCGCCTCGGGCGTGATCTTGATGACGCTGATCCAGTGCGTGATCTCGGCCAGATCGCGCAGCACGGCCAGCGGATCGGCGCCCTCTGCGTATTGCGCCGACAACTCGGCAAGCCCACCCGCAGCGTCGCCTTTCATCACCAGATCGAACAGGTCGAGCACGCGGCCCCGGTCGGCCAGCCCCAGCATCGCGCGCACCTGTTCGGCGCTGGTCTCGCCGCCGCCCTGGCTTAGCGCCTGGTCCAAGAGCGAGGTCGCATCGCGCGCCGACCCTTCCGCCGCGCGGGTGATAAGCCCCAGCGCCTCGTCGGTGATCTGCCCGCCCTCGCTGCCCGCGATCCGGCGCAAGAGGCCGATCATCACCTCTGGCTCGATCCGGCGCAGGTCGAACCGCTGGCAGCGCGACAGAACCGTGACCGGAACCTTGCGGATCTCGGTCGTGGCAAAGATGAATTTCACATGCGCGGGGGGTTCTTCCAGCGTCTTGAGAAGCGCGTTGAACGCGTTCACCGACAGCATGTGAACTTCGTCGATGATGTAGATCTTGTAGCGCGCAGACGCGGCCCGATAGTGGACGCTGTCGATGATCTCGCGGATGTCGCCGACGCCGGTGTTCGATGCCGCATCCATCTCGAACACATCGACATGCGCGCCCTTGGCGATGGCAACGCAATGCTCACACTGTCCGCAGGGATCGGTGGTCGGCCCGCCTGTGCCGTCCGGCCCGATGCAGTTCATCCCCTTGGCGATGATCCGCGCCGTCGTCGTCTTTCCGGTGCCCCGGATGCCGGTCATGATGAAGGCCTGCGCGATGCGGTCGGCCTCGAACGCGTTTTTCAGCGTGCGCACCATCGCATCCTGCCCGACGAGATCGGCAAAGGTTTCGGGCCGGTATTTCCGGGCCAGCACCTGGTAGCCTTGGGTCGTCTCGTCGGTCATGCGCCTCACCGGGATTCGCGGATCACGCCCAAGCTAAGGGGGCGGGGCCGGACAGTCCACCGGCGGGCTTGAACGACCGCAGCGCCACGGCTACCCTGACAGCGCCTTCAGGGAGGCATCCAGGTCCGCGGAAAGCCGTATCGGCACCCTCATTTCCGGAACGACTGTTCACATGACGGTCTTTCTCATGGCTCCCGATAAAGCGGACCGGCGGGAACTTCGATGAGGAAGCCGATGACCGATCCCCTTGAGCGCCTGCGCAGGCAGGCCAGAACCCTGAAACGTGACCATGACGCGGGCGCCCCCCGCGCAGCCGAACGGCTTGCCGTGTATCCGCCCCGCCCCGAAACGGCGCATCTGAAGCATGCCGACTACCTGCATGTCATCGCGCGCGAACAGGGCTTTGCCTCGTGGCCCGACCTGAAGGCGGCGGTCGAAGTGCAGGGCATGGACCGCGCGCAGCGTCTTCAGCGGCTCAAGATCGCCCTGATGCACGGCCAGACCGGCGTGGTCGAGCGACTGCTGGCCGAGACACCGGACCTCGCCAATGGCCAGTTCGGGTTGCAGGTGGCGCTGTATGGCCGCGCCGCCGTCGCGTCTGCGCTGGCCGAGGACCCCGCCCGTGCCACACGGCAGCACGGACCGCGCACGCCGATCCTGCACCTGGCGTTTTCCCGGATGATCCACGCCTGGCCCGAGAAACGCGGCGACATGCTGGACATCGCCGAGATGCTTGTCGCGCGCGGTGCCGACGTGAACGACGGCGCGCCTGCCGACGATGGCACCGACCACAAGCTGTCCGCGCTTTATGGCGCGCTTGGCCACGCGAACAACATGGTGCTGGCCGAATGGCTGCTGGACCGGGGGGCCGACCCCGACGACAACGAATCGCTGTATCACGCGACCGAGCTTGGCCACCACGACGGGCTGCGGCTTTTGCTGGCGCACGGCGCGCGGGTGGCGGGGACCAACGCGATCCTGCGCGCGCTCGATTTCAACGACCATGTCGCGGTGCGCCTGTTGCTGGATGCGGCGGCGGAACAGGACAGCCTGGCCTCGGAGCTGGTCCCGTCGCTGCATCACGCTGTCCGGCGGATGTGCGACGGCGACATGATCGACCTTCTGCTGGGGGCCGGTGCCGATCCGCTGCAGGACTGGCGCGGCCACAGCGCCCATGTGCGGGCCGCCGTCTACGGCAACGCCGACGCGCTTGAGAGGTTCGCGGCGCTGGGCACCATGCCCGCGCTGTCACGGGACGAGGCGCTTCTTGCGCAGGCCGCGCGCGGCGAGGCGGCGGAGGGCCAGTGGCTAAATCCCGAAGCGCTGCCGCCCGAGTTCCGCAACCTGATCCGCGAGCTGGTCCACATGCCGGGCAAGGTCGATCATGTGCGGCACCTGGTGGCGCTGGGCATCGAATACGACCGGCCCGATCCGGTGGAAAAGGTCACGCCCGTTCAGGCGGCAGGGTGGCAGGGCCTGCCCGAGATGATGGCCTGTCTGCTGTCGCTTGGTCCCGACCTGTCCTTCGTCAACGGCTACGGCGGAACGCTGTTGTCCACGATCATCCACGGCTCCGAGAATTGCCCCGAACGGACAAGGCGCGACCATGTCACCTGTGCCCGCATCGCGCTGGAGCATGGCGTCGCCCTGCCCCGGCGTGCGGTCGATCTGGCGGGTGATCCGGACATGCAGGCGTTCCTGTCGGACTGGGCCGCGGCCCACCCTGGCGCCGTCGTCGACATCTGAGCTTTGAGAACGGGGCGGGCGGGGTTACGCTACGGCATGACCTTTGCCCGCCTTGTCCTTGTCCTGCTTCTGCTCTGGGGTGCCGCCTATGCTTGGTCGGTCATCGGGTTCCACCTGACCGAGCCGACGGGCGACGGATTCACGCGCGGATCGAACCGGGTGATGGTGTTCTTCGGCTGGCAATGCGTCGCCGCCGTGGTGGGCGCGGCGATCTGGCTGGCCGGCAACAGGCTGGAGGCGGGAACGACCGTGCGGCAGCTGTCGCGTGTGCCGCTGATCCTCGCAGCGCTTCTGGTCGCGGCGCTGGGCGCCCTGTTGCTTTTCGTGATTATCACGGGGTGAAACGACGAAGGCGGCCCCAAGGGGACCGCCTGTCTGGGTGAGAGGCTGAACACGACCCAAGCGGGTCTCGTTACGGCTGCTTCCTTCCGGACCTGACCGGGTTGGCGAGGCGCCTGCCCGCGCCAACCTCTCGACCGCAGAGATAGGACCCCTCCGGCCCGAGTGCAACCCGGCGCTTGAGTGAGGCTCGATTATCGGTAATTATCCATAAGGAGATAATTTATACAAGCTACCATAAATCAGGGTAATTCTATGTCCGATTTCTACGTTCCAAGGCGGGACCTGGCGCAGGCTATCATCGACAGGATACGCCCCGATCCGATCCTTGGCAATCACAGCGGCCTGTTCCTTGCCGCGCCACGCCGGACCGGCAAGAGCACGTTCCTGCGCCGCGATCTCATGCCGCTCCTGGAAGAGGCAGGCAATGTCACGATCTACGTCGATCTCTGGGCAGACCGCGACGCGGACCCGGGACGGCTTATCGCCGATGCCATCGCCGCCAAGCTCGACAGCCTTTCCAGCCGCATCGCAAAGGCGGCCCGCGCACTGACGCCGAAATCCGTCACGGTCGGCGGCGTCGAGGTGGTGCTGGACAGCGCATCGGGCGGCCGCACTGCCACGTTGGGACAAGCCCTGTCGATGATCGGAGAGCGTACAGGTCGCGACGTCGCGCTTGTCATCGACGAGGCGCAGCATGCCTTGTCGAGCACGGCAGGACTGGATGCCATCTTTGCCCTGAAAGCCGCTCGCGACGAGATGAACCAGCGCAGCACCGGCCAACGCCTGAGTCTCGTATTCACCGGATCGCATCGCGACAAGCTTGCAGGTTTTGTCCGAAGCCACAGGGACCCGTTTTATGGCGCCGAGGTGACCGACTTTCCAAAGCTCGGGCGACCCTACCTGCAGGCGCTGGTCGGCGCGCTGAACGAAAGGCTTGCCAGGGACAACCAGCTCGACCTCGATGACGTGGAACAGGCCTTCGCCCTGCTTGGCCATCAGCCGGAATTGCTGCAACGGGTGCTGAAGGATCACGCCATGGGAGAGCAAGGAAGCCACGGCCTGCACCGCACGGTACGCGACAGGGCAGATGATCTTCGGCAATTGCGATGGGATCAGCACCGGTCAGACTACGGCACCTTGAGCGATCTTCAGAAGGTGGTCCTGTCGCTCCTGTGCGACGAAGGCCCGGCGTTCGCCCCCTTCGCAGAGGCGACGCTTGCCCGGATGTCCACCAGGGCAGACCGCGCGGTCTCGGCCCCGGACGTGCAGAAGGCGCTGAACGCGCTGCGCGACAAGTCCATCGTCTGGAGTCCCGGGCGCGGGCTCTACGCGCTCGAGGATCAGGACATGCGCGAATGGCTCCTGACGGATTAGCCCGCAGGCCGTTCCGCCCAGCCCGCGAAGATCTTCTCCAGCGCCACCACGATGTAATAAAGCAGGATGCCGAGGAACGCCAAGGCGATGAGAACGGCGAACATCAGCGGGTAGTCCGCGTTGGTCTTGCCCGAATCGAACAGCGCGCCAAGGCCCCGTCCGTGCGGTGACACGATCTCCATCAGGTTGGTGCCGATGAAGGCCAGTGTCACGGCGACCTTCAACGCGCCGAAGAACTCGGGCAGCGTCTTGGGCAACGCGATCTTCCAGAAGATCGTCATCTTCGACGCACCGAGCGAGCGCAGGATGTCGCGGTATTCGGGTTCCAGTGTGGACAGCCCGATGGAGACGGACACGGCGATTGGAAAGAACGAGATCATGAAGGCGATCAGGATGGTGTTGAAGTCATGCGCACCGACGAACAGCAGCGCGACGATCGGCACCACCGTCGCCTTCGGGATCGCGTTGAAGCCCACCAGCAGCGGATAGAGCGCATCGCGCATCGTGCGCGAGAACCCCATCACCATGCCCAGAAGCAATCCGAACAGGACCGCCAGAAGCAATCCGACGACTGTGCGCCACAGGGTCTGCCAGCCCATGACGAGAAACAGGTTCCAATAGCGCTCGTACGCTGCGGGCAGGTCCGAGGGCGAGGCCATCAGGTAGTTTGGCCAGCCGTTCGCCCAGACCAGAAGCTCCCAGAACAGCAGGAATATGACGGTCGCGATCAGCGGGATGGCGAAGCTGCGGACGTTCATGCGGTGGCCTCCTCGGGGGCGCGGCCCTGTGCGATCTGGATCTGGTGGCGCAAGGTTGCCAGCATCTCGGCGGCCTGCGGCGTGTAAAGCGTCTCGATGTCGCGGGGGCCGGGGTCGGGAACGTCGAGAACGTGCTGCGTCCGGGCGGGGCGGCCCGACAGCACGACGACCTGATCGGCGAGGTAGATCGATTCGCGCAGGTCATGGGTGATGAGAACGCCGGTGAACGGTTCCTTCTCTTTCACCTTGTGCATCGTCTGCCACAGGTCTTCGCGGGTGAAGGCATCCAGCGCACCGAAAGGCTCGTCGAGGATCAGCACCTCGGGCTTGTGGACGATGGACCGGCACAGCGACGCGCGCTGGCGCATCCCGCCCGACAATTCCGACGGCCGCTTGTCCTCGAAACCGGACAGCCCGACCAGCGACAGCAGATACCGCGCGCGGTCTTCCTGATCCTTTTTCGACATGCCGGTGGCGACGATTTCCAGCGGCAGCATCACGTTGCGCAGGATCGAACGCCATTCCAGCAGAACCGGGTTCTGGAATGCCATGCCGACAGTCGAGCGCGGACCTTTCACGCGCTTGCCGTGCAACCAGACTTCGCCCTCATCAGGGATCATCAGCCCGGCGATCAGCCGTGTCAGGGTGGACTTGCCGCAGCCCGACGGCCCGACCACGGCGACAAAGCCACCTTCGGGCACCGACAGCGTCAGGCCATCCAGAACCGGAAGCGGCCCCTTGTCCGTCTTGTACGCGTGGCGCACGTCCTTGATGTCGATAAGTGGCTGATCCACGCGGCTGTCCCCCTGCCGGCACCGGTTTTCCGGCGCGCTTTATTGATGGGAATCGGGTGCGGCGCGCCGAAGACCCCGGCGCGCCGCGCTGGATTACTGAAGCATCCGCGCCTCTGCTGCGGGCAGGTAGGCGTCCGAGAACAGCGGCATCGCATCCGGGTCGGTCACGAACTCGTAGGTCTCGCCAATCTGGTCCATTGCCTTGGCCATGCGGTCCGCGTCGATGCCGCCAAGCCCGTTCGCCTTGACCCAGTCGGTCAGGACGTTCGCGTCGATGGACAGTTGCAGGCGGCGCTGCTCAAGCGCTGCATCGGCGGCGGGGTTACGCTCGATCAGCGACGCAATCGCGCCCTCGGGGTCCACAATGGCGTCCTTCCAGCCCGCAGCGATCGCGGTCAGGAAGCCGGTCACGACCTCGGGGTTCGCGGCTGCGAAGTCGGTGTTCACGATCACCGCGTTGCCGTAAAGCGCAAGGCCGTAGTCTGCCATCAGGATGGTCGAGATGTCGTCTTCCGGCACGCCAAGACGCACGAGGTTCAGGTAGGACGAGAACGAGAAGCCGGTGATCGCGGCGACGTTGCCTTCGGCGAGCATCGGTTCGCGCGTCGGAAAGCCGACCGGTTCCACGGTAATCGCGCCGACGTCAAGGTCGTTGGCGGTGGCAAAGGCCGGGAATTGCGCCCAGGCGCCATCGGGCGGCGGTGCGCCCAGCACCTTGCCTTCAAGGTCCTTCGGCACTTCGACACCCAGCGACTTGCGGCCGATCACGGCGAAGGGCGGCTTGTCGTAGATCATCATCACGGCGGTGACGGGCGCGCCGGGGTTCTGGTCGAGGAACTTCACGAGGCTGTTGATGTCGGCAAAGCCGAACGGAAAGGCGCCGGTAGCGACCTTCGGGATCGCATCGAGCGAGCCTGCGCCTTCGGCGATCTCCACCGTCAGGCCCTGATCGGCGAAATAGCCCTTGTCCACGGCCACGAAGTAGGGCGCGGCGGGGCCTTCGAATTTCCAGTCGAGTGCGAAGGGCGTTTCGGTCTGCGCGGCTGCGGCGGTGGCAAATGCCACGCCAAGGCCGAGACCGGCAATAATACGGTTGAACACGGAATCGTCTCCCCAAGGTTATGTCCGGCCGCAAATTGCGCGTCTGCGGCACCGGCAGGAAGCCGCATGCGTCCCTTGGTGCTGGCGTCGGCGGATGCGGCGCGATGTTGTGCCGGGGATTAGGCACGCCGCCTGTTTTTGAGGCAAGCGATAATTAAGACCGCGTGAAAAAGGGCACGGCGCGCTGCCGTGCCCGTCTTGTTCTCTGTGCCCGTCAGAGCGTGATACGATATAGCGAAAAGCCTTCCGGTGTTTCGCCCGCAGCCTCGATCTCGACGCCCTTGACGTCGCCGACATACTCGCGCGCCACCGGGCCGGTCTCGAACAGGACCGAGGTGCCGGGCATCGGCTTGAACGTCCAGTTGGCATCCGCCGACGGGTTGATCGTGCCCTGCTCGACGATGTAGCGCACGATCACGTCGCGGTTGGTGTCCGGACCCTCGAACACGATGGTGTCGCCCATGGCCCCCGGGAAACTGCCGCCGCCCGAGGCGCGGTAGTTGTTGGTCGCGACGATGAACTCCATGTCCGGCGTGACCGGCGCACCGTTGTAGGTGAGGCTCACGATGCGGTTCGCGTCCTCGTTCACCACCGCGCCGTCGCTGTCGAACTTCGACGGCTGCGACAGGTCGATCTGGTAGTCGACCCCGTCGATGACATCGAAGTTGTAGGACGGGAACGAGTCGTTCAGCAGCCTGGCATCCGTCGCGCCCGCCTCGACCTGATTGAACATGCCGGCAGAGCGTTCCAGCCAGTCCTTGAGCTGGGCACCGCTGACCTTCACCGCGCGCACCGTGTTGGGATAAAGGTAAAGGTCGGCGACGTTCTTGATCGCCACGTCACCTGCCGGAACATTGGTGTAATTCTCGGGGCCGCCGCGACCGCCCGCCTTGAACGGCGCCGCCGCCGAGAGGATGGGCAGACCTTCGTATTCGGTGCCCTGCATCATCTGGCCGATGTACCACATCTGGGCCAGCGACACGATCTGCACCGACGGATCATCGGCAACCAACGCGAAATAGCTGTGCAGCGGGGCCGAGGTCTTGCCGACCGCGCGGCGGATGTAGGCAAGCGTCGCGTCATGGTCGGCCTGAACGGCATCCAGAACCGCCTGCTCGCTCTCGACGGTGGGCGAGATGGACCGGTCCTCGTTCCGCTCGAAGATCGGGCGCGTTTCGACCCCGAAGTCCAGAACGCGCCATGCGTTGCCGTCGCGCTCCAGCATCAAGTCGATGACACCCAGATGCGAGCCCCAGAAGCCGCCCATCGTGGCGGGCTTGCCGTGGATCGTGCCCTTGTCCGCATCGACGGCGGCGAAATCCGCATATGTCGGCGAGGGGAAGACCAGATGCGAATGCCCGGTCAGCACCGCGTCGATGCCGTCGATGGCCGCGACGGGAACCGATGCGTTCTCCATCCCGTCCGAGCGGTCGGCCGAGCCGATGCCCGAATGCGACAGCGCGATGATTATGTCGGCGCCTTCTTCGCGCATCTGGGGCACGTAGGCTTCGGCGGTGGCGACGATGTCGCGCGCCTGCACGTTGCCCTCAAGATGCTTGCGATCCCAGTTCATGATCTGCGGCGGCACGAACCCGATCAGGCCGATACGGATCGGGTGGGTGTTGCCGTCGCCGTCCGTCACCTCGCGGTCGAGGATGACATAGGGCTTGACCAGCGTGACGTCCTTGGTCGGGTCGGCGCCCATCTCCTTGACCACGTTGGCCGAAACCACCGGAAACGCCGCGCCGTCGAGCGACTTCATCAGAAAATCGAGCCCGTAGTTGAATTCGTGATTGCCCAGCGTCGAGGCGTCGAAGCCCACCGTGTTCATCGCGGTGATGACGGGATGCATGTCGCCGTCCTTCATGCCCCGCTCGTAGGCGATGTAGTCGCCCATCGGGTTGCCCTGAAGGAAGTCGCCGTTGTCGAACAACACGGAATTGGTCGCCTCGGCGCGGATCGCCTCGATATGCGATGCAGTGCGGGCAAGACCGACGGTATCGACCGGGCGGTCGGAATAGTAGTCGTAGGGGAACACGTGCACATGCAGGTCCGTCGTCTCCATGATGCGGAGATGCGCCTGGTTGGTGGCAGCACGAACCGAATATGGATGCAGCGCGATTAGGGTGGCTCCTGCGGCGGTGCCGGACAGGAAGGTCCGGCGGGACAAGGTGGGCTTGTAGGTCATCTGTGCCTCGTGGATTGGATGTGGCGGGACGCTACACACTTGATACGACGCGCAGACGACAGCACTCAGTACAGCACAAGACACGCAAAACGTGTCTCAATTATCATTCATGCATTTTCAGCGTGTGCGCGAGCGAAAAGTGAACACGCCCCGTCAAGTGCGTTTGACATGCAACGCCGCAGCGACGATCACGAACCAAAGCGGAGGGGCGGATGCGTATTGCCGAGACAGTGACTTTCGGAGGCTCCGGGCTGGACCGCGCCGCCGAACTGCGCGGAGACCCGGAACAGATCGACGCTGCCCGGCGCGATCCCGGCACCCGCTGGCTGCCCGTATGGCGCGGCAAGCCGTTGATGCGGCAGGCAGACGAGGCGGCGGGCGGATGGATCGCTGCCGGTCATTCGCTGATCGCCGAGTCCGGTGGCCCCGAGGTGTTCCTTGGCCGCGACAGTGGCGCCCCGCGCTTTGCCGTGGATGTCTCGGCGTGGGAGCCAGAGGCGCTGCCGGACACGCTGGGTGCCTTCTTTGACCCCAGCGAACAGCGGCATCCCGATCTGCCGGACGACATGGCCTTTGCCGAGTTGCGCGGCGCGATGACTCGCCTCACCCCGCGTGAGGCCGAGTTGCTGGCGACGGCGCGCGCGACGCTGGGCTGGCACGCCACCCACCGCTTCTGCGCCCGCTGTGGCGGTGAAAGCGTCGCCGCCCAGGGCGGCTGGCAGCGCGATTGCCCGGCTTGCGGCGGGCATCATTTCCCGCGCACCGATCCGGTCGTCATCATGCTGATCACGCGCGGCAACAGCGTCCTGCTTGGCCGCTCGCCCGGTTGGCCCGACGGCATGTATTCGCTACTGGCCGGCTTCGTGGAACCGGGCGAGACGATCGAGGCCGCCGTGCGCCGCGAGGTGATGGAAGAGGCCGGGATCAAGGTTGGCGCCGTCTCTTACCTTGCCAGCCAGCCCTGGCCGTTCCCGTCCTCGCTGATGCTGGGCTGCGCGGGCGAGGCACTTTCGAGCGCCATCACCGTCGATCCTGTCGAACTTGAAGACGCGCTGTGGCTCAGCCGCGAAGAGGTCGCCGCCTGTCAGGCCGGGAACGACGACAGGATCAAACCGGCACGCAAGGGCGCGATCGCGCATTTCCTGCTGTCGAACTGGCTGGCCGACAAGCTTCGCTAAAGCGGCGCGATCAGGGATGGGGCAAGTGCGGCAAGTCGCGGCCCCTGCGCTACCTGCGCCAGAATCGCGGCATACAGCGTAAAGCTCGCCACCATGACAAAGCCGTGCCAGATCGCCCGATTGAAGCGCAGCCTGTCCCACAGGTAGAACGGCACCCCGAAGGTGTACAAAAGCCCGCCGGTAATCAGCAGCGCCCGTGCGGCGGGGGACAATTCGGCGATCAGGTCCTGACCGGCGACGACGCCGACCCAGCCCATCCCCAGATACAGCGCCAGCCCCACCCATTTCATCCGGTCCGGCGACAGGAACTTGAGCCCCGCACCGCCCACGGCAGTCGCCCAAAGCGCCGCCAGAAGCCCCGAACCCACACCCCCCGTCAGCGCGACAAGCGGCGTGTAAGTGGCCGCGATCTTGAAGTAGATCGCCGTGTGATCCAGCTTGCGCAGCGTCGGCTTCCAGCGCGCGGACCGCGACGCATTGTAAGCCGCCGAGGCGAGGATCATCAGGATAAGCGCCGCCGCATAGACCGACACGGCCACGATCGCCCGTGTCTCGCCATGCCAGAATACCGCGAACGCGATCAGCACGGGCGCGGCGACTATGGCCACGGCCAGCCCGATCAGGTGCACGACGGCGTCCGACACCGCTTCGGCACGGGACTGGTCCAATGGCAGGACAAGGGGGGGCGTGATCGGCTGTTTCATGGGGTTCTAGTTTAGCACCGAATTGCGGCGGCGACAGGACTGCCTGCATCACGATTTGCACTTGCCCTTGCGGGCGGCGGCGTTTGGCTTATCTGGCAACGCTCCGCAGGTGCAGGGGACAAATGGATGCCGAACCATACGCTTCTAGGAATATCGGGCGCGCTGCGCGCCGCGTCGACGAACACGATGCTGGTCCGCGAGGCGGCGCGGCTTTACGATCCGGCGCGCTTTGTCCTCGCCGATCTGAACCTGCCGCTTTTCAACCAGGACATCCAGGACGAACACGGCATTCCCGCCCCCGTGCAAACGCTGGCCGACCAGATCCGCGAGGCGGATGCCGTCGTGATCTCTGGCCCTGAATACAACAAGTCGATCACAGGTGTGCTCAAGAACGCGCTGGACTGGATCAGCCGCACCGAGGGCAACCCGTGGAAGGACAAGCCCGTCGCGATCGTCTCGGCCGCCGCCGGGCGCGCAGGGGGCGAGCGGACGCAATTCGCGCTGCGCCTGTGCATGGTGCCGTTCCGCCCGCGCATCCTTCAGGGTCCCGAGGTGATGATCGCCGCCTCCGGCAGCGCCTTCGACGAGAACGGGCGCCTGAAAGACGAGATGTCGGCGAAGTTCCTTGGGGTGTTGATGGATGCGCTGAAGGCAGAGGCCGAGCGCCCGGTCTAGAGCAGCTGCTTCACCACCAGGATCGTCGCTGCCGTCCCTGCGAAGGCAAGGGCGTAGGGACGTATGCTCTGGCGCGCCATGCGCCGTGACAGGGGCCGCGCCGCGCGCAAGCCGACAAGGGCAAAGGGCACCAGCGCGGCGGCAAAGGCCAGATGACGCACTCCGATCAGACCGGCCAGCCCCAGCGCGCCGATCGACACGACCATTCCGAAGGCAAAGAAGACGTTCTGCATGGCGGCGGACCGGCGCCGTTCCTCGTTCTGGTAAAGCAGCGCCATCGGCGGCGCGCCGACCCCGGTCAGGGTGCCCATCACCCCGGCCACGGCCCCGGCAGAGAACAGCGTCGCCCCCACGATTGGCACGCGCACCCCCAGCAAGGACAGCGCGATGCCCAGATAGACCCCGCCCGCGATGATGACGGCAAAAACCTCGGGCTGCGCCACGCTGGCCGCGATCCACGCGGCGATCCCGGCGCCGAGGATGCGCCCGGCAAACCCCGCCGGCAATTCGCGCCGCGCGATGGACGAGGTATCGACGACGGTCGAGCCCACGCCGACGACAAAGCCGATCAGGAGGATCGTCGCGGGCAGGAACGCGGGCGCCACAAGCGCCATCAGCGGGGCGGCCACCATGCCGAACCCCTGCCCCGCCAGCCGCTGCAGCATGGTGCCGCCGAACACCGCCAGCCCGCAGAACAGATAGGCGCCCCAGCCGAGCGCAAGCACGTCAGACACGCACGGACACCTCGATCAGGTTGCCGTCGGGGTCGCGCACATAGAGCGACAGGATCGGCCCGGCAGCGCCCGTGCGGCGCACCGGGCCGTCCTCGACGGGCACGTCATGGGCGGCGAAATGCGCCTGCCAGTCGTCCAGCGGTGTCTCCGTCAGAAAGCACAGATCGCCCGAGCCGGGCGTGGCCACCCGCGCCTTCGGCTCGAACTCGGCCCCGGCCTGATGCAGGTTGATCTTCTGCGAACCAAACACCAGCGCCACGCGGTCGCTGCCGTCCGAAGGGCGGAACCGCTCGGCGCGCATGCCAAGGACGGTCTCATAGAAGGCGACCGTACGGGCGATGTCGGCCACCGTCAGCACAAGGTGATCGAGCGAGGTGATCTGCGGCATCTTGTTCCCGGCGCTGGGATTTTCCATTCTGCCCCACGGCGGGGCAGAGGCGAGGATCACCATGCACGAGGCTGTCGGACGAACGCAATCGCGGACAGACGCGATTGACCCCGCGCGGGCGGCGGCGCTGCATGTCACGCTTGGGCAGGATGGACCTGCGCCGGGTGCTGGCGATGCCTTGCCGCCCTTCTACCACCAGATCTATTTCTGGGAGGCGCTGCCCGCCGACCGCCTTGGCCGCGACGGGCACCCGGCCACCGGGCAGGGCCTGATCCCCGACCTCGGCCTGCCCCAGCGCATGTGGGCCGGGGGGCGGCTGGCCTTCGATGGTCCTTTCCGCGCCGGGATCGAGGCGACCAAGACCACAACGGTAGAGGACGTGCAGATCAAGACCGGACGCTCGGGGCGGCTGGGGTTTGTCACCCTGCGGCACGAGATCGCTCAGGGCGGGGTGCCGTGCGTGACCGAGTGGCAGGATATCGTCTACCGCGAACCGCCCGAGACGCGGCAGGCGCGAACGGACCCGCCGCGCGCGCCGCAGGACGCAGAGGACAGCCAAGACGCCGCGTTCGATGTGACGCTCTTGTTCCGCTACTCGGCGCTGACGTTCAATGGGCACCGCATCCACTACGACGCCGACTATTGCCGCGACGTTGAAGGTTACGCGGGCCTCGTGGTGCATGGACCGCTTCTGGCGCAGCGGCTCATGCTGATGGCCGACCGGCGGCTCGGCGGCGTAAGACGATTCCGGTTTCGCGCCACATCGCCGCTGATCGCGGGCGAGACGGGGCGATTCTGCGCCGGGGCGGACGGGCGCTATTGGGTCTCTGGCGCGGATGGCCGGCAATGCATGGAGGCGTGGGCCGAATGACCCTCAGCGGCGCGGCCCGTATTTCTGCCACAACCAGATCAGCGCGATCGCGCCCAGGACCGCGCCGACGAACCCCGCCAGCGCGCCCATCACTGTAATCAGTGCGCGCAGAACGAAGCCGCCGACCAACGCGCCGAAAATGCCGATGGCGACTGTGGTGATGATGTCGGTGTGGACGTTCATCAGCCGCGTCGCCAGAAACCCGGCCCCCGCGCCGATGATGATGAGCAGAACGACGGACATGGCCTATCTCCGGTAATGGGTCGGCACGATGATGAGCGCGCCGATGGACGAAATGATCGCGTCGAGGCCGGGGCTGCCAAAGCTGATCCCGAACATGATCCGCACGAAATAGAACAGGAACGCCCCGCCGACGCAGATGATGATCGACGGGATATAACCGTTGTGCGTGAACGCCGACCGTTCCGAGGCATAGCCCACGATCCCGGCGATCACGACCGATCCGAATAGTGCCAGCAGCATCAGGCGTCTCCCACCTTGTCGCCCTGCGATACGGCCCAGCCGCGCAGGAATTCCTCTGCCCCCTGCGCGCCGCGCCCGGCGCGTTGCAGGCGGGTCAGCCGCACCGCACCGTCACCGCAGGCAATGGCAAGCCGGTCGTCCAGAACCGCGCCCGGCGCGCCGCTACCCTCGCAGACCACCGAATTGAGCAGCTTCACCCGCTCGCCGCCGATCATCGTCCAGGCGCCGGGAAACGGCGACAGCCCCCGGATCTGCCGGTCGGCGACGCGCGCGGGCTGTGTCCAGTCGACGCGCGCCTCGGCCTTGTCGATCTTCTGCGCGTAGGTCACGCCATCGTCGGGCTGGGGCACCGGGGTCAGCTCGTCCAGCCGCGCCAGCGCGTCGGTGATCGCGCCCACGCCCAGTTCGGACAGCCGGCCCTGCAGGCTTCCCGCCGTCTCGCCGGGCATGATGTCGATCTCTTCGCGCAAGAGCACCGGCCCGGTGTCGAGCCCCGCCTCCATCTGCATGATGCACACGCCGGTGGCCTCGTCCCCGGCCATGATCGCGCGCTGGATCGGCGCGGCCCCCCGCCAGCGCGGCAAGAGCGAGGCATGGATATTCAGGCAGCCCCGTTCGGGCGCGTCGAGGATCGCCTGCGGCAGGATCAGGCCATAGGCGACCACCACCGCGATATGCGCGCCAAGCGCGGCAAAGTCCTTTTGCGCCTCGGGCGACTTCAGCGACACGGGATGCCGCACCTCGATCCCCATCTCTTGCGCGCGGGCGTGGACGGGCGACGGGCGGTCCTTTTTTCCCCGCCCGGCGGGACGGGGCGGCTGGCTGTAGACACAAGCGATCACATGGCCCGCCCCATCCAGCGCCTCGAGCACCGGAACCGAGAAGTCGGGCGTTCCCATGAACACGATCCTCATGCGCGCACCGCCTTCTGCGCCTTTTTCAGCAGCATCTGCCGCCTCACTGGCGACAGGTGGTGGAAATAGAGCCGCCCGTTCAGGTGGTCGATCTGGTGCTGCACGCTGGTCGCCCAGATGTTCACGAAATCGCGGTCCTCGGTCTCGCCGTCCGCGTTCAGGAAGCGCACCGTCACCGCGCGCGGCCGCTTGATCACCGCAGAGACGCCAGGCAGGTTCGGGCTGGCCTCTTCATGGGCGCGCATCCGGTCAGAGGCGTGCAGGATCATCGGGTTGGCCATCCGCACCGCCTGCCCCCGCGTGTCCGACGCATCGACGACGGCCAGCCGCAGCATCACGCCGATCTGCGGCGCGGCAAGCCCGACGCCCGGCATTGCATCCATCGTGTCGATCATGTCGGCCCAGATCGCACGAATCTCGTCGGTGATCGCGTCCACCGGCGCGGCGGGGGTGCGCAGCCGCCTGTCCGGCCAGGGCAGGCAGGCCCGCGCCGTCACGCGCCCGGCCCGATCGCCGCCAGTGGTCCCTCGATCGCGGCGCGCGTCTGCGCATCAACGCGGTCGGGGATCATCACCCCCTCCAGATGGTCGAATTCATGCTGCGCGCAGATCGCTTCAAAGCCGGTCAGGCGGCGGGCGACGACGCTTCCGTCCAGCGTGCGCCAGCGCATCGTGACGGCGGCGGGCCGTTCGACCAGCACCGGCACACCCGGGATCGACAGGCAGCCTTCCTCGTTCGAGGCCATCTCGTCTTCGGGGTCGGACAGCACCGGGTCGATGACGACCAGAGGGTTCTTTTCGCCGGTGTCCTTCCACTGGCAATCCATCACGAACATGCGCAGGGACACGCCCACCTGCGGCGCTGCCAGACCGCGCCCGGGCGCATCATACATCGTATCGGCCATGTCCTGCGCCAGCGTCCGGATCTCGTCGGTGATCGTATCGACCGGCCTTGCGACCTCGCGCAGGCAGGGATCGCCCCACAGCCGGATTGGCAGCACGCTCATGCGCGCGTCCTCTCCAACTCGCGCTTCATCTTGACCATCTTGCGGGTGATCATCTGGCGGCGCAGCGGCTTGAGATAGTCGATGAACAGCTTGCCATCGAGATGGTCGATCTCGTGCTGCACGCAGGTCGCCCACAGCCCGCCGAACTCGTCCTCGCGCGCGGCGCCGGTCTCGTCCATCCACGCCACCCGCACGCGCGCGGCGCGCTCGACGTCGGCGAACTGGTCGGGGATCGACAGGCAACCTTCCTCGTAGACGTTGCGCTCGTCCGACGACCATGTGACCTGCGGATTGAACAGGACCATCGGCTTGGGGTCCAGTTCGGGGTTCTTTTCGCAGTCCATCACGATCAGCCGCACCAGACGGCCCACCTGCGGCGCAGCCAGCCCGATCCCGGGCGCGTCATACATCGTCGACAGCATGTCGCGTGCCAACAGCGCCAGGTCCGGCGTCACCTCGGACACAGGCTCGGCGGGCTTCTTGAGCCGCGGGTCGGGGTGAAGCAGGATGGGCAAAATCGACATGGCTCGGATGTAGGCGATGGCCACGCGCGGCGCAATTCCCTTGCGCCTGCTTCTTGGCCGGATAGCGTTGCCGGGCATCGCCTGAAAGGAGCCACCCATGACATTCGACGAGATCATCGACCGCCGCGGCACCCATTGCGCCAAGTGGGACATGATGGAGCCGATCTACGGGGTATCTCCCGACGACGGGCTTGCGATGTGGGTCGCCGACATGGATTTTCGCCCGCCGCAAGTTGTGACCGACGCGGTGCGGGCGGCAGCGGATCACGGGATCTTCGGCTATTTCGGCGACGACAGCGCCTATACCGCGTCGATCCGCTGGTGGCTCAAGGAACGCCACGGCTGGCAGGTGCAGAACGACTGGATCTTCTCGACCCATGGCCTCGTGAACGGCACCGCGATGTGCATCGACGCCTTCACCGACCCGGGCGACGGCGTCGTGCTGTTCACGCCAGTCTACCACGCCTTCCACAAGATCATCCGGGCCGCCGGGCGCAAGATTGTCGAATGCCCGCTGTCGCTGGAGGATGGCCGCTACACGATGGATTTCGACGCCTACGATTCCATGATGACCGGGTCCGAACGCATGGTGATCCTGTGCTCGCCTCACAATCCCGGCGGGCGCGTGTGGTCCAGGGCAGAGCTGGCGGCCGTCGCCGATTTCGCCAAGCGACATGACCTGATCCTGGTGTCCGACGAGATCCACCAGGACCTCGTGTTCCCCGGCCACACACACACGCCGATGGCGCTGATCGACGGCATCACCGACCGGCTGGTGATGATGTCGGCGACCACCAAGACCTTCAACATCGCCGCCGCGCATCTGGGCAATGTCATCATCGAGGACGAGGCGCTGCGAAAGCGTTTTGCGGACCGGATGAACGCGCTTGGCATCTCGGGGGGTGCGGTGTCGATCGCGATGGCGACCGCCGCCTATTCGCGCCAAGGCGCCGCCTGGGTCGACGCGCTGATGCACTATCTCGATGGCAACCGGCGGCTGTTCGACGAAGGCATGGCCTCGCTGCCCGGCGTGTCGTCGATGCCGCTTGAGGCGACGTATCTGTCCTGGGTCGATTTCTCGGGCACCGGGATGGATGCGGCCGAACTGACCCGGCGGGTGGAAAAGGGCGCGCGGATCGCCGTGAACCACGGGCAGACGTTCGGCACCGGGGGCGAAAGCTTTCTGCGGTTCAACATCGCCACGCCGCGTTCCCGCGTGATCGAGGCGGTCGAGCGGCTGCAAACGGCCTTTGCGGATCTTCAGTAGGCGGTCGCCTCAGCGCGGCAAAAGGGCGACCGGCGCATTTTCCCCCCGCTCGAAATCGAGCGGGGCGCTGTCGACGGCTTGCGTGTTGCGCTTGAATTCATAGTGCATCTCGTCGCCTTCTTCGAGAGAGGTGACGATCAGGCACTGATACAGGTGGCGCGGTCCGTCGTAGATATCGACAAGGCCGCGCAGCTTGGGCGCATCCTCTCGGTCGACGGCAAAGCCGGTATCCCACAGCTTGAGCACGCGGTATGATTCGTCCTCACCGATGCGGACCGACAGGCGGCTCGTCCGCCGCAGGTCACGCTTGCGCGCGGCATGAAGGCCCTCAAGAACCTCCTTGGGAAGAAAATCGGTCATGCCTGCGCCTCCGCTACTTGTTCGAAGGTTGGCCCGGCAAGGACGAAAATCAAGTTAATCATCAGGGGTTTTCATGCCGCAGCGCGGCAGAGTCACCGCCGGGCAACTTTCGGCCGCAGGACATGGGGATGCGCGGGGTCGTAAAGCGCGCTGTCAGGGAAGGTCTGTTCCTCTGCCAGCGCGGGCCCGACGAGGATCAGCGCCGTGCGCGTGATCTTTTCCGCGCGCACCTTGGCATGGATGTCCGACAGCGTGCCCCGGACGAACGCCTGGTCCGGCCAACCCACCCGGTAGGCCACGATCACCGGACAGTCGGCCCCGTAATGCGGCGTCAGCACACGCTCGATCTCGCGCAGGGCGCGGATGCCAAGGTGGATCGCCAGCGTCGCGCCGGTCCGGGCGAAATTCTCCAGCGTCTCCCCGGGGGGCATGCCCGTCGATTTCATCGACATCCGCGTCAGGACGATGGATTGCGCGACCTCGGGGATGGTCAGTTCCTGCCCCAGCGCGGCGGCGGCGGCGGCATAGGCGGGCACGCCGGGGATCACCTCATAGGGGATGCCGTCAGCCTTGAGCCTGCGGATCTGCTCGGCAATGGCGCCATAAAGCGACGGGTCGCCCGAATGCACCCGCGCGACATCCTGCCCGGCGGCATGGGCGGCGACAATCTCGGCATGGGTGTCGTCCAGCGTCATCGGCGCGGTGTCCATCACCTTCGCCCCTTCAGGCGCATGGGCGACGACCTCGGCGGGCACCAGCGACCCGGCATAGAGGCAGACCGGGCAGGTGCCGATCAGCCGCTGCGCCTTGAGCGTCAGAAGCTCTGGATCGCCCGGCCCTGCGCCGATGAAATAGACCGTCATGTGTATCTCTCCTTGCGGGACGGCGGGCGGGGCGATGTTGCCGAAGGCGACAAGCGGCGCCCGTCCGTCACGCCGTTCGTCACGCCCGCCCCTCCGACAGATCGCCGTCGATCTTGCGCGCATAGCCGCGCGGCGTGAACATGCGCGGCCCTGTCCCCGTCTGCGCCAGCCGCGACTGCGAGGAGCCGACAAGAACCACGGTCAGCATGTCCACCTCGTCGACCTGCAGATCTTCCAGCCGCCGGTAGCGCAGCTCTTCCTCCGGGCGTCCCAAGGAGGACGCCAGCAGAACCGGCGTCTCTGCCGGGCGGTGCCGCAGCAGGATGTCCCGCGCCTCGGCCAGCAGCGTCCGGCGCCGCAGCGACACCGGGTTGTAGAAGGCGATGACGAAATCCCCCTCGGCGGCAGCGCGCAGCCGCCGAAGGATATCCTCGCGCGGGGTCAGCAGGTCCGACAGCGAGATCGCGCAGAAATCATGCCCGAGCGGTGCCCCCGCCCGCGCCGCAGCCGCCTGCAGCGCCGAGATGCCCGGCGCGGTCACCACCTCGACCCGCCGCGCGGCATCGCTGACGCCTTCAGCCTGTGCCGGGCGGTCGAGCAATTCGAACACCAGCGCGCCCATCGCGTAGATGCCCGCATCGCCCGAACAGATCAGGGCGACGTTGCGCCCCTCGCCGGCGCGTTCCAGCGCATAGCGGCAGCGCGCCTCTTCCCCGCCGAGCGGGAAATCGCTGCGCGGCTTGCCCTGCGCCACGGCACCCAAGAGGTCGATGTAAAGCCCGTAACCGACCAGTTCGTCGGCGTCCGCGATCAGCCGCGACGCCTCTGGCGTGCGCCAGGCAGCTTGCCCCGGACCGATCCCCACCAGCGACAGCTTGCCGCGCGGGCGTCCTGCAAGCCGCGTCACCGGCGCGGGGCACAACGCCAGCGCCGCCGTCGCCATCGCGGTCTTGCGCTTGGGCACGGTCAACTTCGCATCCGCCCCGCCCAAGCCAAGCGCCGCGTTCTCGGCCACACCGTGGCTTCCGATCTCGGCAAAGACGACCTCCGACGGCTGCGCGCTGCGCGGCGTCTCTGCCTCCAGCTCTGCCGCCGTGAACAGGCGCAGCGGCAGGTTCCAGTCGCGTGCCAATGCCAGCACCGCAGGCTCGTCCGCCTTGAGATCGACAGTGCCGATGGCGGCCAGCGCACCGGGCGCGATCCCCGCCGACGCAAGCACGTCTTCGGCCAGGCGCTTCAACTCGTCCGGCGGGCAGTTCCGCGCGCAACCGACGCCCAACACCGCCTTGCGCGGATGAAACACCAGCGTTCCGTCGGGAATGTCGGCAACGGGCGACGCCGTGCAGCACAGGGTTGCCACGTCGCCGCGCGGCAGGTCCGCCAGCCAGTCCGCGGCGTCTGCGCATTCGCCCGTCACCCGCGCGCCGCCGCCCGACAACAGCGCCGCCATCACACCCTTGGCCGCCTCGGGGTTGGCCAGATGCCATCCCTCGGGCGGCTCGTCCAGCGCGACGCCCAGCGCGACGTCTCCCGCCGTCGTGACGGCTGCGGTGCCGCCCAGCGCCTCGGCGACCTGCCGCGCCAGCCGGTTCGCCCCCCGGTGCCCGCCCAGAAGCGGCACGACGACCGCGCCATCATCCGACACCGACAGCACCGGCGGCTCGGCCCGCTTGTCCGACAGAAGCGGCGCAACCGCCCGGATCAGGATGCCGCTGGCGCAGACCCCGATCACCGGGGTCCCGGCGGCGAACAGCGACCGCGCATGATCCAGCGCATCGGGAAACAACGCGTCCGCGACATCGACACGGCCCTCGCGGCCATGCACCGGCGCGCCGAGCGCCCGCGCGATGCGGTGGGCGGTCGCCTCTCCGGCGCGGTTGAGACACAGGATGACAGGGGTCAGAGCCAAGGGTCGGCTCCCTTCGTGATGAGGATCATTGAGAAATACGGCGCGTTGTCCGGCGCCTCGGCCAGCGGCATCGTCCTTTGCCCCGGCAGCGTCGCACGCTCGATATAGATGGCGTGCCGCGTCAGCCCCTCGGCGTCCAGCAGGGCGCGCAGCCGGGGCAGATGGCGCCCGACCTTGAGGATCGCCAGCGTCTGCGCCTCGGCCAGCCGCGCCCGCATCGCATCGTCGGGCAACGGGCCGGGCAGGATCGTCATCACCTCGTTGCGCGCGACCAGCGGACGGCCCGCAAGCGCGGCGCAAGCCGTCAGCGACGACACACCGGGCACGACGCGCACGTCATGGCTCCCCGACAGACGCGCATGCAGATACATGAACGAGCCGTAGAAGAACGGGTCGCCCTCGCACAGGCAGACGACATCCTCGCCCGCGTCGAGCGCGGCGGCAATCTCGGCCGCGCCGGTGTCATAGGCGGCTTGCGCGGGCCCGCGCGCGGTGGTCATCGGAATGTCCATGACGATCTCGCGCGCGGAGGCGTCGATCAGACCCGCAGCGATGGAGCGCGCAAGGCTGTCGCCGCCCGTTAGAGCCGGATAGGCGATCACCCGCGCCCCGGCGATCAGCCGCGCGGCCTTGACCGTCATCAGGTCCGGATCGCCCGGCCCGACGCCTACGCCCCACAGCGTGCCTGTCATCGTTTCACAAGGCTCCACTGGGTCACGGGCATGAACGCCCGCCAGCCTGTAAGCGAGCCGACCGGCTCGGCCCGCTGGGTCATCAGCTTGACAAGCTGCCCGCCGTGGCGCTGGTGCAGCGCGAACAGCACGGCTTCGGATTCAAGCGTCACGGCATTCGCCACCAGCCGCCCCAGCGGCTTGAGCGCGCCCCAAGCGGCGTCGAACACTTCCTCGGACAGCCCCCCGCCGACGAAGATCGCGTCGGGCGCAGGCAGACCGTTCAGCGCGGCGGGCGCCTCGCCCTCGATCAGTTCCAGCTTGGGCGCACCCAGCGCGAGCGCGTTGGCGGCAGCCATGGCACGGCGGTCGGCGCGCGGTTCAATCCCGATGGCGCGGGCGTAATGCGCCGCGCGCATCCATTCGACCGCCACCGATCCGCAGCCCGTCCCGATGTCCCACAAGAGCGCGCCGCGCATCGGCATCAGCTTGGCGACCGTGACCGCGCGGACCTCTTGCTTGGTCATCGTGCCGTCATGGGTGAACAGATCATCCGACAGCCCCGGCACGCGCGGCATCAGCGCCGCGTCGGGCGCCGCCACGCAATCCACCGCCAGCGTGTTGAACGCGGGCACGTCGTGCGACCAGCTTTCCGCGATCCCGTCGAACCGCGCCTCGGCCTCGCCGCCCATCGCGGCCAGCACCGTCATCGGCGACTTGCCAAAGCCGCGCTCGGTCAGGAAACGCGCGATCTGGCCCGGCGTCTCTTCACCGGTGGTCAGGATCAGAAGCCGCTGGTCAGGCTGGATGAAGGCGATCATCTGCTCGACGGGGCGGCCATGCACCGTCAGCGTCTCGACGTCCGCAAGGCTCCAGCCCATGCGGGCGGCGGCCAGCTGGAAGGCGGACAACTGCGGGTGAAACACGATCTCGGACGGCGGCAGCGCGCGCCCGATCCGCGCACCGACCGAGAACCACAGGGGATCTCCGGTGGCCAGCACCACGACACGGCGGCCCTTGAGGGATTTCAGCGTTTCGATAAGCGCGTCGAACGGATGCGGCCAGGCCAGCCGCTCCGCCGTGACATCCGCCGACAGCCCGTGGTGGCGATCGCCGCCTATCAGAACTTCGGCCGCCTCGACGATGGCGCGGGTGGCAGGGTTCAGCCCATCCATGCCGTCTTCGCCGATGCCGACGATATGCAGCCAGGCCTCAGACATCCGCGATCTCCAGATTGGTCAGGACACTCATGCACCCTCCTCTGGCAGTCCAGCCGCCAGTGCGTTCACCGCCGCCGAGGCCATCGCCGACCCGCCGCGCCGCCCGCGCAGGGCGACGAAGTCGCAGCCGCGCGGGTTCAGCGCAAGTTCCGCCTTGGATTCCGCCGCCCCGACAAAGCCGACCGGAAAGCCGAGGATCACGGCAGGCTTCGGCCAGCCCTGATCCAGCCGGTCCAGAAGGTGAAACAGGGCGGTCGGCGCATTGCCGATGGCGACCACGGCGCCGCCCAGACGGTCCCGCCACAGATCGACCGCGGCGGCAGAGCGTGTCGTTTCAAGATCCTTCGCCATACCCGCGACGCGCGGGTCGTTCAGCGTCACGATCACCTCGTTCTGCGCAGGCAGCCGGGCGCGGATGATCCCGGCGCCGACCATCTCGGCGTCGCACAGGATCGGCGCGCCTCCTGCCAGCGCCGCTTGTCCGGCGGCAAAGGCGTCTTTCGAGAACGCCAGCCTGTCCGCAACATCGACCATGCCGCACGCGTGGATCACCCGAATGGCCAAGAGGTCGAGCCCGGCCGGAAACCGGTCCAGCCGCGCCTCGTCGCGCACGGTGCGAAAGCTTTGCGCGTAGATCGCGGCGGGGTCACGCTCATAGGGGCGCATCACCGGGTCTAGGCCTTGGCCTTGCGCACGCTTTCCGGGCCAAGCGGATGCGCGGCATGGGGATAGCTGGCGTGGTGATGGTGGTGATGATCGTCGTGGTCGTGATCGTGGTGATGATGATGGTGGTGCGTCTCCTGCGCGGTCAGTCGGCACATCCCCGTGCAAAAGCTGTCGCAAAGCGCGCAATGGGCGACGTTCGATCCCGGCGCGGACGCCCCCTGCCCCTCGACATGGTGGTGATGGCTTTCCTGCACCGCGCCGACCTCGGCCTCGAACCCCAGAACCTGCGTGCGGTACTTGCAAAGCACGCAAGTCGGCGGCGGCATGTCGGCAAAGGCGGGGTGGCGGCGATCCTCGGCCCGGATATGGCGATGCTCGCCATTGGCCAGCGCCAGCACCTGCTCGCGGTAGGCGCAGACACCGCAATTGGGGATGGCGGCGTTGCCCGCGATTTCCAGCACACGCTCGGCGAAGGTTTCCAGCACCTTGGGATGATCGTTCAGATAACCGGCCTTGACGAACTGGATGCCGGGGTTCTCTGCCGCCACGCGGTCGGTGAAGCCGTAAATGCGGTCGATCAGGATGCCGGTGAACAGGAAATACGGGAACACGATCACCCGCTTGTAGCCCAGCCGCGCGACATGTTGCAGGCACGGCTCGACCAGCGGAAAGGTGACGCCGGAATACCCGACCGAGCACCAGCCGAACCCCATGCCTTCCCACAGCATCCGGGCGATCTTGGCTACGTTGGCGTTGGCATCGGGGTCGGACGCGCCGCGTCCGATCACCACAAGGCAGGTGTCGTGCAAGGGCAGCTCGCCCAGGTCGGCGTTGGCGCGATCCACGGCCTCTTGCACACGCGCCCCAGCGGCGGCGATCATCTTGGGGTCGACGCCAAGCTCGCGCCCATAGCGGACCTCGACGTCATGCGCCGCAGCATAGGTGTTCAGCACCGTGGGAATGTCGTTCTTGGCGTGCATCGCGGCGAACAGCATACCGGGCACGGCAAGGATGCGCTCGCACCCCTTGTCCCGCAGGCGGTCCAGCCCGTCGCGGATCACCGGATTGGCGAATTCAAGATAGCCGTAGTCGGTTTCCCAATCGTCAGGAAGGAACGCGGGCAGCTTTTCAGCGAGTACCTTGAACTCGTCGACAGCGGCCTGGCTGCGCGAGCCGTGGCCGCAGATCATCACGCCCGTCTTCATGCCCGTCTTCATGCCAGTCTTGATACCAGTCTTCATGCGTGGGCATCCTCGGGCGCGGTGTCGTCCTCGGCCTCGGCGTCCGCATCCTCGGCGTCACTCTTCGCGTCTGCACTTCTGCTGCCACGCCGGATCGCGGCGGCAAGGGCGATGGCCGCCGCTGCGGCGATGGCAGCGCCTGCCAGCCAGTGATTGTGCCCGGCGGCCTCGACCAGGTGCCCGGGATGGGCGGTCGCGGCGACGGGGGCAAGAATGGTCGCTGTCGTGGCAAGGATGGCTTTCACCGCAGGTCTCCCTAGTCTCGGTCACGCAAAGGCGGGCCGTGAGGTGCGGCGGGGGTCCGACGATGCCAAAGCGTGCCCCCGGTCTGGGTCGGCGCGGCTTTGGCCACCTCTCCGGCCCCGGTCCGGGGCGTCGTCTGCCCCCGGTATAGGGATGCCCCCCCTTGCCCGCAAACGGATTCGCGACGCTTTGCGGTGCATGTGCGGTGGCGCAGGGCGGATGCGCCGCCGCACTCCTTTTCACGGGGACGGCGCAGGCCTACCTCCTGCGACAACATGGCATCGGAGGGTTGAACATGGGCGAACTTGTCAACGGCGACTGGAAGCCGACCGGACTGGAGACATACCAGAAGGACGGGCGCTTTGTTCGCTCGACCACAAAGTTCCGCAACTGGATCACCGCAGACGGGTCCGCCGGACCGTCCGGCGAAGGCGGGTTCAAGGCGGAAAGCGGGCGCTATCATATCTATGTGTCCTACGCCTGCCCCTGGGCGCACCGCGCGCTGATCTTTCGCGCGCTGAAGGGCCTGACGGATCATATCGGCGTGTCGGTCGTGCATCCCTACATGCTGGACGACGGCTGGACCTTCGAGACGGATTTCGACGGCGCGACAGGGGACAAGCTGCATGGCCTGCCGTTCATGCGCGACATCTACACCAAGGCCGATCCCGACATCTCGGGCCGCGTCACGGTGCCGGTCCTGTGGGACACCGAGCGCGAAACGATCGTGTCGAACGAATCCGCCGAGATCATCCGGATGCTGAACTCCGCCTTCGACGGGATCACTGGCAATACTGACGACTACTGGCCGCAAGAGTTGCGCGACGCCATCGAACCGGTGAACGCCCGCATCTACGACACCGTGAACAATGGCGTCTACAAGTCCGGCTTCGCCCGCGCGCAAGCTGGATACGACGAGGCGGTCGGGCCGCTGTTCGACAGCCTTGACTGGATCGAGGGCATCCTGTCCGAAAACCGCTACCTGATGGGCGATCGCATCACCGAGGCCGACTGGCGACTGTTCACGACGCTGATCCGCTTCGACAAGGTCTATCACACCCATTTCAAGTGCAACAAACACCGGATCACAGACTATCCGAACCTCTGGGGCTATACGAAAGAGCTGTTCCAATGGCCCGGCGTGCGCGAGACGGTGCATTTCGACCATATCGTCCAGCACTATTATTACAGCCATGACAGCATCAATCCGCACCGGATCGTGCCGATCACGGCGGCGCTGGATCTGGACGCCTCGCACGGGCGGGGCTGATCAGGACACCGCCGCGCAGCAATGACTGACAACGGCGGCCAGATCCTCGGGCGGCGTGTCGGAATGCAGGAACGCGCTGGCGTTCGGGATCAGCGAAAAGATCGACCCGTCGGAAAAGAACCTGCGGCGCGTGACCACCACGATGCGCGCTGCAGGCCAGCGATAGCGCGCCATGTCGGCGACGGCGATGGCGCTGCCGGACCCAAGCTCGAGGTCGACCAGAAGCCCGTCGACCGGCCCGAGCGCCAATCTGTCGATGGCGGCCTCAGCCGTCAGCGCGATCTCGACCTCCGCGCCGCCCCGGATCAGGTGGCCCGCCCACAGCGCGGCAAGCGCCGCGTCAGTTTCGACGATCAGGACAGTCATCGCACACCACAAGCGCCAGTTCTTGGCGCACCCCGCCTCAGGTGATCGGTCACAGGTCCTAACAAAGCGTTAACGGAATCGCGGGGCAGCAAGATGACTTGTGGACAAGCCGCGAATCCGTTTGAAGGCAGGGCATGAGCACCTGGATCACGATCTGCGACACCTGCAAGCGCGAAGGCTGGGACGCCGCCGCGCAACCGCATACCGATGGCGAGGCGCTGGCCGCCCTGGTCGAGGCGCAGGCCAGCGGCACGCCCCTGCGCACGCGGCGGGTGTCCTGCACGATGGGCTGCACGCATGGTTGCAACGTCACCGTGCAGGCGCGGGACAAGCTTTGCTACACGCTCGGCCGGTTCGAGCCTGCCGAGGACGCGGCGGCGGCCATCGTCGGCTATGCGCTGCTGCATGCCGAAAGCGAGACCGGGCAGGTGCCCTATCGCCAGTGGCCCGAAGGCGTCAAAGGTCATTTCATCACCCGGCACCAGCCCCTTCCCGAAGAATGAGCGCGCCGCGCGATCATGGCGGCGGCCTTGACGCCGCCATCGCGCGATGGGGCGGGACGCGCGGGGACTGGATCGACCTGTCGACAGGGATCAACCCGGTGCCCTATCCGGTGGGCGACATCCCGGTGCGGTCCTGGACGGCGCTGCCTGACAGCGGCGCGCAAGCGGCACTGGTCGCCGCCGCCCGCAGCCTGTGGAACGTGCCGCCAGAGGCTTCGGTTCTGGCCGTGCCCGGCGCGTCGGCTGCCATTGCGCGACTACCGGCGCTGGTGCCTGTGGGAGGCGTCGACATTCCCGGCCCGACCTACAACGAGCACGGCGCTGCCTTCCGCGCAGCGGGTTGGGGTGCGGGCAACGACGCGCGCGTGGTCGTGCATCCCAACAATCCCGATGGGCGGCTCTGGACAGCCTCTGAAGCAACGGCAGGCGATCCGCGCCTTCTGATCATCGACGAGAGCTTTTGCGACGTGATGCCGGAACAGAGCCTGATCGCCCTCGCGGCGCGGCCCGGCACCGTAATCCTCAAGAGCTTCGGCAAGTTCTGGGGGCTGGCGGGCCTGCGACTTGGCTTTGCCATCGGTGATCCGGCGCTGATCGGCAGGCTGGCCGAGGCGCTGGGCCCCTGGCCCGTCTCCGGCCCGGCGCTGGAGATCGGGCAAAGGGCACTGGCTGACGACATCTGGGCGACCGAGGCGCGCGCGCGTCTGACCACCGACGCGCAACGGCTTGATGCGCTGATGCGCGGCGCGGGGGCGGATTGCCTTGGAGGAACGCCGTTGTTCCGGCTCTACAAGGTGCCAAACGCCGAGGCCTGGCAGGACAGGCTGGCGCGCGCGCGGGTCTGGTCGCGCGTCTTTCCCTATTCCGGCACATGGCTGCGGCTGGGTCTGCCCGCGCCGTCCGACTGGGCGCGCCTGGAGGCGGCGCTGGCATGAGCATGGCGCTGGTCCTTGCCCTTGTCCTTGATGCCATAGCGGGCGAACCCCGCTGGCTGTGGTCACGCGTGCCGCATCCTGCCGTCGTGATGGGCCGCGCCGTGGGCTGGTGCGACAGGGTACTGAACACCGGCAGCGCGCGCCGCGCCAAGGGCATCGGGGCCGTCGTGCTGCTGGTGCTGGCCGCCGCGCTGACCGGCGCGATCATCGCCAGCCTGCCGCTCGGCTGGCTGTGGCAGACGCTGGCCGCCGCGATCCTGCTGGCGCAGCGGAGCCTCGTCGATCACGTCCGCGCCGTTGTCGATGCCCTGAGGATGTCCACCACCGAGGGGCGGCAGGCCGTTGCCATGATCGTGGGCCGCGATACCGCGGACATGGACGATCCCGCCATCGCCCGCGCCGCCATCGAAAGCGCCGCCGAGAACCTGTCGGATGGTGTTGTCGCCCCTGCGTTCTGGTTCCTGATCGGCGGGCTGCCCGCGATGCTGGTCTACAAGGTGGTGAACACCGCCGACAGCATGATCGGCTACCGCACCCCACGGCACGAGGCGTTTGGCTGGGCGGCGGCGCGGCTGGACGATGTTCTGAACCTTGTGCCCGCGCGGATGACGGCGGCGCTGATCCTGCTGACCCACCCAGGACGCGGCGGCTGGGCAATCACCCGCCGCGATGCACCGCTGCACCGCTCTCCCAATGCGGGCTGGCCCGAGGCGGCGATGGCCGCCGCGCTGGGCGTTGCGCTGTCGGGGCCGCGCAGCTATCACGGGCAGACCCGCGATTATCCCTGGGTCAATGCGGGTGGCCGCCGCGATTCCGGCGCGGACGACATCGAAAAGGCGATCGGTGCGATGTGGCGGGCCTGGGCGCTGCTTCTGGCGGGGGCCGCAATCATCGCGGTTGTCTGACGGGGCGGGGCTGCTACAGTCGCGCCGACCCCGGTTTTTACCCCTTGAGGCCCCCATATGCGTTTGTCCATTGCCGCCCTCTGTCTTGCCCTGTCCGCCACGACCGCCACCGCGCAAAGCTGCGGCGGATCGTTCGGCGATTTCGTCCAGCGGCTCAAGGCCGAGGCCCTGTCGCGCGGCTATGAGCGTCCCGTCGTGGACCAGTTCTTCGCCTCTGCCAGCTATTCGCAGGCGGTCATCAACGCCGACCGCGCGCAGGGCATCTTTCGGATGGAGTTCGTCGACTTCACCCAGCGCCTGATTTCACAGAACCGGCTGGACGGAGGGCGCGCGAATGCCCAGCGCTATTCCGGCGTCTTCGACCAGATCAATGCCCGCTGGGGCATCCCAAGGGGCATGCTTCTGTCGTTCTGGGCGTTCGAGACAGATTACGGCGGCTTCCAGGGCGATTTCAACACGCGCGATGCGCTCATCACGTTGGCGCATGATTGCCGCCGCCCAGAGCTGTTCCTGCCGCAGGTCTATTCCGCGCTGGAACTGTTCAAGCGCGGCGATTTCTCGACCCAGACCACCGGGGCCTGGGCGGGCGAGATCGGCCAGGTCCAGATGCTGCCCGGTGACATCCTGAACCACGGCATCGACGGTGACGGCGACGGGCATGTGCGGCTGAAAGAGTCAGCGCCCGACGCGCTGATGTCGGGAGCGAACCTTCTGGCCAGCTTCGGCTGGGCGCCGAACCAGCCGTGGCTGCAGGAGGTAGCGGTGCCCGACAACCTCGACTGGTCACAGACCGGCCTGCGCACCAAGAAGACACCGCAAGACTGGGCGGCGATGGGCGTTCAGCCCCGGTCGGGCCAGTTCGAAGCGAACGGTCTGCCGTCGTCGATCCTCTTGCCGCAGGGGCGCAAGGGCCCGGCGTTCATCGCCTATCCTAACTACGAGACCCTGTTCGAGTGGAACCAAAGCTTTGTCTACGTCACGACGGCCGCATATTTCGCCACCCGCCTGATGGGGGCGCCGCCCTACAATCCGGGCAATCCCGATCCGGTGCTGTCGCTTGAAGACATGAAGGCGCTACAGCGCAAGCTGGCCGCGATGGGCTATGACGTGGGCGACATCGACGGCATTCTTGGCGCCGGAACCCGCGCTGCGGTGCAGGCCGTGCAGGTCCAGCTTGGCCTGCCCGCGGATGCCTGGCCGACACGAGAGCTGCTGAACCGTCTCTGATCCGCCGACTGCATTCCGCAAAGTCAACCGGCGATTCATCGCCGGTCGATCAAATTTGCGGGAACGCTGAGGCGCCGAATCCGTTGGGGATGCGAAGGGTCGGCAAGACCCGGAAAATTAGCACATACACATCCCCTGGAGGAGAGATCATGAAACGGATTCTCACCACGACCGCGCTTGCCCTGACGATGGGTTCCACAGCTTTCGCCGCATCGCACACGTCAGGCGAGGGCGACACGGACACGAACATGACGTCGCAGGCCAACAGCCCGTTCATAGCAGCGGACGGCAACATGCAGGCCGAACTGCGGGCGTCCGACATCACCGGCATGCGCGTCTACACCAGCAATCAGCCGGTCGAAAACCAGCAGATGAACAACGCCAGCGAAGACTGGAACGACGTCGGTGAAGTCAACGACGTGCTTCTGGCGCGCGATGGCAGCATCGAGGCCATTCTTCTGGACATCGGCGGCTTCCTTGGCATCGGCGAAAAGCAGATTGCGGTTCGCATGAGCGAGTTGAACTTCGTCACCGACGGCGACACCGACGGCGATTTCTTCGTCGTGTTCGCAGCCGACCAGGCCGCGCTTGAAAACGCGCCGGAATACGACGCGTCCAATCTCTACGGCTGGCTCGAAGAAGAGACGAACGCCAACGAGCAGGCCATGAACGAGAACATGCAAGGCAACGATGGCCAGACCGGTGACATGGCCGCGTCCGGTGGCATGGACGGTTCGGGCGACATGTCCGGCCAGACCGAGGGCGAGAATGCCGACATGGCGGCCTCGGGCGACATGGCCAACCAGACCGAGGGCGAGAACGCCGACATGGCAGCCTCGGGCGACATGGCCAACCAGGCCGAGGGCGAGAACGCCGACATGGCGGCCTCGGATGGCACCGCAGAGAACACCGAAGGCGGCATGAACCGCGGCTTTCAGGCCGCCGATCTCAATGCGCTGACGGCCGAAGACCTGACCGGCACTCCGGCGTTCGGCACCAACGGCGAGCGCGTCGGCGAAGTGGCCGAACTGCTGATCGACCAGGAAGAGATCACCGACGTCGTGATCAACTTCGGTGGCTTCCTCGGCATCGGCGAAAAGGCCGTGCGCCTGCCGATCGATGACGTGAACATCGAACGCAGCACCAACGATCAAAGCCTGCGCGTCACCGTGGACGTGAGCGAGCAAGAGATCGAGCAGATGCAGGAATACGAAGGCTAAGCCTTTTCACGCATCTTGCGACTACGGGGCCTGCCCATTGGGGCGGGCCCCTTTTTCATGCGACCATCGCCTCGGCCTTCTT
Source organism: Anianabacter salinae (assembly GCF_019061145.1). GTDB lineage: Bacteria > Pseudomonadota > Alphaproteobacteria > Rhodobacterales > Rhodobacteraceae > Anianibacter > Anianibacter salinarum. The sequence goes on along the minus strand of NZ_JAHQZS010000001.1, from coordinate 26,417 downwards.
GAGGTCCACCGACACAAGCTGGCTGACCCCCTGCTCGGCCATCGTCACCCCGAACAGCCGGTCCATCCGCGCCATCGTCACCGCGTGGTGGGTGATGATCAGGAACCGTGTTTCGGTGCGGCGCGTCATCTCGTCCAGCAGATCGCAGAACCGCGTCACGTTGGCGTCGTCCAGCGGCGCGTCCACCTCGTCGAGCACGCAGATCGGGGCGGGGTTCGCAAGGAACACCGCAAAGATCAGCGCCAGCGCCGTCAGCGTCTGTTCGCCCCCCGACAGCAGCGACATCGTCGACAGCTTTTTGCCCGGCGGCTGCGCCATGATTTCAAGCCCGGCCTCCAGCGGATCGTCCGATTCCACCAGCACCAGCTTGGCCTCGCCGCCCCCGAACAGGTGGGTGAACAAGGTTGCGAAGCTGGCGTTCACCTCCTCGAAGGCGGTCAGCAGACGCTCGCGCCCTTCGCGGTTCAGCCCGGCGATGCCTGACCGCAGCTTGGCGATGGCACTTTCAAGGTCGGCCTTCTCGGTGACGAGGGTGTCGTGTTCCTCTTGCACCTCTTTCGCGTCTTCCTCGGCGCGCAGGTTCACCGCGCCCAGCGCATCGCGCTGGCGGCGCAGGCGCAGCACGTCCGCCTCGATCCGGTCGGCGGGTGGCATCCCGGTAGGGTCTATGTCCAACTTGTCCAGCAGCGTTTCCGGCGTCAGTTCCAGCTCTTCCCCGATCCGGGTCGCGGCGGCCTCGACCGCTTCGCGCGCAGCTTCGGCGCGGGCCTCGGCGGCAGCGCGGGCTTCGCGGGCGCCGCTGGCGGTCCGCTCGGCGTCGCGCTCGGCGGTGACGGCATCGCGCAGCGCCCGCTCGGCCCCGGCAAGCGCGTCGTCCGACGCGGCGCGCCGCGCCTCGGCCCGCGTCAGCTCGGCGGTCAGCTTTTCCCGGTCGGCGGCGATGCGGCCCGGCACCTGCCGCGCCTCTGCCAACTCGGCCTCGCTGGCTTGCAGCCTCACGTCGAACTCGGCGATCCGGCCCCCTGCCATATCAAGCCGTGACTGCCACCCGGCAATGTCCTTGGCGACCTGCTCGGCACGGCGCAGGCGCGCCTCGCCCGCCCGCTTCAACTCGTCATGGGCCGAGCGTCTGGCGACCGTCTCTGCGCGCGCAGCATCAACCTCGCCGCGCATCGCCTGCACCGCGCGGCGGCTGTCCTCAAGATCGGCCAGATCCGCGCGCGCGGCTTCGGCGGCGGCCAGATCGGTGTGGGCGGCGGCAGCAGCCTCTTCATGACGCGTGACGGCAAGACCCAGCGATTCCAGCTTTCCGGCGGTGATGTTGCGGTCCGCTTCCAGCCTCGAAAGGCGGCGACTGGCCTCGACCACCTGCGCATCGGCGGCGCGGCGCGCCTCACGCGCGCGGCGGTCCGCCTCGGTCAGGTCCTGCAACCGCTTTGTGAGCGAGTCGTGCGCGGACCGGGCGCCATCGGCGCGGGCGGTCGTCGCCTCCAGCTCCTGCTTCAGCTCCTCCAGCCGGTTGATCTGCTGCAGGCGCAGGGCAGCGGCGGTGGGCGCATCCTCGGCGGCGGCGCGATAGCCGTCCCAGCGCCACAGATCGCCCTCGCGGCTGACGAGGCGCTGCCCCGGCAACAGCAACGGCTGAAGCCGCGCGCCATCGCCCGCGTCGACAAGGCCGACCTGCGTGATCCGGCGGAGCAGAGCATCCGGCACGTCCGCCACCGACGCCAGCGGCCGTGCGTCATCGGGCAGCGGCTGGGGATCATCGTAGGGACGCAATTGCGCCCAGCCGGACCGGCCCGCCCCTTCGATCACCGGCGCACGCAGATCGTCGGCCAGCGCAGCACCAATGGCCTTTTCATAGCCCGGCGCGACGGACAGAAGGTCAAGCACCTGTCCGCCCTGCCCGGTGTCGCGGTCCACCAGCTTGCGCAGCGCGCCGACCTCGGCCCGAAGCGCGCCCAACTCTCCTTCTGCCGCAGACCGCGCCGCGCGCGCTTCGGCTTCGCGGGTCTGCACCTCGGCGCGGGCGGCATCGCTGTCGATCAGGATCGCCTCGGCATCGGCGGCGCGGGTCTGCGCATCGGCCTGCTGCACACCGGCCGCTTCGAATTCGGCCTCGGCCCGGTCCAGCGCATCGCGGGCGGCCTGCATCGCGGACTGCGCGCGCGCCGCCTCGGCCTCGGACGAGGTGAGGGTCTTGCGGTGGTCGGTTACCAGCCGTTCCGCCGACTGGTGCCGCGCCGAAAGCCGCGCCGCATCCTCGGTCAGATCGGACAGCCGCGCCTCAAGATCGCGCAACGCGGCGGCCGCCTGCGATGCTGCATCTGCCGCATCGGCAAGCGCGGCGTCATGCCCGTCGCCCGCCTGCGCCAGGTCCGCCGCCTCTGCCCGAAGCCGTGCGATGCTGTCGCCCGCATCGCGGTTCAGCGCTTCCTCGCGGTCGCGGTCCCGAGTCAGTTGTTCGATCCGCGCCGTCAGCGCCTTGACGGCCTCGCCCGCGCGGCGGTCCTCGTCGGCAAGCTGGTCGCGCTGCACGACAAGCCGCTGCAGCACCGCGCCCGCGATCGCCGCCTCTTCGCGCAGCGGCGGCAAAGCGTCTTCTGCGGACTGGCGCGCGGCCCCGGCGGCAACGGCCTCGCGTTCTGCCTCGGCGGCGGCGCGCACCGCTTCGGTCAGGCGCTGCGCCGCCTCGGCGCGCGCGGTTTCCGCCTCGCGCCAGCGGCGATACAGAAGCAGGCCCTCGGCCTGGCGCAGGTCCGTCCCGATGGCACGATAGCGCGCGGCCTGCCTCGCCTGACGTTCAAGCTGTTGCAGTTGCTGCGCAAGCTGATCGACCACGTCATCGACCCGCAAGAGGTTCGCCTCGGCCCCCTTCAGCTTCAGCTCCGCTTCGTGCCGCCGCTGGTAAAGGCCAGAGATGCCCGCAGCTTCTTCCAGAATGCGCCGCCGCGACTTGGGCTTTGCGTTGATCAACTCGCTGATCTGCCCCTGCCGCACCAGCGCGGGTGAATGCGCGCCGGTCGAGGCATCGGCGAACAGCATCTGCACATCGCGCGCGCGCACATCCTTGGAGTTCAGCTTGTAGGCCGACCCGGCGTCGCGGGTGATCCGCCGCGTGATCTCGAGGTGATCGCTGTCGTTGAACCCTGCAGGCGCAAGCCGGTCCGAATTGTCGAGATGCAGCACGACCTCGGCGAAATTGCGGGCGGCGCGGCGCCCCGATCCGGCGAAGATCACGTCTTCCATACCGTCGCCGCGCATCGCCTTGGCGCGGTTCTCACCCATCACCCAGCGCAGGGCTTCCAGAAGGTTGGACTTGCCGCAGCCGTTCGGCCCCACAACCCCGGTCAGCCCGTCGGCGATGACAAGGTCGGTTGGGTCGACAAAGCTTTTGAAGCCGTTGAGGCGAAGTTTCTGAAAGCGCAAGGCGGCGAGACTCGGGTTATGGGCGATTCCGTAGGATTGCCGGATTGTCCGGGTGCAGCCGCCATGAGTCAATCGCGCGCCGCATGATCTGGTGGCAGGATGCGGCTTTTCCACAATATATCGCCGACGGCTACGCCAAGAGGAACGCCGCTTGCGCCGCGCCTGCCCGTGAATAGGTCGCAAATCGCCTTGACCCGAGGCACCGCCCCGGCGCAAATGGGCGGGCATGGTGCCCCGTCACCCCGGCCAAGCCGGAAGGGGCCAAATGGGAATACGGTGATGGTGACCCACGTCGGGACCAGAAGCCGAAGCCGCCCCCGCGACTGTAAGCGGTGAGCGCCTTGTCAAGTTGCCACTGGGACAGTCCCGGGAAGGCGGCAAGGCGCCACGACCCGCGAGCCAGGAGACCAGCCATGCGACGGATCGAAAGATTCGGCCTGACCAGCGGACGGGGTGTTCCGCGAAGGGTGCCAGCACGACGGCCCACCTTCGACGCGACCCCCCTTTCACCAACGAGAACCGAAAGGGGACAGACATGAAGAAACTTATCACTCTCGCGGCAATCCTCGCGGCCACGCCCGCGCTTGCCCACCACCCGCTTGGCGGGCTACCGATGGAAACCTTCGCGCAAGGCGTGATGTCGGGCGTCGGCCATCCGGTCCTCGGCTTCGATCACCTGTTCTTCGTCGCCCTCGCCGGTGTCGCGGCGATGCTTGCAGGTCTGCGGCTTGCGGGCCCCGGCGCCTATGTCGGCGCGATGCTTGTCGGCTGCGCGGCAACCTATGCCGGTCTGGCCCTGCCCGCCGTCGAGGTCGTGATCGCGCTGTCGCTTCTGGCGCTCGGCCTTGTCGTCGCCTCGGGCAAGCTGCCGGGAACCCCGGTGCTTCTGGCGATCTTTGCGGGCTTCGGCCTGTTCCACGGCGCGGCCTTCGCGGGCTCGATCGTCGGGCAGGAAGGCGGCGTCGGCTCTGGTGTGCTGACCGGCTACCTGATCGGCCTTGGCGCGGTCCAGTATGCCGTCGCGCTGGGTGCCGGATACGCTGCCGAAAAGCTTCTGGGCGCAACTGCCCCGCAAGCCACGGGCGCCCGCCTTGTCGGCGCGATGGTCGCCGGTATTGGCCTTTTCCTGACGCTGGAAGCCGCCGAAGGTCCGCTGCTGGCCGCCGCCTTCGGGGTCTGATCCTACCGCTTGACTTACCGTGCGGCGGCCCGCCCCGGGCCGCCGCACATTCGTTTGAAGGACGCACACCATGCCCGCCAAGATCCCCGCCACCGTCGTCACCGGCTTTCTCGGCGCCGGAAAGACCACGCTGATCCGCCACATGCTGCAGAACGCGAATGGCCTTCGCATCGCGCTTATCATCAACGAGTTCGGCGATCTCGGCGTCGATGGCGAGATCCTCAAGGGCTGCGGAATAGAGACCTGCACCGACGACGACGTGATGGAGCTGTCGAACGGCTGCATCTGCTGCACCGTCGCGGATGACTTCGTGCCGACGCTGCAAAAGCTGCTCGACCGGCCCAATCCGCCCGACCACATCGTGATCGAAACCTCTGGCCTTGCCCTGCCGCAGCCGCTTGTGCGCGCCTTTTCCTGGCCCGAGATTTCCACCCGCGTCACCGTCGACGGCGTGGTGACCGTGGTGGACGGCAAGGCGGTATCCGAAGGGCGCTTTGCCCACAACGTCGCCGCCGTCGATGCTCAGCGCAAGATGGACGAGAACCTCGACCACGAGACGCCGCTGTCCGAACTCTTCGAGGACCAGATCGCCTGCGCCGACATGATCGTCGTCAACAAATCCGACCTCCTGGACGCGGAAGAGGCCGAGGCGCTGACCGCCCGCCTGACCGGCGAGGCGCGAAAGGGCGTGCAGGTGATCCGCGCGTCCCACGGCGCGCTGCCGGTCGATGTCCTCTTGGGCCGCGGGGCCGCCGCCGAGGATGACATGGACAGCCGCCACGAGGTGCACCATCACCACCATCACGACGACGATGATGGTGACGATCACGACCATGAGCACGAGCATGGCCATGACGAATTCGAAAGCTTCGTCGTCACCCGCCCCGAGATCACCGACCCCGCCGCCTTCGCCGAGATGGTCGCGGACGTGATCCGCAGACATGACATCCTGCGCCTCAAGGGCTTCGCCGCCGTCGCGGGCAAACCGATGCGCCTGACGCTGCAAGCCGTCGGCCCCCGGATCGAGACCTATTTCGACCGCCCCCTCACCGCGAACGAGCCGCGCGAGACCCGGCTTGTCGTGATTGGCCAGGCGGGCCTTGACCGCGCGGCGATCGAGACCGCGCTGTCGGCATGACGCTCACCGTCGGCCCCGGCGATCCGCGCGACCCGCAAGCGACGGCGCTTCTGCGGGACAGCCATGCGCTGATGCAGCGGCTGTTCGCACCGGAGGAAAACCATTTCCTGTCGCTCGACGCGCTGGCCGGGCCCGACATCCGGTTCTTCACCGCGCGGCTGGGCGACACGATCGTCGGCACGGGCGCGCTGGCGCTTCGGGACGGCTATGGCGAGGTAAAGTCGATGTTCGTCGCGGACGTCGCGCGTGGCAAGGGCGCCGCCGCCGCCCTTCTCGGTGCCATCGAGGCCGAGGCGCGCGCGCTTGGCCTGCCGCTCCTTCGGCTGGAAACCGGCGACAAACTGGACTCCGCGCACCGGCTTTACGCCCGCCACGGCTTTGCCCCGCGCGGCCCCTTCGGCGACTACACCGCGAATGCCACCAGCCTGTTCATGGAAAAGCCCCTGACCTGATCCGCGCGCCCCGTTTCTTCTTTGTCCAAATACGCTCCCCCCGTGACCCAAGCCCGGACCCTTGACTGATGCACCTTCTTGCCGCCACGCCCGGTGCCATCGACGATGGCGAGCCCGTGGATCTGGGCCAGACCCCCGCCGACGTGGTGATCCTGTCCGCCGCCGACACCGAGCTTGCCGCGCTGTCCGAGGCGCGGGCGGCGATGGACACCCCCCCGACCTTGCGCCTTGCCAGCCTGTCGCACCTACGCCATCCGATGTCCGTCGATCTGCATCTTGACCAGTGCGCATCGAAGTCCCGCCTCGTGATCGCCCGCGTTCTGGGCGGCACCGGCTACTGGCGCTACGGGGTCGAGCAGTATCACGCGCATCTGCGCGCCGCCGGTGTTCCGGTCGCCTTCCTGCCCGGCGACGACAAGGAAGACCCCGACCTGCGCGCGCTCTCGACGGTGCCGGGCGGCGATTACGACGCGCTCTGGTCCTATTTCGTCGAAGGCGGGCCAGAGAACGCGACGAACCTTCTGGCCTACACCCGCCACATGCTGGGAATGGGGGAACGCCCGCCCGCGGCGCGCCCGCTGCTGCGCGCAGGGGTCTACTGGCCGGGCGCGGGCGTGTCCGACCTTGCAACCGCGCGTGCCGCCTGGACGGACGGGGCGCCCGTGGTGCCGATCGTCTTCTACCGCGCCCTGGTCGAAGGCGCGGGGCTGGCGCCGATCAACCGGCTGGTGAAGGCGCTGCTGCGGCAGGGGTTGAACCCGCTGCCGGTCTTCGTCGCCTCGCTGAAGGACCCGGTCAGCGCCGCGACGCTGGATCACCTGTTCCGCGCCGCACCGCCGCAAGTGATCCTGAACGCCACCGCCTTTGCCGTCGGCTCGCCGCATGACGGCGACACCGGCCCCGCGAACCCGCTTGCAGCATCTTCGGCCAATGCCGCCCCGGTGTTCCAGGTGATCCTGTCGGGCGGCTCGGAAGAGGCGTGGCAGACCAGCGCCGCCGGTCTGTCCGCCCGCGACATCGCGATGAACGTGGCCCTGCCCGAAGTCGACGGCCGCATCCTGTCGCGCGCCATCAGCTTCAAGGGCGAGGCGTATTTTGACGATGCCACCGAATGCCCGATCGCCGCCTACCGGGCGCGCGGCGACCGCATCGATTTCGTCGCGCGGCTGGCCGCCAACTGGGCGCGGCTGCGGGCTACCCCGGCTGCGGCGCGCAAGGTCGCGCTGGTGCTGGCGAATTACCCCAACAAGGACGGACGGCTGGCCAACGGCGTCGGTCTCGACACCCCCGCCGCAACCGCCCATGTGCTGTCCAGCCTCGCGGCGGCGGGCTACGGTATCGAGGGCGCACCCGAGGGCAGCGCCGATCTGATGGCACGGGTCACCGCAGGACCGACCAACTGGCTGACCGACCGCGCCGACCGGCAGGGCGGAGAGACGCTGCCGCTGGACGCCTATCTCGACGCCTACAAGGCGCTTCCCTACGCCCTGCGCCAGCGCATCGAAGACCGCTGGGGCGCGCCCGAGACCGATCCCTTCTTCGACGGGCAGGGCTTCAAGCTGTCGGTCCACCGCTTCGGCCATGCCGTCGTTGGCCTGCAACCCGCGCGTGGCTACAACATCGACCCGACCGAGACGTATCACTCTCCCGACCTTGTGCCGCCGCACAACTATCTCGCCTTCTACATCTGGCTGCGCGACCACTGGGGCGCACAGGCCATCGTGCACATGGGCAAGCACGGCAACCTCGAATGGCTGCCCGGAAAGGCCGTGGCGCTGTCCGAGGATTGCCTGCCCGAGGCGGTTCTGGGCCCGATGCCGCATCTCTACCCGTTCATCGTCAATGATCCGGGCGAAGGCACGCAGGCCAAGCGCCGCGCGCAAGCCGTCATCGTCGATCACCTGACCCCGCCGCTGACCCGCGCGGAAACCTACGGGCCGCTGCGCGATCTCGAGGCGCTGGTGGACGAGTATTTCGAAGCGGCGGGCGTCGATCCCCGCCGCATCGCGCACCTGCGACGCGAGATCCTGTCTTTGACCGCTACGACCGGCCTCGACCTCGACGTGGGCATGACCGGCGGCGACGAGGACACCGATCTGGCGCGGCTCGACGCTTACCTCTGCGAGTTGAAAGAGGCGCAGATCCGCGACGGACTGCACATCTTCGGGCGATCGCCGAGCGGCGTGCAGGAGCGTGACCTCGCCATCGCGCTGGCCCGTGCGCCGCGAGGAGACGGCAAGGGCGGCAATGCCTCGCTTCTGCGCGCGATGGCGACGGACCTCGCGCTGGCGATAGACCCCCTCGATTGCGACATGGCCGCGCCCTCGCCTACCAAGCCGGGCAGTCTTGCCAACCTCACAACGGACCCGTGGCGCAGCAACGGCGATACCGTCGAGCGCCTCGAACTCCTCGCGCAAGCGCTCCTGCGGGACGGCGGGAGGGGCGAGGCGAGCGCGAGCGAGCGAGCGCCTTCGGTCGGCCCCGCGACCGCCGCCGTGCTGCAAGACATCGAAACCCGCCTCCGCCCCGCCATCGCCGCCTGCGGCGCGGCCGAGATCAACGGCCTTCTGACCGGTCTGGACGGGCGCGCCATTGCCCCCGGCCCCTCGGGCGCACCCACGCGCGGGCGGCCTGATGTGCTGCCCACGGGGCGCAACTTCTACTCGGTCGACAGCCGCGCGGTGCCCACACCGACCGCCTGGGCGCTGGGCTGGAAATCCGCGAGCCTTCTCATCGACAAGCACCTGCAGACCCACGGCGACTGGCCGCGCACGATGCTCTTGACCGCATGGGGCACCGCCAACATGCGCACCGGCGGCGACGACATCGCGCAGGCGCTGGCGCTGATGGGCGTCAAGCCGCAGTGGGATGCCGCGAACCGGCGTGTCACCGGATTCGAGGTGCTGCCTGCCTCGGTCCTTGGCCGTCCGCGTGTCGATGTGACCCTGCGCGTGTCAGGGTTCTTCCGCGACGCGTTTCCGCAGCAGATCGCACTTGTCGATGCCGCCGCGCGCGCCGTCATGGCGCTGGACGAGCCGCCCGACCAGAACCCCGCCGCCGCGCGGGCACGCACCGAGGGCGAAGAGGGCCAGTTCCGTGTCTTCGGCTCGAAACCCGGGGCTTACGGCGCGGGGCTTCAGGCCCTGATCGACGAACGCATCTGGAACGACACCGCCGATCTGGCGAACGCCTATCTCGAATGGGGCGGCTACGCTTACGGCAAGGACGCCGAGGGCGTGCGCGCCCGCGCCGCGTTCGAGACCCGGCTGGGCCAGACCGAGGCCATCGTCCAGAACCAGGACAACCGCGAACATGACCTTCTGGATTCCGACGACTACTACCAGTTCGAGGGTGGTGCGGCAGCGGCGGTGAAGCACCTGCAAGGCACCGACCGCCCGATCTACCACAACGACCATTCCCGGCCCGAGCGCCCGGTCATCCGCACGCTGGAAGACGAGATCGGCCGCGTGGTGCGGTCGCGCGTGGTGAACCCCAAGTGGATCGAAGGCGTCAAGCGCCATGGCTACAAGGGTGCCTTCGAGATCGCGGCGACGGTGGATTACCTGTTCGCCTTTGCCGCCACCACTGGCGCGGTGCGCAACCACCACTTCGACCTGGTGCACGCCGCCTATCTGGAGGACGACGCAACGCGGGACTTTATCGAGGATGTGAACCCGGCCGCGCTGCGCGAGATCGCCGAGCGGCTGAACGAAGCGATCGAGCGGGGTCTGTGGACGCCGCGATCGAACAGCGCGCGCAGCCTGCTGGCGCGGCTCGCCCCCTAACCGCGCACCGAAACGTCGACGCGCTGCACGCTGTCCTGCCGCCCGGCACCGCGCAACGCGCCGCGCACCGGGGCGATGTCGTCGTAGTCGCGGCCATAGCCGATCACGATGTGATCCGTCCCCACATGGCAATCATTGGTCGGGTCGATCTCGATCCAGCCTGCATCGCCGCCGACCCAGGCACGCACCCAGGCGTGCATCGCGTCCGCGCCCTCCAGCCGGGGCTGTCCTGGCGGCGGCACGGTCCGTAGGAACCCCGAGACATAGCCCGCGGGAATGCCGATGCTGCGCAGGCACCCGATCAGGATATGCGCGAAGTCCTGACAGACGCCTTCACGCCGCGCGAACGACTCGGCGGCGGGCGTGTCAACATGGGTCGCACCGGCAGCAAAGCGCATCTCTCCATGCAGCCGCGCGGCGATGGCAAGCACCGCCTCCAGTGCGGTCATGCCGGGGCGAAGTGCGGCGCGCGCGAATGCTGTCATCCCAGCATCCCGGGGCACCCGCCGCGAGGGCGCAAGACAGTGCTGCGGCGCGTCTGGTGACAGGCTGCGCAGCGCCGCGATGCTGTCGGCCAACCTGTCCAGCCGAGCAGAGACATCCGGCGGCGGCACCGCAGTCCGAAGCGCGGAGAACCGCAAATCGAGGGACAGTTCCGCCACCGGCATGTCCCACGCCAGCGCCGTCACATGGTTGCCGAAAAAGTCCCGAAACATGCGCCGTTCCGTCGGCGCGGGGTCAAGCACCAGCCGCAGGTCGCGGACCGCCTGCACGCCCGGGACGTCCAGCGGTTCGACCCGCACCAGCGCCTGACCCTGCGCCGTCGGCAGGCTGTAGCGATAGTCGATCCGCAGCGAGACGTCATAGTCCATTTCCGTCACCGCAAATAGGCCCCGGTGATCGCATCCGAGATCGCCGCCAGGTCAGAGCGCAGGCGCGTCAGCGCGTCGGATCCCAGCGTCTCGGGCTGCGCGACTTCCAGCGCGCTGCGCAGCGGCAGGATCGCGCGCAGGACGGGGCCGGGCCTGCCTGCCTCGGCGGCGTTCGGCAGGGCGGCGGCCAGATCGTGCAGCGCCTCGACCTGGAACAGCAGCGACCGGGGATTTCCGGCATCCAGCGCCAAAAGCTCCATCACGCTCGCCTCGGACGCGTGCAGCGCATAGCGGCGCCGGTGCGCCATCGCGCCGTCCCCGACCTCGAGCGCGATATCCAGCATCCCCGCCTGACCGCCCGGAACAGCGAAGCGCGACAAGGCATGCGCCAGCATGTCGGCGCGTTCCAGCGCCCGCCCCAGCGACAGGAACCGCCACCCCGAAAAGCGGTACATGGTATCGGTCACGATCCCCGACACGCCGGATGTCTTGCGCAAAAGGACGCTCATCGCACGGGCGGCATCGTCGCCGGGCCCGATGCGCGGCGCCAGATCATGCGCCGTGCGGACCAGATCGTCGATGGCAACCCAGCCATCCACCGAGAACCTGTCGCGCACCCTCTCGGCGCAATCGCGCGCACGGTCGAGAACCGCAATGACATGCGCCGGCAGCGGCTTGTCGGCGGGAACGCCAAGGGCGTCGAGCGCAAGGGTCATCGCGTCCAGCAGCGGATCGCCCGAGGCAGCGGTGGTGGCGATGCGCAGATGAAGCGCGCGCAGCAGGCGCACCGTATCCTCGAACCGGCTGACATAGCGGCCCAGCCAGAACAGGTTGTCGGCTGCGCGGGTCGGCAGGGCGGCGTATTCCGCGCGCCTGCGCGGCGCCGCGCCGACACTTTGCGGCTCGCCCCCGGGCGCAGAGGGCGGCGTGACCGGCCTCTGCGATACGACCAGCACGTCCGCGACCGCGCCGCCGCTTTGCATCGACAGCGCGGTTGCGTCGCCGGGCGGGCCGACACGGGCATAGCCGCCCTGCATGAACCGCCAACCGTCCGCCGTGCGCGCGGCAAAGACCCGCACCGTCATCGGGCAGGGCACCAGCCGCCCAGCCGCGCCGTCCCCGATCCAGCGCGGCGTCGTGGACAGCGTCACCGCCTCTTGTCCGACATGGCCCCGCCCCGGTGCGTCATCTCCCGGCGCGCCCGCGTCATTGGCCTGACCGAACGGCAGGTCCGTCGCCAGCGCCGGGCCGACGACCATGCGGCGCCTGTTGGCCTGCACGAAGGCGCGTTCTTCGGCACCGCCGCACCACCATGTCGCAAGGTTCGGCAAGGCAAGCGGTGCGCCTGTCAGAACCCGCGCGATCCGGGGCAGGAACGCCATCATCGCCCTCGCCTCCAGCACGCCTGAGCCCAGCGCATTGACCAGCGCGAGGTTGCCTGCGCGCACGGCCTGCATCAGCCCCGGCACACCGATGCGCGAGGTCGGATCGCATTCCAGCGGGTCGGCAAACTCGGAATCGATCCGCCGCCAGAGAAGACCCAAGGGCACTGGCCCCTCGATGGTGCGCAGCTTGGCCTCTGCGTCCTCGACGATCACGTCCTCGCCTTCCAGCAGAGGCATCCCAAGGTAGCGGGCGATGTAGAAATGCTCGAAGAAAGCGTCGTTGGCGCGGCCCGGCGTCAGAAGGCCGATGTCGCGCGCCACGCCGCCGGGCGCTTGTGCGAGGCGCCCCAGGCTTTCGCGGAACGTCTCGAAGAAACCGGACAGCCGGTGCGTGTAGGATCGCGGATAGGGTTCGGGAAAGATCCGCCGCGTCGCCATCCGGTTTTCCAGCGCAAAGCCCGCGCCGGACGGCGCCTGCGTGCGGTCGCCCAGCACCAGCCAGTTGCCATCGGGCGACCGCCCGACCTCGAAGGCCAGGAAATGCAGGTAGTGCCCGCCGACCGGCCGGACCCCGACCATCGGACGCAGCCAGTGCGGATTGCCCGCGACAAGCTCTGCCGGAAGATGCCCGTCCGCGACCAGCGTGCCGGGCCCGTAGAGATCGGCCATCACCGCCTCGAGCAGATCGGCGCGCTGCGCCAGCCCGTCGCAGATCGTGGACCATTCGCCTTCGTCGAGGATCACCGGAACATGGCTGAGCGGCCATTGCCGTGCATCAAGCGGATCGCCCGAATAACGCCTGAAATAGACCCCGGCATCGCGCAGGTACTGATCGCCGCGCTCGAAGCGCTGGCGCACCTCGTCCGGCGAGAACCCGGTGAACATCGACAGGAACGGCTGCCACGCGGGGCGCATCCGCCCGGCGGCGTCGAACACCTCGTCCGCGGCGCCGGAGCCGGGGGAATACCCCGACAGGTAGGGATGCGCGGCAAAGGCCGTCCCGTCGTCGTTCACCGCGTCCTCCCTGATGCGACTTGGGCTATCCAAGCCCGGCGGGACGGCGAAGGTCCAGTGTCAACGGAAACTCCGCGTGCGGATATTCCGGATCAGGGCGGTAGGGCGCGGGCGAATGGCCGTGCGGCTCGAACCGGGCAAGCCTGCGCGCCTCGGCCTCGTAGCCGTTGACCGGAAAGGTGTCATAGCTGCGCCCGCCGGGATGCGCGACGTGATAGGTGCAGCCCGCCAGCGCGCGGCCCGTCCAGTCGTCGTAGATGTCGAACACCAGCGGCGCGTTGACCGGCAGCGTCGGATGCAGCGCCTCGTGTGGCTGCCATGCCTTGAACCGGACGCCTGCCACGGACAGGCCCGACGCCTCTGTCCGCTGCAACGGCACCGGGCGGCGATTGCACATCACCCGGTAGCGATCCTGATGCAGCGTGGTCATCTTGACCTGCAAGCGCTCGACCGAGCTGTCGGTGTAACGCACGGTGCCGCCAATCGCGCCGGTCTCGCCCAGCACATGCCACGGCTCCAGCGCCTGCCGGATCTCCAGATGAACGCCCTCGCTCTCGATCTGCCCGCAGAACGGAAAGCGGAATTCAGACTGCGCCTCGAACCACTTGGGATCGAGGTCATAGCCGTGCCGCCGCAGGTCGGACAGCAGGCTGACGAAATCCTCCCACAGGAAATGCGGCAGCATGAACCGGTCGTGCAGCACCGTGCCCCAGCGCACCGGGCGCCCCTCGACCGGCGCTTCCCAGCACCGTGCGATGATGGCCCGCATCAAAAGCTGTTGGGCCAGCGACATGCGCGGGTCCGGCGGCATCTCGAAGCCGCGGAATTCCACCAGTCCAAGCCGCCCAGTCGGCCCGTCGGGCGAGAACAGCTTGTCGATGCAGATCTCGGCGCGGTGGGTGTTTCCGGTCACGTCTGTCATCATGTTGCGCAACAGGCGGTCGACCAGCCACGGCGGCGGCGCAGCGCCCTGCCCCGGCGGCTGGATCTGCGCCAACGCGATTTCCAGCTCATACAGCGTGTCGTGCCGCGCCTCGTCGATGCGCGGGGCCTGTGAGGTCGGGCCGATGAACAGGCCCGAGAACAGGTAGCTGAGCGACGGATGACGCTGCCAGATCAGGATCAGCGACTTGAGCAGATCGGGCCGCCGCAGGAATGGCGAGTCGGACGGAGTCGCGCCGCCGACGACGACATGGTTGCCGCCCCCGGTGCCGGTGTGGCGCCCGTCGATCATGAACTTGTCCGCGCCCAGCCGCGCCTTGCGTGCCTCGTCATAGATCGCCTCGGTCGTGGCGACGCAGTCCTCCCAGCTGTGCGCGGGGTGGATGTTCACCTCGATCACGCCGGGATCGGGCGCGACGCGCACGACGTTCAGGCGCGGATCGTCGGGCGGCGCGTAACCTTCGATGTGGATCGGCAGGCCCAGCGCCTCGGCCGTTTCCTCGGCGGCGGCCAGAAGCTCCAGGTAATCCTCCAGCGCGTCGCAGGGCGGCATGAACAGGCACAAACGCCCGTCGCGCGGCTCGATCGCGATGGCGGTGCGCACCGCGCCCAGCGCCGGGTCGGCGCTGACGCTTTCGTCCTGTGGCACCACGCCCTGCCGTTCCACGTCGTCCTGCTGGCCAAGGGTCGCACGCTGGGTATGGCCGGGCGAGACATCGGGCATCAGCCTGTCGCGCTGCTCGGCTTCCTCGTCCGCCAGCGTGGCAAGCTCGTCCTGGATGTCCTTGCGCAAGGCGGCAAGGCGTTCGTGGTAGTCGGGCAGCGGCGCCAGCGGCCCGGTCAGGTCGGCGGGGTAGGAGTAGGGATATTTCGTCGGCGGGATATGCGGCAGCGCGCCAAGCGGCAGGCGAAACCCGACAGGGCTGTCGCCGGGCACCAGGAACAGCTTGCCGCGCCGGGGCTTCCACATCTCGGACCGCCATCGCGGCGCGTCAGGGCGGGCCTGCCAGCGCTGGATCGGCAGGATATAGCCTGCCGCCTCGTCCAGCCCGCGCCCGAACACCCGCGCATAGCGTGCGCGGTCCTCGGGGTTCTTCAGATTGGATTCTTCTGGCGTCACGTTCGCCGGCAGGTTCGCCTCTTTCAGGATCCATTCCGCCGGGTCCTCGTAGGCGGGCTGGGCGTTCTGCGCCGGGATGCCAAGCGTCTCGGCGAAATGTTCCATGAAGCGGCCTGCCGCTGCGGCATCGGCCCCCGTTTCTTGCGTCTCTTGTGCGACGAGATCGGGGTTCTTCCACACCGGTTGCCCGTCGCGGCGCCAATACAGCGAGAAAGTCCAGCGCGGCAGGCTTTCGCCGGGATACCACTTGCCCTGACCGTAGTGCAGGAACCCGCCGGGCGCGAAGCGGGTGCGCAGGCTGCGGATCAGCGTGTCGGCAAAGCCGCGTTTCTGCGGGCCGACGGCCTCGGTGTTCCATTCCTCGGACTCGAAATCGTCAATCGACACGAAGGTCGGCTCGCCGCCCATGGTCAGGCGCACATCACCCTCTGCCAGCCGCGCGTCGACATGCTGACCAAGGGCGTTGAGCCGGGTCCAGTCCTCATCCGAGAACGGCTTGGTGATGCGCGGATGCTCGGCGACGCGGTCGACGCGCATGTCGAAGGCGAATGTGACCTCGGGCGTGCCGGCCGAAGCGAACCCGCCCGAGATCGGCGCGGCGCTGCGGAAATGCGGCGTCGCGGCCAGCGGAATATGGCTTTCACCGGTCAGAAGGCCCGATGTCGGATCGAACCCGACCCAGCCCGCGCCGGGCAGATACACCTCGCACCAGGCATGCAGGTCGGTGAAGTCGCGGTCGGTGCCCGAGGGACCATCCAGCGCCTCGACATCGGGTTTCAGCTGGATCAGGTAGCCCGACACGAACCGCGCGGCGAACCCCAGATGCCGCAGCACCTGCACCAGAAGCCAGCTTGAATCGCGGCACGACCCCGACGCGGCGCCCAGCGTATCCTCGGGCGTCTGCACGCCAGGCTCCATGCGGATGGTATAGTCGACCACCTGCGAGATGCGGCGGTTGAGGCCGACGAGGAAATCGACGGTGTGATCCTCGCTCCGGTCGAGCGTGTCGAGAAACGATTGCAGGCGCGGACCCGCAGGCTCGGGCACCCGGTAGATCGAAAGCTCATGTTCCAGATCGGCGGGATAGCCAAAGGGCCAGTGCTGCGCGCTGTCGTCCACGAAAAAATCGAACGGGTTGTAGACGGTCATGTCGGCGACAAGATCGACCTCGATCTTCAACTCGCGCACCGGTTCGGGAAACACGAAGCGCGCCAGCCAGTTGCCGAACGGGTCTTGCTGGTGGTTCACGAAATGCCCGCCCGGCGACACTTTCAGCGAATGCGAGATCACGCGGGTGCGCGAATGCGGCGCAGGGCGCAGGCGAATGATCTGCGGCCCAAGGCTGACGGGGCGGTCATAGGAATAATGCGTCAGGTGATAGATGCTTGCGTGGATCGCCATGGCTCATTCCGTTCAAGGACCGCGACCACTTTGACGATCGCCATGACGACAGCAATGCACGGGTCCGGGCGCCTTGCGCAAGGCGCGTGCAGCAGGACGGCGGGCATTGGTGGCGCAAAGGAAATGGGCGCGCCGCCGGAAATTCGGGCAGATCACTAGTGCCCGGTCGGCCCGCTGCGCAGGGCGGCATGGGCGAACGCCAGCTTGTCGCGCACGCCCTGGGTCAGAACGAAAGGATACAGGTCCGGCAGATCGAGCGCGCGGTTGACGTGGTTCACCGCCAAAGCCACCTCGACCGCCCGGTCCAGAAGCGCGCCTGTCTCTTGTGCCTCATAGGCGCCGGGGCCTTGTTCAGGTCGGCTTGGCAGCGACAACCCAACCGCCAGCGCGCTGTCCAGCAGATCGACCAGATGCAGCAGGTGCGCGACGGTCTCGGCCCAGTCCTCGTGCGGGTGGGCGGTGGCATAGGTGCTGATGTGATGCGCGCCGGGATCGAGGGGCGCGCCGTGGTGGAGGCGAAGCGCGGCGGCATAGTCGGCCCTCTCGTCCCCGAACAGGGCGCGAAAGCCGTTCAGGAACGACCAATCCTCGGCCAGCCGCAGGAACAGGAAATGCGCGATCTCGTGGCGCAAATGTCCCAGCATCGTGCGATACAGCTCGCCCAGCTGCTCCTGCCGGGCCATGCGCACCGTATCGCTGGCCTCGGACACGTTGATGGTGATGACGCCGTCCGCGTGGCCCATCGTCACCGGCGCCGGGCCTTGCGCCGTCTGCTCGGACAGAAAGCGGAAGCGTGGCAGGCGGCCCTGATCCGAGGCCGAGAACCAGCCCCAGCGGGCGAGGTTCGCCAGCATCCATCGCTTTGCACGCTCTGACGTCGCCCAGTTGTCAAGGTTCGGCGGCGCGTCGAGGTCCGGCACCGTCTCGCTCATCGCGCAGGACCGGCAGAGCGGGCCGCCCGCCGCCACCCAGTTGCAGTCAATCCGGGTCCGGTTGGCGCAGGCAAGCGCGCCCGCCACCATCACCTGCCGGTCGGGATCGAAAGCAATCGCAGTGCCGCAGGGGCAAAAGGTGTTCGGGAAATAGACCTGCCCGGCGCAGGACGGACAGCGAAAGATCTGCATGCTCGTCCTTTCCTCCGGCGCCTCGGCCGGACGCATGACGCCAAGGCTCAATTGCCTTGGGCGGTGTCTTTCGCGGTGTCCTTGGTCGGCGCGGGGTCCATCTCTGGCGGCTCGTCGAACAGCGACCAGCCGAAATCGCGCTGCGTCGGCGGCAGCTCGTTCCGGTCCACCCGCATCCGGATATGCGTCTGCGCCATGAAATGCGCGGTGATCGGCGCCGTCAGGAACAGGAACAGGGTAATCATCACCTCGTGAAAGGAGAACGACTCCTCGACCAGCGCGAGATACAGCATCGACGCGACCAGAACGCCGCCAACGCCGACCGTGGTGGCCTTGGTCGGCGCGTGCAGCCGCTGCATCGTGTCACGCAGCTTTATCAGGCCAAAGCTGCCGACCAGCCCGAACAGGCCGCTGACGACCAGAAAGAAGGATATGACGATTTCTACGATCATGGCCGCCCCCTATTCGATAATGTCGCCGCGCAGGATGAACCGGCAATAGGCCACCGTCGACACGAAGCCGACCATCGCCACCAGCATCGAGGCTTCGAAGTAGACCGCCGTGCCCTGCCAGATGCCATATAGCACGATCAGGGCGATGACGTTGATTACCATCGTGTCGAGCGCAAGGATGCGGTCCGCCCGGCCCGGCCCGCGCGCGAGCCGCCACAGGTTCATCAGCAGGCCCAGCCCGTAACAGCCGAACGCGAAGAAGATGGCGTAGGTGATCATGGGAAAATCTCCTTCAACCGCCGCTCGTAGCGGGTCTTGATGTCGTTGCGCACCGCGACCGGGTCATCGGTGTGCAGGCAATGCACGAGGATCGAGGTGCCGCAGGACGACAGCATCGCGGACACCGTGCCCGGTGTCATCGTGATCGTCCCGGCCAGCACGGTGATCGCCTCGGGCGAGCGCAACTCGAGCGGGACGGTGACCCATTCCGATTTCAGGTCCTTCTGCCGCTTGAACACGATGATCAGCGCGACCTGGATGTTGGCCACTATGATGTCCCACACCACGACGACGATGTATTCGACGATCATGAGAGGCGCACGCATGCGCGGGCGTCCGGGCCAGTAGGCTGCGGTGATGAGAGGCACGACGATGCCAAGCACCCCGCCGAGGACCACTTGCCCGACCGTTACGGTGTTCACCAGCGCCAGCCAGATCAGCGCCAAAAGGATCGACAGAAGCGGGTGGGGGAATAGCCGTCTCAACATCACTCTGCCTCCCCGTCGCGCGCAAGCACGGATGACACGTAGCCCGCCGTATCATGCAGTTGCGCGGATGTGTCCTGCAGGTACGACGTGACCGGCCCGGCGAACACGGTCAGCGCCGCCAGAAGCGCCAGCGCCATCATCGTCGGCGCGATGGCCAACGCGGATGCGGGGCTTGGCGGGTCCACGGGCGCGGCGCCCTGTTCCGCTTCGTGTGCTGCCTCGGGCGGCGGGGCGGCGGTGGATTTCCAGAACAGAACGCTGCCCGCCCGCGCAAAGCCAAGGATCGTTATGAGCGATCCGATCAGGATCGCGGTCCAGCCGATGACGATGACATCCGGCCCGCGCAGCGCGTCCAGCACCAGCAACTTGCCCAAGAAGCCAGACAGAGGCGGCATCCCGGCCATCGCGATGGCTGCGGCAAAGAACAACGCGGCGAACAACCCGTTCTGTACGGTGGGACGCTGCACACCCAGCCCGTCGCCCCCCCGCCGCGAGACCACGAGATCGGCAAGAAGGAACAGCGCCGCCGCCGAAAAGGTCGAATGGATCAGGTAATACAGCGCGGTTTCAGTGCCATAGGGCGTAAACACCGACACCGCCAGCAGCAGCGTCCCCATCGACCCGATCACCGAATAGGACAGCAGCGGCATCAACCGCCGCGCGCCCAGAACGCCGAACGCCCCGACGGCGATGGTCAGCACCGCCGCAGGAAACAGCCAGTCGCCGATCATCGACCCCGTCGCCGCATTGTCCGGACCGAACACCATCGTGTGCATCCGGATGATCGAATAGGCGCCGACCTTGGTCATGATCGCGAACAGCGCCGCGACGGGTGCGGGCGCGTTGGAATAGGTCGCAGGCAGCCAGAAATGCAGCGGCACCAGCGCCGCCTTGACGCCAAAGACCACCAGCAGCAGCATCGCCGCCACCCGGATCAGCGCCTGATCGCCGGGGGCGCTGTCCTGCACCTTCACCACCAGATCGGCGATGTTCAGCGTTCCCGTCACGGCATAGAGCGTGCCCAGCGCGAACAGGAACAGCGTGGAGCCTGCAAGGTTCATCACCACGTATTGCACGCCCGCCTTGAGCCGCACCTTGCCGCCCGCGTGGATCATCAGGCCATAGGACGCGATCAGCAGCACCTCGAAGAAGACGAACAGGTTGAAGGCGTCGCCGGTCAGGAAAGCGCCGCAGATCCCCATGAGCTGGAACTGGAACAGCGCGTGGAAATGCCGCCCGCGCGCGTCCCAGCCAGTGGCGATGGCGTGCCACAGCACGATCAGCGCCAGCAGCGCCGTCAGCAGCACCATGAGCGCCGACAGGCGGTCGAGCACCAGGACGATCCCGAAGGGCGCAGGCCAGTTGCCAAGATAGTAGACGTGCGTTTCGCCGCCCGCCGCCATGACCGTCAGGCCGATGGCGATGGCGGCCAGCGCGACCGTCCCCGCCGCGGACGCAGCGCGGGCAACCACGATGTCGTGGCGCATGACGAAGGCGATCAGCGGCGCAAGCAGCGCCGGAAGGATCACGGGCGCGACAATCCAGTGATTCATGCGCCGCTCTCCTTGGGCTCGATCTCGATGGTCAGGTGAGCCGCGTCTTCTGCGCCGTCCGTCACCTCGGCCTCGCCGTCCGGCAGCGTATCGGGGCCGTCCATGTCGATCCGGTCGTCCCCGGCCTCGAGGTAGGCGCCGAGCGAGAACATCACCAGCACCGCCGTCATGCCGAAGCTGATGACGATGGCCGTCAGGACCAGCGCCTGCGGCAGCGGATCGGTGTAGCCGGAATAATCCCCCGCCTCGTATCCGGTGAGGATCGGCGCGGCGTTGATCGCCAGACGCCCGGTCGAGAACAGGAACACGTTGACCGCGTAGGACAGCATGGCCATCCCCAGGATCACGGCAAAGGCCCGAAGCCGCAGGATCAGGTAGACCCCCCCGGCGGTCAGCGCGCCGACAGCGGTTGCGACAAGTATTTCCATGTCAGCGGCGCTCCCTTGTGGTGGCGGCCGCGACGGCGTTGCTTGGATCGTATTCCATCGGTTCCTTGTTCACCGTCTCGCCTGCATGGCGAGCCAGCCGCGACAGGCCGAAGAGCATCAGCATCACCGCCCCCAGCACGCAGAGAAAGACGCCAAGGTCGAACAGCATCGCAGTCGCCAGTTCGAATTCCTCGATCGGCGGAAACTCGAAATAGCCGAAGGACGAGGTCAGGAACGGCCGACCTGCGAACCACGACCCCACCCCGGTCAGCCCGGCGATCACGACGCCAAAGCCGATGAGGGCGTGATACTCGAGCCTCTGGCGGCGCGTGGTCCAGGCAAAGCCGCTGGCCATGTATTGCATCAGCAGCGCGATCGAGAAGACGAGCCCGGCGACAAATCCGCCCCCCGGCTGGTTGTGCCCGCGCAGGAAGATGAAGATGCCGACCATCATCGCGATCGGCAACATCACGCGCGTGGCGACCACCATCATCAGCGGGTGCCGGTCCTTGGACCGGTCGAGCGTATAGTCGGCATTGCGCAGGCGCCGCCCGGCAGGCCCGGCCAGCAGCGATTCCATCAGCGCAAAGATGGCCAGACCCGCAATCCCCAGGACGATGATCTCGCCGTAGGTGTCGTAGCCCCGGAAATCCACGAGGATGACGTTGACGACGTTGGTTCCGCCGCCGCCGCTTTTCGAGTTGGCGAGGTGGAAATCCGAAATGCTGTTGAAGTCGCGAGTCATGAAGGCATAGGCCAGCCCGGCCACGGCCACGCCCGCCGCGATGGCGATGGCCGCGTCGCCGAAACGGCGCCCGCCGCTGCTTTCGACCGGGGTTTCCTTGGGCAGGAAGTGCAGCGCCAGCAGCAGCAGAAGGATCGTCACCGTCTCGACCGAGATCTGCGTCAGCGCGAGATCCGGCGCCGACAGGAACACGAAGCCGAGCGAAATCATCAGCCCGATCACACCGATCAGCACCAGCGCGCGAAACCGCGAGCGGTGATGAACGACGACCAGAACCGTCGCCACCACCAAGAGCAGCCAGCCCAGCGGCGCCACCGGCGGAATCGGCGTCAGCGCCCGCGTCTGCTGGCCCATCTCGCCGCCAAGGAAGGCGGCGACGCCCACGACCAGCGTGGCCACGACGAAGACCGCCAGATAGCGGCTGATCGCGCCGTGATGTAGCCAGCCGGTGATGCCGCGCATCCAGCCCACCACACCGGCGATCAAACCGTCGAATATCGTCTTGGCCTCAGGGCGCGGCGCGGCGATCCACAGCCGGTCAAGATACCGGTGCAGCCCCAGCAGGATCACCCCGCCGACGATGGCCGCGATGGACATCAGAAGCGCGGTGTTCACCCCGTGCCATATCTTGAAGTAGAAACTCAGCTCCTCGCCCGTCACCGCCTCGGCGGCCATGCGCACCACCGGCTGCGCCAAGAACGGCGCGACGCCGATCAGCACGACGAAGACGCACAGGAACGCGGGCGCGGCCCACAGCCCGAACGGCGGGTCATGCGGCTTGGCCGGATAGTCGTCGCGCACGGGGCCGCCGAAGACGTGGAAGATGAAGCGCAGCGAATAGGCGACCGAGAACAGCGAGCCGAGCGTCGCCAGCGCGCCGACGATCCAGGGGTTCTGGTACCAGGTCACATGCGCCGCCTCGTGCAGCATCAGCTCTTTGGACAGGAACCCGTTGAACAGCGGAATGCCCGCCATCGACAGCGCCGCGACGGTGCCGATCGTCGCGGTGATCGGCATCAGCCGCGCCAGCCCGCCCAGCCGCTTGATGTCCCTCGTATGCGCCTCGTGGTCGACGATCCCGGCGGTCATAAACAGCGCGGCCTTGAACGTCAGGTGGTTGATGATGTGGAACACCGCCGCAATCGCGGCCTCCGGCGTGCCAAAGCCCAAGAGCATGGTCAGCAGGCCCAGATGTGACACCGTCGAGAAGGCCAGGAGCGCCTTCAGATCATCCTTGAACAGCGCGATCACGGCGCCGAGCACCATGGTTACCAGTCCGACGGTCGCCACGATGTAGAACCACATGTCCGTCCCCGCCAGCGCGGGCCACATCCGCGCCATCAGGAACACGCCGGCCTTCACCATCGTCGCAGAATGCAGATAGGCCGACACCGGCGTCGGCGCCGCCATCGCGTGCGGAAGCCAGAAATGGAACGGGAACTGTGCCGACTTGGTGAAGGCGCCCAGCAGGATCAGGATCAGCGCCGGGGCATACCAGTCCGACGCGCGGATCTGGTCGCCCGCCGCCAGGATGTCGGTCAGGTTGTAGCTTCCGACGACATTGCCGAGGATCAGCATCCCGCCGATCATCGCAAGACCGCCAGCGCCCGTCACCGTCAACGCCATGCGCGCGCCCTGGCGGCCCTCGGGCAAGTGCTTCCAGTAGCCGATCAACAGGAAGGACGAAAGCGATGTCAGTTCCCAGAAGATCAGCAGAAGAAGGATATTGTCGCTCAGGACGATGCCCAGCATCGCGCCCTGAAACAGCAGAAGGTAGGTGTAGAACTGCCCCATCGGGTCTTCGCCCGACAGGTAATACCGCGCATAGAGCGTGATCAGAAGGCCGACGCCCAGGATCATCCCCGCGAACAAAAGCCCCAGCCCGTCAAGGAAGAACGACGCCGAAAGGCCAAGCTGCGGCAGCCAGACGATCTCGGCCCGGTAGACCGTGCCGTCCATCACGCCGGGCGCAAGCGTGCCCAGCATGACAAGGGCCAGAACCGTCGGGATCGCAGTGAAGCTTGCGCAGGCCGTGCGCCCCGCCCGGATCATCACGCCCGGAACAAGGGCCCCCAGGAAGGGCAGGATGGCGATGATCGGTAGCAGGCTGCTGTCAGAAAACATGCGCGTCTCCGCAAGGTCGGGGATCACGGGTTTGTTGGAAATTCCGCGGCGGAATGCAACGCGAAACCGGCCTTTGCGGACCTTCTGGCGCAAGCGTGAAAGGATCAGCGAAGCCTGGGCCGTTCGGAATGCGATCGTTTGTCATGACGGTGCCGGTCCCCCCTTGGGCCGGACTTGTCGATGCAAGCCCTGTGCCAGCCTTCCATAAGGGTGCCAAAGCCCGGCGGGACAATGGGCTGAGTGCCTCGCCTGCGTGCGACCACTTGGCGCGGCACACCGCATTGTCGACATCAGAAAGATGCGTTCGCGGACCATGAGCACACTTTCTGCGCGAGTGGCGTTGACGCGCGGCTTCGCGTGTTCGCTTGTTTCTGACGCATGGACCTATTGGACAGCGTCATGAAACACAGCGATTCTGCGGATCTTCAGGGGGATGCCTTCACCCTGGCTCACCCGGGTGGAGAGATGACGGTCGATCTTGTCGAGATCAATCAGAATAGACGCGGGGAAAGAGAGAGCAGCGCCTTTTCATTGATCTGTGAGGCTGCGGCGGTGCCGCTTCTTCCGCAAAGCATCTACGCGCTCAGTCACCCGGCCCTCGGAACCTTCGAGAAATTCATCGTTCCGGTGGCACAATTCGGTGACAGCGTGCAGTACGAGGCGCTCTTTACCTGAACCTTCATTGTGTCCCGCCATTCGAGCAGATCGTAGACGCCCTTGTCGGCGATGATCTTGAAACCGAGCCTTTGGTAAAGCGTTCTGGCCGGGTTTGTGGTGGTGTCCCTGAGGGTCGCACCACCATTTTCAAGAGCCAAAAAGAACTCCCCCCCCGGCAACCTGCAAGATTTTGCGGCGGCGACTTCAGAAAACAACCTGCGGAAAGAAGTTCTTGCAACATCACCGACCGCGTCAGGGGAACGCGATAAATCTACTGCCGATCGTGACTCCTTACGAATTCACGGGCGGTCATGAGTTTTATTGACCTCACGAGAGCTTATCAGTTACGCAACTTGGGTACCCGGTAGGCGACCATTTCTTCTCGACACTGATCTGGAGCACTTCATGCCCTGCAAGCTACAACCCTGGTTTGTACGCACCTCGGCCATGCTGATCCTGTCAGCTGGCGGCGCCATGGCGCAGGATGCCGAGGCTCCCGCACAAGAGACCAGTCAGGCCAACAGCAGTGGTTGGGGCGTGCAGTGCAACAACGTCGCCGAAGACGAGCTGCGTTGCGCGGCGACGATGACCATCACCTCCGCCGAGAACAACCAGGCGATCCTGAGCATTTCGTTGCAGGAGGCTCCGGCAGACGCCAGCCCGACCTTGATCGTTCAATTGCCCTTTGGCCTCGACCTGCCTCGCGGGATCGACCTTGTCGTGGATGATGGCGCCTCGTGGACGTTCGAGATCAGTACATGCCTTCAAACCGGCTGCTTCGTCGTGAACGAAGCAGAACAGGAAATGATCGACGCCATGATCGGCGGCGGCACGCTTGGCGTCGCCATGCGAGCCAGCAACGGCGCGGAAACCCGGATGAACGTGACGCTCTCCGGCTTCTCCCGCGCCTTCGAGCGCCTCGAATAGGCCAGCAAGCCGGTTCACGTAGCGCCAGTCAGCATCCGGCCTGAAACTTCGGAGGCGATGATCTGTGGTCGGGCGCAGCTGAGGCCAGACTCGGTAGGCGTCGCAGTGCGTCCACGGCGGGTCCAAGCGCAAACGCCGCCCCGAAGGGCGCCCTAAGCGTTTGATAAAGCTGAGGAATTTGGTTGCGGGGGCCCGCATTGGCCTGGACCGAACCGAAACCAAACTTCGGCCTTGAGCCAACAATTACGCCCATGGCATGGTAATCCCCCCCGATCTTAGGGGTATGCGGACGTAGAATTTTCTCGGCATGATGTCTGAGGAGATTCCGATGAAGAAGACACGTTTTACCGAGGCCCAGATCATGGGTATCCTGCGGCAGATGGAGAACGGCGCGCCGGTTTCCGAGCTTTGCCGCGAACACGGCATGAGCAGCGCCACGGTCTACAAGTGGCGCGCCAAGTATGGCGGCATGGACGCCAGCTTGATCAGCGAGATGAAGTCGATGGCCGAGGAGAACCGCCGACTGAAGCGCATGTATGCCGATGTCAGCATGCAGAACGATCTGCTGAAGGAAGCTCTCGGAAAAAAATGATACGGCCAGCTCAGCGCCGCGAGCTGGCCGTGAAAGCGGTGGCGATGAAGGGTACCAGCATCGCGCTGGCCTGCCGCGCATTCGGCATCAGCGAGACATGCTACAGATACAGCCCGATGCTGGACGAGGAGAACGAGCAGATCGCCGACCTGCTCATCGGGCTGACCAATGCCAGGAAGACGTGGGGCTTTGGCCTGTGTTTCCTGGACTTGCCCGGATTTCGTGGAGAGCGTTTAGCTCACTTCGCGCGCCCTTCGCTCGAAGGCGATGGGGCTCTGGAAGCCGAGCGATGAATGCCGCCTGACGGGATTATAGAACCCGTCGATGTAT